>JARWZZ010000017.1 GCA_029866125.1 Limnobacter sp.
GTCCTAGGCCTCTAGACGATGGGGTCAAAACCTTGGAACTAACCGAACTAACTTCTCAAACTCTGTGGTGGAGGTAAACGGGATCGAACCGATGACCTCTTGCATGCCATGCAAGCGCTCTCCCAGCTGAGCTATACCCCCTTACGAAGACCGCTATTATCATCAGTTTTTTTAAGTTTGTCAACAATATTTTTGAAGAACTTACAAAACCTGACTTTTAACGACCCGCCTGTGTTGAGGCATCAACTCGGGCGAAGCGAACTATACATAAATCTCGGTTAAACTGCAAGTGTGATTAAAAAAAATTGAAGTAAAATTCAAAGTAGTCATTAAACACCCAATAAGTAGCAAATAAGCACCTAATAAACCTGCAGCAAATAAATCAACAAGCGAGAATAAAGCCCATGAAATTTTGTAGTGAATGCGGTACCCCAGTAGAAAAAAAGATTCCCGAGGGTGACAACAAGGAGCGTGCTGTTTGCCCCAATTGTGGCGCCATTCACTACGTAAACCCCAAAATTGTGGTGGGTACCATTCCCACCTACAAGGGTAAAGTCCTGCTGTGTAAAAGGGCCATTGAACCCCGCTATGGGTTTTGGACCTTGCCCGCTGGGTTTATGGAGCTCAATGAGACCACCCACCAAGGCGCCATGCGAGAAACATGGGAAGAAGCTCAAGCCAAAGTGGAGCTGGGCCCACTGTTCACCGTGTTTGACGTGATGATGGCGCAACAGGTGCACATGTTCTATCGCGCTGAAATGAGCTCCCCAGACTTTGGTGCAGGTGTAGAAAGCCTGGATGTAAAAATGTTTGCGGAAGAAGACATTCCCTGGGACGAGCTGGCATTCAAAACTGTGTCCAAAACTTTGAAGTTGTTTTTTAAAGACCGTGCCGCTGGCCAGTACACCCTGCACACCGGCGATGTGTTTGACCACACGGATTGGCCACAGTCTTCATTTAAAGTTTGATGCGCTGCCAATACAAAAGTAAATGCCCAAGCAAATGCTGAGCTGGCTTGAGCGGCCTACCGAGTTCCCGCGAACAGACCATGCTTTGCAAGACCCCAATGGCCTGCTAGCGGCCAGTGGCGCTGTAGATGCGGAATGGTTGCAGCACAGCTACCCCAGAGGCATTTTCCCGTGGTACAACCCGGGTGAGCCTGTGTTGTGGTGGTCGCCCAATCCGCGTGCGGTGTTGTTTACCGACCAATTTAAGTTGCATCGCTCATTGCGCAAAGTCATGACCCGGGTGGACTTTGACCCTGAGCGAGAAATACGCATGGACTCCAATTTTGAGGCGGTGATGCGCGCATGCGCCGCGCCCAGGGATGGACAACCGGGTACTTGGATCACCGAAGACATTATTCAAGCCTACTTGGAACTACACCGCAAAGGGTTGGCCCATTCAATTGAACATTGGCATCAAAACCAACTGGTAGGCGGGCTTTACTGCGTGTCCATGGGCCGCATGGTTTTTGGTGAAAGTATGTTCTCGACCCAAACTGATGCCTCTAAAGTGGCTTTTGGCTACTTCGTGGCTTGGCTAAAAAGCCAGAATGTGCGCATAATTGATTGCCAGCAAGCGACTCGCCATTTGATGTCATTTGGAGCGTGCACCATCAGCCGCCCTGAGTTTGAAATCATCATGAACGAAGAGTTGCTAAAGCCCGGACTGGATTGGCGAACACAGGTGTTGAGTTGGACGTATGACAAGACCTAAGGAATTACCTTTTTCTGCGCTGCAATTTTATTCGACAGCGCCCTACCCTTGCAGTTATTTGGGCAGCAGGCTTGCACGCTCCCAAGTGGCAACTCCCAGCCATTTGATCAATGCCGATGTGTACAGCGAGCTGGTTAGGCTTGGTTTTCGACGCAGTGGCTTATTCACCTACAAACCGCAATGCGATGGCTGCAATTCATGCCAACCTTACCGACTAAAAACTGAAGACTTTTTACCCAACCGCAGCCAAAGGCGAGCGCTCAAAGCCTGCATGAACCTCAAGCCTGGCGTGCAACGCCTGCACTTCAATACCGAGCACTATGCGCTGTATTTGAAGTATCAAGCGGCCCGTCACCACGGCGGCGGAATGGACGAGGACAGTCGCGAGCAGTATTCGCAGTTTTTGCTGCAAAGCCGGGTCAATTCCCGCTTGGTTGAATTTAGAGACGACGAAGGCAAGCTGCTGATGGTGTCGATTATCGACATTTTGACGGATGGGCTTTCCTCGGTTTATACCTTTTTTGACCCCGACCACAAAGCGGGCTTGGGCGTTTATGGCGTGTTGTGGCAAATCGAGCAATGTTTGGACCTCAAACTGCCCTATTTGTATTTAGGCTATTGGATTGAGGAAAGCCAAAAAATGGCTTACAAAGCCAATTTCCAACCTGCCGAAATTTTGCGTGAAGGTCGGTGGGTGGATCTGCCCGCGGGTTCGAATCAACTGGCCAGCAATTCCACCAAGAAATAAATTTTTAGAGCCTGCAACAAGCGATTTGGACGCCTAAGCCGTTACAATGCCAGCTGTTTTGATAGACATTGCTGGCCGCCATGCTCGTACCGTTCTCCTTAGTTCGCCCCCTGCTGTTTTCCATGGACCCTGAAAAGGCACACCATGTGACATTTTCAGCCCTAAAAAAATTGAACCGCATGGAGTTGCTCAAACACTTTGTGCCTCAAACGGTGAGCGACCCGGTTTCAGTGATGGGAATTCGCTTTCCCAACCGTGTGGGTTTGGCTGCAGGTTTGGACAAAGATGCCGCGTACATCAGCGAACTGGGGCTTCTGGGTTTCGGCTTTTTGGAGGTGGGAACTGTTACCCCCAAACCTCAGCCGGGAAATCCGCAACCACGTTTGTTCCGCCTACCCGAGCACGAGGCTTTGATTAACCGTTTGGGTTTCAATAATCATGGTTTAGACAACTTGATCGAGAACGTTAAACGAAGCTCTTTCTCGGGCGTGTTGGGCATTAACATTGGCAAAAACGCGGTCACACCGGTTGAAAATGCAGCCGATGATTATCTGCAAGCGCTGGAGGCTGTTTACCCCTACGCCACCTACATCACTGTGAACATTTCCTCGCCCAACACCAAAAATCTGCGTGATTTGCAGGGGGGCGATAGCCTAGACCAATTGTTAAGCCAGTTGAAGGATCGCCAAAAAAAGTTGTCTGATTTGCATGGCTTGTACAAACCGATGGCTTTGAAGATTGCCCCCGACCTAACCTTAGAAGAAATTGACGCGATTGCGGACCGATTAAGCCATTACGGTTTCGACGGGGTGATTGCCACCAACACCACCATCGACAAAACTGCTGTTGCATCACACAAGTTGGGTGCGGAGCAAGGTGGCCTAAGTGGTGCGCCTGTGAGGGAAAAGTCTCTGCAGGTGATTGAACGCTTGTATTCCAGATTGGGCGACGCAATTCCGATTATTGGTGTGGGTGGCATCACCAGCGGTGCACATGCTGTGGAAAAAATCCGCGCGGGTGCAAAACTGGTGCAAATTTACACCGGCTTGATTTACCGGGGTCCAGATTTGGTGGAGGAATGCGCCGCCACCATTGAGCACAATTGCAAAGTACCGGGAATGCTGGCCAGGAAGCGTTGAAAGAGTTGTGATCAACAACGCCTAAAGCCATCGGTTCAAACTGGTTTGCCGGCAAGTGACGTGCTAAGGCTTCTTTCGCGATTGGTATTGCGCCATAAAGGTTTGAGCTTCTGGCGCAGGGAAATCCCGGTTGCCACTCCAACCCGATGCACCGGGAAGGCTGCTAATCTTGCCGCCCTTGCGTTTCGCCCAGAGGTGAAGCACATAGACGCCGACTCGAGATGCAAAGCGATACAAGCCCGGCTTTGAGGCCACAAAGCCCCAGACTTTCAAAGCCAGCTTTTCTTTCAAAGGGCGAATGCCCCTTTCAAATTGTTGTTGCCTTAATTTGCGCAACAAATCGGGTAACGGAATTTTGACTGGGCACACCACATGGCATTGGCCACACAGGGTGGAGGCTTGGGGCAAGTCTGGGGCTTTGTCTAAGCCCACATAGCTGGGCGTTAAAATGGAGCCCATGGGGCCGGGGTAAACCCAGCCGTAGGCGTGGCCGCCAATTTTTTGATACACAGGGCAATGATTCATACAGGCACCGCAACGTATACATCGCAGCATGTCTTGAAACTCACCGCCCAACAGGCCAGTACGGCCACTGTCTACCAGCACCACATACATGTGCTCTGGGCCGTCCAAGTCCCCTTCCCGCTTGGGCCCAGTCAATACGGATACATAGTTGGAAATACTCTGCCCAGTCGCGGAGCGGGTCAGCAAACGGATGAAGTTGGCAAAATCCTCCAAGGTGGGGACCACTTTTTCGATACCTGTAACCGCCACATGCACCTTGGGCAGCAAAGTGCACATGCCTTCGTTGCCCTCGTTGGTGACCAGGCAAACTGAACCTGTTTCAGCGATTACAAAATTGCCACCGCTGATGCCCATGTCCGATGCCAAAAACTGAGGGCGTAAAACCTCACGGGCTTCACGGGTCATTTCAGCAATGTCGGTTTTTAGGGGCGTGCCGTGAATTTGGTGGAACAGTTCGGCAACCTGTTCTTTGTCCTTGTGGACAACCGGGGCAATGATGTGGCTAGGTGGCTCTGCATCATTGATTTGCAGAATGTACTCGCCAAGGTCAGTCTCGCGCACTGCCAAACCTGCTTTCTCAAGGGCTTTGTTCAGCCCCAACTCCTCAGTCACCATGGACTTGGATTTGGTGATGTTTTTAACCTGATGCTTTTTGGCTATTTTGACAACCCAGTCGCAAGCTTCCTCGTGCGTGCGGGCGTACAGCACCTGGGTGCCCATGGATTTGGCTTTGGCTTCAAACAATTCCAGCCAGATGTCCAAATTTTCAAGGGTGGTGTTGCGGGAGTCTACAGCCCAGGTTCTGCAAGCCTCGTAATCAGGAAGCTCGGTGATGACATTGGCGCGTGCATTCACAAATTTGGTGGACAGGCGCCGTAGGTTTTCTTGCAGACGTTGGTCTTTGAGCTTTTCCAAAGACTTTTGCTCGAAAAACATGCTTTGTACTTGCATGGTTTACACCCCCACTTGATCAGGCTCGCCACGCCCGGTCAATAGTTCTGATATATGAATCACTTGGGTGTTGTTTCCCAAACGCGACATGCGACCTTTGATGTTCAACATACAACCCAAGTCGCCCAGCACCACTGCCTGTGCGCCAGTGTCGGTGATGTGTTTGCATTTGTCATCGCAAATGGCAGAGGACACTTCTCCATATTTCACCGAAAAAGTACCGCCAAAGCCACAGCACTGCTCGCTCTCGTGCATTTCAATCACTTCACTTTGAGTGAGCGTATGAATGAGCTGCCGGGGCTGCTTTTTGATGCCCAATTCACGCAGGCCGCTGCAGGAGTCGTGGTAGGTCAGCTTTTTAATTTCAGACTGAACCTGAGGGGCCAGCCTACTTTTGAGTGTGTCCAAGCCTATTACATTGACCAAAAAGTCTGTCAGTTCGTAGGTTTTTTCGGCCAACTGTACAGCTTTGGATCGAAGGTCGGGGTCGTTCAAAAACACTTGCGTGTAGTGCGAGGAAATCATTCCCGCGCAAGACCCGGACGGAATGACCACATAGTCGAAAGTTTCAAATTCCCTGAGCCATTTCAGTGCCAATTGGTGAGTGGTGGCTTGGTCGCCAGAATTCCATGCTGGCTGCCCACAACAGGTTTGCGCCTGGGGCACATGCACCTCGCAACCCGCTTGCTCCAACAAGTCCAAAGTGGAAAACCCGATGGAAGGCCGCATCGCGTCCACCAGGCAAGTCACAAACAATCCAACACGCAAAATGAGCTCCCGCAAGGCTTTTCAGGGGTTTTAGTTTAGAGGCAGAGCCAAGGTAAGCGATAGTAGGACTAACCATGAAAAGTGACTCGTTTCACATCATGGTATACACTTACCAAATAATGAAATCAAAAATAGGTTTTAAATGAGCGACGATGCAATAGGCCGGACCAGTATTCAAGTGATTGAGCGCATGATGCAGCTCTTGGATGCCCTGGCAGATCGACCTGACCCTGTGGCCCTAAAAGACTTGGCTCAAGAAACGCGCCTACACCCTTCCACTGCCCACCGCATTCTGAATGACTTGGTTGCCTGCCGACTGGTGGACCGCACCGACCCCGGCTTGTATCGGCTGGGCATGCGCCTATTGGAATTGGGAAATTTGGTGAAAGCGCGATTGAACGTGCGTGATGCTTCATTGGATTTGATGCGCAAATTGCATCGATTAACTGGCCAAACAGTCAACCTGTCGGTACGTCAGGGCGATGAAATTGTTTACGTGGAACGCACTTACAGTGAGAGGTCTGGAATGCAGGTGGTGCGTGCCATTGGCGGACGAGCACCTTTGCATTTAACCTCAACTGGCAAATTGTTTTTGGCGCAAGACAACAGCGAAAACCTGAAAGCCTATGCTGAAAAAACAGGCTTGCGCGGCACAACCCCAACCAGTTTGACTACGCTGCCCACACTGGAGAAAGAACTTCAAGAGGTGCGTCAATCCGGGTTCGCAAGGGACAATGAAGAATTGGAAACCGGGGTGCGCTGCATGGCTGCAGGAATATATGACGATTCGTCAAAGTTGATTGCGGGGCTTTCTATCTCAGCGCCTGCAGACCGTATTCAAGAAGAGTGGTTGACTGAATTGATTCGAACAGCAAACCGGATCAGCGCCTCATTGGGCTGGCCCGGTGCTGCTCAGAATTCAATCTACAAAGGGCTCACGGGTTGAGCTCTTGTAGGGTTTGCGGCCTGCTGGGGTTTGTGGCCTAAATTACTGCTGAATCACAAAATTGCGAATGCGCTCAGCATCTGAGAATCGAGACGCTTTACTCACAGAATCCAGCAACACAATCACCAAATTACGCGTGCCAACTTTGGCTTGCATCACCAAACAGCGCCCTGCTTCGTTGATGAAACCCGTTTTCTGCACCTGAATATCCCAATGGTCTTGTTTGATTAAAGCATTGGTGTTGCGAAACATCAGCTCGCGACCACGCAGTGATTCAACTTGGTAGCTGGGGCTGGTGGAGTAATCTCGAATCAAGGGAAACTTGTTGGCATGCATGACCAACATGGCCAAGTCAGTCGCGCTGGACTGATTGGATGCAGACAACCCGGTAGTCTCTACAAAATTGGAGCTGTACATGCCCAATTTTCTGGCCTTCTCATTCATGGCCTTGGCGCAAGCTTGCATACCACCTGGGTAACTGCGGCCCAAGGCTGACGCTGCACGGTTTTCTGAGGCCATCAGAGCAAGGTGCATCAATTCCCGACGGGTAAAAATTGAACCGGGCGCAAGCCGTGAGCCCGTGCCCTTAATCGAATCCATATCCTCGTGGGTAATTTCAACTTTCTCTTCCAAATCCAAGTTGGCCTCTAGGCTAACCACCACCGTCATGAGTTTGGTGATGGAAGCAATGGGCAACACTGCATGCGGGTTTTTGGAATACAACAGTTCTTTGGTATCCGCATCTGCCACCAACACTGCAGAACTTTTTAAATTGAGTGGATCAGCCACATTGTGCAAACCAGCCATGTGCGCCATGGTGGGCTGTGCCGTCACCATGTTGCTGCGAATGGACTGACGGGCCACCACAGGCTTAACCTTGGAACGGGCTTTTGGCTTGGCGCTGGCTTTGGATCGAACCGAGGTTTTAATGACCTTGGCGGATGATTTGGAGGTAACTTCTTTTTTGGAGGTTGAGCTTTTAGATACTTTTTTTGCGGAGGTGCTGGATTGCTTTTGGGTGTTCGATTTATTGCTGACCGAGGTATTCGAAAAGGCCGCAGGTGACATAAAAAGGGTGATGGACGCTGCGAGGATCAGTGAAACACAATTTTTTCTTTTAAATACAATCATTTTGGTTCTTTTCTGAAAGCAGATCGTGAAATGTATTGTAGTCGAAGTCCAACAAAACTCAAGCAATACTTTTGGGGGAGTTGTCAAACCACCTCGACATGTGTCAAGAGACAGAAAATCGAAGTAATCGCCCTATACTAGCGCACTGCAAATCGGTGAGATGGTCAAGGTCTTTGAAGTAACCTCCGGCCATTGACATCACCACGGGCAGGTGCATTTTGCTAAGCCAAGAGAATACCATGTTGTCTCGTTCTTCAATGCCCGAATCAGTCAGGCAAAGCCGTCCCAATCGATCATTTTGATGAACGTCCATGCCTGCGAGGTAAAAGACAAAATCAGCGGGAAAGCATTGTTCAGTGCGGCTTAGCGCGTTTTCGAGTTGCAGAAGGTAGTCCTCATCCCCGGTGCCGTCAGGTAGGGCGACATCCAAGTCACTGTTTTGTTTAACAAATGGATAATTGTGGTGCCCATGCAGAGACAAGGTGAATATGGAATGATCACCTTGAGTGATGGCGGCGGTTCCGTCGCCCTGATGCACATCCAAATCAATAACCAGCACTTTGGCCTGAGGCTTTAACTGCTGAAGAACCCTTGCGGCCACCACGGTGTCGTTAAAAACGCAAAACCCCGAGCCAGTATGCTGCATTGCATGATGAGTACCCCCGGCCAAGTTAACGGCGGCTTTGTGATGTGGTTTGTGATGTGATTGATGCTTAGATTCAACCTCAATCAAACTAAAAACGCCGTCTACGGTGGCTCCCACAGAACGAATAGACCGCTCCACCATTTCCACTGACCAAGGAAACCCAATTTCCTTCTGTTGCGCAGGGCTTAGCTTTCCACGAAAGACTTGATCAATATAAACCGGGGAATGCGCCAACAACAATTGGTCACGAGTGGCGGGGTTGGGCTTTAATAGATTGATTCCATTCAAATTTTGCGACACTTTGTCACGAAGCATGCGGTACTTCTGCATGGGGAATCGGTGCCCCTCGGGAAGCGGAAGTACAAATTCGTCAGTGTAAAAAGCGTGCATGAGGCAACTGCAAGGGGTTTGAAGGGCAGTAAAAGTGTGTGTTTTTCAGCAGAACGGAGTTTCTATATTGCAACGCACCATTTTTTTATTGACAAGGGAAATGATTGTTGTAATATGTGAATTGTGCAGCGCATCAAAACGCTGCGTTAAATCAAAGCAAGGGCAGACTTGTATATCAACAATATCAAGCTCAAGCCCCCAAAACACAGTCTATATTACGTCACGGAGCAAAGCATGTTGAACAGTCCCGAGCAGTTTTTGAATGCACAACGCACACAATTGAACACATTCCTGGGTTTGAGCCAGAAGTCATTCTCCAACATTGAAAAGATTGTTGAGTTGAACCTAAATGCAATGAAGTCCTACATGGAAGACAGCACAGAAGCTGTTAAAGCACTGACTTCAGTGAAAGACGTTCAAGAATTCATGGCTGTATCAACTTCAATTTCTCAGCCTTTGGGCGAGAAAGCAGTTGCTTATGGCAAAGACTTGTACAAGCTGCAATCTGGCGTGGCCAGCGAAACAGCAAAAATGGTTGAAGAGCAAATTGCTGAAGCCAACAAAAGCTTCGTTGAACTGTTTGAAACTGCGACTAAAAATGCCCCAGCGGGTTCAGAAAGCGCCGTTGCAATGATGAAGTCTGCAATGACTGCAGCCAACAGCGCATACGACTCAGTCAGCAAGGCAACAAAGCAAGCAGTTGAAATGGCCGAAGCCAATGTAACTGCAGCTACACAAGCTACTCTGAAAGCTGCTGATTCAGCCGCTACAGCTGGCCGCTCACGCAAAGCAGCCTGATTACAAATTAGTTTTGAGTTCGAGTGATGTAGGTTCGATATCGAACCCATTTCATTCGAGCTAGATACGGTTTTTAAGGTGTCTCCTCGTTCCCTCTTTGGAACGTTATGTTTTGCATAACCTGCAAAATGTTTCGCCCGCCCCATTCAGTTGCGGCGGGCGATTTTTTTTACTCTTTATTTTGAACAGGCTCAATTAGGGTGTATCAATAAGCTTGTAGCTTCGGTTTGAATCCACAGCCTGAAGCTGGTTGAGTAACACCATCAGCTTTTGAAAGGCGTCTTCGGCGATTTGCTTGCATTCTGGCCCACCCTTTACTTTGACGCCCAACTCGATGTGACGTGCCAATTTGTCGTCGCCCACATGCGGCAGGCTGTAAAGCCTAGCACCTGGAAACTCCGCTTCAATGATTTCCATAATTGGGGTGATTGTGGCTTCCGGCGTGCGGAACAACTGAAGTGCTTTTTTGTATTCCACTTCAGCGTGCTGGATGTGCTTGTAATGCGTATCCAACACCCATTCAATCATGGGCCAGGCCATGACAGGAAAACCGGGCACGAAGTGATGGTTGTTGACGGTAAAACCTGCAATCTTGTTGTAGGGGTTGGGGATTAGGCTGGCATCTTCCGGAAAATCGGCCATGCGCAAACGGTATTCATCCAAGGGTTGTTTGCTTTCTTCGCACCTTTCACGAATCAGTGCAACTGCGCCTGCGTGGCGCACGATGGGGCGGCCCAAAGCCTCAGCTGCAGCTTGCCGAGTGTGGTCATCGGGGGTACCACCGATGCCGCCACAGCTAATAACCAAATCATTGCTTGCAAAGCTGCGCTTCAATACTGAAACCAAATAGGGCCTGTCGTCGCCGACAATCTGAACCCAAGACAAGGACAGTCCGCGGGCTGTGAGTCGCTCAATAACGGCGCTGAGGTGCTTGTCTTGGCGCAGACCTGACAGAATTTCGTCCCCGACGATGATCAAACCAATGCGGGGAATGGTGGTCGGGGGCTGGTTGTTTTGGATTTGGTTGGGGTCGGTCATGGACTTTTACCTTGTTGCAGCTACACGTTGGGTCAGTTAATTAGTTTTGTACTGAATGTGTCGTCGGATAATTCAATAGCGGGACCGTTGGAAGGCGGGCTGCTGGCCTTGCGCAATTGGTCCAAGCTTTGCATGTAGTACCGAGTAAACGCCAATGCAGACAGCACGGGCATGATCAATAAAATCGGCGGTACAAAGCTGAGGAAAGCGCAAGAGATACCAATTAACCATGCGGGTGTGGAGTCTTGCTTTTTGATGAGTTTGAACTCTGCTTTGGTGGCATGTTCGCTGAGCGCGTCAAAACGCATGACTGCGATTAACAGGTAGGCGGTAAGCACGAGGGGCAAGACGAACGCCATGCCGGGAATCAGCCACAATGGCAAGGTAACAATCCAGCCGACCAAGAAAACAACCACTGCTTTGAGGGTGACCCAAACGCTCATGACCATACCGGACTCGCCTTGGCGGGCAAGATGCGGAAAATCCTTGGCGGACAGGTACTTCACCACTGTGGGAGTGACATACAAACCTGCCAGCAAGACTGCGGAACCCGCAACGATAGGCCACAAAAGGCCAAACACGGTAAGTGGAACAAGGATGGCTTTGATCCAAGTGAGCATGAAAAACTCTTCACCGGAAGGCACCCCCATTTCAAAACCCATCCAACCCAGTGTGCTGATGGCTAGGCTCATAATCGGGTCGACGGAAAGCCAAATAATGACTATCCAGAAAACCAGTGCTGCTGCGACAGACACGAGTGTAAGCATCAGCATTTTGGGTCGAAAAGAGTCGATCAATGCTGCAAGCAGGACTTGAAACGCGTCGTTCATACAGCTCCTCCAGTCATGGGGTATGTGGTGTTTATCGCTTTTGAATCGTTTCCCACGCTTTTTGCAGTCGCTTGACTGAGACAGGCATGGGAGTGCGAAGTTCTTGTGCGAACAAGGATACCCTGAGCTCTTGCAGTTGCCAGGCAAACTGAGTCAAACTGGGGTCTTCTTGGTCGCGCAGTTGTGACACGGCCCGCACCCATTGCATTTGCAGGGCTTTGACATCTTGCATGTTTTGGCGGTCACGGGCGGGGTCGTTTCGGGCTTTATCAAGCCGCACACTGGCTGCTTTGATGTAGCGCGGAAAGTGCGCCAGTTGCTCCCAAGGGTGCTTGAGCAAAAAGTCTTTGGGCATGAGCCAAGCCATTTGATGCTGTATGTCTTCAATCGCTTCGGGAAATGCTTTGTTAAGGGTTTGCAACTTCTTGGTGAGCGCAGTGTACTCCGTCAAAGTGTTGAGCAACATCCGCCCTATTTCCTGGGCAATCAAGTTTAGCCGCGATTTTGCTTCCACCACCTTGGCATTGAATTGGGCTTCGGTTTTTGGCAGACCTTCAGAAAATGCGCTGCGAGCGATTGCCAGGCTCAACCACTGATCCCGAAGAAGATCTGCACTGCCAAGCGGCATGTAGAGCATGCAAACCTTTTGAAATTCCAACAAATTTTTGCTGAGGAATTTTAAAGAGTCTTTCAGTGCAATGCTAAACAGCCTGAGTACACCTTCGTGATGGATTTTGCGTGCTTTTTCCTCTTCGTCAAACACTTCAATTACACAGAATTCGCCTTTGTCACGTAAGGCGGGGTATCCATAAAAAACCTGACCTGCACGTTGAATTTCAAGCAGGTCGGGTAGTTCACCGAAAGACCAGCTGGTGATGTTGGCCTCGCCATCAGCAACGGCGCGCATGGCTGCCTTGGGGGCAGAATTGTTGGCATTTGATTTGTTAAGGGCCGACACAGGGCTCACACCTTGAGCCTGCTTTACAGCACCAATTGTTTGCGCTGAGTCGTCGCCCTCTTCGCTGGCTACGTCACGCTTGGCGCGTTGTACTTCTGCGCTTTGGCGGAATTGTTCCTGCGCCTGTTTGCCCCACTCGGCTTTCAAGGCTTGCAAACTGCGCTGCATGTCCAGCTGGCGGCCATGTTCATCCACCAGCTTGAAGTTCATAAAGTGGTGGGCGGGCAATGTTTCCAAGCGGAAATCTGCCAAAGTTGGGCGCGCTGGGGACTCCAAAGTAATGTAGTTCTTTAGGCTTTCAAGAAGCGGCTTTTCCCAGTGGATGGGCTGTGTGTGGGCTGCTGCAAAGCCTTCTGCAAACTGCGGCACAGGCACCAAATACCGGCGCAATTTTTGCGGAAGGCTTTTAATCAGTAGATGCGCCTTTTCTTTCAACATGCCGGGCACCAGCCATTCGCAACGCACCGGGTTGACTTGGTTAAGCCACATCAAAGGCACGGTCATGGTGACGCCATCCCGTGGGCTACCGGGCTCAAAGTGGTAGCTGAGTTTGAAGGACAAACCACCCAGTTCTTGGGATTTGGGGTAGAAGTCGGTGGTGATGCCGCCCGCCTCCTTGTTCAAAAGGTCGTCTTTTTTAAGCTTGAGACTTTCCAGTGCATCTTTGGGCGCGGTTTTGGCCCAGCCTTCCAGCGACTTTTGGTTGAATGCGTCCTTGGGAATGCGCTCTTCATAGAATGCGGCAATCAGGCTTTCATCAACCAGTATGTCTTGTCGACGGGCTTTGTGCTCCAGCTTTTCAAGCTCTTCGATTAGTTTGCGGTTGTGCACGTAAAAATCAAGGGTGGTTTTGACTTCGCCGGGTACCAAACCTTCCATGATCATCAGTTTACGGGCTTCAGCACGGTCAAAATTGGCCAGCGACACACGGCGTTTGCTGTAAATCGGCAGGCCGTAAATGGTGCCAGTTTCCATGGCAACAGCTTGCCCAGTGTTCTTCTCCCAGTGCGGGTCGGAATGGTTTTTCTTGATCAAATGGCTGCCAACGCGCTCCAACCACTCGGGTTGAATACGGGCAACGCTGCGGGCGTATAGGCGCGTGGTTTCAATCAGCTCTGCACCCATCAGCCATTTGCCCGGCTTTTTGAACAGGGATGAAGACGGATGCACTGAAAACTTAATGCCGCGTGCGCCCAAGTAAACAGGCTCAGTTTCATGCTTGATGCCGATGTTTCCTAACAAACCAGCCAATAAGGCCAAGTGGACTTGATCGGGCTTGGCGGGCTCAGCATTTTGATACCAACCTTGCTCCTTGGCCATGGAGGCCAGTTGCAGATGAACCTCAGACCATTCGCGCATGCGGTTGGGCGAAAGGAATTTTCGGCTGAGTTTTTGTTGCAGGTCGCGGTTGCTGACTTTGTCTTCTTTGGTTTTTTGAAACCAGTTCCACAGCTTGACCAAAGACATGAAGTCGGAATCGGTGTCTTCAAACTCCTTTTGAGCTTGGTCTGCCGCCTCTTGCGCATCATGAGGCCGTTCACGCGGGTCTTGAATGGACAAGCCGCTGGCGATGATCAGCACTTCGCGCAGGCAAGCCAGTTTGGATGCTTCAACCAACATGCGGGCAATGCGGGGGTCCACTGGCAATTGGGCCAGAGATTTGCCGGTGGGGGTGAGCAGGCCGTTGTCGTCAATCGCATTGAGTTCAGATAGAAGCTGGTAGCCGTCTGCAATAGCTCGGCCCATGGGCCTTTGTAAAAATGGGAACTGCTCGACTTCGGTAAGGCGCAGGGACTTCATGCGCAAAATAACAGACGCGAGGGAGGAGCGAAGAATCTCAGGGTCGGTGTAATCCGGGCGACCTTTGAAGTCGGACTCGGGATACAGGCGAATACACACGCCACTGGCGACCCGGCCGCAGCGCCCTGCCCTTTGATTGGCGGACGCTTTGCTGATGCGCTCCACCTGAAGCATTTCCACTTTGTTGCGGTAGCTGTAGCGTTTCACACGGGCCTGGCCTGAATCGATGACGTAGCGAATGCCGGGCACTGTGAGGGAGGTTTCGGCCACGTTGGTGGACAGTACAATGCGGCGTTGCCCGCTGGTGCGGAAAATTCGGTCTTGGTCACCAGCGCTTAGCCGCGCGTACAGGGGCAATATGTCGGTGCCGTGGGGCACCTGCTTACGCAGGAAATGCGCCATGTCGCGGATTTCACGCTCGCCGGGCAGGAAGAACAAGATGTCCCCATCGCCTTCTCGGCACAACTCGTCAATGGCATTCAAGGCGGCTTGCTGGAATGTGTCTTCATCCACTTCGTCGCTGCTGGTATTGAAGCGGTTGCCCTGCCTGTTTGGATTGGGCGCATATTGATTATTGGATGGACCGCCGCCCTCTTTCCCCGCCAAAGCCGCAAGTGCTGCTTTTTTGCGTTTGGGGTCAAAGTCCATCGGGTCTTTGTAACGCACTTCCACGGGGTACAAACGGCCTGACACCTCTATAACCGGTGCTGGCTGGCCTTTGGCGTCTTCAAAGTGTGTGGAAAACCGCTCCGCATCAATGGTGGCGGAGGTCACAATCAATTTAAGGTCGGGCCTGCGGGGCAGGACTTCTTTTAAATACCCCAGCAAGAAGTCGATGTTCAGGCTGCGCTCATGCGCCTCGTCAATGATGATGGTGTCATAAGCCTTGAACAGTGGGTCGCGCTGGCTTTCAGCCAACAAAATACCGTCGGTGACCAGTTTGACTGCGGTGTTGGCATCTGATTTGTCTTGAAAGCGGATTTTGTAACCCACCCACTCGCCCACCTGCGAATTAAGCTCCACCGCAATTCGCTGTGCAGTGGCGGTTGCCGCAAGCCTACGCGGCTGCGTGTGCACAATGGCTTTGCCTTGAAGGCCGCGCCCCAGTTCTAAGCACATTTTGGGCAATTGGGTGGTTTTACCAGAACCAGTTTCCCCACACACAATGATGACTTGATGCTTTTGGATTAGCTTTTGAATCTCTTGCCTGCGCTGCGAAACGGGTAAAGCTTCGGGGTATGTGATGGTTGGCGGGCTTATTTGTTTGACAGATGACACAGAGTGATCGCAGAAAGTGTGAAAAAAAGGCTAAAACTTCTAAAACCAATGGATAACACTGGACTGGATGGTGATGGAAATTATAATCAATCTTTTGGACGATTCGCACAGGCATGACTGACAAACCACCCGCTGAACAACCCTCGCCCTCCACTTTTGAGGCCAGCCCCGACAGCAAACAAGTGTTTGTGGATTGGCTACGCCTTGTAGCCCCTTATATTCACGCTTTCCGTGGCAAAACTTTTGTGGTGGCGGTTGACGGTGAGTTGGCGGTGCATGGCTATTTGGCCGCATTGGCGCAGGATTTGTCGCTGTTGCATGCCATGGGTATGCGGATCGTGCTGGTATGCGGCTCACGCCCACAAGTGGAAGAGCAATTGGCCTTGCGCAATATTGCGCCGGTGTTCCACAAAGGCTGGCGGGTGACCGACTTGGCGGCGCTTGAATGTGCCAAAGAAGCGGCTGGGGAATTGCGACTGGACATTGAAGCCTCGTTTTCACAAGGTTTGCCCAACACGCCGATGGCCCATTCTGCCATGCGGGTAATTTCTGGAAACTTCATTACCGCCCGCCCAATTGGCATTATGGATGGGGTGGATTTACAGCATACTGGCTTGGTTCGGAAGGTAGACATCAAGGCCATCACGCAAAGTTTGGACAACAATTCAATTGTGTTGCTGTCCACGTTGGGCTTTTCTCCCACGGGTGAGGCGTTTAATTTGACGCTTGAAGATGTGGCAACCAGCGCGGCACGGGCAATTAAGGCAGACAAGCTGATTTTTGTAAGCCAGATTGAAGGTATTTTTGACAAAGACGACAACCTGTTGGAAGAGCTTGAGCTGGACAGCGCGCGGGCTTTGTTGAATGAAGACCATTTGGATGACCTGACCAAGGACTACTTGGAATGCTGCGTACTGGCCGTACAAGGCGGGGTAAACCGGGCGCACATTGTGCCGCTGGGGTTGGATGGCAGCGTGATGTTGGAGCTGTTTAGTCACGATGGCGTGGGTACGATGGTGTCGCAGGTGAACTTGGAAAGCTTGCGAATTGCCAACTTTGATGACGCCGGCGGTATTAAAACCCTGATTGAACCCTTGGAATTGGCGGGCACCTTGGTGCGCCGTGGCCGTGACCGCATAGAACGCGACATTGACAACTTTATTGTGCTGGAGCACGACGGCATTTTGTGGGGCTGCGCCGCGCTTTACCCCTACGAAAAGGAAGAAATGGGCGAATTGGCCTGTTTGGTGGTCCACCCCTCTTGGCAAGGCACGGGCGATGGTGAGCGACTGCTGAAAAAAGCTGAATTGCAAGCCCGAAAAATGGGTTTGAAGAAGATTTTTGTATTGACGACGCAAACCTCCCACTTTTTCATCAAACGAGGGTTTGTGCCGGGCGATGTGGAAATGTTGCCTGTAGAGCGCAAACGTATTTATGACTGGGGCAGAAAGTCTCGGGTTTTGATCAAGACCTTGGTTTGAAAATAGGCGAATGATGGGTAAACAAAACAGAACCCACCCGGCTGGTGCGGCAACAGCAGCAGTCCATGGCGCCCAAATTAGCGCTGAGGGCTTTGATGCCTTGGCCACACCGGTGTACCGGGGTTCAAGCACATTTTTCCCTAACACCGCAGCCCAACGCGCCAAAGTGGATGTACTGGGGCTGGACTACACCTACGGCCTGCACGGCAACCCCACCCAATACACCTTGGCGCAACGCCTTGCAGACATTGAAGGCGCCCAGCATTGTTTGCTTTGCCCCTCTGGCTTGAATGCGATTGTATTGGTGGCGATGGCAGTTTTAAAAACTGGCAGCCACTGGTTGATCCCTGGCAATGTGTACAACCCAGTACACGCTTTGGCGGTGCGTTTAAAGGCCGACTTCAACATCGCGTTTGACGTCTACGACCCTTTGGATTTAGACGCTCTGGAAAACTTGATTCGCCCGGAAACCCAATTGTTATGGGCAGAGGCGCCGGGGTCTATCACTTATGAAGTACCTGATTTAACCCGATTGCTGCAGATTGCAAGCAGTAAAAACTTGCTGACTGCCATCGACAACACCTGGTCTGCCGGGTTGACTTATAAACCTTTTGGTACTGATGGGGCAGCACAGCCCAGCTTTGACTTCAGCATTCAAGCTTTGACCAAATACCAATGCGGCCATGCGGATGTGTTGATGGGGGCGGTTTTGTCCAGCAACACCCTTGCTTTTGCTGAGGTTGAAAAACGCAACCGAGCTTACGGTGTGGGCGTATCACCTGAAGATTGTGCATTGGTGCTGCGGGGTTTACTGACGCTGCCGCTGCGCTACAAGGCCCAGGGCAATGCCGCATTGGAAATTGCCCAGTGGCTTCAATCCCAGCCGGAGGTGGGTAAGGTGTTGCACCCTGCTTTGGCAGAATGCCCGGGGCATGTGCACTTCAAGGCCCATTTCACTGGCTCGGCAAGTGTGTTTTCAATTTTGCTCAAATCTGAATATGGCGATATACACGCTTGCCGCTTTGTGGATTCGCTGCAGATTTTCAAGATCGCTTATTCATGGGGTGGCCCAGAAAGCTTGGCTTTGGCGGGTATTTTGCCAGCGGACAGGCTGAGTCAGATTTTGGATGGAAACGGCAGCTTGGTGCGGCTAGCCATTGGCTTGGAAGATGTGGCTGACTTGAAAGCTGACCTGCGCCAAGCGCTGGATGCGATGAAAGAAGTAAACACAAACCAAGAATAAAAAAGCCCAAGCTGACTTGGAATACAGCTTGGGCCTACTTTCATTTCATTGAATTTAAGCAATGAAACTCAAGGCTGATACACCTGTGACCCCAATGTGGCCCCGCCTTCTTTGGAGCGGATTGCAGACACTTTTCCTGACTTGATGTCATTGAACCATTCTTCATGGTGGGCCTTGGCCCAAGTTTCGTCTACATAGCCATCACGCATGGCTTCCAAAGCACCTTCCATACCGATAGAACCGATGTAGATGTGCCCCAGTGACATGGTGATAAACACCAAGGCCGCACTGGCGTGAACAATATGCGCTTGCTGCATGGTCAAACGGGTTTGGTCAAAGTTGGGGAAATCCAAGATAAAACCAGTGAATGACACTGCGATACCCAGAAAAGTAACCCCACCCCAAAACCAAACTTTCTCGCCCATGTTGAAGCGACCGGCAGGTGCGTGGCCAAACAGCCCTCCACCTTTCAACAACCACTGCATGTCACTTTTCTCGGGCATATTATCTTTGACGTACATGACGAAAAACACAATAATACTGACCGCAAAAAGTGGGCCTACAAAGTTGTGAACTGTTTTGGAAAATGCAGCCAGCCAAGAAAACAAAGTCAGGCCAAACACAGGTGCCAAAACATATTTGCCGAAAATAAGGATTAAACCCGTCACGCCCAAGGCCACAAAACTAAAGGCCATGGTCCAGTGCGCCATGCGCTCTGCCGAAGTAAAGCGCTCGATTAACTTACCGGTGCGTGCCTCAGGCAGCTTCACAGGCCCTTTAATCAAAAACACAGCAACAATGGCCAAAAAGGTTAGGGCTACAATCCAACCGCCGTACTTCACAATCATTTCATTGCGAATGAGGCGCCATTCCTGACCACTCTTTTGAATCAAAACGCCAGTTTCGCGCCCTTTGGTGGTGGTGAAGTTTTCTTGGCCAGAGGCCACTCCACGCCACACGGGGGCGTTGTTCAAGGGCTGGGTTTGTTGACGCATTTGTTGCTCTTTGGAGGCTTCTGTCTGGTCCGCATGGGCACCTGACATGGTCAACAAAGAAAACACCAACAGCATCAAAAACACCAGCGCGTTGAAGGCACGAGTGTGAGCAATATTCATCTTGCTACTCCTTATTTCTCGGCAGGTGCGGTGCGGAGATACTCGTTTTGGGCTTTGGCGCGGTTTTTCATGGCTTCGGTCCAAGTGGTTTTATCACCTGCGGTCCATCCACCATCAGAAAACTCGCCCCCCTTGCTGGAGTACGCGGGTGTATCGGCTTTGCCTGCATAGCCTTTGCCCTCATTGGCCGCTTCCAATTTGGAACAGGCCGTACCCGCAATCGAGACTGCCAGTGCTGCAGCCAAACCCAGAAGTTTGGTTTTTTGCATCATCAAGCCCCCTTCTCTACTTTGCCGTAGGCTGAGTTCCAGCCTGGTAGTTCAGCGCCTTTGCCACGGATCATGACGCGGTTGCGGAATACATCGGAAATCACATCGCCATCACCGGCCAACAGGGCCTTGGTGGAGCACATTTCTGCGCACAGTGGCAGCTTGCCTTCGGCCAAACGGTTGCGACCGTACTTGTCGAATTCAGCTTGTGAATTGTCTTCCTCTGGGCCACCTGCACAGAATGTGCACTTGTCCATTTTGCCGCGCATGCCGAACTCGCCAGCTTGTGGGAACTGTGGAGCGCCGAACGGACAGGCGTAGAAACAGTAACCGCAGCCAATGCAAAGGTCTTTGTCGTGCAAGACGACGCCTTCGTCGGTTTTGTAGAAGCAGTTGACCGGGCAAACGGCCATGCAAGGCGCGTCTGAACAGTGCATACAGGCCACTGATATTGATTTTTCACCGGGCTCTCCGTCATTGAGTGTGACCACTCGACGACGGTTGATACCCCACTCTACTTCGTGTTCGTTTTTACAAGCGGTGACGCAGCCATTGCACTCAATGCAGCGCTCGGCATCACATAGAAACTTCATACGTGCCATGTTAAATTCTCCTTTGCATTCAGTGTGTTAAGCTACTTTCTCGATTTGGCAAACTGTGGTCTTGGTTTCTTGCATCATGGTGACGCTGTCATAACCATAAGTGGTTGCGGTATTCACCGCTTCACCACGGACCACTGGGTGTGCGCCCTCGGGGTAGTACTGCAACAAATCTTTGCCTTCCCAATGTCCAGAGAAGTGGAACGGCAAAAACACCGTGCCTTCATCCACTCGACGTGTAACCTGGGCTTGCACCACAATTTTTGCACCTGTTGGGGTCATCACGCGGACGTTGTCGCCGTTGCGGATGCCACGATCATTTGCAGTCTTGGGGTTGATTTCAACAAACATGTTTTGTTGAAGTTCGGCCAGCCATGGGTTGGAACGTGTTTCTTCGCCGCCGCCTTCGTATTCCACCAGTCGCCCAGAAGTCATAATCAGCGGGAAGCTCTTGCCGATGTCGGCATTCTTTTCCTGCAATGATTTGTAAAGGGTTGGCAGGCGCCAGAAGTCCGCTTTGTCCGCATGCGTGGGGTACTTGGCAACCAAGTCCGGACGTGTGGAGTAAATGGCTTCGCGGTGCTGAGGCACTGGGTCTGGGAAGTTCCACACCACGGCACGGGCTTTGGCATTGCCAAACGGGTGGCAGCCATGCGCCATGCACACGCGGATAATGCCTCCGGACAAATCGGTCTTCCAGTTTTTGCCTTCTGCCTCTGCTTTTTCTGCATCGGTAAGGTCGTCCCACCAGCCCAGCTTCTTGAGCAGGTCAGCCGTAAACTCGGGGTAGCCGGTTGTAATTTCAGAACCCACAGAATGGGAACCATCAGCCGCCAACAAGGACACGCCGTCTTTCTCAACACCAAAGTTGGCGCGGAAGTTACCGCCACCTTGCATCACATGGACGCTGGTGTCGTACAGGTTGGGCGAGCCTGGGTGCTTCATCTCAGGCGTGCCGTAACACGGCCATGGCAAACCAAAATACTCGCCATCGCATGGGCCACCTTCGGCTTTCAAGCTCTTGACGTTGAAGGTATGCATGTTTTTCATGTGCAGCTTCAAACGCTCAGGGCTTTGGCCGGAGTAACCAATGGTCCAAGTGCCTTTGTTGATTTCTTGCAGAATGGATTCGGGTTCTGGCTCTTTACCGCCTTTGCCGTCCACCATTTTGAAGTTCTTGACCAGCTCTGCTGCAAAGCCCAGCTTTTCAGCCAACTGATACATGATCATGTGGTCGCTGCGGCTGTCGAACATCGGCTCGATGACTTTCTCGCGCCACTGAATGGAGCGGTTAGAGGCTGTGCATGAACCTGTGGTTTCAAACTGTGTGGCTGCAGGAAGCAAATACACTTCGCGATTGGGGTTCAAGCCAGCTGGATCTCCGGGCATGGCTGCCATGGAGGCTGTGGCGGATGGATAGGGGTCGATCACCACCAGCAAGTCCAGCTTGTCCAAGGCCTTTTTCATGTCCAAACCGCGGGTTTGCGAGTTGGGCGCATGGCCCCAGAAGAACAGGCCTTTGAGGTTACCTGCTTTTTGCCCCACCAATTCTGGATTTTCAAGCACGCCGTCCACCCAACGGGAAACTGTCATGCCTGGCTTGGTCATCATGCCTTCTGAGTAGCGGCCTTTGATGTAATCAAAGTCGATGCCCCACACTCTGCACCAGTGCTTCCATGAACCTTCAACAATGCCGTAGTAACCGGGCAATGAGTCTGGGTTTGGACCTACGTCGGTAGCGCCTTGTACGTTGTCGTGTCCGCGGAAAATATTGGTGCCACCACCGGACACACCCACGTTACCCAAAGCCAACTGCAAGATGCAAGATGCGCGAACCATCGCGTTACCGATGGAGTGCTGGGTTTGACCCATACACCACACCACGGTAGATGGCTTGTTTTTGGCCATCATTTCGGCCACTTTGTACACGGTGGCTTCATCTACGCCACAGGCTTCTTCAACCGCAGCAGGAGTCCATTTGGCAAGGACTTCTTCCTTGATTTTCTCCATGCCGTACACGCGGTCATTGATGTACTTTTTGTCTTCCCACTCGTTTTTGAAGATGTGGTACAACATGCCGAACAAGAACGGAATGTCTGAGCCGGATCGAATGCGGACATACTCATCTGCACGGGCTGCTGTGCGGGTGAAGCGTGGGTCAATCACGATCATCTTCGCGCCAGTTTCCTTGGCGTGCAGCATGTGCAACATGGACACAGGGTGCGCTTCAGCTGCATTTGAGCCGATGTACATCGCACACTTGGTGTTTTGCATGTCGTTGTAAGAGTTGGTCATGGCGCCATAACCCCACGTGTTTGCCACACCCGCCACCGTGGTGGAGTGGCAAATACGCGCTTGGTGGTCACAGTTGTTGGTGCCCCACAGGCTGACCCATTTGCGTAGCAAATAGGCTTGCTCGTTGTTGTGTTTGGATGAGCCAATGTAGAAAATGGAATCGGGACCGCTTGCTTCACGCAAGGCCGTCATTTTCTTGGTGATCGCATCCAATGCTTCGTCCCAAGTGATTTTGGTGTACTTGCCGTTCACCAATTTCATGGGGTATTTCAGGCGGTATTCACCGTGGCCATGTTCGCGCAGCGCAGCACCTTTGGCGCAATGTGCGCCCAGGTTAATGGGGCTGTCAAACACTGGGTTTTGGCGAACCCAAACACCATTTTGCACCACGGCGTCTGTGGCGCAACCCACTGAACAGTGCGTACATACTGTGCGTTTGACTTCAATTTTTCCGCCTGCGGTGGATTTTTTATCGCCCGCTGCATCTGCCTTTTTGATGTAACCAAAAGGCAAGCTTCCGGCCACGGCACCCGCGCCCACGCCAATCCCTGAGCGTTTCAGGAATGCGCGTCGGTCCATGGTGGCACCTAGGCGAGAACCAATCTTGTTCAAGAGGCTCTGGTTGTGGCGTGGAACACCAAGTTCTTTCACGCTTTCTTCTCTTTTCTTTAACATCGCTGCCTCCCTGAATTACACCAACAAGGTTCTGTAATAAGTTTTCACATGCTCGGTGAGCTTGTACCCTTTTGAAGTCGATGGACCGTCCACTGGCGCAGCAGATTCAAGCTGCTCAGCCTTGTTGGTCATAACCAATGCAGCACCGGCTGCGGCCACTCCTGCGCCTGCTCCCACCAAAAATTGGCGGCGGGCCAATTTGGTTTCAGCGGGTTTCTTTGCATCTTTATTTGCGCTATTAGTCATCACACATCTCCTTCAAACAGCACTTTCAAAGTCGAAAGACTGGGTTTCAATATCAAGAAAAACATGGGTTAGTCGCCCAACCGTTTTAAAAAAATCAGTATTTCCAGATTGCTCAATTGCATCGGTCATCTTGGCGTACCAAGGCGCAATGTGCTTCTGGAAAAAAGCCTGTTGGTCTGCAATTGGGATGGGTGGGCTGTCCTCAAGAATGAGGTAACGCATCACTTCCATCAAAAAACCAATGTGGTCCTCGGTTTCCACCATTCCATCATCACGGGTCAAACCCAGTTTATCCAGGTCATCACGCAATTCCACCAAAGGCTTCTCATGCAAAAAACCAGCAATGTAGTAGGAACCGAACAACATCACATCGGGCTTTCCGACACCAATGAACGCATCAACAAATTCTTGATTAATTCGTTTCGCATCGGTTTGCTCAACCACGCGAACCAATTCACCAAACTCAAAGCCCAAGGGGCTTGTCCGGTCAAGCTG
This sequence comes from Limnobacter sp., assembly GCA_029866125.1. Taxonomy (GTDB): domain Bacteria; phylum Pseudomonadota; class Gammaproteobacteria; order Burkholderiales; family Burkholderiaceae_B; genus Limnobacter. The sequence goes on from JARWZZ010000017.1 coordinate 24,084, forward strand.
ATCCCATTCCATGGTGCGGAATCGGGCCAAAAATTCATCAGTGACTTTCCCGGAATAAAACTGGGCCAATAGCGCGTAAAAATCAGCGCGCGCCCAATCTTCACCTGCAATCAATTCGTCCTGCTTTTGAATGGCTGGGTTCATGGCCGAGTTCATGGCTTCACCTCGAAAATGGTCATTTCATCCTTGCGGCTGTACATGTCGGTCACTCGGCAATCGGCACACATTTTCAATCGATTGGCATTGTCTTGAAACATGCTGTGGCCAGCCAAACGGCTTAGCATGCTTTCAATCATGTGCTTGGTTCCAAACGCTTTTGCGCATTTGATGCAGTGGAACGGCTGCGATTCATTCAAAACCTGCTTGCCCTTCGCAGTGGCCAATAGGTTGAGCTGGGGCACAAGCTCAATCGCGTTCTCGGGGCATGTGGACTGACATAGGCCGCATTGCACGCAATTGCGTTCGATAAATCGAAGCTGCGGCTCCAATGGGTTGTCAATCAATGCAGACGATGGGCATGCGCCCGTGCATGACAAACACAGCGTGCATTTGTCCTTGTTAACCAACACAGCCCCGAACGGAGCGCCTTTTGGCAGTGGGATGGCCTTCTCGGGCTGATTCAACGCATGCTGCAGCAAATGCTCAAACGCAAACTCCAAACGCGAGCGTTTGTTGTCTGCCATCGCAAAGCTGGCCTGCGGGATAGACACGGGCGCAGTTGCTGAGCTGGAAGCCTCGCTTTCAAAAAGCTCGTGAGCTGAGCCTGAAGAAAGGATCCGAATTCTTGGGCCCATACCCAGCGCCTTCAACACATCATTCACCCAAGCGGCTTGCCCACTCAAGGCGGAGAAATAATGCTTGTGCTCTTCTGGGGTTAAAACGACGCTAACCCGCTCTGCACCATAAGCCACAGCGCTGAGCCACAAATCGGGTCCCATGCTGGCGCCATGGTGCAACTCAACAGGTAAAAACGTGGTTGTTGAGTTTGAATTGGTCTGGAAAGCAAGTCGCTTGGCCTGTTCCATCCAATTGGAGGGCATGTCCTTTTGATGCAATACCACTTCGGCGCGTTGCCCACCGTTGTCCTTGAACACTTTCAAGGCCACCTTCAGGGCTGTACCAATCGATACCACGGGGCTGTAAGCATATTGAATTGCGCCGGTTGGGCAGACTGCGGTGCAAGTGCCGCAACCCAGGCACAATTGTGGGTTCACTTTAATACCCTTGCCTGCTGACGAAATCGCCTTGGTGCTGCAGGTGTCGATGCAATTGTTGCAGCCCAGTTTTTCAGAGCGGCTGTGTGCGCACAAACTTTCGGTGTAATTGAAAAACTTGGGCTTTTCAAACTCCCCCACCATTTGCACCGCTTCCAGCATGGCTTGAGCCAACAGGGCGTGGCTTCTACCCACATGCCAGTAGCCCAAAGGCGCTTGACGATCAGAAAACAGGCCTTTCTCGGTGCAATCGATCAACAATTCACAGGTGCGCTCTGCAACCTGGTCCATGTCCGCAAAAGAGATTGCTTGAAAGCTTCCGCATGCCTTAATACATGCACCAGATTTGTCGCAGCTATCGAGGTTAATCGTAAAAGAATCGTGGGAAATAGACTGCGTGGGGCAAGCGTCAACGCAAGCACCGCAACGCGTGCAAAGCTCGGTGTCGACTGGGTTTGACTTCTTGACTTTCAGCGTGAAATCGCCCAAATAACCTTGTACTTGGGTGACTTCCACTGCTGCAACCTGCATAGACCGTCCGCCAGTCAGCGTCAGTGGGTTGGCGTTTTTCACCAAAAACTCAACATCCAAACCCGAGCTTGCGGTGGATGCCAATTCAAAACCAAAATCATCATCAGACACAACAGCCAAATGTCCGTGTGACCGGAAAAGCACCGCAGGCACTGGATCTGCCTTGTACGCTTGCGAGTAAGCCGCTTTGGCTGCCAAGGCGGCCGCCATCTGTGTTTTGCTGTTGTTTGGTGATTGTCCCCGCAGAATTCCTCTCAGATTAATGGTCTGGAAATCTTGGGCCAAATTGGACACGTTTTGAAATATAGAGGACTCCTGCGTACAGCCCATCAGGCATGGGCCAGATTCGGCAAGCTTTGCCGTCTCAACCACATTGTCTCGGCACGCGCGTTGGATGGGCACGAAGCTAAGCCCCTCAGCCTTCAAGCGCTCGATTTCGCCATTCATGCTGGGCGCGCTGGGCTCACATCCACACACTAATATTTTTGTTTGAGTCATGGGTACAAAAGGTCCTACATCTGTTGAGGTTACGTATGCAACTTTTAGACCAGCCTATGCCATTTCAAATTTATTAATAAATTCAAACAACTAGCTAGACCTAACCAAACGATCGATTGAAACCGAGCCAAATTGTCTTGGTCAGTCTGGGGTAACAGTGGACAAAAAGTCCCACTGGTTCCAGTCATTCATTTTCGTTCTTCAGCGTGGCTGCGGCTTGTTCGGGCAACAGCTCTGTGGGTGCAATGAATGGGGAGGTAAGCCCATCTGTCGGTTCGCTGAGTGACTCGCTAAGTGACTCGCTGAGTGACTCAGTTTCAGATGCTTCATGGCTTGAGCCACAAGCTGTCTCATTGGTTGGATGGGTGGTTGCCTCAGGCGCTATTTCAGCAACTGCGTCAGGCTTAGGCTCCAAATCGGGCCTGCTGAGCAACTGCTTACCCAGCGCCATCATGTCAATCATGGCTGCGGTCAGGGGTTTGCTGACGCTGTAATCGTCAACATACACGTCCATAAAATCCATTTGGTTGAACTGGGGCTGAGAGAACAAAGCTTTGAAAGCCTTGTTGCGTAAATCACCAGACACCTGCGGATTCATAAAACCCCGAATCTCTCCCCCTTGAGTGACGGCATCAAGGTCTGCTTCCGTTGGCAAAACAAGAGGCTCGGCACCCTGCTGAACCACCTGTGGATTTGCATCGCCCTGCACAACGCCCAAATGAGGCTCGGAGGGCAAGGCAACTTCCACACTTTTTGGTGACTTGTCGGACGCTAGAGTTGTACCAGGTAGGGTTGGATTGAGTGCTTGGGCTTGCGGTACTGTTTGCTCCAGACGAGCCAATTCCTCCCGCTTAACCTCCAACTTACGTCGGGCCCAGCGCCCTAAAAAACCATCACTCATGTTGTTCCACCCCGCAATTCGGGTTTGATAAACGACTGAGGACGCCTCCTCTTTTTGGGCTCCAGCTGAAACTTTTCACTCACCAATTCCGCCAACCAATGTGCAATTGGCAGGGGCATCGGCACAGACTGCACGTCCTCGCTGCTGTCCATCCAACTGGCAGCTTCTTCATAACTGAGAGTGGCAGAGAAAATCTCGGGCACCTCCTCCCAAGAGTCTTTGGCCCGCACGCACACAAAGATTTTCGGCTCGGGCGCATCCAAATTCAGGAAATACCCTTGCATCGCGTCTTGAAACACATGCACCGTCAACCGCTTGGCATGTGCCTTGGCAAGGTCACCTGTCATGGCGGACTCACCATTCCACGGCAGCACCTCATCCACCACCCATTTGTAGGCCTGCCACGGTGAACTCAGCTTTTCTTGCTTAAGCGTCACCACCAAATTCAAACTTCCCAAACTTAAAACGCTTGCGTCCAAAATTCACCTCAATGGTTACCACCAATATAGAACCTACCGATTTGGAGGTAAATTACAGCTATTAGAGAAAAAACACTCCATTTAAGCAATTGGAGTTTGCCCCTAAGGGCGAGGGATTCATAGACATGACAGACCGAGTAATTCAATTGGTCTCTGAGAGTACGCGCAACATTCCCTTGAATTTTGCGCCAGTAGCATCCAATGCAGTACCCGTCAGGGACACCTTGCAGCGCAAGATCCACGATTTGCGGATTTCAGTCACAGACCGGTGCAACTTTCGCTGCGTCTACTGCATGCCCAAATCGGTTTTCAACAAGGATTACCAATTCCTACCGCATTCAGAACTTCTCAGTTTCGAAGAGATCGAGAAAATTGCGACGGTATTCGTCAAACTGGGTGTCGAAAAAATTCGCCTCACCGGCGGGGAGCCCCTGCTACGTAAAAATCTTGAGACTCTGATTGATAAACTCTCAAAACTTCAAACACTTGACGGAAAGAAGGTAGAACTGACTTTAACCACCAACGGCACCCTTCTACGTAAAAAAGCGCAAGTTTTGAAGAATGCAGGCCTTGACCGTGTCACCGTCAGCCTGGACGCATTGAGTGAAGGTGTGTTTCGACAAATGAATGATGTGGACTTCAGCGTGGCCGAGGTTTTGGATGGTATTGAAGCAGCCGCCGAGGCCAAACTGGGGCCGATCAAGGTCAACATGGTGGTCAAAAAGGGGATGAATGACCATGAAATCATACCCATGGCCAGCTACTTTAAGAAAACACCTCATATTTTAAGATTCATCGAATACATGGATGTGGGTGCCAGTAACGGCTGGAAAATGGATGAAGTTGTATCCTCTTCAGAGGTGTTACAACGCATTTCGGCCGAACTGGAACCGCTGGAATGCATCGACCCCAATTACACTGGCGAAGTGGCAGAGCGCTGGCGTTACACAAGCGGCCAAGGTGAAGTGGGCGTGATTTCATCAGTGACTCAGGCTTTTTGCAAGGATTGCAGCCGCATACGCCTATCCACTGAAGGCAAGCTATACACCTGCCTGTTTGCCAACCGTGGCCACGACATTCGGGCCCTAATTCGCAGGCAAGAGCATCAGGATCAAACCGATTTGCTGCTAGAAAATGCCGTCCGAAATTTGTGGGCAGGCCGCACAGACAGGTACAGCGAGATACGCAGTGCCAACACCAGCCAAGCCGGGGATCGAATCGAAATGTCCTACATAGGAGGTTAAGCGGTGACAGAAAACTCGCTCAGCCAAATCTCTCTTACCAAAGCCACCATAGCCAGCACAGTCGAGATTCAAGCGATCAATGAAAAAGGCGAAAGCATTGATGTTCAAATTTCTGGAGAGCACCCACTCACCTTGTATTTTGACAAGCGGGAAATCCTCACTCTAATGACCTTGGGCGCACAGCCTGAAGCACTTGCGCTGGGTTGGCTGAGAAATCAAAAACTGGTGAACAGCCCCGATGAAATTGCAGCCATCCATGTGGATTGGGAAACAGAATCAGTTGCCGTAACATCGAAACTACTCAAAGAAACCGGTGTATCTATTTGGGAAAAAACAGATAAATCTTCCATTTTTGACAAAAAAACCACCACATCAGGTTGCGGGCAAGGCACCGTGTTTGGCGATTTGATGACCCAAATCGATGCCACCACACTAAGCCATGCCTACCCCTTGTCCGACGAAGTGCTTTATGCCCTGATGGACAAAGTAAGGAAATACGAATCAATCTACAAACAAGCAGGTGCTGTACACGGTTGCGCATTGTGCTCCAACAGTGGCGACAATCGCGGAGACATTCTGCTGTTTGTGGAAGATGTGGGCCGCCACAATGCCGTAGACACCATTGCCGGCCAAATGTGGCTGCAAGGCCTTGAAGGCGCAGATAAAATTTTCTATACCACCGGGCGACTTACCTCGGAAATGGTTATCAAATGCGCATTGATGGGCATACCCACATTGGTTTCTCGCTCGGGCCTGACCCAAATGGGATACGAAATTGCCCAAAAACTCAATATGACCATGCTGGGCCGCTGCCAAGGCAAACATTATTTGCTATACACCGGTTTCGAGCGCTTTCATCAACAACCCAGCACTCCAACAGCACACACAACGCAACTAGCATGAGCAACAACCCAAATACAAATCACCAAAGTACCCGTCGAATCACCAGCGACCACATCACCGCCGTCATTTTGGCAGGCGGCCTAGGCAGCCGCATGGGCGGCGTGGACAAAGGCTTACAGCAATTTAGGCATGCCCCGCTGGCACTGCATGCCCTGCTTCGAATTCAACCCCAAGTGGGCGAGGTTTTGCTTAACGCCAACCGCAATATTGGTGTGTATGAGGGCTTTGGCATACCCGTCATTTGCGACCAAATTCCTGACTACGCAGGCCCACTGGCCGGTATGCATGCAGCTTTGTCCACCAGCGCCTTACCCTTTGTGGCCACAGTGCCTTGTGATGTACCGCTGTTTCCTGAGAATTTGGTTGAAAAACTAAGCCAACCTTTTGAAGACAATCCAGATTTAATGCTAACAGTGGTGCAAACGCCTAGTGGCGATCAACCAGTTTTCTGTTTAATTCGCATCGAAGCGTTAACCTCGCTGGAAGAATTTATGAAACAAGGTAAACGCAAAATTGACGCATGGTATGCCCAGATTCCGCATGCAAAAGTTTACTTTGATGATGAAAAAGCCTTCCACAATGTCAACACAGTCGAAGAGCTTAAATCACTGGAATCCTCCAAATAAAACAAGATGATGCAAGATAAATTTCAATCCGTCAGTGAAGCCCGAAACAACATTCAAAAGAAGCTTCCACCGCTGACAGGCACCCGCACAGTGGCCATTCGGGAAGCGCTTGACCAAGTGCTTGCACAAGATATTTTGTCCCCCATTGATGTGCCCGCCCACATCAACTCCGCCATGGATGGGTATGCAGTTCGCAGCGCAGACCTAAACACCACCAGCACTTCTTTAAGTTTGCAAGTGATATCAACCGCCTATGCAGGCAAGCCGCTTGACCTTGCCATTCCGGCCGGATGCTGCGTCAGAATCATGACCGGCGCGGTAGTTCCCCCAGACTGCGACACTGTAGTTGTACAAGAAAACACCACGCTACAAGACCAAGCTGGAAAAAGCACCATCACCTTTGACCCCTCAAAAGTGAAGCCGGGGGAAAATGTGCGTCAGAAAGGTGAAGACCTTGCCCAAGGCCAAGCCGCATTGAGAGGGGGCAAAGTGCTACGCCCCGCAGACTTGGGGCTTATGGCCTCACTGGGCGTTGCGGAAGTCCAAATCAAACGCAAATTAAGGGTCGCATTTTTCTCCACCGGTGATGAACTGCGGTCCCTTGGGCAAGCTTTGGATGAAGGATGTGTGTACGACAGCAATCGCTACACCCTTTACGGCATGCTCAGACGCTTACGCTTTGTGGACGTCATTGACATGGGTGTGGTGAAAGACTCACCCCAATCGTTGGAAGCGGCCATGCTAGAGGCAGCAAATCAAGCCGATGTCATCATCACATCGGGTGGCGTTTCGGTCGGTGAGGCTGACTTCACCAAACAAGTCATGGCCAAATTGGGGCAAGTTGAATTCTGGAAAATTGCCATGCGCCCGGGCCGCCCCATGGCTTTTGGCACCATTAATAAACCGCAAGGCCAGGGTTCAGCCGTGTTGTTCGGCTTGCCGGGCAACCCCGTGGCTGTGATGGTCACCTTCTATGCTTTTGTGCGGGATGCACTGCATTTTATGGTGGGTGCAGAAACCAAACCCCTACCCACAATCAAGGCCAAGCTTGAGCAAGAGGCCCGCAAAAAGCCAGGTCGCACAGAATATCAAAGAGTGCGGCTCATTTATAAAGACCAAGAATGGACAGCCAGCCTGACCGGTGCGCAAGGCTCGGGCATCTTGCGCAGCATGTCTGAAAGCGATGGACTTATGGTTTTAAGCCATGACCAAGGCACAGTGCCTGCGGGTGGTTATGTGGATGTTTTGCCATTTGAGGGCTTGCTGTAATTCCCACCAGCAAGTCACATCAATAAGCCACACCGAGTTAACCACATATAGTTACACCCACTATGTGGGTGAACCGACTGAGTGATTTTCAGCAGCATGACTTATCACTACCATTGTGTCTCGCGTCAAATCGAGTTCCTAAAGCATGCTGCAAGACCACGCCCATCGGGTTACGCCACAACAAGGTGCCTCGCACCCTACACTTTTTAGCAAGGCGCTTCAATCCAAAGGTCTACCTTTCCTGCAGGCTGAATGGCTGATTTGCAAAGCGGACAACTCAACTCAGGCCTCCATTCAAGCCTATTTGAAAAAGCTGAATATTCCTTTTTTGGTGATTGACGCTCCTACGACTGGCGAAATCAGCAAACTACCCACCTCAGCTTTGTGCTTTGATCAACGGGATGAATTGTATTTGGCCGGCGACATTCAAAATCAATTGACCCACCCTTCGGGCGCAGAAGCCCCAGCCCTTACAGCGGCTTTTGTCATTCAAGACCCACAACCCCGGTCCAGTGACGCTCCCGCAGCACATCAATCCATCTTGCAATTCTGGAAACAACTGCGTCAATCCACTTGGTTGACTGAGGCATTAAGGGCGGGTCACAAACACATTGGGCCTATTGTTGGCGCCTCCATTCTGATCAACATTTTGGCACTGGCCCCCACACTGTTCACTGTGCAAGTTTATGACCGTATTATTCCCAATCAGGCGTGGGCCTCGCTGTGGACACTGGCCTTTGGTATAGGCATTTGCCTTGTGTTTGAACACCTGCTTAAGCGCAGTCGCCACAAGCTGATGGAACATTCTGCCACGGTCACGGACTCCATCTGCACCCAAAAACTGTCCAATGTACTGCTTGGTACGCGTCAAAGCGCCACCACACCCAGCACCTTGTTGCAGCACCTTCGCTCATTTGAAAGCCTGCGCGAGGTGATCACCGGCATGTTTTTATTAAGCCTGATTGACCTACCCTTTCTCGCACTTTTCTTATTGGTCATTGGCCTTATTCATCCCTATTTCCTGTTGATCGCAGTCACAGTTGTGTTTATTCATGCGATTGAGGTGTTACGTACGCACCAACGGCTGGCCAAGCTGGGTAATCGTCAACTGGAAGACTATCGCAACGCCCAAGGCGACTGGATTGACTCCCTGCAACAACTACCCACCATTCAATCTCATGGCGTACAAGACATGTTTGCAAGTCGGCTCAACCGCACTCAAATGCGTCAACGCATTAGCGGTAACGAAATTCGTGAATGCAGTTTTGCATCAACCCAACTGATGCAAAGCCTGCACCAAGTGGCGTGGATATCGACCATGTTGCTGGGCACCTACCTTGTTATTGCCAACACCATTTCGATTGGTGGGCTAATTGCCGCCACCATGTTGACCATGCGTTGCTTTGCGCCTTTACAAAAAATGCAGGGCCAACTCATACAAACCCACGCTGCTCAGGCTGGGTTTGAAGACTTGGACAAACTGATGCGCCAAGCCCCGCCAGAACAGCAGACCCTGCAAAGGTTGCCTTACATCGAGCACCTGCAACTCAAACAGATTTCCGTGTTGAAACCCGGCTCACGAGAAAAATCGGCATTACAACGCATGTTGTCTGACGTTAACCTAGAGCTGGAGGCAGGCTCGCGCATTGGCATTATTGGCCCCACTGGCTCAGGAAAAACAACCTTGCTGAATTTGCTGGCTGGTCAAGTCAAAATTCAACAAGGTGAGTACACCATCAACCACCTGCGGCACGACTTGTATTCCGAGGTGGAAATGGGCCGCTGGGTGGGCTTTGCCGAGCAACCTCCAAGGCTAATTCGCGGTAATTTACTTGAAAACATTACCCTGCACAGGCCGTGGGTCAATCCACAAGATTGCCTCGACATCATGGACGCCTTGGGCATGAAACCCTGGCTGAACAGCCTATCCGAAGGTTTACAACACCCCATCAAAAGCCAAGGCAGCAACCTGTCCTCAGGCCAAAAGCAATTGATCGCGCTGTGTCGCGCACTGGTCGGCAACCCTCAGCTGCTGTTGCTGGATGAGCCCACAGTCTGCCTTGATGCACATTCTGAAACCAAACTTATTCAATACCTCAATCAACTAGGCCCCGAAGTGACCGTGTTATTCACAACCCACCGCTTAAACCTGCTTTCAGCCTGCAAAAAGCTTGTCCTGATGAACTCATGCCAAATCATCAGCCAAGGCGACAAGGCAACCGTGCTTACCGCAGCAAAAGCAATGGAGCAGCAGGCATGAACTGGTCGGGCTCTTCCAAAAAAGCGATTGAACGGCTGAAAACCCAAGTCAAGTCAGCGGCAAGTAAACAACCCTTGCCCGCGAAAACTGACGCGTTGGAGCAACTGGATGTTGTACAGCAACGCGAATTTCTCGCTCAAAAATCCAGTGCACTGCTGCTTACCCGTGTTTGCGTAGGTACGCTTTTAGCCCTGCTTGTTTGGGCCAGTTTTGCGACCGTGCCACAGGCCTCGCACGGCACCGCCAGGGTCATTCCCTCCCAAAAACTGCAAGTGGTTCAAGCGGTAGACGGCGGCATTATTACTCAAGTGCTTGTGGCCGAGGGCGACTTGGTAACAGCAGGCCAAACCCTGATTCAAATTGACACCACACGATTTAACTCCAGCTTGAATGAAAAAGAAGCGGTAGAGGCATCGCTGACCCTTCGCCAAGCGCGACTACAGGCTCAACTTGACGGCAAACCCTTCGAAATACCCGTGGATATTTCTGCCAAATTTCCCCAAATCTATCAGCAAGAAACTCAACTGTTGGACAACAAACGCAGAGAATGGGCGGCATTGACTCAAATTTCGGAAGAGCAATTGATGCAAAGGCAGCGCGAATTGGAAGAAGCGCAAAGCTTGGCGCGGGCCTCCAAACAGTCCTTCGACCTACTGAGCCAAGAACTCAACCAAACACGCCCACTGTTGCGCACGGGCGCGATATCACCAGTGGAACTGATGCGGGTAGAGCGTGATGTGGCCAAGGCCGAAGGTGACTACAAAGCCGCACAGTCGCAAATGAGCCGCCTGAATTCGGCCATTCAAGAGGCACGTCAAAAAATCAAAGAAATTAGATTCAAACTTGAAAATGAAACCCGCCAAGAACTGTCAGAGGTAAAGGGGAAATTGGCCAGCCTTTCCCAAAACAAAGTCGAACTGACAGACCGGGTTGCCCAAGCCACCATCAAAGCCCCGGTGGCAGGCCTAGTCCAGCGAATTCTTTACAACACCAAAGGTGCAGTGGTTCCCGCTGGACGTGAAATTATAGAAATAGTGCCCGCTGACGAATTGTTGGTTTTTGAAACCCGCATTAGCCCCAAAGACATCGCCTTTATCAAAGCCGACCAAAAGGCCACAATTCGGGTAACGGCTTACGATTACACCGTCTACGGATCACTGGAAGGCAAGGTCGATGCCATTTCTGCCGACAGCTTGCAAGATGAGTACGGCAACCCTTATTACAGCGTTAAGGTGAATGCACCGCGCACTCAGGTCAACCCCAAAATCAAATTGATACCGGGCATGGTGGCTGAAGTCAGCATTCAAACCGACATGCGACGGGTTATTACCTACCTCACAAAACCCATCATGCGTGGAATGTACGAATCATTCACTGAAAACTAACTCTATAGGGTTAATCATCCCCTCACCATAACGAACCACCCATTTTGATTTTATCGAATCCGGAACCAAACTCCTCCAAGTGCCACTTAGAGTGTACGTCCAACAAAAAAGGCGAGAGGGAACATGGATCCGAAAACAGCACAAAGAATCATTGATTGCGGCCCGCAACCAGCAAAGCCAGTAGTCAAGAAAAAGCCTTTGGCGAAAAAGCCAAGAACTGAGGTTGTGGTTCAAATGGGACCGTTTACTGACGGTAACGTATCAACCCCTGATTCTTTTGAAAACCTCAGCGGACCCAAAGAACTTCTCATAAAGCCGGATACTGGTGAAATTGGTCCATTCGACCCATCCAAACCAGTTCCTGAGAACGTAGTACGTAAGTACATCACAGTACAGGCACAAGACAATGATGTGCCCAACGATTTACCCAAATCTGGCAGCGGTGATTACATTCTGCGTGAGTTGCCCGCTGTGGCTGTGCTGGATGCTGATCCAGACAACAATGTAATCACACGTGTTGAGTATGTGCGCGAAAGCTACACCACCTCAACAGTGACGACACAAGACCCACCCCCCGCAGTACAAGAGGAATGCCCGCCTTGTGATTGTGATAAGCCACCAGTTTGCGAAGAACCCGTAGTTGAAGAACCTGAGTGCGAAAAGCCACCAGTTTGCGAAGAGCCCGTTGTTGAAGATCCTGAGTGCGAAAAGCCCGTTGTTCAAGAACCTGAGTGCGAAAAGCCACCAGTTTGCGAAGAACCTCCCGTGGTTCAGCCACCAGTGGTTCAGCCCCCTATCACGCAACCACCAGTGGTTCAGCCACCCGTGCCTGAGCCGCCAGTATGCGAGGAACCACCCGCTTGTGAAGAGCCACCCGTAGTTCAGCCACCGGTGGTTCAACCTCCTATCACTCAGCCACCTGTAGTCGAAGAGCCTGAGTGCGAAAAGCCGCCGGTTTGCGAAGAGCCTGCTGTTGAGCAGCCCGTTTGCGAGCAACCTGTTAAGTGTGAAGAAACCAAGTGTGAAGAAACACTTGATGCAAACAACGACATGGCGAGCACCAAACAAAACACAGCGGTCACCATTGACGTGTTAAAAAACGACGAAGGTTGTGACCCCTTGTGCATCACTTCAGCGCATGCCGACAACGGGTTGGTTGAAATAATGGATGGCAAGTTGGTCTACACACCGAAGGCCGGTTTCCACGGCAACGATGTAATCAACTACACCATTTCTGATCATGGCTGTTTGACGGACGATGCCAATGTGTTTGTTAACGTCACCAAAGAAACCACACCCACAGCACCTGTTGTAGAAGCGCCAAAGTGCGAAGAGCCAGTGGTGCAAGAATGCGTGAAAGCAGACGAAGACTGTGTCAAGCCCACGGAAAACTGTGAGGCCCCAGCAGAACTCGCTTGCGAACCGGAAGGTAAGCATGACTCTTCTGACAGCGTTCTTTGCTACGAAGACGTTGCTGAAACAACCATTGACTCGATCAAAGACAATATTTTTGAACGCACTGAAAGCTTGTTGGACGAAATTTTCAGTCGTACTTCCACAGTGATGGAAAAAGTGGAATCCACTCGAAGCGCATGGACCGAAGCCCTGGACTCCTCATGGAGCAAATCAGGTGCGATTTCCGCCTGCGAAGACGTTGCCGTAGTGGCCTAATTTAGTACACCCTTTATCGTAGTTGATACCAATATGAAAATTCAACCTGTTCTCAAGACCCTTACCGTCTCTGTAATGTTAGCTTTGGCATGCGCATCTGGGGTAAATGCCCAAACAGAACCTGCTGCGGGTGGCAGCACTAACACTCTGATCAATAGTATCAACAAGGGTCTGGAGAACAGTCCAAAATTGGACAGTGAAATTCATGCACTTGAAGCCATGATGGAGGAAGCGAATGTGAGCTTTAGCTTCATGCTTCCCACGGTTGACATTCGTGGCAGCGCAGGCCGCGAGCGCACAACCATCAATGAAGCAGACGCTCGCTCCTACAATGCGAACTCCTACGGCATTGAAGCACGGCAAAATCTATTCAACGGCTTCGCCTCACAAGCTCGCTACTTGAGCAGCTACTCGGAAGCGATGTCCCAGTACTACCGCGTGCTGGATGTTGCAAACCAAATTACCAAAGAAGCTGCGATTGCGCATCTGAAAGTGGCCAAGTTTCAACACTTGACTGCATTGGCTGAGCAACACGTGAAGTATCACCAAGACCTGATGGCCCGTATCGAAGAAAAAGTGGGCCAAGGCGTAAGCCGCAGTGCAGACTTGGAGCAAGCTCGCAGCCGGTACACACTGGCACTGAGCAACTTGGCCACCGAGAAGGCCAACACTTTCTCTGCCATGGCTGAATACCAGCGCGCCACAGACTCGATTTGGCCAATCAATGACAAGGGTAGCCACGTCATCGAGACCAACTTTGAAGTCGAAAACACAGAGCGCATTTTGCATGCCCTCAACAACCATTACATGTTGAAGTCTTCCAATGCGAAGCTGTATGCTGCAAAGCACTCAGTGACGGTGGCCGAAGAGGGTTTTTATCCTCGGCTGGATTTGCGTGCAAAAAGTGACATGTACAGCAATTACTTGTCGACATTCGATGAACGTCAAATCAGCTCCGTGGACTTGCTGGCAAGTATGAACCTGTACCGGGGTGGCGCAGACAGAGCATCGCAGGCTGCCGCCATTAAACGCAAATACCAGTCTTTTGATCGCAAGCTGATTGTGTGCAAGGCAATTCGCCAATCCACACAAACTGCACTGTACGACGTCATGAATTTGCAGAAAAAGCTGGGTTACTTCAAACAGCAGGCTGACTCAATTGGCAATGCACGCGCAGCCTACGAGCAACAGTACCAAATTGGCCGTCGCACCTTGCTGGACTTGCTGAATGCTGAGAATGAGTACTACCAAGCCAAACGCAATTTGATTTCAATTGAAACTGATTTGAGCGAAAGCAAGCTGAATTTACTGGCCTCCACTGGCCAACTGATTGAATTGTTTGATGTTGAAAACCTAATTGGTGCGGATGAGCCGACTAAGCGTAGAGTTCATTTGTACAAAGATCAAATCAGCACGACGGAAGACGACTCAAGCTGCCCTGCTGAGCTGTTGAGTTTGAATAATTTCAACCTTCCTACGATTGGCTTTGACCCAGGTTTGAAATCAGTAAACAAAGACCTGATGCCCGCCTCACCGTCAGACACAGGTGCAAACGCTGAGCCCAGAGGTCCGGCCACTCCTAATGCCCCATCAGTTGAAAACACGCAGCCTGGTTCAAAGCAGCCCATTTTGGTTGCACAGGCAAATGTGCCCGGTGTGGGTGACAAGATGGTCAAGTTCACTGACCCAGCCAAAGTGTCTGGCAAACTGATCGACCAAACCAAAGCCTGGGCAAATGCTTGGGAAGCAAGAGATATCAATCAGTACGTGAACTTTTATGCCACGGACTTCAAACCCGAAGACGGCGGCACCTACGATTTGTGGGTGAGTCAGCGTCGTAACAGGATTGCAGCATCACGTGACATCGAAGTGAAATTGACTGAAATTCAAGTGATCCCATCTTTTGATGAGCCCGATGTGTTTGAAACCACATTCATCCAGAACTTCAAATCGAAGAACTACCGTGAGCGTTCAAGAAAGGTTCTGACTTGGAAAGCGAAAAGCAATGGCACCTGGCAAATCATTCGTGAACAAAACCTGCCTGAGAATACAGTCATGAGGCAAGCCAAATCTGACTTGGCCATGGGAAAAATGGCTCAGCAATAAATCCAGGCAATTGAACAGAACGAAGATGATCGACTAGACTGAATCGACAGCACTCAAAAGGGTTCTGTCGATTTATTTGTCTAGGAATTAATCATCAAAAATCTACAAGTTTCCATCACCACCACTTGATTCAAGCTCAACCCATGAGCCTCGTGATAATGCTTCGAGCCCACCGCAGTGTTGGGCTCCATACTTTCCGGGGCAGCACTTTGGGCAGCACCCTGGGAAGCACCGTGGGAATCATTAAGCACCAATGGCTGGGTAAAATCCTCCAAGCCCGTTAATTCCCCGCCCTTCCCCAACTGGGATTGGCTTATCCTAGACGCCCTAACTACCCGCACACCTTGCAGCATCAATGCTTTGAGCTCGGGAATAAAACGGGAAGGAATGTTTCCATTACCCGGCGCTGCAATAATTAAAGTTATGTGGGAATAGTTGCTCGAAGGGTTTGAACCATTTGGGCTCAAAGATTCAATTCTTGCCTTGATAGAGCCTTCACGCAGATTGGGGGTGCAGTAAACAACCTCAAGTGTAAATTGTTGAAGTTGTTCATTCAATTGCGCAGCTGTGTAGTTCGGCAAGGTAATTTTTACGTCGATGGGTTTCTGGCTTGAGGATACCAAACCAGAAAACGATCCACCTTGATTCAAATAAGGTATCAAATTATTGATGCTGTGAGTTGCAGACTTAACACTCAGATTTTCAAAAGCATCAACCCCACTGGTGCTTCGCTTTTGCACCTGACTAGCGGGTGTGAACTTTCCATTCATCACCAAGCCAAAAAGCTTGGGTACATCCTTCATCGGAACCCGCTGACCGTCTACGCCTCTTGCTGCGATACTCGATGCGGCAACCAGCAACCGAACGGAATCAGCCACATTGTTTTGGGCATCAGAATGTGCAGAATCCGAAGTCAGCATGGAGCCGGTGAATACAATCGGCTTACTCAATTCTGGCAGGGTGAGTGACAAAAAGAAGAGCATGTCTTCCATGGTGTCGGTGCCATGGGTCACCAAAACCCCGTGCACAGTGGCATCTGCATTCAATTGAATCAATAATTCACGCAAGGTGAACATTTCGTTCCAAGTCAAATTCTGACTACCGATTG
The DNA here is from genome assembly GCA_029866125.1 of Limnobacter sp. Lineage (GTDB taxonomy): Bacteria > Pseudomonadota > Gammaproteobacteria > Burkholderiales > Burkholderiaceae_B > Limnobacter. Next base: position 40,279 of record JARWZZ010000017.1, read on the forward strand.
CGTAGGGGCTGTGAACTTCCCAAGTGATATCAGTCCGAGAATCGGACCCCACATCAGACGGTAAATCTGATCCAACACCCGAACCGCCCAATCCCAAGCGATCAGCCAATGCCTGCCCTTTTAACTCGGCAGACTGGTAATGAAATGCATCCGTTTTGAGTCCTGCAATGGTCCCACCTGTAGTAACCAGTGCAAACTTCACATGGGTGGACACAGGATCGGTGGACATGGATTCAGTACCTTGGCGCACTCTGACTACTCCTGAAATCAGGTTTTGGGTTCGTCTTCAATGTCATCGGCATCGAATGCCTCTTCAACCAAATCGGCAAGCCCAAGCAATTGAACAGACTGTGCATCGGGAAGCTCATCCACGCTTTTTAGCTTGCGTTGCATCACGCGGCTGCGGGTTTCTGCCGCCTCCAGATTTTTTGCGGCGCGTGCCAGCGTGTCTTTGGTTTTGGCAAGAATATCGCCAAATTTGCCGAATTCAGTTTTAACTGCACTCAGCACTTGCCACACCTCGCTGGAGCGTTTTTCAAGTGCCAGTGTCTTGAAGCCCAGTTGCAGGGCATTCAACACTGTGTTTAGGGTAACCGGGCCTGCAACCGTGACCCGGTGCACACGCTGAAGCTCATCCACCAAGCCTGGGCGCTTAACCACCTCTGCATACAAGCCTTCGGTGGGTAAAAACAAAATGCCGAAGTCGGTGGTGTGTGGCGGTGACAAGTATTTTTCTGCAATGGTTTTGGCTTCATTGCGTACGGCGTTTTCCAAGGCTTTGCCTTCGAGGGCCACTGCATCTGCATCTGCACGGTCAAAGGCTTCCAACAGGCGCTCGTATTGCTCTTTTGGAAACTTGGAGTCGATGGGCAACCAACACGGTTTGTCATCGTCAGATCGACCGGGCAATTTGATTGCAAATTCAACCATGTGGCTGCTGCCAGGCACTGTCTTGACGTTGCGGTCAAACTGCGAGGGGGTTAGCACTTGCTCCAACAAAGCTTGCAGCTGTATTTCGCCCCAAGTTCCGCGAGTTTTCACATTGGTGAGTACGCGTTTTAAATCGCCCACGCCAGTGGCCAAGGTTTGCATTTCGCCAAGGCCGCGATAAACCTGCTCCAATCGCTCGCTGACTTGTTTGAAAGATTCGCCCAGTCGCTGTTCCAGGCTGGCATGCAGCTTTTCATCAACGGTGCGGCGCATTTCCTCAAGCTTGACGCTGTTGTCGGCTTGCATTTCCTTGAGCTTGGTGTCGACCACTTCGCGGATTTGGGTCAGTTCTTGCGCCAGCAGCGTGTTGGAGCGGTGCAAAACATCTGCAAACTGATTGAGCTTTTCAGATTGAATTTGATTGCCTTGCGCAAACTGAGTCATCAGCAATTGCTGCAATTGGGTTTGTACCTGCTGGCCCTCGCTGCGGAACGTGCTGAGGTTGTCTTGCAGGGTTTTGGTTTGCAGGGTGTTGCGTTGCTCAACATCTTGCCCCAGCAATCGGAATTGTTTGGACAATTCATCTTGCTGAAACTTCAAATTGTGCTGGCTTTGGCTCAATTGATTTTGGTTCTCAGCCAATGTTTCAAGCTTACTCAACAACAAGGCCTGGGCTGTCTCTTGTAACCGCCGGGCCTCATCTTGAGCTTGTAAAGCTTCAGCTGAAAGTCCTGAACCATCGCGGCTGCGAAGCACCGACCACAATTGCACGCCCAGCACGAGAATAGTCAAACCGATGGATACAAATAGCAAAATGTGTGACTGCTCGGCCATCATTCCTGCGCCCCATCATTGCCACCCATGTTTAATCCGCCAATACTGAGTTTGCTTTTCAGCGCGGAGTTGCTACCGGGTGGGTCGGCTTGGTTACGCATAAAATCAGCGGTGCGGAAGAATGACAACATAAGCCCTTCAACCAAGCGGTCGGGCAAATTCATTTGCTTTAATGCGTGGGCCATGCACAAAAGCCACTGGTCGCGGTCTTCAGAAGCAATGGCGAAAGGCATGTGGCGCATTCTAAGCCGTGGGTGACCAAACTTGGATTGATACAGGTCTGGACCACCCATCCAACCGGAGAGGAACCAGAAAAGTTTGTCGCGCGCGCCATTCAGGTGCGGGGGGTGTAGGTCCCGAATACGTTTGTAATCGGGGTTGGTTTCCATGACATCATAAAAATGATCCACCAATTTGCGGACATTGGCCAGGCGTTCTTCCTCGCTGGCACCAAACAATTCAAAGGGTGCAACTGGCGTATCTTGATTTTTGGAGTCGGACATGTGGTTCTGCTAATCGGGTGTGACTGAGGTTTTTGCGGCTATTGCCGCAATTACCCCCTATTGTAGAGCCAGTTCAGACTGCCGCTTGCCTCAGAGTGCTCATCACAGGCGCAAGGCAAACGCGTCGCACTGACCATGCGCCAAATAATACGGATACGGCAACGCCACCGGCCACACCCAACAGTACATTGCCCGGTGAAATCATGTAATCGAATTCAAAAACAAATCGAGCCACCGTCCAACCCAGTGCCTGTGCAACCAAGGCGGACACCAGCCCAGCCAGAGCCCCAATGGTTGCCAATTCGGTCCATGCTGCTTTTTGCAATTGCGAGGTTGAGGCCCCCAAAGCGCGATAAATTGCGGACTCCCGCGTGCGGCTGCGTGCGCCGGTGAGCACACATGCAACCACCACCAAGCCACCTGCACCGACGGTAAACAAGAAGATAAACTGAACCGCTTGGCTGACCTGCCCCAGGATTTTACGGATTTGTGAAATGACCAAAGCGGTATCCAGCACGGTTAAGTTGGGATAGGTACGGACCAAGTCGCGGGACAATGCTGTGGCTTGACCGGGCTCAACATAAAATGCGGTGATCCATGTTTGGGGAAAAGTCTTCAGCACTTGGGGTGGAAAAATCACATAGAAATTCACTTCCATGGAGTCCCAACGCAAGTCACGAATGCTGGTTACGGTAGCGGTCAGTGGTGTGCCTGCAATGTCAAAGGCGAGCTCGTCGCCCAACTTGATATTCAAACGCTCGGCGATGCTGTTCTCGATGGACACTTCGGCCACGTTGTTTGTGAGATCACTTTCGGGCTTGAACCACTCGCCCTGCTCCACTGTATTGAGTTTGGGCAGTTGGTCGGTGAAGCTGAGGTTAAACTCCCTTTCCACCATGCGTTTGGCATCTGGATTGGCAAAGGTGTTGGCGGTGATTGTTTCACCCCGAATACCGCTTAAACGGCCGCGCACCATGGGGTAAAGTTCAACCTCCCGCTGCAGGGTGTTTTCAAGACTTTTTTCAAGCGGCCCGACTTGATCAGGCTGGATGTTGAATACAAATCGGTTGGGCGCATCATTGGGTACCACGGCCTGCCAGCGGTCAACCAAATCACCCTGAACCACGGCCAAAATCAGCAAGGCAGACAAACCCAAAGACAAACTAACGCCTTGCAAAATCAAGGTGCCAGACCTTTTGGACATGCTTTGGAACACGGAAATACGCCCGCCCTGCCCCAATGCGCTGCGTTGCTGGTCAATCTTTGCCAATGCACGTAGCAACACCCAAAACAGGCCTGCAAATGCCAAACACACCGCAACAAAACCTGCAAACAAGGTAAGGGCCAAAATGTGATTTTTAACAATAAGCAGGCACATGGCCACTGTGGTGGCCAATCCAAATGCCATTGAAAGGCCTAACAGCAATTTGTCGCTGGTCAGCGATTGTTTGCGCAAAACCGCCACAGCTGGCGCTTTGAGGGCATACCAGGCAGGTACTGCCGCAAAACCCAGCAGCAACAGCCCAGCCAGCCCAATGCCTGCAGGCAAATACATTAAACCCGCCATGGGCAGTTGCACGCCGACCAAATCTGCCAACAGGGCCATCAGGCCCCAATGCGCCAACCAACCCAAGGCCACGCCCGCAAGGCCAGAAACCAGGGTTAAACCCATTAAGCCTGTTAACCACAAACGTAACAAATGGGTGGGGGTGAAACCCAAGCTTTTGAGCACCGCTAACTCGGTGGATTGCTCTTTGGCAAACAAATGGGACACCAAAGCAATGCCCACGCAGGCCACCAAGGTGCCAATGAGGGCCGACATGGCAAGGAAGTCTTTGGCTCGGCTGAGGGTGCCGTAAACCTCAGGGCGCCCACCTTCAACGGTTTCAAGCTCCTCGGTGTTGCTCATTTTGGGTTCAAGCGTTTCACGAAGTGCGGCTATTTTGGCGTTTGAACCGGCAAAGTAAGCCCGCCAAGTGGCTCTGGAACCGGGGCCAAGTAACCGAGTGGCTTCCAAATCCGCGGTGTTGACCATCACGCGTGGGGCAAAATTAACAAATCCGGGGCTGCGGTCAGGCTCCACCAAAATGACGCGGCTTACTTTTAGGCGGGCTTCTCCCACTGAAATAAGGTCGCCCAGTTGTATGCCCAGTGAGGGAAGCACGGACTCATCTACCCAGGCCTCGCCCGCAGGTGGACCTGTGGTGATCTTCTCTTCAGGCAGGGTGGCGCTGCGCACAGTGAGCTCGCCTCGCAAGGGGTAGCCGGCCGATACTGCTTTCAAAGACACCAGCAAATCGGTTTGAGGGGAAGGCACAACACTGGGGAAAACCACGCTGCTGGCCGTTTTCACGCCTTCGGGTAAATCTTGTTGAGTCAGGTTGATCCAGCTTGCATTGGCGATGTCGCGTTTGGATTCGACCACCAAGTCCCCGCCCAGCATTTGGGTTGCGTCGCGCAGCAAAGCGGCCTCAAGCCGGGCAGAGAACACGCCAACCGATGAAATGGCGGCCACAGCCAGTACCAAAGCGAGAAACAACAAACGGAACGAAGCCCTGCGGGATTGACGAAACCAAAACTGAACTGCAAACCGAACATCTGACATCAGGAATTTCCAACAGGAATGAAGCTACCAGTCTAGGACAAACTCTGTACAAGGTGGTTCCCATGCGAGCGAATTTGAGGATGCCGCACAGCCATAGCAAACAAAAAATTGACCGTTCGTGCTATTTTGTACTGCAGTTGGAGTTACAAGAATAAACCCATCGAAACTCCCTAGTAACATTACGCAATAATTCAATTACGTACACAAGCATATAAGAAGCACTTCAAATTTAGGAGACAGTAACGTGTCAGACGCCTTTCCGATTCTGAATTCCCCTTTGGACTTGGGTTTTACCACCCTGCGCAACCGAATCATGATGGGGTCCATGCACACAGGGCTGGAAGACAAGTACAAGGATTACAAGGACTTCGCGGCTTATTTTGAAGCGCGTGCCAAGGGTGGTACGGCGTTGATCGTGACGGGTGGATTTTCGCCCAACTTGGAAGGTTGGCTGTTCCCCTTCGCATCAAAAATGACCAGCCGCAGTGCAGTCAAGCACCACAAACTGATTACGGATGCGGTACACAAGCACGATGGCAAAATTTGTATGCAGCTTTTGCATGCGGGCCGTTATGCCTACCACCCGCTTAGCGTTTCTGCGTCCAACATCAAATCGCCAATTAACCCCTTCAAGCCCCGTGAAATTGGTGATTTCGGCATACGCCGCACGATTGCTGCGTTTGCCAAGTCGGCCAAGTTGGCGCAAGAATCAGGCTACGATGGTGTAGAGATCATGGGTTCGGAAGGGTATTTTCTGAACCAGTTCATCTGCAAGCGGGCCAACCAACGTACAGACCGCTGGGGTGGGCCAGTGGAAAATCGTGCCCGTTTGAGTGTGGAAATTGTTCGCCGAGTGCGTGAAGCGGTAGGCCCGAATTTCATTATTATTTACCGCCACTCCCTACTGGACTTGGTGGAAGGCGGCAACACTTGGGATGAGGTGCTTTACATCGCCAAAGCGATTGAGGAGGCTGGCGCAACCCTGTTGAACACCGGTATTGGTTGGCACGAGGCCAAGGTACCCACCATTGTGACCTCAGTACCCCGCGCTGCGTTTGCTGAGTTGACAGGCCGTTTGCGCAAAGAGCTGAAAATTCCGGTCATCGCATCCAACCGGATCAACAAACCGGAAGTGGCTGAAAAGTTGTTGCAAGACGGTCAATGCGACATGGTGTCGATGGCCCGCCCTTTGTTGGCGGACCCTGAGTTTGCCATCAAAGCCAAAGAGGGACGGGCTGATGAAATCAATGTGTGCATCGCCTGCAATCAAGCTTGCCTTGACCACACTTTCTCACTGAAAAAGGCTTCTTGCTTGGTTAATCCACGTGCTTGCCACGAGCTTGAGATTAAGGACACACCGGTTGCTCGCAAGAAAAAGCTGGCTGTGGTGGGGGCTGGGCCCGCGGGTTTGAATGCTGCAATTGAATTGGGCCGCAAAGGTCATGAGGTCACGCTGTTTGACCAAGCCGCAGAAATTGGCGGGCAGTTCAACATGGCCAAAGCGATTCCCGGTAAGGAAGAGTTTTTCGAATCCATCGCATTCTGGAAGCGCCAGTTGGAATTGAAGGGCGTTACGACTCGCTTATCGACTCGCGTGACTGAGGAACTCATACAAGCTGAAAAATTTGATGAAGTGGTGGTGGCGACCGGCATCAAACCCCGAACACCAGACATTCCGGGTGTGGACCATCCCAAAGTGATGTCTTACATCGATGTGCTGCTTCACAAAAAGCCAGTGGGTAAAAAGGTAGCTGTGATTGGTGCAGGCGGTATTGGTTTTGATGTGTCAGAGTACTTGGCGCACGACTTCAGCCACCCTTCCCCCACGTTGGACTTGGAAACCTGGAAGAAAGAATGGGGCATCACATTTGACCCTGCCAACCCCGGTGGCATTGCAAACATGAACCCCGAGCCCCCCGCCCCTGCACGGGAGATTTACTTGTGCCAGCGCAAAGACGAGCCCTTGGGCAAACGCTTGGGTAAAACCTCAGGTTGGGTGCACAAAGCCAGTTTGAGAAGCCGCCATGTGCGCTTTCTGCAAGGTGTGGAGTACCTGCTGATTGATGACAAAGGCTTGCACATCATGTCAGCCAAAGGCCCTCAAATTCTGGATGTAGACAATGTCGTCATTTGCGCAGGTCAAGACTGCCTGCGTGAGTTGGCCGATGCGTTGGAAGGCAAAAACATTCCAGTGCATGTGGTGGGCGGCGCCTCAGTTGCATCCGAGCTGGATGCCAAGCGCGCCATCAATCAAGCTGTACGCCTTGCAGTCACCATTTAATTACCCCTAAAAATACGAGAAAAAAATGAGCTCCAATAAATCAATGCTGCAAAAGGTGTACGACCAGCTGGACAAACTACCCACTCCGCTTAAAACCCGGGGCTTTTCCCTGGTGTTTGGTCGCGCGGTCAAGTACTTCAAAACCTCGGGTTTGCGTTTTGAGTGGATTGAGCCCAACCACTCTATTGTGGTGATCAAGAACCGCCCCAGCGTACAAAACCACATTGGTTCTGTTCACGCGGTGGCCATGATTATGATTGCGGAAACGGCAACAGGCTCTTTGGTGGGCTTGAATGTACCGGCCAATAGCATCCCTGTCATCAAGCGGATGGAAGTGGATTACCGCAAACGTTCCACAGGCGACATGAAAGCCGAAGCCATGCTGACACAAGAGCAAATTGATGCAATGCGCACTGAAGAACGCGGTGAAGTGGACGTGGCAGTGACCATCACCGATGCAGACGGCAAGGAACCTATTTTTGTACGCGCAGTTTGGGCGTGGACCCCCAAAAGAGCCTGAGGTAAAAAATGGCACCCTTTGAATTTCGCAGTGTAAACCGGATTGTGTGCGAGGCTGGATCTTCCCTGAAGCTGGGGGAGCTGATTGCCCCTACCCTTCAGCAGGTGGGCGCAAACAGTACCGCGCGCGTGTTTTTGCTGGTTGACCCATTTATTCAAAGCACCGCGAAGTTTCAAGAGGTGTTGAGTGGTTTGGAAAAAGCCGGGCACCACATTACGGTGTGCAGCAAAGTTGAACCAGACCCGCCCGAACAACTGGTATTGGAAGTGACCCAAAAAGCAATCGACTGCCAAGCACAAATTGTGATCGGCTTGGGTGGTGGTTCGACCTTGGATGTGGCCAAGCTGGTGGCTATTTTGGCTTTGCAACATCAAAACCTGAAAACCATGTACGGCGTGGGTATGGTGACCAGTCGTCGTCTCCCGTTGGTGCTGGCGCCCACCACCTCGGGCACAGGCAGTGAGGTGACTCACATTTCCATCGTGACCACCGGTGCAGACACCAAAATGGGCGTTGTGTCCCCAGTGCTATACCCAGACTTGGCGGTGTTGGATGCTGACTGGACACTTTCCCTGCCCCAGCATGTAACGGCAGCCACAGGTATTGATGCCATGGTGCATGCCATTGAAGCCTATACCTCCAAACGCCTGAAAAACAAATACTCCGATTTTTTGGCCTGTGAAGCTTTACGACTGCTGTCGGCCAACTTGAATAAAGTGTGCAAAGAGCCAGACAACCGAGAAGCACGCCAATCCATGATGTTAGGCGCTTGCTTGGCCGGGCAAGCGTTTGCAAATGCCCCTGTAGGCGGGGTTCATGCTTTGGCTTATCCAATTGGCGGTATTTTTCATGTGCCACATGGTTTGTCCAACTCGCTGGTGCTGCCTGAAGTGCTGAAATTCAACGCACCCATGGCGCAAGACCTGTATGCAGAATTGGCGGACGTTGTAGGCTCATCCCACAGCATTTCAAACCCAGCCAAGTCAGCGAAATGTGATTCATTTGTGCGCTGGTGCGCCAACTTGTCGCCCAGTACTGGCTTGCCATCCAAATTGCGTGATGTGGGTATCGGTGAGGCAGATGTTGCCACCATGGCTGATGCTGCCATGCTGCAAACCCGCCTGCTGTCTAATAACCCCAGGGAAATGACTCGACAAGACGCATTCAATATTTACTCAGCAAGCTGGTAAGGGCAATACAATGAGCACGCCTGCAGAATACAAACACATTGCCGAAGTGCAAACCCGTTGGAGCGACAACGACATTTACGGCCACGTGAACAATGTGACCTACTACAGCTATTTTGATTCAGTGATGAACCGGTACTTAATCGACTCCGGTGCCTTGGATATACAAAATGGCACCGTGGTGGGCTTTGTAGTGGAAAGCAACTGCAAATTTTTAAGCCCCTTGGCCTATCCTGACCAAGTTACAGCAGGGCTTCGTGTCGGCAAGTTGGGCAACAGCTCAGTGCGATACGAACTGGCATTGTGGGACCAACATGGCAAACTGTGTGCCAAAGGCTTTATGGTGCATGTGTTTGTGGACAGGCAAAACAATCGCCCTACCCCCATGCCAGCACCCCTGCGTGCAGCGCTGCAAAACTTGATGCTTGATTCTTCCAACGCTTGAGACTATATTTCAGCCTCTCAATGCGGCTGTACATTTGGCTTTTGCCAAGCAGCCACCGATTATGCAGACACCAATCCGAGGTTTTCAGTGGATTCCGACCAAGCCATCGTTTTAGACACTGCGGGAGTTGAAGAGCTCTGCCAATCCTGTGGCGTATGCTGCTCTACATTCCGCGTCAGTTTTTATTGGGCAGAAACCACCGCCGCCGAAGATGGCTTTGTACCGGTTGAAATGACCGAGCAAATGAACCTGTACCGCGCCTGCATGAAGGGCACCTCCAGCCACACCCCCCGCTGCGCCGCCCTGTCTGGCAATTTGGGTGAACGTGTGAGTTGCACCATTTACGAAAATCGCCCTTCTCCTTGCAGGGAATACAATGTGTTTTTGGAAGATGGCAGCCTCAACCCACGCTGCAATCAAGCACGCGCCAAACACGGCTTTGAGCCCTTGAATGTGCGATACCTCAATGAATCAAAAAAAGAATCAAATTGAATTGAATGGCTTATTGGGTGGTTCATTTAGCCGATTAATCCATCCATCATTTTTCTGACTGCACGCGCATTTTCTAAGGCCTGTGGGCTGTCGCCATGCAGGCACAAAGTACCCGCCTTCACAATCAAGCTTTCACCTTCAGCAGTGACCAAAGGTTCACCTCTAACCATGCTTTCAGCTTGTAAGGCGACTTGGCGGGTGTCTTCAATGAGTGCGTCTGCAAATCGGCGTGGCCTTAAACGCCCATCGGCTTGATAACGCCGGTCAGGAAAAGCCTCCTCCACAACGTCCACATCCTCTTGGTCAGCCCAATCCACCAAAGGGCTGCCAGCCAGCACATACACACTTAGATGTGGAAAATCCTTGGCAACCCTCAGCAGCAAGCCCGCCATTTCTGCATCAAAAGCCGCGTCGTTGTACAGCTGCCCATGCGGCTTAAAATGCCGGGTTTTAAGGCCCTGCTTGGCGGCAATATTCTCAAAGGTTTCAATTTGCTTGCACAGGCTGGAGTACAAACCGTTTAAAGGCCCTGCAGGCTTGCGCCGCCCAAAACCCTCACGGTCCGGGTAGCTGGGGTGTGCGCCCACCTGCACCTTAAAGTGAATTGCCCTTTGGCAAGCCAAAACCATGGAATCTTCATCGCCTGCATGCCCGCCGCAGGCAATATTGGCCACATCCAGCAAGGGGAACAGTTGCTCGTCAAATTCATAACCTTCGCCAAGGTCAGCGTTCAACAAGGGCAAATTGGCTAGACTAGCCCTCATGCCAAAGCAACCTTCACACGCATTAAATCCCGGCTTTGCTCTTGCAGGGCATGGCGTGCCTCGTCAAAGCTGGTGGGCAAAAACCTCAAAGGCTGGCCTGACCCCCAGTGCGCAAACTTCCACAAATCGGCTTGAATCACGGTACCCAATCGCGGGTAACCGCCTGTGGCTTGCGCATCCGCCAACAACACAATTGGGAAACCAGATGGTGGCAATTGAATCAGCCCCGGTTGCGCCACATACGAAGGGCCGCTGGTCAAAGGGCCGAGCTGAAGCGGCATTCCATCCAAGCGATACCCCATACGGCTGGCTTGCGATGAAACCCGGTAGGTTTGCTGTGTAAATTCGCCCTGTGTTTGCGAGGGCAAGGTGGAATAATCGGGGCCAGGTATGAATCGAACCACCTGCGCATCCTCACCCACACTGGATGGCAATGCCAAACGCCGCTGAGTATTCAATTCCTTTTGAAGGGTTTCAGTTGCGGTTTTTGCGCCTACCCGAATCACATCCCCGGACTTCAATGTGCGGCCCAAATACCCACCGAAGGCTGCCACACTGCATGTGCTGCGGGAGCCCATCACCAAAGGCACCTGCACGCCGCCCGCCATGCAAAACAGGCCCCAAGGTGCGTACGGCTGGCTCTCCATTTGAATAATATCGCCGTCTTGCAACTCCACCAATTGGCCGGATTGCTTGTCCTGTTTATTCACCGTCATTCTTCCGTGCCTACTTGCAAGCATGGCCACACACGGCTCGGCACACACCCAATCAAAGCGGCCCATGAATTCAATACAAGCAGCCTCATCTGTGTTTCCCAAAGCCATATTGGCCATCTTGAAAGACAAAGTGTCCAACACGCCGGAAACTGGCACGCCTTGTGACAAATAACCCCTACGACCAGAATCTTGCACGGTGGCCAAACCCGAGGCTCGGATCAATTTCAACATGAAACAGCTCCCAGTGAGGTGCGCATCAAGCCCCTCTGTCCGGTGTCATTGGAACAAGTCGAACCTTGTCCCCTGCCTGAAACAATGCGGGCGGGTCAGAACTGACATCAAACGGATTAATGGCAGAACCTCCCAACAAATTCCAGCCCCCAGGGCTTTGCAAGGGGTAAACCGCGCAATAACCCCCTGCCATCGCGAAAGTTTGCGCAGGTATTTGTAAGCGTGGCGATTCCCGCCTTGGCAGGCTGGCCAAAGGCGCAGGTAAGCCAGTCAAATACGCAAAGCCGGGTAAAAAGCCCAAAAATTGCACAGTCAACTCCGCCCCAAAAAGCAATCTTGAAAACTCACTGAAACTTAGGCCTAAAGTTTGAAGCACCTCCGGTAAATCAGGCCCTAAATCCCCACCCAATTGAACAGGAATCGAGTGGACTTTAGGCGCCACATGCCGACCTGCCAATTGGTTTTGAGTCAAAGGTTTTCCCTTCGAAATAGACCTAACAAGCTGCGGTCGCCATGCACTTTCCAGCGAATGTTCAATCAAATGCGCCACCGCATTCACGCCCACATCCAACTGCCAGTGATGGGGTAGAACGCAAGAAATAGACTGGTCGGCCAGAATAATCTCAAGCTCACCGGCTAAGCCCCAGGGGAAATGAAGTGACTGTAGGAAATGAAGAGTGTGTATCCAAGAATCCAGCGACAAGTCTCGAGCGGTGACCTCAACAAGGCTGTCTGACACAGGCTGGCAAACAAACGCGATACTCATTGGGCTTCGAAGGTCATTGGGTTCCAAAGGGATAAAGCAGGCCAAACCCGTAGTCTAGGCCTACTATGAAAAAAGGCAACCCGAAGGTTGCCTTATTAGGGGTACGAATTGCTGCTTAATGGGGCCCTAAAATACGGCCGTAGTATGCAGCCCTAATATGCGGCCCCAGTTTAGGCTGCTTTATCGGACAGCGTTTCCACCGGGCGCAGCCCACCTATGGGCACACGTCGTGGCTTCATCTGCTCGGGTACTATTTTGACCAACTCAATATTCAGCAAGCCATTTTTGAGCGAAGCACCTTGCACTTCCACATGGTCAGCCAAATTGAATTTGCGCTCAAAATTGCGGAATGCTATGCCCTTGTGCAAAAACTGGCGGCCGCCCTCTTCTTGCTTGCCACCGCTTACAGTCAGCACGCCACGCTCGACTTCAATAGCCAGCTCTTCCTCGTCAAAACCGGCAACCGCCAAAGCTATGCGGTAGCGATTTTCTTCCACAACTTCAATGTTGTAGGGCGGGTAACCGGCTGAAGTGTCGGTGCGCAAAGCGGAATCCAGCAAGTTGGCCATGCGGTCAAAACCAATGGTGCTGCGGTACAGTGGGGTTAGATCAATCGTTGCCATAAGTATCCTCCTGATGAAGCGATAGCAGTTGAACAATTATCAAAAATGCGGGGGACTCTCTCTGAGACATCGCCTCCGTACTTCCGATTTATGGACTGCTCAAAATATTTCAAGAGGAAAAAATCAAAATTTTAAAGCGAGAATAAATCAAGCCAAAATGTCACCTTCCACATAAAACCACTGCCCACCCTCGCGCACAAAGCGGCTGATTTCATGCAATCTGAAAGCAGGCCCACCACCCTCTTTAAAGCGCGCAACAAATTCCACCGTGGCCGTGTCGCCATTTGGTACATGCTTGAGCACCTCCAAGCCCAACCATTTGGTGGGCTTGTCTGCCGTCAGGTTCAAAGCCTCTGGGCGCTTGCTGGCATGCCAAGTGGACAACAAATAAGGCTCATCAAGAAGGACGAAGGCGGTGTACCTGGAGCGCATCAATTGCTCGGCAGTCTCTGCCTTTTTAATGCCCGTATGAATGGCCCTGCAACAGGTGGCTGCTGGGCTTAAACCACACTCACAACTTTCTGACTGGGTGCTTTTCAAAAAAACCTCTGAATGCGCTCTTTCTACGCTCTTGTTGCGGATCAAATTCAAGCCCTCTATTCTAAGTCTGACGCGCGACAGATGGCACAGCCCTGCCACGGTACACTAAGCATAAAAACAGCAAACCACACAATTCAAACAAAAGAGACAATCCATGAACAAACCCACATTCCACACTTTCAGCAACGATGTTTTGGGCAAACGCGATGCAGTTGCACTTCAGGAAATGTTGTGGGCTGGCAAAATAAGCTCGGTTGAATTAACCCAAGCCGCCCTCAAACGCCTGGAAAAAGCGCAGGCGCTAACAAGTGCGGTTTTAATTTGTGGGGACGAGGCACTCAAACACGCCAAGGATTGGGATGCTAAGCGCAAAACCTACGCCTCACATCGTGGGTTTGGGGGCATTCCGTCATTGCTGAAAGACAATATGGATTTGGCTGGCTTCCCAACACGCCACGGCTCACGGGCCACGCCCTCCCAACCGGTCAAAAAAAGCTCTGCCTTGGTGGGGCAATTTCACCAAATCGGACTTCATTTTTTAGGCAAAACCAAGCTGCCTGAGTTTGGCTTTACAGCCACCACAGAATTTACACAAGGTGAACCTGCCAGAAACCCCTGGAATTTGGATCACTCCACCGGTGGCTCATCGGGTGGGTCTGCCGCACTGGTTGCAGCAGGTGTGGTGCCGATTGCGCATGCCAATGATGGGGGTGGTTCCATTCGAATCCCCGCTTCTGCGTGTGGACTGGTTGGGCTAAAACCCAGTCGTGGGCGCTTGGTACCCAACGAGATGGCCAAAAGCCTGCCGGTAAAAATTGTCTCCGACGGTGTGGTCACACGAAGCGTGCGCGACACAGCCATGTTTTATGCTGAAGCAGAAAAAGTGTTTAAAAACCCAAAACTACCCGCAATCGGCTTGGTCAATTCCCCGCTTAACAAACGGCTTCGAATCGGCTTTTTCACCGACAAAGCCACCGGCGGCAAGGTACATCCCGATTGCGTGGCTGGAGTACTTCAAACCGCGCAATTGCTTGAAAGCCTTGGGCACCATGTGGAAGAAATTCCGCTGCCAGTCAATGAGCAGTTTGCAGAGGATTTCCTGATGTACTGGGCATTTATGGCTGCCTCCGTGAAATACACCGGCAAATTGCTGTTTGGCAGAGCCTGGAATTCAAGCCAAATGGAGCCGTTTTCTCAGCACTTGGCAGATCACCTGACCCGCCGCATACACCGCCTACCCATGACGCTACGCAGGCTCAAACAGTTTGAAGGGGAGTATTCGAAATTTTTCAAACAGTACGACATTCTTCTCAGCGCCACCCTAGGTACCCCTCCCCCCGTCATAGGGCACTTGGCATTGGACCTGCCATTTCCGATTGCGCAAGAAAGATTATTTGATTTCGCTTGCTACACAGCCGCTCAAAACGTATCAGGCGCCCCCGCAATTTCGCTGCCCCTTCACTTTTCGAATGGGCTACCCGTTGGAATTCATTTTGCCAGCGCAACAGGCCAAGAAAAGTTACTGCTTGAACTTGCATTGCAACTTGAAGAATCCACCAACAACTTCACACCCACTTAGAGGGGTGATTTTAAGCTGCTGATTTCAATCAGCATTTGTAAGGGTTTTACTGATGCATTTAGGCAAATTTATTTTCATTAATACTATTTACGAATAGTTAATTGGCTTGTAATGATTAGTCATTTCGGGTGATACTTCGCTCCGTTGAATCAATTTGTAGGTTTTATTCTGACAAACAAAAGTCGGTAAAACAGACAAATAAACTTAGAAACTGAAATTCAAACGGGGATCACCATGCAAGCCAACACACAAACCAATTTGGGCAGTCTGTCTACATTTTCAACCGATGTTCAGGTCTTAAGAGACGGACAAGAGCAAATGCTCTATCAGAGCGAACCTATTCTGGACAGAGACACAATCTTCAATCGGGGCACCAACCCAGTGGAAGTGCTGATTCCCGGCTCAACTCCCACACAAGGCGCTAGTGTGTTGACCATTCCCCCCGCTGGGACTGCAATGTTAAAAGCAGGCGTGGGCGCAACCGGCGAGCCAATCACTGAAGTGGTGAGCCCCAATGCCAATGAGCTGGAACTGGTTACCGAAGAAGGCCAACCTGGTGCAGAATTGGTACAGGGCGAAGTGAGCGAGATGTCCGGATTGTTTGGCGCAGGCCTGGCAATTGGAGGTGCAGGCACCTTTGGTGGCCTAGCGGCAATCTTGGGCGGCGGTGCCATCGTAGGTGGGCTTGCATCCTCTGGCAGCGACGATGATGATGACAATGTCAACATTAACAATCCAGAGCAACCGTTTACCAACACAGATGGCGTCAAAGGCGTTATTGACCAAGTCACCAACATTGTAGACGGTACCCCCTTGGCACCGGTTACCCAAGTTCTTGAACCTTTAACACCGGTGGTGGACACCATTTCTGGTGTGGTACAAGACATAGCAGCTGTTGACCCAACAGGCATTTCTGGATTGATTTCAGGTGTGATTGGCGGTGCCACCGGATCCTCAAACGGGTCATCCAACGGCGCCAATCCCGATGGCCTCATTGGCATTGTCAATGAACTGGTTGAAGGAGTTCAAAACGGCACAGCAGGCACGCCACTGGAAGTGATTACCTCCCCATTGACAGAGGCCATTCAAGACACAGTGTTACCACCCCTAGACCAAGTGTTAAGCATTGTTGGCGATGCACTAGAGCCCGCCGTCAATGCAGACCCCACAGGCGTCACTCAGCTTATCAGCAACCTACTGGGTGCTGGCGATGTACCTGCAGACGGTGGCTTCACAGGCATTCCCGTCTTGAACGAGCTTCCATTGCTGGGCGATATATTAGGAAATGCCAGTATTGCAGGCGGAGGGGGAATCCCATTACTTGGCGATCTTCCCCTGTTGGGCGACCTGCCACTGATTGGTGATTTAATCGCGGGTACAGGTGGCGAACTTCCATTGGTTGGCGACCTTCCGTTGGTGGGTGACTTACTCACGGGTGACCTGCTGTCAAGCATCAGCTCACAAAGCTCTGGCAATGCCGCTGCAGGTTTACTTAACCCACTCCAAGGCCTTCTGGGCTCATTGGGCTAATCGAAGCAACGGGTGTAATTACTTGGCTAAAATAGGGCTCAATCACTGAGCCCTATTTTTTTTGAAAATCGCTGACTTGTAGGCCACCTTCCAGCAAAAACTTTTACCGTTCCCCTACATTTCAGATAGCCCCGCAACTACATCCTCATCAAACAACTCGCTGGATAATTAATCTCAAGAAACAAATAAGCAATAAATTCATCCAGAGGAGTAAACATGGGCGTATCAGCACTGCTTGAGGACATTCGCGAGGCCAACCTGTCCTATCTATTACTCGCCCAGCGGCTAATCAGAGACGACAAACCTGAGGCCTTGGCCCGCTTGGGAATTAGCGAGCACACAGCCGACCTGATTGACCAACTGACCACAGCCCAACTCCTAAAAATAGTGTCGCAAGAAGTGCTGATGTGCAACCTACGGTTTGACGACCCCCATATTTGGGACCTACTCAGCAACCCCCACAGGGATCAACAAGTCAGCGGGCTGCATGCAGCCATACTCATGTCCGGGCAAACCGCTGAACACTAAGTTAAAACAAGCAAAAGGCCATGCTAATATCAAACGGTTGATCAAATAACAACCAAGGATGACAGATGCCTGGCCTTTTACCCCAGATTGATCCGGACGGATTACTCGAATTCTCAGTGGTCTACACCGACCGCGCCCTCAACCACATGTCCAAAAAGTTCCAGGGCGTGATGACCAGCATTTCCGCAATTCTGAAAGAGGTTTACAACGCCCATTCTGCAGTCTTGGTGCCCGGCAGTGGCACCTTCGGCATGGAGTCAGTTGCGCGGCAATTTGCAAACAATCAAAAGGTATTGGTAATCCGCAATGGCTGGTTTAGCTACCGCTGGAGCCAAATTTTTGACATGGGTTCCATTCCCTCTGAAACCATCGTCCTTAAGGCACGCAAAGAAAAACCGGGCCCACAAGAGGCCTGGGTACCCTGCCCCATCAGCGAAGTGGTCGAAACCATTCGCCGTGAAAAACCCGCCATGGTGTTTGCACCGCATGTTGAAACCGCGGCCGGCTTGATTCTGCCCGATGCCTACCTGAAACAAGTTTCAGATGCCGCCCATGAAGTGGGTGCCTTGTTTACACTGGACTGTATTGCATCAGGCGCCATGTGGGTGGATATGAAAGCCACAGGCGTGGATGTACTCATCAGCGCCCCGCAAAAGGGATGGAGCGGCTCCCCGGCCTGTGCCATGGTCATGCTCAGCGAACGCGCCCGGTTGGCCATCGAAAACACCCAAAGCACCAGCTTTGCTTGCGATTTACGCAAATGGCTGCAAATTATGGAAGGCTACGAAAAAGGCAACCACTCCTACCACACCACCATGCCTACTGATGCATTGGCCCGCTTGTGCGAGGTAATGAAAGAAACCCGTGAATACGGATTCGACAAAGTCAAAGCCGAACAAACTGAGCTTGGCAAACGCGTACGCGATTTGTTTGAAAGTTACGGCATACGTAGCGTTGCAGCCCAAGGCTTTAAAGCACCGGGCGTTGTGGTCAGCTACACGCAAGATGCCGAAGTACAAAACAGCAAAAAGTTTCTAGCCCTTGGCCTGCAAACTGCTGCCGGCGTACCTTTGCAGTGTGACGAAGGCAGCGACTTCATGACCTTCCGGGTTGGCCTTTTTGGCCTTGAAAAGCTGCATAACATTGACCGCACAGTTCAACACCTTGAAGATGCCCTGCAAAAGCTAGGTTTCGTCAAACAAGCCGAAGGCATTGCTGTTTAATTCAAGCGGTCGATTCAACTTACGGGTGGTTTCCCCGATACCCAATCGGGGGCCACTTCTTCACAATCAAGCCTGATTCAAAGCTCAGGACTTGCAATGGTAGCGCCCAACAAAAACACCCCCACCCCTTACACCTGCGATCAAACCGTACAACATTTCATTGGCGGTCAGGCCACGTCCAACATCGGCTGCGGTCATGCCGATGTGTTCAACCCATCCTTAGGCCGCGTAGCGCGCCGGGTGGAATTGGCAGGCGCAAACGGAATCGATCAAGCAGTCAAAGCCGCCACAGCCGCCTTGCCCGGCTGGGCCAACAAACCACCTCTGCAACGTGCCAGAATCATGAACCGCTTTCTGGCCCTCATGAATGAACACCGAGACGAATTGGCGGCCATCATCACCGCCGAACACGGCAAAGTGTTTACCGATGCACAAGGCGAAGTGACCCGCGGTATAGACATCATTGAGTTTGCCTGCGGCATTCCCCAGCTACTGAAGGGGGATTACACCGAGCAAGTCTCAACCGGCATCGACAACTGGACCGTACGCCAACCCTTGGGGGTTGTGGCAGGTGTTACACCTTTTAATTTTCCGTGTATGGTGCCTTGCTGGATGTACCCAGTGGCCATTGCCTGCGGCAACACCTTCATATTAAAACCCAGTGAGCGTGACCCATCCGCAGCCAACTTCATGGCCAAACTTCTGAAAGAGGCAGGCCTGCCCGACGGCGTTTTTAACGTGGTGCATGGGGACAAAACCGCAGTGCAAGCCATTTTGGAACACCCGGGTATTTCAGCCGTTAGCTTTGTGGGCAGCACCCCGATTGCCAAGTACATTTACGAAACTGGGGCACATTTTGGCAAGCGAGTTCAAGCCCTAGGTGGCGCAAAAAACCACCTGCTGGTTATGCCAGATGCCGATCAAGAACAGGTCATCGACGCGCTCATTGGAGCCGCCTACGGCAGCGCTGGCGAGCGTTGCATGGCCATCTCCGTGGCCGTGCTGGTTGGCGATGTAGCCGACCAAATCATGCCCAAACTGGCGGAGCGTGTGCGCAGCCTTAAAATTACCGACGGCATGGACCTGCAAGCCGAAATGGGCCCGATTGTGACTCAACAGGCCCTTGAAAAAATTGAAGGTTTGATCCAAGTAGGTGTAGATGAAGGCGCCGAATTGCTGGTGGACGGGCGCGGCCACAAACCGAAAGGCTTTGAAACTGGCTTTTACACAGGCGGCACCTTGTTTGACCGGGTTACACCCAGGATGCGCATTTATCAGGAAGAGATTTTCGGCCCTGTACTAAGCTGTGTGCGAGTCGCCAGTTTTGCCGAAGGCCTAGAACTGATTAACACCCACCAATATGGCAATGGCGTGTCTTGTTACACCCGAGACGGCAATGTCGCTCGTGAATTCGCGCGTCAAATTCAGGTGGGGATGGTGGGCATCAACGTACCCATTCCAGTGCCCATGGCTTGGCATGGCTTTGGTGGTTGGAAAAACAGCCTGTTTGGCGACACGCATGCCTATGGGGAGGAAGGCGTGCGCTTCTACACCCGCCAAAAATCCATCATGCAACGCTGGCCAGAAAGCATTGCCAAAGGCAGCGAATTTGTCATGCCGACTTCAAAGTAAAAGCTGATTGAAAAGCACCAAAACAAAAAACCCATCACTAGGATGGGTTTTTTGTTTATTCTTTGGCGGAGACGAGAGGATTTGAACCTCCGATACCCTTTTGGGGTATGCTCCCTTAGCAGGGGAGTGCCTTCGACCACTCGGCCACGTCTCCGTAAGCGCTGAATTATACATGGATTCGCACTATTTTGTAGCGCGAACCCCTATTCGCGGGGCTTTTTGCACTTTTTATGCAGGTGCTTTGTCCAAGCCAAATGCCTTGTGCAAAGCGCGCACTGCCAACTCCATGTATTTGTCATCAATCAGTACAGAAACCTTGATTTCTGAGGTGCTGATCATTTGAATATTGATGCCTTCTTCTGACAAAGTTTTAAACATCAAACTGGCAATACCCACATGCGAGCGCATGCCAATACCCACGATGGACACTTTGCACACCGCCGTGTCGCCCGCCACTTCTTTGGCGGCAACCTTGCCTTGAACCTTGCCTTTCAACAGGTCCATGGTTTTGGCGTATTCATTGCGATGCACAGTGAAAGTAAAGTCGGTTGTACCGTCTACACCTTGGTTTTGAACAATCATGTCCACATCGATGTTGGCATCTGCCACTTCACCCAAAATTTGATAAGCCACACCGGGCTTGTCGGGCACGCCGCGGATCATGATTTTCGCTTCATCACGGTTGAAGGCGATACCGGAAACAACAGCCTGTTCCATATGTTCATCTTCCTCAAAAGTAATCAGTGTTCCGGACTTCATCTCGATTTCGAGGTCGATATCCGGATCAGTCAAACTGGACAGTGTGCGGGTGGGCACGCGGTATTTGCCGGCAAACTCAACAGAGCGAATTTGCAAAACTTTGGAGCCCAAAGATGCCATTTCCAGCATCTCTTCAAAGGACACCACATTCATTCGGCGTGCCTCGGGAACCACTCGCGGGTCGGTGGTGTAAATGCCGTCCACATCCGTATAAATCAAGCACTCTGCAGCTTTCATGGCGGCAGCAATGGCCACAGCGGAAGTGTCTGAACCGCCACGCCCAAGCGTAGTTTGGTTACCCAAAGCATCAATCCCTTGGAACCCGGTAATCACCACCACTTTACCCGCGTTCAGTTCTGCACGAACGCGCGTGTCATCAATCGACTCAATGCGTGCCTTGGTGTAGGAGCTGTCGGTTTGGATGGGCACTTGCCAGCCTGAAAAACTAACGGCATCAATGCCCTGCGCCTTCAAAGCCATGGCCAGCAGCGCAACGGAAGCTTGCTCGCCTGTGCAGCACAACATGTCCAGCTCACGTGGATCTGGGTTTTCTTGAATTTCCTTGGCCAAACCAATCAAGCGATTGGTCTCACCCGACATGGCTGAGGGTACCACCACCATTTGATGACCAGCCTTGTGCCACTTGGCAACCCGGCGGGCAACATTCTTGATGCGTTCGGTTGACCCCATGGAGGTGCCACCGTACTTGTGAACGATTAGTGACATGAAAAGAAGCCCTGCTCAAAGAAAAAGCGCGAACCATTTCGCGCTTTTACATCTAACTCACTATTTTAGCCGATCAACTGACCCAAGGCTTACAGTCACACTCTAAACCCAACTCTAAAACGCGGGTTTATTGATTCGCTGTCTCATTGATTAGCGGAGTAACCAAGGTTCATTTGCAAGCCACTGGGCTCAGCCACCTCAGGATGCTTGCGCATGTATTCCAAGCGATCCAAATACTCAGGGGTTACATCACCCGTCACATAGGTGCCTTCGAAGCAAGATGCATCAAAGTTTTTCAGGGAAGGCAGCAAATCGCTGACCGAGCGCTTCATGTCCTCAATGCTTTGATAGAACAGCGCGTCTGCACCGATTTCCTTGCAAATTTCGTCATCTGTGCGGCCTGAGGCAATCAGCTCATCCCGCGTTGGCATGTCAATGCCATACACATTGGGATAACGTACGGGCGGGGCTGCCGACGCAAAAATCACCTTTTTGGCACCCGCTTCACGGGCCATTTGTACGATTTCACGGCTGGTTGTACCGCGCACAATGGAGTCATCCACAATCAACACGGTTTTGCCTTTGAATTCCACTTCAATGGCATTGAGTTTTTGGCGAACGCTTTTCTTGCGTACAGCCTGCCCCGGCATAATAAACGTGCGGCCAATGTAGCGGTTTTTAATAAAACCTTCGCGATACGGCACTCCCAAGCGCGTCGCCAATTCCAAAGCGGCTGGGCGGCTGGAATCCGGAATGGGCATCACCACATCAATTTCACCCGAATTCATTTCCCTCTTGATTTGGTCAGCCAAGTACTCACCCATTTTTACACGGGCTTCGTACACGGACACACCGTCCATCACGGAATCTGGGCGCGCCAAATACACATATTCAAAAATGCAGGGGCTCAGCATGGTTTTCTCTGCACACTGCTGGGCGTACAAATTGCCGTCAAGGTCTACAAAAATAGCTTCACCCGGCTCAACGTCCCGAACAAACTCAAAACCCATGCCTGCCAATGCAACTGATTCGGAGGCAAACATGTATTCCTTGCCTTGGTCTGTTTCAATTTGGCCCAAGGCCAAGGGGCGAATGCCGTAAGGGTCGCGGAAGGCCACCAAACCATAACCTGCAATTTGCGCCACGCAAGCATAAGCGCCTTGCGCACGTTGATGCACACCTGCAATCGCCTTAAAAATAGCAACTGGGTCCAAAGAATAACCGTGTGCATTGCTTTGCAGCTCGTGCGCCAGTACGTTAAGCAGCACTTCTGAATCTGAGTTGGTGTTGATGTGGCGGCGGTCGTTCTTAAACAACTCGGCTTTCAAACGCTCACTGTTGGTCAAGTTTCCGTTGTGGGCCAACACCAAACCATAGGGTGCATTCACATAAAAAGGTTGGGCTTCATCAGAGCTGGCTGCTGAACCCGCTGTGGGGTAGCGCACATGGCCAATGCCACTGTGGCCGGGCAAGGATCGCATATTGCGCGTGCGAAACACATCCCGCACCAATCCATTGCCTTTGAACATGCTGAACGCATTTCCATTCGCAGTGGCAATACCCGCCGCATCTTGGCCGCGATGTTGCAGCAGCAAAAGGCTGTCATACAACACTTGGTTGACTGGTGAAAACGCAAAAATACCCACGATGCCGCACATTTCAATCTCCTAGTAGCGAACCCACTTGCCCACGCTTTCCGGTAAATGCGGCTTGATTTCTCGCATCGCATCTTCAGCATAGGGGGACAACACGGCGTCACGCCAAAACGGCTGCTTCGGCAATGAAGTAAAGCCCGCAGCAGTAACCAATGTCAAAACTATGATGACACCACGCCCCAGGCCAAATACCCCACCCAAACCGCGATCCATAAAACCCAAACCTGCTGCGGAAATAATCCTGCCCAGCAAACCAATGATGATGGAACCCACAATCATGGAGGCAAGAAACGCTGCGGCACAACCCACAAGGGCCTTCATCGCGGGGCTTAATGCCTGGGTCCAATCCAAATAAACAATCAGTTGCTCGCCATAAGTGTTGGCCACATAAAAAGCCAATGCCCAGTTCACCAAAGACAAAACCTCTTTGACCATGCCCCGGAATAAGCCAAGGATCAAGGACAAGCTGATGATAACCATCACCAGATAATCAAATAAAGTCAGGGACGTGAAAGCCACTTCGGGAAACGTCACTGCGCAACCCTTGGGTTATAACCTTGTTTTGACAAATCAGATTTAGTTTTATCGGCCTTGTCAGCATCGGCAAATGGTCCCACTCTGACTCGGTACACAGTGCCTTGATCAGTCACCAAAGATTGCACACGGCTTGCAAACCCTTTTGCCGACAACTCATCTTTAAGTGCTTCGGCTCGAGCTTGATCTTTCAGTGCAGCCACCTGAATAAAAGTGGGCTTGGCTGGTGTATTGACTTCTTTGGCTGGGGCTTCCCGCTTTGAGTCGGGGTCAGCAAACTTGGCAATCGCATCTTCGGATTTGTCAGCGGGTTTTTCAGCTTGCTTGGCTTTGTCCGCCGCCTTCATTGCTGCTTCTTTGGCTGCAGCTTCTTTAGTTGCAGCTTCTTTGGTTGCGGCTTCTTTGGTTGCGGCTTCCTTTTTCGCTAACTCAGCTTTTGCGGCCAGCTTGGCAGCCTCTTTGGATGCGGCTTCTTTGGATGCGGCTTCTTTGGCTGCAGCTGCCTTGGATATGTCCTGCACGCTGGGCTTTTTCGGCTCTGCAATTTCTAGGGGTGATTCGGTTTCTGACCTGCTGTCTGGCTCATTCAATGATGGAGGTACAACGGCGACCTTAGGTGCAGCCTTTTCTACGGGTGCTTTGGCTGGGGGGGGAATAATGTCCGGATTGGGCTCTGCCTTAGTTACAGCCTTGGATTCAGCTTTGGTTTCGGCTTTGGATTCAGCTTTGGGTTCAGCGCTGGCATCATTGGCCACTTCTTGGCTGCCGGGCTTGGAAGGAAACACCAACTCGATCTCGAGCTTGGCCGAGTTTGGCTCGCCTTCAATCAAAGCGGGAACAACAATCAGAGCGGTCAAAAACAAAGCCAAAGAGCCCACAAGTCTGCGACGGGCCCTGCGCTTCATTTCATCGCTGGGGTCATTGTTGGACCTGTTTTTCACACTGGCGCGCGTGTTAGAACTCACTAATTCCTCGGTATGAAAAAATTCGGGTTGCTTAAAACCACTACTAACGCATTCTGGAGGCTTTTCGGCTTTCTTCCCGAATCTTTAAAACCTCGGCAATTAGGACGAATGACCCAAAGACCACGATTCTATCATTCGCGGCTGCTGCTTGAGTCACAAGCTTGTACGCTTGCGCCAGACTAGAGTATTTCTGCAAACTTCGTTCAGGAATTTGCTTGGGAATACCCCCCTGCTGAACAGCACGCACATTGCCTTCCCAATCAAAGGCTTGCCCCTCAACACCTGCGGCTCTTACTGCCTGTTCAAGGGCTTCAGAATCGCGACCGCGATCACCCTCAAGAGGGACACAATGCCAGTGATCCACTCTGTCCTTCAATTGGGTAACCACACCTTGCGCATCCTTGTCTGCCAACATTCCAAATATGCAATGGGTGTAGGGGAAGAAGCCCATTCCATCCAAACTTTCCCTTAAATGGGCAGCCGCATGGGGGTTATGGCCCACATCCAAAATGATGGTTGGCTGGCCGGGTAACACCTGAAAACGCCCTGGCCAATCCACCAGAAGGAACCCCTGCCGTATGGACTGAGCGGGCATGGGCAACCTATCCCTGACCGACTCCAAAGCAGCCAAAGCTGCCGACGCATTCAACAACTGGTTGGCCCCACGCAAAGCGGGATAGGCCAAGGCCCCACGGCGAATGTTACGGCCGCCGTAGGCCCATTGCTGCTTGTCGCCAGAAAAATTGAAATCACGTGTGAACAACCACAAGTCGGCACCAATCGCGTTGGCGTGGTCAATCACAGACTGAGGTGGGCTGGGGTCACTCACAATGGCAGGTTTGCCGCTGCGGAAAATACCCGCTTTTTCACGCCCAATTGCCTCGCGGGTGTTACCAAGAAAAGCCTGATGGTCCAAATCCACACTGGTGCAAATGGCACAGTCTGGCTCAAACACATTGACCGCATCCAAACGGCCGCCCAAGCCCACTTCAAGAACAATCGCTTCCAAATTTTGTCTGCAAAAAATCCAAAGGATAGCCAGCGTGGTGAACTCAAAATAGCTAAGCGACACCGCCTCGGCAGTTCCGCTTTGACCCGCAGTTCGCGCGGCCTCGACTTGTTCAAACGCTTCAACCAACTGGGCATCGGAAACAGACTCACCTTGCAGCCGTGCCCGCTCATTGAAATGCAAGATGTGGGGCGAGGTGTACAAACCCACCTTGAAACCGGCTTGGACCAAAATGGATTCCAGCATGGCGCAGGTGGACCCCTTTCCATTGGTACCCGCCACGGTGAACACCACCGAGTTGGAAGTATCCAACTTCAATCGGGTTTTTACTTCTTCCACCCGCTCCAAACCCATGTCAATGGGTTTGCTGTGAATGCTTTCAATGTAGTCAAGCCACTCTTGGAGAGTAGATTGTGGGGCTGGCTGGGTAGGCGTGGACTTCTTTTGCATTCACTTCTCTTGTATTAACTTCTCTTTTTTCTGCGCTACAGCTGCTAGGTGGGGGTTTCCACCGGGCGCTTCATCAGCAAGGCCAGCAAGCTGGACAACTCTTTTTTCATTTCACGGCGGTCAATAATGCAGTCAACGGCGCCTTTTTCGAGAAGAAACTCAGCCCGTTGAAAACCTTCTGGTAAGGTTTGGCGTACGGTTTGCTCAATCACGCGAGGCCCAGCAAAACCAATCAAGGCCTTGGGTTCAGCAATCACCACATCGCCCAAAAACGCAAAGCTGGCCGACACGCCGCCCATGGTTGGATCGGTCAACACAGAGATGTAAGGCAGCTTGTGCTGCCCCAGCCTGGCCAACATGGCTGAGGTTTTGGCCATTTGCATCAACGAGCCCAAGCCTTCCTGCATCCTTGCTCCACCCGAGGCCGCAAAACTGATGAAAGGCACATTTTCGTCAATCGCTTTCTGCACACCTCGACAAAAACGCTCGCCCACCACCGAGCCCATGGAACCACCCATAAACTCAAACTCAAAACAGGCAATGACCACGCCCTGCCCGCTCATTTTGCCGTATTGAACCACCATTGCATCAGTTTCACTGGTGGCTTCGCGGGCTTCATTCAAGCGGGCTGGGTAGGCCTTGGAATCTTTGAACTTCAAACTGTCCAGCGGCACCACTTCTTGACCAATCTCTGTGCGCTCCCCGTCATCCAGCAACAAGTCCAAACGTGCACGCGCACCCACTCGCAAATGATGCGTACAGGACGGGCAAACCATCGCATTGGCTGCCAAATCATTTTGGTACAACACTGAATCACAACTGGGGCATTTCACCCACAAGCCTTCAGGCACACTCTTTTTTGCAGCATCGCCTGGCGCACGCGAAGAAATACGTGGAGGCAGAATTTTTTCAAACCAGCTCATGGTTTTTCCTTTTTATTAAGCCTTGAACTTGGCATCCAATGCTGCACGGATGGGACTTAAAAATGCTTTGGCCACCGTACAGGCTTGATCGGCTGGCGCATTCTCAAGCGCGGTAATCAAGGCAGAGCCAATAACAACTGCGTCTGAAGACTCCGCAACGCGGCAAGCCGATTCAGCATCGCGAATACCAAAACCTACACCCACAGGCACTGAGGTGTGCTGACGAATCAAGGGTAGCTTTGAACTGACTGAGTTGGCATTTAAGTTTCCAGCCCCAGTAACGCCTGTTAGCGACACGTAATACACATAGCCGCTGGCCAGCTTCGCTACTTTTTCAATTCGGTCGTCGGTGGAAGTGGGGGCCAACAAGAAAATCGGGTCCAGTTCCACTTCACGCAATTCACGCGCGAACTCAATGGATTCCTCTGGCGGGTAATCCACAACCAGCACACCATCCACTCCAGCAGACTTGGCTGCATCTACAAACTTCTGAGTACCCATGCGCTCAATCGGATTGGCGTAACCCATCAGCACAATCGGCGTGTTCAAGTTGGATTTACGAAACTCACTCACAAATTCCAAAATTTTGAGTGTCGAAATTCCATGAGCCAAGGCCCGCTCGCTGGACCGTTGAATTACAGGGCCATCAGCCATGGGGTCAGAGAACGGCACCCCCAACTCAATCACATCTGAACCGGCTTGCGCCAAGGCATGAAGAAGTTCCACCACGTGGTGGGGGTCCGGGTCACCTGCCGTCACAAATGGAATAAGGCCTTTACGGCCTTGTGCGGCTAGGTCTTTAAAAACTTGCTGGATACGGGACATGGATTGGGTTTAAGAATTGTTATTTTTGTGTTGAACCATGACTTTGGAGCCACACTGCGCGACTTCAAAACCAGTTTTGCAATCGGGATGACAATAAAACTCCGCACCACTCATGCGTGCCACGGTGTGCATGTCTTTGTCCCCACGACCAGAAAGGTTCAACAAAATGATTTTGTCTTTGGGCAATGTTTTGGCCAATTTGGTGGCGTAGGCAATTGCATGGCTGCTTTCCAAAGCGGGGATAATACCCTCAATTCTGCAGCACTGATGAAAGGCTTCAAGCGCCTCGTCGTCTGTAATGCCCACATAGGTGGCACGGCCACTGTCTTTTAACCAAGCATGCTCGGGGCCAACGCCGGGGTAATCCAAACCTGCAGACACGGAATGCGTCTCGATGATTTGGCCATCGCCGTTTTGCAGCAAATAGGTGCGGTTGCCATGCAATACACCGGGTGTTCCAGCGGACAATGAAGCTGCGTGCATGCCTGTCTCAATGCCCTTGCCTGCCGCTTCAACCCCAATCAGTTTGACTTGTTCAGAATTGATGTAGGGGTGGAAAATGCCCATGGCATTGGAGCCGCCGCCCACGCAAGCCAACACATAATCAGGCTGGCGCCCCACGTTTTCTTGCATTTGTACAATGCATTCCTTACCAATCACGCTTTGAAAATCACGCACGAGCATCGGGTAAGGATGCGGACCAGCCACCGTGCCAATGATGTAGAACGTGTCGTCCACATTCGTGACCCAGTCACGCATGGCCTCGTTCAATGCATCCTTCAGGGTTTTTGATCCGGAAGTGACCGGAATAACCTCAGCCCCCAGCAATTTCATACGGAACACGTTTTGCGCCTGGCGGGCCACATCTTCCTGACCCATATACACCACGCACTTCATGCCATAACGTGCTGCCACCGTTGCGGTTGCAACACCGTGTTGGCCGGCACCTGTTTCAGCAATCACGCGTGGCTTACCCATGCGCTTGGCCAACATGGCCTGCCCAATGCAATTGTTCACCTTGTGGGCGCCCGTGTGGTTCAAGTCTTCACGCTTGAAGTAAATTTGTGCGCCACCCAATTCGTCAGACCAACGCTTGGCATGGTAAATCGGGCTTGGACGGCCTACAAAGTGCTTTAGCTCGGATTCAAACTCAGCCAAAAACTCAGGGTCGTGCTGGTAATGCGCGTAAGCTGCTTTGAGCTCATCCAGCGCATGCACCAAGGTTTCAGAAACAAATGAACCGCCATAAGCCCCAAAATGGCCGCTTGCATCCGGAAAGTCATAGGGTTTGTTCATGATGATTTACTGCTCTTGAGAATTTGGGTTTTACAACTGCGTCCACTGGGGTACTCAAAACAGGGTTTTGGAGTCTGCCAAGTGCACTGCCCTGCAAAAGGACACAATCTTTTCCGGGGACTTCACCCCTCGGTGCGATTCTACCCCACTCGAGACGTCTACGCCGTAGGGTTTGACCTGTTTGATGGCCTCGGCGACATTTCCGTCAGATAATCCACCCGACAAAATCAGTGGCACGCCGCAACCCGACACTTCTGCCAACAAGGACCAGTCAAAAGTGTGGCCAGAGCCCCCAAAATGCTCGCTCCAACTGTCGACCAATACCCCTTGCGCTTGGTTGAATCGATCCAATTCCAATCGTAGGTCGATGCCCTCTTTCATGCGAATGGCTTTCATGAAAGGTTGGGCAAACTGCGCGCAAAACTCAGGTGATTCATCCCCGTGGAATTGCAATAAAGCATTCGGAATTGCACGCAATACCTCTGATACTTCTGCCACGGTAGGATTCACAAACAAAGCGACTGGAGTAACCCAAGGCCCCAGGGCGAGCGCAAGTGGCTTGGCTTGAAGGGGCGTAACGGCGCGGGGTGAAGGGGCGTAAAACACAAAACCCACTGCGTCAGCACCCGATTGAACGCAGGTTTGAACTGCTTCAAGGGTGCGCAGGCCACAAATTTTGATACGTGTTCTCATGGGGTTTTCATGTTGTTAAGTCTTGAAACGGAAAACTTGGCTTGAACAAGTCACCTATTCTAAATGCTTCGGGATACTCCACCTCCCACAGGGTGAGGCCTTGGGAGGGATAAGTGCGCGCAGCGTGAACTCGAGATTTTAATGCCAAGATTTCTGCCACCCATTCCACCGGCTTTCTGCCAAGCCCAACCTCGAAAAGGCAACCCATGATGTTGCGCACCATGTGGTGCAGGAAGGCGTTGCCCTGCAATTCAACGTATGCATAGTCCTGCAGTGGGTGCATTTCCAGGCGCATTAAGGTGCGGATTGGGGATTTGGCCTGACACTGCCCTGCGCGAAATGAGCTGAAGTCATGGGTGCCCAACAAACACTGGCCCGCCTCCAGCATCTTCCTCAAATTCAGGGGGTAGTGAATCCAGCTCATTTGCTGCTTAAAAGGGTCTGGGCTTCTTGCCGTGTAAAAATAGTAGCGGTAGGTGCGTGACTTTGCTGAAAAACGGGCGTGAAACTCCTGCGGCACAATTTGAGCACCCTGCACCGCCACCGTTTTGGGCAATTGGGAGTTCACACCCTTTACCCAAGCCACCAAGGGACGTTCCGCAGAGGTTTCAAAATGTACAACCTGCTGGCGGGCATGTACCCCCGTGTCAGTCCTGCCCGCACACACCAAATCCACAGGGCTGCCATTGATTTCCGACAATGCCGCCTCAAGCAAGTCCTGCACCGTCCTGCCGTGAGGCTGCTTTTGCCAACCCTCAAATTCAGAGCCGTTGTACGCAACTCCCAATGCAATTTTTTGAGTAACGTCACCCCCAACGTGGGCAGCGCCTGCCTCGATGTCTTGATCAATCATGCAAATTCATTACTTCAAACTGGCCAGTAGCTCTTTTGCCTTTTTGACTTGTGCAGCATCACCCTTTTCAATGATTTCTTTCAACAGGTCAGATGCACCGTCCGAATCGCCAATCTCGACATAAGCACCTGCCAAATCAAGTTTGGTGTCGACCTCTTGCCGGGTCGCTGCATCCAACTCCACACCGGGCAAATCCAAATCCAAACCGGCAGCGGCTTGGTCGAATAAATCATCCAAATCGCTTACTGGGTCGGTGCTTGCAGGGCTGGCCTTGGCTTCTTCCTCCACATCCTCCACCTCGGGTTCTGGCTCCATGGTGGCTTGGGTCGATTCTCTCAATTCCTCAATTTCCTTTTTGGCGGCCTCAGCACCCTTTTCAAGGTCGTCTAAATCATCAAAAATAGAGCTTACGTCGGCCTTGGTGTCCACTTCTGAAGGCTCGAAGTCAAGATCAACCACTGGTGACGACTCAGCGGGCGCAACCTGTGGCGCACGCTCAAATGCCTCTGGAACGCTGGGTTGAACTGGCTCTGCCGTCACGGCAGGCGTAGGTGCTGGGGTAGGCGCCGGGGTCTCGGACAAAATTTCATCCAAATCAAAGACTTCATCTTCAACTCGGCTAGCGGCTTGAGCAGGCGGTTCCGCAGAAGGTGCCTCGTCAGCTGAACCCGTGCCCGTCGCCCAAGCCAAAGCTTCGTTGAATGACTCGGCATTTTGATCTTCCGAATCATCCTCTTGAGGCTCTTCCACCTTTTTACGCTTTTTAAGCAAAAGGACTAAACCGCCCAAAAACGCCAGGCTTACGCCCACACCGCCACCCAATACCCATGGGTTGCTCATCAGCGAACTGTCTTCGGATTCCGATGGCTCTGACTTGGGTGCTGGGTCGGGTGTTTGCTCTACAGCCAAAGGTGGCGCAGCTGTCGGTGCTTCAGTTGGGGCCTCTGTTGGCACCTCAGCAGGTGTCTCACCCTTGTTTTCAGCGCTAGCTTCCGCAGGCGTTTCGGCAACAGGCTGATTAGGCTGAGCCGCATTGGGGTCCGCCGCAGGACCTTGCGCAGGGCCTTGCGCAACACCTGCACCAGCCCCGGCCTTATTTTGCAATTCCAGCAAGCGTTGAAGGTCCGAAACATTTCGCTCCAACAAAGCGATGCGCTCATTGGCTTCTGCCAGTGATTTCTCCTTGGCAATCAGTTCCTCTGCAGCCCTGTCCAACTTGGCTTTGGCATTGCCGTCAGTCACACCAGGTGCGATTTTAAGCCTGTCTTGCTCCACGCCTGGGGCTGTTTGCTTGGCACGACCTTGCTCAATTTGACCACTGCTTTGCTGCTTATTGGACAAGTCTTCTTGCTTGGCCACAGTCAACAATCCCAGTTGCCTTGCAGCAAGAGCGAAATCATTTCGATCATCCCCGCCCGCCAGAATCACCAAAGCATCGTTTTTACTGCGGCTACGTAAGCTGCTGCGATTGGGAATTCTTAACTCAGCGCCGGGCTTAAGCAGGTGAATGCTACCGTTGATAAAAGCCTCGGGGTTTGCTTCAAACAACGCCGCCATGGCTTGGTTTAGTGTGACGCCTTGTCCAACCAAATCAACTGCAATTTCAGACAAAGTGTTGCCGCGTTTTACCTTTTGGGTTCTCTCAATCACCACGTCAGCTTTGGCCACAGGCTCAACCGGCGCTGGTACAGGCGCAGGTGCAGGGCTTGGTGCAGCTGTTACTTGAGGCTTGGGGGCAGCAACGCCTGGGGCGGCCGAAGTTGTAGCGGCAGCGAGGGCTTTCGGTGCAACTGCCGGGGCAGCTGCAGGTGCTGCTGGCGATACAGGTGCTGCCGGTGTTGCAGGGGCTACTGACTTTGGCTGGCTTACTTCAGGTAGAACTGGAGTCACCGAGGGCGTTGTTGTGCGTACTGGTATGGAAAGCGTGTATTCGCGGGTGACCTTACCACCGGCCCAACTCAACTCCAGCAAAGCATCAATAAAACCTGCAGGAATGGGGGCGGAGGATGACACATCAATAAGCGCGGTTCCGGGGGCTGCACCATCCCGAATTGCAAATTTCAATTTGGAAAGGTTGGGATCCACAGTCAGCCGAGCAGCCGCAAAAGCCTCAGGCGCAGCCAGTGAAACCCGCATCGATTCTCGCTCACCGGGCAAAACACGTTCGACTAAAATTTGAGCAGCAAAATTTTGATCGGGCTTGGAAACCACAGTGATTTTTCCAAGCTGGGCGGCTTCAACCGACGGGATGGATACGAACAAGGCACTAATCAACAAGGGCAACAGCTTTGTCTTGTATCGAATCACTCGCACTCTCCAAAATGGGTTTATTTATATCACCCTAAAAATATCACCCTAAGCGCCCTCAAAACAACAAAGAGCGCATTTCTGCGCTCTTTGGGCTGGGTATCCCCCACATTTACAATGTGGATCAACGCTCAATCAAAATGCGCAACATACGACGCAAAGGCTCAGCAGCGCCCCACAACAACTGGTCGCCCACAGTAAATGCACTAACAAAACCGGGGCCCATGCTCATTTTGCGCAAACGGCCCACTGGTACATGCATGCGGCCAGTTACAGCAGCAGGAGTCAACAACTTCATCGAGCTTTCGCGGGTGTTGGGTACAACCTGCACCCAATCATTCGCCTTGGCCAACATGTCGTTGATTTCATCCAAAGGCACATCTTTATTCAGCTTGATGGTCAAAGCTTGAGAATGGCAGCGCATTGCGCCTACACGCACGCAAAGGCCATCCACCGGGATAGAGCCTGCAGTGCCCGCAGCGGGTTTACCCAAAATCTTGTTGGTTTCAGCAGCGCCCTTCCATTCTTCTTTGGATTGGCCGTTGCCCAAGTCTTTGTCGATCCATGGAATCAAACTTCCGCCCAGTGGCACACCAAAATTGTCTTTGGGGTAAACATCGGAATTGATGTGGTCAGCCACCTTGCGGTCAATTTCCAAAATGGCAGACGCAGGATCGCTCAACAAGGAAGACACTGATCCATGAATTGAACCCATCTGGGAAATCAATTCACGCATGTTCTGGGCACCCGCGCCAGACGCTGCTTGGTACGTCATGGAGCTAATCCACTCCACCAAATTGTTCTGGAACAGACCACCCAAAGCCATCAGCATCAAGGACACGGTGCAATTACCGCCCACATAATTGCGAACGCCGGAGGTCAAACCATGCTTGATCACATCCATGTTGACTGGGTCCAGAATGATAATTGCATCATCATTCATGCGCAGGCTGGACGCCGCATCAATCCAATAACCGCCCCAACCCGCAGCACGCAACTTGGGAAATACATCATTGGTGTAATCGCCGCCCTGGCAAGTCAGAATGACGTCCATCTTGGACAAGGCATCAATGTCACTCGCGTTTTGCAGTGCACCCGCACCGCTGGCGAATGAGGGAGCCGCACCACCCGCATTGGATGTCGAGAAAAACACAGGCTCAAAATGATCGAAATCTTTTTCTTCCCGCATTCTTTGCATCAACACGGAGCCAACCATGCCCCGCCATCCGACCAAACCCACTTTCAACATGATTTACTCCGAGCTAAATAAAAATTCTTGATGTCTGTGCTGAATCATTGAGCCGCAAGCGCGGCCAACAAGGCGTCACCCATACCTTGGGTACCCGTTTTTACCTTGCCATCACGCCAGATGTCACCGGTTCTCGGGCCTGTGGCCAATACAGCTTTTACAGCGCTTTCAATTCTTGCGGCATATTCTTCCATGCCAAATGTATAACGCAGCATCATGCCTGCAGAAAGCACTGTGGCCAATGGGTTTGCCAAATCTTTGCCAGCAATATCAGGGGCAGAGCCATGGATGGGCTCGTACAGGCCAAAGTTATTCTCATTCAATGAGGCGGATGGCAACATACCGATGGACCCTGTCAACATGGACGCTTCATCTGACAAAATATCGCCAAACAAATTACCCGTCACAATCACGTCAAACTGCTTGGGGTCTTTCAACAGCTGCATCGCGCAGTTGTCCACGTACATGTGGCTAAGGGCCACATCCGGGTATTCCTTGGCCACCTCAGTGACTACATCACGCCAAAACTGGGTGGTTTCCAGCACATTGGCCTTGTCGACGGAACACAATTTGCCATTGCGCTTGCGGGCCGCCTGAAAAGCCACATGGGCGATGCGGCGAATTTCAGTCTCAGCATAGCGCATGGTGTCAAACGCTTCACGGTCGCCCTTGAAAGGGCCATCTTCGCAAATGCGGTGGCCACGGGGCGTACCAAAGTAGATGTCGCCAGTCAGTTCACGCACAATCAAAATATCCATACCAGCCACGATTTCTGGTCGCATGGAAGATGCATCTGCCAACTCGGGATACACCATGGCTGGACGGAAGTTTGCAAACAAATTCAAGGCTTTGCGAATGCCCAAAATGGCCTGCTCGGGGCGCAAATGGCGTGGCAGAGTGTCCAAGGAAAAGTCACCCACAGCACCAAAAAGCACGGCATCAGATGCGCGGGCCAATGCCACAGTGGATTCAGGCAATGGGTGGCCTGTTTCACGGTAAGCTGCCCCACCGATTGGCGCATACTCAAACTCCACCTTCAGGCCATCCGTACGCAATGCCTCAAGCACTCGCACTGCCTCTTTGGTGATTTCTGGACCAATACCGTCACCGGGCATTACCGCAATTTTTAATGTCATGCTATTTCTCTACTGATTCTTTACTGACTTAGTTTCTTAAATGGTGTTGGCCAACCAAGGCTGCGCTGCCAAACGCTTGGCTTCAAACGCCTTGATTTCATCTGCATGCTGCAAAGTCAGACCAATGTCGTCCAAACCATTGATCAAACAGTGTTTGCGGAATGGTTCTACCTCAAACCCATACGACTTGCGTGCTGACACCACCTCTTGTTTTTCAAGGTTGATGGTCAACTTCATACCGGGGTTTGCATGGATATCTTCGAATATTTCAAGCAACTCTTGTTCTTTAAGAACAATGGGTAACAAGCCATTCTTAAAGCAGTTGTTGAAGAAAATATCTGCATAGCTGGAGGAAAGTATGGCGCGGAACCCATACTGCTGTAATGCCCAAGGCGCATGCTCGCGCGATGAACCACAGCCAAAGTTGGGGCCCGCTACCAAAATGGTACCGCCTTTGAATTCCGGCTTGTTCAGTTCGAAATCTGGGTTCAAAGGCCGGTTGGTGCAATCCATGCCCGGTTGGCCTTCATCCAAATAACGCCATCCATCAAACAGGTACTGACCAAAGCCAGAGCGCTGAATTGATTTCAAAAACTGCTTGGGAATAATCGCGTCGGTATCCACATTGGCACGATTCATGGCCACGGCAATACCTGAGTGCGTTTCGAACTTATCCATTCAAATTCCTGATAATAAATTACTTTTTCTCGGATGACTTCTCAATAACTTCACCCGCTTTCTGGATGTCTTTACCCACACCTTGAACCGTGTTGCAAGCAGTCAATGTGAATACGGCAACCAAGGTAGCGATAGCCGTCAGAATGGATTTCATCGGTTTAGTTTTCATAAGTCGCCTCCAGTGCAAACAAGTTAAAAAGTACGTGCATCAACGAAATGCCCTGCAATCGCAGCGGCTGCAGCCATAGCGGGGCTTACCAAATGGGTGCGGCCACCGGCACCCTGACGGCCTTCAAAATTGCGGTTGCTGGTGGATGCACAACGCTCGCCTGCACCCAAACGGTCGGCATTCATTGCCAAGCACATCGAGCAACCCGGTTCACGCCATTCAAAGCCAGCTTCCACAAACACCTTGTCCAAACCTTCTTTTTCAGCTTGCTCTTTGACCAGACCAGAGCCAGGCACCACCAAAGCCAGCATTACATTGTCAGCCTTTTTGCGGCCTTTGATGACTGCAGCAGCATCACGTAAATCTTCAATGCGGGAATTGGTGCAAGACCCAATAAACACCTTATCGATCTTGATTTGATCAATCGACTGCCCTGCCTGCAAACCCATGTAACTCAGCGCCCTTTCGTAGCCTTGACGCTTCACTGGGTCAGTCTCGTTGGCTGGGTTGGGCACTTGCCCCTTCACGTCTGTGACCATTTCTGGCGATGTACCCCAAGTCACTTGGGGAAGAATATTCGCCGCATTCAACTCAACTACTGCATCAAATTGCGCACCTTCGTCGGTGTGCAGGGTATTCCAATAGGCAACCGCTTTGTCCCAATCGCTGCCTTTTGGCGAGAATGGGCGGCCTTTCACATAATCAATGGTTTTTTGATCAACCGCCACCATGCCTGAACGTGCACCACCTTCAATCGCCATGTTGCAAATGGTCATGCGGCCTTCAACCGACAATTCACGAATTGCAGAGCCTGCAAACTCAATCGCGTAACCCGTACCGCCCGCTGTACCAATCTTTCCGATGACGGCCAACACGATGTCTTTTGCAGAAACGCCCGCACCCAGTTTGCCTTCTACTTTGACAAGCATGCTTTTGGCTTTTTTCATCAGTAAACACTGAGTGGCCATCACATGCTCCACCTCAGACGTACCAATACCAAATGCCAAAGCGCCCAGTGCGCCATGGGTGCTGGTGTGGGAGTCACCGCACACAATCGTCATACCCGGCAAGGTGGCACCTTGCTCTGGTCCAATTACATGCACAATACCTTGCCGCTTGTCGTTCAAGTCGAAATAGGTTAGAGCGTGTTCATGTGCGTTTTTGTCCAGCGTTTCAACCTGCAGGCGCGACACCGGGTCTTCAATGCCCTTGCTGCGGTCTGTGGTGGGAACGTTGTGATCTACCACTGCCAAATTGGCACTTTTGCGCCAAAGTGGGCGGCCAGCCAACGCCAAGCCCTCAAAGGCTTGAGGGCTTGTTACCTCGTGCACCAACTGACGATCAATGTAAATAAGGCCGGTACCGTCCGATTCAGTGCGAATCAAATGACTTTCCCAGAGTTTGTCGTAAAGTGTTTTTGGCATGATGCGGTGTGCCCCTCGAATTGGGCAAGATGTTTACAGTGAGCCCTTGATTATGCCATATGAAGGCCATATGAGGGTCAATGAGACGCATGCGGGTGCAACACAGTGCACCGCAACATCGCACAATTTGGATTGTTTACTTTCGTGCGGCCTGATACAAAGGCATCACTCTGGCGGAGTAATCTGCCAAGTCTTTCATACGGTTTTCGGGGGATGGGTGCGTGGACAACAATTCAGGGGTGCCACCACCACCCTGATTGGCCATTTTGTTCCACAAACTAATGGCAGCGCGCGGGTCGTAACCGGACCGGGCGGCCAATTCAACCCCAATGCGATCGGACTCGGTTTCATGCGAGCGACCGTAAGGCAGGTTAATCGCTACGTCTGCAGCCATACCTGCCAAATCTGTACCCACCCTACCTAAACCAAAACCTGCCGCAATCACAGACACGCCCAAATTAGTCGCCATTTGCTGGGACATTCGCTCGCGGCTGTGCTCACGCAAAGCATGGGCAATTTCATGACCCATGACGGCTGCAATTTCATCATCTGTCAATTTCAGCTTGTTGATCAGTCCGGAGTAAAAAGCGATTTTCCCACCCGCCATACACCACGCATTCAACTGATCAGATTGCAAAACATTGACCTCCCAGCGCCAAGCCGTTGCATCCTTACGAAATGCGGAGGTTTGCGGAATCATGCGGTCCGCAATCCCCTTCACACGACGGTATTGGGCGGCATCGACATTGAGCTTACCCTCGCTTTGCGCCTTGGCAATAATGTCGGAATAGGCCTTGGCAGAACCTTGCTCAACTTCCTTGGCCGAAATCATGACAAACTGTTTGCGGTCAACCCCAACGGTTCCAGCTTCAGTGGTTTGTACGGTTTGGCATGCAGAAAGGACCAAAGTGCCCCCCAAACAAAGGGCGAAACCCATACGCTTAGCAACTCTTGTGGACATGGTGACTTGGTACTCCAATTGGTGATTAATAGCTATCTAACGTATTGTTTAACGCTTACAGGCCAATGCTGTTGACAGCTCAGGTTCCCCCTGCTGGATCAGCCGATACCCCAGCATACTCGCAAAAAGCCCAGCCAACGCAGCAACCCAAAATGCAAAGGAAGGCGATACATAGTCCCAAGCCCATCGGCCCAGAAAAGTACCGCTCGTACCGCCTACCCCATAGGCAATTGTGGCGTACATGGCCTGCGCCCTACCTTGTAAATGGATGGGAACCCGCTCACGCAACCAAGTAATGGTAGCAGTGTGATGTGCAGCAAAAGTCAAAGCATGAGCACATTGGGACAAGGCAATAATCCAAAATGTTTCGGGAAACATCGCCACTACAGCAAATCGCACAGCACAGGCCGCATAACTGATTAACAACCAGACCCGCTTATCGAAATAGGCAAATATGCGAGTTTGAAGGGCAAAAAAAGCCACCTCCAGCATGACCCCCAAGGCCCAAAGCCCACCAATGGCGGACTCACTGTACTCAAACTCAATCAAATACAAGGAGAAAAACGAGTAAAACACGCCATGAGCCAACACCATAAAAAATGAGGCCAACCAAAACAGACGCAAATCACTGGGCAAGAGCAGGCGCAGTGTGTCTTTGACAGACCCTTGTTTTTGCGAAGGCTTGCCTGGGCTTGAGTCTTGTTGATGCACCGCCTCACGCAAACACCAAGTGCTGCCCCAAGCCAAACCTAGACAGACAAAAACCCACACAGGAAAGGCTGTAAAACCCAAATGATCAGCCCAAAAACCGAAGCCGAGTACAGCCAGAATAAAGCCGAGTGAGCCAAACAAGCGCACGCGACCATAAGCCCCCGCATCGCCCTTGCACACATCCATGGCCTGCACATCCGACATCGGGATCAAGCCTGAAATGCTTAAATTCAGAAGCACCAAACAAACAATCAGGTGACTGGTTGAACGGTCATTCAGAAAAGTAATGACCGACATCAGTAGACCAAAGCCAACGGCCACACGCATCAACAGCACACGCCGCCCGCTGACGTCTGCCACCCAACCCCAGGCCAAGGGGCCAAACACCCGCATAATTTGCATCAGCCCCAAAGCCAATGCAATCACATCCAGCCCGTGTCCAATCGATTTGAGGTAAGGCCCCAGAAATGGGGAGTACAGGCCCACGAAAGCAAAATACGCTGCGTAGAAAAAACCAATCCAAACCTGCTGCAAGGGTTATGCCCCGGTGTTTAGTAGTCTGACCGACCCGGAGGAATTTGTGGCGTATCCACCTTGACGTCGGCGCACTGTGCTCGATGTAAAAGCACATGATCCATCAACACCAAGGCCAACATGGCTTCGGCAATTGGCGTTGCTCGAATGCCCACACAAGGGTCATGTCTGCCAAAAGTTTGAACTTCAATGGAGTTGCCGGCCTTGTCGATGGATTTGCGCGGCAAACGTATGCTGGACGTGGGTTTGATCGCAATACGGACCTCGATGTCTTGCCCGGTCGAAATGCCGCCCAGCACGCCACCAGAATGATTGGAACCAAAACCCTCAGGATTCAGCTCATCCCCATGTTCAGAACCCTTTTGGACGATGCTCTTAAAGCCCGCACCAATTTCAACCCCTTTGACCGCATTGATGCTCATCATGGCGAATGCGATGTCGGCATCCAGCTTGTCGTACAAGGGGGCACCCAAACCAACCGGCATACCCGATGCCATCACGCGCAAACCTGCACCGCAGGAGTCACCCGACTTGCGCAGTGCATCCATGTAGTCTTCAAGCTCTTGAATTTTGCTGGCGTTGGCTGCGAAAAACGCATTGTTGGTCACATGGTCCCAACTTTCAAAAGGAATCTCCACTTCGCCAATCTGGGTCATACAACCGCGAATTTGAATTCCGTATTGTTTGGCTAGCCATTTTTTAGCAATCGCGCCCGCAGCAACCATAGGTGCAGTCATGCGTGCTGACGAGCGGCCACCACCACGGTGGTCACGAATGCCATATTTGTGCCAGTAAGTGTAGTCGGCATGCCCAGGACGGAAAGTCTCCATGATATTGCCGTAATCTTTGCTGCGCTGGTCTTGGTTACGAATCAGCAAACCAATTGGGGCGCCAGTGGTTACGCCCTCAAAAACACCAGAGAGAATCTCGACGGCATCGTCTTCTTGACGCTGCGTGACATGTCGTGAAGTGCCCGGCTTACGACGATCCAAATCATGTTGAAGGTCTTCTGCCGTCAATGGCAAACCTGGGGGGCACCCGTCCACCACGCAGCCAATGGCCGGGCCATGACTTTCCCCAAAATTGCTCACTACAAAAAGTCGGCCTAGGCTACTTCCAGACATAACAGAATTCCAAGACGTAAACCCTGTATTTTATAGGAATACAGGACCGCTAACCCGCATTCGGGTTCAGGATGATTTGATTTCAGACGCCAGCGATTGGCCACTCAAATAAGCATCTTCAACTCGAGCCTTGCTTAACCAATCTCCGCAGGCCGCAATTTTGGCCTTTCGGTCCAAATAGTAGCCACAATCCAGAGGGGTTTCAGGCAAAGCATAAAGCCAACGGTGGGACACCGCGCGTTCAGGCGTCACAGAAAGCCCAAGCACGTTTCGAAACACATCAATCAGCATTTCCGAGGCTTTGTCCGCAGGCAACTGCACATGCGCTTGCGACCAATCAGAGGTGGCTTGCAGCAACCAACGCTCACCGGGCGCACGCCCAGGTTTGGAAGAATCACGGCAGATCCAACCCAAAGGGCTGTCGTACACCAAAGCACCATCAAAATCCACCGGGATGGCTTGGTCAAAACTCAACATGCATGTCCAGTTGACGCTGGACTTTACTTTTGACGCTTCTTTGGCCAAAGGGGGGTGAAATTCGGCAAACAATTCACTGACTTGTTCACATGGAATTGCAGACACCACCCAGTCGAATAGTTCCGGCAGTTCAGATGGACTTTCAGCCGAATGGGTGCCCGAGTTGGCACCGCTTTGCACAGTCAACCGGAACTGGTCGCTGTCCCGCACAAGGCCAGTCACGCGGGTGTCATACTGCACATTCAATTCAAGTGCCAGGAATTTACCCAAACTAGCCATGCCGGGCGTACCCACCCAACGGGTTTCATCGTCCTGAACAGGGGTTTTTTGGCCGTACGACAAATTGACCACACGGCCTTCCCAAGGCGAAACAACGCCATAGGAAACCGCTTGTTCAATCACCTGACGAAAAGCGCTAGAACGCACATGAAAGTACTGAGTGCCATGGTCAAAGCCCAAGGGCGGGGAGGATTCTCGGTCTAGCCAGCGAGTGGGTGCTCTACCGCCTGCCCCCCTGCTTTTTTCAAACACAACAACGCGGTGCCCATGACGAGTCAACTCGCTTGCGCAAGCCAAGCCTGAGACCCCAGCACCAATAATTGCTACATTCAAACCCAATCAAACACCTGCTTCAATTGCTTTCTTCAATAGGCCAATCACGGATGTAACCCTTCAGCATTTTGTTCTCAAAACTTTGCTCTTCAAGAACAGCCTTGGCCACATCATGGAAGGAAATTACGCCACACAGGGTCTCACCGTCAACAACGGGTAAGTAACGCTGGTGATTTTCAAGCATCAACTTACGAAGTGCGTCGACTTCCATGTTCAAACCCGCTCGTGCCGGGCTTGGATTCATGACCTCGCGGACGTAAATCTCTGAAATCGGGGGAGTTGGACCCGTGCGGTGCTCAATCTGACGTTTGGCCAGCGTAGCAATCACTTCCCGGAAGGTCACGATGCCAGCAACAGCGCCCTTTTCCATCACCACCAGCGAACCCACGTCATGCTCTGCCATGGTGATCACACAATCAGACAACCGTGTATCAGGGGTAACCGTGAAAAGCGTGTTGCCTTTGACTCTCAGAATTTCCTTGACTTGCATTAAATGCCCTCCATTATTTTTTAGCCCAGAAGTCCATCCTACCCCAATCAATTCAAGATTCAAGGGAAAATTGAGGAATCTCTAGGCCATAACTGGGGCAGACAGGACAAAGTCAGGAATTAGGGCTACTTTTCTTTGACGAATGGGTTGGTCGAACTGCGGAATTCGACACGCAAAGGGGTACCTTTCAGTTTGAAGCGATCACGTACCTTGCCTTCCAAGTAGCGCTTGTAGCTGTCTGAAATGTTGTCCAACGCAGTGCCGTGGATGACGATAATGGGCGGGTTTTGTCCGCCTTGGTGGGCATAACGCAATTTGGGTCTGAAAATACCCTTGCGCGGGGGCTGCTGCGCCTCCACACATTCTTGAATCAAGCGGGTCAACTTGGGCGTGGACAACTTGGCAAACGCAGCCGCATGGGCCTCGTCCACTGACTTCATCATCGTACCAATACCAAATGGCTTGGTGGCCGACACAAAATGCAGGTTTGCAAAGTCCAGGAACACCAAACGACGATGCAACTCAACCTTGATTCGCTCTTTTTTGTATTCGTCCAAGTCGTCCCATTTGTTGACCGCAATCACCAAGGCCCGCCCTGCTTCCACAATAAACCCTGCAATGCCCGCATCTTGATCTGAAATATCTTGCTGGGCATCCAGCATCAAAATGACCACATTCGCGTCTTCAATGGCCTGCAGTGTTTTAATAACCGAAAACTTTTCAATCGCTTCAAACACCTTGCCACGCTTGCGCAAGCCAGCGGTGTCAATCAGGGTGTATTTTTTCTCGCCCCGCTCGAAATCAATATAAATACTGTCGCGGGTGGTACCTGGCATGTCAAAGGCAATCACTCGCTCTTCGCCTAGCAAAGTGTTAACCATGGTGGACTTGCCCACATTCGGACGCCCTGCAACAGCCACTTTGATGCGCTTTTTGTCTTCTTGCTCATCGGGCAAAACAGGCAG
Source organism: Limnobacter sp. (assembly GCA_029866125.1). Classification (GTDB taxonomy): domain Bacteria; phylum Pseudomonadota; class Gammaproteobacteria; order Burkholderiales; family Burkholderiaceae_B; genus Limnobacter. The sequence continues at coordinate 83,733 of JARWZZ010000017.1, forward strand.
CTTTTCGCATGCCAATTCCATCAGCTGGCGCACGCCATCACCATGGCTGGCAGAAACTGTTTCCGGCTCGCCTAAGCCCAATTCGTAAAAATCACCGGCAGCAATCGCGTGGTTCAAACCTTCGGTTTTGTTGACCACCAGAATAACTTCACGTCTGGATTTGCGAAGTTCTTCGGCAATCACATGGTCATGCGGAGTCACGCCATTGCGGCCATCCACCATGAACAACACCAAATCGCATTCCAAAATGGCTTGTCGGCTTTGCTTGGCCATTTCAGCATAAATGCCTTCCTTGGCCACAGGCTCTAAACCACCGGTGTCTACAACCAAATACTCACGCGGGCCCATGCGCCCAATACCGTAATGGCGATCTCGCGTCAGGCCCGGCTGGTCGGCCACCAATGCATCGCGGGTGCGGGTAAGCCTGTTAAACAGGGTTGACTTACCGACATTGGGACGCCCTACCAGGGCAATAACTGGTTTCATGTTAACTCTTACTGAATAGACAAGGCGGATACATCTCCGCCCCTTGACTGAACAAAAATTAGGCCAGAATCAGTCACAACTGGCTTTGAACTCAATTCGGTGCTACCGATGCGAAGACGGGCCAAAGTGCGACCATCGTCCCTACCGATAAAATGCAAATAACCTTCGAAATCACCAATGGCGACTGCCCTGCCAACAACAACCGGGGTGGTTGGGCCTCGACGCTCAAAATTTTCAATTTTCCATGCGCGCTTGCCGCCATTGCGGGAGAATGCGAACAAATCGCCCAACTCATTGGCGGTAATCAAATAGCGATCATCGACTGACGCACCATTGGGTGCAGAGAAATCCTCTGACCACAAGGGTCGGCCGGTTGTTGCATCCAAACAGCCTACCCGTCCTTGGAACGTGGCTCCGCACACTTCACGGAAATTGTATACAGGCGCACCTGTCACATCAGAAATGCGTTCAATTTCAGTTGTACCTGTTGGCGACGCCAACAAACCTTCCCACAACACTTGACCGGTATTGATGTCCAAGCCCACCAAACGCCCACCTGGAAGGCCCGCATACACGCGCCCATTGTTGATCTCAAGAGGCGCTTCACTGCGAAGCGTCAAAGGTGGCAGTTGGCGGGTGTATTTCCACACCAAACCGCCGCTTTGCGAGGAATAGGCCGCAATTGAATAATCGATAGTGCGTACCAAAATTAGGCCAGACACACCAACGGGCTTGGTAGTGACATCATTGCCAATATTGGTCTTCCAAAGCTGCTTTCCAGACAAATCAAAGCCCACCAACTGGCGAGACGAATCAACCACGGCCACCAAATTGCCAGTGACTGCAACACCCGCAACCAGTTTGGTTTTCAAGTCCACTGACCACTTTTGCTTGCCGTTGGCTTGATCCAAAGCAGCCAACTTTCCCGATTCAGAGGCGACATACACCGTGTTGCCATCTACAGCCGGTGAAAAAGCACCCTCGGCTGACTTGCCAACACCTGTGGTCCAATTGACCTTCACATTCATTGAAGGGGTGAACTTTGCCAACTCCGCAGGCGGTAGCCTTTTGGCAGCAAACGGGTTCAATGACGAACACCCAGTGACCACCAACAAAGCAGCCAGTGCAGGTATCAATCCCAATTTTTGTCGCATCGTGTTCATCATCCTATTAGCGTATCGGCCGTGTTATTTCGCAGGGGTTTCTGCACCGGGCACTGCACTTAATTTTCGTTTGACCACTTCCAGCCACGGGCTGTTGGGCTGCAAAGTCAGCAACGCTTGGTCATAAGCCGCTTTGGCACCGGCGTAGTCTTTGGTGATCATAGCAATATCGCCCAAACGGTCTTGGTATAAACCTTCAAAGCCGATTGTTTTGACGCCTTGAACCAAAGCTTTGGCTTCGTCGGTTTTACCTTCTTCCAAAAGCAAACCGCTTAAAGTCAATCGGGCTGTGGCCACAAACTCATCGGACTTCCCGTTCTCGACCACCCATGCCAAGCTCTTCTTGGCCTCTTCGACGTTTTTAGCGTCGTAAAAAGCCCGAGCTGCCAAAATTGCGCCTCGCTCAGCATAGGGGGTACGTTTGTGGTCTTCCAACAAGGAGGCTTGCACTTTCTTCAAAAGCTCAACATCACCTTTGTTCACAGCCTCTTGCAAGGACTCGTAGCCTACAACAGCCTCTTTGGAGGTATGCGCCTGCCACCATTTGTAGCCGTTGTTGGCCGCGAAAGCACCAAATACCAAAATCAAAACAGTAAGAATGAAGTTGCCATATTTGGCCCAAAATGCTTTAAGACTGGCAATTTGTTCTTCTTCTTCAACGGAATAACGACTCAAGACAATTCTCCTTCTCCGTAAAGCAATTCAAAAATTGCTTCAGCCAGTGTTTCTTGCGGCACAACCAACTGCTTACCCTCTTCCCTAAGCGGTTTCACAGAGGCAGTGCCATTGCTCAATTCGTCTTCGCCCAAAATGACAGCCATCATGGCGCCACTTTGGTCTGCTTTTTTCATCTGGCTTTTAAATCCACCGCCGCCGCCGTGAAGCACAACCGTCAGGCCTGCGTCGCGCAGTTCTTCGGCCAAACTGAATGCGCGGCGCGAAGTACCCTCGCCTTGGTAAACCACATAAACATCCAAGTCGGGGCTTACTTCAGGTTTGATGGTTTCTAAATAAAGCTCTAACAAACGCTCTAAGCCAATCGCAAAACCAATCGCAGGTGTGGGTTTTCCACCCAAAATTTCGATCAAGCCGTCATAGCGCCCACCACCACAAATCGTGCCTTGGGACCCAAGCATGTCGGTAATCCACTCAAACACGGTGAGGTTGTAATAATCAAGCCCACGCACCAATCGAGCGTTTTCATTGAATTGCACCCCACGATCTGACAGCAACTGCTTGACGCCTTCATAGTGGGCTTTCGAAGCTTCACCCAAAAACTCAGACAATCGCGGTGCGGAATTCACCATGGCTTGCATGGCCGGGTTTTTGGTGTCCAAAATCCGTAGGGGGTTGCTGTGCAAACGGCGTTTTGCATCTTCATCCAACAGGTCTTGGTGCTGCTCAAAATAGCTTATCAATGCCTGCCTGTGAGCCAAACGCTCAGAAGCTTCGCCCAAACAGTTAATTTCAAGACGTACGCCTGTTAAACCTAAGTTTTCCCACAAACGGGAAAGCATGACCATCATTTCAGCATCAAGGTCTGGGCCCTCAAAGCCCAAAGCTTCCACATCCAACTGGTTGAACTGGCGGTAACGCCCACGCTGCGGACGCTCATGCCTGAACACCGGCCCCATCGCATAAACACGTTGGGGCGAAGCATAAGTCAGGTTGTGTTCAATCGTGGCGCGCGCAATGCCTGCAGTAAATTCGGGGCGTAGAGTCAACTCATCCCCATTCAACCGATCGATAAAGCTGAACATCTCTTTTTCTACGATGTCGGTGACTTCACCAATGCCCCGCCTGAACAAGGCCGTGTCTTCAAGGACAGGCGTTTTGATCATGCGATAACCATAGGAGGACAACCAGTCTCTCAACGTGGTTTCCATGTGCTCCCAATGCAAGCCCTCTTGGGGCAACACATCATTCATGCCTTTAACGGCCTGAAGTTTTTTGAGCTTGGTGGCTTTGCCTGAATTCGCGGTCTCTGGGCTACTCATTTCAACTGAAACTAAATTGGATCAACCTGATATTGTCGCTGATTCTAGCCTTGCTTTGCAGTCGGCTTGTACCTTTCCTCAACATATTGCTGCACGATGGCCTGAAATTCCTCTGCAATACGTTCACCTTTCAGCGTGCAGGCCTTCTTACCATCCAGAAACACGGGCGCGGAGGGTGCTTCACCGGTACCCGGCAAAGAAATACCGATGTCGGCATGCTTGCTTTCACCGGGGCCATTGACCACGCAACCCATTACTGCAACTTTGAGCTCTTCAACGCCGTGGTATTGGCCACGCCAAACTTTCATCTGCTCGCGCAAATAAGTTTGAATATTGTCAGCCAGGCTTTGAAACACGGTACTGGTGGTTCGACCACAGCCTGGGCAGGCAATCACCTGTGGGGTAAAAGCACGCAAACCCAAAGACTGCAAGATTTCTTGCGACACCAACACCTCGCGGGTACGGTCACCACCCGGCTCAGGGGTTAGCGACACTCGAATGGTGTCACCTATGCCCTCTTGCAAAAGGACTGACAATGCCGCAGTGGAAGCCACGATACCTTTTGAGCCCATGCCTGCCTCGGTCAAGCCCAGATGCAAAGGAAATTCGGTACGTTGAGAAATTGCGCGATACACGGCAATCAAGTCCTGCACTTGGCTAACCTTGCATGACAAAATAATTTTATTGGCAGGCAAACCCAGCTCGACCGCTTTGTGGGCGCTGCTTAAAGCAGACTCGATCAGCGCCTCATACATCAACTGCTCGGGCGGCAAAGGCTCAATCCGAGCCGCATTTTCGTCCATCATTCGAGCCAACAAAGATTGATCCAAGCTGCCCCAATTCACGCCAATCCGTACCACTTTGTTGTAACGGGCTGCAAGCTCAATCATTTGAGCAAAGTTGTCATCTCGTGAGCGGGCCGAACCCACATTGCCGGGGTTAATGCGGTACTTGGACAGCGCTTCTGCACAATCAGGAAACTTGGTTAACAACAGGTGCCCGTTGTAATGAAAATCCCCCACCAAAGGCACAGGAATGCGCATTTTATCGAGCTGCTCACGAATATAAGGAACGGCTGCCGCAGACTCTTCATTGTTGACGGTGATACGCACAATTTCACTGCCCGCCAAATACAACTCCTTGATTTGAAGGGCTGTATTTAAAGCATCGGCCGTGTCTGTGTTGGTCATTGACTGCACTACAACAGGATTGGACCCACCGATGGACACCACATGGGACTTCCAATTCACATCCACTTGATGCGTGTTTTTACGCGGATAAGGCTTGTTAGAAATCAGCACAAAAAAACCCTTATGAACCAAATTACACTTGCACGTATTTTAGGACGCCCAATAGGAAAAGACCACCCGAGGGTGGTCTTTCTAATCGTAAACTTTGCTTAAACTTTGAACTTGACTTATTGAATCGTCAATCGCGCCACTTCACCCCGAATCGAAGAATTTAATTCGACTGCTTTCCCATTGTGGGAAAGAGTAACCGCTTTGGCATTTCCAACAATCACCTTGAATGGCCCTTGACCCAACACCTCAATGTTTGAGCCTGGCTGATTCAGTTGCGACATCAAAACCGTGTTGCTTGCATCCCTGACTGTCACCCAAGACTGATCAACAAACGAAAATTTCAGTGAAGACTGCCCAACAGTGGCAGGTTGAGCCACAACAGCAGGAGGTACGGCTGGTGCCGCAACAACAGGGGTTGCGGGAACTGCTGCAATGGCTGTCGGATTACTTGGCGCAGTGGCAGGGGGCAAAGCTAGAGCGCTGGCTGGAGCGCTGGCTGGAGCGTTGACTGGACCAGCGGCTTGCGAAGAAACACTTGAAGCCGCAGCAGAATCCACAGCACCCAACTGGCTGCTCATGGACAACTGTGGAGCGTCTGGAACAGCTGGATCAGCCGCCACCTTAGGTGCCTCAACTGCCGGGGGCATACCCTGCCCTTCAGACTGAACCATTGAGTCTGCTTTGTCAGAATTGCCTTGCATTATGGTAGGCAGGTAAAACACAGCAGTCAAAACAGCCAAACCTAGCACTACAAAATAACCAACACTGCGATTGCGGCCAGGGCCATCAAAATTAAGTGTGGACAAACGTTTGGAACTGGAGGGCATGGTGGGTTCAAGCGGTTCAGCTTTACCTGCTGCCTGCCCTTGACCTTGTGCAGACCCCTGATTGGAGCTGTAAGTCGAACCTTGTGCCAAGCTTTCACCGCGCCCGCTTACACGAGTAGGTGCAGTCTCCAAAGGTACTTCGGCGAAACCAAACCCGGAAATAACTGGAACATGATCGAGCTTGACGACCTTGCAATAACTTTTGATGAAGGCTTTTGCAAATGTTGCTGGTGGCAGGATGCTGAGATCACCGCTCTCCAAAGCCTCAATTTGCCGTTCATTGATTTTGGTGCGTGAGCTGACTTCGCTGATGGACAGGCCCAATCTTTCTCGGGCGGCTTTCAGCAATGACCCTGGGTTCTGACCTTTTTCTAAAAGGGTCAAACTGGGCTTTTCGGAATTGGATGACTCCACGCTAGGCTTGTCTGCACTAGGCTTATCAAACGCCGGTTCGTTAATTTCATCCATAACTTTGGCACGATTATCGTTCATATTCACGCTTTCCTGGACTTGGAGTCTCTCGATGCCTCAAGGAACTCTCAAGCGATGCATTTGTTGCACCATTATATTCTTTTGGGGCTCACTATCCATGTGTTTTGGAGAGCCAAGCCTCTAGAATACACGCTCTCGAGACAATGTTACTTAGGACGATTCAAAGGTAACAGGTAAATTGCGATATCTCAACATTCTTTTTAAGTTTTCAGAATGAAATATCAACAACTTGTGACAAAAATCTCACTTTGATTGTGAGTTCAAGAAACATCGGGCAACAAAATGCAGACTTATTCGAATTAAGTGTTGTTGCGCGAAGGTTGACCAGTCTTTTTTAGCTGCTCTAGGGATATGACTTGCTCCATGCGCTGCTGCACTTTGGTTCGGTCTTTAACCTCACCTGCTAATTGCCCGCAGGCAGCATCAATATCCTCACCCCGAGTTTTTCTAACGGTGGTTACTACACCCTGACTGGCCAATACATCCACAAAAGCCGCAATTGCGTTTTTCGAGGACTTTTTAAGACCCGACTCAGGGAATGGATTAAACGGAATCAAATTAAATTTGCAGTGGACTCGCTTAGAGATTTCAAGCAATTGTCGAGCATGCTCTGGGGTGTCATTAACACCGTCTAACATGCAATATTCAAAAGTAATAAAATCCCGAGGGGCATGGCGCAAATAGCGATTGCACGCATCCAGCAGTTCGGACAAGGGGTACTTTTTATTCAAAGGGACTAAATGATCCCTTAACTCATCATTGGGGGCATGCAGCGAAACGGCAAGCGCAACCGGGCAGTCTTGCGACAAACGGTCCATGAAAGGCACCACACCCGAGGTAGATACCGTAACCCTTCGACGTGACAAACCGTAGGCGGAATCATCCAGCATCAACTGCAACGCAGGCACCAAAGCATCGTAATTCAACAATGGCTCGCCCATGCCCATCATAACCACGTTGGTTACTGCACGTTCTTGCGGATTTTGTCTTTGTGAAGGGTCGCCCAGTAAATTGTTTGCAACCCAAAGCTGGGCCACAATTTCGGCAGTACTTAAATTGCGCGAAAAGCCTTGCTTGCCCGTTGAGCAAAAACGGCAATTGACCGCACATCCAGCTTGAGAGCTTACGCACAGGGTGCCTCGGCGCTCTTCGGGGATAAACACAGTTTCAATTGCGTCACCATTGCCCATGTCAAACAGCCACTTGCGCGTGCCGTCTTTGGACTGGTGATCAGAAATGGTGGCTGGCGCCTCCAACACTGCTTTTTCAAGCAAGGTGTTGCGGAAGTCTTTTGCCAAATCGGTCATTTGAGCAAAATCTGACACACCATGCTGGTGTATCCATTTGGACAACTGCTTGGCGCGGAAGGCTTTTTGCCCTTGGGAGCCGCACCAGTCAACAAGCTGGCTGACCGAGTAATTCAGAAGGTTGGACTTGGCCACTTGCGCCAAATCCTTATCCTGTTCAATTGCATTCATACTCGGCCTCCAGCTATACCTAACTCTGTATTGGGCTATTAACGCGCAAACACTTGTGAGGATGGGAAGAAATAGGCGATTTCATTGGCAGCCGTTTCAGCAGCGTCGGAACCGTGTACCGCGTTGGCATCGATGCTGTCTGCAAAGTCAGCGCGGATGGTGCCGGCAGCTGCGTCTTTCGGGTTTGTTGCGCCCATCAAGTCGCGGTTTTTAGCAATTGCGCCTTCGCCTTCCAACACTTGGATCATGACTGGGCCAGAAATCATGAACTCAACCAAGTCCTTGAAAAAAGGACGGGCAGCGTGAACAGCATAGAAACCTTCGGCTTCTTGACGTGACAACTGAGCCATGCGGGCTGCAACCACTTTCAGGCCAGCGCCTTCGAAACGTGAGTAAATTTGACCGATTACATTTTTTGCAACTGCGTCGGGTTTGATGATTGACAATGTGCGTTCGATAGCCATGTGAAACTCCAGGATGTGGGTTTGAAAAAGTTAACCCGAAATTATAACTGGTTAAGCGGAAATAAGTCGAGAATGCCCTCAAGGTGATGACGTCAGGCTGGTCATTTATTGCTTTAAGGCTGCAAAAAAGGGAACAATTGAGGCAAATCCCTTTGTGGCTGCGTGAATTTGAAACTTTTGGGCACTAAACTGTGTCTCAGTAACATACACACCCGTGTGTTGATTGATATTTATAGCAAGGAGCATTTTTGCCATGGCTGATCTACGTTCTTATGATTTCGGTAAAGCTGGTAGTGCAGCACCCTCAGTTGAAACCAACAGGGTGTTGAGAAACACTTACTATCTTTTGTCACTCTCCATGATTCCAACCGCACTGGGCGCTTGGGCCGGTGTCGAGTTTGGCTTTTTCCGTTTGTTTGCTGGCAGCCCTATTCTTGCGTTTGTGGTGATGTTGGCTGCAATGTTCGGCTTTATTTACGGTATCCGTAAAAATCAAAACAACTCCATGGGCGTCGTTTTGATGCTGGGGTTCACGTTTTTCATGGGTTTGATGCTGTCTGGCATTCTGTCCGTGGCGCTCAGCATGAGTAACGGTAGTTCGATCATTGCCATGGCTGCACTCGGTACAGCGGGTATTTTCTTCGGTTTGGCCAGCTACGCATCGGTTACCAAGCGTGACTTTACCAACATGGGCAAAACGCTGTTCATTGCGCTGATGATGGTGATTGTGGCCAGCGTGGCAAACATCTTCTTGAAGATGCCGGCCTTGGCCATGACCATTTCCACAATCTGCGTGGGCTTGTTCTCGATGTTCTTGTTGTATGACCTGCAGCGTGTAATGCGCGGTGGCGAAACCAATTACATCAGCGCAACTTTATCCATCTACTTGGATTTGTATAACTTGTTTGCTAATTTGCTCCAGTTGCTCATGGCGTTTATGGGCGGTAGCCGCGAGTAATTGCTTCAGTGCAACATCGAAAGTTCTTGCAAGTCAGTGGTTTAGATCGGTATATTTAAGGCTCAAGAGCAGATATCATTATCTGCTGCTTAGTTGGCAGAGCAAACTGCCAACGAAACGGGACCCATGGGGTCCCGTTTTTTATTTAAGCCTTGGCTATTTCAACTCGAATTGCGCAATCGATTCCACATGGGCGGTATGAGGAAACATATTAATGACCCCAGCCTGTAGCAAACGGTACGGGCCTGCTCCGCACAAGATTCCGGTATCCCGGGCCAAAGTGGCTGGGTTGCAAGACACGTAAACAATGCGCTTGGGCCAAAACTGAGGTGCGGCCTGAACAATGGCTTTGCAAATGGCCACTGCCCCATCACGCGGCGGGTCAATTAACACTTTCTCGTGGATGCCCCAGGACTCCCATTCCGGTGAAGTCACTTCAAACAGATTGCGAACATGGAACTCCACTTTGCCCGTCAAGCCGTTTGCAACTGCATTGGCCCCAGCGCGGCTGACCAAATCTTCGGAACCTTCAAAACCTTTGACATATGCGCTTCGTGTAGCCAGCGGCAAGGTGAAGTTACCCAAGCCGCAAAACAGATCGAGCACCTTTTCATCGGGCTGAAGGTTTAACAGCGACACGGCTTTGCTGACCATGGAATCATTGATGAGGTGATTCACTTGGGTAAAATCGGTCGGTTTAAAGTGCATGCGAATACCGAAACTTGGAATTTGGTACGCAAGCTCCACGTGGGGCATGTCTGCATCGTTTGCATTCAAGCGGTGCGCACTGGCGGGCGTTTCTGGCTGCAGCCACCAATCTATATTGTGCGCAACTCCAAAAGCCTTGAGGCTGGCCAAGTCACTGGCAGACAGCGGCTCCAAGTGGCGCAAAACCATGGCGGTGCACACATCACCCACAGCCAGCTCAATTTGAGGAATGCGTTGGTAAATGCTGAGTTTTTCTAAAAACCGAGCAATTATCGGAAGTAGGTCTGACACGTGTTTGGGCAGAATATGGCATTCCGTCAAATGGGTGACGTAGGTGGATGCCTTTTCATGAAAGCCCACCAGCATGCCGCCTTTTTTTTCCACAAACCGGGTGGTAAGTCGCGCCCTGTGCCGGTACCGCCAAGCTGAACCAAATAAGGGCGGCATGACGGTGTAATCACGTTGCCCGCCAATCCGTTCAAGCAAGTCTTCCAATGCGCGGGCTTTGGTGGCCACTTGGGCATCGGCTTCAATGTGCTGCATGGCACAACCACCACACACGCCGAAGTGGGGGCAACGTGGCTCTACACGAGTGGAAGATGCGCGTAAAACTTGCGTAACAACAGAGCGGGAGTAAGTAGGCTTGCTTTTAACCAGCTCTGCCACCACCTGCTCACCGGTAATCCCACCCTCCACGAAATGCACCTTGCCGGTTTCGTCATGGGCAACCCCCCTACCCTCCATTTCTATCGACTCAATATTCAGCGTAAAAGTGGCTGGGGGAGGCGCAGGGGTTTTCCTTCTTCTACTCATAAAAACTGGCTTTGAAATTAGCGGGCTGGCAAATACTGTATCGGATCAACTGGGTTGCCATTTTTACGGACTTCGAAATGCACCTTGGGCTTGTCGGTGTCAGACTGGCCCGCTTCGGCAATTTTTTGACCTTTCTTGACTACTTCCCCTTCCTTGACCAATAGGGTCTTGTTGTGGGCATAGGCTGTTAGCAATTTGTTTTCATGCTTGATGATGATGAGGTTGCCATAACCCCGGAGGGCGTTGCCGGAGTAAACCACCTTACCTGCGCCGGCTGCTACAACCGGGTCACCCACTTTGGCAAGGAAGTCCACGCCTTTGTTGATGCCGGCTTTGTAGGCCTGGATCACAGCACCATTGTGAGGCCACATAAACTCACCCCCACTTGTGGTGGTGGGCGGTACAGCAGGAGGAACTGCGGCAGGGTCTTTACTTGCAGAAGCTGGATCAGAGGGCAACGGCACTGGCTTACTTGGCACTGCTTTGACCGCACCGGAAGGTGGAATGGGAGTCACTTCCACAACGTCGCTGTCGGCCACAGACTTGCCAGATGAAGCAGAGCTTGCGGCAGGGCCACTGTTGGCGTCCACTTTCAACTTTTGACCTACTGCCAATTTATTGGGGTCGTCAATGTTGTTAAGGCGGGCGAGTTCTCGCCAATCCATGCCATGCTCCAACGCGATGGCGTACAAAGTATCGCCAGATTTGACGATATACGTGCCATCCGCTGAGGATGACTCACCACCCCGGCCACCGGAGCGGTCAACAACGGGGGCTTTTTGCATGGGAGTTGAACATGCGCCTAGAATTAAAACAGCGACCAAGCTGTAAAGAACGGCAGCTCTTTTCATGTGTTACTTTCCTTTATTGAATTTCTTGCAACTTCAATGCTCACGGGTGCCTTTTAACAAGGGCACAAACCGCACCAAGTCGCGATTTTCGCGATGCCATTTGTCCGCGGCCTGTCGGTCAACGGTGACCAAAACCTGCTTGTTTTGGGACTCCACAGGTAGGATCAATCGCCCCCCCACCTTTAACTGGCGCAACAGGTGTTGAGGCACATCCAACCCGGCAGCAGCCACGATGATGACATCAAAAGGCGCACGCTCAGGCCAACCTAGAAGGCCGTCACCATAACGCAAAAGTACTTTCTTGTAACCTGCATTACCTAAATTTTGGTTTGCTTTTTGGTACAAAGCCTCAATTCGCTCAATACTGACCACTTGTGAAGACAATTCTGCAAAAATCGCGGCTTGATAACCACAACCTGCACCTACCTCTAGAACACTGCCCAGTGTGGGCCTGCCTTCCAAAGCGTATTCTGCAAACCTAGCTACAGTAAAAGGCTTGGAAATGGTTTGTTGGTGGCCTATTGGCAATGCTGCGTCTTCATAAGCACGTGAGGCGAATGCTTCGTCTACAAACATGTGCCTAGGCACCTTTGACATGGCTTCCAACACTGCGGGGTTTTGAATCCCCTGCCGCTTCAAGCCTTCGACTAGGTTGTGGCGCGCACGCTCGGAAGTAAGGCTCGTACCCCCAAGGCGCTCTGGAATTTTGTCAATGCGCCGCCCAGATTGAGGCATCAACACAGGTGCAGGTCTAAATTTGGGCTTTTGATCCATGGGTGATTTAAAGCCAAGCCGTGAGTTGATCGCTTTGGGCGAAGTGGGTTAAATCTGCCTTGAGGGGCGACACCGACACGATGCCTTGCTTGACTGCATGAAAATCGGTACCGGGCCCTGCGTCCTTGGCTTCTCCGGGTGGGCCTATCCAATACACCACATCACCTTTTGGGGTGTGCGCGGGCACCACGGGTTCAGCATGGTGCCGTTTGCCTAAGCGGGTTAATTCATAACCGTTGAGTTCTTCGTAGGGCAAGGGGGGAATGTTCACATTCAGTAGCACTTGGCCTAGCATGTCCAAATCGTTAATCACACGCTCGGTAAATTCAGCGGCGACACGTGCGGCACTTTCTAGGTTTTCGTAACCCTTGCCAGCCAAAGAAAATGCAATCGCGGGGATTCCACACTGGAAACCTTCCATGGCAGCAGCCACGGTGCCGGAGTAAATGGTGTCGTCGCCCATGTTTGCACCATTGTTGATGCCAGACACCACCAAATGCGGTCGCTCTTTCAGCAAACCTGTTACCGCAATGTGCACACAATCTGTGGGGGTGCCATTGACATATTGAAATCCGTTTGCGGCCATGCGTACGGTGAGTGGGCGGTCCAAAGTCAAAGAATTGGATGCGCCAGAGCGATCTTGCGCAGGGGCCATCACCTGCAGTTCAACTCGATTACCCAAACGCTCAGTCAAGGCGCCATGTAGCGCCAAAATACCCGGGGCGCTGTAGCCGTCGTCATTGCTGATCAAAATACGAATGACTTGGCTCACGATGCAATTTCCTCTCGACGGAATACCCAAGTATCCGGGGTGGACACCTCGGGGGAAAACGAATAACCAGCCACGTCAAACTCTTTGAGTTTTTCGACTTGGGTGATGCGGTTGTCAATAATGTACCGGGCCATCATGCCGCGGGCCTTCTTTGCAAAAAAACTGATAATTTTATACTTGCCTGACTTGCCATCTTGGAATACGGGATGCACCACGCGGGCTTTGAGCTGCTTCAAATCCACAGACTTGAAATACTCGTCAGAAGCCAGATTAACCAGGACTGGATTGCGGGACGGTAACTCTTCATTCAGAGCGGTGGCAATTGTGCCCTTCCAGTATGCATACAAGTCCTTGCCCTTGGGGTTGGCAATTTTGGTACCCATTTCCAAACGGTATGGCTGCATCAAATCCAATGGCCTGAGAATTCCGTACAAACCCGACAGAACGCGGATGTGCTTCTGAGCGAATTCGAAATCTTTGTCGGTCAGGGTTTTGGCATTCAAGCCATCGTAGACATCGCCGTTGAACGCCAAAATTGCCTGACGGGAGTTCTTGGAAGTGAACTCAGGGGCCCATTGCATGTAGCGTGTCGCATTCAATACGCCCAATTTGTCAGAAATGGACATCAACTCGGACAAACCCTGCGGGCTAATCGGCTTTAAGACCTCAACCAGCGCTTGGGCGTCTTTGACAAACCGGGGTTGGGTATTCTTGCGCGTTGCAAGTGGGCTTTCGTAATCAAGCGATTTAGCGGGGGACAAGACAACTAACATGCTGAACTTCTTTGCGAAAAAGCGTGAATGGGCAATTGATATTATCGCAGCAAGATCGGTGTTGCCGGAGGGGAAACGGCTTTTCAGTCTGGAGTTTTTAGTGGCTGGGGAAGATAGGTGACTCTGGGGTATTTGGGTAGACTAATCGCAGGGCATCATGCCCCGCGCCAGCCTCTCCCACCGGAATGTCTCTCCCGTTTCAATCTTTTACTGCATCGGGGCGGGTTTGGATTCAAGATCGGAATGGGATTGGAATCTGATTGCAAGTGAACAATTTACTGTATATAATTACAGCACATTAACTTTCAAGACCACTATGAAAGGCCTCACAGCGCGACAGCAACAAATTCTGGACTTAATTAGAGAGCAAATCTCAAAATTTGGTCGCCCCCCCACACGTGCAGAAATTGCCCGAGAGCTAGGTTTCAAATCAGCAAACGCAGCGGAAGACCATTTGCAGGCATTGGCCAAAAAGAACGTCATCGCCCTTGACGCAAGCACATCGCGGGGCATCCGTTTGCTGGGCGAGTTTGCGGAAGGCTTGGAAGAAGTCGCAAAGGTAGCAGTGAAAGAAGTTGCAAACTCATTCATGGAGCAATTTAAACAGCTGCCATTGGTGGGTCGAGTGGCAGCGGGTAGTCCCATTCTTGCTCAAGAACATATTGAAAAACACATTCCCGTAGACCCTAGCCTATTTCCTGACAAACCCGACTACCTGCTGAAGGTTCGCGGAATGTCCATGAAAGACATCGGCATTATGGATGGTGATTTACTGGCTGTCCGTAAAATTGATACGGCGCGTGCCGGGCAAGTCATTGTTGCGCGAGTCAATGATGAAGTTACCGTAAAACGGTATTTCCAAAAAGGCTCAAAAATTGAGCTTCACGCTGAAAATGAGGAGTTTCAACCCATTTTAGTTGACCTTCAGCGTGACCAGTTTGCCATTGAAGGTTTGGCTGTAGGCTTGATCCGTCAAGGGTATTTGCACTGAACTGCTTGGCCTTCATCGCGCTGAGGATTTGAAACCAACCTAGAAACTAAGTTAAAAACTAAGTTAAAAACTAAGTTATTCCGTAAGTTGTTCAGCAGATTGTTCCGTAACTTGTTCTCAATCGCAGCATCGCATCATGGAACTTGACCAGCCCGAGCCTTGCTCTGAGCCTGTAAAAGATTTGGTTCAGATACACCCATCACTTTGGCGGGCTCACCAGCTGGGCTCTGTCTCAGACAGCAACAGTACCCGCGTGCCGAGTGGTTTTGATGAACTGAATCAACAGCTACCTGGGGGTGGGTGGCCAGCGGGTCATTTAATCGAGCTTTTACTGAAACACTACGGAATTGGCGAGTTGAGATTTTTAATTCCAGCACTGCGTGCGCTGGTTTTGGATCGCAAGCAACTGGTTTTTATGAATCCGCCCTTTTTGCCTTTGCCCAACGTACTGGAGCAGTTCGGCATTCCGGCGGAATATGTGGTGTTGATCAAAACAGCCAAACCAGAAAATCGATTGTGGGCGATTGAGAAACTCATTCAAAGCGACTCATGTGGGGCACTGTTAATTTGGTTACCTACCGAGGGTTTGTTACAGGCGCACCAATTGCGTCGCCTGCAATATCAAGCCAACAAATCGCGAGGGCTGAGTTTCATATTTCGCCCCATTGAAGCGCAACAGCAGCCCTCACCCGCCACACTGAGACTCACATTAACCGCGCATTCACCAGATGCATTGAAAGTGCGCTTAATCAAACGTCGTGGGCCTGTTATGGATTCTGCCCTGTTATTGATCCTGCCTATTCACGAGTTGAATCAGCCTTCGCAGGAGTTGGAAAATGCGATGGATTTCAGTGATTTATTCTGCGAGCCATCCCCAAGCGGAAGCCATTCTAAAAACTTGTCAGCAGTTTACACCCAAGGTCTACACCCAAGTTGACCGGTTTGAAACGCCGGTAGAGGGCAGCGACACGCCCATTCGCTATCAAGGCTTATTGCTGGAAGTTCACAGCAGCTTGCGCTTGTTTGGAGGCCTGCAACGCTTGATGCAACTGCTTCGGGAAAAGTTGAACAGCCTGTGCCGTAAAGCGCCACATGCAAATACACTTCTCGACCTGAATTTGGCAGCGCAACATAACATCACTTTCAAACTGGGCAACGCCAGCACAGCATGGATGGCTTGGTGCATGGCTAAACTTCAACCCTGTGAACAACTGGCATTGAAGGAC
This sequence comes from Limnobacter sp., assembly GCA_029866125.1. Classification (GTDB taxonomy): domain Bacteria; phylum Pseudomonadota; class Gammaproteobacteria; order Burkholderiales; family Burkholderiaceae_B; genus Limnobacter. The sequence continues at coordinate 99,807 of JARWZZ010000017.1, forward strand.
TTACCTGTGCATGTCTTGGATCTGTCGATGCCCGATCGGCAGTTGATGATGCAGTGCGGTTTTGAAACGCTTGGCGACCTGATGAAACAAAGCCGGAGCGAGCTTGCCAAGCGCTTTGGTTTGAGCTTGCTGCAGCAGTTTGATTTGTTGTCGGGTACGCAGGTGTGGGCCAACTCCTCTCATGCTGAGCTGGATGTTTACGAAGATCAGGAGGAAATGCCGTTTCATGCTACAGATCAATCCCGAATCGAAGAGCTGATCTACCTACTCCTTTGCCGACTGCAAACCGGGTTGCTGCAAACCAAACGAAAGGCAGAGCGTCTGGATTTTCTTTTTGTTCAGGCTCACGGTGTGATCCCAATGCACATCATCAGTGCACATGGCTTACAGCATGCAAAAGATTGGGCCTTGCTGATTCATTACCAACTTAGCCGGATGCAGTTTCAAGATGACGTGCGCTGGATTAAGTTACGGTGCGAAAACCTGATACCTGCTTTCGACCACAACGGCACTTGGTTACCCGACCCCAATACCGATAAAAAACAATGGATTGAATTGTGCGACAAGCTCAAAGCGCGGCTTGGAGAGGATGTCGTGAAGCGAGCCTACACCATTCCCGATCCCCGACCGGAACTGAGTTTTGAGTACCGACCTTTCAACGCAAACGGTAAATATCAAGGCAGCAAAGCCCAAAGTGGCAAAGCTCAAACGGGGATTGTCCGCACAAACTTGCGTTTGGCCAAGTCAGCCTTGCGCCCCTTGTGGCTACTGCCTGAACCCCAAAGGCTAAGGGGTAAAGCACCAAGCTGGACGGATGGGGGGGAGTGGCGTTTGTTGTCAGGCCCAGAGCGGGTTGATTTTGGATGGTGGAGCAAGCAGCCGTGTAAAAGAGATTACTACCGAGCTCTCAATAAGGACATGACCCAAGCATGGATCTTTTGTGAAGAAGAGTTTCATCAAGAAAAAACATTTATAAACTGGTTCCTACATGGTTACTTTGGATGAGATTGAATATGCAGAGCTGATTTGCATGAGTAACTTCAGTTTCTTAAAGGGTGCATCGCATCCTGAAGAACTGGTACACCAAGCACACAGTTTGGGTTACAAAGCATTGGCGATTACCGATGAATGTTCGCTTGCTGGTATTGTCCGCGCCCACGCCGTCGCAGAGAAATGCAATCTCAAATTGATTGTGGGCTCACAATTTGGCTTGTCGGAAGGGTCAGACTTTGCCGGTGAACGGGTGGTGCTTTTGGTGAAAAATGCACAAGGCTACAAACACTTGTGCAGGCTCATTACTCAAGCACGCCGACGAACAAACAAAGGGGAGTACCAGTTTTTCAAAGAGGATTTAGCCGATTGCCCACCGGGGCTACTCATCTTGCTATGCCCCAACCCGCTCAACCCTGAGTCCACTTTCAATACTTTACTGCGTTGGTCCGCAGCCCGATTCAGCGGGCGACTTGGAGTCATTTATAACTCACGCGCACAAGGCTTTGATGCACAAGAATTGAATCGGCTGCAACACATTGCTGGCACATTGAATATACCAGTACTGGCCAGTCAGGATGCCGTTATGCACTGCCGAGAACATAAGCCTTTGCATGATGTGCTAACAGCCATACGCTGCAACCAAAGCCTGCACGACGCCCGGCATAGCCTTGAACCCAATGCCGAGCGTAGCCTAAAAAGTAAAGTGGAACTTAAGTTGCTTTACCCACTGCCACTGCTGGCAAACACAGTGGAATGGGCGAACAACTGCCAGTTTTCAATGAACGAATTGAAATACCAATACCCGCGAGAGATTACACCTGACAACCTCACACCCACTGAGTATTTGTCCACACTGGCATGGCAAGGGGCAAGTGAACGATTTGGCACAGGGTTAAACGCAGAGTTACGCAAAAGCATCAGCCATGAGTTAGCGCTGATTCAAAGCTTAAGTTATGAGCCTTACTTTTTAACGGTTTACGACATTGTGAGGTTTGCCCGATCTAAAAATATTCTATGTCAAGGCAGGGGCTCTGCCGCCAATTCGGTGGTGTGCTATTGCCTAGGAATTACGGAAGTAGACCCTGAAAAAACCTCCTTGTTGTTCGAGCGTTTTATCAGCAAAGAGCGCAACGAACCGCCTGATATTGATGTCGATTTTGAACATTCAAGACGCGAAGAAGTCATCCAATACATCTACACCAAATACGGCAGGGACCGCGCCGCATTGGTGGCTGCAGTGGTGGTTTACCGCCCCCGCTCCGCGCTAAGGGATGCAGGCAAAGCGCTTGGGCTTAAAGCTGAATTGATTGATGCGCTTGCTAAATCGCAAGATGGAGGCTACAGCCGCCTGCTAAACACCGAGCACATGGAAATGGCAGGGATTGATTGCAAGTCGCCTGAAATTAACCGCTGCATACACTTTGCGGAAATGTTGCTGGGGTTTCCAAGGCATCTTTCTCAGCACACAGGCGGATTTGTGATTGCAAGGGACACCCTCACTGAACTGGTGCCAGTGGAAAACGCGTCCATGGCTGAGCGCACAGTCATTCAGTGGGACAAGGATGATTTGGACACAATGGGTCTGCTTAAAATTGATGTGCTAGCACTGGGTATGCTGAGTGCAATCCGCATGACTTTGGACGCACTTCATGCCAAACCGATGGCACCCAAGCGGGTTCAGGAAATTCCGAAAGAAGACCCCAAAACATACGATATGATTTCGAACGCAGACACCATCGGGGTTTTTCAAATTGAAAGCCGAGCACAAATGGGCATGCTGCCTAGGCTTCGACCCAGGGAGTATTACGACTTGGTGATACAAGTTGCGATTGTGCGGCCTGGCCCTATACAAGGTGGAATGGTCCACCCCTACTTGCGCAGACGGCAAGGGCTAGAACCCACGCAATACCATTCTGAAGACCTGAAAAAAGCACTTGTACGAACCTTAGGAATTCCTATTTTCCAAGAACAAGTGATGCAAATTGCTATTTTGGCTGCAGGCTTTACGCCGGGAGAGGCTGATCAGCTACGACGCGGCATGGCCGCTTGGCGCAGAAAGGGTGGCCTGCATCAATTCTATGAACGTGTGGTTGGCGGAATGGTTAACCGCGGATATGAACGAGAATTCGCAGAAGGCATTTTTCGTCAAATGGAAGGTTTTGGTGAATACGGTTTTCCAGAAAGCCATGCCGCCAGCTTCGCCCTGCTGGTGTATGTATCCGCATGGTTGAAATGCCACCACCCTGATGCTTACCTGTGCGGCTTGCTCAATGCCCAGCCCATGGGGTTTTACCAACCCTCGCAACTGATTCGGGATGCGCAATCACACGGTGTCCATGTTTTGCCGGTGGATGTGCAATACAGCGGGCTTCTCAGTGCACTCGAACACCCAGCAGAAAACGAGCAAATCGCACAACAGGAAGACCACAAGACCCGATTGCTGGCAGTCCGTCTGGGTTTAAACCGAATCAGTAGGCTGCAGAATGAAGCGGCTCAACGCATTGTTATCGCAAGGCAACAACAGCCGTTTGACAGTCTAGAAGACCTGAGTAAACGGGCAAAGCTTGGCAGAGTCGATTTGGTGGCGCTGGCAGATGCGGATGCGCTTCGCAGCTTGGCTGGGCACAGACGGCAAGCAGTTTGGGAAACAGCGGGGCTTGATTTGTCTAAAGATTTACTGATGGAAACAAGGACAATCGCAGAGAACGCAGGCGCTACAGAAAGTTCAACAGCAAGCTCAACAACAAGCTCAACAACAAGCTCAATGAGTGAGCCCATCAGTGCACCCAATGAGATCGAAAACATGTTTGCAGACTTTCGAGCCACTCAAGCCAGCTTGACCCATCACCCTTTGCAGTTTTTACGATCTGATCTTTCCGAATACCGGATTGAACAAATTGCGACTTTAAAAACTTTTCCAAACGGACGGTTGGCGCGCGCATGCGGATTAGTCACCCACCGGCAACGCCCTGCCACAGCCAAAGGCACCGTGTTTTTAACACTGGAAGATGAAACAGGACAAATCAACGTGATTGTGTGGAACGACTTGGCCGAACAATCCAGAGTAATTCTGCGAGGCGCGCAAATTATGGGGGTATTTGGGGTGTGGCAAAAGCAAGGCGAAGTGTGCAATTTGCTGGCCAAACGGCTAGTGGATTACACACCTTTGTTGGCTAAAATAAAAAGTGCAAACAGTCGGGATTTCACACTCAAGTCGAGGGACTTCCATTGAATTGGCTCAAGCTTGAATGCCCACTTTAAATATCCACCTCAACCATATTGCCCTTCTCTTCCAACCAACCTTTACGGGCTTGGCTTTCACCCCGCCCCATCAGCATGTTCATCATCACATTGGTTTCGTTGATATCCAAACTACCCAAAGTAACTGGCAGCAGGCGACGGGTATCCGGGTTCAGAGTGGTTTCCCACAACTGTTCAGCATTCATTTCACCCAAGCCCTTGAAGCGCGACACTTTAATCACAGCTTCTTTAAAGCCCTCTTTCGCCAGCTTGTCTTGCACTGCATGCAGCTCTGCAAGGTCCAAGCAGTAAATTTTACGGGCGGCACGTTTGCCTTGTGATGGCACATCCACCCGGAACAAAGGCGGCCGAGCGACATACACATTGCGGTTGCGAATTAAACCCGGAAAGTGCTTGTAAAAAAGGGTAAGCAGCAAAACCTGAATGTGGGAGCCATCCACGTCCGCATCCGAAAGTATGCAAATTTTTCCGTAGCGCAAACCACTCAAATCTGGATTGTCTGTGGCGTTGTGCGGGTCCACACCAATGGCCACAGAAATATCGTGAATTTCCTGATTGGCAAACAACCGGTCTTTGTCGGTTTCCCAAGCGTTTAGTACCTTGCCGCGCAGTGGCAAAACAGCCTGAAACTCTTTGTCACGGCCCATCTTGGCAGAACCACCAGCGGAGTCACCCTCCACCAAAAAAACCTCATTGAGGGTAATGTCGGTGCTTTCGCAGTCGGTGAGCTTACCGGGCAAAATAGCCACAGAACTGCTTTTGCGTTTTTCCACTTTCTGTGCAGCGCGCGAGCGGGCCTGCGCCTGCTTAATGGCCAACTCTGCAATTCTTTTGCCATCTTCTACATGGTGGTTTAACCACAAATCCAATGCCGGGCGCACCAAGGTGGCAACCAGTTTGACCGCATCACGGCTGTTCAATCGCTCTTTGATTTGCCCTTGAAACTGCGGGTCAAGCACCTTGGCGGACAGCACAAAACTGGCGCGTGAAAAAATATCCTCAGCCATCAACTTAATGCCTTTGGGCAACAAGGAGTGCATTTCACAAAATGCCTTCACCGACTGAAACGTGGCCTCACGCAAACCAGACTCATGCGTCCCACCCGCTGGCGTGGGTATCAAATTCACATAACTTTCACGGACTTGTGCCCCGTCTACCGTAAAAGCCAAAGCCCAAGCAGCGCCCTCACCTTCAGCAAACCCTTCGTCGGCTTTGGTGTCGATGGACAGATCACCTGTAAAAATGGGGGCAACCAGTTCACGATCCAGCAATTCTTCTTTCAAAAAACCTGACAAACCTTCATTGAACTGCCAAGTTTTGGTTTCACCCGACTTCTCGATGGTCAGGGTTACTTTCACGCCTTTCAACAAGACAGCCTTGCTGCGCAGCAAGCGCTCCAATTCAGCAACCGGTAAAGCAGGTGAATCAAAATATTTGGCATCCGGCCAAGCACGCACCGAGGTGCCCTTCTTTTTGTCGCCAGAGGCCCAGGGGCGAATCACCAGCGGTTCAATCACATCGCCCGCGCTAAACACCAGTTTGCCGACCTGCTTGTCGCGGCAAGAAGTCACTTCCAACCGGGTGGACAAGGCATTGGTAACCGACACACCGACGCCGTGCAAACCACCTGAAAATCGGTAAGCACCGCCATCGGCCTTGTCAAACTTGCCACCGGCATGAAGCCGTGTAAACACCAGCTCCACCACCGACACACCCTCTTCCGGATGCAGGCCAACCGGGATGCCCCGCCCCTCGTCCTCTACTGACACGCTGCCGTCCGTGTGAAGGGTCACTGCGATGGTCGAACCAAACCCGCCCAAGGCCTCATCTGCCGCGTTGTCGATCACCTCTTGAATGATGTGCAATGGGCAATCTGTACGTGTGTACATACCCGGACGTTGCTTGACTGGCTCTAGGCCTTTTAAAACCCGAATGGAAGATTCTTGATACTGACTCATGCTTTTTTGATGTGAAGAACTTGGCTGATGTGGGAGGCGTCCCACGGTGGATGATAGCAATAAACCCATGCAGAATGGACTTGAAATGGAACCAACTTGCGTTTCCATGACACTTAGATAGCCGAGGAGTGTTTAAAAACTCCCTATCAGATTTTGCTCGTATTGGGAAGCAGAGGGGTGGCTCATACCTGCTATGGGTTACACACGTTCACCCAAAATCAAGGGACAGTTTACCCTAGGGGTATATAAACAATTCCGAGATGTTCGAAGCGATGAATCTGATAAATGACACAGACCCGAGGCACATCATGAACATGGCCAAACCCAAGCTGAAGATTACTTCAGTGAGTCGAAGCAGCAAGGCACAATGCTTGGTCCGTACCTCGGACTTTGAAGCATTGATCACCAAGCAGGAACGTCGACTGCGGAATTTCATCATCAAACATTTTCGGGATGAAAACTCTGCCGAAGATATTTTTCAGCAAACGCTGATTGAAGCCTACTGCTGCTGGGATAGCTTTCGCGGCGACGCCAAACGCGAAACTTGGCTATTCGGCATTGCATTGAACATCATTCGCAATTTGTCCAGGCGTGCACCTCAATTTAAGTTCAATTTCACATCCGATGAAGCATTGGAGATGGAGGAGGCGAAAGACTCTGACCCGATGATTCACTGCATGAAAGCGGAATTCAGCACCAAGCTGGCCTCTGCCATTGAAAAACTTCCGCCAGACCTTAAAGACACTTTGATTCTGGTTATTCAAAACGGCAGCTCTTATCAAGAGGCTGCGGACACCTTGGGCATTCCGATTGGCACTGTTAGATCCCGTATATCGCGCTCACGTGCGCAACTCAAGATCATTTATGACCTCTACATGGATTGAAACCCAGCCCAAACCGACTGTTCAGTCTGTTTTGGATGGAATTTTGGACTATCTGGGAATCACCGAGGATCAGCTAGGTCCTAGCGTGGGCCAAGAGGGATTCCGAATTGAGTTTGAAGACAATTACTGCGTTGAGCTGGCCACCCTCACACAAGAGCATTGCCGATTTAGTGCGCGCATTTGCCTGCTTGCACGCTCACTTGAAGTACAAGAAAGACAAATACACAAGGCCTTGGACTTGTATGCAGAGCTTCACAACGGCTTTCCGATTGCGATGTCCCTCTCAATTTCTCACTTTGACAACTGCCTGCGAATGACAACCGAGGTTGCGCCCGGGGAATATTTGATTGAAAACAAACCGGGAAAGCTTGAAGACTACTTCGAGAACTTCGTCAACTACTCGCACGCTTTCAAGAAGACTTACTTAAATCCCTGAATTAATCTACGAATTAATCCCTGAATTAATTTCCGTCAAACACGTGGCTGGCTTTGGCCTTGGTCAACTTCTCAATCCAAGCCTCGAACAACTCTTTGGCATCGACTTCAGAAGCTGCATTCTGGCTACGGAATATGGCTGAGTTACCGCTGGAGGTGTCACGCAGCACACGAGAGTTTTGTAGACAAGGCACTTTCCAGCGCAGTTCTAACCACTGCCTTAAACAGTGGCTTTGGTAGCCGTCGAGCCAAAGTTCAAAGGAATAAATTTGCTCAGTCAATAAGTTGGGCCTGCGTAGCACAAACAAACCCATGCCTTGCGCGGGCTTTTCTAGCAGGCTACCTACGTACTGTCTGGTCATTTTCATGCTGCTTTACCTGAATTGGCTGTATTAATTTGACTAAATTAAATAGCCGGGTGGTAACCACAATCACGCGAAATTTGCTGACGCAGTAATTCTGGGGAAGCGGGGCCAACTTGGCCAGCCATTTGCAGCACCAACCTGCTACGCAATGGGGTACTTTGCAAACTTTTAAGAGTGCTTTGAAATGCGGCCTGAAGTGGGCTGAAAGCATTTGAGCCCAATGCGGCCGTGGCCACACCCGCAGATGAAGGAATTGAGTTGATATTGGACATGGCAATTTCTTTATAATACGTTCGAACATAGTTTATGTGGTTATATTGCCGGCGAAGTTCCCATCAAATTTTAATTTGCTGGATGCCTCCTCCGTTCTGGAGGCTTCGGGCCCTATTTCAGTGGAAATTTCGCCCAAATCCTCTAATTTTTTAAGCCTGTAGTACAAGGAATGAGGTGCAATTCCCAGCTCTTGGCTTGCCAGGCGGATAGAGCCTTTGTTGCGGTCGATGCAGGTTTGCAGCACTGCCTTTTCATAAGCAAGCAGCCTTTCCTTGAGCCCAAACGCTGGGCGGCTGGCTTTGAAGTCAAAAGGGACGAATCCAATCACATGCTTTTGAGCAAAAGCTTTCAGTTCCCTGATGTTACCGGGCCAATGGTGACTAAGGAGGTGGTCCTCCTCATCGACGCTAAGCTCTGGAATAGGTAGGTGGTAGGCGTTGCCCGCTTCCTTTAAAAAATGCCGGTACAACTGCAGAATATCTTCCAGTCGCTCGTGGAGCGCGGGTATGCGCAGGGTGGACACATTTAGCCTGAAATACAAATCCTGCCTAAATGATGCAAGTTCAACCATGCGTTCCAAGTCCACTTTGGTTGAAGCAATTACACGAAATTCAGAGGATACAAATTTTTGCCCACCCAACCGGGTCGCACCACGGTATTGCAAGGCTGTCAATAGCTTGGCTTGATTCTGCAAATTCAGGCTGTCAATTTCATCCAGGTACAAAGTGCCTTGGTGGGCCTGCTCGATAAGGCCTGCCCGGTCTTTGGTGGCACCGGTGTAGGCCCCTGCTTCGCTTCCAAACATCTCACCCTCAAAAAGGGTGTCTGGCAGGGCTGCGCAATTGACATGAATAAAACGGCCTTTGGCTTTGGAACGCTTGTGTAACCATTGGGCGATGGTGTCCTTACCTGCACCCGTGGGGCCTAGCAAAACCGTGTCCACTGGAAGTTTGGCAATGCGTGAGGCGCTTTCCACCAGCTGCCTCATTGCCAGGGAGCGGACGAATTGCGAATGAAATGGGTCTGACTCTTCGAGGGGCTCAGATTCAGCCGTTTGCTCAAAAGGCAGCGTTAGGCTGAGCTTTTGAATGACCTCGGCCGCCGAAAGTGCATCCTGCGGTTTGACCAAGGAGGCGAAAATTGGGATGTCGTGGTAACAGTACTCATACCACGGTTTGTCAATCAATCGAATGATGCATCGGCTGGGGTCTAAACCCTGTTTGCGCACGTACTGAATCATGGTGCGCAAAGCACTTAAGGGGTAATCAGTAATCAACCATGTGGACGGTTTGAGCTTTTGGCTCAAAAGCTGCTGATGTGACCGTTCTATCAAATTGGCCTGAAGTATGGCTGCTGCGGCCACCAGCCGACTGCGCAATTCCTCAGATTCGATACATATTAGGATGTTTATCATTTCCCCTCACTCACTTTTACAACCAGACCTGCGATTCGATTTCCAACCATCAACCATTTAACGGTGAAATCGATGTTTTGCACGATCCTGCAAGCGAGGGGTTGCTTAAAATCGAATTGCTACATTTAGTCTTGCAGCAATTCCACCAACAAATCACGGGCACGGGAAACACGTGAGCGAATGGTGCCAATTGGCAGGTCCAGCTCCAGCGCAGCGTCTTGATAGGAATAACCGTCCAAAATAACCAGCTGCACCACGTTTTGCATTTTCAAGGGCAGTGCGTTGATGGCTTCTTTGATTTTTTGAATGCGTTCTGCACGCAGCAAATGCTGCATCGGTTCTTCTTCGCTCACAGACTCTAACTCCACTGAGTCTTCTTCATCCAAGGACTCAAAGGAGAAGCGGTAGTTCACGTCCCTGCTTTTGTAGTTTCGGACCAAATTCAATGCAATGCCGAATAACCAGGTTTCTGGCTTGGATTCGCCACGGAAGTTTCCCCAGTTGCGGAAGGCTTCCAAACAGGTTTGCTGAAAAAGATCTTCAACAAATTCGTCGTTGCGCAAGTGTTTGCGAACAAACCATGAGAGGCGGCTTTTGTTGGCCTTGATCAGCTGGGACAGCTCTGCGACGGACTGAATGGGCGCGGAATTGACCAAGATGGCCATTGTTGGATTGGACATTTGGGTGGTGGCGGGCATTGCAACTTGTGTAGGAAATGTCATGTTCTGTCTCTCTCTGTTGTGAGTCGCGCTGAAGCGAGCCCTGAGCACGCTTACACCATTTATAGTGCGAAAGCCGTGCCAGGACTGAGAAATATTTATCTCATTGATTCATAACAATTTAATTTGATTAACTCTTTCTGAGTTTTTGAAAAACTCTAAATTGTGGGCTTTAAGTCTGAGGAATAATTTGGAGGACTAACCCGCTAAATGGGTCAAACCGGATGGCGTGAAGGTGATAGAATTCCGTCCAAGCGTGGTTTTACTTCTTACGCTTGCTTGATCTCGCTATCGTATAATGGATAATACAAGCCCCTCCTAAGGGTTAAATCTGGGTTCGATTCCCGGTGGCGGGACCAACAAATGAATCATACAAAAAACCCCTCAAATGTTGAGGGGTTTTTTTATTTGCAACGCTTTAGTTCGCGCCTTCGGAAGTGATTTTCCAACCACCCGATTCTTTGACAAAGCGCAGTTTTTTCTTACTCTTTTCGGAGAAAGAATCGGACTTGTAGGTTTGATCAAAAGTGGCTTCGGCTTTGTCACCGTCCATTTTGATTGCCAAGTTATCGATCGTGACTTCGATGTTTTGCTTGGCGGTGATGCGCTGCTTGCGTTGCGCCTCCCACTTGTCACGACTCAATTTACCAGGCACCTCGAACTTGGGCGAGTAGAAGCTGAGGTAGCCATCCACATCACGAGCACTCCAAGCAGCAGCCCAGTTGCTTACAACGTCGGATACGTCTTTGTCAGACGCAACCGCTGGGGCAGCAGCCACGGCCGCAGGGGCAGGTGCTGCACCTGTGGCTGTGGGTGCGGCAGGGTCCGCTGGAATGGATGGGGCCTCGTTGGCGGCAGGCACAGTGGCATCAGCAGCAGCTGGGGCCATTGGGTCTGCAGGTGCCATTGTGGCATCGGTTGGCGCTGCAGCAGGGGCTGCAGGTTCTTCCGGCTGCTCATCGAGTTCTTTGGGACGAAGCTCATCCAAACCGAGGAAGTGGCTGACTGGACGCAGTGACTCTTCGTTGTTGATCAGGACCTGACCGCCGTAAGTCACAATCAACAAGCCAACCGCCAAGGTGTACACCGGCAAGCACCAACGCTCGTATCGGTAGTAGAAGGGCTTGCCTTTGGTGTCTTCGGCAGCTTTGTCCATTTCCTCTTCACCCACGACTTGTCGGGCAAGGAGCTGGTTCAACGCCACAGGCGGCGAGAGGTAACCCAACTCGAACGCGGTAATTACAATCATCCAGAAGTGAACTGGGTGAATGCCGTTGCTGTAGGCAATCGGTGCGACTGTTGCGGAGACCAAAATAACGGCACCGAACGGGTCCATCACCATACCAACAAAGATTAGGAACACCATGAACACGGTCAAAGCCATCCACACGCTGCCCATGTCTTCAGGCACGTTGCCCATGACACCGGAACGTTCGATCATACCGCCCACGCTGACTGACAAAGCCATCAACATGATCAGGGCGCCGATGTGGCCGATGGTCTCATTGGTGGCTGCACGTACTGCTTTTTCAAGCCCTTGATTTTGTTTGACTTCAGCCAGTGTGTCACCACCAACCTTGGTAGGCCCACCACGCAATTTGTCAAAAATAATCACAAACAGCATGATGATTGGAAGCATCACAGGGGCTGTGAATTCGTCCAACTTGGTGTCCAGCAGGTACTCGTAACCCTTAACCACCAACAGCATGATAACGATGTAGGGTGATACGGGTACGAGGGCACGCAGTGACTGCGGTAATGCAACTTTGGCGGGGGCACGCTCAGAGGCAGTCCCTTCCGCTTTCAACAATGAAATGACCAGGAAAATGGTGGAAGTCAAAATGAATACAAAAAGACCCCAGCCATACAACTCGGAGGTTGTGACTTGCTTGTTCAAAGCGGCAATCACCACAATCAACAGGCAGGGACGCAACACCACGCCCAGTGAGCCTGACATGGCGGTTGCAGCCAAAGCGAAGTGGCGACGGCCACCGGCTGCAAGCACTTCGCGGTAAACCACTGCACCGGCTGCAATCACGAATACGCCAGAGGCACCCGTGTAAGCAGTGGGTACAGCAGCGGCAAGCATAATCACCCAGGTGAACACTTCAGGCGGCAATTTCCATGGACGAAGAATGTCCATGAACAACTGCACCACGCGTGTTTGTTTGAGCAACATACCCGCCCACAGGTACAAGGCAAGGTTTAGGAAAATGCTGGACAGTTCAGTGATTTGACCGAAATAAATCGCCAATCCAGCCGTGTAATCATCGAGTACAAAGTTGATACCCGCGTTCAATGCCATGAAGGCATAGAGCGGAATACTCAACAGGCCCATGCCATAACTACCGCCCTCTTCTGCATGGGCGGGAATTTTCAGTACGTCACGCAAGCTGATTGCTGACAAGCCTGCAAACATGGCAATGGTGAGGAAGCTGATAATCGGGTTTTCAACCGGCACCCCCGAGTCATGTTGCAACTTGAGGTAGTAGGCTGCGGAGATGAACACCATTAAGTTGGCCGCCAGCATGGCCAATGAATAGACTTGGAAGTCTTTCTTGGTGCGGGGTGGGCGCAAATTAATGTGGTGGTAGCCCAGCGTGGTGGTTACAGCGGCAATGGCCACCATAATCAACAAAATGAGTGGGCGGTTTTCTGTACCAAACCTGAAAATGCCAAAAAAGCCAGTTTCAATTTGCCTGAAGAATGTGAGCTCTGGCGTTACCCGGGCTGCCACTTTTTCGTAGACCGCAAACTTTTCCTGACACAGGCCGCGTGCGGCTTCAAGTGACTGGCGAATGTCATTGGGGTCGATGGTGGTGGCGCCAAACAGGTCGTCCAATTCAGATTTGGGCGCGCTTGCAGCAGCGTCCATTTCTTTGGCAATGGCCGCTTCGATGTCTGTATTGGGGTCGCAATCGGGTTTGGTGGGGTCCGCACGCAGCATGAAGTACTGCACGCCAGCGGTGGGGTCACCAAACATACGTTCACCGAGCCGAAGAAGTTGGCCGTGGACCATTTCCCCAGTGCCGATGATAAGTGTCAATAACAATAGACTGAAGATTGGAAGGCTTGAGAGCCATTCGGACGGGGTTCGCCCTACCCACTTCTTTCCGGTGGTGTTCTGCATTTGAAGTCCTTGTACACGCGCTGCACGCGTTTATATTTTTTAACGTGAAAGCCTACGCATTCTTGCATGCAAAAAAAGGGGAAGCATCCTCAACTCCCCCCTTTTGTCCCAGCCCCGTGTAGTGTATCTCCTCACACACGGGATTGAATACGCTTTTTATTACAACTCAGTTTTTGTTGCGCACTCGGAATCACCACGGTTTACACCACAGCGGATGTTTTTCATGATGTTGAGTGTGCGCTTGTCGTAAGAGCCACTCTTTGACAATGCGATACGTGAGTCACGCAATAGCACGGTGTACTTGACTGAATCCTCTGCGGGAATGTCCATCCAAGTTTTTCCAGGAATGGCTTTTTCAGCGTTGGTTACAATCTTCATGCCGTCTTCAAACTTTTTGGCCCAGTATTGACGAGACTTGGCAGCGTAGTCGGCAGGCACTTTGTCCTTGGCTACGACCACTTGGTATGTCAACACAGCAACTGGGAAGCGCACGATGGCACCCTTGTCGCCAATGCCTTTGAACAATTCAAGCGGCTTGTAAGCGGCTGCAGGCGCGGCCACGATGTCCACTGAACCGTTGTTGAACTTGGCACCGAAATTGGAAATGTCGGCTGACACGGGTGAGGCACCAACTTTTGAAATCATTTCTTTTTGGGCTGAGTCGTAGTCAAACGCGGCAATTTTTTTACCGGCCAGCTTTTCTACAGAATTGATTCCGCGGTCCTTCACGTAAAGGTAAGCAGCGCCAAACGGCACCATGCCGGCCACTTGGAAGTTACCTTGAGTCATCAGGTCATTGGCTTTGTCGCTTGCGAAAAGCTGAACGGTGCGGCGAACCACGTCATAGCTCAAAGCCATGTCCACTTTGCCGTCTTTTACAACGGATGCTGCGCCCAAGGCATCGACCGAACCTGCTACTGAGTTGTAGGCTTTAGTACGGAATGATGTGGCTACCAAAGCTTGGCATTGGCCAGTTTTGAAGTTTTCAGAGGCGATTTTTTCGTCTGTGAATGCTTCCAAATGCCATTCAACGCCCATGCCTTTGGAGGCCAGTGCCCAGTCTTTGGTCATGCCAAACACGTCACCACCAGCGCCCAAAATGTCGAATACGCATACCTTGTTTGCGGCCGCCAAAGCGGGTGCCGACGCTGCCGTCAGCATTGCGCCCAAACCAAGCGCTACCAAATTTTTCTGAAACTTCATTGAGTTGTCTCCTTCAACTGTATACAAAAGGCTGGGGGACCCCACGCCCAAATTACCTAACGTTTATTTCAGCAGATCGTCTACATTCATGCCTTCTGGCATTGCAGCTTCTTCATCCCAATACTTTCCCATGCTGCCCACTGGGGTGCGAGTTCCTACGTTCTCGGTCCAGTATCGGTCAGATAGGTTGTTCATGGTTGCTACTGAAATTTCTTCGACCAAACGATAGTCTTTGCTAATGCGGAAGTCTTTGACGTTTGCATAGCGTTTGGTTGCGTCACGGAATCGGGCTGTGTCGCCAATTGACAAGGCGGCCAATGCGTACATGACATGCGGCAGTCTGACGCCTGTGCGCTCACCAATGGCCATTGATAGGTTGAAGGTGCCCCATACGTCTTTGCCTTCAGACATACCGGGAAGGATGTTCCACACCACAGCACGCGCTGCATTGGGTGCGCCCCACCATTTGGCGTTGGATACACATTTCAATGCGCGCTCTGCCTTGGGGGCGATGTCGGTAGGTACACCCACGGCTTGCTGGGAGGCGATGTCGTTCACCACCGCTTGCAAACCCGAAATAGTGCCTAGCACGAACACCATTTCGTCGAAATCGCGTTCAAACTTGGGGCATTTTTCGCCATATTCAAAATTGTATTTGGCTTGAAGCTTGTCACGCATGCGCTCATACCCAGCAAGTTGACGGCGTGCGGTCAACTCCAACAAGCGTTTTTGAGCGATACGCGCATCTTGCGCCTCTTCGATCTGGTTGCGGCGAGCGGCACGTAGGTAGCGAAGTTCTTCTTCAACGGCACGCTTTTCTGAACACACAGCAGATGAGGTGTACAACACGGCTTCCAACAGGGAGGGGTCGCCATTGAATGCGCGGGTACCACCTGAAATTAAGGGAAAGTTACCCGTGGCGAAACGACAAGCCATGTCAACATCATCCATCGCCAATTGAGGCGGCAGAATTCGTCGTTCTATCAAATTGATTGCGAGGTTTGTCGCAGCGCCTTCAACCTTAGCGCAACCTGTGGCAAGGACGGAAGCTGCAAAAAGCCCAGAAATGGCTGCGGCGCGCAAAAGGCCGAGTCGTCTCATGTTTGTCTCCAGAATATTGTTATTTTGTTATACCTTGGCCCTGTCAATTTAGATTTGACTTACGGGTAACAAGTTTTCATGTCGTATTAAATCATGAATTTTTCGGCCATCCAAGGAAAAGAGGCCTCTAAAACCTGATTCTTTAGACAAATCAATTTCTTTACTGTTAAGCCGTCAGCACTTTACGGACAAGGAGCCGTTAAATACCGAATAGGAGCTAACTTGCCCCCCAATTGACGGAAACGATTTGGGTGGAGCTAACCGATAATGAATTTGCGAGAATATAAAAACTGACTAAAAGGCACAGTCATGACACAGCTCAACAACCCTTGGGATGTACTGGATCAGGCATTTGATGGTCCCAAAAACACTTCAAACTCTAGTACTAAAATGGTTCAGCAGGTCAAAGACATGACTCCCTTGAACGGCAAAATGGTTTTGGTTGTCGACAGCGCATTGGCGACTAGACGGGCCTTGCAAGATCAACTCTCCCAACTTGGGGCGAAGGGCATTGTGTTTGCCAGCTCGGTGTCTGAGGTGGAGGGGCATATGTCTGCCCGGGAGTTTGCACTGATTATTTGCGAATATTTGCTGGAAGGTGACCGCAACGGTCAACAGTTGTTGGAGGAACTTCGCGTGAGCAAAAGGCTTCCTTTCAACACCGCATTCATGATGGTGACGGGTGAAAGAACTTACTCCAACGTGGTTTCGGTTGCTGAGTTTGAGCCTGATGATTATTTGATTAAGCCTTTCACTGCGTCTGCCCTTTCTGACCGGGTTATCCGAATTTTTAATAAGAAAATTCGATTGGCCAAGGCGTATGAGGCCATGTTTACCGAGCGCTACGATTTGGTGCCGGGCTACTGCGTTGAGCTGGAAAAGGAATTCCCCCAGTACATGTTTGAACTGGAACGCATGCGAGTGGAGTCTATTTTCCGCGCCAATCACATTGAAGAAGCGCTCAATGAACTTGAAGAGGCGATGCGGATGCAACCCAAGCCTTGGATGCATTTGCTGAAGGCGAAAATAAAGTCAGAGCTAAAGTTATTTGATGATGCAGAGATGCTTTTGCAACAGGTGGTGAAAAACAACCCGGAATACATTTCAGCCACAGACTTGTATGCGGAGGTTTTGTGGGAACAAAATAAACCCGAGGTGGCGCTTGAGGTGCTAGAAAAGCTGGGCGTAAAGGGCACGAATTCTGTGACGCGTTTGCGAAAGCTTGCCGATTTGGCTGTGCGTATTGGTGACGACACTCGGTCTAAAAACTATTTGACTAAGGTGATCGACAGGTCACGCAACTCTTCATTGACGCAGATGCATGATTACCTTCAATTGTCCAAAATCTATGTGAAGGAAGGTCGCCATGAGGATGCTGAAAAGCTGACAGCAAAAATGCGGATGGCTATTCCATCCGGTGAGCTTGAGTTTGCACGTGCCTTGATGGCCATACAAAAACAAGTGACCGAAGGTGGATTGGGCCATGCAAAAGAAAAACTTGAAAAGCTTTTCGATGACCACGCGGAGCTGATCGCTAAGCTTGCAGTGGATGCGCAAACCAGCCTGTTGGAGCAATGCCTGCAAGTGGGGATGGAGGTGCAGGGTTACGACTTGGCCCGAGGCATTTCAAAGCGCAAACCGTCCAAAGGCGTGTTGGACCGCATTAAGTTCGCGATGGCAGCCAACAAGCAAAAGGCATTAACTCAGTAATTTTGATTGCAGCGCTTTCACTGAATACCAGGATTTTTTTCCATACCCACCAGCTTGGGTAAATTGGGCTTTTGAGTTGTTATTGTTTTCTTGGATTTGAGGTAGGTTTCTACCACATCCCAAATCATGGGCTCACCGTTCTGCCGGGCTTCTTCGGCCACGGGTGCCCAACCTGCCACTTTGTAGCTTTTACCCGCTTCAATGACCTTGCCGTCAAGACGCATGTTGCTGATTCGTGCCCCCATTTTTTCACCGGGTGTACAGGTGTAGGTCAACCCCCCTACCCTCACCATATCCCCACCTTGTTGGTAATAAGGGTCGGGGTTAAACAGGTTGTCAGCCACATCTTCCAAAATGGTTTTGATGGTTTCACCTGTCATATTGCTTAATGTGGTGTTGCCGTAGGTGATGGCGGTTTGGTCCATCAAATGCTCACGCGTAATGGTTTGGCCGGGCAATAAACTGGTGCCCCAGCGAAAGCCGGGTGAGAATGCGATTTCAGCGCCCTTCACTTCCATCAAGGCTTCAACAATCAGTTGGTCCCATGTGCCATTGAAATTACCACGGCGGTACAAAGCACCCTCAGTGACTGCCAAGGGCTCAGCCAATTTTGCAACAAAGGGTTGGCGCATTTTTTCAATGTGATCAGACATGTCTTTGTCTGCTGGCAACAAATTGCTAAACACGGGCAGCAGTCGGTATTTGAAGTCGATTAACTTCCCGTTGCGAATATCCATGTCCAACACACCGAGAAACTTGCTGTTACTGCCTGCGTTAGTGACATGCGTAATGCCAGATTTGTTTTTAACTGGAATGGCTTTGGGTATGCCATCGTGGGTGTGACCGCCACAAATAAAATCCAAGCCCTCAACACGGCTGGCCAATTTCAAATCCACATCCATGCCGTTGTGTGACAACAAAACGCACACCTCAGAGCCTTCAGATTTGGCTTTGTTCACCACCTCTTGCAGGTGGTCATCCCGAATACCAAATGACCAATCTGACACCATGTACCGGGGGTTGGCAATAGGGGTGTAAGGGAAGGCTTGACCAATAATCGCAACTTTTGCGCCGTTGATGACTTTAATCACATGGCTTGGAAACACCGCATCTTCAAACTCCACGGTTTTGATGTTTTGAGCCAGTATGTCAATTTTTCCAGCAAAGTCTTTCTTGGCAATTTCTAACACACGGTCTTGCCCGTAGGTGCATTCCCAATGCAGTGTCATCACTTCAACACCTAGCTTTAGGCTGGCATCCACCATGTCTTGGGCATTAGTCCATAAGCTGGTGCCTGACCCTTGCCAGGTGTCTCCACCATCCATCAACACTGCACCGGGGCGCTGTGCTTTCATCAATTTAATGAGTGTAGCCAAGTGCGCAAAACCACCCACTTTGCCGTAGGTGCGCGCTGCGTTTTCGAAGTTCAAGTAAGTAAAGGCGTGGGCTTCAATTCCATTTTTAGGAATATTAAAAGCCTTGAGCAAATACTCACCCACCAAATGCGGGGCTTTCCCCAGCGACGAACCGACCCCCAAATTGACATTGGGCTCGCGAAAATAAATAGGCAGCAGCTGGGCATGGCAATCGGTAAAATGCAGCAAACTTGCATTACCAAATGGCTTGATGTCGTACAGCTTTGAAGGAGTGCCTGCTGCAGCCTCTGCAAAAGGACTGTCCAACGCCATGCCTGCAGCGGAGCCCGCTGCAAGCACACCCATAAATTCCCGGCGATTCATCTGCATTGTTTGATTTTCTTATTTGTTTACGGGTGAGTCAGGTGCCAACAACAAGGCCATCACGTCTTTCAACTGAGTTTCGGTCAAGATTCCCGCTGCGCCAAAACGCGGCATGTTGGAGCATGCGTTGTACGCATGTGAGTTCCACACTTTGGCCCAGGTGTATTTCATGATGTCTTCACTGTTGCCACGTAACTTGCCGTAGTTGTACAAAGAGGGCCCGATATTGCCGTAAGAAATTTCTTTGGGGTCAAGCTGGTGGCATGCGTAGCAGTTACCGCCTGCGGCACTTCCTGCTTTATCGGAAAACTGGAAGCCTACGCCCGTTTGTGCGACTTTTTCACCCTCTTTCCAATCGCCCAGATACTTTCCGTCGGCCGGGTATTTCACTTCAGTCAGCGCTGCGTTTTCCAACTTGGTACGCAGGTCCCCCGGTAGTTTGGATATGTCTTGAGCGTAGGTGGAGCAAGCTTCTTGAAGTTCGCTTTGGTTAAGCCTATCCAATTTGGCTTGGCCGTTGTCTTTGAATGAGGCCACAAGCAATGCCTTGATTTCAGCCTGTGTGGGCTCTGGCGGGGCCATCATGGCGGCACAGCCCAAAAGCCCACCAGCAGCGCCGGTGAGTGCGGCAAGGCTCAGCGCTTTTCGTTTATTTAATTTTAAGATTGACATGGTTGTTCCTTGAGTGAAGCGGGTTTTAGCGTTTCAATGAAGTGGCTTGCATCGTGCCACCTTTGGCCTGAACACCCAGATAGGTAATCAAATCCACTGAAACCTGTGAGCCAAAGTTCAACTCGGGGAAACGTTGCTGGCGGAAGCAATCGTACATGCGCCATTGCATGGTGCGTACCGCACCTTGGGAAACCCGATACGCCGGCCATGCGCCAAATGCAGCTTGAGCAGGTGCAGACTTCGTCAGATTTGGCAAACCTTGCAGGCGGATACGTTGGTCATCAATCGAGTGGCAGCTTGCACATGAAAAATCATAAGGGCCGCCTCTGAAGAAAAACAACTTTTCACCCCGCGCACGTGAGGCCAGCTCTTCCGGATGCGATTGTGGAACGTTGGCTTTCATACCCTTGGATTGAGCCACAACGTAAGCGGCCAATGCTTCCATCTCTGTTGCGGGCTGCGCCGTGCCGGAATACACTTTTTTAGTGATTTCTGCACGGTCCCTACCCTGAAGAGTCTCCATGCAATAGGCAAGGCGTGTTTCCATGTCCATGACCCGTTTGGCGTCTTCAAAATACCGTGGAAGGGTTGCGAATGCGCCCTTCAACACACCGGGGCCTTGACCCAAATCACACTTTTCCAATGAAACCTTATTAGGCCCTTGGGGCTTTTTCCACAGGTCTTCGCCTTCGAGTTCAATCAGCTCAGCGGGGTTACCATCGGCCAGCATGTCACGGTATTCTTGAATACCTTGTTCAACCGTTTTCTGGGCCAATACATGGGCCGGCGTTACAGCAAAGCCTGCAAGGGCTAGGCTTGCTGTGATTTGGCGCCAAGTCATTTTATGATTCATTTCTCACCCCTGTGGTGGGCGGGTACATGCCGCCCGTTTTTGATTGAACAGGAAAATTTGCATCAATTTAAATTAGGCAACGATGACTTCGTCACTGCGTGTGTCGCCTTTGTTGTCTTTCCAAGAGACAACCACTTTGTCCCCCGCTTTGCCGCCTTTAAACGAGAACGACAAAAATGGGTTTTTGGCCACTGACTGACTCCAGTTGGCCTGCAGCACAGTTTTACCGTTGTTTGTTGCTGTTACCTCTTGGATAAACCAAGCGGGAACTAGATTACCGTCTGAGCCCTTGCGTTGCCCAGTTTCCATTTCGTGCGACATTAATGCTTTGACTTCAACTTCATCGCCCTTCAACTGGGCGCGAATTTTCATTGGTTTTCCGATTGCCATTGTTTTCTCCTGCGTTTGTGCTTGATATCGGGCAGACCTTAGCCGCCACATCCACCCAAAGTCACTTTGACCTCTTTTTTGGCAAAATAGAATTTGCCATCCGCCTTGACCAAGGCATACACATCACTAGACTTACCCATTTTGACGCGAGTATTCACCTTGGCATCTGTGCCATCGGGGATCATGAATTGAGCCGATAAAATGTTTGGGTTGTTGGAGATCAGCAAGGATACTTCCGTTGTTTTTCCCAATTTTGATTCTGCACCGACGGGTACTACAGCACCGTTTTCAGCGATGTCCGGCGCAATCACGGTGATATCTTTGCTTTCGATGGGCATATTGCCACCAAAGGCTTTCATCAACTCATCCAATGATTTTGCTTTGAATGCAGAGTCACTCCACCCTGCAGCGGCATAAGCTGAGTTGGGTTTGATCAGACCTGCGGCCACAGCCAGCCCCAGCACGGCTAGGCTTCCAGAAGCCTTCAACACCGAGCGACGTTCGTTGTTCATCTTGTGTTCTCCTCAAAAATCTTGAAATTACTTCTTCACAGTGACCATTCCGCGCACGGGGCCAACCAATCTATTTTGGTCAGCAATGTTTCCATGCGCATCCAATGCATAATCTGGCAATACCGAAGTCACTGGCAACGGCTTGCAGTTTGACATACAACGCTTTTCTTGCAGATCGGGTTTACCCGAGGGTAGCCACATTCCGT
The DNA here is from genome assembly GCA_029866125.1 of Limnobacter sp. Taxonomy (GTDB): domain Bacteria; phylum Pseudomonadota; class Gammaproteobacteria; order Burkholderiales; family Burkholderiaceae_B; genus Limnobacter. The sequence goes on from JARWZZ010000017.1 coordinate 121,625, forward strand.
GCTTTAATGTCACACCATTGCGGTTAGGCAAACGTGCTTGCACCTCAGCAATGTTCTCGTTGGACAGCACAAAATCATCCTGAACCACTCCACCTAGGTTAAGAATGTATGCCACTACCGCGTACACCTCATCTGTTTTCAAGCTTTTGGGCGCCTGCCAGGGCATCGCGCGGTTGATGTAGTCCCAAAGCGTTGACACTTGGGACACCTTCATTAACGTGGACCGCTGGGGCATGGAGTTATCGGCCAGCGCAGACACTTTGCCCTTTTTAACATCGGCATCAGTCGTACCACCCACTATGGGCGTAAACACCTCATTACTTTCACCAAATGTACCGTGGCATGATGCACAATTCGTATCCCAAACATTTTGACCCATTTGAACGCTGCCTTTACCCTTCGGCAACCCCTTAAAATCGGGACGAACATCAATGTCCCAGGCTTTAATTTCCGCTTGAGTTGCAGGTCTTCCAATGCCCTCGAATGCTTGGGCTGAGTTTAAAAAGCAAGCGGTGAAAACAAAGCTCGAAGCCAGCAAGTGCTTTGTGGTGAAAAAATTTCGCATATTGTTTACCCCACATGCACGTTGTGAACCGTGCCATCTGCATGAATCGCCCAGCTTTGAATCGCATTGTTGTGATAAATACTTTTGCTGCCACGCACTTCACGCAGGGTACGATAGGAGGGTTGTACGTAGGAGGTGGTGTCAATCGCCCTGCTTTGTATGATGGCGGGCTTTCCATCCCACACCCAAGGCAGGTTGAAGCGAGTAAGTGCCTTGTATTGCACGGGCCCTTCCAAGCGAGCAGGCTTCCAGTTTTTACCACCATCCACAGACACATCCACTGCTTTGATGCTTCCACGTCCGGACCAAGCAAGGCCCGTGATGTTGTAAAATCCTTTGTTCAATAAAGCCTGCCCACCCGATGGGCTGGTCACTACAGACTTGCATTCCTGTATGGATGTGTACTGCCGATGCAGGCCATCGGGCATCATGTCCACATAATGGATTGTTTCGTCCTTGGTTGCGTAAGGCTGATCGCCCACCTCAATACGGCGCAGGTACTTGACCCAACTTACGCCCTGCACGCCTGGCACCACCAAACGCAGGGGGTAGCCATTCTCTGGCCTTAGCATTTCGCCGTTTTGACCATAAGCCAGCAGTACCTCACCAGATTCGATCAACTCCATTGGGATGGTACGAGTCATGGATGACCCATCTCCGCCCTCGGCCAACACAAACCGCCCCTTCTTCAAATCCACACCACAATACTCAAGCACTTTGATTAAAGGCACACCCGTAAATTCTGAACAAGACAACATGCCGTGCGTGTACTGAACCGTAGGTACGGCCACATTGCCCCATTCCATGCCGGTGTTGGCACCACATTCAATGAAGTGAATGCGTGAGACGGACTCCATCCGCAACAAATCATCCAAGGTAAATACCATTGGCTTATTGACCAAACCGTTGATCATCAAACGGTGTTGGCGAGGGTCGATATCCCACCAGCCTTGATGGTGACGCTCAAAATGCAGGCCCGAAGGTGTGATGATGCCAAACAAACTTTGAAGCGGGCAAAACGACACCGAAGCCTGACTGACCCTTGTGAGCCCAGGGGATTCACGTCGCTGCAAATTGGATTCGAACTTAGACGGTTGCCCGTATGGATTAGCCGCAACGGGCAAACCCAACCCCGTTGTATGCTCTGGCAAATTGAGGATGGCGGGGTCCCCATCAGTGGGCAAGGTATTTGCCCGCACCAAGGAAGGCATACCCACTGCGCCGGCCGCAGCAGCCGAGGCCGCAGCAATCAGTGTACGTTTGAAAAAAAGGCGACGCTCTGGCTCAGAGGCACGATTGACAAACGCCACATCATTGCGACCTATGAAATTCTCCGGGGCCTTACGTGTTTGCCCCAAAGCCACATCTGGCGAAATCTCGAAAGACACTTTGCTTCTCCTCAATCAGTCAACGCATAAGCTATTTGTTTTTATATGCGCATATGCTCACATTTGAATGAAGCATAACTGATTTAGAGGGAATTGCCTAGAGTCCCATTGAGTTAGTGCCTATCTATTTTTTGGGTTTATCTTTTCGGGGCGGACGGGTCGTTTCCGTCAGATATTCGGGGGCCGAGATGCCATGGTTGCTGGGGTCAGTTGGCAACACGTTGTGGACAACCTGCGCGCCGACTTTACTTACCTTGCGCACGGTGTTGTAGGCCGAATGGGTAATTTTTTTCTCCACCATGTGGGCCAATGAACTAAGTGGCGCAATGGGCTTAACCCGCTTCAATACGTTGAATGGGATGTCAGCAATTTTTCGGTGTACGCCCTCTACTTGGCGGGTACCTTCCTCGATCGTAGAAGACACCAAGTCCACAATTCCCCGCAGATGTGGTTCCAGCGTTTTCTTTTTGGTCATTCATGCCTCTCTGTCATCACCTGCCAAAGTGTAACTTATAGTTTCCATTGTAAAATAGGATATTACGTAACGCGATGCAAGAGCAGTGGCAACAATTATCTATGATCTGGAATGCGAATACTCGCACCGCTTTGAAGGTTGGTTCCGGTCAATCGACAATTACGAGGAACAACGGGCCAGTGGCCTATTGCAGTGCCCCGAGTGCGGCACCACCTCGGTCAGAAAAGTCCCTTCCCGTTTAAACATCGGCTCCAAGAATCCGGATTTAACCAGCTCGGGATTTGAAGTGCCTCAAACAGAAGGTCCACCTGCACATTCAGGCAATGCCCCGCCTATCCAGCTTGACAAGGTGGACGTGGCAACCGCATTTGTGATGGCCAAGCAAGCTGTTCAGGCGCTAATCAGGCATTCCGAGGATGTGGGTTCGCAATTCGCAGAAGAAGCTCGAAAAATTCATTACCAAGAGGCACCGCTGCGAGCAATTCGTGGCCAAGCCAGCGCTGAGGAGTTCGAAGAGTTGCGGGATGAGGGCATTGACATCATTGCGCTGCCCAACCTTCCGCTGGATGAAGAGCTAAATTAAGAAGCGCTGACCACTCGAAGTAAAAACTCGGTGGTTTTTCGCAGTAGCAATAAGATGCAGCATAAAAAAAACAAGGGCTTAGGTTTTAATCTAAGCCCTTGTTTTTTGTACAACTTTTACAACTATGTTTGGTCGGAATGAGAGGATTCGAACCTCCGACCCCTTGCACCCCATGCAAGTGCGCTACCAGGCTGCGCCACATTCCGAAGAGGCTGAATTATACACAATACAGATCAGCACAGCATCAGTTCGCGCAATTTCTGCAGATAAACAGCAATCCGACCCGCTTTTTAGAAAGGCTTAGGCTGGTTGATGCCCTCTTTCGCGTCTTTTCTCAACTTCTTTGCGGCCTTTTTTTCTTTGGGGGTGGTTAAGGGTTGCTTTTTGTCCGATTTGTCATTCTTTTGAGGATTCGTCATTTTTACTCTCCCGTTGTGTTGACACCTATCTTAACGCCTGAACGGAAGAATAATCTACTTCAACGAGATAATAGTATGTACGATATCGCACGAATAAGATTAAAGGCCTACACTTCCTTTTGCTCATCTATTTAAGATGAATCGGTTATTCAGGTGTATCCCCTTGGGAAAAAACGAATATGACCTCTCCTGCATTCAACCATCTGCTCAATGCACTGCCTGCGGCAGATTATCAACGCCTGGTTTTGTCCTTAGAACCTGTAAATCTTAAACTGGGTGATGTTCTATATGAGTCGGGGGATATACCTCGATATGTGTACTTTCCAACCACTGCAATTATTTCCTTAATCTATGGCCTTGAAAATGGCGCTTCTGCTGAAATTGCTGTAGTTGGAAATGAGGGCATTCTTGGAATAGCATTGTTTATGGGTGGAAATACCACACCAAGCCGCGCAGTCGTTAGAAACAAGGGCATGGCGTATAGATTAAGCCCACAGGTTTTGTTAGAAGAGTTTCAGCAAGGCGGGGCCGTACAAAATCTGCTTTTGCGATACACCCAAGCGCTCATTACACAAATGACACAGACTGCTGTGTGTAATCGCCACCACACAGTTGAGCAGCAACTTTGCCGATGGTTATTGCAAAGCTTAGATCGGCTTAGCAGCAACCGCCTCGAAATGACTCAAGAATTAATTGCGAGCATGCTAGGTGTGCGCAGGGAAGGAGTGACCGAGGCTGCGGGTCGGCTACAAAAAGAGGAAATGATCAGCTACTCACGCGGGCGGATTGATATCCTTAACCGACCCAAGCTTGAAAAGCAGGTATGCGAATGTTATCAGGTGGTTAAATCTGAATATGACCGACTATTGCCAGTAAGTGAAAGGCGCCATAGTGAGCCCAACCCGATAAGTGAAGTACACCTTGAAAGCCTGACTGGAAAAGTTAACGGCAAAGGAGCCCTTTGATTTTAATCGTATCCACCCACCGACAAACACGGATACACATAGAACACACGCACATCCATTGAATAAAAACGCTACCCTAAAAGCTGTGCAAATTCCTCCTTAACTGTTTGATAACACTCGCAAACCTGATTTTCCAACCCCTTTCGATCCAAGACCACAATCGTTCCCCTGCTGTATTGAATCAATCCAGCAGCCTGCAGCTTACCAGCCGCCACTGTAACCCCCACACGACGCACGCCCAGCATGTTTGCAATGATTTGATGAGTCATGGTTAGGTGGTTAAATGGCGCCCGATCAAGGCTAAGCAGCAACCAACGACAAAGCTGTTGGTCAAGCGAATGGTGACGATTACAAACCGCTGTTAGATTCATTTGGGTAATCAAAGCTTGGGTATAACGCAGCGAAAGGCTAAAAAACTCACCAATTCGCAAAAACTCGGCTTTAAACTCCTTTTTGTTTAGCCTGTAGGCCTGACCTGCAATTTGGACCACAGTCTCACTAGGCGGGTTGTGGTCACTCATAAACAGGAAAATGCCCAACATACCCTCTTTGCCCACGATTGCAATTTCGGCGGATGCCTTGTTATCAAGGACATACAATATGGAAACAATGGCCGTGGTGGGAAAATAAACAGAATCCATGGGGCAGGAGGCCTCGGACAACACTTGGCCCAACTTCAATTCAACCAATTCGCAATCGGGGGCCAAACGGGCCAACACCTCATCAGGTAAAGCCCGCAAAAAATCGCTCAATCCAAGGGTATCAGCCCACTCCCCACCGATCGAACTCGCTTTTACATTCGCGTTCATAAATCTCTCCTTAAGACATTGTTGTAAACATTGATTTGTAGCTTGCATTGCACACGCATGCATGTATGTACGCCAAGCAACCCATACCTTGCCATGCTGCAACTATTCCCTATGTGCGGTATCGCACAGCGAGCTTTTGGATTCAAAGTTACTTTGAACCGGTTAGTTAGAAACCATCATTTGGAGAACGAAAATGGAAAAAGCTACGAAAGACTTGAACGAGCATGGAAGTCACTCATTGGATAATATTGTGAGCGACGGTAAATCATTGCTGAACTCAACCATAGGCCATGCTGAATCTGGGCTGGAGAAAGTCAAACAGTCCACATCAACAACCTTGGACGAACTTAATCAAAAAATGAAAGGTTTAGAAAGTTCATTTCTATCCCGCAGCAAGATAATCACAGAAGCAAGCACTGCTTACATCAATAAGAACCCGATCAAAACTGTGGCTGCAGCAAGCGTCACAGGTTTACTTATTGGCTTCTTATTGTCATCTTGCCGAAACTAATCAACACTTCACCGGAACAAATTATGATTACTATGAAAACCTTTGCCAAAACAATCGGTATTTTTGCAGTTGTACTTGCATCTGCCTGCACATCCACTCCAAAAAGTGAAGGCACTGGCGAATACATTGACGATACTTTGATTACTACCAAAGTAAAGTCTGCAATTTTCAATGAACCCACCTTGAAATCTGCCGAAATTAATGTGGAAACATTCAAGGGTGCGGTACAACTCAGCGGATTCATTAACTCTAGAGAAGACATGAACAAAGCAGTGGAAGTTACACGCTCTGTTAGCGGTGTTAATTCTGTAAAAAATGACATGCGCTTAAAATAAAATCTCTGAGTGCCCATTGTCCGGCGACTGGCTTGCTGGGCAATGGGCATTTTCTTGACTATAAGGAGTTGGATCGATGGGACTTCACACCATACTGCTTGTGATTTTAATTGTGATGCTAATTGGATCAATTCCAACGTGGCCACACAGCAGAGCCTGGGGCTATATGCCAAGCGGACTGATAGGTGTAACCCTACTGGTCCTGCTTGTCCTCTATTTGATGGGTCAGCTATAGAGCACTACAGAGAGATTCCCGTGGACTACAGAGAGATTCCCGTGGAAAAACAATGTCAGCTGATTTGCTGACAGTTTTTCCACTTCTGTATTAAGTATTAAAGATAATTACTTCAACCCGACGGTTTTGCTGTCGACCTGCACTCGATTCATTGGAAGATATGGGAGAACTCTCTCCCATACCATTTGCAGTCATTCTGTCAGAAGCAATACCCCGATTCTGCAAATAGGCCATCACTGCATTGGCCCTCATCTCGGACAACGCATAATTACTTTGCGCCATCCCTTGACTATCGGTATGCCCCACGATCAAAAGCTTGGCCTGCGGGTTGTTGACCATAAAGTCGTACAGCTTTGACAAATTTCCGTCCAAACCATCCTGCAAGGTTGCCTGCCCACTCTTAAACAGCACATCCCCTAAAGTAACAACCATGCCTTTTGGGCCAGGCTTGGCTTTCAGTGCCGCCAGGTCAGCTGCCAATCGGTCAGCACGTTGATTGGCTTGATCAGCCTCTACCGTACTCGATGCAAGCCGCTGGTTGGCAATATCAGCCTCAAGGGTTCGGGAGGCCAAACGTGCATCTGCAGTGTCCTTTGCCATCGTTTTACGCTGTTCAAGGAGATAACCTTCGCGGGCTTTGGCTTCTGCTATTTCAAGTTTGGTTTGCGCAACAAAATCCAAATGCTTGGCAGTTTGTTCATCCACTTGGGGCTGCTCGACCTTTCTGACCGCACGCTCTGCATCTGCCAACGCTTCAGGCGCAAAAGGACTAAGGTTTGGATCATTTTGAAGTTGGGTCAACTTATGACGAAGTTCACCAGAACGGTCCGAGGTCACCATTGGAGACGCGCAAGCGGACAACATACTCATCAACAAAACACTTTGTGCCAAATAGAGGGGATTCTTTTTCATGGGGAAATCTTCCTGTTGCGTAGCATTTCTTGTTGAATGGCTTTGTTTTGGGTTTTCATGTCCTGACTGACTAAATCGGCTTTACCTAAAGAGGTTTTTGCTACCGCCAATTCAGCACTCAACAGCGACTCAATCGCCAACTGCTCAGCCAAAACCATGTCCTCATCCTCCACTGCTTTACGTGCGGACTCCAGTCGTAGCCTAGCAAGCATCAACTCAGTATTGCCGTAGGTTTGGACTGGAATTTTTTCCGCATTTGAGATGGCCACCTCAGCAGCCAAAATGGCTTTGCTGGGTGGTACCGCAGGGGAGGCACATGAGGCAAGAATGCCAGCGCCCATGAGTAAAATCGAGTTAGCAATCTTCATTGTGTTTCACCTTATTTTTATATTCTTTGAGTTATTGGATTAATGTTTGCTGAAGAAGTCCGCAACCTGCTTATCCGCTTCAGCTTTACTCACCGAATAGCGTCTTTGAACCAATTCGGATATGCGTTCAGAGCGACCCTCAGTGGCAAGCAACTCGTCCTGCTGTAGCTTGGTCCACTGGTGCTTGGCACTTGTCATTTTCACTTTCCACTGTTCAGTGGTGGGTCGTTCGGCAACTTCAACATCAGACTCAGGATCAATCTCTTGATCTGACTCGTCTGAACTGGCGTTTTCGTCGTCCATATTCATCCGGTCTTTCTGCTCTTGATTTTTAGAATTCTCGTTCTTGGACACTTGGTCTTTCCGAACATCAAAATTCTGACTCATCGTGTTTTCTTTATCCGATTTGGCAGAGTTGGCTGAATGAGGCTTGTTACTAGAGGGCGTTTGCTTGTCCATTGAATATTCTCCATTTCTTATTCCAACGCGTGACACCACGGGTCGGCAGCTTCAGTGAAGCAATTGCAACCATAGATACTTGAGGACCAAAGTTCTGTGCGATGGCGCACCAAAAGATTACGCAGCAGGTTTGCGCGGGGCAAAAACGCCAAGATGAATTAAAGAATGGGGAACGTGGATGTAAAAGATGACCAGTTGCAGCAGGTGTTTAACTGCTTGCAACTGGTTTAGGGATTTTCAGTGCTTTAGATTCGATACTTCCGGGTATTCAGAACTGAAGTAATTGACGCAGATTCAGCAGCTGCTCACGCAGAATTTCACGGTCAATCAACACAGGCAGGGGTTCATCCCCAGCAGGACCATTTTTTTCCTGATCCAGCCGGTTACGAGCACCATTGATGGTAAAGCCATGCTCATACAGCAACTCACGGATACGGCGAATAAACAGCACTTCATGGTGCTGGTAGTACCGACGGTTACCGCGACGGGTAATTGTTTTAAGCTGTGTGAACTCCTGCTCCCAATAGCGAAGTACGTGGGTTTTCACTCCGCATAGCTCGCTGACTTCGCCAATGGTGAAGTACCGCTTCGCCGGAATGGGCGGCAGGCTGGATATAGAGGCTACTTTTTCTGTTGGAGCCGGCTTTTGCATGGAAACTCTTTATTGTAGAGAAGGTTAACCTGATTTACTCAACCAAACTCTTAAGTTTTTGGCTGGGATGGAAGGTTACCACTCTTCGTGCTGCAATGGGAATCTCCTCCCCTGTTTTGGGGTTACGGCCAGGCCGCTGGGGCTTGTCGCGCAATTGAAAATTACCAAAACCAGACAATTTGACCGACACACCAGACTCCAAAGTGGTGCGTATTTCATCAAAAAACGCATCCACAAAGTCTTTGGCTTCACGCTTGTTCAGGCCCAGGCTGTCAAACAACATTTCAGCCAATTCTGCCTTGGTTAAAGAGCCGGAGGCCAGACCATCTTCGATCAGCTGCTCACGGTCAGAACGCACTTCCGCGTCCATTTGAGTTTCACGATTTAACATCATTTGATCCACTTTCACACCAACCTATCCAATTTTTAGTTTATCGGAGGCGAGCACCCGTTGTGCTCGACACCTGTTCAATCATTTTTTGCAGTAGAGGCTCGGTATCCGCATCGTTAAGGCTTCGATCAGGAGATTGCAAAGTCAAACGAAAAGCCAAGCTTTTCTCATTTGCATTCAATCCCTTACCTTCTTCTTTTGGAACAAACTCATCGAACAGAATAACCGATTTGAGCCACACAAGGTTGTCATCTGGGGTAGCAAGAAGCGCTTTTTTTACAGCATCGGCTTGTACAGTTTGGCTCACCACAAAAGCCAAATCACGAATAACAACGGGTTGCTTGGACACCTCAGAAAATGCGGGCAATGCCTGCAGCAACATATCCTCAGCCAGCAATTCGAAAACAATCGGGGCTGCGGGCAAATCATATTCTTGCACCCATTGTGGATGCAACTCGCCCATCACGCCGATTGCCTTTCCGTTCAGGAACACTTCGGCGCTGCGCCCAGGATGCAAAGCCACATGGTTTGCTGGCTTAAATTCCAACTCACCTTGGCTGAGCAACTGCTCAACATCACCCTTCACATCGAAGAAATCCAAGGTGCGGTTGCCAGAGGCGGCCCATTGCAACTGGTCTGCAAGCCCGAAAGCCAGGCCTGCCAGCTTCCAAGTTTGGCGGAAACCCTTTACCGTCATGGCGCTGTCCTGAACAGACGCATCTTTCACAAAAGTACGGGCAACCTCAAATACGCGCAAACGGTCTACACGGTGGCCTAGGTTGTGCTTCAGCACAGACACCAAACTACCTACCAGCGAGCTGCGCATCACCGACAAATGGCTTGCAATCGGGTTCAGCAAACGGACAGGGTCTGCGTTGTCGGTCAAGTCTTTCTCCCACTTCTCGGGAGTAAACGCGTAAGACACAACTTCCTGATAACCCAAGGCAGCCACTTTGTGGCGCAAATTGTTGCGAGACAACTTCAATTCCGTGTTGGGCAACATCGAAATACGGCCCATGGGTGCACGCAGGGGCAAGCTTTCATAGCCCACCACGCGAATCACCTCTTCGATCAAATCTTCTTCAATTTCAATGTCGAATCGGTAAGACGGCGGGGTCACAGTGTAAGTCATCGACTTGCCGACGCCTTGCGCTTGGGTGGTAAAGCCCAAACGGTCAAACACTTCCTGCACCTGCGGGTTGGAAAGCTCCATACCAATCACAGATTCTGCACGGGCATGACGCAATGTCACGGGCTTGCGGCTTGGCAAACCCAAAACTTGATCCACCACTGGACCAGCTTGACCACCACAAATGTCGAGAATCAAACGGGTAATCAGCTCCATGTGTTCAGGAATGCTGGAAAAATCCACACCCCGCTCGAAGCGATGGGCCGCATCCGACCCAAAATTGTATTCACGCGCGCGCCCGGCAATTGCGGAAGGTGGCCAAAAGGCCGCTTCAACAAAAATGTCAGTCGTGACTTCGCTGACTGCGGTGTGGTCGCCACCCATAACACCGGCCATGGCTTGTGGCCCGGCTTGGTCGCAGATCACGCCCACACGGGGTGTCAGGGTAATTTCTTGTTCATTCAGCAGCTTGAGTTTTTCACCTGCATTGGCCCAACGCACGGTCAAACCACCTTGCAATTTATTCAGGTCAAACACATGGGACGGACGGCCCAACTCAAGCATGACATAATTGGAAATGTCCACCAATGGGCTCAAGCTGCGCTGCCCGGCCTTTTCAAGTCGGTCAATCATCCATGCTGGGGCTTTGACGCTGTTGGACACGCCACGGATTACCCGACCAGCAAAACGGCCACATAAATTGCTGTCCTCAATTTTGACAGCCAAAGTGTCTTGAATAGATGCAGGTACCGGTGCAAAGGATGGAGCATTCAATTTTGCGCCAGTCAGGGCGGACACCTCGCGCGCCACACCCCAAACAGACAGGCAATCAGCACGATTCGGCGTCATTTTCAAAGTGAACACCATCTCGTTGAGGTTTAGGTACTCACGAATGTCTGCGCCGACGGGGGCATCTTCAGGCAGCACATGCAGACCAGAAGCATCGCCAGCTATTCCCAACTCTTTGGACGAGCACAACATGCCGCCACTTTCCACGCCACGCATTTTGGTGGGTTTGATGTGAAACTCACCAGGCAACACGGCACCGGGTAAAGCGCATGGAATCTTGATTCCAGCTGCTGCATTGGGTGCGCCACATACGATTTGCCGGGGTGACCCATCACCCACATCCACCATACAAACGCTTAAACGATCTGCATCCGGGTGTTTTTCACGAGACACAATATGCCCCACCACCACGCCATTGAATGCAGGGGCCACGGGATTGAGTTCTTCCACTTCCAGACCTGCCATGGTGAGCTTGTCAGAAAGCTCGGCAGTGCTGAGGGGCGTGTCCACAAGGGACTTCAGCCAAGATTCATTGAATTGCATGTTCTATACCGTTTATTGAGCGGTGAAATTAAGCGTGAAATTTAGTTAAATTGCTGCAGAAAGCGAATGTCGTTTTCGTAAAAGAGACGCAAGTCATTGATTCCATAACGCAACATAGTCAAACGGTCAGGCCCTACACCAAAGGCGAAGCCTGTGTATTTCTCGGGATCGATGCCGACATGGCGTAACACATTGGGATGCACTTGGCCTGAACCCGCAATTTCCAACCACTTGCCCTTGTTAGGGCCTGAGGTGAAGGCCATATCAATTTCGGCTGAAGGTTCTGTAAACGGAAAGAATGATGGGCGAAAACGAATAGTCAAATCATCGGTTTCAAAGAATTTCTTCAGAAAGTCCATGAATACTGCTTTCAAATCCGCAAAGCTGACACCTTGGTCAATCCACAAACCTTCAACCTGATGAAACATCGGGGAATGGGTTGCATCGCTGTCTACACGGTACACACGGCCCGGTGCAATGATGCGGATGGGAGGCTCATGGGTTTGCATATATCGCACTTGCATCGGCGAAGTGTGGGTACGCAGCAAATTGCCACCTTCCACATAGAAAGTGTCGTGCATGGAGCGCGCCGGGTGATCCTCTGGCGTGTTCAATGCAGTGAAGTTGTGAAAATCAGTTTCAATTTCAGGACCATCCGCGAGGTCAAAACCCACTGATGTAAATATTTCTTCAATCCGCTCTAGGGTACGCATGGCTGGATGCAAGCCCCCTGCCCCACGTTGGCGGCCAGGCTTGGTGATGTCGATTGCCTGTGCAGCCAGTTTGGACTGCATGGCTTGTGCAGCCAAGGCATCGCGACGGGCATTCAGCACCGCTTCAACTTGCACCTTCAGGTCATTGATCTCTTTGCCCTTGACCTTTTTCTCTTCAACCGACATTTGACCCAAGCCTTTAAGCAGCTCAGTCACCTTACCGGATTTGCCCAAAAACTGGGCTTTGATGTTCTCCAGTGAGGCAGGGTCGGTGGCAGCCGACATGGCCGCTTGGGCTTCTTGAAGAATATGCAGCAAGGAAGAATCCATGGAAAATCTTTGAGAAAAAAGAAGTGAATCGAAACAAATGACGAGGTGCAATTGTACTTGCTAAATCAAGCCAGTACGGGCGCTAAAAGCCAGAAATCTTCAGAACAAACGCAATAAAACCGCAATAAAAAAAGGCCCCCAAGGGAGCCTTTTCTTGAAGTTAAGCACTTCATCAGATGATTTAAGTGCCTAAGCTTTTGACCTAAACTAAATTAAGCCTGTGCTGCGCGAACTTGGTCCAAAACTGCTTTGAAAGCGGCTTTGTCGTTCACTGCCAGATCAGCCAAAACCTTACGGTCCAAACCGATCATTGCTTTTTTCAGGCCGTTGATGAACACGCTGTATGTCATGCCATGTTCACGAACAGCGGCATTGATACGGGTGATCCACAAGGCGCGGAATACACGCTTTTTGTTGCGACGGTCACGGTATGCATACTGACCAGCACGCATAACCGCTTGCTTGGCAACGCGGAATACATTGTTACGACGACCGCGGAAACCTTTGGCCAGTGTTAGAACTTTCTTATGGCGGGCGCGAGCCGTCACACCACGTTTTACTCTAGGCATTTTTTATCCTCCAACCGTTATGCGTAAGGCATCATGTCGCGTACACGACCGATGTCTGACTTGTGAATCGTTTCCATTCCGCGAAGCTGACGCTTGCTTTTGGTCGTTTTCTTGGTGAGGATGTGGCGCTTGAAAGCGTGACCACGCTTGATAGATCCGCTTGAGCGAACCAAAAAACGCTTTGCGGCGCTTTTTTTGGTCTTCATCTTGGGCATCTTGGTGCTCCTAAATGTGCAATTCATCTGGACGGCGAGACCACAATTTGGACTACTTTTTGGACCGGCGCAGAATAGCCATAAAGTATAACGTAAAAATGGCGATTCCTCAAAGAGAAATCGCCATTCCAGAAATACTCAGCTTACTTGTTTTTCTTAGGTGCAATCATCATGACCATTTGACGACCTTCCAATTTGGGCATCTGTTCTACCAGACCCAACTCAGTCAAATCGTCTTTGACGCGATCCAACAACCGTGCGCCCAACTCTTGGTGGGCCATTTCACGTCCGCGGAAGCGAAGTGTCACCTTGCACTTGTCCCCTTCTTCAAGGAAACGAATCAGTGCACGAAGCTTGACCTGGTAATCACCGTCGTCTGTACCTGGACGGAATTTGACTTCTTTGATCTGAATACGCGTTTGCTTGGCTTTTGCTTCCTGTGCCTTTTTCTGCTCTTGGTAACGGAATTTGCCGTAATCCATGAGCTTGGCCACTGGAGGAACCGCTTGAGGAGCGATCTCTACCAAATCTACGTCATTTTCTTCTGCCATCGCAATTGCATCGATGGTACGAACGACACCCAGTTGCTCACCTTCAACGCCGACCAGGCGGACTTCAGGGATGCGAATTTCCGCATTAATGCGATGCTTTTTCTCAGTTAAGATATTCAACCTCTTTTGGTTATTAATTAATCTGCTGCGGGAATCTACTCAAGCTTTTCCTTGAACTTCCTGCAACAACTTGGCTACAAAATCATTCAGGGGCATGGCCCCTTGTTGCTCATTGCCACGCGCGCGCACGGCAACAGCGTTTTCATCACGTTCTTTGTCGCCCACCACCACAATGTAAGGAACCTTTTGCATGGTGTGTTCACGAATTTTACGATTGATCTTTTCGTTGCGCAAATCAGCTTCGACACGGATACCGTGTTTTTTCAACTCAGAAACAACAACTTGAGCGTATTGTGCATGCGCATCAGTAATGTTTGCAACAACAATCTGTACTGGCGACAACCACAGGGGGAAGGCGCCGGCATGGTTCTCAATCAGGATACCCAAGAAACGTTCCATGGAACCGACGATGGCGCGGTGCAGCATGACAGGAACCAGACGGCTGTTGTCCTCAGCCACGTATTCGGCGCCCAAACGGCCCGGTAGCTGGAAATCCACCTGAATGGTGCCGCACTGCCAGGAGCGGCCAATGCTGTCTTTCATGTGATATTCAATTTTTGGACCGTAGAAGGCACCCTCACCCGGCAACTCTTCCCATGTGACGCCGCAGGCACGCAGGGCTTCACGAAGGGACTCTTCCGCTTTGTCCCAAGTGTCATCCGTGCCCAAACGCAATTCCGGACGCAATGCCAACTTGACTGCAATGTTGTGGAAACCGAAATCGGAGTACACCTTCATTGCAATGTTGTTGAAGTTGGTTACTTCTTCACGAACTTGGTCTTCAGTGCAAAAAATATGGCCATCGTCTTGGGTAAAGCCGCGTACGCGCATCAAACCATGCAGGGCACCAGTGGGCTCGTTGCGGTGGCAGGCACCAAATTCGCCGTAGCGCAAAGGCAAGTCGCGGTAGGAGCGCAGGTCGCTTTTGAACACTTCAATGTGGCCGGGGCAGTTCATCGGCTTCAAAGCGTAGTCACGCTTTTCAGACTCGGTGGTGAACATATTGTCTTTGTAGTTGGCCCAGTGGCCAGACTTTTCCCACAGGCGGCGGTCCAAAATTTGCGGACAGCGAATTTCTTGGTATTCACCGTCTTTGTAAACCTGACGCATGTATTGCTCGACTTGTTGCCACAGGGCCCAACCCTTGGGGTGCCAGAAGGCCAAACCGGGGGCTTCGTCCTGCATGTGGAACAAGTCCAACTGACGGCCCAACTTGCGGTGGTCGCGCTTTTCAGCCTCTTCAAGACGGGTAAGGTAATCTTTAAGCTCGTCTTTACTGCCCCAAGCGGTACCGTAAATACGCTGTAGCATTTCATTCTCGGAGTTGCCGCGCCAATAAGCACCAGCCAACTTCATCAATTTGAAATGCTTGAGTTTGCCCGTGCTAGGTACGTGCGGGCCACGGCACAGGTCAATGAACTTGCCTTCGCGGTACAGGGAAATTTTTTGCTCAGCCGGAATGCTGGAAATAATTTCGGCCTTGTAATGCTCGCCAATGCCTTTGAAGAACTCGACTGCGTCATCGCGGCTCCACTCCTCACGGGTCACCACTTCATCCAACTTGGCCAAATCAGCCATTTTGTTTTCAATGGCGGTCAAATCTTCAGGCGTGAAGGGACGTTCGTAGGAGAAATCGTAATAGAAGCCGTTTTCAATGACCGGTCCAATCGTGACCTGGGCTGTAGGAAACAGCTCCTTGACTGCATAGGCCAGCAGGTGCGCAGTGGAGTGGCGAATCAAGTCCAAGCCATCCGTGTCTTTACCGGTGATGATAGAAAGGTCTACATCACTGTCGATCAAATAAGAAGTGTCTACCAACTGGTCATTGACCTTGCCGGCCAAAGCCGCTTTAGCAAGGCCAGGGCCAATGTTTTCGGCAACCTGGGCGATAGTCACAGGGGCGTCGAAACTTCTTTGAGATCCGTCGGGCAGGCGGACGACTGGCATAAAAATTCCTTGAATTTGGACAAAAAAAAAGCGCGATCGCTCGCACTTCCATTTTACCGCAATATGTTACCTGCACTTGCGTTCACGGCTGAAAACATCAAACCGTGGTAGGCGCGATTGGATTCGAACCAACGACCCCCACCATGTCAAGGTGGTGCTCTAACCAACTGAGCTACGCGCCTGTGCTGAGGGCGCAAGTATACAACAAGCGCTTTGATTGTCAAATACAGAAGGTGAGTTTGTTGATATTGACTTATTTACTGACAACGAATAT
>JARWZZ010000019.1 GCA_029866125.1 Limnobacter sp.
GAGATGGTACTGCCAGGCGACAACGTGTCGATCAACGTACAGTTGATCAACCCGATTGCGATGGAAGAAGGTCTGCGCTTTGCGATCCGTGAAGGCGGTCGTACAGTGGGTGCCGGTGTTGTTGCCAAGATTTCCAAGTAATTCTTTATTTTGTTGAAAGTTTGGTGAAATTCGAGGTCACTTCATGTGACCTCGTGTTTTATTTCTGAGGTGCGCCGATAACCTTCGGGCATGCTCTACAGCTCTTTATTGGATAAGCCATGAACAAGCAAAAAATCCGTATTCGTTTGAAAGCTTTTGATTACAAACTGATCGATCAATCTGCACTAGAAATCGTTGAAACTGCCAAGCGCACCGGTGCCGTGGTACGTGGACCAGTGCCGCTGCCTACACGCATCAAGCGCTTCGACATTCTGCGTTCACCCCACGTGAACAAAACATCACGTGACCAGTTTGAGATTCGTACACATCAGCGTTTGATGGACATTGTTGATCCAACAGACAAAACTGTTGATGCGTTGATGAAGCTAGATCTGCCAGCTGGCGTAGATGTAGAAATTAAGCTGCAATAAATCAATAACTTGTTGCGCTGGGTGTTTTACCCAGCTATAATCACTGGCTAACTTTTTGAAAAGTTAGCCTTTTAGAATTTTGCTATCCAGCCAATCGTAGCTGGAATTGGAGAAATCATGAGTCTAGGCCTTATTGGTCGCAAGATCGGCATGATGCGCGTCTTTACGGAAGCGGGTTTGTCTATACCTGTAACCGTGGTGGATGTGTCATCGAATCGAGTTGCGCAGCTCAAAACACAAGAAAAGGATGGCTACACTGCCGTCCAATTGGCCTACGGTACACGTAAGGCATCGCGAGTGACAAAGTCTCAGGCTGGTCACTTTGCTGCTGCTTCAATCGAAGCGGCATCCTCCACTGTTGAATTCCGCGTAGAAGCAGATAAGTTGGCCGAGATGACGGTTGGTTCTGCTGTTTCTGCCGAGTTGTTCGCTGCTGGTCAAATGGTTGACGTCAGTGGTGTTACCCAGGGTAAGGGTTTCAGTGGTGCAATCAAGCGTCACCACTTTAGCTCACAACGTGCTTCGCACGGTAACTCTGTGTCCCACAACGCACCTGGCTCAATCGGTATGGCGCAAGATCCAGGTCGAGTATTCCCTGGTAAGCGTATGGCTGGTCAATTGGGTAACGTGAATCGCACTGTGCAAAACCTAGAAGTGGTTCGCGTAGATGCTGGGCGTGGTCTGTTGATGATCAAGGGCGCAGTTCCTGGTTCAAAGGGTGGCCAATTGCTGGTTAAGCCTGCGATCAAGGCGAAGGCATAAGGGGATTCATATGGAACTTAAAGTAATTAACGAATCCGGCCAGTCGTCACAAACTGTTCAGGTTTCTGATGTGGTTTTCGGTCGTGAGTACAACGAGCCGTTGATTCATCAGCTGGTTGTTGCGTATCAAGCCAATGCGCGTCAAGGTACGCGTGCTCAGAAAGACCGTGCGGAAGTCAAGGCTTCTACACGTAAGCCATGGCGTCAAAAGGGTACTGGACGTGCGCGTGCCGGTATGGCGTCCAGCCCATTGTGGCGTGGAGGCGGTCAGATTTTCCCGAACCGCCCAGATGAAAACTTTACCCAGAAAGTAAACAAGAAAATGTACCGCGCTGGTATTTGTTCCATCTTGTCGCAATTGGGTCGTGAAGATCGTTTGGTTGTAGTTGAGTCCATTGAGCTGGAAAGCCCCAAGACCAAATCGCTGAACGAGAAGTTTAAATCAATGGGTCTTGAGTCTGTGTTGGTGATTGTTGACGAAGTGTCCGAGAATCTTTACTTGGCCTCTCGCAATTTGCCTCACGTGGCCATCGTGGAGCCTCGTTACGCGGATCCGCTTTCTTTGATTCACTACAAGAAAGTTGTTGTTACACGTGCAGCTCTTGAAAAACTACAGGAGATGTTCGCATGAATAACCAGCGACTGATGAAAATTCTGTTGGCTCCAATCGTTTCAGAGAAGAGCACAATGATTGCCGAAAAGCATGAGCAGATTGCATTTAAGGTCTGCACAACAGCTACAAAAGGCGAGATCAAAGCAGCGGTTGAATTGCTATTCAAAGTTGAAGTGAAGGCAGTTCGTGTAATCAACTTGGCAGGTAAGCAAAAGCGTTTTGGCCGGACTACTGGCCGTCGCTCTGATGTTCGCAAAGCCTATGTATCTCTGATGCCAGGCCAAGAAATCAACTTCGCGGAGGCAGCGTAATCATGCCATTAGTAAATTTGAAGCCTACATCGCCTGGCCGTCGTGCCATGGTGAAAGTGGTGCATCCACATCTGCACAAGGGTGCCCCACTGGCGTCTTTGGTTGAAAAGCAGAATCGTGGATCTGGCCGTAATAACAACGGTCGCATCACTATGCGTCACAAGGGCGGTGGTCACAAGCAGCATTACCGTATGGTTGACTTCAAGCGCAACAAAGACGGTATTCCAGCGAAAGTTGAGCGGATTGAATACGATCCAAACCGTACCGCGCACATTGCTTTGATCTGTTACGCCGACGGTGAGCGTGCTTATGTAATCGCTCCACGTGGAATTGAAGTGGGTCAGACCGTTGTTAATGGTTCAGAAGCTCCGATCAAGATTGGCAATACACTGCCGATTCGCAACATTCCCGTGGGAACGACAGTTCACTGCGTAGAAATGCTGCCAGGAAAGGGCGCTCAAATTGCTCGCTCAGCGGGTGGTTCGGCCATGCTTTTGGCGCGTGATGGTTCTTATGCTCAGATGCGTCTTCGCTCTGGCGAAATCCGTCGTATCCACGTCGATTGTCGTGCAACCATCGGTGAAGTCAGCAACGAAGAGAATAGCCTTCGCAAAATTGGTAAGGCCGGTGCAACTCGTTGGCGCGGTATTCGCCCAACTGTTCGTGGTGTGGCTATGAACCCGGTTGATCACCCGCATGGTGGTGGTGAGGGTCGTACTGGTGAAGCGCGTGCTCAGGTCAGTCCGTGGGGTACTCCTGCAAAGGGTTACCGTACGCGTCACGTCAAGCGCACCGATTCAATGATCGTTCAGCGTCGTCACAAGCGTTAATTGGGGTAAGTAGATATGTCACGTTCACTTAAAAAAGGCCCATTCTGCGATGCCCACTTGATTAAAAAAGTTGAGGCGGCAGTGGTGTCAAAAGATAAGCGCCCAATTAAAACTTGGTCGCGTCGTTCAACAGTACTGCCAGAGTTTATCGGTCTGACAATTGCAGTTCACAACGGTCGTCAGCACGTACCTGTCTATGTGAACGAAAACATGGTCGGTCACAAACTCGGCGAATTTGCTCTGACACGTACCTTCAAAGGTCACGCGGCAGACAAGAAAGCCAAGAGATAAGGGGGCTATGATGGAAACTCGTGCAGTATTGAAAGGCGTTCGTCTATCGCCCCAAAAAGGTCGAATGGTTGCGGATCTGATTCGCGGCAAAAAGGTAGATCAGGCGTTAAATATTTTGGCTTTCTCCCCTCAAAAGGGTGCCTTCATTGTTAAGAAGGTGTTGGAAAGCGCAATTGCAAACGCTGAGCACAATGATGGTGCTGACGTTGATGAGCTGAAGGTTAAAACGATCCACGTGGAGGAAGGCCCTGTACTTAAGCGCTTTACTGCTCGTGCCAAAGGTCGCGGTAACCGTATCGTTAAGAAAACAAGTCACGTTTACGTGACCGTTGGTAACTAAGGGGGTTTCATGGGTCAGAAGATTAACCCAACCGGATTCCGTCTAGCGGTTTCCCGCAATTGGGCCTCCCGCTGGTACGCATCCAACAGCGACTTTTCCAAGATGTTGTTGGAAGATATCAAAGTACGTGACTACCTCAAGAAGAAGTTGAAAAACGCTTCTGTGGGTCGCGTTCTCATCGAGCGTCCTGCAAAGAATGCTCGCGTGACGATTTATTCCGCTCGTCCTGGTGTGGTGATTGGTAAGAAAGGTGAAGACATCGAGTTGTTGAAGCGTGATCTTCAAAACTTGGTAGGCGTGCCTGTACACGTCAACATCGAAGAAGTGCGTAAGCCTGAAATTGATGCTCAGCTGATTGCCGACAGTATCTCCCAGCAATTGGAACGTCGGATTATGTTCCGTCGTGCCATGAAGCGAGCAATGCAGAATGCAATGCGTGTGGGTGCTCAAGGTATCAAGATTATGTCCTCAGGTCGTCTGAATGGAATCGAGATTGCACGTACCGAATGGTATCGCGAAGGTCGCGTGCCACTGCATACGCTGCGTGCTGACATCGATTACGCTACATCTGAAGCTTCTACGACCTACGGTATCATTGGTATCAAGGTTTGGGTTTACAAGGGTGACACCTTGGGTCGCGGTGAAGTTGCGGCTGCACCAGTAGAAGAAAAAGAAGACAAGCGTCCTCGCCGTCCGGCTGCAAGACCAGGTGCCAAGCGTACGCGCAAGGCTGATGGTTCAACCGGGGTTGCCAACCGTGAAGATTCTGCTGAATCTTCTGATCAGTAGTAGTTAGGAGTGTGCAATGTTACAGCCTAAACGCCGTAAGTATAGAAAAGAACACAAAGGCAGAAACACGGGTCTGGCCACGCGTGGTGCAACAGTTGCATTCGGTGAGTTTGGTCTAAAGTCCACAGGTCGTGGTCGTTTGACAGCGCGTCAAATCGAGTCTGCTCGTCGTGCAATGGTTCGTCACATCAAGCGTGGCGGAAAAATCTGGATTCGAGTGTTTCCGGATAAGCCGATTACAAACAAGCCTGCCGAAGTTCGTATGGGTAACGGTAAGGGTAACGTAGAGTTTTATGTGGCTGAAATCCAGCCAGGTAAAGTTCTCTATGAGATGGACGGTGTTACCGAGACTTTGGCACGTGAGGCTTTCCGCCTTGCTGCTGCAAAGCTTCCGATGCCGACCGTGTTTGTTACACGCCAGATTGGGGGTTAATTATGAATGCTTCTGAGCTTCGCGGCAAAGATAAAGCAGCGCTAAGTAAAGAGCTCGATGAGCTCTTGAAAGCTCAATTTTCGTTGAGGATGCAAGCAGCAACTCAACAATTGTCAAACTCATCACAGATTTCCAAAGTGCGTAAAGACATCGCACGCGTGAAAACTGTGATGACAGAGTTGAAGATGAAGGGGGCTGTATGAGTACAGAGCCAAAAGTAGGTCTTAAGCGCACCCTGGTTGGTCGTGTTGTCAGTGACAAGATGATGAAGTCGGTGGTGGTGATGGTAGAAAACCGTATCAAGCATCCCTTGTATGGTAAGTACATCTCCAAGACACACAAGTACGCTGCCCATGATGAGTCTAATGAAGTGAAAGAAGGCGATTTGGTGGAGATCACTGAAGGCCGTCCGATTTCAAAGACGAAAGCGTGGAGTGTTACAAAAGTATTGGAAAAAGCAGCAGAAGTATAAATTTCTGTTGAGTTTCTAGAAAAGGCCTGCTAATATAGCAGGCTATCCTTTCAACCCTTGCGGGACCAAAACTGGCTGCGTTAAGTAGTTAAGTTGGTGAGAATTTCCATGATACAAATGCAATCTAGGCTAGATGTAGCCGACAATACTGGTGCACGTTCAGTTATGTGCATCAAGGTGCTTGGTGGTTCCAAGCGCCGTTACGCCGGAATTGGCGACATCATTAAGGTTTCCATCAAAGATGCGGCACCTCGTGGTCGAGTTAAAAAAGGCGAGATTTATAACGCTGTTGTAGTTAGAACGGCAAAAGGCGTTCGTCGTCCTGATGGCGCTTTGATTCGATTCGACGGCAATGCTGCTGTTTTGTTGAATGCAAAGCTCGAGCCAATCGGCACCCGTATCTTTGGCCCAGTGACACGTGAACTCAGGACTGAAAAGTTTATGAAGATCGTTTCGCTCGCTCCTGAAGTGTTGTGAGGTAATTATGAACAAGATTCGTAAAGGCGACGAGGTTGTCGTTTTGGCAGGCAAGGACAAAAACAAGCGCGGTGTGGTTATTGCACGCGTAAGTGATGACAAGCTGCTGGTTGAAGGCATCAACGTAGTGAAGAAGCACCAGAAACCCAATCCCATGAAGGGAGAGGTTGGTGGGGTAGTGGATAAGGTTATGCCAATCCATCAGTCGAATGTGAGTTTGTTCGATAAAGAAACAGGTAAGCCTTCCCGTGTGGCCATTCAGGTCGTAGACGGTAAGCGTGTGCGGGTATTGAAAGCCACTGGCGCTCAGCTTGCTAACTAAGGAGGTTGTTGTGTCGCGTTTTCAAGAAATTTACAGAAACCAGATCGTAGCTCAGATGACTGAAAAGTTTGAGTACAAGTCTGTGATGGAAGTGCCCCGTATCACCAAGATTACCCTGAACATGGGTGTCGGTGAGGCTGTGAGCGATAAGAAGATTATCGACAACGCCGTGGGCGATATGACAAAAATTGCTGGTCAAAAACCAGTGGTGACCAAGGCCAAGAAGGCGGTTGCGGGTTTCAAAATTCGCGAAGGCTATCCGATTGGTTGCAAGGTGACTCTGCGTGGAAAGCGTATGTATGAATTCCTGGACCGCTTGGTGTCTGTGGCTTTTCCCCGTGTGCGTGACTTCCGTGGTGTATCTGGCAAGTCCTTTGATGGTCGCGGTAACTACAATATTGGTATCAAAGAACAGATCATTTTCCCAGAAATCGAATACGACAAAATCGATGCTCTGCGTGGTCTGAATATCAGTATCACAACGACTGCGAAGACCAACGATGAAGCTAAGGCGTTGTTGGCCGCTTTTAAATTCCCGTTCCGTAACTGAGGTGGGCTGTGGCAAAACTATCGTTAATTAATCGTGAAGCCAAGCGTGAGCGTCTGGTCAAGAAATTTGGTTCAAAGCGGGCTGCTTTGATGAAAGCAATTAGTGATCAGTCTCTGAGTGAGGCTGAGCGCTATGAGGCTCGTTTGAAGTTGCAGGCTTTGCCTCGCAATTCTAGCCCTACTCGGTTGCGTAACCGTTGTGAGTTGACTGGTCGTCCTCGTGGCACCTATCGTCTCTTCGGTTTGGCAAGAACAAAAATTCGGGAAATTGCTATGCGTGGTGAGATTCCAGGTATCACCAAGGCAAGTTGGTAAGGGGTTCAAGATATGAGTATGAGTGATCCAATCGCCGACATGTTGACACGCATTCGCAATGCACAACGTGTTAACAAGGTGTCGGTAGAAATGCCTTCTTCAAAGTTGAAGGTATCCATTGCGCAGGTTCTGCAAGATGAAGGTTACATCGACGGTTTCGAGATTGTTGGTGAAGCCAAGAAGCCTGTTCTGAAGGTGAGTTTGAAATATTACGCAGGTGCGCCGGTTATTGAGCGTATTGAGCGTGTTTCCAAGCCAGGTCTTCGGATTTACAAGGACAAGGGGTCTATCCCTGAGGTTATGAACGGTTTGGGTATCGCAATCGTTTCTACTTCTAAGGGTGTGATGACTGACCGCAGAGCACGTTCCACCGGTATTGGTGGCGAAGTAATCTGCTACGTCGCATAAGGGGTTGAGATGTCTAGAGTTGCGAAAGCTCCAATTAACGTACCCAGCGGCGTTCAAATTCAAATCACTGGGCAGGAAGTTGTAGTCAAGGGTTCAAGTACTCAGTTGTCGCTGACTATGAACTCCATGGTAACAGCTGAAGTAAACGATGGTGTTTTGCAGGTTAAGCCTTTGTTGGACTCCGCCGATGCGATGGCCCAAGCAGGTACAGCGCGCGCCTTGTTGAACAACATGGTGATCGGTGTAACCAAAGGTTTTGAGCGCAAGTTGCAATTGGTTGGCGTGGGCTACAAAGCCGCCATCCAGGGCGATGCAGTGAACTTGGCCCTGGGTTTCTCCCATCCTGTTCTGCACAAGCTTCCTGCTGGTGTGAAGGCCGAGACGCCTACTCCCACAGAGATCATCATCAAGGGCGCAAGCAAACAGTCTGTTGGTCAGACTGCTGCTGAGATCCGTGCTTATCGTCCACCAGAGCCTTACAAAGGCAAGGGTGTTCGTTACTCGGATGAGCGTGTGGTCATCAAAGAGACCAAGAAGAAATAAGGCGCGTTGAGGTAATTATGGAAACTAAAAAAGAAGCGCGTTTGCGCCGTGCTCAGCAGACACGCAAGCGTATTGCATTAGCCAAGGCCAATCGCCTGACAGTGTTCCGTTCGAATACACACATCTACGCAGCGGTCCATTCTTTTGATGGCGCCAAAGTGTTGGTATGTGCCTCAACGAGTGAAGCAACATTGCGGTCTGAGTTGGGCGGAAAAGCGTTTGCTAACAAAGCAGCAGCCCGACTGATTGGTTCAGAGGTTGCTAAGCGAGCAATCGCTGCTGGTGTAACTGAGGTTGCATTTGACCGTTCAGGTTTTGCATTCCATGGTCGAGTGAAAGAACTGGCTGACGCGGCTCGCGAAGCTGGCCTGAAGTTCTAAGGGGTTAAACATGGCAAGAGCTCAAAAGAAAGACGCAACGCAAGAAGTTCGCGATGATGGTCTTAAGGAAAAAATGATCGCGGTAAACCGCGTGACTAAAGTGGTGAAAGGCGGCCGTATTCTTGGTTTCGCAGCGTTGACAGTGGTCGGCGATGGTGATGGCAAGGTTGGTATGGGCAAAGGCAAGTCACGCGAAGTACCTGTTGCTGTACAAAAGGCAATGGAGCAAGCGCGGCGTCAGATGGAAGGTGTGTCACTTCGTGACGGTACCATCCACCACATCGTTACTGGTGCCCACGGTGCTTCCAAGGTTTTCTTGGCTCCCGCCGAAGAAGGTACTGGTATTATTGCCGGCGGCCCGATGCGCGCTGTTTTCGAAGTTGTAGGTGTTCGCAATATCGTGGCCAAGAGCCACGGTTCGTCAAACCCATACAACTTGGTTCGTGCTACTTTGGATGCGCTTAAAAAGCTGAAGACTCCCTCTGAGATCGCGGCTAAGCGTGGCAAGAGCGTAGATCAGATTTTCGGGGTGTAAGCATGAGCAATTCTGTAAAAGTAACGCTTGTAAAAAGCATCATCGGCACCAAGCAGTCTCACCGTGACACGGTGACGGGCTTGGGTTTGAAGAAGATGAATTCAAGTAAGGTTCTTGTGGATACTCCAGAAGTTCGTGGAATGATCAACAAGATTTCTTACCTCCTGAAAGTTGAGGCTGTGTGATGGAACTTAATACGATCGCTCCCGCAGAGGGAAGCAAGTTCAACCGTCGTCGCGTAGGTCGTGGCATCGGTTCTGGCCTCGGCAAGACGGCTGGTCGTGGACACAAGGGTCAGAAGTCCCGCGCTGGTGGATTCCACAAAGTTGGTTTCGAAGGCGGCCAGATGCCTATGCATCGTCGTCTGCCAAAAAGGGGATTTAGATCAATGACTGCAAAGCTAAATGATCAAATCCGTTTGGATGACCTTCAGGCTTTGTCTGTTGACGTTGTGGACTTGTTGGCTTTGAAACAGGCTGGTTTGGTTTCCGCGTCTGCTCAAACTGTGAAAGTGATTTTGGCCGGTGAAATCAAGAAGGCGATTACCTTGAACGGTGTTAAAGCCACGAAGGGTGCTGCAGCCGCAATTCTTGCAGCCGGTGGTTCGGTCAACGCCTAAGGGTCAATAGAGTGTCTATCAATCCAAGTTCACTCGCTGGCTCCAATAAGTTCGCTGATTTGCGTAAGCGATTGGTGTTTCTGTTGCTAGCGTTGGTTGTGTATAGGGTTGGTGCTCATATTCCAGTTCCTGGAATTGATCCTTCGGCTCTTAAGCAGTTGTTTGATACCCAGCAGGGTGGCATCTTGGGCATGTTTAACATGTTCTCGGGTGGTGCTCTGTCTAGATTCACGGTGTTCGCGCTTGGAATCATGCCTTACATTTCTGCATCCATCGTGATGCAGTTGATGAGCGTGGTGGTTCCCAGCCTTGAAGCCCTGAAGAAAGAGGGCGAAGCAGGTCGGAGAAAGATTACTCAGTACACACGGTACGGTACTTTTTTCTTAGCTGTCTTCCAGGCTGTCGGTATTTCTGTGGCTTTAGAGAGTCAGCAAGGTTTGGTGATCGATCCAGGCATGGCTTTTCGTTTTACCACTGCTGTTTCACTTGTCACCGGTACCATGTTTTTAATGTGGTTGGGTGAACAGATTACAGAACGCGGTTTGGGTAACGGTATTTCCATCCTGATTTTTGCCGGTATTGCTGCTGGTATGCCCGGTGCAATCGGTGGGCTTTTTGAGCTTGTTCGTACCGGTGCAACGAGTTCACTGGTGGCCCTGCTGATTTGTGTGCTTGCTGTCGGGGTTACTTTTTTGGTGGTTTTTGTTGAGCGAGCTCAGCGCAAGATCACCGTAAATTATGCGAAACGACAGGTCGGTAACAAGGTTTATGGCGCACAACAAAGCCATTTGCCCTTGAAGTTGAACATGGCTGGTGTGATTCCTCCAATTTTTGCTTCAAGTATCATTTTGTTGCCAGCGACGCTATCTAGCTGGTTTGGAAGCGGTGAGGGAGCGATTACTGGATTCCTCAAAGAGGTTTCACAGACTCTTTCGCCAGGTCACCCCTTGTACATGTTGCTGTATGCTTCTGCGATCATTTTCTTCTGCTTCTTTTATACCGCCTTGGTATTTAACAGCAGGGAAACAGCGGATAACTTGAAGAAGAGTGGTGCTTTTTTACCCGGTATTCGTCCCGGGGAGCAGACTTCTCGTTACATAGATCGTGTTTTGACAAGGCTCACTCTTATTGGCGCTCTTTACATCACCTTGGTGTGTTTGTTGCCTGAGTTCTTGGTGTTGGGCTTTAGTGTTCCGTTTTATTTCGGTGGCACTTCTCTTTTGATTATTGTTGTGGTTGCAATGGATTTCATGGCTCAGGTTCAAGCCTACGTCATGTCCCAGCAGTACGACAGCCTCTTGAAGAAATCAAGCTTCAAGGGTTCTGGAATGACGAGGTAGGCATTGTCTAAAGACGACGTTATTCAAATGCAGGGTGAGGTTGTTGAAAACCTTCCGAATGCGACTTTTCGGGTAAAGCTGGAAAATGGTCACGTGGTGTTGGGACACATCTCTGGAAAAATGCGAATGAACTACATCCGCATTCTTCCTGGCGACAAAGTGACAGTGGAGTTGACTCCATATGACTTGTCGAGGGCTCGGATCGTTTTCCGCGCGAAATAAACTGTTTCAAATTTGGGGTTTCTTATGAAAGTTCAGGCTTCTGTAAAAAAGATTTGTAGAAATTGCAAAGTTGTTAAACGCAAGGGCGTAGTTCGCGTCATTTGCACCGATGCTCGTCATAAACAGCGTCAAGGTTAATTGAAGGGGTAATCAGATGGCACGTATCGCCGGTATTAACATTCCAAGCCACAAGCACACCGTTATCGGTTTGACTTCAATTTTTGGTATTGGCCTGACAACGTCACAGAATATCTGTGCAACGACAGGCGTACCCGAAAATAAAAAGATCAAAGATCTTGACGATGCTGAGCTCGAAAAGATTCGCGATGAGGTAGGTAAACTGGTTGTTGAAGGCGATTTACGCCGTGAGATTACCATGAGCATCAAGCGCTTGATGGACATGGGTTGTTACCGTGGCTTCCGTCACCGCAAGGGCTTGCCTGTACGCGGTCAGCGCACCAAAACCAACGCTCGTACTCGCAAGGGTCCTAAGCGTGCTGGTATCGCGCTGAAGAAGTAATTAAGAATTTTTAGGAAGATTTTTAAATGGCAAAAGCTCAAAACACGCGTGCCCGCAAAAAAGTCAAAAAGAATATTTCTGACGGTATTGCGCACGTACACGCTTCTTTTAACAACACGATCATTACAATCACTGACCGTCAAGGCAACGCGTTGTCTTGGTCTACCTCTGGTGCACAAGGTTTTAAGGGCTCACGCAAGTCCACTCCTTTTGCCGCTCAGGTAGCTGCTGAAGTTGCGGGTCGTGCTGCACAAGAATGTGGTATCAAAACCGTCGAAGTTCTGATCAAGGGTCCAGGCCCAGGTCGTGAGTCAAGCGTTCGCGCTTTGAACTCATTGGGAATTAAAGTGACTAGCATTTCTGATGTGACACCTGTGCCACACAACGGATGCCGTCCACCCAAGCGTCGTCGTATCTAATTTTTTAAGTCCATTGTCTGTCTTTGACAGACTGAAGCGATTCAAATCGCGTAAATGAAAGAGGTTTCAAGTGGCTCGTTATATTGGTCCAAAGTGTAAGTTATCCCGTCGTGAAGGCACAGACCTTAGTCTGAAAAGCACACGCCGTAGTCTAGATTCCAAGTGCAAACTTGACAGCAAGCCCGGTCAACACGGCCGTACTTCGGGTGCCCGTACGTCTGAATACGGTACACAGCTGCGTGAAAAGCAGAAAGTGAAGCGTATGTACGGTGTGCTGGAGAAGCAGTTCCGTCGTTATTTTGCTGAGGCATCACGTCGCAAAGGTAACACCGGCGAAACTTTGCTGCAGCTGCTTGAGTGCCGCTTGGACAACGTTGTTTATCGCATGGGTTTTGGCGCTACTCGCGCTGAAGCGCGCCAGCTTGTAAGCCACAAGGCGATTTTCGTGAACGGCAAATCAGTCAATATTCCTTCGTACTCTGTAAAAGCCAATGATGTGGTTTCTGTGCGCGACAAGAGCAAGACTCAGTCTCGTATTTTGGAATCTATCGGTTTGGCTGAATCCAACGGTTTCCCAGACTGGGTGAACGTGGATCCAAAGAAGCTGACTGGTACACTGCGCTCGATTCCTGATCGCAGCGAGTTGTCCCAAGAAGTTAACGAGAGCTTGATTGTGGAATTGTATTCACGTTAATTTGCGTGAGTCGATTTGCCGCTGAATTCGTTCTGTATCCACCAGCCTTATCGGTGTAACGAGCCGAGGGTATTGATGAGGATCTTAGATGTTTAATGTTAGTTTGTTGAAGCCGCGTATTGTTGAAGTTGAATCCATTGGTCCTTCAAGCGCAAAGGTAGTGATGGAGCCGTTTGAACGCGGCTACGGTCACACCCTTGGAAATGCATTGCGCCGTGTGTTGCTATCCTCTATGACTGGCTATGCGCCCACCGAGGTTTCCATCGCTGGCGTTGTGCATGAGTACTCCACTTTGGACGGCGTGCAGGAAGATGTAGTAGATCTGCTGCTGAACTTGAAAGGAATTGTATTCAAGCTTGAATCCCGTGACGTGGTTACTGTAACACTGAAGAAGGACGCTGAAGGCGTTGTGACGGCTGGTGATATTGAACTGCCCCATGATGTTGAAGTGATTAATCCCAATCATGTGATTGCACACTTGTCGCAGGGCGGTAAGCTGGACATGCAGATTAAGGTTGAAAAGGGTCGTGGATACGTGCCTGGATCACTGCGTCGCTTTCCTGACGAGCCTTCCAAGGCAATCGGCCGCATTGTTTTGGATGCTTCCTTTAGCCCGGTCAAGCGCGTGTCATACGCCGTTGAGAGTGCTCGCGTGGAGCAGCGTACGGACTTGGATCGTTTGGTCATGACAATCGAAACAAACGGCGTGTTGTCGCCCGAGGAATCGATTCGACAAGCCGCACGTATTCTGGTTGAGCAGTTGTCAGTGTTTGCAGCGTTGGAAAACACCGCTGAGCCAGAACAACAAACTCAGACTCCGCAGGTTGATCCAATTTTGCTGAGACCTGTCGATGATTTGGAATTGACAGTGCGTTCTGCGAATTGCTTGAAAGCGGAAAACATCTATTACATCGGTGATTTGATTCAGCGAACAGAAAACGAGTTGTTGAAAACTCCGAATTTGGGTAGAAAGTCTCTGAATGAGATCAAGGAAGTGTTGGCTGCACGTGGTTTGACACTCGGTATGAAACTTGAAAATTGGCCACCCGCTGGTCTCGATAAGCCCTGAGCTTAGCGTTCGATTGATTGAAGGAAATTAGAAATGCGTCACCGTCACGGATTACGTAAACTGAATAAGACCAGCAGCCACCGTTTGGCCATGTTTAGAAACATGACCAACGCACTGTTGCAACACGAAGCGATCAAGACAACTTTGCCAAAAGCCAAAGAGCTGCGTAAAGTCGCTGAGCCTTTGATTACTTTGGGCAAGACTCCGTCGTTGGCCAATCGTCGCTTGGCTTTTAGCCGTCTGCGTGATCGCGCCATGGTAGAGAAGTTGTTCAATGAAATCGGACCACGTTACGCGACTCGCCCAGGCGGTTACATGCGCATTCTGAAGTTCGGTTTCCGTCATGGCGACAATGCTCCTATGGCATTTGTGGAACTGGTTGATCGTCCACAAATTTCTGAAGCTGTGGAAATGGCTGACGAAGCTTAAATCCAAAGTTTAGATTCTGAAACTTAGAGTCCGAAATTCAAAGCTCGAATTTTAAAGCTTGAAAGTTTGAAATTGCCGGTTGCTGTCGGCGTCTAGTTGAAATACAAGCTTGTTGAACTGATAACAAATTGTGAATTGCTAGATTTTGCTTGATTCGACCGGAATGGGAAAAAGCCCGCGTAGACTAGATCTGTTGATTTAGCTCTTCGTGGGCTTTTTGCTTTTTACTTTTTGTTTTTTACTTTTTGAGTTTCACCATCCGCTTTGGCTTTTGCCTTTGGCGAAGATTCTGTGGTCTAGAGCATGCGGTCAATTTGAGATGGTGAGTTGACGATCGTCTGTTTGTAGCAGTCGGTTGTTGATGGTCGGTTGTTGGTGTTCAGTTGTTGATTCTCAGGTTTTAATCTTCAGTGTTGCAGGTGAATTCTGCTGTGTTGTAAAGGGGTGTGCAGTTGTTGAGTGAACAGGTTGAACAGCCTCTTGTGCTAAGCCTTGTGGGCGTGAAGAAAGAGTTTGCCGGGCGCTCGGTGCTGGGTGGCATTGATTTGGAGCTTCGGGAGGGGGAGTGTCTTGCTTTACTCGGGCCGAATGGCGCCGGGAAAAGCACCACGATCCGGATTGCACTTGGATTGAGCCCTGCTGACGAGGGGCGGATCTCTGTTCTGGGCTTTAATATGCCTGATCAGGGGCATTTGGCCCGTGCCATGATTGGTGTGGTGCCGCAGTATGACGCTTTGGATCCAGACTTCACTGTGTTGGAGAATCTGCTTGTTTTCGGTGGGTTCTTTCAAATTGATTCGAAGACTCTGAAGGAGCGCAGTTCGGAGTTGGTGGAGTTCGCAGCGCTTGGTCAAAGGTCAAATCATTCTGTGGGGCAGTTGTCTGGTGGAATGAAGAGACGCTTGTCCTTGGCCCGTGCGTTGATCAACAAGCCCAAGTTGATTTTTTTGGATGAGCCAACTACGGCGTTGGATCCTCAGGCGAAACATTTGATTTGGGAGCGTTTGCTGCAGCTCAAACGTCAAGGAATCTCGCTTTTTTTGACCACCCACTTTATGGATGAGGCCCAACGGTTGGCTGATCGCGTCGCGGTGCTGGACCAAGGGCGAATTATTGAGCAGGGAACTCCTAAGGAATTGATTGAAAAGCATGTAGGAAAAATGGTGCTTGAGGTGTGGGGGAGGCAGGCTGCCGAATGGTTAAGCACCTCGCTGGACGCCTTGGCTGCAAATCGACATTCGTCTCAAGAACACAAGGTGGGTAGTGCAGGTGGATTGACTGAGTCTGTGAGGGCAAAAGCCGCTGCCAATGGAATTCAAGGTGTAGAAAGGCGAGGGGAGTCCTTTTTTCTTCAAGGGGATCAAGCAGAGTTTGCTTTCACGGACTTGAAGGCTCAAGCACCGGCTGAGGTGGAGTATTTGTATCGTCCGGGCAATCTGGAGGATGTGTTTTTCAGATTGACGGGTAGGGATTTGCGCGATGATTAATTGGTGGTCGGTGTGGTGTATCTGGCGCCGCAATGCGCGGGTTTGGCAAAAGTTGGCAATTCCTTCTTTGCTGGGGAATGTGCTTGACCCAGTGATGGCTTTGATGGCATTTGGCTTGGGTATTGGTGCGATGATTGCTGGGGTGAACGGTGAGCCGTACTTGAATTACCTGGCTGTAGGCGCTGTGTCGGTTAGTGCGATGAATGCGGCCACGTTTGAAGCTTTGTATTCAGCTTTTTCCCGCATGCATGTTCAGAAAACCTGGGATGCGATTTTGAACACCCCTGTCGGCTTGAACGAGATTGTTTTGGGCGAATGGATTTGGGCTGCAAGTAAAAGCGCGTTGAGTGTGGCTTGCATGATGGCTGTGATTGGGGTGTTGGGTGTTGGCAATTGGAGTTTTTGGTTGCTAGGCTGGTTGGTGTTGATACTTGCAGGTTTGATCTTTTCTGGAATGGGCCTGTGCATCAATGCCAAGGCTCCAAGCTTTGATTTTTTCATGTTTTATTTCACCTTGGCGGTGACTCCCATGACCTTTTTGTCTGGGGCGTTTTTCCCCCGGGACAATTTACCGGACTGGCTGGCCATGTTTGCAGAGTATTTGCCGCTGTCTGTGGTGGTGGATGCAATGAGGTTGCTGTATGCAGGCCAATGGAATGGTTTGCCTGCTCAGCTATTGCTGATGTTGATTTATGCTGCACTTGCAACTGGGCTGGCTGTTTATCTGACGAGGAAGCGGTTCAGCCGTTCTTCCTGATTGGGTGGGGCTGGGTTGAGAATGCAACCTTTTGGGCTTGCGGTTTGTCTATCCAATATTGGTATGTAAAGAAAAGAGTGAGTCGAATGTTGCTGTGGCGGATGTGGGTAGTTTGTTTGTTGATTTTGCCATTGAGTGGATGGCAGGGCAGCGCTTTGGCGGAGGATTTTCTTGCGCCAGAAGTGGCTTTCAAGGTGACGACTGCTGTGAGGGATGTGGGTTGCACGCAAGCATGTTTGATCGATGTCAACATTGAGGTTGCGCCGCAATACTATTTGTATGCGGAGCGGTTTAAGGTGGAGCCTGTGGCGGGGTTGAAAGACCTGAAAATCCTGCAACTGCCGAGTGGTGAACGTAAGTTTGACGAAAACCTGGGTATGGAAATTGAGGCATTGCGTGGCTTGCTTCAATTCCAACTCGAATATTCCCCCACTGAAGGCAGCCCCAAAGCGAATTTGATTTCACAAGGTTGTGCGGATGCGGGGCTTTGCTATCCGCCGATGACATCCGAGATTTCGTTTGCGCCGTCGTCTGTGCAAACGGCTGTAAATGCCTCGTCAGGGGAGTCGCTGGATGAGGCGTCTCTGTTGGCGCAGCGCTTGCAAAGTCAGCCGTTCTGGGTGGTATTGCCAGTGTTTTTTGGCTTGGGTTTGTTGCTTGCTTTTACCCCCTGTACTTTGCCCATGTTGCCCATAGTCGCCAGTTTGGTGGTGGGCTCGCAGGGTGGAAATTCGGCGGGTGGTCACTCAGCGGGTGGTAAGAAATCGCGTTCGATATTCTTGGCCTTGCTGTATGTGTTGGGCATGTCGCTGACTTATGCTGTGCTGGGAGTTGTTGCGGGTTTAAGTGGTCAAAGTTTGGTGATCGCGTTGCAGCAACCCGCCGTGTTGTGGTCGTTTGGTGCGGTGTTGGCTGGTTTGGGTTTGGCTTTGTTGATGGGGTTCTCGCTGCAGATGCCGTCGGGTATGCAGGCTTGGATTCAAACCAAAGCAAGCGGCTTGAAAGGCGGCGAGTATTTGCCTGTATTGGTAATGGGTATTTTGTCGGCCTTGTTGTTGGGGCCTTGCGTGGCCCCGCCTTTGGCTGGGGCTTTGCTGTTTATTGGGCAGACGGGTAATGCAGCCTTGGGTGGCGCTGCTTTGTTTTTGCTGTCCTTGGGTATGGGTTTACCTTTGGTGCTGTTGGCCGGCGGTGCGGGTGCGGCTTTGCCCAAGGCTGGGTACTGGATGAGTTGGGTGTCGGTGGCGTTTGGCTACATTCTGATTGCGGTTGCGGTGTGGACCATAACACCTGTAACCCCTGTGCATGTGGTGATGGGCATGTGGGTGGTGCTGGGTTGTTTGGTGGCTGCATCCTGTTTTCAAGGTGTTGCTTCGGGCCAGGTCAAGTCGATGGCTGCGAACACTTTGTTTAGGGGCTTGGGGCTGTTGAGCGGTTTGTTGGCTTTGGTGTATTTGATCGGATTGTTATCTGGTTCGCAAAGTTTGATTAGCCCCTTGGAGCGTTTGAACCGAGCTGATGTAGCAAGTGCTGTGGGTGAGCCAGTT
The DNA here is from genome assembly GCA_029866125.1 of Limnobacter sp. GTDB lineage: Bacteria > Pseudomonadota > Gammaproteobacteria > Burkholderiales > Burkholderiaceae_B > Limnobacter. The sequence goes on from JARWZZ010000019.1 coordinate 18,046, forward strand.
GGGTCGCCCAATGTATTCAGTGTTTCCAGAGAGGGCTTGGGTTTTGAGCCCACTGGAGTAGCCGATAAAAACAAGAAGCATGCAGGCCCACCTTTTGAGCCTGTGTTGAGTGAAAATGTATTGAGTGTGATAGCGGCGAGTAAGCAGCCCGTGTTGATCGATTTCTATGCGGATTGGTGTGTGTCGTGTAAAGAGTTTGAGTTGTTTACCTTGACTGACAAAACCGTGCAAGACAAGTTGTCTGGATTTCGGCTTGTGCGTGTGGATGTGACGGCCAATAACGAGGCAGACAAGGCTTTGATGAAAAACTTCAGCTTGTTTGGGCCGCCAGCGCTTTTGTTTTTTGATGTGAACGGAAAAGAGGTGAAAGCCCAGCGTGTGGTGGGCTTTCAGAATGCAAACAAATTCAGTGAAACTCTGACTAAAGTGCGCCTGGCTATTGGTGTGTAGGTGGTTGTGTAGAAGGGTGCGCGGGCGTGTGTGCAGATGGGTTGGCGGTGTCTTTGTGCCGCTCTGATTTTTTGTTTTTTAGTTCAACACCTTCGGTCATGGTGCGGCTGCGCATCAGCAACACCAACAACACCAGCGCAAGGCTGGTAAAAGACATAATGGCGATGGAAATCCAAAAGCCATGGGGGTCTTTCAGCAAGGGCATGGTGTCGAAATTCATTCCGAATAAGCCTGTGATTAAGGTCAGTGGCATGAAGATGGCCGACATCACTGTAAGCACGGTGATGATTTCATTGGTTTTGTGTGAGGTGGCTGAGAAATGCAGTTGAACGGCAGTTTCTGTGCTGTTGCCTAAACGGCGAGCCAGTGTGGCAATTCGATTGAGGTGTTCAAGTGTGTCTTTGGTCCGTACCAGTAGGGCATGGTCTGCGGTTTCATTTTTGTCGGAACGAACACGAAATTCCATCCAATCCCGCACCGCGTCGGTTTGATCTTCGGCCAAGGTTTCTAGGCGTGTCAGTTCATTTCGGGCTGACAGCAAAGAGTTCCAGTTGCGGAATTTTTTGCGTGGATTAAGTAGGTCTCTTTGCCAGCGATCCAGCTCGGATGAGATGGTTTGTCGGATTTCCAAGTACCTGTCGACCAAACCACTGATGATTTGAATTTGTAGTTCGTCGGCGGAATGAGGCATCTTTTTCAGTTTGAACAGAGGGGCTATGTGCCCGGTGTGATTCGGCGTGCCATCCGCGCTGAAGTAACGTTCAATGAACTCGTGTGCGGACTGGAATGTTCTGCTGTCTCTGGCGTGGCAGCTTACAAGTACTCGGTCTGCCAGCAAAAAGAATGCTGGCCTTGTGTGCAGCGAAAGGCGATTGTCGGAATCAAAAAGTGGTTTGTTGACCAAGGCCCGGATGATGAGGAGGGTGTAGCCTGCACCTGTATCAAAGTGGCTGGGGTGAAACTGGTTGTTGAGGTCTTCGATGTGCAGTTCGTCCACCGTGATGCCAGCCAGCTTTTGGATGTCGGCTACCCAAGCCAGTTCTTCGTCCAAAGTGCAATCGAGCCAAAGGAAACCTTTCTCAGGGACGTGAGTTGGCTCTTCTTCGAGTCGGTCAATGGCTGAGCCTACGATGTGGTACCAGATGCGCATGGAGGCAGGTTCCTGTGGGTGGGGGCTCAGTTAAGCCTAGTAACCATCAGCTTTTAGCCAATGTGCGGCATCCAGTGCGTAGTAGGTGAGGATACCGTCTGCACCGGCACGTTTGAAGGCCATGAGGGATTCCATCACCACTGCTTTTTCGTCCAGCCAGCCATTTTGGGCTGCCGCTTTGATCATGGCGTACTCGCCGCTGACTTGGTAGGCAAAGGTAGGGCGAGCGAAGGCCTCTTTGACGCGCCAAATGATATCGAGGTAGGGCAGGCCGGGTTTGACCATGACCATGTCGGCACCTTCTTCGATGTCGATGCTGACTTCTACCAAGGCTTCGTCCCCGTTGGCGGGGTTCATCTGATACACCTTTTTATTGCTTTTGCCCAGGTTGCTGCTGGAGCCAACCGCATCCCGGAAGGGTCCGTAAAAAGCAGATGCGTATTTGGCTGAATAGGCCATGATGTTGGTGTGGATCATGCGGTGTTGTTCAAGCGTGGCGCGTATGGCGCCGATGCGACCGTCCATCATGTCGCTGGGGGCAACAATATCGACGCCAGACTGGGCTTGAACCAAGGCTTGGCGTTGCAGCATGTTGACAGTTTCGTCGTTTAGCACGTAGCCATGTTCGTCGATCAGGCCATCTTGGCCATGCGTTGTGAAGGGGTCAAGTGCCACGTCAGTCAGCAGTGCAAGCTCGGGAAACCGGGCTTTGAGGGCGCGGACTGCGGTGGGTACCAGGCCTTCTGGGTTCAGTGCTTCTTTGCCATCTGGGGTTTTCTTTTCAATTTCGATGACGGGGAAAAGGGCCATGACCGGCACGCCCAATTGGACGCATTCCTCCGCTTTGGCGAACAGCAAGTCCAGCGACAAACGTTCCACGCCCGGCATGGAGGAGATGGATTCACGCCTGTTTTGACCGGGTAGCACGAAAACAGGATAGATGAAGTCGCTAGTGCGCAGGTGGTTTTCTTGAACCAAATTGCGCAGGGTTTCTGTGCGACGCAGGCGGCGGGGGCGATGAATGAGGTGTTGGGTCATGGGCTTGCTCGGTGCGGAGACGAATTCAGGATGTTGGGGGCGCGTTGTTTTCTGACGCTGCTTGCGGATTGGCCTCAGGCTCGGCGGACTCTTCCTCTGGATGAATCCATTGTGTGAGCCTTTTCTCGAACTCGGTCATGCCGGATTTTTTAAGCGCCGACCACAGCTGAATGGTAATAGGCTGGCCGTAATCCCGATAGGCTTTGGTGGCGGCTTGCGCGTCCCTTAAGGCCTGTGATTTTTCTTGATTGGACAGTTTGTCCGATTTGGACAGAACGATATGCACTGGCAATGAACGGTGGCCAACCCAGTTGAGCAAACCGTGGTCCATTTCCAACAGGCCGCGCCGTGAGTCGACGATCATGACGCAGCCGCGCAGGCTGGGCCGCTCAGAAAGGTAGTTGCCGAGCTCTTTGTCCCAAATGCTTTTGCTGGATTCTGCCAACTTGGCAAAGCCGTAGCCAGGTAAGTCGACCAGTCTGGCAATGGTTTCGCCTTTTTGGATGACGGTGAAAAAATTCAACAACTGCGTACGGCCTGGCATTTTACTGGCATAGGCCAGCTGCCGCTGTTGGCACAGGGTGTTGATTGCTGTGGATTTACCTGCATTGGACCGACCTACAAAAACGATCTCAGGCACGCTGGCGCCCGGACATTCTTGAAGTTTGGATGCGGAAATTTCGAAATGGGTGTTGTGGAAATTGATTGTCATACCGCCATTTTAGATGCATCTGCTTACTTTGGGGGTTATAATGCAGGGTTTGTAGAAATCTTCGCTGCGGAACAGCCCTTTATGCGGTTGTGCAGGAGGGTCTTGAGTAAAATATTGTTCAAGATTTTTGACCGTGGTCATCACTTTAAATGGGTTTAACTATGCGCCAGCTCGCAGTTTTGTTTGCTTCTATGATGTTTTCAGCGGTGGCTTCTGCCGCCGGTCCAGCGCCAGCCGCCAAAGTGGATCTGGCCAAGGGTGAGCAGATTTTTTCCCAGCAATGTGTGGCTTGCCACGGCGTGGATGGAAATAGTGCAGCCGCAATTTATCCCAAGCTGGCTGGTCAGCATGCCGAATACACGGCCAAGCAGTTGAGTAACTTCAAGCCCGCCAAAGAAGGCGAAAAGCCATTGCGCGAAAATGCGGTGATGGCTGGTTTTGCCGCCATGTTGTCGCCTGAAGACATGCGCGATGTGAGCGCATACCTGGAGAGCAAGACTCAAAAACCTGGTACTGCCAAAAACAAGGCCACGCTTGAATTGGGCCAAAAGATTTACCGTGGTGGTATTGCTGAAAAGAAAGTACCTGCTTGCGCCGGTTGCCACAGCCCCTCAGGTGCCGGCATTCCCGCTCAGTACCCACGTATTGGCGGGCAACATGCCCAGTACACCGAATCCCAGTTGAGCGCATTCCGCTCAGGTACACGCGGCAACAGTGCGCAGATGACTGCCATTTCAGCACGTTTGTCTGATGTTGAGATCAAAGCTGTTTCTGATTACATCGCGGGTTTGCAGTAAGTTGATTTTTAAGTAATCACTTGGCAATCAATTATTGAACCGATGGTCGGTTTGGGTGTCGAAAGGGGGCTAAGTGCCCCCTTTTTGCTGTTTATTGGTCGAGGTTTTCAATGCGTTTGAGAGAAAGTCGCGATGTCGAGTTTTGAGGTTTACTTGTGAATGATGCCATCAACGCGACCGAAAGCACTCAGTCGTTGAACCAGCCCAGCCCCACTGGCCCCTCGAGTCGCGGGCAAAGGCAAAGCACTTGGGCGAGCGTGATGGAGCTTTTGGGCTCCATGCGTTTTGCCATCAGCTTACTGACCTTGATTTGCATTGCGTCTGCAATTGGCACGGTGGTTCGGCAGAACGAGCCTTGGGTGAATTACATCAATCAGTTTGGACCCTTCTGGGCGGGTTTGTTTGAGCCTTTGGGTTTGTTCCAAATTTACAATGCACCGTGGTTTATTGCGGTGATGGCATTTTTGGTGACGTCCACCAGCCTTTGTGTGTACCGAAATACGCCCAAGATGATCAAAGAAATGCGTGTGTTTCGCGAGAACATGCGCGAGAACAGCCTAAAGGCCTTCGCCCACAGGTGGGAAGGTGAGTTCAAAAATTCCAGTAACGAATTACCTGCAACGATTACCGAGTGGCTGAAACACAAGGGTTACAAGGTGAAGTTGTCGATTCGTGAAAACGGTACGATGGTGGCGGCCAAAGCAGGCAGTGCCAACCGTTTTGGTTACATTGCTGCGCATGTGTCTATTGTGGTGATTTGTGTGGGCGGCTTGTTGGACAGTGCTGTGCCCATGAAAATCGCAATGTGGGCCACAGGCAAGCAACCAGTGAGTGGGGGCGCAATTTCCGACCGTATACCCGCTGAGTCGCGCTTTTCCACTGCCAACCCAAGCTACCGCGCCAATTTGTTGCTGCCTGAGGGGCAGACCAGCAAGGTGGCTGTGTTAAACACGGACAAGGGTTTGTTGGTTCAGGATTTGCCTTTCGAGTTGACCTTAAAACAGTTTCGCATTGATTTTTATAGCACGGGCATGCCCAAGTTGTTCGCCAGTGATGTGGAGGTGTTTGACCCCGAAAATGGAAACCGTTTCCAGAAAACGATTGAGGTGAATAAGCCGCTGATTTACAAGGGTGTGACTGTGTTTCAGTCCAGTTTTGATGATGGTGGTACACGTGTGGTGATGAAGGGAATCCCTTTGAGTGGCAGTGTGCACCAGCCTTTCCAGTTGACTGGTGAGGTGGGCGGGGTGTCGCCTTTGGTGGGCAACATAACGGGCAATACTACGGGCAATACAGCGAACCGCACGGCCAAATACAATGTGGAATTTACCGGTTTTAAGTCGATTAATGTGGAGTCTATGCCTTCTCGTGAAGCGCAGGAGGCAGCGGCTGCAGGCCCAAGTGGTGCAGGACCGGATGGAAAGCCTCAGATGGATGTGTTCAAGTCCAATTTGGCCAGTGTAATTGGCCCTGGGGTGAAGGAAGACAAGGACAAGAAGTTTACAAACATTGGCCCCAGCATCACTTACAAGTTGCGCGATGAGGCGGGGCAGGCGCGAGAGTTCCAGAACTACATGTTGCCGATTGATGTGGATGGTGGCCGTTACTTTTTGGCGGGTGTGCGTGATACGCCAGCTGACAGTTTCAAATACTTGCGTTTGCCGGTGGATGAGAAGGGCGAGCTGGACGGTTTTATGAGATTCCGCGCTGCCTTACAAAACGCGGAAATGCGAAACAAGGCTGCGCTGAGGTTTGCTGAGCGTGCTTTTGGGGGCAATTCAAGTGCAGCAAACCCAGAGTTGGTGAAACCTTTGGGTGAGAGTGCCATAAAGGCCATGGCTACTTTTGCAGGTGACCCCACAGGAACGGACCAGGCGGCTGGGCCCGATGTGCCAGCAAAGGCAGCACAGGCCACAGGTTTGCAGGCGATTGCAGCCTTTATTGATTCAACCGTACCTGAAAAAGACCGCCAGCAGGCGACGGATGTGGTGATTCGCATTTTGCAGGGCAGCATGTGGGAGTTGTATCAAATGTCCCGTGTGGCGGCTGGCTTGCCAGAGGCTTTGCCTGACGAGTTTCACGGAAAGTTTGTACAAGATTCGCAAATTGCATTGTCGGATTTGTCGCTGTACGGCGCGCCCGTGATGCTGCAGTTGGATCAGTTTGAAGAAGTGAAGGCCAGCGTGTTTCAGGTGGCAAAGGCGCCGGGGCAGTGGGTGGTGTATTTGGGCTGCCTGTTCTTGGTGATCGGTGTATTCTCGATGTTCTACATCCGTGAGCGCAGGGCGTTTTTCTGGGTGACTCCACAAGGCGATGGGTCGAAGGTGTGGATGGGGTTTTCGACCACCCGTCAAACCTTGGATTTTGAAAAAGAGTATCAACAGTTTGTAGCAGAATTAAACAGCAGGTCTGTGAAAGCAGAGTCTGGAGGTGTGAAATGAGTTCAACATGGGTAGGTTCAGGCGCTGAGGTTTCTGCGGGTGGCGTTGCCACAGGGGGGCCTTTGTTGCCGCGTAAGGCGGGCTGGTTTAGCAAGCGGTTCCATTGGACGGACGCAGTGTTCACGCTGTTGTTGTTATTGGGTGCAGGCTTGGGCTCACACTGGTACAGCAGTTTCATGGATGTGTACGAAATTTCCATTCTTTGGAGCGTGGTGCCCGTGGTGGCGTATTTGGGTTATCGCTGGCCGTCGATGAAGGCTTTGTGTGTGTCGGTTGCTGCGCTGACTTTGTTGTCAATCTGGTCTTACGGTGGTGATTTAAAGTCTGCTGAAACTCGCTTTTTCCTGAAGTATTTGTTGTCTAGCCAATCTGCAATTTTGTGGATGGGTACGATGTTTGTGGTGGCCACCGTGTCGTATTGGATTGGGCTGCTGGGGCGTTCGGAGACTTCGTCTTTTGTAGGCACTGCCTTGACTTGGGGTGGGGTGGTGATTGGTTTCGCGGGTATGTTTATCCGCTGGTATGAAAGTTATTTGATTGGGCCCGATGTGGGCCACATTCCTGTGTCCAATCTGTACGAAGTGTTTGTGCTGTTTGCATTGATTACTGCTTTGTATTATTTGTTTTATGAGCAGGTGTACAAGACCCGCCAGTTGGGTGCTTTTGTAATGCTGGTGGTGGTGGCTGCAGTGGGCTTTTTGGCTTGGTATGGTGTAGAACGCCAAGCCTATGCCATTCAGCCTTTGGTGCCTGCTTTGCAAAGCTGGTGGATGAAGATCCATGTGCCTGCGAATTTCATCGGTTATGGCACGTTTAGTTTGGCTGCCATGGTCGCTTTTGCTTACTTGTTGAAAGTGTATGCGGATGCGCCAAGCATCAAGGCTTTGCTGCCAACCGGTGCTTTGGGTGTACTGATGTTTTTGGAGCCGATGGTGTTCCGTTCAGGTGGCATTTCACCGTACTGGGCGGTTTATTTCGGTGTAGGTTGTGTGGTGGTGGGCGGTATTTTGATGCTGCGTAAGCGGATTGCGTCTTCACTGCCACCGTTGGAAGTGCTGGATGACTTGATGTACAAGTCAATCGCTGTGGGTTTTGCGTTTTTTACTGTGGCCACTATTTTGGGTGCCTTGTGGGCAGCTGAAGCTTGGGGCGCCTACTGGCAGTGGGACCCGAAAGAGACTTGGGCCTTGGTGGTTTGGTTGAACTATGCGGCTTGGTTGCACATGCGTTTGGTAAAAGGCCTGCGTGGTGTGGTTGCGTCTTACTGGGCTCTGGTAGGCTTGTTGGTGACTGGTTTTGCCTTCTTGGGCGTGAACATGTTCCTGTCAGGTTTGCACTCTTACGGTGAGCTGTAATTCCGCTGAGTGATTCAAGCCCATGAAATAAAAAAACCCAAGGTGAAAATCTTGGGTTTTTTTATGGGAATTTTTGATGAGTTTTTACGGTCAATAAGCCGTGTTTGACACAAAACTCCTCATCAAACGCCTTACAAGCCGATCTCGTTGCGCAATTGGTCTTCGATGGTTTCGCGCGTGCGGATCAGCCGGGCTTGACCTTGGGTAATCAGCACTTCTGCGCAACGGCCCCGGCTGTTGTAGTTGGAGGCCATGGTTTGGCCATATGCACCAGCGGACAGAATGGCAAGGCGGTCACCTTGTTCAATATGCAGGTTGCGATTGCGGGCAAGCCAGTCACCGGATTCACACACCGGCCCAACCAAATCCACCAACTGGGATGGCTTGGCTGCGTCTTTCTGCAGCTCGGCCACGCCGTGGAAGGCTTGGTACATGGCTGGGCGCATGAGGTCGTTCATGGCGGCATCCACAATGGCGAAGTTTTTGTCGCCGTTTTGTTTGATGAATTGCACTTCAGTCAGCAACACGCCTGAGTTGCCTACGATGGAGCGGCCGGGTTCAAACGACAAGGTAGGCATGCTACGGCCTTTGGCTTGTGCCCAAGTTTTGACTTTGGCGATGAGGGCAGGCAGTACGTCTTTGGGTGACGGTGGGGTTTCATCCAAGTACCGAATGCCGATGCCACCACCCAAGTCGAGGTGATTGATTTCAATCCCTTCGGCACTGAGTTGGTCGAGCAGGGCGAGCACGCGGTCAAGCGCATCGAAATAGGGGCTTGCGTCGGTGAGTTGAGAGCCAATGTGGCAGTCCACGCCGTGCACTTCAAGCCATGGGCTTTGGTGGGCAAAGCGGTACACCTGAGGCGCGGCTTCCATGGACACACCGAATTTGTTTTCTTTCAGGCCAGTTGAAATGTAGGGGTGTGTTTTGGCATCCACATCGGGGTTGACGCGCAAAGACACTTTGGCTTTGACGCCCATGCTTTGAGCTACGTTGGCAATGCGGGCCATCTCTTGCTCGGACTCGACGTTGAAGCAGCCCACGCCTTTTTCCAGTGCGAAGCGGATTTCATCGGAGGTTTTACCCACGCCAGCAAACACGGCTTTGGCCGGGTTGCCGCCTGCGGCCAGAATACGCGCAAGCTCGCCAGCAGACACAATGTCAAAGCCTGCACCTTGCTGGGCAAGCAGGGCGAGTATGTGAATGTTGGAGTTGGCTTTGACGGCGTAACAAATGGTGGCGTCGGCCAAACCTTCACAGGCTTGTGCATAGGCCTGATAAGCGTCGATGATGTGCTGGGCGGAATACACGTACAAGGGGGTGCCGAATTGGTCCGCCAGTGCGTTTAAATCTGCGCCTTCCATGACCAAGGATTGGATGCCCGTGCTACCTGTTTGGTATTGAAGTTGCGTGGACAGGCTTTCGGGCGCTACGGCGGTGTGTGTCGGGGTAGAATCGGTTTTCATTGTTTGGTGCTTTTTTGGGTGCTGTTCGGTGTATTTCCGGGTGTATTGCTGGGCGAAGGTTCAGTGTTGCCTTTGCTGATCGGTGGCGGTGGCTCTGGGTGGTAAAGCGGACCGCGCTGCCCACAGGCGCTGAGCAGCAGGATTGCACTGATCGAGCCTGCTGAAAGTAAGCGCTTGGGCCACTGAGCCAGACCATTTTGTAATGTTTTAAAGGATATTTGTTTCATGACTGACTCAGAGTTTCAGGAGCGGGTGGAATCCACCTTGGATCAAGTTGAAGAGTATATTGAAAACTTGGTGGATACGCTTGATTTGGATGCAGATACTCGACGTTCAGGTAACGTACTGACGCTGGATTTTGAGGACAAAGGCAAGTTGATTTTGAACAGCCAAGTGGCCAACCACGAGTTGTGGTTGGCTGCCAAGTCAGGTGGTTTTCACTACGGCTTGAAGGAGGAGGGCTGGTTCAATACCCGCACGGGCGAAAAATTTGATGTGCATTTTGTGCAGGTATTGAGTCAGCAAATTGGTGTTAATTGCCCCCAAAGAACTTTTTAATGTCGTCCTCGGGTGCGGTGGTGTCCTGACGGGGGCGCTTGCTTTCTTGCGCTTCAGGTGAGCCGCTTTCCATCACGCCGCCCAAGTTTTTCAGGAAGTTGAAAAGGTTGGGAAGCTCTTCGCTTAAGGCGCTGTCGGAATTCAGCGTACCCATGCCTGCGCCCGGTGTGTACTCGGTGTAGTAGTAGTTGTTGTTGACCACTTCAATGCCGGGTGCAATCGGGATGGGGCGTTCTGGGAATTTGGCCAGCGCCACCTTCATGTAATCAATCCAGATGGGTAGGGCCAAGCCGCCGCCGGTTTCGCGCGCCCCCAAGGGTTTGGGTTGGTCGTAGCCTACCCATGCAATGCCGACGATGTCGGGGCTGTAGCCTGCAAACCAAGCGTCATGGCTGTCGTTGGTGGTGCCTGTTTTGCCGGATAAGTCCCCACGGCCCAGTACTTTGGCGCGTGTGGCGGTGCCGCGTTCGATGACTTCATGCATCAGGCGAGACATCAGGAATGCATTGCGTTCGTCGATGACTCGGTTTTGTTCGCTTCCTGCCACGGCGGGTTTGGCCTGGGCAACCACGCGGCCTGTGCCATCGGTGATTTTTGCAATCAAGTAGGGCTTGATGCGGTAACCCCCGTTGGAGAACACGGCGTAAGCGCTGGCCATTTGCAAGGGGTTGGTGTTGACTGCACCCAGTGCCATGGTGAGGTAGGGCGGTACGTCGCTGGCGGCAAAGCCAAAGTGGCCTGCCCAGTTTTGTGTAAATTTAGCGCCTGTGGATTGCAACACGCGGATGGATACCATGTTTTTGGAGCGTGCCAAGCCGTCCTTCAACTGAATGGGGCCGTCGTATTTGCCGTCGTAGTTTTTGGGTGACCAGTCTTGGCCGCCGGGGCCGCCGGGTACGAAAATGGGCTCGTCACGCACGATGGTGGTGGGCGTGAAGCCTTTTTCCAGTGCGGCAGAATACACAAACGGTTTAAAGCTGGAGCCCGGTTGACGAGTAGCCTGCGTGACGTGGTTGAATTTGTTGCGTGAAAACTCAAACCCGCCGACCAAGGCGCGGATGGCGCCGTTTTGGGAGTTAAGGGCCACAAAGGCGGACTCAACCTCGGGCATTTGGGTGAGGACTGGGCCTTCTTTGTCTTGCAACAAGATGCGTACCACTGCACCCCGCTTGAGTCTTTTGTTGGAAGGTGCGCGCGGGTCCAGCCAGCTTTTGGCCGGTGAAATGGCTTTGCCTTTGAGGCTGATGCGTTCGCCCGTGCCGCGGGATACGGCAACTTCGTCAGGTTTGGCGGACAGTACCACCGCGCTGACGACTTCGCCATGGTCGGGGAATTCAGAAATTTTGTCGCTAATAACGTCTTCTGCTTCTTTCGCGTTGTCTGGCAGCTCAATAAAGCCTTCGGGGCCGCGGAAAAATTGGCGCACTTCAAAGTTCATCACGCCTTGGCGGAGTGCTTTGTAGGCTGCCTGTTGCTCGTTGGCCACCAAGGTGGTGTTGACGGTGATGCCAGCGGTGTAGGCCTCTTCCCCAAACATTTCAACAGCAGCTTGGCGTGCCATTTCGGCTGCGTAGTCAGCATCCACATCGTACTGGCTTAGTGCACGGGCGCTGTTGCCGTAGGCCAGTTCTTCTTTGGCGGCGGTTTCGTATTGTTCTTTGGTCAAGTATTCCAAATCGTACATGCGGCGCAGTACATATTCTTGCCGGATGCGGGCCCGCTTGGGGTTGACGATTGGGTTGTATGCGGAGGGTGCTTTGGGAAGGCCTGCCAGCATGGCGGCCTCGGCGGCGGTGATTTTGCTGAGGTCTTTGCCATAGTAAATACGGGCTGCTGAGGCAAAACCGTAGGCGCGTTGGCCCAAATAAATTTGGTTGATGTAAAGCTCGAAAATTTCGTCTTTGGTGAGTTGCGCCTCGATTTTGAGGGCCAGCAGCACTTCGTACAATTTGCGGGTGAGGGTTTTGTCCCGTTTGAGGAAGAAATTCCGCGCCACCTGCATGGTGATGGTACTGGCACCTTGGCTACGCCCGCCTGAGGTGATGTTGGTCAATGTGGCCCGCATCACACCAAATACATCCACGCCAAAGTGGCTGTAAAAGCTATCGTCTTCAGCGGCCAAAATGGCGTGCTGCATGACCAGTGGCACTTGGGAAATGCTGACGGGGTTGCGGCGTTCTTCGCCAAATTCACCAATCAGTACATTGTCGGAGGTGTAAACCCGCAGCGGTACTTTGGGTTTGTAGTCCTTCAAACTTTCTAAATCGGGCAGCTTGGGGTAAAGGACGGCGAAGGCCACAAGGCCAACCAGAATACCGGCTGCTGCCAGTCCCGCAAAACCAATGAGCAGGCTAAGCACAAATCCTTTTTGGCGGGGTGCAACTACTTTTTTGTTGGTGGTGTTCACGGATTCTGGGGTCTCATTTAGAAGTGACTCCGTATTGTAATCGGCAATCGCAGATGATTACCGAACCTTGATTCAAGGCAGCCTCCACAAGGGGTAGCCCCAAGGGATTGACACTCGAATGAGGGTGAATAAATACGCGGGGTTGGCATAGTCTGATGATTCCATAGCCTCAGTGACCAATCATGAGCTCGAGTGTTGCTTCCATGCGAAATTGGCTGAATCCAGCCCTGCCGATCCTGTCTATCCAGATTCATGAGAATGAATGCGCTTGGGTTTATGGTCAGGTTACCCGCAATGAATATTTGAAATTCAAGTCTGTTGACGCATCCGGCGTGTGTGGATCTAACCCCAGCCTGTTGGAGCAGGGTGGCAGGGTCAGCCCGATGGGTGTGTCTGCTTTGTTAGAAGGGGTGTTGGGGGCTTTGGGGTCTGGGTACCCATCGCCCAAAGGCTTGGTGTTTAGTTTGCCGTCGCGTAAGCACTTTTTGGGCGGCCTGTCGGTGTCTAGCCAAGATTCAGATGAGGACATCCAGTTCCATGTGCAGGAAGTGCTGGAGAACGTGGCTGGGCAATCTGTAGAGCCAATGGCCTATGACTGGCGGGATAAAGCTGGAACAGCACAGCTGGGGGAACGCAGCTTGGCCTTGGCTGCCATCCATCAAAGCCAGTTGGATGCGCTTCAATCGGCTTGTGCGGAGCGAAAGCTCAAATGCCTAGGCGTGACGCTGGACAACATTGCGGGCCTTAACGGGTACATGCAGGGGGTGAAAATGACCCCTAACCTTGAGCAGGCCCGATTCCTGTTGCTAGGCGAGCTTAACCCCCATGCGGTGCGATTGTCGATTTTTATGGAAGGCATGCCTTTTCATGAAACATGGGACCACTCCAGCGAGGGGTTTTCTGCGATTCAGGCCATTTCCGCAATGGAAGGTTTGGTTTCGATCTGGAGTCGGGGCGTGAATTTGCTGGACTCCAGCAGCATTGCCTTGATTTTGGGCGGAAGTTTGATGACGCACAAATCCACTGAACAAATTTTGAAACGAAGCGCAATCCTGAGCCCTTGGTGGGTGCCTTCTGCCCCTGTGATGGGTTTGAGCAAGGATTGGCATGAAGTAGTTGTGCCCTTTGGGGCGGTGGAGGGTATGCCATGCGGTTGATTCTATTTAATTTGATGCCGTATCGGGAGATCCGCGAGTCCCGGTTGAGGAAGGTGTTTTTCATCAAGGCGGCCGTGGCTGTCGCTGGTATTGGTGCGTTGTGGTGGGGTGTGGATTCGGAGTTTTCTGGCCGCTTGATGGACAAGCAGTTGCAGATGAGTCGCATCAAGCAAGCCGAGGTGGACATTGCCAAACGGGTGGCCCGAGTCGATGAAATGAGAGTGGAGCTGGACCAGCTGAAAGTGAAGGTTGCGACTTTGAAATCCTTGGACCAAAAGGCAATTTGGTCTGGCCAAATTTTGGCCTTGCTGGATTCAACCAAACCGCAGGCGGTTTACTTAGATTCCATCAAGGTGAAAGGCGATGTGGTGCAAATCACCGGCATGACGACTGCCATGCCCACGCTGAGCACCTGGGTTAAGTTGCTGGAAACGGAGGGCAATTTTCTGAAAGGTGCCGAGGTCAAGCTGATTAAGGCCAAAACCACGGACGGGAAGGTTGATCCAGTAGGTATCCATCAGTTTGATCTGAATTTGAATGCATCCAGCCTGCCCACGCTGCCTGCCAAGCCTAAAGAGGTGATCCATGCAGGAGCTTAAAGATCTTGAGTTGTCCGAGGTGTTTCGCACCATACACAGGTGGCCGCTTACCACTTTGCTGGGTGTTTGGCTGACGTTGCTGGCTTTGACAATGGCTATTGCGGGTTACTTCATTTGGTTGCCGCAGTATCAAAGTATGGAGGCTTTGTCTTCCGAGATCACTTTGAGCTTGGGCAAATTGGAGCGTGATTCTGCCTTGTTGGCCAAGCAAACCGAAATTGAAAAGCAATTGGTTGAACACCGACAGCTGCTGCCGCGTCTGCAGAGTGCTTTGCCCCAAGGCAAGGAAGTGCCCGATTTGCTGAAAAACATTTTCTTGGAAATTGAACGCAACCAGATGAGCTTGCTGAGCTTTGAGCCGCAGCCCACCAGTGATACCGAGGTGTTGTCGATGGTACCGGTGAAGCTGTCAGCCAAGGGGGCGGGAGCGCCCATTTCCAGGCTGCCTTTGATCGTGTCGGCTTTGACTCGCAAGGTGATGCTCAATGAGTTTGAGATGGTGAAGAATGCTGAGTCAGGCGCATGGACGTTGGAAGGTAGCATGGTCGCCTTTACCCAGTTGCCAGTGAACATTCCAGCCAACATTCCGGCCAACATTCCGGCTAAGAACCCGCCCTTAACCAATGTGGAATTGACTCCTGTTCAATCCACATCAGGAGGTTTGAGATGATTGAATTGTTATTCCAATGGTTACTGATTCCGGCCTTTATGCCGGGAATGGTTGACCAGTCGAAGGAAGTTCAGACCCGATTGGAGGCCGTACACATGCGTTTAAGCCAAATTGATAAGGAACAAATGCAGTTTCTTCAAACCCCGGCCAACTTGGTTTCTGTAAGTATGAACACCGACAGCCCGCCCGTCGACGTGGATCGCCCCGCACTACCCCGGGTGACGGGCCGTGTGCTGGGCGATTTTTGGGTGCCCGAAGTGGATTTGGCTAGCCTATCCACCACCCCTGCCACCCCCAATGAAACCCCACAAAGTGAGTTGGCTTTACGGGGTGTTTTGAAAGTGGGTAACTCCCGCGTGGCCATTGTCAGCCAAGGCGATGATGAGCATGTGCTGGGGGTTGGAAGCTATTTGATGAATAAGTATCAGGTCCGGGAGATTGGTCCCGGCCACGTTCAACTGCACTGGCTGAAGGGCAAAGGGGCAGATGTGCGTCTCACGTTGAGTCACGCGTCTGGCGCACTCGAGAATCCAAACAATTTAGCCAAAAGGTAAGCCCAATGAACGCACATACTTCGATTCCGCATTCCCTCAGCCAACTTAGCCTTTTGGTGGGCCTTGCTTTTGCGACCCTGACTGCGAGCGCCCCAGCGTATGCATTGCAGGTGGTGGGTACCCAAATTGTGCAAGATGGGCCTGTCACGCAAATGACCCTGGAGTTTGACGAAACTGTAACCGGTGGTGTGTTGGTTTTCAGGTCAGGGTCGCCGCTGAAACAGGTGATTGATTTGCCTGTGGCGTTGGATCAAACCAAATTGGACATGCCCAACGACCCATCAGGCCTGATCAAAAAGGCCGCAGTCATGTCGGGGGATGGCCGCAGCAGGATTCTGCTGGATTTGAATCGAGAAATGGACCTGAAGCATGAAATGCGTGGCAAGCAGTTGGTGCTGCGCATGCAGGTGGCGGGTACAAAAGCTGCCACCAATCAACCTCCCGGTGGTTCCACCGTTGCAGCAGCAAGCGCAAAGCCATCGGTGATTAAGGCCTCTTCCATCTCCGTCAGCACCCCGCAAGCGGCCAAAACTGCAACTCAGCAAGAGCCCAACAAGATGGTGCTTGCTGTGCCAGTGGCCACTTCGCCTTTGGCCGTTGCTTCAGTCACCAATGCTGTGACCGATGTGGTGCCCGAAGTGGTTGCCGTGTTGCCCGAAGTCAGCATCAAAGTACGTGACATGGATGACCGGGCCGAACTTTCGTTTGTATGGAAGGAGGGTCGAAGCGGTGCGCTCAAACCGATTGACACCCATCGGTTAAAGTCCCCTGAGCGGCAGGTGGTGGACGTACCCGGCCAACTGAATCAAGAAGATGTGATGCGGGAAATTGCCAAGAGCAAGCGGTTTGCTGGCGTGGAAGTGTTTCCTGAACGGGATTACACCCGCTTGGTTTTCCGTTTGGCGCAGGCCTATGACATCGAGAAAAAAGCCCTTTCGAAGGGCGAAGTGCTGGTGGTGCGTGGCCCTGTGCCTTTCAAAACCGACAGCATGACTTTGGCATCCATGAACGAAAGCGGCCAAATGGTCACCCTTGCCCCACAGGGCATGCCAGTTAAAAAGTCCGCGCAGCTGACTCGCTGGCATGCTGGCTTGGACGACACAGGGGCAGAGCTTTTGAATTTGGAGTTTGACCGGGCTGACTTGGCGGCTGATTCCAGCGTGCGGGGCGACACCCTGCGCGTACGCGTGCAGCATGCCGAAATACCCGATACTTTGAGCAACAAATTGGCCCAACTCAAAGGCAAAGGCTTTAAGTCGGCCCGCATAGAATCAGGCACCCAAGGCCTGACGGTGGTGGTGCAGTTGAACAAAAGCCGCCACCAAATTCGCCAAGAAGGCAGTTTGTTGCAAATCAGCCTGCGGCCTGAGCAAGCCAACTGGGGCGAAGGCACACCCGTGGCCGCCATGCAGGTTGCTGCCAATGCCCAAGGCAGTACCAACAGCAAAGCATTGAAAGCCAAGCCGGTTGCAAAAGGCGCGGGTGAAGATGCGGTGTTGGGCTCCGCCAGCCACTACCGGGGCAAACCCATCAGCCTGAATTTTAAAGACACCGACGTGCGGACCGTGATGCAAGTGTTTGCCGAGTTTACTGACATGAATTTGGTGCTGAGCGACAGCGTCAAAGGCAAAGTCACCGTGTTTTTGGATGCGGTGCCTTGGGATCAAGCTTTGGAAATCGTACTCAAGTCCAAAAACCTAATTGCCCGCAAGTCAGGTAATGTGCTGCTGGTTTCTCCGCAAGAGGAATTGGCTGCAGCCACCGCACAAGCGCAAGTGGCGCAAAGCAGCGATGATTTGGACCCACTTATTCAGCGTAGTTTCCAGGTGAGTTACCAAAAAACCACTTACCTGCAGGACATGATTGGCAAAAAAGAGTCCCGCTTGCTGTCTTCCAGAGGGTCCGTGATTTCTGATGAGCGAACCAGCCAGATTTTTGTGGAAGACACACCCAGGCGCTTGGAAAAAATTGGCGCCTTGATTCAGCAAATGGACAAGCCAGTCAAGCAAGTGATGATCGAAGCCAAGGTGGTTTTGGCCGATACCCGAGTATCCAAGGAAATTTCAGCCTCCATTCGGGCAGCGACATTGGCGGGCGAGCGTTTGCAAAGTGTGCCTGAGCAACTGGGCCGGGAAGGGTTTGTGGACACTGAGCCAGGCTCCGCCGTCAATGGTGCTTACACCTTGTTGACCTCTGGTGGCACCCGTTTTGTCAACATTCAGCTGCGTGCATTGGAGTCCAATAACCGCATTAAAACCGTGTCCAACCCCCGCGTCATTACCTCCAACAAAGAACCAGCGGTGATTGAGCAAGGCACGGAAATTCCTTACCGCGTAGCCACCAGCAGTGGGGCCACCTCAATTGAATTCCGTGAGGCCAGCCTGAAACTGGAGGTGACCCCCCAAATAGCGCCCGATGGCACCGTGATTCTGGATGTGGATGTGTCCAAAGACTCGGTAGGCCAGCAAACCTCAGATGGTTTGGCGATTGACACCCGCCATGTCAAAACCAAGGTGGCTGTCAGTGATGGCGGCACGGTGGTGCTGGGCGGCATTATTGAACGAGGCAGCAACAACACCCTGAGCAAAATTCCTTTGCTGGGCGATATTCCTTACTTGGGCAATTTGTTCAAGTCACGAGTGGAGTCTGAAGCGGATGCAGAGCTGTTAATCTTTCTCACGCCAGTGGTGCTAAAGGATCAATAAATTCCAGCTTTCCACTACAATGAACTGATTAGACGCAACGACTCTTATCGTGAAAAATCAGTGCATTGTTTTAGTGGGTATGATGGGTGCCGGAAAAAGCACCGTGGGCAGGGCTTTGGCTCGTCAATTGGGTTGGGAGTTTATTGACACCGACCAGGTGATCGAGCAAGCCACCGGGGTAAGCATTCCCACCATTTTTGAGATTGAAGGGGAAGATGGCTTTCGCAAACGGGAAAGCCAAACCTTGGCCGTCTTGTTGGAAAAACCCCAGTGTGTTTTGGCCACCGGCGGTGGAATTGTAATCAACCCCAAAAACCGAGAAATGCTGAAAGCCATGGGGGATGTGGTTTACCTCAAAGCCTCCACCCATGATTTGATGGAGCGCACCAAGCTGGACAAAAACCGTCCACTGCTGCAACACCCTGACCCTGAAAGCAAAATTGAAGAATTGCTGAAAGTGCGCCGCCCGATGTACCAAGAGTGCGCGGATTTGGTCATTGAAACTGGGCGCCAGCCCGTCAACCAAATTGTGCACAAAATTTGCAAGGCCCTAAAGCCTGCACCCACCCATGAGCTAGAGCAGGCCCCTGTAGCGGACCTGACTCAAAAATCCTCTCAAGCTTGAATCAAATAAACAGACGAAACAATGAATCCTCTTTACACCCTGAATGTTGAACTTGGCGACCGCAGCTACCCCATCCACATTGGAAGCGGCTTACTGGGCAATGCAGGGGTTTTTGAGCCTCATGTCAAAAACAAAGCCGTGATGGTGTGCACCAACACCACGGTGGGGCCTTTGTACTTGGAAAAAGTGTCCAACACCTTGCGTGCCGCCGGTGCCTCAAAGGTGATGGCCGTAACCCTGCCTGATGGTGAAGAATACAAAGACTGGCCCACCTTGCAACTCGTGTTTGATGCGCTAATGCAAAACCACTGCGACCGCAAAACCGTGTTGCTGGCCTTGGGCGGTGGCGTGATTGGTGACATGGGCGGCTTTGCAGCCTCGGCATTTATGCGTGGCATACCCTTTATTCAAGTGCCAACCACCTTGCTAAGCCAAGTGGATAGCTCGGTGGGCGGCAAAACCGGCATCAATCACCCGCTAGGCAAAAACATGATTGGCGCGTTTTACCAGCCACAAATGGTGGTAACGGACATTTCCACGCTGAACACCTTGCCTGACCGCGAGTTGTCCTGCGGCTTGGCTGAAATCATTAAACATGGCGCAATTGCTGATGTGGATTATTTGGCCGATGTTGAAAAATCCATGCCCCAGCTTTTGGCCCGCGACCCTGAAACCCTAGCCCGCGTGGTGAAGCGCAGTTGCGAGATTAAGGCTGACGTGGTGTCCAAAGACGAAAGGGAAGGGGGCTTGCGCGCCATTTTGAATTTTGGCCACACATTTGGCCATGCCATAGAGGCAGGAATGGGCTACGGCCAGTGGTACCACGGCGAGGCGGTGGGTTGCGGCATGGTGGTGGCCGCTGAAGTGTGCCGTCGCATGGGGCGTTTGTCCGCCAATGACACAAACCGGTTAAAGACAATCATCATCGCAGCACGCCTGCCCGCCATTCCGCCCAAACTGGGCGTGGACAAGTTTATGGAGCTGATGGCGCATGACAAAAAAGCAGACTCCGGCTCCATCAAATACGTGTTGCTCAACGGCTTGGGCTCTTCCTCCACCTCCCCGGTGGATGACGCCTTGGTGCGTCAAACCTTGCAGGAATTGGGAGCATGAGCACCGGTAAAGGTTCAAGCAAGGCGTCTGTGAAGGCGCAGGCGAGTCCTTCATTGAGTCCTTCACTAAGTTCCTCACTGAGTCCCTCATTGATTCCATTGAGCGACACCGAGGCCATGCTTGCCCCTTATGCAGTCTCGTCCTTGAACAGCAAAGGCCGCCTGCATTCCGAAAGCAAACCCACGGGCCGCAGCGAATTTCAACGCGACCGCGACCGCATCATCCACAGCGCCGCCTTTCGTCGCTTGGAGTACAAAACACAGGTTTTCGTCAACACTGAAGGGGATTTGTACCGCACCCGCTTGACCCACAGCCTCGAAGTGGCCCAAATTGCACGGTCCATTTCCCGCAACCTGCGTTTGAATGAGGAATTGACCGAGGCAGTTGCCTTGGCTCACGACTTGGGCCACACCCCGTTTGGCCACGCCGGCCAAGACGCGCTGAACGAATGCATGGCCCCCTACGGCGGGTTTGAGCACAACCTGCAATCCCTGCGGGTGGTGGATGATTTGGAAGAGAAGTACGCACCCTTCAATGGTCTTAACCTCTGCTTTGAAACTCGCGAGAGCATTCTCAAACATTGCTCCAAGCCCAATGCTGAAAAGCTGGGCGAAGTGGCACTGCGTTTTCTAGAAAACCGCCGCCCAGTGCTGGAGGCACAAGTCACCAACTTGGCCGACGAAATTGCCTACAACAACCACGACATTGATGATGGCTTGCGCTCAGGCTTGATCACGCTGGACCAAACCGCCGAAGTGCCCTTGTTCAAGATGCATCTGGACCGGGTGCTTAAGCAGTACCCCAAGCTGGACGGGCGAAGGTTGATTCACGAAACTGTGCGCGGCGTTATTAACGCATTGGTGACTGATTTGCTTCAAGAGTCCCTGCGCAGGTTGTCCAAAGCCCAGCCCGTGAGTGTGCGCGAGGCGCAAGAAGCCCCGCCCTTGATTGGTTTTAGCCCCGAGATGGCCGAGCTGAATCGCGAGCTGAAAACCTTTTTACGCCAAGGCTTGTACCAGCACTACCAAGTACTGCGCGCCACCCGCAAGGCCCGCAAAGTGATTGAAGATTTGTTCAGCATTTTCATGGAAGACCCTCGGCTTTTGCCCCCACAGGACTACCAGCGATCCAAGGTGGATACCCCCCGCGCCATTGCGGACTACATTGCCGGCATGACAGACCGTTACGCCATGAAAGAGCAGCAACGACTGACCGTACCCGGTTTTTCAAGTTAACACAGCACCCCGCTATGGCACGCCAAGCGCGACTGTTTATTCCCGATTGCCCCATCCTGATTGAACTTCAAGGGGTTGGGCAAATGCCCGTGTTTAAAAGCCGCGAAGCCTACCGCATGTTTCGCGACCGTTTGCCGATCAGTGCCGATGAAGAACATGTGGATATTCATGCCTATTGCATATGCCCCGCTCAAGTGGCGTTGCTGATTTCTGCAACCGAGGCCTCACAGCCAGGGCGGTTCATTCAAAACCTCAACCGACATTTTTCCCCCGGCATCAAGCAAATACATAACCTTCAAAGCGCCAGCGTGTGGGAGCCCCGTTTCAAATCCACCGTGATTCAACCCGGTGTGCGCAGCCTCAAAGCCAGTTTGTATGTTGAATTGCTTGCCCAACGCCTGGGGCAAACGCCTGACCCGCTGACCTACCCTTGGTCCAGCTTTGGGGTGCATGTGGGGGCCCAAACTGAACGCTGGATCAATGACTTGCCCGCCTATTGGGCACTGGGCAACACGCCCTTTGAGCGCCAAGTGGCCTACCGCCAATTGGCTGAAAATTCTTACAGTGTGAATGAACAAACTGAATTGGAGCATTGCTTGCAAAAAGGCTGGTTGTGGGCTGAGGACTCGTTTGCTGATGCCATCGCACCACAGGCCAACAGGGCTGTCCGCCCCCGTTCACGGGGAAGGCCAAGGAAAGGGGAATAAGCGCAAAGTACAGTTTCGGTGCATTTTCAAGCGCTTGGCACAATTATTGTGCAAATTCAGCGCGTAAGAGGCGTTAAGTAGGTTGTCTGTCCCTAATATAACGCACCAAAAACAGGTGAGGGCTTAAAATTAGGGTCAGACCCCTTTTATTTTTCTTGAGCTTCATACCGCACTGCGGTAAAGTCCCTGCATCACTGTCATTGGGGATGTTATTTCTGCGCTTTTTGCAGGAACCCCCGCCCAACGGAGAATGCAGATGCAGGACATTCGAAAACTTGCCGAAGAAAAGGGCATGTATTCCGCTTCCAACGAACACGACGCCTGTGGCGTTGGTTTTGTGGCGCACATCAAAGGCAAAAAGACACACGACATCATTGCCAGTGGCTTGAAAATCCTTGAGAACCTAGACCACCGGGGTGCCGTGGGTGCCGACCCCTTGATGGGCGACGGCGCGGGTATTCTGATTCAAATTCCAGATGCCTTCTTCCGTGAAGAAATGACCAAAAACGGCATCAGCCTGCCACCCGCCGGTGAATACGGCGTGGGCATGTTGTTCCTGCCCAAAGAAACAGCCTCACGCATTGCTTGCGAGCAAGAAATTGAGCGCGCCATCAAAGCCGAGGGCCAAGTGTTGCTGGGCTGGCGCGATGTGCCAGTCAATGCCGACATGCCAATGAGCCCCACCGTGCGCTTGAAAGAGCCGGTGATTCGCCAAGTGTTTGTAGGCCGTGGCCGCGACATCATGGTGACCGACGCGCTGGAACGCAAACTGTATGTGATCCGCAAACGGGCCGTGCACGCCATCAAAAACTTGAACTTGGCACACGGCACTGAATACTTCAGCCCATCCATGAGCGCCCGTACCATCGTGTACAAAGGCCTGTTGCTGGCCAACCAAGTGGGCGAGTACTACAACGACCTGCGCGACCCACGTTGCGTGTCTGCCTTGGCATTGGTGCACCAGCGCTTCTCCACCAACACATTCCCCGAGTGGCCATTGGCCCACCCGTACCGCATGTTGGCCCACAACGGTGAAATCAACACCGTCAAAGGCAACTTCAACTGGATGCGCGCCCGCGAAGGCGTGATGAAGTCGGCCGTGTTGGGCGATGACCTGCAAAAGCTGTACCCCCTGATTTTTGAAGGTCAGTCCGACACTGCGTGTTTCGACAACTGCTTGGAACTGCTGGTGATGGCCGGCTACCCCATTGCCCAAGCCATGATGATGATGGTGCCCGAGGCTTGGGAACAGCACACCCTGATGGACGACAACCGCCGCGCCTTCTACGAATACCACGCCGCCATGATGGAACCTTGGGACGGCCCCGCCGCCTTGGCGTTCACTGACGGCAAGCAAATTGGTGCCACACTGGACCGCAACGGCTTGCGCCCAGCCCGTTACATCGTGACGGAAGATGACTTGGTGGTCATGGCGTCAGAATCCGGCACACTACCAATCCCTGAAAGCAAAATCGTCAAAAAATGGCGCTTGCAGCCTGGCAAAATGTTCTTGATCGACATGGAAGCCGGCCGCATCATCAATGATGACGAACTGAAAAGCCAACTGGCTTTGGCCAAGCCTTACAAGCAGTGGATTGACACCATCCGCGTCAAGCTGGATGAAGTGGAAGCCCAGCCTGAGGTGGAGCAGCCCCGTGAAAACCTGCTGGACCGCCAGCAAGCATTTGGCTACACCCAAGAAGACTTGAAATTCCTGATGGCCCCCATGCTGCAAAACGCAGAAGAGGCCACTGGCTCCATGGGCAACGACAGCCCATTGGCCGTGATGTCCAACAAACTCAAGCCTTTGTACAACTACTTCAAGCAGTTGTTTGCGCAGGTAACCAACCCACCGATCGACCCGATCCGTGAAAACTTGGTGATGAGCTTGAACAGCTTCATCGGACCCAAGCCCAACCTGCTGGACCTGAACAACATCAACCCGCCCATGCGTTTGGAAGTGGCACAGCCTGTGCTGACCACCAAAGACATGGCCAAGATTCGCCACATCGAGCAGTTCACTGGCGGCAAGTTCACCAGCCACGAGCTGAACATTTGCTACCCACTGGTTTGGGGCAAAGACGGCATTGAGGCGCGCATTGCTTCCCTGTGCGCCGAAGCGCGGGACGCAGTGAAAAACGGTGCCAACATTCTGATTATTTCAGACCGCTTGATCGACCGCGACCATGTTGCAATTCCCGCATTGTTGGCCACATCCGCCATTCACCAGCATTTGGTGAAAGAAGGTTTGCGTACTTCTACAGGTTTGGTGGTTGAGACTGGCTCTGCACGCGAAGTACACCACTTCGCCCTGTTGGCCGGTTACGGCGCAGAAGCTGTTCACCCCTACTTGGCGATGGAAACCATTGCCGAAATGGCGAAAGGCTTGCCGGGCGATCTAAGCCCAGAAAAAGCGGTATACAACTACATCAAAGCGGTTGGCAAAGGCTTGATGAAAGTCATGTCCAAAATGGGCATTTCCACATACATGAGCTACACCGGCGCGCAGATTTTCGAAGCCGTGGGCTTGAACCAAGCTTTCGTGGACGCCTACTTCAGAGGCACCCCATCCAAAGTGGAAGGCATTGGCGTGTTTGAAGTGGCTGAAGAGGCCATTCGCATCCACACCGCTGCATTCAGCCCCGACCCTGTGTTGGCTGGCGCTTTGGACGCAGGTGGCGAGTACGCTTGGCGCACACGGGGTGAAGAGCACATGTGGACTCCTGATGCAATTGCAAAATTGCAGCACTCCACACGCTCCAACCAATACAGCACTTACAAAGAGTACGCACAAATCATCAACGACCAAAGCAAGCGTCACATGACACTGCGTGGCCTGTTTGAATTCAAGATTGACCCGGCCAAAGCCATCCCAATCGAAGAAGTTGAACCGGTTACCGAAATCGTCAAACGCTTTGCAACTGGCGCGATGTCTTTGGGTTCGATTTCCACCGAAGCGCACTCCACATTGGCTGTGGCGATGAACCGCATTGGCGGCAAGTCCAACACCGGTGAAGGC
Source organism: Limnobacter sp. (assembly GCA_029866125.1). Taxonomy (GTDB): domain Bacteria; phylum Pseudomonadota; class Gammaproteobacteria; order Burkholderiales; family Burkholderiaceae_B; genus Limnobacter. The sequence continues at coordinate 42,804 of JARWZZ010000019.1, forward strand.
GGCGAAGACTCCAAGCGTTACCAAGACGAACTGCGTCAGGGCTTGGACAAGTTTGGCCCCGGCCAAGGTTTGATCAAAGACGGCGAAACCCTCAAGAGCTTCTTGGGTAGTGTGGTTGAGGCTGACTTCCCATTGAAGAAGGGCGACTCACTGCGCTCACGCATCAAGCAGGTGGCATCAGGCCGTTTTGGCGTCACGGCTGAATACCTCAGCTCTGCCGACCAAATCCAGATCAAAATGGCACAAGGTGCAAAGCCCGGTGAAGGCGGCCAGTTGCCAGGCGGCAAAGTGTCCGACTACATTGGTAAATTGCGTTATTCAGTGCCCGGCGTGGGCTTGATTTCCCCACCCCCGCACCACGACATCTATTCCATCGAAGACTTGGCCCAGCTGATTCACGACCTGAAAAACGTCAACCCCAAGGCCTCCGTGTCTGTGAAGTTGGTGTCAGAAGTGGGCGTGGGTACAGTGGCAGCCGGTGTGTCCAAGGCCAAGGCCGACCACGTAGTGATTGCTGGTCAAGACGGCGGTACAGGTGCATCGCCCGTGTCATCGATCAAGCATGCAGGTACCAACTGGGAGCTCGGCCTTGCCGAAACTCAGCAAACTTTGGTGCTGAACGGTTTGCGTGGACGCATTCGCGTGCAGGTAGACGGTCAAATGAAAACAGGCCGCGACGTGGTGATTGGTGCCATGTTGGGTGCTGATGAATTCGGCTTTGCCACCGCACCGCTGGTGGTTGAAGGCTGCATCATGATGCGCAAATGCCACTTGAACACCTGCCCAGTTGGTGTTGCCACGCAAAACCCTGAGCTGCGTGCCAAGTTCCAAGGCAAGCCAGAACACGTGGTGAACTACTTCTTCTTCGTTGCCAATGAAGTGCGCGAAATCATGGCTCAACTGGGCATTCGCACTGTTGAAGAACTGATTGGCCGTGCCGACCTGCTGGACATGAAGAAAGGCATCACACACTGGAAAGCCAAAGGTTTGGATTTCAGCCGTTTGCTGTGGGTACCCACAGGCACCACCGAACCTCTGCGCCACACTGGCGAGCAAGACCACGGCCTCGATAAGGCACTGGATCAGAAACTGATTGTTCAGTCCAAAGCCGCACTTGAAAAGGGCGAGAAGGTTTCCTTCATCACCCCAATCAAGAACGTCAACCGAACCGCCGGCGCGATGTTGTCTGGCGAAGTGGCCAAGCGTTACGGCCATGCAGGCTTGCCAGACGACACCATTCACATCCAATTCCAAGGCACTGCGGGTCAATCCTTCGGCGCATTCTTGGCACACGGCATCACAGCCGACTTGGTGGGTGAAGGCAACGACTATGTGGCCAAGGGCTTGTCGGGTGGACGCATTATTGTGCGCCCCACCAACGACTTCCGTGGCATTTCTGAAGAAAACATGATTGTTGGCAACACCGTACTGTACGGCGCAATTGCTGGTGAAGCATTCCTCAGTGGCGTGGCTGGCGAGCGTTTCGCAGTGCGTAACTCCGGCGCTTCAGCAGTGATTGAAGGCACCGGCGACCATGGTTGTGAATACATGACTGGCGGTACCGTCGTGGTGTTGGGCCAAACAGGCCGTAACTTCGCAGCCGGTATGAGCGGTGGCTTGGCCTATGTGTACGACGTGGATGGCATGTTTGCCAAGCGTTGCAACATGGCCCAAGTGGAACTTGAAGAAGTGATTCCAGCCGCAGACCAGGAAGCCTTGAACAACAAGGAAATTTGGCACAACCCCGTACGCGGTGGCGAGCGCATGACCGACGAAGCCATTTTGAAAGACCTGATTCAGCGCCATGCCCGTTACACCGGCAGCGAGCGTGCGAAGCAGATTCTTGAAAACTGGACCACGGAGCGCAAAAAGTTCGTGAAGGTATTCCCAACCGAATACCGCCGCGCCTTGAAAGAATTGCATGTGGCCGCGCAGACCAGCGCGAAAGTAGCAGCCTAATCACAAGTAGTCGAGTGAGGATTTAGAAATGGGTAAAGTCACCGGATTTATGGAGTTTGAGCGTCAGAGTGAGGGGTACGAAGACCCCAAGGCGCGCGTCAAACACTACAAAGAGTTTGTGATCACATTGAAAGATGACGAAGCCAAAATTCAAGGCGCACGTTGTATGGATTGCGGCATTCCGTTTTGTAACAACGGGTGCCCAGTGAACAACATCATTCCCGACTTCAATGATCTTGTATTCAAACAAGACTGGAAAGCCGCGATTGATACACTGCACAGCACCAACAACTTCCCTGAATTTACAGGCCGCATTTGCCCCGCGCCTTGCGAGGCAGCTTGCACCTTGGGCATCAACGAAGACCCAGTGGGCATCAAGTCGATTGAGCATGCCATCATCGACAAAGCTTGGGAAAACAATTGGGTAGTGCCCCAAGTTGCCGCCCAAAAAACAGGTAAAAAAGTGGCTGTAGTCGGCTCTGGCCCTGCAGGCATGGCCGCTGCCCAGCAATTGGCACGCGTAGGCCACACCGTCACCGTGTTTGAGAAAAACGACCGCGTGGGTGGTTTGCTGCGTTATGGCATTCCTGACTTTAAAATGGAAAAAAGCCACATTGACCGCCGCGTTACCCAGATGGAAGCCGAAGGTGTGGAGTTCCGCACGGGCGTGTTTATCGGTGAAAAACTGACCGAAAAAGGCATCGCCAATTTGGCCAAAAAAACCGTCACCCCCAAAGAACTGCTGAAAGATTTTGATGCAGTGATTTTGACCGGTGGGTCTGAAGTGCCACGCGACTTGCCAGTGCCCGGCCGCGAATTGAATGGCGTGCATTACGCCATGGAATTCCTGCCCCTGCAAAACCGCGTGAATGCTGGCGACAAGTTGAAAGACCAAATCATGGCCACCAAGAAAAACGTGCTGGTGATTGGCGGTGGCGACACAGGCTCCGACTGCGTGGGTACATCCAACCGCCACGGTGCCAAGCAAGTGGTGCAAATTGAAGTGATGCCCCAGCCGCCCGAGCAAGAAAATAAGCCGTTGGTGTGGCCTTACTGGCCCATGAAAATGCGCACTTCCTCCTCACACGAAGAAGGCGTGCACCGCGATTTCGCCGTCACCACCAAAGAGTTCATCAACGACGGCAAAGGCAATGTCAAAGCCGCCAAGTGCGCCAAGGTGGAATGGGTCAAAGACGAAGCCACTGGCCAAATGAAGATGCAAGAAGTTGCGGGTTCCGAGTTCGAAATTCCAGCTGATTTGGTCTTGTTTGCCATGGGCTTTACAAACCCTGCAGGCAGCATTTTGGACGCCTTTGGTGTGCAAAAAGACAACCGTGGCAATGCCAAAGCCAGCACAGATGGCGAAGGCTGCTACAAAACCAACGTTGACAAGGTGTACGCCGCTGGCGACATGCGCCGTGGTCAATCCTTGGTGGTGTGGGCCATTCGTGAAGGCCGCCAGGCCGCACGTGAGGTGGACCAATACCTGATGGGTGCAACAGTACTGCCTCGTTGATTTGAATTGTTTTGCTTTGGCAAAAAATAGATCGGCTTACCGAAGTGAATTTCGGCAAGCCGATTTTTTTATGCTGTGTTGTTAGCTACAGCCTTGCAGCAATGCAAAAGCTTTCAGCGCCAAGTCTGAGTTGGTTTTTGCATTGAGTTTGACCATTAGCCTTGTCCTGACAGAGTCGACTGTACGCACCGATAGATTCAACTGCGTGGCAATCTTCGAGCGGCTCTGGCCTTGCATCATCAACATCAGAATTTGGATTTGGCGAGGGGAAAAATGTTGCCTCAGGACTTTGCATAGCTCCTCGGAACCCGCATCGCCAAAAAGCTGTGGGGGTTCCGTTAAGCGTAAGTCCCTTGGCTGGTCAATACCGGGCAGGTTCATCTTTTACAGCCCAACAATGTCCACAACCACGCCGTCCCTTGAGTCAATCAGAATCACACTCTGCTCGATTCTGAAGGCCACGGTGGTACGGGGTTGGTTCCGCATTCCGGGTGCTGATCTGGGTACTTTGGCGCCCGCCCTGTAAACAAAGGATGGAGCAGGCCCCGACACGTAAACTTCCTCTTCCCAGTCGTTTGGCAGTCTTCTCCTAGAACGCTCGCTGTAGGGGCCCATGTTTTTGCGACAATAGCCGCGCAGTTGCCTGCGGTCTTCCGGGGTGAGTGCGTGCACTACATCGGACGCGATTTGTGTGCCGGCGCGAACGCTCTCTTTGGCAATCGAGAGGCCTGTATCCACCGAGTCTCGGGCAATGTCCAATGCAAAACCGATGGGGCCATTGGCTTGTGCATGCGGGGCAAAAAAAGCAGTGGATGTGGTCAGCAGGACCGACAATACGGATTTTTTGATCATGATCAATCCTTTTGAAAATACGACATAAACAATATATGTCGCATTATGCGCCGATTAAAAAGGATAAATCGTTAAGAATTGCAACATTTACGACAAATGTTGCTTATTTCAATGAATAGGTTTGACGAAAATTCAGGTATAAAACCGCATGGGAACAACAATCGAAAAATCCATTGAGGCCATATTCCTCAGCCAAGTGCCTGAGCTTAGCCCGCGTGCCAGCCAGGTTGTGGATGCCGCCTGCCTGCAATTTGAAATGTGCCACCGTGTGGACCTTGTCGAGTTGGCGCAAATCTGCGAAGTGAATCGCGCCACCTTGTACCGGTGGTTTGGTAGTCGGGATGCTTTGCTGGCTGAGGTGTTGTGGCGCCTGTCGATGCGTATCATTCACTCGGTGATCAAGGGGATTCCCGGAACCTCCCTAAGTGGCCTGATGCTGAGTATTCAGGGCTACCTAAAAATTGTGAGTACGCACAAGGGCCAGATCCATTTTGTGAAAAATGAACCCGAGGTGGCAGCACGGGTTTTGTTCACAGGCGAGTATTCAATACGCAATCGCCTGATCAATATTCTTCTGGTTTACTTGCCCCGGTACCGGGAATTCAAAGAAGGTGACCCGCAGGTTAAAACCCTTGCTGTAGCGATTGTCCGCCTGGGAGAAACTTTTTTGTACGGCGACCGATTGGGAGACTCTGAGCCGCAACTGGAGGAGTACTTCAAGATCATTGCCTTGTTGATGGCCAACGTGATGAATTGAGTGACCCAGCAACAACATCTCGAGTCCTGATGGGTTTCAAGGCGTTATTTTTTGACCTCCGAGGGCGAGCGCTCAAATGAATTTCTTGCCTCTCAAGTGGTAGCCTTGCCTTGGATGATGTCCAAAACCACCGTCTAATCAGGCTCAATAAATGAGCCTTTTTGATTTTCAGTAGATCGATCTTTATCAGATTGTGCTTGTGCCTACAAGCATTGCCAGGATCGTCTGCTCATTCCATACGGTTCCGTCTGAGAATGTAACCTGATCAATGTTGTAAGGGTTGTTGCTCTCAGTTGAAAAGTGATTGGTCACCTGAATAAATTCGCTACGATCCTTGATTGTCAACACCAAGTCATCATAGATTCGACTTACTGCAATTTCTGATTTATTGACTGAGCTATTGAACGCGATTTTGTCTATTTTAGTCGTATCTGCATCGTTGTGATAAATCACATCTTGACCGTAACCTTTGCCAAATAGGTAAGTATCGCTTCCTTCCCCACCCGCCAAGTAGTCATTTCCAGCGCTACCGTCCAGCGTGTCTGATCCACTTTCACCATAAAGAATGTCTGCTCCGGTCCCACCTGTTACGGAATCGTTGCCTCCACCTGCTGAAATGGTGTCATTGCCAGCTTGCCCTTTGATTGTTTCGGCATTGAGCGTGCCGCGAATTTCATCGTTACCAGCCGAGCCTGCATGCAGTTTGCTTAAAATGGTTTGTATGTTCCAAGTTACCCCATCATTGAATTTGATTTGCTGCAAGGGGTTGTATGCGTTGCTTGTATTGTCTTCATAAAAAAAATTGCTGACATAAATCTCATCCAGAGTTCCTGCAATCTTCACCAAAAGCCCCAATTGCTCGGATTGAAACGTGACCTCGCTTGCCGCAACGTCTGACTTAAACTGAAGCGTATTCAGTCGAGTGGCGGACAGATCAAAACTGCCTTCAAGGTAGTCCTGCCCATCCCCCTTACCAAACACATAAGTATCGTTGCCAGTGCCGCCATCGACGGTGTCTTTGCCTACACCACTTTCCAGCAAGTCGGTACCCTCGCTGCCTGCAAGTACATCATCTCCAATTCCACCGATGAGGGTGTCATTACCAAGCCCGGCATAGAGGCCATCTGCGCCATCTCCACCATTCAAAATGTCATTGCCATCTTCACCGAATAGCACATCTGCATCCGCGTCACCGCTTAGAGAATCATTACCCATGCCACCGTTGAGCAGGTCGGCCCCAAGCCCTCCTAACAAAGTGTCGTTGCCCGCGTTCCCATAAATGGTGTCGTTACCCGCTTGGCCATTGATTGACTCATCTTTGTTGGTACCCGGAATGTCGTCATGACCCGCGGTGCCCGTTTGTAGCTTTTCCAGTATGGTGTTGATGCTCCACACAGTGCCGTCGTTAAACTTGATTTGCTGCAATGGATTCAAAGCGTTGACGGGGTGATCTTCATGCAAAAAATTAGCCACAGAAATCTGGTCCTGTGTGCCTTTGATTTTAATGATGAGTTCTTCATATGCGTAAGTAAAAACCACTTCCGTGGGGACAATTCCTGCTTTGAATTGCAGGGTATTCATACGGGTTGACGTTGAGTCATACGATGTGTAAATCCAGTCTTGCCCGTCGCCTTTGCCAAATAGAAAGGTGTTGTCCCCCAATCCACCTGACAGCATGTCTTTTCCAGCGCTTCCATCCAGTGTGTCGACGCCCTCACCGCCAGCAAGGTAGTCGTTTCCTATGCCGCCAATCAAGGTGTCATTGCCTTCATCGCCCACAATGAAGTCATCGCCTGAACCGCCGTCCAGTCGGTCTGCGCCTTCACCGCCAGACAGGCTGTCGTTGTTCAAGCCCCCAGTCAGTGTGTCGTTGCCCGCGCCGGAAAACAGTGTGTCGTTACCCGACCCGCCATCCAGCCAATCATTCTTGAGACTCCCAACCAAGGACTCTGCTTTGGCATTTCCAATGTAAAACACAGACGCGGCATCGTCCATTTCAACTTGCACAGTTTTGTCACTTGCAAACACCACCAAATCGACTGCTTTGTTCCATATGGTTTTAAACAAAGGGTCTGTCTGTGAGTTTGCAGCGAAGTCAAAGCTATTGGCAAGGTCTTGAGTGGATTGCCCTCCGCTAGCCAAAAATGCTTTTAAAAGTGAGGTGGCAATAATTTGTTCAGGCTCAGACTTTGAGCTTATTAAAATTTTGAAAGCTTGAATCGCAGTGCTTGAATCAAACGCAAGTTGCTGCGTCACGGAATCATAAGCCAGACGGACGGAGTTCAACACACCCACAAATTGCGTATTGCCTAAAGCTTGTGCTGTGTACTGCATCAACAGCGAAACATAGGCACTTTCCATGGCCTCACTTTGATAGATTTGTAGCTGAGGCGTGGCTTGCAGTTCTAGTAAAGGAGTGCCTGTAAACTTTTCCAGTACAGCAACTTTTCTTCCATCAATCAAGCTGCCGTTTTTGGTGGGGCTTACGCTGGCTGCGCCAGACCATTGAAACAGCATGTCTTGCATGGAAGCCATGATGGCCGCGTAATTGCCACCATTGGTAATCAAGGTCTCCAGTGCTGTGACTTTTGATTTTAGAGTGCCAGTGGTATCGCGCATGATGGCCTGATCCAAGTCGGGCAGATTGCCCATGCCCTTCAGGTACATCATGGACGCCACTTCATCAGACACTGCAACACGGTCTTTGTTGATTGAAAACAGCTTCTCGGTGTCAAACCACACATCGCTGATTGCGCGGGTTTGCCCAGCAGTCGTGGTGAAGGTGGACACTTGCTTGTGCTGGTTGTTGTTTGCGTCAACAAGAGTGCTGTTGGTGTAAGTGACTTTGATTGAACTGATGCCCGCTTGTTGCAAGGTCAGTAGCTCACCTGCTTCTGTAGTGCCATTGCCGTTTGCATCTTTCCAAACCCGCAACTGTGACCATGTACTGTCTGTGTTCGAGAATTTTCCATCTTTGTTTGAATCAAGCGCCTTCAGCGCCTCAAATCCATTGGCCGCTTTGCTTGTACCCACCAAGGTGTTGTTGCCAAAAAGCTCTGTTCCGTCATCAATCAATCCATTGCCATTGAGGTCACGCACCAGCAATCCATCGTCTTTGCCAACCCAGCCCGTAAGCTCGGCAAATTTGTTTTTGTCGTGATCAAAGTAGATGTTGATATCGGCCATGGACGTTGTTTCAATACCGTCACCATCCAAATCCAGGATGAGGGGAGAGGCTGTTTCAACGGCGGTTGTGTATTGGTCTTTGACCTTGTCTTCCCAAGTGTCCCAAATGAAGTCTGCCAACTCGGAATCAAAATTGCCTTCTTCAACCTTGACTAGAAATCGATCAAATTCAGTCCATAGCGCCTGACCGTAAGGTTGCCATCCGTCACGCCCAGCCTTATTCCAAGGCAATTTATCTGCAAACCCTCCTACCTCTGCCAAATGGTTGACCCAAGTTGCGCATTGGTTGACTGAGTTTGGAAACAATATACTCTCTCCCGCATTGTAGTAAGGGGGATTCTGAATTGCATAATTGATTTCCTCGACCATGCGATTGTACTGCTCAGCGGTGACCTCGATTTTCCCTGTGGAATAGCTATAGGGGTAAGACCCACCATTAGGACCTGTTTGGGATTCATCATAAACTTTTCCCACACCCCAAAGGCTTGGTGATTTTGCAGGTGCAAATCCATACATCTGTTCATTCTGTGAACCGTTATCAATTACGATGTAGGAATGTGGTACGCCTTGAACATCCATCCTAAACTCTACTGTTGGCATTCGAATTTCCAATATCAAAATCGTTGATCAAAAATTTCGGAATTTCTCATCACACCGTTAAACGCGCTTCTGGGAAGTGCATAGATCGTGAGGTGAACCGGTATTCCTTCTTGTCTGCTTATTCGTCGTGTATGTTCTATGAACTTGTAAATTTCGTTGGCTTCCGCAGTCGTGGATACTCCATATATTTGAATGTATGCGGTGATTCCCCATCCAACATCTCTATATAGTGAGCGATCACCGCAGTGGTCTGGACCTGTTTTTTTCAATTCACGGTCGCCACAAACTTTCTCTTTTAAACCTGGAAGGTTTAGACTTCGTGCCTGACCGGGCTCGTTTGCAATAAAGTTGTAAATAATGAAATAGGCCAATCCAAGAAAAACAACAGTGCGTTTGGTGTTTTTTTTATATTTCGTCCAAAGTGCTTTGATGGCGGGCAGTGGGTTTTTCAAATTCATGTGGGTCTCCTAATTTTCAAGGCCGAATATTGGTTGTGGGTGTATCTACCTTTTCAATAAGGCAGGTATGGGATTCAAACAGGTACCGTGATCTGGGCTTGAGAAGATGAAAAAGACTTGCTTAGGTGATCAAGCTGAGCGAATTGGTTCCAAATTTTTTCTCAATTGGTGCTTGAGCTATCAATCATTCAAAACCGCTTATCAAAAATTTCAGACGATTTGTTTGCTTCTAGATGAACGCTTTTGGGTAATGTGTAGATGGTGAGGTGAATGGGTATTCCTTCTTGTTTGGCTTGCTTTCGTGCTGTTTTCATGAATTCGTAAATCTCTTGTGCTTCTTTTTCTGTCTCTACGCCGTATATGGTGATGTACGCTGTGATGCCCCAGTCGGCGTCTCCAAAGATTGAGCGTTTTCCGCACTGATCGACTTCACCCTTAAGGTATTTGTGCTCACCGCAAACTTTTTCCCTCAAGCCCGGTAAATCGAGTTCTCGTGCTTGACCCGGAGTATTGGCAATAAAGTTGTAAACAATGAAATAGGCCAATCCAAGAAAAACAACAGTGCGTTTTGTGTATTTCTTATATTTGGTCCAGAGTGCCTTGATGGCGGGCAGTTGGTGTAGCAAATCCATTTGGGTCTCCTTGAGCTGCTTACGAGGTTATCTCTCAGCACTAAGGCAAGTCAAAAGGAGGTAGGCTCCCGTTGGATATGGGGTAGGGGGAAGGGCAGTTTTGACATTGGTTCTCTAACCCACTGCAGCGTGGGCATACTTTTAAACTTTCCTCACGATGTACCGTTTGTCATATGGATTGCCTCCTGACTTTCTGAATTAGGGCCAACAGTCCATGCCCCAAGCCAAATAGCACAAGAGTAAAAATGGCGCGAGCAAAGGCAAGTGGTACCCATTCATACAATGTATCTGGCAGTCCAAAATAGAGGCTTTCCAGACTCATCAACCAAACCAAAATCTCAAGCCCGAATCCAATCAAAAGTAGCTTCAGGTAATCGATGCGCTGAGGTATGAATAGACTAGAAATTACTGCAGCAGAACCTATTACAAACACTGCATGAGCCAGAGTCGAAATGCCAGAGTAATCCAATTCAAACTTGTTGCTGAGCAAAAGGGAAATCAGATTAAGGCATAAAAAAATGATAAGGAAGAGTGTGTTTTTCATATCACTAGCAACGTGCTTTTGGGTGATCTAATTATTGACTCTTTCACAAGGTTTGTTGCAGTGCTGCCTGTAAGTCCTCCTCCTATATCGATGCAACCTTTCGAGCCCGCCTTAAATCCACAATGAAGGAACAAATTCGTACGTCCTTGGGTGGCTGTCTCAGAAGCTGGATGTAACCGGATTCTCCAGTCACCCCAATCTCCGTAAACAATGTTGCGGACGATATCGTGCAAAATGTTTGGGTCATCTAACTCTGCCGAATACAAAAAATATCGTCCGGTAGGAATGGGGCCAATCTCCTTTTGTGTAGAGCAGGTTGGCTGATTCATACAGTCACTCTTGCCGCTGGTTGCTGATATGGCAAAGTTGTGCATGCTGTCACTGCATAGCAGGTGCCCCTGTTTGACATAGAAAGTAAAGCTGGCCATTGGAATTTGTAACTACGCTATTGACGACAGTGAAGATTACTCTTTGGCAAGGTTCAGCGTCAAAAGGAGGTATGACTCAGTTGGGTGTGAGGGATGATGTTCTTCAATATGTCCGCGGTTTGGTTGTTGTCATTTCGAATCGGGAAAGAAGCAATCGTACATTTACAGGGGGTAGTTAAGTTCAAGGCGTTATCCGGCCCAGCACTTCAATGGTCTGATTTTTATTCATCCTAAAAAGGATGATCTCGCCCGAGGCGGGGTACACGCCAGTCAAAGCTGTGGTGTTGACTTGGTGAGTCACATAAAGCACCTTTTGCGTCCCGTCCATTTTGGCAATGTGCTCTTTCAAGCCAGCGGTTTGTGCACTGCTTTTTCCACGTTCCTCAAAAAATGAATTCAGGGTGGGCAACTCAATCACGTTTGCAACACTCAAGCCGCGTGCCGTGTCCAAGCAGCGGCACCATTGGCTGGAGTAAATGTTGTCCAGCTTAATTCCGCTTTCTTTGATTTTCTGACCCAACGCTTTCGACTCTTCAACACCTTGTGGGCTCAAATTGCGTTGAGTGTCGCATTGGCCCAGCTTGAAGTTGTCTGGGTCCCCGATGCCCGGCGCAGTGGCATGGCGCATGATGGCTTGCACGCCCGGCTGCTTCCAAATTTGCCAAAGGTTGGCCTCGGCGTGCACAGGGTGTGTTACCCAAAGCAGCATCATGAGTGATAGGAAGTTTCTAAAGAACAGTTGTATAAAACGCATGGTCAGTCTCTAACAGTAGGTTGAAATGCATTTCCTGCTCAGTGGGTGGCACTGCCCTGAAAGGAGTGCATGCTTCCTCACAATCGCGCCCCATTTTATCAAGCAGGTTTTGGCAATTTATTTTCAATCAAAAAAGCCGACAGTGGGAATTCACAAACCTCTCCGTGGCTGTGGTCTTTTCTGAATTTCACGCCTGATGTGCCAAATTCGCAGAGCCATGTGGTGAGGTTCGTTGGGGCCTTGCCTTTAAGTACCATGGGGTCAATCACTGCCAAGTTTCTGCCTTGGTCTGGATCTCTAGCGGAAGAGAAAGTGAACAATCCTACCCCGCGGTCACGGATGGTTTTGCCTAACGCTTGAGTGGATGCATAGTTCAGAGGATCAGTCAAAAGTTTGCGATAGTGATCGAAGGGAGGGAGATCGAATTGCAGCCCCTTGGCATTCACAGAAAATTGAAATGAGGTGTGGGGCACATAGGCCACCCGATCAGGAAGAACAGTTTGATCGAACCAAAAAATCAGTTTATAAAAAGCAAGCTCCCAGAGTAGTGTGGTTTCACTGGCTGAGGCATAAAGCATTGATGGCTCATGGCGAGAACCAAACCGGGAGCCGTGTCTCAAAGGTGGGTATCGAAACGGAGTCGAGAGCAAGTAGGGCAGGCGCGCAGCAACAGCCTTTGGATGATTGGCGGGTTTGTTCTCATCAAGCATCGCTTCTAACACATCGTGCTCGTCAATGGAATCTGTAATTGCCCGGGTTGCGGAAACTTGTTGCGTTTCAACCATCCGCCAAAATTTGCCAACTATGGGCGCGAGTGCTTCATTTTGAGCAAGGCTAAAAAGCTTTTCCACACTCAAATTTTGCCTCTGATTGCATCCAAGTACAAAAGCACCTCATTCATTCCATAAATGCTCATGACTTGGTCTTTTGGCACCCCACGCGTGCCTGTGTTCTCGGTTTTAAACCAGTGTTTCATCAATTCTTTATCCCCGCCCAGCATGGCACTCAAGCTACGGTAAATGCGGATAAACATCAGTGCGAGTTCCCCCGCTTTGCTGTCCGGGGATACCTCTGCCCTCGTGATCACCGAGCGGTCCTTGCCAATCATTTTACCCACCTGCTCCATGTTCAAGCCAAGATCTTTGGATGCGTTTCTCAATGCCTTGGACAGCACAAGGCTTTTGTCAGGTATTTGTTTGAGTTGGGCCATTTTTAGTTTTCTAGTGGTGTGTATAAATCACAAAATATCATAAATGTGATTTATGCGCAATTGATATTCCGAGTTTGGCTTTGTGGCGCTTCGTTAGCTTGAGCGCCACAGCTGGAATTTGATAGCTTGTTTTTAACATGAGGTCCACAACGTGTTAAAAAATAGATTTTTTAACTCAATAGTCCTTTCATGTTAAGAAAACCAAGATTTCTCGACTTCAATGCACCCAAGTCCCAAGTTCTGCCCCTATCCCTCCACCCCCTCAATCCTTTATCCTGAACCCAACAACCCCGTGAACTCCCCCCACTATTCGGGTACAAAATAGCATCATTCGCCACCCCTTCCAAAAAACAAAAAACACCATGACCCAATCGCCCCCCAGAAAATTTCCCCTAGGCATGGTTCTCGCTGCGGGCATAAGCCTCTGCACCTTCGCTGGCTCGCTCCATGCCGCGCAGGTGCGTCAGTTCACGCCGCAGGGGGAGGTTAGCGGGGGTCAGCAACGGGTTACCGCCGTGTTTACGGACGATGTGGTGGCAGCGGGTAATCGTGAGGCCGCTTCGCCCTTTCAAATCAAGTGCGACGTGCCCAGCAGTTATTCGTATTGGGACAATCCCAAAACTTGGGTCTACAACCTTGATCGCCCTTTGGTACTGGGGCAGCAATGCACGTTTACGCTCAACCCGGCGGTCAAAACGCTGAAGGGTGAAGCCATTACTGGCACAAGCGCTGGCAAGTCCAGTTTCACATTCAAGGTGTCCAAGTTTCAGGTCAGTAGCATTCAGCCCGCGGTAACCTCCTCAGGCTATTCTGAAATCCATGAAGACCAGGTTTTTGTAGTCAACGCCACAGGGCCAGCCAATGCGCAAACCATCCAGCAACAGGTGTGGTGCGAGTCTGATGCGGTGGGGCAAAAAATACCCATCCAAATTCTGGATGTCAAAGCCCAGGCCAAGTTGCCTGAGGAATATCGGCCTGAAAAATCAATCAATCCCGCCAACGTGTTGGTGTTTCAGTGTGCAAGCAATTTGCCGCCTAAAAGCAAGGTGCAGGTGGTGTGGGGCAAAGGCCCCAATTCTTTCGAAGAGCGGTTTGCTTACCAGGTGCGCGAGCCTTTCCGCGCCACCACCAATTGTGAGCGCACGCAGGCCAGTGCACCATGCTCGCCTTTGTCGCCCTTGGTGTTGAACTTAAGCAGCCCGGTACCCACAGCTCTGTTGCTAAAAGCCCGCTTGAAGCATGGAACGGAGATCATTCTGCCGCTGGATCAGGGTAAGCGTTCTGGCACATTTGAGGAAACCACTCAGTCCATCACTTTCCCCGCACCCCTGCCAGCACAGGCCAGTTTGGTGCTTGAGTTGCCTAAAGAGTTAAAAGATGAAGCGGGCAGGCCTCTGATTAATGCCGATCAGTTTCCGTTAACAGTGAGGACGGACGTGCTTCCCCCCTTGGCCAAGTTTCCGGGCCAGTTTGGTATTGTGGAATGGAAGGAGGGCGGTGTACTGCCCATCACCCTGCGCAATGTGGAAGCCAAGTTGCCGGTCAGTAGCAAAAACTTCTCTCCAACTTTAAAAACAGCAGCGTCGGGGCACGCACTTGCGCAGCAGCGCCTCACCGATGATGCGCAAGTCATCGCCACCATCAATGCACTGAAAAAATTTGAAAGCCAAAGTAAATTCCGCAGCATTCAAATCAATGGCGAAGCCCGCGAGTATCAGGATTACTTGTACGCACGCGAGGTTTCCTTCCTGCAAGGCAAAAGCAACTTGACTCAAACCCAGTTGCCCAAACCCGCCCCCAGCAGCGAGACTGAGGTTGTGGGCGTGCCCCTAGGCAAGCCCGGTTTTTATGTGTTGGAAATTCAAAGCCAATTGCTGGGCAATGCGCTGTTGGCCGAGCCCAAACCCATGTTTGTAAGGGCGTCCGCACTGGTCACCAATATGGCGGTTCACCTCAAAATTGGGCGCAACAATTCGCTTGTGTGGGTCACCAGTTTGGACAAAGGGCTGCCCGTGCCGGGTGCTGATGTTCGAGTTTCAGGCTGCGATGGCAAAAGCCTGTGGCAAGGTAAAACCGATGCGCAAGGCCGCGCCTTGGTGGACAAAACCATTCAAGTAAAACCCTGCGCCTCAGCAGAGGAATACTTATTTGCCAGTGCGCGTTTGGGCGAGGATTACAGCTTTGTGCGTTCCAATTGGAATGAGGGCATTGAGCCTTGGCGGTTTGGCGTGGCCACTTGGGGCGAGCAGTCCCAAGCGCCCATGCACACTGTGTTGGACCGCACGCTGTTCAAGCCAGGTGAAACTGTGCACATGAAGCACTTTGCACGGCGTCGCACGTCCAGCAATTTTGAGTATCCAGATGCAGCGCAGTTGCCCAAAACCTTGCGCATTGTTCACACCGGCGACGGCACGGAATACACCCAAAACCTTCAGTGGGACAAACAGGGGGCCGCCATCAACCAGTGGACCATACCCACCTCGGCAAAAATGGGGCAGTACTCCATCGAGTTGACTGGCGGGCGCGAGGGCTTGGAGCCCGTGGGCGATTTCCGGGTGTCCGATTTCCGTTTGCCTGTATTTACAGGCAGCGTACAGGCTGGGGGTGGACAAAAACGCGAATCACAAGTGGGTCAAAAAGAGGTACCCATTAACATTGGGCTTTCCTTTCTCAACGGGGGGCCCGCCAAAAACCTCAAGGTGGAAGTCAGTTCCATTTTACGGAACAAGTGGTTGTATTTTCCGGCGTATTCCGAATTCAATTTTTCGAGTTATATGGCAGACGAAACCTTGGCTGCATTCAAGCTGAGCAAGGGCCCAGATGGGGAAAAATTGTTGCTGGACAAAGAGCAGCACACACTCGATGCACAAGGCACCACGCAAGTTAAACTGGCACTTAACCCCATGCCCACGCAGCCGTCCGAGTTGTACACCGAGGTCAGTTTTTCGGACCCCAATGGTGAAATCCAAACCATTCGTGGCACCACCGCATGGTGGCCCTCCAGTGTGTTGATTGGGTTCAAAAATGGCTCTTGGGCCGACACCACTGCAGGCAAAAAACGCATTCAACTTTTGGCACTGGACACCCAAGGCAAGCCCAAAGCCAATCAACCCATACAGGTTTTGGGTAGCAGGCAGGTGGAATACAGCCACCGCAGGCGTGTGGTGGGCGGTTTTTATGCCTATGAAAATCGGTCTGAATATTCTGACCTGGGTACCCTGTGCAACGGAAAAACAGACAGCAAAGGCCTCATGTGGTGTGAGGTGTCCAATCTACCCACAGGCCGCGTCCATTTCATGGCCCAAGCCCGAGATGAAAAGGGGCTCATCGCACGAGCCCATACGGACATGATGGTGGGCAGTGGTGGTGGTGAAGATGATTGGTATTCCGTCGGCAGCCAAGACCGCATGGATGTGCTACCCGAAAAAACTGCGTACAAGCCGGGCGAAGTGGCCCGCATTCAAGTGCGTACCCCCTTTGCCGAGGGCACGGCTTTGGTGGCTGTAGAAAGTGAAAGTGTGTTGGAAACCTGGGTGGTACCGCTTAGCCGTTTCAAGCCCATGGTCGAAATTCCGATTAAGGCCGAATGGGGCCCCAATGTGTTTGTGTCGGTGTTGAATGTGCGCGGGCGTGTGCAGCCGCTGACTTGGACTTCCTTCTTTTCATGGGGTTGGCGCGAGCCTGTGGCATGGCTTAAGAAGTGGTGGTCCCCCGACCAAGCCACTGCCATGGTGGATTTGGCCAAACCCTCATTCCGTATGGGCTTGAATGGGTTTGAAGTGGGCACTCAAGGCTTTGAGTTGAAAGTGCAAGTGGCAGCCAATCAAGCCACCTACAAACCGGGCGACAAGGTAAAAGCCTCCCTGAAAGTAAGCGACCCACAAGGCAAGCCGGTTGCTGCGGGCACCGAGGTTTTGTTGGCGGTGGTGGACCAAGCCTTGTTGGAACTGCGGCCCAATGAAAGTTGGAACCTGCTGGACAAAATGCTGCAAGCAAGGCCCTACTTGGTGGAAACTTCCACCGCGCAAATGCAAGTGGTGGGCAAACGCCATTTCGGGAAAAAGGCAGTGCCTGCTGGCGGTGGTGGCGGCAAAGCCCCTGCGCGTGAATTGTTTGACACCTTGGTGGCCTGGCAGCCCAGCGTAAAGCTGGACGCCAAGGGCGAGGCCACGGTGGAGTTCACTGCGAATGACTCTCTGTCTGCATTCCAAATGGTAGCCATTGCCACATCAGGTGCAGGTTTGTTTGGTACTGGCAAAGCCCAGTATCAAACCCGTCAGGATTTACAACTCATAAGCGGGTTGCCCCCGTTGGTGAGGGAAGGTGACGAAGTTCACGGCATGATTACAGTGCGAAATTCCACCCCGCGCACCATGCAACTGACGGTCACTCCTTCAGTGGAAGGTATTGGTGGTTCGGTCTTAAAGGCTCAAACCGTGAGCTTGAAATCAGACAGCGCACAAGAGCTGTCGTGGGTTTATAAGGTGCCAGAATTAGCTTCACAAAGTGTGACAAGCGGGGCGTCGGTCTTGGGTTGGAGTATTGCCGCTCAAGAGAGTGGCACTGGCAATGCAAGCGATGAAATAAAAATTACACAGCAAGTCAAACCCAAAGTACCGGTGCAAGTGCAGCAATCGGGTGTGTTGCAAGTGGATGGCATACTTAAGCTACCGGTGTTGATGCCCCAAGGCGCACTGCCGGGGCGTGGTGGCGTCAATATCACCCTCACCCCCTCTTTGGCAGTATTGCCCGCTGGCGTGACGCAGTTTTTTGAGCAGTACCCCTACACTTGTTTGGAGCAACAGGTGTCCAAAGCGATAGGGCTTAAAAATCAAAAAGTATGGAACAGCATTGCCGCTGCGCTGCCTTCGTATCAGGATGCCAATGGCCTGTTGCACTACTTCCCAGTGGGTGGTGGGTCAGGTCAGGGCCGTGGTGATTCGGTGTTGACTGCCTATGTGCTCAATATGGCGCTTTTGGGTGATCAGTTGTACGGATTTAAACTGCCGGCCGAGCACATTCAGGCACTTAAACGAGGACTGACTGCGTATGTTGAAGGGCGAGTGGCTCACACCCAATGGTCCCCGCGTGAAGATACTTTGCAACGCAAACTGCAAGCCTTGGAAGCTTTGACCCGTGCGGGCGACAAGCCAGTGCTTGCTGCCAACGCCTTGGAAGTGAATGTGCCCAAGCAACCCACCTCTGCGCTGATTGACTGGTATTTGGTGCTGCAACGTGTGCCCGCCATTAAGCAGCAGGCGGCGCAACTTCAAGCGGTACAAAATGAATTGCGTAACCGTTTGACCTACGTGGGTGGGCGCTTGGTGTTTAGCACTGAAGACAACGACTTTTGGTGGTGGATGATGGGCAACGCCGATGTCAATGCATTCCGCTTGTTGGAGGCTGTGCTCAACAACCCAGCATGGAAGCCTGACTTGGCTCAGCTACTCAGGGGCGCCTTGGATCGTCAAGTCAAAGGCCGCTGGTCGACCACCACCTCCAATGCTTGGGCATCCGTCGCGATTGAGCGTTATGCGAAGCAAGAAGAAAAACAAGTGGTGGCTGGCACCACAGTGATGCGGCTTGCCAAGGCAGAGCAACAGTTCAAGTGGCCTACTGCTGTTGCTAAAACGGGCAGTGCCTTTCAGGCCCTTTTGCCGTGGGCAGCACAGCCAAGTGCCGAGTTGAAGGTGCAACACCAAGGTGCTGGAAAACCGTGGGTCGATTATCAAATCATGGCCGCCATACCAGCCACCAAGCCCGTGTTTCAAGGCTACCAGTTGAAGAAAACCATCACGCCCATGCAGCAACGAGAGAAAGGCAAAACAAGCCGAGGCGATGTGTGGCGTGTTGACCTGGAAATTGACGCGGGTGTGCCTATGACTTGGGTTGCCCTCACGGATGCCATTCCTGCTGGAGCCAAAATTTTGGGTGATGGAGATGGGCGTGATTCACAGATTCTTCAGATGCAAAGTCAATCCAGCCAGGCTCAATGGGATGAGTCTGTAAGCCCTGTTTTTGTGGAGCGCGGTTTTGATTCCTACCGCAGCTACTTTGACTATCTGCCCAAGGGCAAGCACAAAGTCAGTTACACCGTCAGGATCAACAACCCCGGCCAGTTCAAAGTGCCCGCAAGCCGTATTGAAGCTATGTACGCACCGGGTACATTTGCTGAATTGCCCAATGCCGATGTGGTGGTGCAGCCGTGATCTTTAGGTCTTTCATTAGGCCCCTCATTAGGCCCCTCATTAGGCCCCTCTTTAGGCCAATGATGCAGGTTTGCATCGCTGCATTGCTGTGCTTAAGTACCGTGCAAATTACCCACGCCAAAGTGGGGTTGATCAGCATGCCCAGCTTCAGCGAGGTCAAGCTTGCACACCAGCCTTCCAACGCTGTGTTGTTGGACAGGCATGGCCGGTTGATGCACAGCATCCGCTTGGATATGCAGGCTCAGCGGGCGCAGTGGGTTGAGCTGCCGCACATTTCCCCACAGTTGGCTTATGCCGTCATTGCGGCGGAAGATAAGAATTTTGAGTCCCACAGCGGGGTGGATTGGTCTGCCATGGCCTCTGCCACTTGGGACAATTCGTGGGGCTTGTTGCGCAGCCAGCGGTCTCGAGGTGCCAGTACCCTCACCATGCAACTGGTGGGTTTGTTGGACGAGAATCAAGTCAAGGCGGGTCGCCGCAGTATTTTGGACAAAGTGTCTCAATCTGCATTGGCATTGAGGCTAGAGCAAACTTGGACCAAGTCTCAAATTCTAGAAGCCTATTTGAATTTGGCCAGCTTCAAAGGCGAGCTTGTGGGCGTGGGGGCCTTAAGCCATGGCTTGTTTGGCAAAGCCCCTCGGGGTTTGAATGCGGTTGAAAGTGCGGTTGCTGCAGTGCTGCTGCGCTCGCCCAATGCCAAGTCTGCCGTGGTGTCTCGCCGCGCCTGCAATTTGCTGGTCACCCTTAAGCACCCGACTGATTGCGGTGAAGTGTCCGCCATGGTGGATTCGGTTTTTTTGCGTCCCCCGGTGGACAGTTCGCGTTGGGTCGCCTCACCCCAAGCCAGTCCCCATCTGGCCTACAAGTTATTGGGCCATGTGCAAAAAGGTTCAAAGGAGTCAAAAGGACCATTCAATAAAAATCAATCCCTGCATTCCTCAGTGCTGTTGCCGCTGCAAACTTTTGCCCAGCAGAGCCTTCGGCAACAGCTTGCACAGTTAACCCTTCAAAATGTGGAGGATGGTGCTGTACTGGTTTTGGACAATGCAACCGGTGAAGTGCTTGCGTGGGTGGGGTCCAGTGGGGACCTGTCCCAAGCGCGGGATGTGGATGGCATTACAGCGCTCCGGCAGGCGGGGTCAACGTTGAAGCCTTTTTTATATGCACTCGCGTTTGAAAAAAAATACCTAACGCCCGCCTCCTTGATTGAAGATTCACCTTACACGCTGGACACAGGCAATGGTTTGTACGCCCCTCAGAATTACGAAGCCGTTTACAAAGGCTGGGTCAGCGTGCGCGCCGCATTGGGTAATTCTTTAAACATTCCGGCGGTGAAGGCGGTGGTTCAAACTGGCGTGGAGCCTTTTCATCAACAACTTCGGCAACTGGGTTTCAGCAGTTTGACCCAAAGTGCGGATTGGTATGGCTACAGTCTGGCATTGGGTTCGGCAGATGTATCCCTGTTGATGCTGACCAACGCTTACCGGGCCATGGCCAATGGCGGGCAATGGTCGCCTCTTAAACTTACACCTGTAACACCCCCAGAAAATCAATCTGCTGCCGCCAAGGCGCACAGCCCATGTGTTACCGCAGCATGCAGCGCGTTGACAGCAGGCAAACCCCAGCGCGCAATGACGGAGCAAGCCAGTTTTATGGTGGGCAATATTCTGTCTGACCGCAGCGCCAGGGCACTCACCTTCGGCTTGGAGTCGTGGTTAAGTACGCCCTATTGGAGCTCCGTTAAAACAGGCACCAGCAAAGACATGCGCGACAACTGGTGCATCGGTTATTCCAGCCGCTACACCGTGGGCGTTTGGGTGGGCAACGCCTCGGGCTCACCCATGCATGATGTGTCTGGTATCACAGGTGCCGCACCTGTTTGGCGTGAGGTGATGGATTGGCTGCATCGCGGTAACGCGCAGCAGGGCAGGGCGATTGTACGTAGCATGCAGCCCAAAGCACCATCTGGTTTAATTCAGCAAAATATTCGGTTTGAGCCGCGCCTTGAGCCGCCACGTCAAGAGTGGTTCATTCGGGGCTCAACCAATGAGCCTAAAAGTGAGACCAATGATAAGGTTCAAGTCATTGAACTGGTCAAGCGGCCTGTGCTCACTCGAATTCAATACCCAGCCCAAGGCACGGTGTTGGCGCTGGATGCGGACATTCCACCCAACCGCCAGCGTATTCAGTTTTCTGCTGGGGGTACGATTCAAAAAGGTTGGGCATGGCGTTTAAATGGCAAGGCATTGATGTCTGCTTCTATTCAACAAGGATGGTTGCCCATGCCGGGCCGCCATCGCTTGGAACTGCTGAGCGACAAAGGCGTGGTGGTGGATGAAGTGCAATTCACCGTTCGCCCTTTGAAGGCGGGGCGATCCTGATTACAAGACTGATCAAGACTTTTTCAAAAACCGAGCCAGGCCATAACCTGTGGCGAAAAGAGCCATGGTGTAGAGTGTTCTCATCGCAGCGATCGGCATCCAATCTGTAAATGGTATCAATATATCCCGGTACATCCAATCCCATTCCAATGCCCAGCTGATTACCTCTATGGATAAAATCACTGACCCAATCAACACCCACAGGGATTTAATGATCTGACCAAAAAAATACCTGTAAGCAGAAGCCAAACCAATCAGGGTCAAGCTGATGACTATGAAAATGGCGTCTTGGCTTTCTATTTTAACGAGACTTGGAATGTAAAAGCTCAGTATGTGAGTGACAACTATGGAAGTTACCAAATGGTATGTTTTCATACGACAAGCAGATCGCTTTTGGCGGATCGAAGTAAAGCGTCTTTGAGATGATCTGTCGATTTATCCCCTAATATGCCGCCACCCACGTCAATACAACCTTTGGATCCCTTTTGAGTTCCACAGTGTAAGAAAAAATCATCCCTGCCATGAGTCGCAATTTCGGGGTAGGGATACAACCTCACTCTCCAATCACCCCAGTCTGCTTTCAAGTTACGCATGATGTCGCGCAATAGGTGGGGGTCGCTGAATTCTTGACTCAGCAAAAAGTATCTACCTTTTGGAATGGGGCCCACATTTTTCAAATGGGTACAGCGAAGCTCGTTCATGCAATTTCCATATCCGCTGCTTGCAGGTATACCGAATGTTTTTCCAGCGTCTGAATACACGAGTTGCCCCGCCGATATGTAAAAAGTTAACTGCATGAAGCTTTAGGATTAAAGTTGTTGAGACTCAATCGTAAATGTGCGTCTTTGTTAGGTCAAAATCGGCTCCGCGCTATCACTCGAACTGATTGCGATTGGAGCTTTTTTAATCCATCGCCTTGTGCATCACCATCTGCGGGTAAGGAATCTCCACTTTCTCGCGATCAAACGCGTCTTTCACCCGGCGGAAGTACTCGCGCCGGATGGCCCATTGCTCGCCACCCACCGTCTTGAATCGGCAGCGAATCACCACGGCAGAATCGGCCAGCGTTTGTACCCCCATCACTAAAAACTCGTCCATCAACTGGCTTTTCCAAGGTTCTTCGCTCAGCATGTCTTTGCCAATTCCGTCCATCAAGCCGATGACTTTTTGTACGTCTTCTTTGTAGTCCACGCTGACATCAATAATGGCGTAGCTAAAACCCATGGACATATTGGTCACAGCCGTGATTTGCCCATTCGGCACAAAATGGACATTGCCTTCTGCATCCCGCAGGCGCACGTAGCGCAGTGTCACTTCTTCCACGTTGCCGGTGCGGTTGTCCAGGCAAACCACATCACCCACGCGTATCTGGTTTTCAATCAAAAGCACGATGCCGGTGAAGTAATCCTTCACCAAACTTTGAGCACCAAAACCCACCGCAATACCCACCACGCCGGCAGCGGCCAGCATCGGTGCAATTGAAATTCCAATCGTGTTTAGCGCTGCCAAAACACCCATCAGCATAATCACGATGTTGGCCACATATTTGAACACCCTCATCAGGGTTTCAACCCGTTTGCGCTCACCGCGTGTGGCAGCTTTGGCTTGCAGGCGTGTGCCAATGCGGGTAATGCCTGCCTTCACCACAAACAGCAGGCCCCAAGCCACCAACAGAATCAACACAAAACGAACACCCAAAGTGGTCCATTCCACCCACTTGGCGGCCTCTACTTCTCTCAGTAATTGTTTCCAGTCAAAACTCATTTTCAGTTGTTCCTATTCTTCAGCACTTTCGCCAAATATTTTCCAGTCTCGCTTTCAGGGTTGTTGGCC
Organism: Limnobacter sp.; assembly: GCA_029866125.1. GTDB lineage: Bacteria > Pseudomonadota > Gammaproteobacteria > Burkholderiales > Burkholderiaceae_B > Limnobacter. The sequence goes on from JARWZZ010000019.1 coordinate 66,123, forward strand.
AAGTCTTCGGGCGTGCCTTCGGCCACCAATCGGCCTCCGTTGTCGCCACCCTCGGGGCCCATGTCCAGTACCCAATCCGCGCATTTAATCACATCTAAGTTGTGCTCAATCACCAGCACGGTATTGCCAGCATCCACCAAGGGGTTCAGCACTTTGAGCAACATGTCAATGTCGTGAAAGTGCAGGCCAGTGGTGGGTTCATCCAGAATGTAAAGGGTTTTGCCAGTGTCGCGTTTTGAAAGCTCCAGCGACAGTTTTACCCGTTGCGCTTCTCCGCCGGACAGCGTGGTGGCCGATTGCCCCAGCCGGATGTAACTCAAGCCCACGTCCATCAAGGTTTGCAATTTGCGTGCAACATTGGGTACGGGTTTAAACACCTCCAAAGCCTGTTCAACCGTCAGGTTTAGAATTTGCGCAATGTTCAAACCCCGGTATTGAATGTCCAAAGTTTCGCGGTTGTAGCGTTTGCCATTGCACACATCGCAGGGCACGTACATGTCCGGCAAAAAATGCATTTCCACTTTCACCACGCCATCGCCTTGGCAGGACTCACAGCGGCCACCTTTCACGTTGAATGAAAAACGCCCTGCGTCATAGCCTCTTTCACGCGCGGCAGGTACCCCCGCAAACAAATCGCGAATGGGGCTAAACATGCCTGTGTAAGTGGCTGGGTTGCTGCGTGGTGTGCGCCCGATTGGGCTTTGGTCCACTGCAATCACTTTGTCAAAATGCTCCAGCCCGCTGATGCTGTCATGCACCGCGCCTTCAGAATGTGCGCGGTTCAGCTGCCTTGCTGCTTCTGCCAACAGGGTGTCATTCACCAAGGTGGATTTGCCAGACCCAGACACACCCGCCACGCACACAAACAAACCAATCGGTATGTTCACCGTCACGTTTTTCAGGTTGTTGCCGCGTGCGCCGTGAACCGTCAGCATGCGTTTGGGGTCGGGCTTGCGCAGGGGGCTTAAGCGTTGGATGCTTAGCTTGCCGCTGAGGTACTGCCCAGTCAGGGACTTTGGGTTGGCCAAAATTTCTGCAGGTGTGCCTTCAGCAACCACCATGCCGCCATGCTCGCCCGCGCCGGGGCCCATGTCCACCACGTAGTCTGCAGTCATGATGGCATCTTCATCATGTTCTACCACCAACACTGTGTTGCCCAATTTTTTCAGGCGCAACAAGGTTTGAATCAAGCGGTCATTGTCGCGCTGGTGCAAACCAATCGAGGGTTCGTCCAGCACATACATCACGCCGGTTAGGCCTGAACCTATTTGGCTGGCCAAGCGGATGCGTTGGCTTTCGCCGCCGCTCAGGGTGTCGGCCGGGCGGCCAAGGCTGAGGTAACTCAAACCCACATCATTCAAAAATTGCAGGCGGGCTGAAACTTCGGCAATAATTTTCTCGCCAATCTGGGCTTTTGCGCCCTGCATGTGCAAGGTTTGAAAGTACACAAGCGCGCGGTGAATGGGCAGGGAGGTCACATCATGCAAGGCCTTGCGCTGCTCGTTGTCACCAATAAACACATGCCGCGCACCAGTTTTAAGACGCGACCCACCGCATGATGTGCAAGACCGCACCGCCATCAGCTTGCCCAACTCCTCTTTGACGGCGACTGAATCGGTGCTGGTGTGCCTGCGCTTCAAATTCGGTAATACGCCTTCAAACTCATGTGTTTTGCACACAGGTTTGCTTTGCTCAGACAAATAGGTGAAGGTGATTTTCTCGGCCCCCGAGCCATACAAAAGCATGTGTTGCACGTCTTCGGGCAACTCGCTCCACGGCGTTTCCAAATCAAAACCATAATGCGCAGCCAAGCTTTGCATGGTTTGTAAAATCAGGGCATTGCGTTTGTCCCAGCCCACAATGGCCCCGGCGGACAAAGACACATCTGGGTGCGCCACCACGCGCGTGGGGTCAAAAAATTGCTCATGGCCCAAGCCATCGCATGCTGGGCAAGCGCCTGCCGGGTTGTTAAAGCTAAACAGCCTGGGTTCAAGGTCGGTCAGTGCGTAATCACACACTGGGCAGGCAAAGCGGCTGGAAAATACGGTTTCTTTACCGGTGTCCAAATCAAGGGCGATCGCTTTGCCATCGGCTATGCGCAAAGCCGTTTCAAAGCTTTCGGCCAGGCGTTGGCGGCTGTCTGCACGCACTTTCAGGCGGTCCACCACCACATCCAGGTTGTGCTTGTGGTTTTTGTCCAAAGCGGGCAGGGTGTCCAATTCCACCACTTGGCCTTCCGCTCCAGACCCTGCTTTGTCCAATCCACCCGATTTAATCCGCACCCGCACAAAACCTTGCGCACGCAAATCATTCAGCAAATCCAAATGCTCGCCTTTGCGCTGGTTCAGCACCGGGGCCAAAATCATCAACCGGGTTTCTTCTGGCCAGCCCAGCACGGTGTCCACCATTTCAGACACCGACTGCACATTCAGTTCCAAATCATGCTCGGGGCAGCGCGGGGTGCCAGCGCGGGCAAACAGCAAACGCAGGTAATCGTGAATTTCGGTGACGGTGCCCACGGTGGAGCGCGGGTTGTGGCTGGTGGCTTTTTGCTCGATGGAAATGGCTGGGGACAAGCCCTCAATCATGTCCACATCGGGCTTTTCCATCAATTGTAAAAACTGCCGTGCATAGGCTGACAAGCTTTCTACATACCGGCGTTGGCCTTCTGCATACAAGGTGTCAAAGGCCAGCGACGACTTTCCCGAGCCTGATAAGCCAGTCAGCACGACCAGCGAGTCTCGGGGCAAGTCCAGCGAAATGTTCTTGAGGTTGTGGGTACGTGCCCCACGAATACGAATGAAGTTCACGCGATGTTTGTCTTCGATTTACAGCCAACCTGTTACTATAGATGGTTTCCGGCTTGAAGGCATCCCAACCTTTGCGTTTCCTCCAACGGTCTGCCCTTTTTGCCTTTGTTTTTCAGTGCTTGAGATGAGTTCACCTACACCCACCGACCAGTCCCCAGACGCGTTCCGCATGTTGCCCGCTGAGCGGCATGCCGCAGCTTGGCTGGCCAGCATCTATGCCCTGCGCATGTTCGGCATGTTCATGATCCTTCCCGTGTTTGCTGTGCACGCCAAAACCATGCCGGGCGGGGACAACCTCAGCCTCATCGGTTTGGCCATGGGCATTTACGGTTTGTCCCAAGCTTTGATGCAAATCCCGCTGGGCTGGGCGTCCGATAAAATAGGTAGAAAGCCCGTCATTCTGGGTGGTTTGCTGATGTTTGCAGCAGGCAGTGCTTTTGGTTACATGGCTGAAACGCTTGAACAACTGGCATGGGCGCGTGCTTTGCAAGGCGCGGGTGCTATTTCGGCCGCTTTGTCTGCCTTTTTGGCGGATGTAACCCGAGATGAAGTCCGCAGCAAAGGCATGGCCATGATTGGTGCGTCAATCGGTATTACCTTTGCGCTGTCATTGATCGCTTCGCCTATTCTTTATAACTGGTTTGGCTTGCAAGGCTTGTTTGGCCTAACAGGTGTCATGGCCTTGGGTGCCATGGCGGTGGTGATGTGGCGCTTGCCCAACCCCGATGACCCCAAGCTGCCCGGTGCTGTGCATCAAAAGGCAGTGGGCTTCAAAGGAGCAGTTGATGTGTTACTCGCCCCCGATTTGCTGCGTTTAAACTTGGGTATTTTTACCCTGCATTTGACACAAATGGCCCTGTTTGTGGTGGTGCCCGGTTTGTTGGTGTCTGGCTTGGACCTACCCTTGAGCGAGCATTGGAAAGTGTATTTGCCTGTAGTGCTGGGCTCCTTTCTGCTGATGGTGCCAGTCATGATTTGGTCCGAGAAAAAAGCCAAAACCAAAACCGTCAAACTGGGTGCTATTGTGCTGATGGCTTTGGTCATGGCTGGTTTCATGCTGTTTAACCAATCGGGTTTGGCACTGGTTGCTTTGTTGCTGGCTTACTTCATTGGTTTCAACTTGTTGGAGGCTACCCTACCTTCATGGGTATCACGAGTGGCTCCCCCAAGTCATAGGGGGTTGGCCTTGGGTGTATACAATACGTCGCAGGCTTTGGGCTTGTTTGCGGGTGGCGCATTGGGCGGATTAATATCCCGTTCTTATGGCCAAACTGTTGTATTTGAAAGTATATTGGTGTGTGTTCTCGTCTGGTTTGTTTTGGTCAAAGGCATCAAAGCACTGCCAGCGCGCGGCTCTAATTCACCCGTAAATCCCCAGACAAACGCCGTCAAGGCCTAAAAAGACAAGTCCGATCAAAATTAACGTGTAGGAGCATTTATTTTATGGCGTCAGTCAACAAAGTCATTCTGGTGGGTAATTTGGGCCGCGACCCCGAAGTGCGTTACATGCCCGATGGTGGCGCAATCGTTAACCTGTCCATTGCCACTTCCAACTCCTGGAAAGACAAAAACTCTGGCGAGAAAAAAGAAGAAACCGAATGGCACCGTGTGGTTATTTATGGCCGTTTGGCTGAAATTGCAGGCGAATACTGCAAAAAAGGTCGCCCCGTGTACCTTGAAGGCCGTTTGAAAACACGCAAGTGGACCGACAAAGACAGCATCGAGCGTTATACAACCGAAATCGTAGCCGACCAGATGCAATTGCTGGGTGGGCGCGAAGGTGGCGGCGGTGGTGGCAGCGACATGGGCGGGGACGACTTCTCCCAAGCAGCGCCAAGCCGTCCGGCTGCATCTGGCCGCCCAGCTTCGGGTGGCGCATCAGGTGGAGGCATGCGCTCCAACCCACAGCCTTCTATGGGTGTGGCTGATTTGGATGACGATATTCCGTTCTGAGTCTGTGTTGGAAAGCATCCAGTTCATGCAGTTTGTGCTTTAATTAATGAATCAAAGCGAAGTCCCTCAACATGGCTTCGCTTTTTTTTCGCTACTTTGGGGAATGGCATGAGCACTCAAAAAACCGCTTTAATCACTGGCGCCTCTGCAGGCATAGGCAAAGCATTTGCGGAGCATTTGGCCTTGCAGGGTTATAACCTCATACTGGTTGCGCGTCGCAAAGACAAACTTTCCGAGCTGGCTGATCAATTGGGGCGTAAATACGGCATTGATGCCTATGTGCTGGCGGCCGATTTGGCTCAGCCCGATGCGGTGACTCATTTGGCTGCAGAAGTCCAAAACTTAGGCCTTTCCGTGGACTTTCTGATTAACAACGCGGGTTTGTCAGGCAACTACAAATTCACCGATGCCAGTTGGACTGAACTGGCCGCTGAAATTCAAATCATGATTACCTCGCTGACCCAGCTGTGCCATGTGTTTCTGCCAAAAATGAAAGCCCGTCAGTGGGGCAGGGTGATCAATGTGTCTTCCATCGCTGCGTATGCGCCGCCCGGTGCCAGCTTGCTGTACACCGGCATCAAAAGCTATGTGCTCAATGCATCTCAGGCGATGGACATGGAGCTGAAGCCCCACGGCGTAAACGTGACAGCCCTGTGCCCTGGCTTTACCCGCAGTGAGTTTCATGATGTGATGGGTACACGAGGCACCACCAATAAATTCCCCAATGTGATGTGGCAGGGCGCGGATGAGGTGGCTGAAGAAGCCTACAAAGCCGTGATGGCAGGCCACCCCGTGTGTGTCACCGGTTGGTTTAACAAAGCCAGCGTTGCTGTGATGAAACCCCTGCCCGAGGGTGTGCGTTATCGTTTGGGTAAAGCAATGAATCCTTTTAAAAACTGAACGGCAAATGGATCAGCGCGGATTGTGGGAAGTTAACGCCCACTTCAGCCAGGAAAAATAAAAGAAAAAGGGCCAGTTCATTTCTGAACCAGCCCCAAGGTTACCTACTTCATGACTTTTTACATGGTGACCGAAGCTGAAGTCATCACGTTCTTACTGCTGTCATAGGTGTAGTTTGTTCCAGTGATGGATTTCACCGTGAATGTGAAAGTGCCTGATGCTTTTGTGCTTGTTGACTTGAAAGTCACCGTGCCGTTAGCGCCTGTGATTGCGGTTGGTGCACCCGATACCACGCCGCTCCATCCGCCATTGATGCTTACACCGGGTACAGGGTTGCCGTTGGCATCCACCACTTTCACGGTTGCGTTGGCGTATTTGACACCATAGCTGTTGTTAATGCCTTGCATCACCAAAGAGCCTACCGACATGGCCTTGACTGGAATGGGCGCTTTTGTGCTTATTGTTGTGGAGGTTTGGCCGCGCAGCCCGCCATTGTCGGTCACCACAAGGGCCGCTGTGAAATTACCCGCGTCGGTGTAGGTCTTGCTGACCGTAGCCCCAGTACCCGTTGTTCCGTCCCCAAAGTCCCAATCATAGCTGACGATTGAGCCATTTGCATCGCTTGAGCCTGCTGCGGAGAAGTTGACAGTCAATGGCGTAAACCCTGATGTGACATCCGCTGACAATTGAACCACAGGCGGCACGTTGGTGCTAATCGGGTAGGTGGCAGCAATCGTGTAAGTGCCCACATTGCCGTACTTGGTGTAACCATTCACCAAGGGGTCCGGTTTGCCTGTACCTTCCACACTCAGGTAATAAGTACCCTCTGATGTCGAGTTGAAACTCATCAAAGTACCCAGAGTAGTGAGCGCATTGGATTGAGAGAGTACATTCCCCGAAGCATCTTTGAGTGTAAGCAGTAAGTCTGCACTGGGTGCTTTGACAAAAGGCAAAGCCTTAATGGTCATAGGTCCAATGCCTGCGTTCAACATAAATACATCAATGTCGTTGGGGCCTTGCAGTCCGCTTTGGATGGATACGCTGTTCAACCCGTTTACAACTGCTGGTTGAAGGGCGGTAGCGGTTGTTGGAACATCACCATGGTCATCCTTGTCGAACACCGCCCCATTCTTCTGCATGATCAGGTAGTCATCTTGCTGATTGTTCGCTCCGGTGTATTCGCCCTTACTCCATTGCGTCAGGTTTACGTTGTAAGCTACACCCATAATAGGTCCCCAACTGGTTTCGCCTGTTCCATGGCCACGATAATACTCAAGGGTACTGGTGCCATCATGGTTCAAGCCCAGCGTGTGCCCGACCTCATGTGAGATGGCATCCGCGACTTTCTTCTCATTGTTCCTCAGAGAATCAGAAAATGCGAACGCGAGCTTGTAATAGTCTGAGGTGCTTGCAAATACGCTCAAAAAGGCGAATCCCCCGCAGCCGCAGCTTCCCCTGGTTGTTCCTATTGTCCAGTTCTTTGTAATGATGGTGCGCAATCCAAATTGATTGTCTGAGAGGGTTGAACGGATGAGTTTTTCTGGTGGAGGCTCTTGTGTGGTGACATTCACATCAAAGGCTGCAAAGTCTTCTGAAACCCGCTTCCAAACACCTTGAATGAAGGCCAGTTCCGTGTTGTTGAAGCTGCCGGGTATTCCGTCAATGTCGTATCCAACCGCGTTGATGGGGTCCTTCCCGTACAAGACGTTCACTGATGTACCCGTTAGTGTGTGGCCGTTAAAGTCCAGGTAAATGGTTTTGGAAGAATTGGGCTTGCTGTGCAACAGGAAGGTTTCCGACAATGGGATGGTCGGTGTGCTGGGTGTCGCATCTGAAGCGCCATTGGGTAGCAGTGCCTTTTCAATAAAAAACAGTCGACCCTTTTTGTCCATGTGGGCTGAACTGTCTTTGAGAAATAACTCTTTAACCTGTTCTGGGCTCATGTCATAAGCCTCAGCAAATTCCTTAAGCTTTCCAGATTTCTGCACTTGATCGTAGGCCTTCTTGCCATTGGCTTGGTCTGGGAAGTCGAAGTCAGGGTGTTTCTTCTCCTTGGGGGCTACCAGACTTTCAGGCGTTCGTTTTGCTGAGGTATCCGCAAACGCAGGCGCTAAAACACTGGTTGCGGTCAATAGGGCGATAAGTTGTTTGATTACCAGATTTTTCATGGGGCAGGATCCAATTGAGGTTTTGGAACTTCCAATGCTGAGAGAAAAACAAATCGGTTACCAACCTAAAACTGGCGTCAGAAAATGGATTACATCCTCGTCACTCAAGCCGGGCTTTATTTCAAGCACTTTGCTCACCTGATGGGGGGGCTTGCAAATGACAGCATTCAATTCTTTCTAGCTAGCCCTTCAATGTGAAGAGCAAAAAAGTTTAGTGGGTAACCGGCTGGAGCTTACTTCACCTGTGCGAAAGGGCCGGTTCATTTCTGAACCGGCCCCAAGGTTAACTACTTCATCACGTTTTACATGGTCACTGAGGCCGAGGTCATCACATTCTTGTTGCTGTCGTAGGTGTAGTTTTGGCCTGTCACCGACTTCACCGTAAATGTGGCCGTGCCCGAGCTTCTCGTATTCAGCGATTTGAGAACTGCTGTGCCGTTCGAGTCGGTGATTGCAGTCAAGTTACCACTGACTACACCGCTCCACGAACCACCGATTGAAACACCCGGTAGAGGTGCACCGTTTGCATCCACCACTTTAACCGTGGCACTCGCATACTTGAAATTTTTATTGCTTCTAAAGCCCTGAACAATCAAGCTTCCCACTGACATGGTTTTGATCGTCACGGGCGAGGTGGTTTTGATGGCGGTCGTGCTTTGACCGCTGCGCAGCCCGCCATTGTCGGTCACTACGAGGGCTGCTGTGAAATCACCCGCCGCGTTGTATGTCTTGCTGACCGTAGCCCCAGTACCTGTTGTTCCATCCCCAAAGTCCCAGTCATAGCTGACGATTGAGCCATTTGCATCGCTTGAGCCTGCTGCCGAGAAGTTGACAGTCAATGGCGTAAGCCCCGATGTGACATCCGCTGACAATTGAGCAACCGGCGGCACGTTGGTGTTAATCGGGTAGGTGGCAGCAATCGTGTAAGTACCCACATTGCCGTATTTGGTGTAGCCATCCACCAAGGGGTCCGGTTTGCCTGTACCTTCCACACTCAGGTAATAGGTACCCTCGGATGGCGTAGTGAAGTTCATCAACGTGCCCAGCGTTAGGAGCTCATTGGATTGAGAGAGTACATTCCCCGAAGCATCTTTGAGTGTAAGCAGTAAGTCTGCACTGGGTGCTTTGACAAAGGGCAAAGCCTTAATGGTCATAGGTCCAATGCCTGAGTTCAACATAAATACATCAATGTCGTTGGGGCCTTGCAGTCCGCTTTGGATGGATACGCTGTTCAACCCGTTTACAACTGTTGTTTGAGGGGCGGTAGCGGTTGTTGGACTATCACCATGGTCATCCTTGTCGAACACTGCCCCATTCTGCTGCATGATCAGGTAGTCATCTTGCTGATTGTTCGCTCCGGTGTATTCGCCCTTACTCCATTGCGTCAGGTTTGCGTTGTACGCTGCACCCATAATGGGCGCCCACCTGGTTTCGCCTGTTCCTTGTCCACGAAAATACTCTAGGGTACTGGTGCCATCATGGCTCAAACCCATAATGTGTCCTATTTCATGTGAGGTAACGTCTGCAACATTTTTCTCCACATTTCCCATGGTGTCAGAAAATGCGAACGCGATCTTGTAGAGGTCCGAGGTGCTTGCAAATACCCCCACATAGGCGAATCCCCCGCAGCCGCAGCTTCCCGCGGTTGTTCCTGTTGTCCAGTTCTTAGCAATGATGGTGCGTATGCCAAATTGATTGTCTGAGGCGCTTGAGCGTGTGAGTTTTTCTGGTGGAGGCTCTTGTGTGGTGATATTCACATCAAAGGCTGCAAAGTCTTCTGAAACCCGCTTCCATACACCTTGAATGAAGGCCAGTTCCGTGTTGTTGAAGCTGCCGGGTATTCCGTCAATGTCATATCCAACTGCGTTGATGGGGTCCATCCCGTAGCTGGTGTTAACTGATGTACCCGTTAGTGTGTGGCCGTTAAAGTCCAGGTAAACGGTTTTGGAAGAATTGGGCTTGCTGTGCAACAGGAAGGTTTCCGTCAATGGGATGGTCGGTGTGCTAGGGGTTGCGTCTGAAGTGCCATTGGGCAGCAGTGCCTTTTCAATAAAAAGTAGTCGACCTTTTCTGTCTGTGTGGGCTGAACTGTCTTTGAGAAATAACTCTTTAACCTGTTCTGGGCTCATGTCATAAGCCTCAGCAAATTCCTTAAGCTTTCCAGATTTCTCCAATCTGTCGTAGGCCTTCTTGCCATTGGCTTGGTCTGGGAAGTCGAAGTCCGGGTATTTCTTCTCCTTGGGGGCAGCCAAACTTTCAGGCGTTCGTTTTGCTGAAGTGTCCGCAAACGCAGGGGCTAAAACACTGGTTGCGGTCAGTAGGGCGATAAGTTGCTTGATAACCAGATTTTTCATGGAGCAGGATCCAATTGAGGTTTTGGAACTTCCAATGCTGAGAGAAAAACCAATCGGCTACCAACCTAAAACTGGCGTCAGAAAATGGATTACATCCTCGTCAGCCAAGCCCCGTGTTGTACTGCACCTAGGGGGTCCCTTGATTGGGGGGGGCTTGTAAATGACGGGATTCCACGCTTTTTGTTTACCCTTTCTAAGTAACTGATAGAATATTTCAGAGGCATCAAAAGATGGCTATCCAACTCGGAGGTGTAATTTGACTCAAGGCGGCAATCAGGCAATGCCACGGTTGGTCTGGAGCGAGCATTTTGCCGGAGGGGGGCAAGGCACTTTTCGGTTTGAAGTGACCGAAACCGCCGGGCAGTTTCAGCTGACTGTGCGCGATGAGTACCTGCTGAATCAGGAATGGACATTGCCCATGCGCAATGCTGGCGAGTTTGACATCGCTTTGGCCGCCGAAAACTTCAAAACCTTGATGTGGCGCTGTGGCCTTTGGTATTTGCGCAGCCTGGTGGACTCAGTCAACCTTCGACTTGAAAAAGCGCCGGTGGACATGGGGCAGGGCTCGCGCTGGTTGCGTTACAGCTTGCATCAGGTCAAGGAAAGCCCGTTTGATGACCCCGAGTTAAACAGCCCGATTGCGGTGGTTGACCAACATTATTCCCCCGTTATTTACGTGGACCGGCCGCGCCCCAGCCAAATGGATTGGATTCAGGAGCCCTGGGCAGCCGTTTTTCTGCATGATGGCACTTTGTTGAGCTGCCTGCCCGAAAATGATGAGTCTTACTACCCCTTGCGGGATGTGATGGAAGTGGCCATGCAATTCTGTAATGGTTGCTACATTGACCAGGCGGACTTTTTAGGCCGTGTGCACACCCAGTACAAGCCTGCCGACAGTCTGCTCGATTTTACTTTTTTGAATACTTGGGGTTTGCCTTGAATAAGTTTTGGATTGTGTTTGTGGCATTGGCAGTCAGTGCATGCGTGGACTCAGGCAAAAGTGACCCAGCCCAGCCCACAACGCAGGCTGCTCAAGCTTTGGCCAAGGCAGAATCCCGAGTCATTGAAGTGTGGAAAACGCCCACCTGCGGATGTTGCAAAGCGTGGATTGAGCACCTGCAAACCGAGGGTTTTGAAGTGGTCGCCCATGATGTAAAAAATGACACATCAGCCTACCGGGCTGCCTTGGGCATGCCGTTGGACTACGCAAGTTGCCATTCTGCACGGGTGGGTGGTTACGCCATCGAGGGGCATGTGCCCGCTGCGGACATACGCAAACTGCTGGATGAAAAGCCCATCGCAGTTGGATTGGCCGTACCTGAAATGCCAATTGGGTCACCCGGCATGGAGCACCCGAGCAACCCCACGCACCGAGATGCTTTTGATGTGCTTTTGGTCGAAAAGTCAGGCGCAGCAAGGCCTTATACGCATTACCCAGCCAAGTAACTGACTGGCTAAGCTTTCAGCCTTTACCCGTGCGGATTTGGCTTGGGCTGACCCCAAACCACCGTTTGCATGCCCTGCTGAATGCGGATGCATCTGAAAACCCCAAATCCAGTGCAATGGCGGTAATCGGGTCTTTGTCATCTTTCAAGCGCCGCTCTGCCGCGTCTTTTTTAATTTGGTCCATCATTTCAACCAAGGTGACCCCTTCATCCGCCAGTTTGCGTTGAAGGTTACGGCTACTCATGTTCATTTGCCGGGCCAAGTCTTCAGCAGAAGGTAGGGGCTCCCCGCTTCGTTTTTGCACCACAGCCTCAATCAACTGCCTTACTTTGTAGGCGCAGCCGTGGGTGGGTTTCAGCTTTTCAATGGCGGCAGAGCTGGCTTGGTCCAAGTGCGCAGCAATGGCTGCATTGGCCCCTGTCAACGGGGCATTCACAGTTTCTTGGGTAAACACCAACTTCATTTGTGCTTGCCCGTAAAGCACTTCGGTGCAAAACACTTTGTCGAAAAAATCCAAATGCTGCGCTGCGGGAGGGGGGCGAATAAGCTCCACCCTCAGCGGCAAAAGTTCTGGCGAGCCCAAGGCTTTGCCCACATTGGCCAGTAGGGCCATAAATCCGTCAGTGGACTGGAATGCGGGCTGAACATCCCCGCGCAGGCGAATGGCCAACTCAACCGTGTTGTCTGCTTGGGGTTGCAATAGCATTTCACTGGCATCGGTAATTAATTCGCCAAATTTGCTTAAGCGCTGAAATGCTTCATTCAGCGTACGGCTTGCCAAAACCGACATGCCCACTGAATGGAAGCTGGTGGGTGTAATAAACCGAATGGTTTTAAGGCCCAATGCTTCATCCCCGGTTTGCTCAACCGCCAGTTGCCATAGCCGGGTTGTTTTAATCACGGGGAAGCGTGCTTCCGGCTGGTCCATCAAGGCGTAGTCCAGCCCCGCCTGCTCGAACAGTTGTTCGGGCGAGTGCCCAAGGTGTTTCAAATGCTGTGCCAAACCCTTCATCCAAGTGGCCAATGCCGTGGGGGCTGTCATTGATACTGCGGTTTTGATGTTCATTTGGCGCGTTATGTCATGTGCTTGTCGTTCAGGGTAATGCGTTCCCTGTGACTCCGTTGGATAATCTAATCACATTATAAAAGCATTGGTAAAAAGCATAATTAGAGGCAGACATGACTAATCTTACCCAGAAACTGATGGGTTCGGGCGATTCCGGCAAGCCAGCGAGTCGAATCAAGCAAAACGGCATCAATCCACAAGACCAAAAGAGAATTGCCGCCATCAAAACCGCGATTTTGGCAGAGGGTGACCGCATTCGCGCGCGCTACCCCATTCTTCAGCACCAAGATGCAATCGGCATGGCCATTTTGATGGGCTCCATGCTGGGCGCGGGCCTGACGGCTTGGGCCTACCTGCACGGTGTTTTGGCCTGGTACATCACGATCCCAGTGATTGCGATTTTTCTGTCGTTTACGCACGAGTTGGAACACGACCTGATCCACTACATGTACTTTCGCAAAAACAAGGTGATGCACAACCTGATGATGGCGCTGGTGTGGATTTCACGCCCCAGCGTGATTAACCCTTGGGCACGCAGGCACATTCATTTGCACCACCATTTGCACTCGGGTACCGAGACTGATGTTGAAGAGCGCTCAATCACCAACGGCCTGAAGTTTAGCCTGCTCCGTCTGTGGATGATGTTTGACCTGAACTGGGGCATTAAACTTCGCGTGCTAAGGCTGCCCAGTGATTTGCGCAAGCGGGCTTTGGGCCGTATTGCAGCCGGTAACTTCCCGCTGGCCACCGTGTTTTGGACTTTGTGGCATGTTTACTTCGTGTACTGGGTGGTGGAAGGTGTAAGCATTCTTGCAGGGGTGCATGTGCCTTGGCCCGACGTGTTGGTCAACAACATGGACACCTACAATGCCATCGCAGTCGTGCTGTTGGCCCCCAATTTGTTGCGTTCGTTTTCGATCAACTTCATCAGCTCCAATATGCACTACTACGGGGACGTAGAGGACGGCAACTTCGTGCAGCAATGCCAGGTGCTGAACAGCAAGTGGTTTATCTTGCCGCACCTGTTTTGCTTCAACTTTGGGTCTACACATGGCATTCACCACTTTGTTGTGCGGGACCCTTTTTACCTGCGTCAGATGACCGCTAAAAAAGCTCATGAAGTGATGCGCGCCCAAGGCGTCAGGTTTAATGATTTAGGCACCTTCCGCCGCTCCAACCGTTGGGGTGAGGAAAATCAGGTGCAAGGCAAAGCTTCGCCACAAACTGCTGCTTAAAAGCCTTGCCTATACAACTTTAGTGCTATTTGGGTCAAAAGCCCTTCTCCGTCGGCACAGGGGCGCCTTTTGAAAGGAAGGCGCTCTTTTTTTATTCCTCCAAAGGCATAGTGGGATGATTAATGGCTCAGTATTTTCCGGTTTGAGTCGTCCCTCAGTCACTTACCGTCACCTCCTTGGATTTATTGCTTCATCCATCTTATAATGGGGAGTTTTTCGTCTGAATTACCCTGACTGTTCAATAACATGCCAATTTATGCTTATCGCTGTGGAGCCTGTGGCTTCGAGAAAGATGTACTCCAGAAGATGAGTGACGACCCCCTCACCATTTGCCCGTCCTGTGGAAAAGACGCGTATGCAAAGCGGGTTACGGCTGCTGGGTTTCAACTCAAGGGTTCGGGCTGGTACGTGACTGATTTCCGGGGTGGTTCATCTGGCAAGGCAGCACCCAGCGCTGCTGGGGAGTCAGCTTCCGGCTCAGGGGCGTCGACTTCGGGTGCATCAACCTCAGCAGCCAGCTCTGCGCCTGCCGCGGCCCCCGTTTTGCCAGCCTCGTCAGGCAACAAAGAATGAAAAAGTACCTGCTGACAGGTTTGCTGATTTGGGTGCCTGTGGCTGTCACATTTTGGGTGCTTAGCGCCGTAGTGGGTTTGATGGACCAAACCCTACTGCTGTTGCCCGAGTTTTTAAGGCCAGAGTCCTCATTGGGCTTCCGCATACCCGGATTGGGCGTGTTGCTTACTTTCGGTGTGTTGTTGCTGACCGGTGTGTTTGCTGCCAATATTGTTGGGGATACACTGCTGACTTGGCTCAACAGCATGTTGCTGAAAGTGCCGTTTTTCAACTCGATTTATTCGGGCGTTAAACAGGTTTCCGACACCTTGTTGAACACCAAAGGCCAAGCTTTTCGGCAGGCAGTTTTGCTGCGGTTTCACCACGAAAGTACTTGGTCCATTGGTTTTGTTACCGGTGATGCGCCCGAGGGCGTGGCCTCCCAGTTTGATGGCCCCGCCGTTTCCGTGTATGTGCCCACCGCCTTAAGCCCCACGGCAGGTTATGTGGTGTTGGTGGCTGAAAAAGATTTAAAACCCTCCGGCATGACGGTGGACGAAGCAATTAAATATGTAGTGTCGATGGGCGTAGTGTCACCCCCGACAGATGAAGAAAATCCAATCCCTTTTTGAAAAGACTAGATTCATGAAAATGCGTACTGATTACTGCGGCAATATTTCGCAGGACTACTTGGGGCAAACCGTTTCACTGTGCGGCTGGGTTCAGCGTCGGCGCGACCACGGCGGGGTCATTTTCATTGACCTGCGCGACCGCGAAGGCTTGGTCCAAGTGGTGTGCGACCCGGATGTGCCCGAAATGTTTGCCACCGCAGAAACCGTTCGCAACGAGTTTTGCGTCCGCATTACAGGTTTGGTGCGTGCCCGCCCAAGCGGCACAGAAAACGCCAACATGAAAAGCGGCGCGATCGAAATTTTGTGCCGCAATCTGGAAATTTTGAATGCGTCAGTTACGCCCCCATTCCAGCTGGACGACGACAACCTGTCTGAAACCACACGCCTGACCCATCGCGTACTGGATTTGCGTCGCCAGCAAATGCAGAAAAACTTGATGCTGCGTTACAAAGTGGCCATGACCATTCGTAACCATTTGGACCAACAAGGTTTCATCGACGTGGAAACACCGATGTTGACCAAAAGCACGCCTGAAGGCGCGCGCGATTATTTGGTGCCATCACGCGTCAACGCAGGTACATTCTTCGCCTTGCCCCAGTCCCCGCAGCTGTTCAAGCAGATGTTGATGGTGGCTGGCTTTGACCGTTACTACCAAATTACCAAATGCTTCCGCGACGAAGATCTGCGTGCAGACCGTCAGCCTGAATTCACACAGGTCGACATTGAAACATCCTTCATGGATGAGCAAGAAATTCGCGACCTGTTTGAAGACATGATTCGCAAAGTATTCAAAAGCGCCTTGAACGCCGACCTGCATGCGCAGTTCCCCGTCATGGCTTACTCTGAAGCCATGCACCGCTTTGGCTCTGACAAGCCGGACATGCGCGTCAAGCTGGAATTCACCGAGCTGACCGACATCATGAAAGATGTCGATTTCAAAGTATTTTCTGGCCCAGCCAACTCCGACAATGGCCGAGTAGTGGGTTTGCGCGTACCCGGTGGTGCGGAAATTCCACGTTCAGAAATTGATGCCTACACCACCTTCGTAGCGATTTACGGTGCCAAAGGTTTGGCTTGGATCAAAGTCAACGAGCTGGCCAAAGGCCGTGAAGGTTTGCAATCCCCAATCGTCAAAAACATTCACGATGCGGCATTGAACGAATTGCTTAAGCGCACAGGCGCGCAAGACGGCGACATCATTTTCTTTGGCGCAGACAAAGCCAAAGTGGTGAACGACGCCATCGGCGCATTGCGTTTGAAAGTGGGTCACAGCGAGTTTGGCAAAAAGCACGGCTTGGTACAAGGCCAGTGGGAGCCACTCTGGGTGGTTGATTTCCCCATGTTTGAATACGACGAAGACGGTGGTCGCTGGGTTGCCTGTCACCACCCCTTCACCAGCCCGAAAGAAGGTCACGAAGACTACCTCACCACCGACCCGGGCAAGTGTTTGGCCAAAGCCTACGACATGGTACTCAACGGTTGGGAATTGGGCGGTGGCTCCGTGCGTATCCACAAAGAAGCCGTGCAAAGCAAAGTGTTCCGCGCTTTGAACATTGGCGAAGAAGAAGCCCAAGGCAAGTTTGGCTTCCTGCTGGATGCCCTGCAATACGGTGCGCCCCCACACGGTGGCTTGGCCTTCGGCTTGGACCGCATCGTGACCATGATGACTGGTGCAGAAAGCATCCGTGACGTGATTGCATTCCCCAAGACACAACGCGCACAGTGCCTGTTGACTCAGGCCCCAAGCGAAGTGGACGACAAACAGCTGCGCGAATTGCACATCCGTTTGCGTCAAACTGAAGCGAAGATTGTTTCTTGATTGGACTGCAGCCGCAATGGATGTAGCAGTAGTTCGAAAAAAGCCCTTCGGGGCTTTTTTTGTTAATTTGGAAAATTTAGCTTGAACAAACCCAAAAAAATCCCAATCTCTGTGCTGGTTGTTATGTACAACCCCAGCGGTCAATTTTTGTTGATTGAGCGGGTAGACAAAGCGGGTTACTGGCAGTCAGTCACCGGCAGTTTGGACGCTTGGGATGAAGACCCCATCCACGCCGCGGTGCGTGAGTTGCAGGAAGAGACAGGGTTTAACGCAAGGGCAGATTCAAGCCTGGGTTTGAATGATTTAAGCGCCACCCAACTGTTGCAAACCCATGTGCTTAGGCCATGGCCCCACAGCGTGCAGTATGAAATTTTTGAGCATTGGCGCCACCGCTACGGCGAGGGCGTTACCCACAACACCGAGCATTGGTTTTTTGTGTGTTTGCCAGAGGGAGTGAGCCCGCAGCTTGCGCCGGGGGAACATGTGCGATTTGAATGGTTAAGTGCGCAGGAAGCGGCGGCCCGATGCTTTTCGCCCAACAATGCAGAGGCAATATTGGCCCTTGGCAGACGTTTGCAAAAAGCAAGGTGACCCGTTGGCAAATAAAAAGCCCCTGTATTGCTACAGGGGCTTTGCTTGAGGTGCTTTTATAATAAGTAGATAAGGCGTCTTGTGCGTCTGAATAATTAATTAATACGATAGTTTATTTTTATGGGCTGAGTATAGATATCACCCAAATGAGGGTAAATACCTATTTAAGGTGACATCCATCGGTCAGTCGATGATTGTGATACGCTCCAAAGTCCCGGAGGGCAAAGTAAGTCATGAAATTGCGCGTAGCCACATACAATATACACAAGGGCGTGATGGGCCTGCGTCGGCCTTCCCTGACCATTCATGAGTTGCGGGACCGCCTTCATGAGCTGGATGCAGACCTTGTTTTTCTGCAAGAAGTACAAGGCCGCCACGACAAACACGCCGAAATATTCCACCATTGGCCCAACCAAGCGCAGCATGAATTTTTGTCACATGCACCAGGGGCCAGTGTGGAAGGGCTTTTGGGCCACGCCAGCCAAAAGTATTTTCATGCTTACGGAATGAACGCTGTTTACCCGCATGGGCATCACGGTAATGCGCTTTTGTCCCGGCACCCCATTGAATGGTCGGTCAATGAAGATGTGTCCGATCACCGGCTTGAGCAGCGCGGCCTTTTGCACTGCCGCGTCCAAACACCAGCAGGCCCTTTGCACACTTTGGTTGCCCACTTTGGGCTGTTCAATCGCAGCCGTCAGCGGCAAGCCGTTAAATTAATTGAGCATGCCAAGTCTCATATTCCAGATCAAACCCCCGTCGTCATTGGTGGCGATTTCAACGACTGGCAAAGACGCTTGGGCGGTATGCTGACGCAACAGCTGGGTGTTGATGAAGTGCTGCCCCAAAAGGGACTGCTTCGCCACCTGGGCTTTGGAAGTTTTCCCAGTCGCTTACCACTTTTAGGCCTAGACCGCATGTTTGTAAAGGGATTCAAAATTCACGAGGCTAAGGTAATGACCGGCGGCATGTGGGGTAAGCTGTCTGACCATGCGCCATTCGTGGTCGATCTCGAACTCAACGGCAAGGCCTAATGACCCCAGTTGGTAGCCACAAAATTGGAGTCGCAAAGGCCCGAATCGCAAAAACCCTTGAGCAGCTCCGTTTGCAAAGCAACCCTGAGCGGGAGGGCAACCAAGTCACCTTGCTGGTCAGTGGGCAGCAGTACTTTCCGGACTTACTGCAAGCAATACAGCAAGCAAAATCTGAAATCCGCATTGAAACCTATATTTTTGCCAATGACGCAGTGGGCGAGTCCATTTGCACTGCCCTTCAAGATGCTGCAACCCGTGGCGTTAAAGTGCGCGTGGTGTTAGACGGGTTTGGTGGCGCAGCCGCGCTAGACACTTGGGTGCCCAGTTTGCGTGCTGCGGGTGTGCGGGTACGGGTGTTTAGGCCAGAGGGCTTTGTATTTAAACCCAACCCGTGGAGGCTGCGGCGCATGCACCGAAAAATTGCGGTGGTTGACCGCAGCGTGGCTTGGGTGGGCGGGATCAATTTGATTGATGACCTGAACCACGATGAAGAGCAAGTCGCGTTGAAGCGTGCCGAGCAACGAATTAAAAAAGCGCCCGTACCTGTCAACGCTGACCTGCTGCAAGCTGAGCTGGGCCCACGCTACGACTTTGCAGTCCGCTTGCAAGGCCCTATTGTGCAGGACGTTTGGAATGCAAGCGAATGGCTGTGGTGGCAAATTGGGACTGATGGCCGAGTGGCCGAAAGTGTGGATACCCCTTGGTGGAAAAAGCGCTTCAAACACATGGCCAAAGTGTTGGCGATGGAGGCTCTACATGAGCCACCAACCTCCCTTGGGCATGCAAATGCGCAGTTGGTTTTGCGGGATAATTTCCGCTTTCGCCGCAACATTGAACGCGCCTATTTGAAAGCGATTGGGCAAGCCCGCCAATCCGTGGTGATTGCCAACGCGTACTTCATACCCAGCTGGCGCTTCCGCCGGGCATTGAAAAAGGCCTGCGCACGCGGCGTCCATGTGCAGTTACTGTTGCAGGGGCAAATCGAGTACAAATTTCAGCATTACGCCACGCAGGCCATGTACGCGGAATTTCTGGAGGAGGGCATTGAAATTTATGAGTACATGCCCAGCTTCTTGCATGCCAAAGTGGCGGTGGTGGACGATGCTTGGTCCACCGTGGGTTCCTCCAATATTGACCCTTTCAGCCTGTTGTTGGCACGCGAGGCCAATGTGATTGTTCGTGATCGTGATTTTGTGACTCAGTTGCGGGAAGAGCTACTAAGCTCAATTCAAAATCATTCGCGGCAAGTTCAAAATCAGGCTCATCAGATGCGCCCGTGGAAGCACAGAATATACAGTTGGGCCTGCTATGGCATGTTAAGGGCCGCGGTGTTGCTGGGTGCCCTCACGGGTAGATATTAGCTGGTAGATATTAGCGGGTAAATATTGAGTAGTAGGTATTAACAATGAGTGATCTGGTTGTTCGCCGTCCCGAAGGGCTGTACTGCCCACAGGGGGATTTTTACATCGACCCATGGCGCAAAGTCGACAGGGCCGTGATTACCCATGCGCATGCAGACCACGCCCGGTACGGCCACAATAACTACCTGTGCGCCAAAATTGGCGAGGGTGTACTGCGTACGCGGCTAGGCAATATTCAGTTGGACACATTGGAATATGGTCAATCTACCGTTCACAATGGCGTCAAAATTTCGCTGCACCCTGCGGGGCATGTGCTGGGTTCAGCCCAAGTGCGTTTGGAATATCAAGGCGAGGTGTGGGTGGCCAGTGGCGATTACAAAGTCATGCCCGATTTAACTTGCACCGCATTTGAACCCGTGCAGTGCCACACCTTCATCACCGAATCCACATTCGGCTTGCCCGTGTACCGCTGGAAACCCGATGCTGATATTTACGCTGAAATTAATCAATGGTGGGCCAGCAACGCTGCGCAAGGCAAGGCCAGTATTTTGTACGGCTATTCGTTTGGAAAAGCCCAACGTTTGATTGCAGGTGTAGACCCTTCAATCGGCCCCATTGTGTGCCACAGCGCGGCCGAGGCTTTGAACCAGTCTTATCGAGAGGCTGGGGTGAAGTTGCCCGATACTCTGCTGGTCAGTGAGGTGAAAGACAAATCCATTTATTCCCGCTGTTTGGCGGTTGCGCCACCAGCTGCCAACAGCGAAAGCTGGATGAAGCGCTTCGGTAAAAATTATTCAGATGCCTTCGCATCCGGCTGGATGGCCTTGCGGGGTGCACGTAGGCGCAGTGGGGTAGATCGTGGTTTTATCATGTCTGACCATGCAGATTGGCCCGGCCTTGTGAAGGCCATTGCAGCAACAGGTGCCGAGCAAGTGATTGTGACGCACGGTCAAATACCGGTGCTGGTTCGTTGGTTGCAAGAGCAGGGGCTCAATGCGCGAGCCTTCGACACTGAATATGGGGACGAAGTGTGAAAGACTTTGTAGCCCTATTCAATGAGCTGGACGAGTCCACTTCCACCACCCACAAAGTGGCGGTGATGGCGGATTACTTCAAGCGCACATCCGCCGAGGATGCGGCATGGGCTGCGTACTTTCTGGCGGGTGGTAAACCCAAGCGCACTGTGCCCACCAAAGCACTGCGTGAAGTCACTTTGCAAATTACCGGTTTGCCAGATTGGATGTTTGAGGAATGCTATCAGGCTGTGGGTGATTTGGCAGAAACCATTGCCTTGCTGATTCCCGAGGCCTCTCAAGCTGGGTTGGGTGAGACTGCAAATGCAAACGCACGTGGCCTGAGTTATTGGATGACCGAACGTATTTTGCCGCTGAGGGCGATGGAGGAGGAAAGCCGCCTACAAGCAGTCATGCAGTGTTGGACCGAGCTTTCACGCGATGAGCGTTTTTTATTTGTAAAGCTGGTGGGCGGTGGTTTGCGAGTGGGCGTTAGCAAGTTGTTGGTAACCCGTGCTTTGGCGCAAAGTGCAGGCGTGGATGCCAAAACAATTGCTACCCGTATGATGGGTTATCAAGACGCCAAAACCATGCCCACAGCCGAGCGTTATTTGCAAATTGTTGCACCTGAGCTTAAGGCTGAGGTTTCGACTGAGTTTTTGACTGAATCGCTGATTGATGGTCAACCTGGTCCTTTTTTCTTGGCTCACCCCTTGCAAAGCCCAGTTGAAACTTTGGGCTCAGTGGACGATTGGCTGGTCGAATGGAAGTTTGACGGCATTCGGGCCCAAGTGGTCAAAGACCAAGGGCAGGTGTGGATTTGGTCGCGCGGGGAGGAGCTGATTTCAGAGCAGTTTCCCGAACTGGTGCAGGCATTTTCCACATGGCCAGATGGGGTTACGCTGGATGGTGAAATTCTGGTTTGGCTAGATACAGCACCCGCTGGGTTTAATGCCCTTCAAGCCCGATTGAACCGCAAGGTGGTGGGTAAAAAATTGTTGCAGGACAATCCGGCTGTGTTTATGGCCTACGACTTGTTGCGTGTTAATTCCAGCCTGATTACACAGCAAGCACAATTGCAGCGCCGTGCACAGCTAGAAAGTTTTGTTGATTTCTATGCAGCCCAGTCCATTTACCTGAATGTGAGTCGATTCAAAATTTCCCAACGAGTTATTGCAGGCTCATGGGGTGAGCTTGAATCCATACGTCAAAAAAGCCGCGAGCTGGGTGTAGAAGGGTTTATGCTCAAGCATGCCCAATCCCGCTATGGGGTGGGGCGCACCAAAGCAGACGGTATTTGGTGGAAGTGGAAGATCGACCCGATGACCATCGACTGTGTGCTGGTGTACGCACAAAGCGGGCATGGGCGGCGTGCGAGCTTGTACACCGATTACACCTTTGCAGTGTGGGATCGCCCGCCCATCAGCAAAGATGAGCTTGAGGCTGTGTTGCAAGCCATTGAGAAAGGCGAAAAGGCAGATGAATCCTCCGCACGCGGTTTGCCCCGGTTGGTGCCATTTGCCAAAGCCTACTCGGGCCTGACTGATGAAGAATTCAAGCGCGTAGACTTTGAAATTAGAAAGAACACCGTGGACAAGTTTGGCCCCGTTCGCACCGTAAAGCCCACGCTGGTTTTTGAATTGGGCTTTGAGGCAATTGCCCGCTCAAACCGCCACAAAAGCGGAGTGGCGGTTCGTTTTCCGCGTATGCTCAGAATCCGTGACGACAAGCCTTTGATGCAGGCTGACAGTCTTGCCCAATTGGAGGCTTTGTTGCAGTCATGAAGTTGATCGGAATCGATTTTTCCAGCGCACCCACCAAAAAGAAACCCATCGCGATTGCCTATGCCGAGTGGCAGGCTGACAAGGTGGTGTTAACCGGTTTGAAGTCCCTGATCCGTGTGGACGATTTCACCGCGCTCCTTAAAACTGAGCAGAATTACATTTCCGCGATTGACATGCCATTCGGATTGGCCCGTGAGTTGGTGGAAGGCATGAAGTGGCCGGGTGCTGGCATCACCAACGAGCGTGCTTGGGCCGATTTAATGCGCTTTTATGCCAGCTTGACCCGTGATGAAGTGCGCGCTGTTTTTCGCGCATGGTGTGATGCCCGGCCTGTGGGCAAAAAGTTTGCTCACCGTGCTTGTGACAAACCGGCGGGGTCTTCGCCATCCATGAAGTGGGTCAACCCCCCTGTGGCTTTGATGCTGCATGCGGGTGTGCCTTGTTTGCAAGAGGCGGGTGTGCACATACCCGGTATGCAAATTGGCGACCCCACCCGAATTGCAATCGAGGCCTACCCCGGCTTTTTGGCGCGGCAAGTGCTAAACCGTCAAAGCTACAAAAGCGACGACCCCAAGAAAGAGTCGCCTGACCGCCGCATGGCCCGTTCAGAACTGTTGTGTGCCATGGAAGAGGGCATGCTGCTGGGTATCCGCGTGGTGATGCCCCGCTACATCAAAGCGGAGTTGTTGGAAGATGCCAAGGCCGACCATTTGGACGCAGCCCTGTGCGCGCTGGTGGCGGGTTGGTGCCAGAAAAGGGCTGAATCAAATTACGGCTTACCGCCCAATTTAGACCCAGTGGAAGGGTGGATCGCCCCTGTGCCGTGGAAGAAGGGCTGACTGTCTCTATTCTGCTGCGCTGCTAAAGGAACTTTGCATAGAGTTGGGGTTACTAAAAGAGATAAGCATTTTTTTTGGGGGTCATGGTGTCTAACACAAATAATTGCACAGGTGGTTTTGAACACAATCACAGTTGTAATGATGAGCCTCTTGATCCCACGAATCCTGGCCCTTTAATTTTTACTCCCGGAGACCTGAGAGGAGAAGTCGGTGGTGCTCGATCTGGCAATGTAATATCTGGCGGTTATGTGGTTCATCCCGGCACAGACCTGTTTCCCGCCATCTCATTGCCCCGTTTGCCTGCCCCGGTTCCAATGACAGAAATGTCACTTGCATTACTCAAGTCCGTTTTTCAGTCTGTTACTCCTCAGCAAGCGCCTTCTGACTTAAAGAATGCGCACGCATCAATCAGTACCGAGAGCAAAAGGTCATTCCCCTTCAACTGGGATTACCGCGTGTGCCGGGCGTTAGCTAAGACTGCCGGCACGGAAGCCACGGCCGCCACAGCTTCAACAGCCACCACGGAATCAGCACCAGCAGCAACCGCAGCCTCATCAACAACCGCCGGGCGTGATGAACTACTACAGTCCGCCATCAGTCGCCAAGGTTTGGTGCATCTCAAAACCGGGGACGAAACACCACTTTCTGACATTTTGGCGGAAGTGCTCAAAGGCGCGAATGGCAAAGGCGTTAAGTTGAATAATCAACTGTCCATCCAATCCATCAAAAAAGCCACCACTTACCGTGCAGCGGCAGAGGGCATTCCCACCGAGCTTCAATCCACGCGTACGCGTTGGGTGATTTCAGTCTACGATGCAGATCTCAAAGACACCTTCGAGTTACCGCTGACAGAAATCCACCTTGCCGAGAATTTGCCCGATGCCTTTAACGCCAACCTGCCTTTTGTCAAAGAGGCCATGGATGCCCATTTAAACGCCATTCATTGGGCCTACAAAGACAGCGTGACCCAACCCACTTTGATGAGCTTGGCTGTGCCCGAATGGGCAGGTTTGCTTGCCAGCTTTGAAGACACCCAAATGCGCATACAAAGCGGCGCGGGCTATTCCATTAAGGACATTCGAGTAGCAGCCTCTATGGTGTATGGTGCATTTACAGACAATTCAAACCCCGAGGCTGCAGCAGCCCGGGATTTGTTGAGCAATATGCTTTATGCGATGCTTCGCCTTGATTTGACCCAGCCCGTGGACGAAAATGCCGTTGCAGAGTTAAGCCCCGAGTTGGTCAAATTAGACCGAATCGGGCCAGAAGGCGCTCAAGAGGATACCTCAGAGGACGGGTCAATTGGTGACCTGGGTATTAGTGTGGCCCAGTCTGCTGATTCAATCAGAAGGTCGAGGTGCCACTCAGGTCCTGAACCCGAGCGCCGGGAGGAAGCCCCAAGACCCCCAGCCGCGCAACTAGACGACAGCACGCCCTTATCCAGCCCACGATCTAGCCCACGATCTAGCCCAAGTCGCAGGCAGTAGTTACCATTCAGCCCTATAATTGCTCGACCCTACCCTTTGAGCAATTGCTTTGAAACAGCCCGAAACCACCACGCTCGACCAATTTGTCCAGCCCAACGACTTCAATCAAATTATTGATGTGCGTTCCCCGGCCGAGTTTGAGGAGGATCACATACCCGGCGCAATCAATTGCCCCGTGTTGTCTAATGAAGAGCGTGTGATTGTCGGCACACTGTACAAACAGGTTTCAGCATTTGATGCCAAAAAAGTGGGTGGCGCTTTGGTTGCCCGCAACATTGCGCAGCACATGGACGAGCAGTTCCGCCAACATGGCAAGGATTGGAAGCCTTTGGTGTATTGCTGGCGAGGGGGTAGCCGCTCTGGCGCAATGACTCACATCCTGCGGCAGGTGGGGTGGCAAGCCTCCCAATTGGAAGGCGGTTACAAAACCTGGCGCAGGCATGTGCTGGAAACCTTGCAAACGCTTCCCGCCCAATTTCAATACAAAGTCATTTGCGGCGAAACAGGCAGCGCCAAAACCCGAATTTTGGAAGCACTGGCGCAGCAAAGCGCTCAGGTGCTTGACTTGGAAAAACTGGCGCTCCACAAAGGTTCGGTTTTGGGTGTGTTGATGGACCAAGACCAACCCAGCCAAAAGTACTTTGAAACGCAAGTGTGCCATGCGCTGGGGCAGTTTGATCCAGCAAAGCCTGTGTACATTGAGGCGGAAAGTAAGAAAATCGGCCGTTTGCGTTTGCCCGAGCTTTTGTTCGAAACCATGAAGGTCAAAGGCGAGTTGATTCGGATTGAAGCCAATGTTCAAGTGCGGGTCGAGTTTTTACTGCGGGACTATGATTATTTTCTGACCCATGCTGAAAAGCTCAAATCCCAGCTTTCCTTCCTTTTCCGCTTGCATGGCAAACAGGTCATTGATGATTGGCACAGTTTGATTGAGCAGGGTGAGTGGGCCACGCTGGTGGAGCATTTGTTGGTGCAGCACTACGACCCAGCCTATAGAAAGTCCACGGAAGCCACTTATGCCCAATTGGGGCAAGCGTCCAGTGTGGTGGTGGCTGATCTAAGCCCCGCCCAGATGCATGGAATTGCACAGCAAATTTTGGCGCTTTAGTTTATTTGAGTGCAGATCGAAATGTCGTGTGGAACTAAGCGCCGTTTGTGGTTACGAAAAGGCGTTACTTCATACTACTGGGATCCCCAATGCGCTTTACTAGCACAACAATTAAAACAACATTGTCATTCACCTTGCTTGGCTTGCTGGCCGCTTGTCAAACCACGCCTGACCCAATGAGCCCGGCTGAACAGGCAAAAATTGCACCACAGGTGCCGCCTGTGGTTGTGCTTGCGCCAGTTGAATATCACAAGCTGGAAAAATGTGAAAAGCCTTTGGGTACCCTCAGGGTGACTGAAAGCGGTGTTGCCGAG
The DNA here is from genome assembly GCA_029866125.1 of Limnobacter sp. Classification (GTDB taxonomy): domain Bacteria; phylum Pseudomonadota; class Gammaproteobacteria; order Burkholderiales; family Burkholderiaceae_B; genus Limnobacter. The sequence goes on from JARWZZ010000019.1 coordinate 92,589, forward strand.
GTTCCCGCTTCACGAAATGCCAAATCCAAAGCTGCTAAAAAAGCGGCTGACGATGCAAGCACCAACTCAGCGTGGCTGGCCACATTAACCACAGAACACAATTTGCCAGCGCCCCGCCCATTGGTCCAATGGATGGCATTGCAAAGCAATTGTTTCAAGGTCTTGGATTTGGATGCGTCTTTGATCGAAACGAATGAGAAGCCGGGCTCCAAAAAGTTTGTGAAGAAAGCACGCGCAGTACCCGCTGATTACACGGCCATTGCCAAGGTGGACTTCACCACTCAATCCACTGAGCAATTCCAAGGCGTTGTGGGTACATTTTCGCCGGCTGTTGGCACAGTACAAAGCCCGATTAAAACCATGGATGCATCCACGCAATTGGTGTTAAATGCAAACCGTTCGAAGGCAGAGCTGGGTGCTGCTGTGGGTAAAGCGTCCAACAAGGACTTCAGTTTTGCACAACTGTTGGATGGGGCCAGTAGCGTCACAACGCCTTCCTCGTTGGCTGTGTATGAATCCAAGCCCGAAGGCCGCTTGGTGGCTGGCGCGTTTGTAAACTCATTCAACCAGATGGTCAAAGCCGCGCAAGACTTTCAACAGAAAAATGTGAAAAGTCCCAAAGCCCGCCGCCCTGCAGTAAAGCCTACAGCCAACTCGAAAATCAACCCGGCCGTCAACTCAGCACCGCCGGCTTACGTTCCTATTTACAAGCGGCCTGCGCTGTAATTGAGGTAGGCCCATTCTGCGTGGCCTATTTTTGGTCACGCTGGCGGGTGTAAATCGCCAAAATGCGGTCCAGCTGGCTGGCAAACAACTTTCTGTCGTTCATGGAGAATGGCGGTGGCCCGCCCGTGTCAATCCCGCTTCCGCGCAGGTTGTCCATAAAGTCACGCATGGTCAACAGCGCTGCAATTGTTTCGGTGGAGTAGGGCTCGCCCCGGGGGTTTAGGCTTTGGCCGCCCTTCTTCAGCACATCAGCGGCAAGTGGAATGTCCGAGGTCACCACCAAGTCACCGGGGCTTACTCGTCGCACGATCTCGTTATCCGCTTCATCAAAACCTTGACTGACCTGCAAACTTTGAATGAAGGGTGATGGGGGTGTACGGATGTATTGATTCGCCACCAAAATGGTGTGAATCTGCGTTCGTTCAGCTGCCCTGAAAATGATCTCTTTGATCACCACAGGGCAGGCATCTGCATCCACCCAAATCTTCATTCAGTAATTCCCTTAAGCTTTAAGCTTGATGTTTGGTACTGCCCGACAGCCCCCATTGTCCACCGCCCAAGGCTGCCACAAGCAACAGGCCACCCGCTACACTGATATTTTTCATGAACAACAGTTGTTGAATATAAGCTTGATCCGCAGCGGCTGCCCAGTAGTTGTGAAATATCACGGACGCGGCGAGTGTGAATCCCGCAAGAATCAAGGCCGCCCATTTTGGTTTAAAGCCAACCAGTAAGGCCAAACCAGCCCCAATTTCTACCACAATGGTCAGTACCGTTAGCAAATGCGGCGCGGGTAAGCCCACCGAGGCAATATAAGCTGCCGTGCCTTCAAAGCCTGTCAATTTGTCAAAGCCTGCCAGAATAAACATCAGTGAAAGCAAGACCCGCCCCAGTAGGGCCAGTGGGTTACTCAGGCTGTTAAGTTGTTCTTCGAATTTTTCGAGAGACTGTGTCGAACGATTTGTATTGATTTGTGCGCTTGTGCTCATGTTATTTCTCCAATAAGGTGTTGGTGTGTGTTCATATTGATCGAAATAAAATGGATTAATAAGTATCTATGTGCTTATAAATCATTCAAATATTTTGAATGAAATTTTAACCTTCAAAATTTCACTTTTTATTGCTGTAGACGATGACCGAGTTTCGAGGTATTCCGCCCGGCCCCAATGTGGGCACCCAACTGAAAGCGCTTCGCCGCAAAAAGAAGCAGGCAGACAATCGCATGGCAGAAGCGCAGCCCGCCCAAGCGGATGCAGCCAGTTCGGGTCCGCCAAGTGTTGTTTCAAATGGGGACTCCTTTCCGTTAAAGCATTTGAACCTGGAGCGCTTGCACAGTTGGTTTGAATCCCAGCAATGGCAACCCTTTGAATACCAGAATGAAGTGTGGAGTGCCATGCTGGAGGGGCGTAGCGGCTTGCTGCATGCCACCACAGGGGCTGGCAAAACTTTTGCGGTCTGGATGGGGGCTTTGTTGCGTGCTGCAGTATTGCCTGCTCCACGGGCAGCGTCCACGCGCGTCATGTGGATTACGCCAATCCGCGCGCTGGCTGCGGACACCACGCGTGCTTTGCAGGGTAGCTTGGCGGGTTTGGCGAATGATTGCACTGTTGCGGTACAAACCGGTGACACCGATTCAGCCAGCCGCTCGGCAATTCAAAAAAAGCCTCCATTTGCATTGGTGACTACGCCTGAAAGTCTTACTTTGATGCTGTCCCGTGAGGCCAGTTTGAAAGGGCTGAGTGCATTGAATGTGTTGGTGGTGGATGAATGGCATGAGTTGATTGGCAACAAGCGTGGTGTGCAGTTGCAATTGGCGATTGCGCGTTTGGTCAGCCTCAATCCAACGCTACAAGTGTGGGGTTTGAGTGCCACCTTGGGTAATTTGCAAGAGGCGATGCACACCTTGCTTTATCCTGTTGTTTTGGGCTCAGGCATTGAGCCTAAATTGGTGCAGGGGCGTTTGCCTAAGAAGCTTGTTATTGACAGCTTAATACCCGATTCATTTGAGCGTTTTCCCTGGGGCGGCCATTTGGGTATTCGCCATGTGGAAAATGTGGCTCGTGAAATTGATTCTGCATCCACCACGCTGGTGTTTACCAACACCCGTTCGCAGGCCGAAATTTGGTATCAAGCCTTGTTGGACATTCGCCCTGATTACGCAGGGCTGCTTGCCTTGCACCATGGTTCGCTCGATAAATCTGTACGCGATTGGGTGGAGCAGGGGCTTAAAAGCGGCGCATTGAAGGCGGTGGTGTGCACCAGTTCGCTGGATTTGGGTGTGGACTTTTTGCCGGTGGAGCGTGTGATTCAAATTGGCTCGCCCAAAGGCGTTGCGCGCTTGCTGCAAAGGGCGGGGCGATCTGGGCATGCACCGGGTAGGCCCTCCCGAATTACCGTGGTGCCCACGCACGCTTTGGAATTGATGGAAGCTGCTGCGGCTCGGTTTGCGGCAGAGAATAAGCAAATTGAATCCCGTTACAGCCCGGAAAACCCGCTGGATGTGTTGGTGCAGCATTTGGTCACCATTGCCATGGGTGGCGGTTTTACTCCCGATGAACTCTTTAACGAAGTGCGTTTGAGTAAGGCCTACAGTACCTTGAGCCGTGAGTCCTTCGATTGGGCTTTGCGGTTTGTGGTGCAGGGAGGGGATAGCCTGCAGGCTTACCCCGATTACCAGCGCGTGCAGCTGGCGGAGGACGGCAAGTACCGGGTGTTACGCAGGGACATTGCGCGTCGGCATGCCATGTCAATCGGCACGATTTTGTCAGACTCAGCCATGCATGTGGCGTGGATGACGGGTGGACGCTTGGGCACAATTGAGGAGGGGTTCATCGCCCGGCTTAAGGCGGGTGACTGCTTCAGCTTTGCAGGGCGAGTGCTTGAGCTTGTAAAGGTGCGCGACATGACTGCCTATGTGCGCAAAGCCAATCGTAAAAAGGCCACCGTGCCGCAATGGCAGGGCGGTAAAATGCCGCTGTCCAGCGAATTGGCCCATGCGTCCTTGCAGATGCTGGACGAGGCTCATCAACACATTGGGAATAACACGCGGTCAGCCAAGCCGGAGCTTCAAGCCTTGGAAGGTTTGCTGAAACTACAACAAGCCTGGAGCGATTTGCCGCGCCCCGGTGTGTTGTTGGTCGAGCAGTTACACAGCAAAGAGGGGCACCATTTGTTTGTGTACCCCTTTGAGGGGCGTATGGTGCACATCGGTTTGGCCAGTTTGATTGCCTGGCGTGCGTCGCAACACAGGCCCAATACATTCTCGATTGCAATGAATGATTACGGTTTTGAGTTGCTCAGTGCGGAGCCGATTGATTGGGGGGTTTGGCTCAAAGACGAGCCCAGCCAATTGTTCAGTGCAGACCATTTGCTGCAAGACATCACCGACTGCCTGAATGCATCTGAATTGGCCCAGCGCCGGTTTAGGGAAATTGCCCATATTTCGGGACTGGTGTTTCAAGGTTACCCCGGCGCAGGCAAAAGCACTAAACAGTTGCAGGCATCCAGCGGGCTTTTCTACGAGGTGTTCAAGAAGCATGACAGTGGCAACCTGCTGCTCAATCAAGCAGAGCGTGAGGCTTTGGAGCAAGAACTGGAGCTGAATCGCTTGAGCAAAGCACTGTCCAATATGCGGCAATCCCGATTGGTTTGGAAGCAAATCCAGAGGCCCACTCCCTTTGCTTTTCCACTGCTGATTGAGCGCTTGCGTGAAAGTGTAAGCAATGAAAGTTTGAACGACCGTGTGGCCAGAATGGTGAAGGAATTGGAAGAGGCGGCCTTGGCAAATGTGGGCTAGGGTTAGCCTAGCCGGTGGTATGATTCCCCGCTTTGGAGACGGCAGTCGTGGTGTTGAAAATTATTCGTTCAGATGCGGCGCTAGACCAAGACACCTGCGCTGATGTTGCCACTTGCGATGGCCCATTGCGCCTGCATTCACTGAAAGTGGCCTTCAGCCCCAAGCATTCTGCGCTGTTTGCTGCAGATATTCACCTTGGAAAGGCGGCGTCTTTTCGAAAGCTGGGTGTGCCAGTGCCCGCTGGAACCACCGAGGAAAATCTACAACGTTTAACCGCCGCCATTTCCTTGTTTAAGCCTGATCGTTTGTTCGTTTTGGGTGATTTTATTCATGCGGAGTCTTCACATTCCCCCGAATTGTCAGACAAACTTCAGCATTGGCGTAGCCACCACAGCCAGTTGGAGCTGTTTTTAATACGGGGCAATCACGACAAAAAGGCGGGTGACCCAGAGGTTGCGCTGGGCATTCAATCCTTGGATGAACCCTACAAGCTGGGCGGTTTGGCCTTGTGCCATCACCCACAAACCTTGGACGGCTTTACCGTGTTGGCGGGCCACACACACCCTGCTGTGGTGTTGAAGGGGAAAGGCCGTAGCCGCATGCGTTTGCCCTGTTTCCATGTGCAGCAGGGCGCCATTACATTCCCATCCTTCGGCAGTTTCACTGGAAGTTACACCATTACGCCGCAAGCGGGTGAAAGTGCAATTGCTGTTAGCCCGATGAGTTGAGTGCAGTTGGCTTAGTAGTTTCCGCAGGCCAAGCTTATTTTTTGCCTCCCTCAGAACTTAATGAGGAAGCTGACCACATAGTCCTTTCAACTTAGAAGGGAGCACGACATGGGATGGGAAGCAATCAACAACACGGCGAGTCGCCGGGCAAACTTAGAGGCGCTGAATCAGGGTACAACCCAGCTGAATCAACTGAATACCACGCTGACAACAGCGGTAGCGCAACTGGCAAAAACTCGGGGTATTTTGAACAACTTGGCAAAAACGCCTGGTTCCGTGAACGTGCAATTGATTAGGCAATTCGATTTAGTGGATAGGGCATTCCAAGCCATGAAGAAGGACGTTGAACTTGGTGTAGAAATGGCCGACGAATTTAACCGGGACTACCAACTGCCACGCAATCAAAGGCCTGGCCAGCAGCAATTGTCAGGCTCAAGCATGGCATCGGCAGTGAAAAGGGCTGCTTATTCAGCCACCACAGATTTGAGGTGGGCCAAGCAAATGACTGCGCGTGACCTACCCACGGCGCTGAATAATTTGACCAGAAACAGCCCCTTACTTTCTGTGGATGACAAGAAAGTATTGAAGGCCTTGGCTGCAACGCTTGCCCCGCCAAACTAAGTAGTTTCCGCAGTTTGAGTTGTTTTCTTGTTGGTCCGAGAACTTAATTGTGACTCGGGCCACCTAGTTCTTTCGACTTAGAAGGGAGTACGACATGGGATGGAATTCAATTGAGAATACGGCCAACCGCCAACAAAATTTGGCAAAAATCGAAAGGTCATCTCAGGCTCTTTATAAAAACAAGACGCAGATCAACAAGATGTTGGCCGACTTGGTAGCCTCCTCGGCAGCGATCAAGCATTTGGTTGACGGGGCCGGCGCCGTCCAGTCGACTCAGAGGGCAAACAATCAAAATCATATTCCGGCTGTTGCCCTGAAACTCCTTCCACAGTTAACCCGCGCCGAAGCGTTAACGCGTCGCGAACTTGCGTTTTTGAATGAAAACACAAATCTTGCAACACAATACAAAGCTGATTACCAAAAAGTGCGAGATGAGCGACCTGCACCTAAGCTGTCGGGTAATACCATGGCTTCACGTTTGGGAATGTCTGCCTATGCGTCTAAGATCACTCTTTCGGTAAACACAAGGGGTTATCGTACGATTGCGCCCCACTTGAGTGCGATCTTGGAAAGGTCAAGCACAGCTTTAACCGAAGAGCACGTGGCCGCAATAAGGAATTTTGTAAGTACCTATAGCAAGTAACGTAATGACTATCTTGACAACTATTTGCGTGTTGGTCCAAGAACTTAATTGTGACTCGGACCACCTAGTTCTTTCGACTTAGAAGGGAGTGCGACATGGGATGGAATGCAATCAATGACACGGCCAACCGCCGAACTAACCTGGCTGGAATAAACACGGCGGCAACGAAGCTTGCAGCCTACAGTACCAAGATTGAGCCGGTTGTTGCTCAATTGGCTGCAGCCGAGGGTGTGATAAACCATTTGGTAGATATTGGCGTGTGCACTAGCCATTTGTTGTTAAACCAATTCGAAATGGTTGATGAAAACTTTAAGATGTTGAAGCAGGATGTTAGCGAAGCTAAGGCGGCTGTAAATCTTCTGTCGGAGATCTATAGCCTGCCACGCAATCAGAGACCAAATCCAAAAAGGTCAGGTTTTGATATTTCTTGTATAGCCAAACTCCAGGCAAGCAATGTCAAGTCAGGCTGGAAGATTGTCACAAACTTCAAAAACAATGACTTTTGCGAAAATTTGGAAGCTTTGGCCAAAAGCTCTCCGGAAGTTCAGCAGGAAGAAAAAGCAACTTTGACCACTTTGGCAAGCACTTTGAGATCCCTTGCTTGATTGTTTAAATAAAATTGAGCCGAGCGCTGTAGGTTATCCTGCCAGCACTCGGCCCATATTCCCTCCTCCCAAGCAGCCGTTCACTCCCCTCACATTCTCACCACCTCTTCCCATCCTTTCAAAAAATAGCGTACACTCATAAAAAAACGAACGTTCGGTCTATTTTGTGAAAACATTGCGTAAAGGTGAACAAACCCGGGCTGCCATTCTAGAGGCTGCACTGGAAATATCTTCCACTCAAGGGTTGGAAGGGTTGACCATTGGCGCCATTGCAGACCGTATGACCATGAGCAAAAGCGGCGTGTTTGCGCACTTTGGCTCCCGCGAAGAGCTTCAAATTGCGGTCCTTCAAGAATATGAAACCCAATTCATACAAGCCGTCCTATTTCCCTGCCTGAAAGAACCTCGCGGTTTGCCCCGATTGAGTGCTATTTTCCTGCGCTGGCTTGACCGCATCGGTAAGGAAATTGATTCCGGTTGCATCTACATTTCAGGTGCAACAGAATACGATGACAGGCCCGGCGCCGTACGGGACGTACTGGTCAAAATGCACCGCGACTGGCAAAGGGAAATGCACCGTGCCGCCACACAGGCCATTGAAGAGCAACACTTGTGCACAAGCAAAACCAGCGCGGACCAACTGGTGTTTGAAATGGTGGGTTTTATATTGGCCGCGCACCAACAAGGTCGCCTAATGGGCGATACTCAATCAGTCAAAAGGGCCAAAGAAGCCTTTGAAAGAATGATTCAACATTATCAAAAACTATCCGAGCAAGCTGTTAGTAGTTAAAAACCAGGAGACTTAGACCATGGGGCAATACGTACCACCCATCCGTGACATGCAATTCGTCATGCACGAAATGTTCAATTGTGAATCAGTGTTCAAGGCCATGCCTACCATGCAGGACATCGATGCCGACACTGTCAACCAGATTTTGGAAGAGGGCGGCAAGTTCTGCTCTGAAGTGCTTCAACCCATTAACGCGGTAGGTGACTCCGAGGGCTGCACTCTCAACAAGGCCGACCATACCCTTAAAACCCCAACAGGCTTTAAAGAAGCCTACCAGCAGTATGTAGAAGCGGGTTGGGCCTCTTTGGCTTGCGACCCACACTACGGCGGTCAGGGTTTGCCAGTGACGGTTAACCAAGCTTTTTACGAAATGATGAACTCTGCCAACCAAGCGTGGACCATGTACCCCGGCTTGACGCACGGTGCATATGACGCATTGCACGCCCACGGTACGCAAGAACTGAAAGATGCTTACCTGCCCAAACTGACTTCCGGCGAATGGACTGGAACCATGTGTTTGACCGAGCCACATTGCGGTACAGACTTGGGTATGCTGCGCAGCAAGGCCGAGCCGCAGGCAGATGGTTCGTACAAAATCACAGGCGCAAAGATTTTCATCAGCTCGGGCGAGCATGACATGGCCGAGAACATCATTCACTTGGTGTTGGCCCGTTTGCCAGATGCGCCCCAAGGTACAAAGGGTATTTCCCTTTTCCTAGTGCCTAAATTCATTCCCAATGCCGATGGTTCCATTGGTGCACGCAACCCGATTTTCTGCGGCGCAATTGAACACAAGATGGGCATTCACGGCAATTCAACTTGCCAGATGAACCTAGACGGCGCCTCAGGCTGGATGATTGGCGAACCCAATCGTGGCTTGGCAGCCATGTTCGTCATGATGAACGCAGCACGTTTGGGCGTAGGCATGCAAGGTTTGGGTTTGACCGAAGTGGCTTACCAAAACGCTGTTGTGTATGCGAAAGACCGCATTCAAAGCCGCGCATTGACAGGCCCCAAGGCGCCAGAAAAGCAAGCCGACCCGATTATTGTGCACCCCGATGTTCGCAAAATGTTGCTGACCACACGTGCCTATGCTGAAGGCGGACGCATGTTGGCCATTTGGACTGCGCTGGAGTTGGACAAAGAACTGAGCCACCCGGACGAAGCGGTGCGCAAAGTGTCTGCCGACAACGTGGCTTTGGCCACGCCAATCGTGAAGGCCTTTTTAACAGACAACGCTTGGGAAGCCACTTCACATTGCATGCAAGTGTATGGTGGCCACGGCTATATCGCTGAGTGGGGCATGGAGCAGTATGTGCGCGACAGCCGAATCAACATGATTTACGAAGGCACCAACACCATCCAGTCCTTGGATTTGTTGGGCCGCAAAGTGTTGGGCGATGGTGGTGCCAAGTTGATGCGTTTTGGCAAGCTGGTGCGCGAGTTGTGCGAAGCTGAATCTGGCAACGAAGCCATGAAAGAATTCATCGAGCCTTTGGCCGATTTGGGCGACAAAGTCAGCAAATTGACCATGGAAATTGGTGGCAAGGCCATGGCCAACCCCGATGAAGTGGGCGCTGCTGCGGTGGATTACCTGCGTGTGGTAGGGCACTTCTACTTTGCGTACTTCTTTGCCCGTGCTGCCAAACTGGCGCTAGAAAAACAAGATTCTGGCGACAAATTCTACAAAGCCAAGCTGCACACAGCGCGTTTCTACTTCCAGAAAATGCTGCCAGAGACTGCCTCGCACATCCGCAAGGCACGTGCAGGGGCATCTAGCCTGATGGCCATGGAAGAAGACTTGTTCTAAGCAATCTGCTGTTCAATTTAAGCTGCATCAATCTGTAGTTCAGTTTCAAAGTGGGCGGGCCCGAGTGGCTCGCCCTCAATCAATCAGCAAGGAGACCCGCGTGTCCAATTTCATCGTTCGCAAAGTCGCCGTACTCGGCGCTGGCGTTATGGGTGCACAAATCGCAGCGCACTGCGCCAATGCCAAAGTGCCCGTGATCCTGTTTGACCTGCCTGCCAAAGAAGGCCCCAAGAATGGCATCGTCGACAAAGCCATTCTGAACCTGACCAAACTCAAGCCCTCACCATTCGGCTCCAAAGAATTGGCGCAGTATGTGCAAGCCGCCAACTACGAAGAACATCTGGATTTGTTGAATGGATGCGACTTGGTGATCGAAGCGATTGCCGAGCGCATGGACTGGAAGCACGACCTGTACAAAAAGGTGGCTCCACACATCAACGCCAATGCAATTTTTGCAACCAACACATCCGGTTTGTCCATCTCCAAGCTCAGCGAAGGTTTTGAGGCTGAATTGAAGAGCCGCTTCTGTGGCGTGCACTTCTTCAACCCACCCCGTTACATGCACCTGTGCGAGTTGATTCCCCTGTCAACCACGCGTCAAGACATTCTGGACAACCTGGAAACCTTCCTGACCACCACTTTGGGCAAAGGCATTATTACCGCCAAAGACACGCCCAACTTCGTGGCCAACCGCGTGGGTGTTGCCGGCATGTTGGCCACCATGGCCGAAGCGCAGAAATACGGTATTCCATTCGACATCGTGGACCAACTGACAGGTTCTAAACTGGGCCGCGCCAAGTCAGCCACGTTCCGCACCGCAGACGTGGTCGGTTTGGACACCATGGGTCACGTGATTGCAACCATGCAAAACACATTGCCCAATGACCCGTTTGCACCCAGCTATGCCACACCTGCTGTGTTGAAAGCTTTGGTTGAAAAAGGCGCCTTGGGTCAGAAAACCAAGGGTGGCTTCTTCAAAAAAGAAGGCAAGCAGATTATGGTGTTCGATGCGAACTCCAGCAGCTATGTGCCTTCTGAAGGCAAGGCTGATGAAGGCGTGTTGAAGATTTTGAAGAACCGCAATGTGGCCGAACGCATGGCCGCTTTGCGTGCTTCTGAGCACCCACAAGCCAAATTCTTGTGGGCGATTTTCCGCGATGCATTCCATTACATCGCATTCCATTTGAAAGACATTGCTGAAACTGCGCGCGATGTGGACTTCAGCTTGCGCTGGGGGTACGGCTGGACAGAAGGCCCATTTGAAACATGGCAGGCCGCCGGCTGGAAGCAGGTTGCTGAATGGGTGAAAGCGGACATTGATGCAGGCGAAGCCCTGTGCAATGCACCGTTGCCTGCTTGGGTGTTTGAAGGCCCCGTGGCCACGCAAGGCGTGTACACACCGGCTGGCGCATTCAACCCAGCAACCAACAGCTACCAAGCCCGCAAAGATTTGCCGGTGTACAAGCGCCAAGTGTTCCGCGCCAAAGTATTGGGCGAAACCACCGAGACTGGCCACACCGCTGGCACCACACTCAAAGAAACCGACGCAGCCCGCATTTGGACTGCACCGGGTCATGACGATGTGTTGATTCTGTCCATCAAAACCAAAATGCATGCGATTGGCCCCGATGTCATTACGGCCACGCATGAAGCAATTGCCTTGGCTGAACAAAGCTACAAAGGCTTGGTGTTGTGGAGCCCGGATGAGCCATTCTCTGCCGGTGCAGATTTGCAAGCCATGTTGCCCGCATTCATGCAAGGCGGTGGCAAGGCGATTGAGCCCATGGTCAAAGAATTCCAGCGCGGTACTGCTGCATTGAAATATGCACAAGTGCCAACCGTTGCTGCGGTAACAGGTATGGCATTGGGCGGCGGTTGCGAGTTTGCAATCCATTGCTCCGCACGTGTGGCCAACTTGGAAAGCTACATGGGCTTGGTGGAAGTGGGCGTAGGCCTGATTCCCGGTGGCGGTGGTTTGAAAGAAATTGCAGTGAACGCCGGTTTGGCAGCGCAGAAAGCGGGCTCCAGCGACATTCTGGCCTTCTTGAAAGACGGCTTCATGACTGCGGCCACAGCCAAGGTCGGTACGTCCGCCATGGAATGCCGCTCATTGGGCTTCTTGAAAGAGACTGACACCATTGTGTTCAACAGCCATGAGTTGTTGTATGTCGCAATCAATCAGGCTCGTTCGATGTTTGAGTCCGGCTACCGCCCACCGCACAAGATCAAAGGCGTACCTGCAGCAGGCAAATCTGGCTTGGCCACCATCAAGGCCCAGTTGGTCAACATGCGCGACGGTGGTTTTATTTCCCCATACGATTTCCACTTGGGCTGCGTGATTGCCGAAGTGCTGTGCGGTGGCGAGATTGAAACCGGTTCACTGGTGGATGAAGAGTGGTTCCTGAATCTGGAACGCAAACACTTCGTCAAACTGCTGGACAACCCCAAGACACAAGAACGAATCATGGGCATGCTGCAAACCGGCAAACCCGTGCGCAACTAAGGAGAGCAAAAATGGCTCAAACTTGTAAAGACGTATACATCGTAGCGGCAACGCGCACCCCCATTGGCAAAGCGCCTCGCGGTGTGTTTAAGGACATCCGTCCCGATGACTTGTTGGTGCATGCAATTTCTAGCGCAATGGCCCAAGTGCCCACGCTGGACCCAGCAGCCATCAACGACGCAATCGTAGGCTGCGCCTTCCCCGAAGGTGAGCAGGGCATGAACATGGCCCGTATCGCAGTGTTGCTGGCAGGTTTGCCCAACACCGTGGGCGGCGTCACCATCAACCGCTTTTGTGCATCAGGCATCACCGCAGTCAGCATGGCAGCAAACGCAATCGCCATGGGTGAAGCGGAAGTGATGATTGCTGCAGGCGCAGAAAGCATGAGCATGGTGCCAATGAGCGGCAACAAGCCCAGCTTCAACAACGCAATTTTTGCCAAAGACGAAAACCTAGGCATCGCCTACGGCATGGGTATGACGGCCGAGAAAGTGGCCCAGCAGTGGGGCATTACCCGCGAGCAGCAAGATGAGTTTGCAATGAACAGCCACAAAAAGGCCATTGCAGCTCAACAGGCTGGTGAGTTCACGGCTGAGATTACCCCTGTAACAGTCAACTTGGCACAGCCCAATTTGGCCACGGGCGAAATCGTAACCAAGAGCAAAGTGGTGTCATTGGACGAAGGCGCGCGCGCTGATTCTTCCATCGAAGGCCTGACCAAGCTCAAACCCGTGTTTGCAGCCAAAGGTTCAGTGACGGCGGGTAATAGCTCGCAAATGTCCGATGGTGCAGGTTGCCTGATTTTGGCTTCTGAAGCCGCAGTCAAGCAATTCAACTTGGTGCCATTGGCCAAGTGGCGCGGTTTTGCCGTGCGCGGTGTTCCTCCAGAAATCATGGGTATCGGTCCCAAAGAAGCCATTCCCGCTGTGCTGAAAACTGCAGGCTTGAACAAGAACGACATCGACTGGTTCGAGTTGAACGAAGCCTTCGCAGCCCAGTCACTGGCCGTGATGAAAGACCTAGAACTGGACCCCGCCAAAGTGAACCCCATGGGCGGCGCAATCGCCTTGGGCCACCCACTGGGCGCAACCGGTGCCATTCGCGCTGCAACTGTGGTTCACGCCTTGCGTCGCCACAACTTGAAGTACGGCATGGTGACCATGTGCATCGGTACGGGCATGGGCGCTGCAGGTATTTTTGAGCGGGTTTAATACCTCGTTAAAAACGCAGCCCTAAGTTTGACTGGGTTGCGCTTTTAAGTGAATACAGAGTCGGAACTTGAGCAATCAGGTTCCGATTTTTTTCTCATTCCCTGTGAATCTACTCATTTTCTTGAAGAATTGAAATCAGCTTTTTCGCAAGCAATGTGTACTCTGCGGCATCATTTTTCTTCAGCCACTGCAGCTTGTCCTCAATGTCTGACGCAGCAGAGGAAGCTTCTTGTAATTTAATTTTGTCTATCTCTGCTTTAACGGTCTCTAGCTTGTGCAGTGGAGAATTCTCACCTCGATCCATTGTTTTACTTTCCGAAGCGAGTGCAATTACTATTTCTGTGAGCCACCCAATTTGCCGGCCATAAGAGGCTTTTTCGAATGCTTTTCTTTCAATTCTTGCATCGCCCGCATTGGCATCAATGGAATCGAAAAACCAATTTGCGGTGGGCTCAACCCTTTGAGCTACGCTGCCGCTCCAGGGGAAATTGACATTTGGGGCCCAGACGGTTTGCCAAGGGTTCATAGGTTTCTCCAGTGAGTTTGCGTTTCGATGAATTTCAAAAGCCCAATTTTGTTTGAGTCCGCAAAGGTGCTTGACCAAAGGTGTGAGCGCATTCGCTACTTGGACTGCAGTGTACTCACCAGAGCAACAGGGTGTCTATTGAGTACCTGCCTCTCTCTGACCATGCAGGTAGGGGGGCGTTCTTACAAACGAGGCTCGACAATGAGCCACTCCCAGGCATCAGAACGAACCCCCTCCTAGTCATCAATTTGAAGTGAGTGTTAGAAACAAAGTCCTTTCAACAATTTTTCCCAAAGGACGGAGACGCTCACCATGCTATTCCTCACCAACCGATTCCCGACAGCTTCAATTCGCTCCGTTGTAGGTCGTAAATTTTCTTTCGATCTCAAAAACAATGCATCCAGCAACTCATTTTTCTTCTGTAAGCGCAACGCGGAAGATGACCACACTGAAGTGGGCGGTTTCAATTTTTTGACTGAGCTCAAAAACAGCAAATACAGGCAAATTCTGTTGTTCGTGCATGGCTTTTCCAACATGCCCAATGAGGTGTTCAACAAGGCGCTCCAGCTTCAAAAATTTTGCGACAAAAAGAAGCAAAACGAGGTTTTGGTGTTGCCCGTTATTTGGCCTTGCGATGCAGATTTTGGTGTGGTCAAAGATTACTGGGATGACCAAAAGTCGGCGGACTTCAGTGCTCAATCCTTGTCACGCGCATTGAATCGATTCATGGAATGGCGCGAGTCTGCCGCCAACACGCCTGAGACTGACCCCTGCCTGAAGCGCATCAATGTGTTGGCCCACTCCATGGGCAACCGCGTGCTGCGTGAAACCCTGTGCGCTTGGAATCGGTATGATTTGTCATCCGGCGTGCCCCTGATTTTCCGCAACACGTTTTTGGTGGCGGCCGACATTGAGAATGAATCCATCCATCGTGGCCACTCGGGGGAATTGATTTGCGACGCCTCTCGAAATGTAGTGGTGTACTACGCGTCCGACGATTTGGCGTTGCGCGCCAGCAAGGCCGCTAATTTAAAAAACAAAGTTGCATCGCGCCGCTTGGGCCACACCGGACCAGAAAATTTGGACCTCACTCCCAAAAACGTGTACGTGGTGGATTGCGATGACCTCAATAACCGCTATGACGAGCCCAAAGGGCACACCTATTTCTTGGATGGACTTAAAAAAAACGTACCCGGTGCAGTGTTTGAACACATCTTCTCGTGTTTGGAGAGCGGGCGCGTGTTCCCGCAGGACGAGGTTCGCAGATCAACCATCTTGCGTGACTAGTTCCGACGCTTGCGCATCGCCTGCCCGACAGTTCAGCAAGAGGTAATCCGCTACAATCAGACTCAATGGTTATTCACAGCGGATTGTCTCTGCAGCAGGGGTTTCAAGAATGAGCAAATTCAAGACCGGGTCACAGATTTTCTACTCCTTCTTTTCTACAGTGGTTTTCGGGGTCATCCTTGGCAGCTTGATTCAAACCCAGCTTAACTTAAGTGCCTTAGGCCAGCTGGGAGTGCCCATTTCCCTCAACGAGCGGCTTCAAACCAGTCTGCATGATTTGACCAATTTCGCACCCGTGTATTTCATCCTGTTTGGGCTGAGTTTCTTGATTTCCCAGTCAGTGGCGGTTCGTGTTGCTGCCAAGTTGCAAAACGGATCTGACTCCAGCAGAAAATTGTGGTGCAGCCTAGGCGCTGCGGTGGGTCTGTGGGCCACCTTTAAATTGGTCGACAGTTTGGTGCCCATGCCAACGCTGATTGCCGCCACGCGTGATTTCACTGGGCAGTTGTTGATGTTGGTGCCAGCTGCACTGTCTGGTTATTTGTTTGCCAGCCTCAGCCGCTCAGCGCGGTTGGCTAACAACTACGCCCCGCAATACAAAAGGTCCTTCGTTTTGGTGGCAGGTGTTGCCGGGCTAGGGCTTTTGCTGACGCATGCCGATGGTGTTCAAGCCCAGCAATCCGAGGCTTACAAAATAGAAACTGTGGCCGAAGGTTTGCGCAACCCTTGGTCGATCGCATTTCTGCCCGATGGCCGAGCGTTGGTCACAGAAAGGGAAGGGCGCCTGCGCCTGATCCAATCCGACGGTAAATTGCAAGCCGCCACCTTGGCTGGCGTACCTGCAGTGTATTCATCGGGGCAGGCAGGCTTGTTTGATGTGTTGGTTGCCTCCAATTTCGCACAGACTCAAGAAATATTCCTCAGCTATGCCTGCGGAACCCGCAGTGCCAACTTCACCTGCATCGCCCGTGGAAAACTCAGCGCCCAAGGCCTGCAAGATGTGAAGGAAATTTTCCGCAGTCAGGTTGAAAAGTCAGGCAATGCCCACTACGGTGGCCGCATGGTTTTGTTGCCCGACAACACCTTGGTACTTACCTTGGGCGATGGTTTTGACTATCGGGAGCAAGCCCAAAACCTAAGCAACCACTTTGGTAAATTGGTCCGCATCAACACCGACGGCACCGTGCCCAAGGACAATCCATTCACAAGCCGCAAAGACCACAAGCCTGAAATTTACAGCTATGGCCATCGCAACCCTCAAGGTTTGGCATATGACGCCAAAAACAACCGCTTGATTGAGCATGAACACGGCCCACGCGGCGGGGATGAAATCAACATCATTAAGCCCGGCAGCAATTACGGTTGGCCTTTGGCCACCTATGGCATCGATTACAATGGCGCAAAAATTTCCCCTTACACCGAGCGGGAAGGCACCGTGCAGCCCGCCATGTACTGGACTCCATCGATTGCCGCCTCTGGTATCACAGTGTATGACGGCGACCTGTTCCCCAAATGGAAAGGCAATTTGTTGGTGGGCGCGTTGGCGGCCAAACAAGTCAAACGAGTGGTGTTGGATGGTAACAAAGCCACCGAGGTTGAAAGCCTGTTCAAAGAACTGAATGAGCGTATTCGCGACGTGCGGACCGGGCCTGGCGGCGCAATTTATCTGTTGACTGACAGCAGCAACGGGCGGGTGCTTAAGGTAAGTCCAGTAAGCGCGAAGTAAAACGTTTGATCAATCGCAGTGAAGTGTCGCCTAGCTGACTCTGGGGCTGAATCAGCTTGGTCACTTCCAAGCCCACGCCTACAGCCCAAGCCACCGGGCTGTAATATACTCAAGTTGAAATTGGCATCACATAATAAATTCACCATCCGGGGCGGATACGAGACATGACAATTGTCACCGAAGTCAAGCAAGGTCTACTTGAAATTCAAATCAATCGACCTGACCGCAAAAACTCTTTCACCAATGCAATGTACACCGCCATCGGTGATGCATTTCGGGATGCGACTCAAAGCAATTTAGTCAAAGCCGTGCTGCTGAAGGGCCACAAAGACTGCTTTTCTGCAGGCAACGACATTGGCGACTTCATGCAAAACCCGCCCACCAATTTGGACGCGCCCGTGTTCAGGTTTTTGCGGATGATCAGCACCTGCCCCAAACCCATTGTGGCCCAGGTTGAAGGCATGGCCGTCGGCATTGGAACAACCATGCTGTTGCACTGTGACTTGGTGTATGCGGCCGATACAGCCAAATTCTCCATGCCCTTTGTGAAGTTGGGCATGTGCCCCGAAGGCGGCAGCACCCTGATTGTGCCGCAATTGGCGGGTTATCAAAAAGCCGCCGAACTGCTTTTATTGGGCGACGTATTCAACGCAGCAAAAGCCAGTGAGTGCGGTATCGTAACTCAGGTGCTACCTGCCGATCAGCTTGAAGCGCATGTGGGCCAGCAAGTCAAAAAGCTGTTGAACCTGCCAATTCAATCCCTGATCACCACCAAAGCCCTGCTTAAAGCCCATGTGAAAACCTCGCTGCCCACCGTGTTGGAAGTGGAGGGCCACGGGTTCATGAGCATGCTCAAACAAGAGCCCGCACAAGAGGCCTTTAAAGCCTTCGCTGAAAAACGCACGCCCAATTTCTTGCAATTTGAGGGGCAATCGCCCGCACAAAAAGCCAATCAGCGGGCCAGTACTAGAGCTAAACCTCAGCCGTCCTAGGCTCTATCCACCTAGAATACAAGAACATAAACAAATACTCATAAATCATGCTTCAAGCCCTATCGACTATCCTTGCCACCCGAAAATTGGAAGGTGATGTTGTTACCTTCAATGCCACAGAGGATTGGGCCCAAGGTCGTACCATGTTTGGTGGCTTCCTTTCCGCGCTTGCTGTGGTGGCCATGCGCGACACCCTGTCGCTGGACATTCCGCTGCGCGCTTTGCAAACCAATTTTATTGGTCCAGTGGCCGTGGGTGATGTGGTTTGTCATGTGCGTTTGCTGCGTCAAGGCAAAAGCGTAAGCCAGGTTCAGTGCGAAATTTACAGTCAGGAAACGCTGGCAGGCATCGTGGTCGGCGTTTTTGGCGCTGCGCGTGAAACAGTCATCCCGAAGCAAACCCCGCACTTCGTCGCCTTGCCCAAAACAATCGACGAAGCACCTGCTATGCCGTTCATTCCCAAAATTACCCCCAACTTTTTGCAGCACGTGAAAATACGTTGGGCCTTGGGTAGCTTGCCTTACATGGGGCAAGAGTGCTGGAAAACCGGCATGTACCTTCGATGTGAAGACAAAAGCCTAAGCGCAGAAGTGTTGGTGGTCATGCTCAGCGACGGCCCACCCACACCCGTGTTGGGCCAGTTCAAAGGCCCTGTCATGGCCAGTTCGGTTTCATGGTCTCTGGAATTGCCGCCCTTGCCCACCGAGCCTTTGGAAGAAGGCTGGTTCCAAATCGACATGGAAAGCGTTGCAGCATCCGATGGCTACATCAGCCAATCCGCTAAACTGTGGACTCCCAGTGGTCAACTGGCATCCGTGGGTTATCAGGTGGTTGCGGTCTATGGTTAACTCAGTGGTTGATCCCGTGCGCGGGATCTCCTGCAGATAATTTGTAAGCATTCGGAATCATTTCCGATTACTATAGCCGCTTATTCGCGATTCAAATTTCAAAAAGCAGGTTATTCCATGACACAAAAGTCCACTGATCTTTCCAAGAATCTGGCTAAAAAATTAGGCCAACAAGTCAAAGGGCCTAAAAACCCAAACCGTTTTGGGCAAGCACCTGTTGACCAACCTGGCAAAGAAGCAAAACCCTCCAGCATTTTGAGCCAATTGCTTAAGCGTCAAATGACTTGATTTGTGTTGTATTATAACGTTCCATCGAAAACAGTCATTGAGTAGTAGCTGAGAGTAGTATGAGCGTACCTTCCGACTTGTCCTTGGATTTATCCACTGGACCCTCCAATGTGCCTTTGACCAATCCTGGCCAAAGGCTGGACCCCAATCAAGTAGTCCCCCTGTACCACCAAATCTATTTGATTCTGCGTGAGCAAATCATAGAGGGTCATTTTGACACCAAGCCCCTCCCTGGTGAATTGGTGCTTGCAGAGCAATTCAATGTGTCCCGCGTCACCATGCGCAGGGCTTTGCAGGACTTGGTGAAAGAAGGCTTGGTGGCGCGCGGGCGGGGCAAAGGCACGTTCGTTAAACCGCGCTCTGGTTCAGCCACCGGATCCGTCGGGCACAGCCAAACACTCAGCGCATCTGCCATGCGGCTTCAAGCCAGTGGTGACTCGTCTGACCTGCAGCTCATCACCTCCAAGCGAATCATTCCACCTTCCGACATTGCGCAGGCTTTGCACCTGCCCAGTGACGCAGTGGTGGAAAAACTGATCCGCATTCGGCAGTACCAAGACCAACCCATCGCCCACCTCACCAGCTACATTCCTGAAGATTTGTCAGGACGCATTTGCCGACGCAGGTTGAAAGAATTGCCTATTTTGATGTTGCTGGAGGAGGCTGGCGTCAAGGTGGCCAAGGCCCGTCAAACCATTTCGGCCCGCTTGGCCGATGCCACTGTGGCCTATGCCTTGGGTGTGCCAGTGGGCGCACCTTTGTTGGCCATTTCCCGTGTGGCTTACGATGAAAACAACAGGCCTGTGCAATTGCTTCGTGGCTTGTATCGACCCGACCGCTATGACTACCGAATCGAGTTATCCCGCAAGCAAGTCAAGGGGCAATCCTCATGGCAGCATGTCAATGAGGTTGAATTTGCCTTCGAGCAAAACATGCTGGACTTGAACCGCTTTTAAAACCTCAGTCCAAAAGCGAATCAGTCCAATGGGGCAACAGGGCGGGGCACCCTGTCTTGGTCCACAGCAACATAAGTGATGTAAGCCTCGGTCACTTTCACCACTTTGTCGGGGTGCAGGCTGCGTTGTGAATACACTTCCACATAAATCTTCATGGACGTGCGGCCCACATGCTCAATCTGGGCGTAAAAGCTGCACAAATCCCCCACAAACACAGGTTCTTTGAACACGAAGGAATTCACCGACACGGTCACCACCCGGCCCCTTGCATGGGCAACTGCCGCAACCGAGCCCGCCAAGTCCACCTGCGACATAATCCAACCCCCAAACACATCGCCTGCGGAATTGGAGTCTCTGGGCATTGGTATGACGCGAATTACAGGCTCGCGGTCAACCGGCAAAAGTATTTTGGGGGTAGTGGTATCCATTGGGCTTTAAACCTTGTTCTTATCAGAGGTTCTTGAGTTTATCTCAGCGCCTTCAGATGTTACTCCTCCAACCTCATTCCTGCATCAACGTCCGCGCCGACCCCCATATTCTTTGTCCAAGGCTTCGCGGGCCATCTTGTCAATGATGCCAGGCAACAACGGCTTGACCAACATACCCAAACGGCCTTTCTGCGTCATTACCCATTCCCGTTTGCGTGTTTCCATTGCATTCACAATTTCATCCACGCATTGTTCAATGCTCATTGCGCCGTCTTCGCTCAAGCCTGCAAAGCCGGCCCGCTGGCCATCGGCCGCCAAGCCATTTCTACGAATTTCAGTGTCCACCACACCCGGGAAAATCGCGCAAACATCCACGCCCGAGTCCATCAATTCAATGCGCAAAGCTTCCATAAACCCAGCCATCGCAAACTTGCTGGTGCAGTAGGTGGTACGCGCGGGCACCCCAGTTTTTCCCGCCAAGCTGGACACCCCAACAATCAAACCCTTTGTTTTTTTCAACTCAGGCAGCGCTTTGTGGGTAATCCAAATCATGCTCATGGTGTTGATTCGGAATAGCCTTTCAAAGGTTCCCAAATCAGTGATGTCCTCAAACCACGCATGCATGGACACGCCAGCGTTGTTTACAATCGCATCAATTCGCCCAAAAGTGCGTATGGTTTCAGTCACTAAATTTTCGCATTGTTCCTGTACCGATACATCGCACACCACGCTGTAAGCCTTACCGCCCAAGTGGACCACTTCCTTGGCCACCTCTTCCAACTTACTT
Organism: Limnobacter sp.; assembly: GCA_029866125.1. Lineage (GTDB taxonomy): Bacteria > Pseudomonadota > Gammaproteobacteria > Burkholderiales > Burkholderiaceae_B > Limnobacter. The sequence continues at coordinate 113,860 of JARWZZ010000019.1, forward strand.
TGTGTGCGCGCTGCCAGCACAATTTGGTTGCCTCGCGCCAGTGCCAAAGCCAAACCCTTGCCGATGCCTTCAGATGCACCAGTAATAATGATCACCTTGTTTTGAATTTTGCTCACCTTTGTGTCTCCCATTTCTCTCTCCCGTCTAACTCGTATGGATTCTTGTGCTTTACTGATTCCTTGATGCTTTAGTGTATTTCATTCTTTTAGTTCTCCATGCGCCGAAACAGTAGCAATTCAGACATACCTGCACAAAGACCCCGCAATCGCACCGATTCGGACACCCTCCGGATGCTCCTGCCCTACTTGTGGCAATACAAGTGGCGCGTGGTGTTTGCCATTGCCTGTCTTGTGGGGGCCAAAGTCGCCAATATGGGCGTCCCCTTGGTGTTAAAAGACATCATCGACACGCTTACGCCGCTGATCAACTCCAAACCCATGCTGGCCGCTGCCGCAATGCCCGTGACCTTGTTGATGGTGTATGGCTTGTTGCGATTGTCGACCACCGTGTTTACCGAGCTGCGTGAATTGCTGTTTGCCCGCGTCACCCAAAATGCAGTGCGCACCATCGCCATCCAAGTGTTTGATTACTTGCATGCGCTGTCTTTGCGCTTTCATTTGGATCGCCAAACCGGCGGAGTCACCCGCGACATTGAAAGAGGCAGTCGCGCCATTTCAAGCCTGGTCAGCTACACGCTTTACAGTATTTTGCCCACCTTGGTTGAAATCACCTTGGTGATCGCTTACCTGTACTGGAAGTACGATGTTTGGTTTTCCATCATCACCGCCTCAGCGCTCATCTTTTATATTGTATTCACCGTCAAAGTGACGGAATGGCGAATCCAGTTTCGCAAAACCATGAATGATCTGGATTCCAAAGCCAATGTACGAGCCGTAGACTCGCTCATCAATTACGAAACCGTCAAATATTTTGGCAATGAGCGTTTTGAGTCAGACCGTTACAACAAAAGCATGACCGCTTGGCAAGAAGCCGCCATTCGCTCTCAAACCTCCCTCACCATGCTCAACACCGGCCAAAGCGCCATCATTGCATTGGCTGTTACTGCAGTGCTGTGGCGCGCCACACTGGGTGTGTTGGATGGCAGCATGACGCTGGGCGACTTGGTCTTGGTCAACGCCTTCATGATCCAGCTGTACATTCCACTGAATTTTCTGGGGGTTATTTACCGGGAAATCAAACAATCCTTGGCTGACATCGAGCGCATGTTCAGCCTGCTCGACCAGAATCAGGAAATACAAGACACACCCGATGCCAAGCCACTGGTCGTCCACGGCGGCCACATCCAATTTCAACAAGTCAGTTTTGCTTACGACTCCCGCCGGGAGGTGTTGCACAGCCTGAGTTTCGAAATTCCCGCTGGCCATACCGTTGCCGTGGTGGGCCACAGCGGTGCAGGTAAGTCCACTTTATCAAGGCTACTTTATCGGTTTTACGAAGTCAGCTCTGGCCAAATTCTGATTGACGGGCAGCCTATCCAGTCCGTCACACAGCGCTCGCTGCGGGCGCAGATTGGCATTGTTCCTCAGGACACCGTGCTGTTCAACGACTCCATTGCCTACAACATTGCGTATGGGCGGCCGGGTGCCAGCCAAGCCGACATCGAAGCTGCAGCCAAGTCGGCCCACATTCATGACTTTATTATGAGCTTGCCCGATGGGTACAACGCGCAGGTGGGTGAGCGGGGTTTGAAACTTTCAGGTGGGGAAAAACAACGTGTGGCCATTGCCCGCACCATCCTCAAAAACCCTTCCATCTTGATTTTTGACGAAGCCACTTCCGCGCTGGACTCCCGCTCCGAGCGGGCCATCCAGAACGAGTTGACCGAACTCTCCAAAAACCGGACCACCTTAATCATCGCGCACCGGCTTTCCACAATTGTGCATGCCAATCAAATTCTAGTATTACAACAGGGTGAACTGATTGAAGCCGGTAGCCACTCAGAGTTATTGGCCCTGAATGGGGAATATGCACGAATGTGGTCGCTTCAACAGCACGATCAAGGTAACCGGTCAAACGATGGAAACAAAATGGCTTGAAGATTTCGTCACACTTGCCCAAACCCGCAACTTCTCTAAAGCTGCCAGTTTGCGCTGTGTGACACAACCTGCATTTTCACGCCGCATACAGGCTTTGGAAAGTTGGTTGGGTTGTGAGTTGATTGACCGGGGCGCATACCCAACTCGGCTAAGCACGCAAGGCGAGGTGTTCTACGAGCAAGCCTTGGGTATGCTTGAACAAATGCGACAAGCCCGTAATATTGTGCGGGGTAGTACCGCCCTGGGGGCTGTCAAAGTCATTCGGATAGCCGTACCCCATACGCTCGCATTCAGCAAAATTCCCGGCTGGATTGAAGAGCTCAAGCAAAGCCTCAAACCCTATGCCCCATCGCTGAGTTTTCAGCTCAGTGCCCGGAATATGCATGATGCAGTGTTGGATTTTACAAATGGCGGGTCAGATTTTTTGGTTTGCTACAACCACATGCGTGAACCGATCGAGTTAGACCCCCAAAAGTATGAGGTCAAAACTTTGGGTCACGAAGACTTTCTTCCCTTCAGCAAAGCAGGGCCAGATGGGAAGCCACTTTATGACTTTACTGCCTCTTCTACCGGAAAGCCCCTACCTGTTCTTGCCTTTGCAAGGCATGCCTACCTCAGCCGCATGGCCGACATTGCGCTGGAAGCTGGCCCACCATTTCTACGCGAAATTATTTTTGAAACCGACATGTCCGAATGCCTGAAAGCCTTGTGTGAGCGTGGTTTGGGCGTTGCGTGGCTACCTTCCAGCGCGGTTCAGGCTGCAGAAAATACCCAGCTGATGGAACTCAAAGGCCCTTATCAGACACGAATGGAAGTTCGCTTAATCCGTCGTGTATCCGAAAGCCGAGACAGTCAATCCAGCTCCGAGCTATTGAATATGGCTTGGCACCTCTGGCCACAATAATTCGGGTCAAGTCAACGATACATGCTGATCGGGAGTTAACTCTAAGGGGTTTACCTCTTTTGGTATGCAAAGTTTGCATGGTTTAATAATCAATATGAATTGGTGACTTTGTTTTAATCCCTATAGGATTCGCGCAGTCACATTCACAGCCCGAGGAAAGTATGGCCAAGTCCAACGCAGATTTTCGAATTGAAAAAGATTTGTTGGGTGAGAAAAAAATCCCCGTTGACGCATACTGGGGTGTCCACACTGGCCGTGCACTCGAAAACTACCAAATCACTGGCACCCCCATTAGCCGTGCCCCCCAACTGATTGAAGCGCTTGCTGCCGTCAAATGGGCTGCTGCCCGGGCCAACGCTGATTTGGATGTGATTCCTCAAAACATTTCAAAAGCCATTCAGCAAGCCTGTAAAGAGATCATCTCCGGCAAACTGCATGAGGAATTTGTGGTTGACGTCATTCAAGGCGGTGCGGGTACCTCCACCAACATGAATGCCAATGAAGTCATTGCCAACCGCGCCATCGAAATTTTGGGCGGGCAAAAAGGCGATTACAAAGTGGTGCACCCCATTGAACATGTGAATGCAGCCCAAAGCACCAACGATGTGTACCCCACGGCAGTGAAGGTTGGTTTGATCAAGGCCATCAAGCGCCTCAGCGACTCCATGGCCCAGCTGAAAGAAGCATTTGAGGAAAAGGCCTTCGAGTTTCGCAAAATCCTGAAAATTGGCCGTACCCAGCTGCAAGACGCTGTGCCCATGACTTTAGGCCAAGAGTTTTCAACTTTCTCCGTGATGTTGGGCGAAGACCTGTTGCGTCTGAATGAAGCCATTTCCTTGATTCATGAAATCAACTTGGGCGCCACTGCAATTGGTACCGGTATCAACACCGACCCCGAGTACGCACCCCGAGTGCGCCATTACTTGGAAGAAATTACTGGTTTGAATGTGATTACCGCAGCCAACCTGATTGAAGCCACTCAAGACACTGGCGCGTTTGTGCAGTTGTCGGGCGTGCTTAAACGTGTTGCATGTAAGTTGTCCAAGATGTGCAATGACCTGCGTTTATTGTCCTCAGGGCCACAAGCTGGCTTTGGTGAAATCAACTTACCGCCCCGTGCGGCGGGCTCCTCCATCATGCCGGGAAAAGTCAACCCCGTAATTCCCGAGGTGGTCAATCAGGTGGCATTCGAGGTCATTGGCAATGACATGACGGTTACAATGGCTTCAGAGGCAGGTCAGTTGCAGCTTAACGCTTTCGAACCGATTATTGCTTGGAGCTTGTTTAAGAGCATTTATCACTTAAGCCACGCTTGCGAAACATTGACAAAAAATTGTGTAGTTGGAATCACTGCAAACGAAGAACTCCTTGCTAGACGTGTACAAGAATCTGCTAGTCTGGCAACTTCCCTTAACCCTTTCATTGGTTACGACCAAGCGTCTGAAATTGCAAAAGCAGCTTTAAAGACGGGTCGTAGAGTAAGTGATTTGGTACTGGAGAAAGGTTTGCTGACACAAGAACAACTCAACGAAATACTAAAACCCGAGGTCCTGACCCAGCCAAGGAGAATAAAGCTGTAAATCCAGAGAGAGAGAAGGTAGGAAAGTCAAATTTTCTACTTGGGTTGTGAACACGTCATTCAGACGTACTTTTATTACTGAAGGAGCAAACATGAAACGGAATCTACTTGCAGCTTTGCTGGCTTGTGTGGGAGTGGCTGCAGTACAACCTGCTGTTGCATCTGATAGTGGAACACTGAAAAAAATCAAAGAAACTAAGACTTTGGTCATTGGTTTCCGCGAATCCTCAGTGCCATTCTCCTACTTGGACAACCAGCAAAAGCCAATCGGCTATTCCATGGACTTGTGTAACAAGGTTGTTGATTCTGTAAAGGCCAAGCTGAAAATGCCCGACCTGAATGTGCAGCTTCAGCCCGTGACATCCGCCAACCGTATTCCATTGCTGCAAAACGGCACAGTGGATATGGAATGCGGCTCCACAACCAACTCTGTGAAGCGTCAGGAACAAGTGTCTTTTGGTAACACCACATTCGTGACCAACGTTAAAGTGGTAGTGAAGAAAAACAGTGGTATCAAAACATTGGCTGATCTGAATGATCAACCGATTGCCACCACTTCAGGTACAACTTCGGTGCAGCTGATCAAGCAACACGAGAAGGGCGCCAACATCAACTTCAAGGAAATCTACGGCAAAGACCACGCCGAAAGCTTCTTGCTGGTTGCCAATGACCGTGCCAAAGCGTTTGTAATGGACGACATTCTGATTGCTGGCTTGGTGGCCAACAGCGAAAAGCCAAGTGACTACATGTTCTTGCCGGAAGTTCTGCGTACTGAGCCATACGGCATCATGATTCGCAAGGATGACCCTGAGTTCAAGGCTGCTGTGGATGAAGTGCTGAACGGATTGATGAAATCTGGCGAAATCAATAAGATGTATGCCAAATGGTTCAACAGTTCAATTCCACCAAAGAACATCAACTTGAACTTCCCGATGTCTCCAGAATTGAAGGAAGCGATCGCCAAGCCTAATTCAGTTGGCGTGAACTAATCTTTATACCCGTCTGTAAGGCCGGAGCCACGCGAAAGCGTGTCCGGCCTTTTTTCAAAATAAGATTATTCGAACTGCCGTTCGAAAAGAAGGTGAGACGATGAGCGATCTGAATTGGCTTCTATTCTTCGAGCCAATCGTTGAAGGCGAAACCATCGTATGGTGGGAAATGCTGATTTCGGGGTTGATGTGGACAATGGCCCTGTCATTCTCAGCAGGCATTATTGCCTTTTCCGTGGGCTCTTTAATGGGCATTTTTAGAACCACCACATCCAAAGGGTTGGTTTTAATTGGCAACGTTTATGTTGAATTTTTCAGGAACATTCCCCTGATTGTTCAATTCTTTATTTGGTACTTCGTCATTCCGGAAATATTCCCATCTATCAAAGCATGGTCGATTGAGCAGGACCCCACAGTGGTCCAATTCATCGCAGCTGTTCTTTGCTTGGGTTTGTTTACCGCGGCCCGCATGGCTGAGCAGGTGAAGTCCGGCATTTTATCTTTGACGCGTGGGCAGCGCTCTGCTGGCTATGCCTTGGGTTTTACCCAAGCTCAAACATACCGCTATATTCTTCTGCCCATGGCGTATCGAATCATCGTGCCGCCAATGACTTCTGAAGCAATGAACTTGTTCAAAAACTCGTCAGTGGCGCTGACCATCGGTTTGACCGAGTTGACGTTCCGAACTCGTGAAATGGGGGAGGTGACTTTCGCTTTCATGGAAGCATACATCGCGGCGACCGTGTTGTACGTCATCGTGGCCATGTCTGTAAACCGTTTCATGGCATACCTTGAACGCAAGACCAGCGTGCCTGGCTTCATCGCAGGAGGCAAGTAATCATGGCTTTGGATTACAGCGCAGTGAGTGAATCCCTTCCCTATCTGATGAAAGGGTTGCAGTACACCGTTCAACTGACAATCGTCGCTTGTTTGGGTGGCATTTTCTTCGGCACATTGCTGGCTTTGGCCCGCTTGTCCAGCATCAAACCCCTGCGACTGGTTGCGGCCGGGTATGTCAACCTGATGCGATCGGTGCCTTTGATTTTGGTCATTTTCTGGTTCTATTTTTTGGTTCCGGTTATTGTCCAAAGCGTCACGGGTGCAGAAAGACCGCCGCAAATTGGTGCAGATCGGTCTGCCTACATCACCTTTATCATGTTTGAAGCCGCATTTTTCTGTGAAATTATGCGAGCAGGTATTCAAAGTATACCGCGTGGTCAAGTTGGTGCAGCTTATGCCTTGGGTCTGAATTATGGTCAGTCCATGCGGCTGATTATTTTGCCCCAGGCTTTCCGCAACATGTTGCCGGTTCTGCTCACGCAAACCATCATTTTGTTCCAAGACACATCGCTGGTTTATGTATTGTCCGTGACTGACTTTTTGGGTGCTGCATCCAAGATTGCTCAGCGTGACAGCCGCTTGGTTGAAATGTACACCTTCGTGGCGTTGGTTTATCTGGCGATCTGCTTAAGCTTGTCCATGTTGGTCAAGGTACTGCAGCGTAAAACTCAAATTATTCGATAGCAGGAGTGCACTGTGATTGAAATTTCAAATGTAAGTAAGTGGTATGGAAGTTTCCAGGTGCTCACCGATTGCACAACTTCCGTCAAAAAAGGCGATGTGGTTGTGGTGTGTGGACCATCGGGTTCAGGTAAGTCCACGCTGATTAAAACAGTCAATGCGTTGGAGCCTTTTCAGGCTGGAAAAATTATTGTGGACGGTATTTCCGTTGGGGACCCCGCCACCAATTTGCCCAAGCTGCGCTCACGCGTAGGCATGGTGTTTCAGAACTTTGAATTGTTTCCACACCTGACCATCACAGAGAACCTGACTTTGGCGCAAATCAAAGTGTTGGGTCGCTCTAAGGATGAGGCCGAGGCCAAAGGTTTGGGCCTGTTGGACCGTGTGGGTTTGAAGGCGCAAGCCAAAAAATTCCCCGGCCAATTGTCAGGCGGTCAGCAACAGCGCGTCGCGATTGCGCGGGCTTTGTCTATGGATCCAATTTGCATGTTGTTTGACGAGCCTACTTCTGCGCTTGACCCCGAAATGGTCAATGAAGTGTTGGATGTGATGGTGGAACTGGCCCACGAAGGCATGACCATGATGTGCGTAACCCACGAAATGGGTTTTGCACGCAAGGTGGCTGACCGGGTTATTTTCATGGATCAAGGCCACATTGTTGAAGACTGTACCAAAGATGAATTCTTTGGCAGTGCGCGTTCAGAGCGTGCTCAGTTGTTCTTGTCCAAAATTCTTGGGCATTAATTCCGTAGCAAATGCTGGGTGTTGAATAAGTAAAAAGGGGTGTCTTCGGATGCCCCTTTTTATTTGCTTACTCGGTTGCACATTTCAAAAGTGGCCTATTTCAAATTGGCCGCTTGCTTGGTCATTATTTTTTCTCTTGTTTTTGCGTATTTGATGAAGCTGTTAAAACACCCGATTGCGATGTGAACCAGCCCGGGCCAACCGTCTAAAAACCCCTTGCGCACCACATAAAACTTGATGAAACGCACCAATGGTGACAGTACCAATTTGCCGGTGGTGGGCCATTTGCCACGTTCTGCCAGCATGGTGGATTGAATGTCGGTGTATCTGTTTTGTTTGCTCAAATACTGCCCAAGGCTTTCGGCCGAATGGTGCAACAAGTCGCCTTGCAGCAAACCAAACTGGGCATTCGGGATCAAGCCCTCGACGCCTTCGTGAACGGCCTCGGAATTCCAGTTGGCCTTTTGGCGGTTGAAAAAACGCAAAGACAAGTCAGGGTAACCTTCGCCATGACGCAGGTATCTGCCTAGAAAGTGGTTGCAGCGGGGCATCCTGTAGCCTGCAAATGATCCTGCCAATGAACCAACCGAGGAGCCAGCCGAGGAGCTGGTCAATAAGCCGGCGAATGATTCCACAATGGACTGTTTCAATTCTGCAGTGACTTCCTCATCAGCATCCAAGCACAACACCCAGTCATTTTTGGCCTGCGCCACGGCGTATTGCTTTTGGGGGCCAAAGCCTTTCCACTCCTGCTGAAAAACGCGCGCCCCAAATGCTGCGGCAATGTCCAAGGTTCCGTCGGTGCTGCCCGAGTCCACAATCACCAAATCATCGCAAAACTTCAAGCTGCTGAGTGTATTTTCAAGCTGACTTGCGGCGTTTAGGGTAATTAGCACTGCTGAAACGGGCATGGTTGACATGGGTATTGAATTGTCCTTGGGTTGGGAAGCGTGTACTGGACGATTTTCTGGGTCGATCTGCGTACAATAAAGCATCCACAATTTCTCGTCCTTCCATGCCACGTATCTTAATCGTTAAGACCACTTCCATGGGCGATGTGATTCATGCCTTGCCTGTATTGCATGATATCCGCGCCCACAACCCACACATGGTGATTGATTGGATGGTGGAGGAGCCCTTCGCAGATTTGGTCAGGGCCAATGATCGTGTGAATGAAATTGTCCCCGTGAACCTCCGAAAATGGAGGAAGAAGGGCATCAGGTACACCGTACAACGCTGGAAAGAGCTAAAGGCATCGCTGGCGGATCGTGAGTACGATTTGGTGATTGATTTGCAAGGCTTAATCAAGAGTGCGGTTTTGGCGAAGGCTGCACGCGGACCGTTGGCTGGGCCGGGTTTTGGGTATGCGAAGGAATGGATTGCCGCACTGTTTTACACCAAGCGTGCGGGTTGGGACCCACAAGCCCATGCGGTGGAACGGTTGCGAGAGCTGGCTGCTGCCTTGTTGGAATACCGCCTGAGTGGCCCACCCGTTTTTTACCATTGGATTGAGAAAGGGCATCGGCAGGTGACGCATGCGCATTCCAGCCCTTCGGACCATTCAAAGCAAGAAATTTGGTTTTTGCACGCCACAGCGCGGGACGAAAAAAAGTGGCCCCTGGTGAGTTGGCGTGAAATGGCCCACCGCATGTCGGACATGGGCTACACCATTTGCCTGCCTTGGGGCAGCGATGCCGAGCGCGATCAGGCCGAGGCAATTGCCAAAGGCATAGACCATGTGCAGGTGCTGCCGCGTATGGGCTTGGGTGACTTGCAAGCACGCCTGCAATCAGCAAGCTTGGTTGTGGGAGTGGACACGGGCATTACCCACCTGGCTGCGGCTTTGTATTTGCCCTTGGTGGCATTGTTTTTTGCAACGCCAGCTTGGCGGTTTGCACCCCGGTTTAATCCCAACTCGATTAGCCTGGGCGATGTTGGTCGGGTGCCTGCAGTGGGCGAGGTTTATGAGGCTACCACCCGCCTGCTGAGGGGGAATAAAATTTGAACAAAGCAGGTTTGAACACAGATAGGCTACGCCCTGCATGGTCTGCCTTATTGGTTTTTTACACCTTGCTGATGGTGTTGCTTCAACCTGTGCTGGTTTTGTATTTGATGAAACGGGCCCGCAAGCAGCCGGAGTATTTGCAGGGTTGGGGCCAGCGTTTTTTTGCGAGTGTACCCAAGGGTTCTCCCGCTGCACGCCGAATATGGGTGCATGCGGTGTCGGTCGGTGAAACCCACGCCATTTCCCCATTGGTTAGGCAGTGGGCAGTTCAGCATCCGGACACTGTATGGGTGTTTTCCTCGACCACGCCCACCGGTCAAGCGACCGCTAGGCAGCTGTTTGCCGACCTGCCCGGCGCTCAGTTTTTCTACCTGCCTTATGACTTACCTTGCTTGGTGAAGCGATGCATCAAGCGCACCAAGGCCCAGCAGCTTTGGTTGGTGGAAACGGAGCTGTGGCCGCACTTGTTGAGGTTGGCTCCAAGTTTGAATTTAAAGGTTTGCCTGTTGAATGCGCGGGTTTCGCCCCGCACGGGTAAGCGCTTGAAAAAGTTGAGCGCATTAAGTAAACCCGCTTTGGCCAGTATTCACACCTTAGTCTGCCAAACGCCGGAAGATGCGCAGGTATTTGAGGCTTTGGGTAGGCCTGTGGACGGTGTGGCTGGTAATTTAAAGTTTGATGTGGCTTTGAAGCCTGAAAAGGCCCAGCTGGGCTTGGGCTGGAAGTTAAAAATGCAGGTGCAGTCATCCGCCGAGTGTGTGGTGCTTTTTGCCAGCAGTCGCGAGGGTGAAGAGGTGTTGTTTTTGAAGGCTTTGAGCCAATCCGAGTTTTTTAAATACAGGCCCAAAACCTCGGTGTGGATTGTGCCGCGCCACCCCCAGCGTTGCGAGGAGGTTTATCTGGCAATGTGCCAAACTGCTGACGAGCTTGGTTTGGCTGACCCTTTGCGGCGCAGCGCTTGGGGTGGGGTGAATGCCTTATTCCCGGATTTGAATGAAGATATGGGTGCTGGTTCAGATGCTGACTCATATTCTGAATTAGGCAGCGACGATGAATTTCCGAATTTGGTATTGGGCGATTCCATGGGTGAAATGCCTGCCTACTACACCGTGGCCGACGTGGCGTTTTTGGGAGGCTCTTGGCTACCCCTGGGCGGGCAAAACCTGATTGAGGCCTGCGCTTACGGATGCCCGGTTTGGATGGGGCCGCACACCTTCAACTTTGAAAAAGCGGCAGAAGATGCTTTGGCTGCAGGTGCGGCGCGGCGTTTCCAAACCTTGGAGGTAGCTTTCAAGGCTTTGATGGAGCTACCGGGAAAAGGCTCAGGCGTGTTTAAAACAGACAAGCAACTTGCATTGAATTACGCGAAGGCTCACCAAGGGGCTACGTCTAAAACGATGCAGATTCTGACCGATCGGATATCGAACAATCAGATATCAAAACAATCCGATTTTGCACAATGATTAGGCAGTCCAAGGGGCCATTTATTTGCTGAATACAGGCTGAAGTTCTTCTAGGCTTTTTTCGTCGAGTTGGCCCACTGCAGCCTGCAGCCTCATCAGGTTAAGCAAGGTGTCGTATTTTGCGCGGAATAGGTTTTGCTGCGCGCTGGCCAATTGTTGCTGTGCATTCAACACATCAATATTGATTCGTACCCCCACTTCATACCCGGTTTTATTGGCTTTAAGTGCCAATTCGCTGGATTTGACTGCTGTGCTCAAAGCGTTGATTTGGGCCAATCCGGTTTGTGCGCCCAAAAACGCGGCTTTGGCAGCACGTGCGCTTTGTAGGCGGGCATTGTCCAAGTCAAATCCAGACTTATTCAGCAAGGCTTTTTGTTGGCGCACTTGGCTTTGGGTCAAACCTCCCGCAAAAATAGGCACATTCAAAACCAAACTCAGGGTAGTACTTTCTTGCTCCACTTTGAAAGGGCGTCCGGTTGCGGTGTCGAAGATTTGCTGTTCGGCATCCAGCACTTGGCCGGTCAAGTCCAGCGTTGGTAAATGGCCGTATTGGGCTTTGGATACTTCGCGATTGGCAATTTGACGCGCAAGTTCGGCTTGCAAGGTTTGAAGGTTGCCTTGAATTGCTTTTGCTGCCCAAGATTCGGCATTCATTGGATTGGGGGCTGCAATTGTGGCTTGGGGGTCCATCGGGGCCAATTGCGGTACTGCGGGGCCAATCAGGGTTTGCAAGTTAAGCTGTGCCACTTGTAGCTGATTTTGTGCACCTAGCTCTTGCGCGATGGTCAAGTCAAAGCGGGCTTGGGCTTCTTGCTGGTCGGTCACCGTGGTGGTGCCAACTTCGAAGTTGCGCTTGGCGGCTTCCAGTTGTTCGGTGATGGCCTGTTTTTGCGTGCCAAGTGTGCTGAGTGTGTCCTGCGCAGCAAGCACATCAAAATAGGCTTGGGCCAGCTTCAGCATCAGTTCTTGTTTGGCATTTTGAACGCTTAAGGCCGAGGCTTGGTTGGCCAGTTCGCTTTGCTGGTAGGTTTCCCATGCTTTGGGTTGAAACAGGGCTTGGCGCAAATTCAAGCTGTAGGCTTTGGGCTTGCTGTTTGAATTGCTGGTTTGCCCAAAGGCCGAGCGGTCGCTGTCCTCCTTTTGCAGTTGGGCGTTGACTGCCACATTGGGTAGAAAGGCAGACAATGCTTGCGGCTTGCCTTGTAGGTTGGCCTCATGCTGGGCCAAGGCTGCGCGGTAGGTTTTATCGTGCGTAAGGGCTTGTGAAAAAAGCGCGGGCAAGCCCACTGTATTCGCAGCAAACGCAGGGTTAAACACTGCGGCCGCTAGGCCAAGCCAAAGTGGTACTAATTTGAAAGGACTTAACTTGGCAGTATGAAAGGCCCAAGAAACCGCGCACTGCGCAAACTGATTCCCACCCTGCAATTGAGACTTGGTGGTGGGGTGTGCGTGCAGCATGCCTGTTTTCCTTGGGTTTTTAACTTGATCCTTAATATACCGGGCAAGTGGTGTCTACGTCAGCGGCCCAGGCGTGAATGCCGCCATGAAGATTGGCGACTCTGTCAAATCCTTGACGTTGGAGGTACAGCGCCACTTGGTAGCTTCTCACACCGTGGTGGCAGAGGCACACAATTTCGCTTTCCGGGTCAATCTCGTTTAAGCGAGATGTGATTTCGCCCATGGGTATGTCGAGGCTACCCGGTAGCTTGCAAATCTCAAGCTCCCAAGGTTCGCGGACATCCAAAATGACGGGTAAGTTGTCTTTGGCTTTGATTCTGTCCGCGAGTTGAGTGGCTGTTAGGATGTCCATTCAGTTTCCATTCAGAACACGAATGCTTTGGCTGTCGGGCAGTTGGCCAAGGGCTTGGCAATGGTTTCGAACAAAGGAATACTGCCCACTTGGCCTTGTGTGTTTTTGCTGACCAGCACGGCTTGCATCACAGGTTGTTGACCAATCACGCCGATTAAACGTCCACCCGCATTCAATTGGGCAATCAGGCTTTCAGGCATGACTTCGGATGAGCCTGACAGCACGATGACATCAAAATTGCCCAGTGCTTTGGCTTGGGTAAAGCCGCAACCGGTCACCACGTTCACACGGGTAATGCCTTGCTTTTTCAAGTTGGCGCGAGCTTGGTCAGCAATGGCGGGGTCAGCTTCGATGGTTGTGACATGCGCCGCTCTTTGGGCCAACAGTGCAGCCATATAGCCAGTGCCGGTGCCAATTTCCAGAACTTTGTCTGTGGGCTTGATTTCCACTTCCTGAAGAAATTTGCCTTCAATTTTGGGGGCCAGCATGGTGTGGCCTGTGTCTTTGCCGTTGATTTTGATGGGCAGCTCACAGTCGGTGAAAGCCAGCGATTGCTGGTCTGCAGCCACAAAATGCTCGCGTTTGACTGCAGTCAGCAGGTCGAGAACGGCTTGGTTTAGCACGTTCCAAGGGCGGATCTGTTGCTCAATCATGTTGAAGCGGGCTTTTTCGAAGTCCATGGGCAAGTACCAAGAAGGATTGAAGTTAACTCGCTATTTTATCAAACCCGCTGGGTGTCCTGTTTGATTTGTTTGGATTTTTTCTTCGCTTTGTAATTTTCAATTAAAGAAAACAGCACAGGTACGACCAATAAGGTCAGCAAAGTGGAGGTAATTACACCGCCTATCACCGCATGGGCCATGGGTGAGCGCTGTTCGCTGCCTTCACCTTGGGCCAGAGCCAGTGGCAACATGCCGAACACCATGGCAAGTGTGGTCATTAAAATCGGGCGCAGCCGTGTTTCAGCAGCCAGAATCAGCGAGTCCTTGATTTGCATGCCTTTTTTCATGGACTGATTGGCAAAGTCCACCAACAAAATGGCGTTTTTGGTGACCAAGCCCATCAGCATCACAAAGCCGATGATTGAAAAAATATTCAAAGTGCTGCCAAAAACTAGCAGGGCCAGAATGACGCCGATGAGTGACAAGGGCAGGCTCATCATGATGACAAGCGGTTGAATGAAAGATGAAAATTGAGAGGCGAGAATCAGGTAAATAAACACAATGGCCAAAACCAGCGCTTGAAGGGCAAAGTTAAGGGTGTCTTTGATGTCCTTGGTGGAGCCTCCGTAACTGACTCGGTAGCCGGGTGGAATGTCCATTTGGGCAATCGCTTTTTGAAGGTCGGACGAGACGGACCCTGCTGCGGCACCTTCAACGTTTGCACTCAGTAACACCTCACGGGTGAGGTATTTGCGGTTAATTTGGGCTGCTGCTTGGCTGCGTTCAAACCGCGCAACATCGCCCAAGCGCAGTTGCACTGGGCCATTGGCGCTTTGTACGGTAAGGGGCAGGGCGCTTAATTGCTCAATTTGACGGCGGTCTTGTTCTGACAGCTGCACCACCACGTCGTAGTTTTCTTCATCGGGTGCTTTCCAAGTGCCGATGGTTCTGCCTGCCAGCAAAGGGCGTAGGCTGTTGTCGATTTGTTGGATGCTCAAGCCTCGGTCTGCGGTGGCTTGGCGATCAATGACCACTTTAACCGTGGGTTTGGTGGCTTTGAGTGAGCTGTCCAAATCCACCAGTCTGGAGTCCTTGGCCATCAGGACTTTGACCTGCTCAGACAGGTTTTGAAGCACTTTCAAATCAGGCCCCAACAAACTGACTTGTACCGGTTTGCCCGAGCCTACTGATTGCTGAGCCCCAACCTGAGTAACGGTTACGCCCGCAATCTGACGCAATTCAGTGCGCATAAGTTTGGACAAAGTCTCAACTGTGCGTGTGCGTTCCACCCGTGGTTTGAGCTTGACATACACACTGGCGTAGTTTTTACCCGCTGAAATGCCGGTGTTGATGGTGGTGTACACATACAGAACCTCGGTGTGCTGCTTGATCAACTGCTCCACTTGCAGGGTTTTGCGCTCAGTCAGTTCAAGTGGTGAGCCTTCGGGCGTGTAAAACTGCACGCTTAACTCGCTGTTGTCGGCTTGGGGGGTAAATTCAACACCCACAAACTTCAACAGCCCGAATGAGGCTACAAATGAAAGCAGCGCAACCGTCAAAACGGTTTTTGGCCAAGCAAGCCCCCACTTCAACAATTTGACATAGAGGCTTTCCAGCCGAAGCATCAGGGTTTGAAACCAGTCCAGCAGTTTGCCCAGTGGGCCCTTGAAGCTTTGCCCATGGGCTTGAGGGTCGTACCAAACGGAGGACAGCATCGGGTCCAGCGTGAAGCTGACAAACATGGACAGCAATACCGCGCAAGCCACGGTGATGCCGAACTGATGAAAAAATTGACCAATAATGCCACCCATAAAACCGACGGGCAAAAACACAGCCACGATGGACAAGGTGGTGGCCAGCACTGCGAGGCCAATTTCCTTGGTGCCGTCCAATGCGGCCAGTTTGTGGTCTTTGCCCGTTTGCAGGTGGCGAACAATGTTTTCACGCACCACAATTGCATCGTCAATCAGCAGGCCCACGCAAATGGACATGGCCAGCAGGGTTAGCAAATTGATGGTGAAACCCATGGCGTACAGCACAGTGAATGTGCCAATCAATGAGATGGGCAGCGTCAACCCGGTGATGACGGTGCTGCGCCACGAGCCTAAAAACAAAAACACAATAACCACGGTGAGGAGCGCACCCTCAAACAGTGTTTTGCGCACATCTTGCAAGGAGTTGCGGATGGGTTGAGACAAATCGCGAGCCAATGTGAGTTTGACCTCGCCACCTAACTCTTTTTCGATGTCGACGATGGCTGCGCGGACTGCGTCCACCACTTCAACCGAGTTGGCATCTTGGGTTTTCAAAATGTCGATGGAAATCACGCGCTGCCCCTGGTACAAGGCCAGTGAGCGAATATCTTGCTCTGAATCCACAATGCGAGCCACTTCGCCCAACAAGATTTGCTTGCCTTGCGTGTTGGCAATGACCAGTTTTTCAAAATCAGACGCGGATTGAAGGCGGGCATCCAGTTGGATGACTGATTCACTGCCTTCGGTTTTCAAGCTACCCAGCGGCAGTATCTGGTTGTCCTGAGAAATGGCGCTGAGAACCTGCGACAGGCTGAGGTTGGATTGTTCCAGCGCTTGGGGTTTGACTTCGATCCGCAGCTGGCGCGAGGTGCCCCCATTCAAGTTGGCTGCACCCACACCGCGTACATTTTCCATGCGGCGCTTAATGGTTTGCTCGGAGATCAGGCTTAGTTGGCGTAAGTTGAGGGATTTTGCCTGTATTAGCACTGAAGCGATTGGGAAGTCATCAGGGTTGAATCGGGTGATGACAGGCTCTTTGATTTCGTCTCGCAGCACCGGGCGTATGAGGGCTACTTTTTCACGCACATTTTGCGCGGCCTGCGGGCCGTCTGTCAGCAAGTCAAATTCTGCAATGATGAGCGAAGTGCCTTCAAACGAGCGTGAACTCAGGGTTTTCAAACCTGAGATGGTGTTGACCACTTCCTCCAGAGGGCGGGTAAGTTCAGTCTCTACCACCTCGGGCGAGGCCCCAGGGTACTCCGCTGAAATCACCACGACTGGAAAATTCAGATCGGGGAATTGATCAATCGGCAGCCTGTTGTAGGCGAATAGCCCCAAAACCAAAAGTGCGGCCATCATCATTGTGGCCATGACCGGGTTTTGAATTGAAATGCGGGTGAACCACATGCTGGGCGTTGCCTTAGGGTTTTGCGGGGATAGGAGTAGTCACCGGACGGGTGCTTGGACTGATGGTTATGGAATTGCCTTCCCGAAGTGGCCCTAAGTTGACGCCAACAATGGTTTGTCCCTCTTTTAATCCGGACTTGATCTCTACCATGGTGTTGCTGTTGTCGCTTCCACTGTTTTGTTCTGGCCCCAGCACCACGGGCTGCTCCCTGACCGTGAGTTCAATTGTACGTTGATCGCTTGTTTGACCGATTTCGCCATCCAACACATAAACGATGGGCAAGCCCTTCGATTCCCGAATTGCAGCCAGCGGAACAATCAAACCTTGTTCAGTTTGCTCGGTTTTAACCCTGGCGGTGCCAAACTGGCCTGCACGCATTTGCAGGCGCGGGTTGGGTGCTCGAATGTAAACTGGAATAGACCGTGAACCAGCGGAGGTGCTGGGGCTAATTCTAACCAGTTTGCCTTCCACGGCCTGTGTTTGGCCCTCGGCATACAAGTTCACAGCAAGCCCTTCTTTGAGCACCTGCAATTGGTCTGCGCTTGCAAGGGCTTTGAATTCCACCGTGTGAATGTCCAGCAGTTCCAGCAAAGGGCTGTCAATTGACACCTTGCTGCCCGTTTGTATTTGGGTGGGGCCGATTAGCCCTGCAAATGGGGCTCGTACCTCGGTGTCTTTCAATTGCTGTTGGGCCAAGTCCAATTGCGATTGGGCGGCTTGCACCTGCGCAGTGGCTGAATCTTTGGCGGCTTGGGCGTTGATTAACGCAGCTTCAGACACATAATTTTGCTTATACAGCTTCTCGTTTTGGGCAAATTGTTGCAGGGCTTGGGCCAATTGGGCCTTTTGGCTGGCCAGTAAGGCTTTTCGCTCCTCCACCCGTATTCGGGCCTCGGTGGGGTCAATGCGCGCAATCAATGCCCCTTGCGCCAATGAATCGCCTTCGCGGGATGGCATTTCAAGCACCACGCCGCTGGCCTTGGAGCGAATTTGTACCCGTTTGATGGCATCGAATGTGCCTGTGAGCTCGATGCCCTGCGAAATGCCCGATTTTTGGACTTTGAACAAATCCTCGGCCTGCACAATGAATTGAGCCGAGTCAACGGCTGGTGTTGCAGCAGGTTCAGCCGGGTTGTTTGGGTTTGATTTTGAACAAGCCGAAAGCGTCTGAAGCGAGGCCAGAAGCAAGGCCAGCAGCCATTTGTGGGATGTTTTTGGGGTTGTGCGCAGCGATTTCTGACTTGCTCTTGACATAATTCGGATTCTTCAAGCCTTCCAGAACCATCTGGATGTAAGTGTCAATGAACCGTTTGGGGTCTGTGTCCGTTTGACAGCTCACATCCATGGTTTGTTGCCACACGCCCAAGGTTACCAAAGGGGAGTGCAGCACACGGGCGGTGTATTCTGTGTCCACATCGCGGAATTCCCCTGCTTTGACTCCCCGTTTCAGCAGGTCTTCCAAATAGGCCCACCAAGGTAAAACCACCTCGTTGTAAAAAAACAGGCTTAAATCCGGAAAGGCATGCGACTCGGTCAAAATCAACTTGGTGATGGTGCAAAGCTGGGTTGACCCATAACGGTCCCACCACTCGTGGATGGAATCCCTAAGCAACTCGGAGTAAGTGGCATTGGTTTGCTCGCCAATGCGTTGGCGAACCTCATTCACAATGGGGGACACATGCTCGCGCACCACGGCCTTGAGCAGTTCTTCTTTGTTGGAATAGTAAAGGTAAACCGTACCTTTACTGACGCCAGCCATTTTTGCAACGTCTTCCAAGCGGGATCCGGCAAAGCCTTTTTCACCAAATACCTTAAGCGCCGCACAAAGTAACTCTTGCGGACGGTCCTCTTTGCGCCTTGCCCATCGGGGTGCACTACTTACAGCTTCACATGGCTTCATCACAAATCTGTCATTATTTTGGGTTATTCATGCACTATAGAGGGTCAAACTTCTTTCAGTCAACGTCGGTTTTGTACTAATAGCGTCACTAGCCTGTAGAATATCGAGTTTGGTTTAATCACAGAATTCGGAGAATTGGCATGTCAATGGCTGACCGCGACGGCTTTATTTGGTTTGATGGCAAATTGGTGCCTTGGCGCGAAGCCCAAACCCACGTCTTAACCCACAGCTTGCACTACGGTCTTGCCGTGTTTGAAGGCGAGCGAGCCTACAAAACAGACAAGGGCACAGCAGTTTTCCGCCTGAAAGAGCACACAGACCGCTTGTTCAATTCCGCCCACATCTATCAGATGAAAATGCCCTACACCAAAGAGCAAATCATGGATGCCACCGGTGAAGTGCTGCGCGCCAACAAGTTGGAGTCTGCTTATATTCGCCCAATCGCGTTTTATGGCTCTGAAAAAATGGGTGTTTCACCACGCGGCGCTGGCGTACATGTAGCCATTGCAGCCTGGACTTGGGGTGCCTACCTGGGCGACGAAGGTTTGGAAAAAGGCATTCGCGTTAAAACCTCCTCTTATTCACGCCACCACGTGAACGTCAACATGGCACGCGCCAAGTTTTCTGCCACTTATGCAAACTCCATTTTGGCCAATATGGAAGCCACCAACGACGGTTACGACGAAGCCTTGCTGCTGGACGTAGACGGTTTTGTGGCTGAGGGCGCTGGCGAAAACCTGTTTATCGTCAAAGACGGCTGCATTTATGAGCCTGAAATTGCATCAGCCTTGGTCGGCATTACCCGCTCGACCATCATTTCATTGGCCAAAGACATGGGCCTGGAAGTGCGCGCCAAGCGTTTGACGCGTGATGACGTGTACATCGCTGACGAAGCCTTCTTTACCGGTACGGCTGCGGAAGTGACACCAATCCGTGAATTGGACAACCGCACCATTGGTGCTGGCAACCGTGGGCCTTTGACGCAAGAACTGCAGAAGCGTTATTTTGACGTGGTGTACGGTCGGAATGACAAATACGAAAGCTGGCTTACCAGAGTATAAAAAACACGGATATGACCATGATTGTTGACAATAAACCGCAGCATGAAACAGTGATGCTGGATGGCGACCAACTGCCAGCCTTCTGCCCCAACCCGGCCATGCCGGTGTGGAGCACGCACCCCAAAGTGTTTTTGGACGTCACCAAAACAGGTAAGGCTGCTTGCCCTTACTGTGGCACGGTGTACACGCTGAAACCCGGTGCAAAAGTTCACGCTCACTGATGTAAAAAGCCGCATGGTGTCCTCAATGGGGAGGATGCCATGCGCATTTTAATCATTGCCCCCAACTGGATTGGCGATGCAGTGATGAGCTTGTCTTTGTTGCAAGCCCTGCATGCCGACGCCAGTTTGAATAACGCGGATGGATCCCCCTGCGAGATCCATGTTTTGGCGCCACCTGTTACTGCCCCTGTTTACCAATTCACGCCGACCGTGAAGTCTGTCCAAGTGGAGCCGTTCGTCCATGGCAAGTTGCAATGGGGTTTGCGCAGGCAGGTGGGCAGGGCGCTTGCCATTGAAGGGTTTGATCGGGCAATCATGCTGCCCAACTCTTTAAAGTCGGCTTTGGTTCCCTTTTTTGCAAGAATTCCCCAGCGCGTGGGTTATGACGGCGAGTTGCGCACAGCGGTGTTGACCCACCCATTGCCCAAGCCCTCCAAATTGAATAAACCGCCGATGATCCAATGGTATGGTGATTTGGGCGGTTACCCCAAACATCAGCTAGCCAACCCAGTGTTGGTGGTCAGCGACAAACAGCGCCAGGAAGTGGTCAGGGAGTTTGGGCTTCAAGGTGAGTTTTTGGTGTTGGCGCCCGGTGCTGAGTTTGGCCCTGCCAAGCGCTGGCCAGCCCCGCATTTTGCAGCAGTAGGGCGGGATTACTTACTGGCCCATCAAGCAAATTCAGGTGGCCCAACCCGTGGTGCCATAAGTAGCCAAGTGGTTTTACTGGGTGGCCCCAAAGATGCTGAGTTTTCACAACAAATACGCAGTTTAATGCCCGCGGGTTTGCAAGCCCAAGTGCAAGTATTGGCGGGTAAAACCAGTTTGCCCCAAGCCATTTCATTGATGGCGGCTGCAAAGGCTTTGGTCACCAACGATTCTGGCCTCATGCATGTGGGTGCCGCATTGAACGTGAAAGTGCATGCGGTGTACGGTAGCAGCAGCCCGCACCACACCCCACCCCTTAACCCAAGCGCCAAAGTGCACTACCTTCAGTTGGACTGTAGCCCCTGTTACCAGCGTGAATGCCCGCTGGGCCACACCGATTGCCTCAACAAGCTCTTGCCCGATCAGGTCAGCCAAGCGCTACTTCTTCCGCAGTAGAGTATGATTGCGGTTCGACTACTTTAGTACTTGTCTCATGCGAGATTTCATTCTCACCATTTCCTGCCCCGACACCACCGGCATCGTTTACAACGTCAGCAAGTTTTTGTTCGACAAAGGCTGCAATATTCTGGATTCAGCCCAGTTTGGCGACGATTCCACCAACTTGTTCTTTTTGCGTATTCACTTCAGCGTGCCAATCAGCGCGGGGTTGGATGAAAGCAATTTGGAAGCGGAGTTTGCGCCGATTGCGACCCAATTCAACATGCAATTTGGCTTCAAAGACGCCAAGGTCAAGCCCCGGGTGTTGATGATGGTGTCCAAATTTGGCCACTGCATGAATGACCTGCTGTTCCGCTGGAAAAGTGGCAACTTGCCCTGTGAAATCCCCGCGATTGTGTCCAATCACCAAGACTTCGCCCTGTTGGCAGCCTCTTATGGTGTGCCGTTTTACTACTTGCCAGTGGACCAAGCCAACAAGCAAAAGCAAGAAACCCAAATACGCCAAATTATTCAGCAAGAAAAAGTGGATTTGGTGGTGTTGGCCCGGTACATGCAAATTATGTCGCCCGATTTTTGTGCTGATTTGCGAGGCAAGGTGATCAACATCCACCACAGCTTTTTGCCCAGCTTCAAAGGGGCCAAGCCCTACCAGCAGGCCTTTGACCGTGGCGTTAAGCTGATTGGCGCCACCGCGCATTACGTCACTTCAGATTTGGATGAAGGCCCGATTATTGAGCAAGATGTGGCCCGTGTAGACCACTCCTTAACCCCAGAAGAATTGACCGCCCGTGGGCGCGACACCGAATGTATGGTGCTGGCTCGGGCCGTGAAATGGCATTGCGAGCATCGTGTGATTTTAAATGGCAGCAAAACTGTCGTTTTTCAATAAAAACAACCACAAACCGGAGCCCCTCGAATGCCCCCACCCAAAATGATCCACTCGTCACCGCAAGACATCGAACAGGCTTTTTATGAAGCACTGGAAGCGGCTGATTTGGATGCGCTGATGGACCTTTGGGCAGATGACGAGCCTGTGGTGTGCATTCACCCCGGCGGCCCACGCTTGGAGGGGTTTCAGGATGTGCGTGAGTCATGGCGTGAAATTTTGTCTGCCGGCCCGTTGCACATTCGAGTGGTGCCCATGCAACGCATTGAAGGCGTCTTAATTTCCGTCCATAACATTCTCGAACAAGTGGTGATGAGCGGTGGGCGTGGCCAAAGCCAAGTCATCCAAGTGCATGCCACCAATGTGTACCACAAAGGGCCCCAAGGCTGGAAGCTGGTGCTGCACCACGCCAGCGCTGCGCTAGAGGGCGAAGAGGCTGAAGAGATTGAAGACAACGGAATCGACGACATCACCGATTTTGACACCCAACCCACCTTGCATTGACCGTTTTGGTCAGTCTGGAACCCTTCAAGCATGAAACCACCCGTCAAATACAGCGCCCCTTGGTGGATGCCAGACGGGCATTCCCAAACCATCTTGCCCGCCAAAGCGGCAAGCAAACCTGCCGTGCATTTTCATCGTACCCGGTGGGACACGCCAGACGGCGATTTTATCGACCTTGACTTCACCGCTGCGCCAGAGTCGCGTGGGCAATTCACTGAAATGTGGGTGCTGTTTCACGGGCTAGAAGGGTCTTCTGACAGCCACTACGCCCGGTCTGTGATGAAGCGTGCCTCTGAAGCCGGTGCCCTAGGCGTGGTGCCGCACTTTAGGGGGTGTTCCGGCGAAAACAACTTGATGCCGCGCGCTTACCATTCAGGCGATTCTGCCGAAATTGATTGGGTGCTGCACCGCCTTCGCAAAGACTACCCCCAGATTAAAACCCTGCATGTGGTGGGTGTTTCCTTGGGGGGAAATGCCTTGCTGAAGTGGCTGGGGGAGCAAGGGTCTGACGCTTGCAAAGTAGCCACAACCGCAGTCAGCGTCAGTGCGCCTGTTGATTTGCTGGCCGGTGCCAATTCCTTGGCCAAAGGGTTTAACTTGGTCTACACACGGATGTTTTTGTCCACTTTGATTCCCAAGTCCCTTGAAAAAATTGCACTTTACCCCGATCTTGGTACTGTTGAGGAAATAGCCAGTTGCAAAGACTTTTTCGACTTTGACAATCGGGTGACTGCGCGGTGGCACGGTTTCCGAGACGCAATGGACTATTACGCCAAATCTTCGGCCAAACAGTTTTTGCCAGATATTAAAGTGCCGACTTTGATGATTCACGCCTTGAACGATCCTTTTATGACAGGCCAATATCTGCCCAAAGCAGACGAGGTGTCCAAACAAGTACACCGCCTGTTTCCGCCGCATGGCGGGCATGTGGGCTTTGCCAATGCAAAGGGGTTCCGTTTGGGCTTGAACTGGTTGCCCGACACGTGTCACGGCTTTTTTCAGAATCCCGAAGGTGTAAAGCATGGATGATTTGGTTGAAAAAGCTTTGGCCAAATGGCCCAACGTGCCCTCACTTGCGGGTTGGTTAAAACTGACCATGCAAGGGGACTGGCTGTTAACAAGGCCTGAACAAGAGGGCCCTCATGACGATGAGCCGAGCGAAGATGGGTTAGCTGCTGGGCTCCCTGCAGGGCTACCCATAACCCACTCTCGTATCCTCAACTTCATTGCGCGCAACTACACATGCGAGCCTGATGGTCGGTATTACTTTCAAAATGGGCCACAAAAAGCTTATGTCACTTTAGACTACACGCCTTGGGTGTATCGGCTTTACCCCTTGGAGGATGGCAGCTTGGTGCTGCTATCCCACACAGGTTTGGTGTTGTTGCCCACTGCAATGTGGATGGACAGCGATGGGAAAGTGTTGATTCAAACCCAAGTGGGCGTGGGTGTATTGCATTCTTCAGACATGGAAATTTTTTCCACAGGGCTGGCCACGGTAAACGACCAAGCTGGGGCTGAACATTTTGTGCATGAAACCTCATGGACCGTGCCTGAGCACCCCGAGAAAGACCTTCCGGCCCAGCGCATCGGCTTGCGGCGACTGAAGACTTCCTCGGATTCCGGAACTTTCGGCCTCAAACTAGGACTGAGTAAGATTGAGACTGCGCGGGTACCTGCGTATTTCGCCTTTGTGACCAACCCGGAAGTCAAATTGTGAATCTGAAACGTATGCGTGGGGCCTCCGCCTCATCTTTGCTGTCTTTGGTGCTGTTCATTGCGCTCTTGTACGTTCTATATAACCAAAGCTCGTTTGACGGCTTGTTTACCTCCCGCCCCGAAGAGTCCACGCCCAGAACCGTCGAATCGCGTGGTGATTTGTCCAGCTCCGAAAAAAGTGTGATCAATCTGTTTGAGGCTTCCAAAGGCTCAGTGGCTTATATTTTTACTGAAAGTGTGCAGGGCCAGATGTTTTTTCGCCGCGTGGCGGAGGGCACAGGTTCCGGCTTTATTTGGGATGACCAAGGCCACATCGTCACCAACGCCCATGTGGTCGGCAGCGCGAATAAAATTCGTGTGCAGCTGGATGACTCCGAGCCTTTACCCGCCAAGTTGATCGGCATTGCCCCTTCGTATGATTTGGCAGTTATCCGCCTGATATCCAAGCCCAAGGACTTGCGGCCTATACCCGTGGGTGTGTCCAAAGACTTGAAAGTGGGCCAGTCGGTGTTTGCAATTGGCAACCCGTTTGGGCTGAGCAAAACCCTCACCTCTGGCATTGTGAGTGCCTTGGGGCGCACCTTGCCTGTGGACAACGGGCGTGAAATTCCAAACGTCATTCAAACCGATGCGGCCATTAACCCCGGCAATTCCGGTGGGCCTCTGCTGGATTCTGCAGGCCGCCTCATCGGCGTCAACACAGCCATTCTGTCCAAATCAGGTACGTCTGCAGGTGTCGGTTTTGCCATCCCGGTGGATTTGGTTAACCAAATTGTGCCGCAGTTGATTGAGCGTGGCAGCTTGCCTAGGCCTGGCATTGGGGTGGCCGTGGCTGATGAGTCCTTGGCCCGCCGATTGGGTGTGAAGGGCATTGCCATCATGGGCGTAGAGCCCGGCTCACCCGCAGACAAAGCCGGGCTGAAGGCCTACGATTTACAACAGGGTATTCAAGGCGATGTGGTAGTTGCAGTGAACTCCAAGCCCGTGGCCAATGTGAATGAATTGTCCAAAGCGCTGGAAGGCGTGGGCGTGGGCAACAAGGCCAAGTTGTTGGTGTTGCGTGGTGAAGACCCCCGTGAAGTGGAAGTCGATGTGATTGACTTGGAACGCCAAGGTGGCTGATGTGGCCGAGTCATTTGAGCCCAATCAAACCCAATCCGCCGACCTTACCCGTCGTTTTGGTGGGCTTGACCGTTTGTATGGTGACGGTGCCAGAGTGGCCTTGGCCGAGCGAGCGCATGTGATGGTGGTTGGCGTGGGCGGCGTAGGCTCTTGGGCGGTGGAGGCCTTGGCCCGATCTGGCGTGGGTGAGTTGACCTTGGTGGACATGGACCATGTGGCGGAATCGAATGTGAATCGCCAACTGCAGGCCACCACTGAAACACTGGGAATGGAAAAAACCCGTGCATTGGCGCAGCGCATTGCCCAAATTAACCCCGAATGCAAGGTCAATTGCGTGGATGATTTTTTAACGCCCGACAATGCCCAAGCCATGCTGACAGCATTTGTGGGCAGTGGCAAAACTGCTTTGTATGTGCTGGATTGTTGTGACCAATTCAAAGCCAAGCTGGCCATGGTGCTGGTGAGCAAGCGGATGAAGCTTCCTTTGCTGATTGCAGGCAGTGCCGGGGGTAAATCGCAGCCTTGGTTGATTCAGCCTGCTGATTTACGCGACACCACCAACGACCCTTTGTTGGCAAAATTGCGTTATCAGCTTCGAAAAGATCACAATTTCGGCTCAAAAAGCGCCAAAAACCCAAAGCTAGGTATTCAAGCTTTTTTCTCGCCCGAGCAAATACGCAAAGCTGAAACTTGCCAAACCGATGCGGGCTTGAACTGCGCAGGCTACGGGTCTGTGGTGGGGGTTACCGCCACCATGGGCATGCAAATGGCCGCATGGGCGGTTAATGACTTAGTGAAGCGACTAAGTTAAGCAACTAAGTTAAGCAACTAAATCACGCAACTAAGTTAAGCCTTCTTCATCAAGTCCCTAAAATTCACCGTTGCTTTTTCAACCTTGGGTGTGACCACATAGGCGCAGTAGCCTTGGTATGGGTTGTTTTCGTAGTAGTTTTGGTGGTATTTCTCGCCCGGGTAATAGTTCACCAAAGGCTCAACCGCAGTCACGATTTTGCTGGAAAACCAACTCCGATCAGCCTCTAGCTTGGCAATGTGCGCCTGGGCTGCCTCCCGCTGCGCCTCGTCGTGGTAAAAAATAACCGACCGGTATTGCGTGCCAATGTCATTGCCTTGGCGGTTAAGCGTGGTGGGGTCGTGGATGGTAAAAAACACATCCAGCAAGGTGTTAAAGCTGATTTCATTCGGGTTGTAGCGCAGGCGCACCACCTCCACATGGCCAGTTTTGCCGCCACACACTTCCTCGTAGGTGGGGTTGGGTTTTGGGCCGCCGCTGTAGCCCGATTCACAAAGCTCAACGCCCTTAAGTCGGTTAAAAACCGCTTCCAAACACCAAAAGCATCCGCCGCCCAATGTAGCCTCCTCCATTGAGGTGGCTTCTTCAATCTTGTTACTCATACTGCACTAGTCCAAAAGAATAGGGGAACCAAACACCGAAATCGGCTTCAAAGTGAATCCTGATTGCTTAACCATGTCAAGAGCGAATCCAGCGCATGCCAGCAACATGTGAAGCCCAAGTGTAGCGTCAAGTCCATCGTTTGAGGCAGCCTCGCCCTCAGCCCGGCCCTCGGACGTTGTATACTCGCACGCAACTGTTTGAAATTTTTGAGGAGAATGATGTGATTTCATCCGCATTTGCGCAATCCGCAGCGGCCAGCCCAGAAAGCACTTTGATGAGCTTTCTACCCTTGGTATTGATTTTTGGTGTGTTTTATTTCTTGGCCATTCGCCCACAAATGAAGCGCCAAAAAGAGCAGAAAGCCATGATCGACGCTTTGCAAAAAGGCGACGAAGTCATCATCGTGGGCGGCATGTTAGGCAAAATCAACAAGTGCGGCGACACCTACCTCACATTGGAAGTGTCCACATTGGCCGAGAAGCCCGTAGAAGTGCTGATCCAGCGCAACGCGGTTCAAAGCCTCCTGCCTCGCGGCACCCTGAAAGACTCAAGATAATCCCGTCATGAATCGTTACCCCCTCTGGAAGTATGTCCTGATCGTCTTCGCATTGACGTTCGGGGTTCTCTACACTTTGCCCAACTTTTTTGGTGAGGCACCTGCGGTCCAAGTGTCCAGCGGACGCACCACCGTCAAGTTGCAGCCCAGTCTGGTTCAAGAACTTGAGGGGGCACTGACTCAGTCAGGCGTAAAGCCTGACGGCACGTTTTTTGAGCAAAACTTGGGAGGCGGCACCATCAAGTTCCGCTTCAAAAGCCCGGATGAGCAATTAAAAGCCCGTGATGTGTTGCAGGCCCGTTTGAACCCCGATGTTCAAGCCCCTTCTTATATTGTGGCGTTGAATTTGCTGTCCCGCTCGCCAGACTGGCTGACTTCAATCCGTGCGCTGCCCATGTATTTGGGGCTGGATTTAAGGGGTGGCGTGCACTTTTTGCTGCAAGTGGACATGAAAGCCGCGCTTGAAAAGCGCAAAGACTCCTTTTTTGCAGAAGCCAAGCAGGCGCTTCGTGACGACAAAATTCGCTATTCAGGGTCCAATCGCACACCCGAAGGTTTTGTGTTGCGTTTCCCTGATGCGGAAGCTCTGGCCAAATCTCAAAAGCTGTTGGCCACTGAACTGCCCGAATTGACATTCACTGCCTCCGAAACCGGAGAGCTTGAGCTCAAAGCCAGCCTCAGCGTGGCCTTGGAGCAAGCTGCACGCGACAACGCGCTCAAACAAAACATCACCACCTTGCACAACCGGATCAACGAGTTGGGCGTGGCAGAACCTGTGATTCAACGCCAAGGCGCAGACCGCATTGTGGTCCAATTGCCGGGCGTGCAAGACACAGCCAAAGCCAAAGACATTTTGGGCCGCACAGCCACGCTGGAAGTGCGCATGGTGGACGACAGCCCTGCAGCGCAGTCCTCCTTCGCATCGGGCATCGTGCCTTTTGGTTTGGAAAAATTCCCTGAGCGCGGTGGCCGCGACATTTTGTTGAAGAAAGAAGTCATTCTGACTGGTGAAAACCTGACCGATGCGCAAGCTGGCTTTGACAACCAAACCCAAGAGCCTGCCGTTCATTTGTCACTGGATGCCAAAGGCGCACGAATTTTCCGTGACGTGACGGCTGAAAGCATCGGCAAGCGCATGGCTAT
Organism: Limnobacter sp.; assembly: GCA_029866125.1. Lineage (GTDB taxonomy): Bacteria > Pseudomonadota > Gammaproteobacteria > Burkholderiales > Burkholderiaceae_B > Limnobacter. The sequence continues at coordinate 142,386 of JARWZZ010000019.1, forward strand.
TTTGTTGATCGAAAAAGGCAAGGGCGAGGTTGTGACTGCCCCTGTGATCCGCAGTGAAATTGGCGGTGGTCGCGTTCAAATTACCGGCAGCATGAGCACAGTGGAAGCCGCTGACACAGCTTTGCTGTTGCGCGCTGGCTCGCTGGCCGCACCCATGGACATTATTGAAGAGCGCACAATTGGCCCCAGCTTGGGTGCTGACAACATCGACAAAGGCATCAACTCCACTTTGTACGGTTTTGTGGCCTTGTCCATATTCATGATTTTTTACTACATGCTGTTTGGCGTGTTTTCCGTGTTTGCCTTGTTTGTTAACGTGTTGTTGCTGTTTGGGCTTTTGTCCATTTTGCAGGCCACATTAACCTTGCCCGGTTTGGCCGCTGTTGCGCTTACCTTGGGTATGGCGATTGATGCCAACGTGCTGATCAACGAGCGTATTCGCGAAGAATTGCGCGACGGGGCGTCACCCCAGCAGGCCATTTTGACGGGTTACGACAAAGCGTGGGGCACCATTTTGGACTCCAACATCACCACGCTGATTGCTGGTTTGGCTTTGCTGATTTTCGGTTCTGGCCCAGTGCGTGGTTTTGCCGTAGTGCATTGCTTGGGTATTCTCACCTCAATTTTCAGTTCGGTGGTGGTGTCCCGCGGTGTGGTCAACCTGTGGTATGGCAACAAGAAAAAGCTCGAAGGTTTGAGCATCGGTCAAATCTGGCGTGCAGAGAAGGGTTAAGCAATCATGGAATTTTTTAAGATCAAGAAAGACATACCCTTCATGCGTCATGCGAAGGTGTTTAACCTCATCTCGTTTGCTGCATTTGTCCTCGCCGTGTTTTTCCTCGTGGTCCGTGGCCTTAACTTCAGTGTTGAGTTTACTGGTGGTGTACTGGTGGAAGCCCGTTACTCACAGGCCGCCAATTTGGAAAACATTCGGCAGGGTTTAGAGAAAACAGGTATTTCCGAACCCCAAGTGCAGAATTTTGGAACGGCACGCGATGTACTCATTCGTTTGGCCGCCAAAGACATGGCCAACCCCCAGATTGGCAAAGAAGGCAAGTTGGACTCCGCAGCCTTCACTGAGCAAGTATTGAAGCTGGGCGGCCCCGATGTGCAAGTGATGCGGGTGGAGTTTGTAGGCCCACAGGTGGGTCAAGAACTGGCCGAAAACGGCGTGATTGCGCTGTTGATTGTGATTGCCGGCATCATGATTTACCTGGCACTGCGGTTTGAATGGAAGTTTGCCGTGTCCGCCATCATTGCCAACTTGCACGACGTGGTGATTATTCTCGGCTTTTTCGCCTTCTTTCAGTGGGAGTTTTCCCTGTCTGTGTTGGCGGCGATTCTGGCGGTGTTGGGTTACTCGGTTAACGAGTCTGTGGTTGTGTTTGACCGCATTCGCGAAACTTTCATTAAGGTGCGTAAGCTGACGGTACCCGAGGTGATTGACCGCTCCATCACCAGTACCATTTCACGCACCATGATTACCCACGGGTCCACCCAAATCATGGTGACATCCATGCTGATTTTTGGTGGCCCCACTTTGCACTACTTTGCTTTGGCCCTCACCATTGGTATTTGCTTCGGTATTTATTCCTCGGTGTTGGTGGCCAGCCCCTTGGTCATGTGGTTGGGTGTTAGCCGTGAAGACTTGGTCAAGCCGGTCAAAAAAGAACAAGAGTTTGAAACACCGTAATTGACTCGTCAAGTCGTATCAGAATATTCAAGATTCACCCTGTAATGCCGTAAGATAGAGCTAGAACAACACAACAAGCTTAGGGTTGAGGGTGCGTCTTGAAGGATTTGTCTCCGCTGTCTCGCAGCAGCATCAAAATCGGTGAGGAGCTAAGCCATCCCATTTTTGGTGAGGACGGTCAGCTGTTGCTTGCCGCCGGTCAGGTGGTTCAATCCGAAAAGCAATTGGACGAGCTGGCTGTCAAAGGCTTGTTCCAAATTCCTCAATGGGCTTCACGCGTGGTGCAAAGCCGTTCGTCGGCTGGGACCATCTCCCCAAAGGCTGATTTGCGCTCATCAAGCCGCAAACATGAGCTGGAGGATCCTTCCGAGTCTGGCAGCGTCCTCAAGATGAGTGTTGAGGGCAGTGAGGAAACTTACATCGTCAAACTGATTGGCACCATACGGCGTGACGCTTTTTTGGTGACCCACCCCACCCGCGACGGTGCTTTGGTGTTTATCAAAGAAGGCCAGTTTTGGGATTTTCGCGCCTTTTATGGCACATCGGTTTACCATTTCAATGTCAAAGTCGAAAAGGTTGTTTTGGCTCCTTTCCCTTTGATGGTGATGAGTTGGCCGATGGAAACTCAAGTGGAGTCGAAAGTCATCCGTGCTGCCCGGCGCATCAAATGCGACATACCCACAGCCATGCGTGTTGGGTCTGAGCCGGAAGTGGTGAATGGCTACATCAACAACATTTCAACGGGTGGTGTTGAGTTCGTCACTCGCCACAAGTTGAAAGCGGGCAGGGGGGACATAGTTCGGATCGCGTTTCAGATTATATTGGGCGACCGCAAATACCTGCTGGAGCCAGCGGTCACCGTGATGTCATCCAACCGCGAAGAGTCCGATGACCAGCTGAAGCTGGGCTTGGCTTTTTCTGCACTGGATGACCGCGAGTTTGCAGCAATACATGCTTTTGTTGATCACCGGCTTATTCAGCGAATCGAATCGCCTTTGTATTCAAAAATCAATACCAATATTTGATGTATTGGCCGGGCAAGTCCTTGCCCACCGCCAGTTTGGCCGAGTCCACAGACTGAATTTCATTGCCTTGTACCCCACGGCTGACCCAGCTGACGCGGGTGTTGATCCACACGTTGGGCACGCCGTTGACGGTTTCGCTTTGGGACACCAAAATTTTCACGCATGAAAACGCGTTGTCCTGAAATGCTTCGGTTAACAGAAACTGGGTGGGGGTGGCGTAGCCGCCACCCATGCGGACAACAGGCACAGCTTCATTTCCTGAGTTGGAGCATTCGTAATTTTCCCGTTTTTGACCAAAGTTAATGTCACGCTCAATGTCGGCTGCAAATGCGTTGACTTTGATGAAGAAGTCGTTTGGATTGGTCTCTGTCAAGGTCAATGCATGCAAGGCGGTCAGGTTATTGATTTCGCTGCCCAGGTGCAGGCTCACCAGCTGATCCTGAATGTGGGTATTGGTGTTAACCGTGTAAATGTAGGACTTGCCAAAAGCACTAATCCCGATGGAAAGAATCACAATCGAGACCAAAGCCTCTAGGATGGAAAATCCCCCGTTATAGGCGGGTTTGCTGAAGACGTTCATCGGTCGATCCATGTGTAACGGGTGCGTGTGATGCAGTTTTCACGAGCTTCCTCATCGGTTTGGGTGGCGCCACCGCCTGTTTTACAGCCGATGCGTGCAATGGTTTGGTATTTTTGGCGCGTATTGTCCAAGTCGAGTGGGCCCAGGCCACCCACACCCAATGTCATGCAAGTAGAACCTGGTGCAGCCAAAAATTTAATTTCAATGTCAATTGGCAAGTTGCCCACCACCCGCATATTGGGTGGGCGAATGGACCGGATGGACCGGGTGGGGTCTGGAAGTTGTTGCGCCATGGGCCTGCACTCCATGTCCAAAAATCCAGCCTGACCCAGTAAGCCGCTCACTTGGGTTTTTTCCGCCTGAAGGGCTGCGGCATAGTTTTGGGCCGCTTGTTCAAGCTGCAGGGCTTGTTCAATCCGGATTTGTCCTTCCGTTTGGTACAAGTCCTTGCTGGTTTGTGCCTGAATGGAAAGCGCGGTCACCAAAAGACCCGCACTCAGAATCACGCAGGTAATCAGTACTATTGCGCCTTGCTGTTGGTGATGTTTGGCCCGCATTGTTGTTACCTAAGCATTGTTTATTGGATACTTTCCACTCGGGTTGAATTTTGAAATCCAAGCCATCCGTGGAGTCGGTCCGTAATTTGTGGGGGCTTAGTTTGGATGGTATCAAACATCACCAACCACATTCTGTTTTTGATCCCTGTGGTGTCCAGCACAGAGACGCATTGGTTGTCGTAATTCAGATTGGCCCTGTTGGCAGACGAGACATCGGCAGCACAAACCCGCATGGCTTGAATTTGGTAAACATTTGTGTCGTTCAGTGCCGCCCAACCGGTTGTTTGCTCACACAGTTGGCGGTGGTCGTTCCATGAGGTGTTGGTATTTTGGCCTGCATAATAGTGCAGTTGCCCGTTGGTCAGCTTCAATGCCCGAATCAGCAAATCCGTACCTTTGAAAGGCAGGTTCTGGCTCAAATACACAAAGCATTGGCCTGTGGTGCCACCCGTGTAGGGTGCGCACTTGGCAGGGTTACCCGTCAGTTGGCAGACTTTGATGGTTTCTATACCGGGGGTGCCGTTCGGGTTTGCGCCCGTACCCAAGGCAATTTCCCGCCAAAGTTGGATGTGCTTGCGCAAGCTGTCCGTGGTGTTGTCCAACTCGCCGCCAGTCGGCCCTTGCATAGCCCTACCCAACAGTGAAATGGCAATCGCCCCCATGGTTAATGACAGGAATACGCCAATCATCGCGCTCACTAGGCCCATGCCCTTTTGGCTTCGCATGCTTTGTCCCAATGTTGATCCGAGTTTACTCATGGGTGTAAGTTGTCTCTGAAAAGCCTTCGGGCCGGACTTGGAGAGAGGCTGAGCCGCCGCCTCGTTTGAATTTAACAGTTTGGTTAAGCCCGACTGACACCACGCTGCCGCCACCTGTAAAGGTGTAGGCCTGGTTTGAAGTGTCAACCTGCGTACCGCTTATTTCAAACTGGTTGTTGTATGAATTAACGCCCGCGCTGCTAAACCATGTGTTACATGGGCCTGAACCGTTTCGAATAATTTGAACATCTACCAAAACCCGAACCGTCGGGGTTTGGGAATTGTTCAGTCGAAGCTCGCTGTCACATTCGGATCGAGAGGACAGCTCCCGTGTGTTTTCTACAATACTTTTGAATCGACTCACGTCATATTTCAAGCGCTGAGTTTGAAGAAGGTTACTCAACCCTGGTAGCCCAAGAGCCAAGCCCAGGCAGGTGATCGCCAAGACGACCATCAGCTCCATCAAAGTAAAACCTTCGCTCTGCTTAGCCATTGCCCAAGCACTCAGCGGTTGTGTTGGCGGAGCCATTTTTGGAAAAGGATTCAAACTTCAGGATACCCAAACGGCTGTTGACTCTCACGGTGTGACAGTTGTCGGTGGGGCTTTGATTGGTGTCTCTGACGCTTAGGTCGGCGGTAAATTCGTTGTAGGAGGTGCTGCGTACATTGATTTCGTATTTGTCTGCATCGGTGAACACCATTCGCCTGTCAGTGGCGCTATTTTCGGTGCTTGAAACTTGGTCTGCAAATCGATTGAAAATTTGTCGATGCCCTTGCTGTGCGATCGCAAAGCGAGAGGCAGCATCCTTCAAGTCCACAAAGTTGGCATTTCTCACCGCATTGGTCACGCTGCTTAACGCAAACGAACTGATAATTCCCACAATCGCGATTGTGATGAGGATTTCCACCAAGGTGAAACCTTCTGAATATGTTCGATAAAGCTTGCGCATGGTTTTGTCGGATTTGCTGAGATGCTCCTAATCTACAATCCGGCGCGGTGGTGAGGAATCACCACCATAGGTTGGCTTTGGGCTAACTCTTGGGTTAGCCCTAAGGCTTAAATCGCCTTGGCCAATGTGGCTGCCAAGCCAATGTAGCTGCGGGGTGTCATGGCCAGCAGGCGCTGTTTTTCAGCGGCGGGCAGGTCCAAGGTTTGAATAAATTCACGCAAGCCTTCTTCGGTAATGCCTTTGCCACGAGTCAGTGCTTTCAGTTGTTCATAAGGGTTGGGCAGGCCGTAACGGCGCATCACAGTTTGCACTGGCTCAGCCAACAGTTCCCACGCGGTGTCAATGTCGCCTTCAATTGCGGCCACGTTGACTTCCAGTTTGCCCAAGCCGCGCAAGCAGCTTTCGTAAGCCAGTACTGTGTAGCCAATGCCTACGCCCAAATTGCGCAGTACCGTGGAGTCGGTTAGGTCACGCTGCCAGCGTGAAATGGGCAGCTTTTCAGCCAAGTGCTTCAGCACCGCATTGGCCATGCCCAAATTGCCTTCTGCGTTCTCAAAATCAATCGGATTGACTTTGTGCGGCATGGTGGATGAGCCCACTTCCCCATCTTTGAGCTTTTGTTTGAAATAACCCAGTGAAATATAGCCCCACAGGTCACGCGACAGGTCGATCAAAATGGTGTTGGTGCGGGCTATTGCATCCATCAAGGCTGCAATGCCGTCATGCGGTTCAATTTGAATGGTGTAGGGGTTGAAAGTCAGGCCCAAACCTTCAATCAGGTTTTTGGACAGGGCTTGCCAGTCAAAGTCGGGGTAGGCGGATAGGTGGGCGTTGAAGTTGCCTACGGCACCGTTCATTTTGGCGGGCAATTCCACCTCAACAATGGCTTTGCGGGCGCGTTCCAGGCGGTGTACCACGTTGGCAAACTCTTTGCCCAAAGTGGACGGGCTGGCCGGTTGGCCGTGTGTGCGGCACATCATGGGAATGTCGGCAAACTGGTGGGCATAGGCGCGCATTTGTTTGATGATGCGGTCCAGCGTGGGCAGCAACACGGTTTCGCGTGTGTTTTTCAACATCAGCGCATGGCTCATGTTGTTGATGTCCTCGGATGTGCAGGCGAAGTGCACAAACTCAGCTGCTTTTTTCAGTTCGTCATTGGATTGAAACTTTTCTTTGATGAAATATTCAACAGCCTTTACATCATGATTGGTGGTGGCCTCGAATTCTTTGATCCGTTCTGCATCTGCTTCGGAAAAGTCGTTCTTAATGCCATCCAGCAGGGTTAATGCTTGGGCAGAGAATGCTGGCAACTCAGAAAAACCGGCCTTGGCCAGTGCTTTTAGCCATTCAATTTCCACAACAACGCGGTGGTGCATGAAGCCAGCTTCAGACAGGATAGGGCGCAAACTGGCCACTTTGGACTGATAACGGCCATCCAGAGGGCTGATGGCGGTGAGGGCATTGAGGGAGTCTGAAGAAATCATGAATGAGGCAAAAGTGGAGGATTATCAAAGCCTTGTATTTTAACCTCTCAGGGGTACACCACGCCAGCCCAACTAAGTAATGTCCCTTATATTTCCCTTTTTTGGCTTGTTCCAAACGTCGATCTGTTACAAACTGCAAGACCTTACTAAAAATCAGGGTGTGTAAATGCCCTGCTTCAAGGAGTTAGAAATGAAATTAATTGGATCCCTCACAAGCCCATTTGTACGCAAAATTCGAGTCCAGTTGCTGGAAAAGGAAATTCCCTTCCAGTTTGTACCCGAAAATGTATGGGAAGAAGGCACCAAAATCATGGACCACAACCCCTTGGGTAAAGTACCTTGCCTGATTTTGGACAGCGGTCAATCGGTGTTTGATTCCACCGTGATATCGGGCACCTTGGAATACATGATGCCTACCAACCCCCTGTTGCCTACTGACCCCCACAAACGCGCTTTGGTGCGAACCATGGAATCCTTGGGCTCTGGAATGAATGATGCCGCAGTGGCCATTTTGCTGGAACACAAGTTTCACGAGGGCGAGGCAGTCAGTAAGGATTGGTTAAACCGGCAATATTCAAAAATTCACCACAGTTTGGAATGGTTGGACATTCGCTTGAAAACAACCCCCGGCGCATTTTTGTTGGAGCAGCTTAGCTTGGCCGACATTTCCGTTGGATGTGCTTTGATGTATTTGGACTTCCGCAGGCCAGAGATTCAGTGGCGCAAAGACTTGCCTGCTTTGGCTGAATACGCTGACCGCTTGGCGGCAAGGCCCAGCTTTGAAGGCACTCGTCCGCCGGTCTAAGGTAACGCAGCTAGGCAGGGTGATTTCTCAGAAAGACTCTGCCTCACTGGCATCCCAATATTGCTCAAACAAGGGACCGGGCCTGGCGCCTTCTAAAATTGCTCCGTTTTTGACGAAGGTGTAAACCTCAGAAAACAGGGCCACTTTTTGATCATTCATGCGCCGCACCAAATGGTAGGGCTTGATTTGTATGGGGTGGGTCAGCCCGGCTGCCCCGATCAACTCGCCCAAGGCACTCAGGGTGTTTTTGTGAAAGCTGTAAACCCGTTCTGATTTGTTGTCCGGTTCCAGCGCTCTTTGGCGATGTTTGTCCTGAGTGGTCACGCCCGTGGGGCAATGCCCGGTGTGGCAGGCCTGTGCCATGATGCAACCCAAGGCAAACATGAAACCCCGTGCGCTGTTGCACATGTCGGCACCCAAGGCGCAGGTGCGCGCAATGTCAAAAGCACTGATGATTTTGCCGGAAGCAATGATGCGAATTTCCTCCCGCAGACCAATGCCCACCAAGCTGTTGTGCACCAGCAGCAGGGCGTCTTGCAGGGGGTAGCCCACATGGTCGGCAAATTCCACAGGGGCTGCGCCCGTGCCGCCTTCACTGCCATCCACCACAATAAAGTCGGGCAGAATATCGGTTTTTAGCATGGCTTTGCACATGGCAAACCACTCCCAAGGGTGCCCAATACACAGCTTAAAGCCGACTGGCTTGCCGCCGCTTAAATCCCTAAGGCGTTTCACAAATTGCAACAGCTCAATCGGGCTGGAAAATTCGCTGTGCGCCGCAGGGGAAACGCAGTCTTGCCCCATGGGCACACCCCGGGTGATGGCAATTTCCTGAGTCACCTTGCTGGCGGGCAGCACACCCCCATGGCCGGGTTTGGCGCCTTGCGACAGTTTGATTTCTATCATTTTGACTTGCTCAAGCTGGGCTTGCTCGGCAAAGCGGACGGGGTCAAAACGGCCGCTTTCGGTGCGGCAACCAAAGTAGCCGCTGCCAATTTCCCAAATCAAATCCCCACCGTGCTGAAGGTGGTAGGTCGAGATGGAGCCTTCGCCTGTGTCATGCGCGAAGCCACCGCGTTTGGCCCCTTTGTTCAAGGCCAAAATGGCATTGGCGGACAAAGCACCAAAGCTCATGGCTGAGATGTTGAAAATCGAAGCATCGTAAGGTTTGAGGCAATCCTTACCGCCCACCGTGACGCGGAAGTCGCTGTTTTTGATGTGTTTGGGTACTGTGGAATGGTTGATCCATTCCGCGCCGGCCAAGTTCAAATCCCGTTGTGTACCGAATGCTCGTTTGTCCACCACCGCTTTGGCGCGTTGGTACACCAAGGACCGTTGGTTGCGGGAGAAGGGCGCTGCTTCCATGTCAGACTCAAAAAAGTACTGGCGAATTTCCGGACGTATGAATTCCAGCAGAAAGCGGAAGTGAGCCAATATGGGGTAATTGCGGCGTATGGATTGCTTAATTTGCAACAAGTCCCACACACCCAGCAGGGTAAGCCCCCCAGTAATCAACAAGGGGGGCGTGGTTAAAATCATGTAGCCGTGGTAGAAGCCGATTGAAAACAGCACAAACAACAGGGCCGAAACGATGAGTGTGCCCATGCGGGCCAGTAAACTCACTGGCCAAGCGTTGTTGTAGGCTCGCATCCGTCCGTTGGATTGGGGTTTGGCGCGTTCAACAGATATGGCCATGATTTGCTCCGTGACTTATCAATTCACTGTGCTATTTTGTTTACACAGTGAGTATGCACGAAAGCTTTTTAAATTGGCGATGAGAACAAGCGGGTAAAAGTCCACCAGTGCTCATGAGGCGCTACTGGATAACGCCACCGCCCAAGCAAACATCCCCGTCATACAGCACTGCGCTTTGGCCGGGGGTTACTGCAAACTGGCTTTCGCTGAAGTCCAGGTGAAAGTGTTCAGCGTCTTTCAGTTGCAGCAGGCATGTGGAGTCGCCTTGGCGGTAACGGGCCTTGCAAGCAATGTCCATGTTGCTTGGCAAGTGGCCGGCAATAAAATGGGCTTGCTCAGCCTCTAGTACTTTGGCGTGCAGCCATGGGTGTTCATGGCCTTGCACCACATACAGGGTGTTGGCTTTGATGTCTTTGCGGGCCACAAACCAAGGTTCGCCACTTCCTTCTTTTTGGCCCCCAATGCCAATGCCTTTGCGTTGCCCCAAGGTGTAAAAGCTGAGGCCCACGTGCTCGCCGACTTGCTTGCCCTCATCGTTCAAAATGGGGCCGGGCTGGGTGGGTAAATACTTGTTCAGAAAGTCCCTGAACGGCCGCTCGCCAATAAAGCAAATGCCGGTGGAGTCCTTTTTGGCTGCGTTGGACAATTCCAAATCATGGGCAATTTTGCGCACTTCGGTTTTGTTGATTTCACCCAGTGGGAAAAGGGTGCGGCTAAGCTGCGATTGGTTTAAGCGGTGCAAAAAGTAGGATTGGTCTTTGGAAGGGTCCAAACCTTTGAGCAACTGAAACTCGCCATTGACTTCGCGCACGCGGGCGTAGTGCCCCGTGGCAATGTAGTCTGCGCCCAAGCTGTAGGCGTGGTCCAAAAAGGCTTTGAACTTGATTTCGCTGTTGCAAAGGATGTCGGGGTTGGGCGTTCGGCCTGCGGAATACTCGCTTAAAAACACCGAGAACACGCGGTCTTTGTATTCAGAGGCAAAGTTGACCGCTTCAATGTCGATGCCCAAGCGGTCGGCCACGCTAACTGCATCCAGCCAATCTTGCCGGGTGGAGCAGTATTCCGAGTCGTCGTCATCTTCCCAGTTTTTCATGAACAACCCGACCACGTTGTAGCCTTGCTGTTTGAGCAACCAAGCGGATACGGAGGAGTCAACCCCACCGGACATGCCAATGACGACGGTTTTCTTCATAAGACGGTATTCACTTCAAATTACTTAGGACACACCGGGTGGCATGGGCCCATTGGTCACGCTGGGGTGGGTGTACACGTTGGACAGCGGCGTGATGGGCTTGATGCCTGCTTTGTAGGCCCGAAGGTCTTCCACACAGCGCAACACCAAGGGGCTGCGGTGTTGGTCTTCACAGGCTTTGAGCTCGTCGTAGCTTAGCCATTTGACTTGAATAATGCCATCATCCAGTGCTTGGCCTATTTTTTCTTCCACCGCTTCTGCCACAAAAGCAAAGCGCAGGTAGGTGATGTCCTCGTTGGTGCGCGAGCTTGTGTACCGACTAAGGTACACGCCCAGCAGCGCCACGGGTTTGACCACCCATGCAGATTCTTCCAAGCACTCGCGTGCAGCGCCGTTTTCAGGTGCTTCACCCGGGTCCAAATGGCCAGCGGGTTGGTTCAGCTTGATGCCGTCGGTGGTGTGTTCTTCCACGATCAAGTACTTGCCGTCTTTTTCGACAATTGCTGCGACCGTGACACTGGGTTTCCAGACTTCAGACATGATTTCTCGTGTTTCGGTTTAGGTTTGGCTCGGAATTGGCTTTCGCAGACCAAGTTACCCCTACGGGCTCGGAAAAACACAGTAGAATAGCAGGGTTAAGGTGCATTTGCCTAACTTATAGGCAAAGTTAAACGGGAAGTGAGTGAAAAACCCACGCTGCCCCCGCAACGGTAAACAAGTGCGGATGAATCGAAGTAACCACTGGACGACAAGTCTGGGAAGGTGATTCATCAAAACTTGCGAGCCCGGATACCGGCCTTAACCGTTCAGCTTGAAGGGCTTTTTTGGGCCTGTCAATCAAGCGGGCGTCTGGTGCTGCGGGGATGCAGCGCGCAGGTGGCTTTTGATCTGTAACTTCGATCTGTAGTAGAGCTTTCCGGCTGATTCTGTCCTCGCAGTGAATTGTGTACGCCTGTACGGTGGGTGCAGGCTCCTCGGAGCTTTTTACTGTGTTTCATTCAAAAAATAATGCGCCTCGCTTGGCTTTGCTCAGCGCGGCTTTGTTCGCTTTGTTTTCTACTTCTACAACTGCGGTTGCCACTGAAAATAACAGCGAAGCAGGTTTCAGCGCGATTGCAGGGCAACCTGTTGTAATCACTGCAGCGCGAGTTGAGCAATCGCTTGATGATGTGTTGGGTGATGTTAATGTAGTCACTTCCGAAGAAATTCGGCGCACAGGTGCGCAAAACTTGCTGGACGTACTCCGTTCTGTACCCGGCGTGCAGCTGACTTACAACGGTGGCCCTCAGCAAACCTCCGGCGTGTTTATTCGGGGTGCAGAAAGTCGTCACACCTTGCTGTTGATTGATGGCATGCGCGTGGGCTCCACAGATGGCATTACCAACACGCAAATTCAAATGGTGCCGCTTGACCAAATCGAGCGCATTGAAATTTTGCGGGGTGCAGGCTCAGCCCTTTATGGCGCGGACGCCATTGGTGGCGTGGTGCAAGTCATCACCAAAAAAGGTAAAAAAGGCACATCGGGCGAATACCAAGTGGGACTGGGTTCCAACAACCGCAAACAGGCCAATGTGGGCGTCTCGGTGGGGGGTGAAAGCACGTCCATCCGCTTAGGCGTGGGTTATCAAAATGAGGATGGGTTTTCCTCACTGAGTGCGCCCCGTTTGCCCGGCCAAACAGACCATGACGGGTACCGCAAATCCAGCGGCAGTTTAAATATTCAGCACCAATTCAATGCCAACCACCAAATGGGTTTGAATGCTTTGGTGTCAGATTTAAACAATGAATATGACTCCACATTCCCACCGGATGAACATTATTTCAACCGCAACGTGCAAAGCGTTTACGGCTTGAATTCCAGTCACAAATGGAATTCGATGTGGACCACGCGTTTGGGTTTGTCCACCTCCACGGATGAAATTGAGTTACCCAACTTCGCCACAGAGAACAAAAGCCATCAAACTCAATTCCAGGTGATGAACGAGCTGGCTTTGGCCGGTGGCAAAGTGTTGTTGGGTGCAGAGCAATTGACTCAATCTTTCCAGCAGTTCAATGGTGCAACTCAAGCCAATTTCGCCTTTGGTAAACGCAACACCGACTCTGCCTTGGTGGGCTATTTGGGTCAAATGGGCCAGCTGAGCTACCAAGCCAACCTGCGGTATGACGATGATTCTCAGTACGACAGCGCCACCACAGGCCAACTGTCGGGCGAATACAAGCTAAGCCCACTTTGGTCGATTGGTGCTTCAGCAGGTACGGGCTTTAAAGCACCAGGTGTGCAGCAAATTGTCGGTTTTGGCGGGGCGCGGTCGCTCAACCTCAACTTGCAACCTGAGGAAAGTGAAAACTACGAGGTGTATGCCAAACTGCAAACACCCACGTACACCAACAGGTTCACTGTGTTTAACAACGAGATCACCAATCTGATTGATTTCAACAACTCCACATTTGGTTATTTCAATCAAAGTGAAGTGGACATTGTGGGTGTAAGCGCAGACACGCAAGCCAATTGGAAATATGGCAAGTGGGGTGGGGATGTTCAATTCCTGTCTGCCAAAGATGCGGCGGGCCAACAAGCTTTGCGCCGGGCTAAACGCACAGCACGCGTGTTTGCCGACACCAACTTGGGCAAGTTCACCGCACGTGCGGAATTGCTGGCTGCCAGTGAGCGTCGGGATGTAGGCAACCGCGAGTTGGGTGGCTATGGCATCACCAACTTGGCGGCCATTTACAAAACCTCGGATCAAAGCGAAGTCAGCCTGCGTGTGGAAAACATCTTCGAAAAGAAGTATGAGTTTGCCGCCGGTTACAACGTTCCCCAGCGTGACTTGCTGGTCAGCTATCGGCAAAACTTTTAAGTGATGGATGCCATGACTCCTGCGCTGCGTTTTGCAAGTTTGAGCATGGCATTCATGCTGATGGTTTGGGCTTCAGTTGCATTTCCTCAAACTGCTGAAGCTCAAGGTTCCGATTCATTCTGCGTCAAGGATGACCTGGGTCGTAAAGTGTGTACTCGAATTCCTAAAAAAGACCCGATTCGAGTCGTCAGTCTGGCCCCGCATTTGACTGAGACAATTTATTTTTTAGGTGCTGGCCCCCGGGTTGTTGCGGTTGATCGTTCCAGTGACTATCCCAAGGAAGTTCAGCAGTTGCCGAAGGTGGGCGACTCCCTGCGGCTAGATTTGGAACGTGTGATTGCGCTGAAGCCTGATCTTGTTTTGGCTTGGGCGTCGGGCACCTCTCAAACACAGATTAACCAACTGCAAAAACTGGGAATACCTGTGTTTGTCAGTGAGCCTCTGAGCGTGGAGGCCATTGCTAGCACCATGCGTCGTATTTCCGTACTGTTGGGCTTGGAGGCTGAGAAAAAATTAGAGATTGATCAGTGGGTGGCTGCATTTAATTCATTGGGAGCCCACAAGCAAAAAGTCAAAGTCCGGGTTTTTTATCAAGTGTGGCACGACCCTCTCATGACACTCAGCGGCAAGCACGTGGTGTCTGAAATCATTCAAAAGTGTGGAGGTTCAACCGCATTTTCAGAGGCCCGGCTGCTGGCGCCCACTGTGTCGCTGGAATCTGTGTTGCAGTTCAATCCCCAGCTTATTTTGGCAACGTCTGAACCCTCCAGCCTTGTTCACTGGACCCGTTGGTCCTCCATGGCTGCGGTGCGTAACAAACAGCTCAAAGTGGTCACCCCCGATATTTTGGTGCGCAGCGGGCCCCGCATATTGCAAGCGGCGCGGGAAGTGTGTGCCCTGGTCCAAGAGGCAGGGCAGTCCCAATGAATTCCCGCAATCGCACTGTGCTTATTCTTGCTGGACTGCTGGGTTTGGCAATGTGGGTATTGGTGTGGTCATTGCAGATTGGTAGTTCGGATGTGACGCTGTGGGGGCAAAGCCCTGTTGATCAAACCATATTTTGGGAATTGCGTGTACCGCGCGTCATGCAAGCCTTCGCTGTGGGTGGCCTGTTGGCCATGTCGGGTTTGTTGATGCAGGTGCTGCTGAAAAACCCATTGGCTGATCCTTATATTTTGGGCATATCCGGTGGCGCTGGGCTGGGCGGTGTTTTGGTCGCTGTCAGTGTGGGCGGTTTTGCCGCGGCATGGATGATGCCCGTTGGTGCTGGAATCGGCGCAATGGCGGTGGTGTTGCTGGTTTTTGGTTTGAACAACCGCAGCGGTTTGCAGTCCTTGGACCGTTTGCTGCTCACTGGTGTTGCGGTGTCTTCAGTCAGCACAGCATTGGTGTCTTTGTTACTTACTTTTTCAGGTTCTGACGTATTTCGCGGTTTGGTGTTTTGGTTACTGGGTGAGCTAAACGGGCAAAATGCCACCGTTTTGCTATTTGCCTGGTGCCTTATGCTGATGTGCTGTATGCCCTTGGCCCGCACGATGAATGCAATGGTGCTGGGCGATGACATGGCCCGCACGCTGGGCGTACAAGTCAAACAACTTCGCCTTGGGCTGTACTGGCTTGCCGCATTGGCCACAGGCGTGGCGGTGGCGGCCGGTGGCATGATTGGCTTTGTGGGCTTGGTGGTGCCGCATGCCATGCGTTTGTTGCTGGGTTCAGACAACCGATTGTTGATTCCCGCCGTGGCGGTGGCTGGCGGCGTGTTTTTAACAGCCGCAGATTGTGTGGCCCGTAGTTTAATTGCCCCCATTCAGTTGCCTGTGGGCGTGGTGACTGCCTTGGTGGGCGGCCCTGTTTTTATTTGGCTTTTGCATCGCTCGGGTTTGTGTTTGCGGAGTTTGAAAAAAGGCGGTGCAAACAGCGGGGGGGTTGAACAGCACAACAAGGTACAGCCATCCAAGGCTCAATCCTTGAGCCCCTCTACAACGCCCTTATTAAGCATCTCTGGTTTTTCTCTGTCTTCCAATCACCGCCCAGTGTGCAACGCTTTGGACTGGGATGGCCATGCGGGGCAGGTGTGGGCCGTCATTGGTAACAGTGGCATTGGCAAAAGCACATTGATGCGGTCTCTGGCGGGTTTACAGAACGATTGGTGCCAGCAAACTGGGCACATTCGGTATCAGGGCAAACGCCTAGGCGGTATCCCACTGGCCGAGCGTGCCTGCCACCTCGCATGGATGCCCCAGTCCGACCAAGTTCCTTTCCCCTGTACGGTGCGTGACCGGGTGCTTGCTGGCCTGCACCCGCATGGCAAACCTTTTTCTTGGGAAACCCGGCAGGATTTGCTGGAAGTTTCACGGGCATTGAGCCGAGTTCAATTGAACGGTGTAGAAGCTCGAATGCTGGACACTTTGTCCGGTGGTGAGCGCCGTCGAGTTTCCCTTGCTGCTGCCATGGTGCAGGGCACGCCCATCGTGCTGTTGGATGAACCCCTTAGCCAGCTGGATTGGAAGCATCAAATAGAATTGGCTGGGTTATTCAAGCCTTGGGCGCTTGAGCGTCAAGGTTTGATGGTGTGGATTACTCACGACCCTAACTTTGCCCTGCGGTTTTCTACCCATGTGCTGGCTTTGTGTGCGGATGGGCAAATTATTCAAGGCCCGGTGGCCGAAGTCCTGACCCCTTCAGTGCTCAGTCGGGTTTATGGTTGCCCCATTGTGTCTCAACATTCCCCTGTTTTGCACTTCCCCGCCCACTGATCTAGACGAAAAGCTCCACTCTAAGTTTGTCATCACAATTGATTAGACATCGCGCGTTGTCAGAGTCTGATATTGTGGAAACTCCTGCTTTTGGGTGATACTTTAGGGTTATGTGCTATGTTGCGGTGCACAATATAAGATAAGCTCGCACAATTGCAGAATAGTTCACTCTTTTTTCAAACAAAACACAAAGCGCTTTCCCATCAGGAGAAGTCCAATGAAAATAGGAATCCCGGCCGAAACGAGGTCCGGAGAAACGCGAGTAGCTGCAACGCCGGAGACAGTGAAGAAACTTGTTGCCCAAAAGCACGAGATTTTTGTCCAAAAAGGTGCAGGTACGCAAAGCGCAGTAACCGACGAAGCTTACGAAGCTGTAGGCGCCAAAATTATTGGTTCCGCAGCCGAAGTTATTTCCACCGCCGACATGGTGCTCAAAGTTCGCGCTCCTCAAGAAGCCGAACTGGGTATGTACCGCGCAGGCCAAGTTGTCATTGGCATGTTGAACCCATTTGACACGGCCAGCCTTGAGGCCATGAACAAAGCCGGTTTGACTGCTTTTGCGCTTGAAGCTGCCCCCCGTACCACCCGTGCCCAAAGCATGGACGTGTTGTCCTCACAGGCCAACATTGCAGGCTACAAAGCCGTGATGGTTGCCGCCAATGAGTACCAGCGTTTCATGCCCATGTTGATGACCGCCGCAGGCACCGTCAAGGCCGCCCGTGTGTTGATTCTGGGTGTGGGTGTTGCCGGTTTGCAAGCGATTGCAACAGCCAAGCGTTTGGGTGCTGTGATTGAAGCCTCGGACGTTCGCCCTGCCACCAAAGAGCAGGTTGAATCCTTGGGTGCCAAATTTGTGGATGTGCCTTACGAAACCGACGAAGAGCGTGAATGCGCCGTGGGTGTTGGCGGTTACGCACGCCCCATGCCAGAAAGCTGGATGAAGCGTCAGGCTGTGGCCGTGCACGAGAAAGCCATCAAAAGCGACATCGTCATCACCACCGCTTTGATTCCAGGCCGCAAGGCCCCCACCTTGTTGAGCGAAGACACCGTTCGCCAAATGAAGCCCGGCTCAGTCGTGGTGGATTTGGCGGTGGAGCAGGGCGGCAACTGCCCCCTGTCCAAACTCAATGAAGTGGTCGATGTCAATGGCGTCAAGATTGTGGGCTATCCCAACCTGGCCGCAATGGTGGCTGCGGATGCATCTGCACTCTATGCGCGCAACGTGATTGATTTCATGAAACTCGTTTTCGACAAAGACGGCGCTTTCAAAATCGACATGGAAGACGACATCGTAGCCGCGTGCCTCATGTGCACAGCTGGCGAACTCAAACGCAAAAACGCTTAAAGGGAACATCATGGACGTAATCAGCCCAACGGTTGTTAACCTCATCATTTTTGTTCTGGCCATTTATGTGGGTTACCACGTGGTTTGGAACGTGACTCCAGCCCTTCACACGCCTTTGATGGCGGTGACCAACGCAATCTCCGCGATTGTGATTGTGGGTGCCATGTTGGCAGCAGCATTGACTGTGACGCCACTGGGTAAATTCATGGGCGTGTTGGCGGTGGCTTTGGCTGCGGTCAATGTGTTTGGTGGATTCCTAGTGACTCGCCGCATGCTTGAAATGTTCAAGAAAAAGAACAAGTAATCCCACAGCGATCTGGAGAATCTTATGCAATTGAGTTTCAACGCAGTGACGCTGTTGTACCTAGTGGCGTCAATCTGTTTTATTCAGGCCTTGAAGGGCCTGTCACATCCCACAACTTCACGTTTGGGCAACACCTTCGGCATGGTGGGTATGACCATCGCCGTGCTGACCACCATTGCTTTGGTATTCAAGCTGGCAGACATTGCAGGTCAGTCTGCAATGACAGGCTTGGGTTGGGTGCTGGCTGGTTTGGTGGCCGGTGGTGGTTTGGGTACCATCATGGCCAAGCGGGTCGAAATGACCAAAATGCCCGAGCTGGTGGCCTTCATGCACAGCATGATTGGTTTGGCAGCGGTGGCTATTGCGGTGGCTGCAGTTGCTGAACCTGATGCCTTCGGTATCACAGCCAAGGGTAACTTCGACATCCCCTTGGGCAACAAAATTGAGTTGTTTATCGGCACATTCGTGGGTGCGATTACCTTCTCAGGTTCCGTCATTGCTTTCGGTAAATTGTCCGGCAAATACAAGTTCCGCCTGTTTCAAGGCGCACCGGTGCGCTTTGCAGGTCAGCATCAGCTGAATGCACTACTGGGCATCACCATGATTGGTTGTGGCATTTGGTTTGCAGCCACTCAAAGCTGGACGCCGTTCATCATCATGACAGTGGCCGCCTTTATTTTGGGTGTGACGCTGATCATCCCCATCGGTGGTGCAGACATGCCTGTGGTGGTGTCCATGCTCAACAGCTATTCAGGTTGGGCCGCAGCGGGTATTGGCTTCTCCCTGAACAACAGCATGTTGATTGTGGCCGGTTCACTGGTGGGTTCCTCCGGTGCTATTTTGTCTTACATCATGTGTAAGGCGATGAACCGCTCCTTCTTCAACGTGATTTTGGGTGGCTTTGGTGGCGAGGCGGATGCAGCTTCAGCGGGCGATGGCAAACAGCGCAACGTCAAAACGGGCTCATCCGACGACGTGGCCTTTTTGCTGACCAACGCCGAAACTGTGGTGATTGTTCCTGGTTACGGTTTGGCCGTGGCCCGTGCCCAACATGCTTTGAAAGAACTGTCAGAAAAGCTGACCCACATGGGCGTGAATGTGAAGTACGCAATCCACCCCGTGGCGGGCCGTATGCCTGGACACATGAACGTGTTGCTGGCCGAAGCCGAAGTGCCTTACGACCAAGTGTTTGAGATGGAAGACATCAACAGCGAATTCGCTCAAACCGATGTGGTGCTGGTACTGGGTGCCAATGACGTGGTTAACCCCGCAGCCAAGGACCCCAAGTCCCCAATTGCTGGCATGCCTATTTTGGAAGCTTACAAAGCCAAAACCATTATTGTGAACAAGCGCTCCATGAATGCAGGTTACGCAGGTTTGGACAACGAGTTGTTCTACATGGACAAAACCATGATGGTGTTTGGTGATGCCAAAAAAGTGATTGAAGACATGGTGAAAGCGGTTGAATAAGGTTGTCAATTAAGCGACACCTATAAAACCGCTCCCCATGGGATAAAAACCCCGTTCAGCGCACAGGCTGGCGGGGTTTTTTATTTATTGTAATCTATGATTTTGAGCTGATTCATTAGGGTGGCAACCCTATACAGGGATGTCAAAGTTAACCCAAATTCCGAAGAATAAGGACTCGTTTACTTCGGATGATGTGTGACCCCATGCCTAAATATCTATCTGCTTCAAGTGTATTGACCACCTTATTGCTCACTTTGGGTTTCTCATCGCTTGCAAAAGCTGATAACCCTATTGACTCCAAACCGCCCAAATACACAGCAGCAGATGGGGTATGGCGACTCAAAGCCCCAGATATTCCCAAGGACAATCAACCCACCAAAGCCCGAGTTGCGTTGGGTGAAAAGCTATTCTTCGACCCACGACTATCCCGTCAAGGCAATATGTCCTGCGCCACCTGCCATAACCCTTCATTGGGTTGGTCTGATGGCCTTAAAACAGCAGTGGGCCACAACGGCAACGTGCTGCGCAGGGCTACTCCGTCCATCGTCAACTCCGCATACAGCAAGATTCTGATGTGGGATGGTCGCCACCCTTCGCTCGAATCACAGGCCATGGGGCCTATGGAAGCCGAGGAAGAAATGAACAGCGACTTTGACACAGTCTTCAAATTCATCAAATCCAGCCCTGAATATGTACAAATGTTTGAAAAAGCCTATCCTTCTGAAGGGGTCAGCAAAGGCAGCATCTCAAAAGCCTTGGCCAATTTTCAGCGCACAGTGATTGTCAAAAACTCGCCATTTGACCATTGGCTGGCTGGTGATCGGGATGCCATCACCATGGCAGAGTGGAGGGGCTTTCAACTTTTCAAAGGCAAGGCTGAATGTGTGGCCTGTCATTCTGCCCCCAACTTTTCTGACGATGGTTTTCACAATATTGGCCTTAAACAATGGGCAGAGCCCCAAGCAGACCTTGGGCGCTTCAATGTGCGTAAGGTCAAGGTGAATCAGGGGGCTTTTAAAACCACTTCACTGCGCGGAATTGCTGAAACAGCGCCATTTTTCCATGATGGTTCTGCTGCCACTTTGATGGATGTGGTGGAGCATTATTCCCGAGGGGGTGATGTCAAAACCAACCTTTCGCCCAACCTGAAAACACTGGACCTCACTCAAACTGAAAAAGAGGATTTGGTGGCTTTCTTGAAAGCGTTGTCACCGAAGTCCACCGCAAAAAAGGTGCCCTCTCTCCCAACTACTCAAGCCTTCAAAGCTGAGTAAAAGGTAAGCATGTCATGGGGATTCTAAAAAAACTAATCCTGCAGGCAGTGCTTAGCGGGGTGGTACTTTTGACGCTGACGGGTCTGGGTGGATGGTGGTTGAAACTTGCCCTGGATGACTTCTCGGAAGTTAATTCTCAAGGGCTTAGCCAACTGGACTTGGCGAGCAAAACCATGCAGGTTTTCTCACAGGTGGAGCTCAGCTTGTTCAATGCCGTTTATGCGGAAGACCCTGTTGTGGCAAGGTCTTCGGCCGTGGAGGTTGTAAAAATCAGTTCCGAATTGGAAGAGCTTTTTCAGCAATCCCGAGAGTACCCGTTTGCACAACCTGAGCTTGATGCCTTGCTTGTTCAGCACGAAAAAATGACTCCTCTTCGCATGCAAGTGGTCATTAAGTCACGCAAGGGGCAGAGGGCCGAAGCACTCGAAACTTTTAAGACTTTGCGCTCAGATCTCACCTCCATTAAAGGTTCTGCCCTTGCTTACCGAGATGCGGTGCAAACAGGCATCAACGCCAAGAAAAGTGAAATTGAGCATCAATTGACTCAGTTACTCATTGTGTCGGCAGTGGCGATGACCCTCTTATTGGTTCTTCAAGGCCTGGGTGTATGGCTGAATGCGCGCTCGATAGTCAGCAGGCTTCAATTTGTAAAAAAGTGGACCACTGAAATTTCAAATGGCCACTTGGAGAATAAGTCCCTCGATGCTTTGGGTCGTGATGAGGTGGGTCAAATGGCCAAAAGTCTAGAGGCTGCTGTTCAGCGATTAAGCTCTACGATTCACGATGTCACTGGTCAATGCGTCACGCTGGACAGGGCCTCTAGCCAGGTGTCATTGGTGTCCAACACGATTGAGTCCAATGCCGAGCAATTGTTGTCACAGGCGGGGTCTATGAACGCTATCTTTGCCTCACTTCAAAGTGCGTCCAACTCCACCATGCACCTGCTGTCCAGTGCGGGTCAAACGGTGTCGGACAGCAAAGTGCAGATTGACCAGTCGGGCGAGTTGTTGCAAACATTGTCCTCACAAACACAGCAGCTTCAAACCGAAATGTCACGTTGTAATCAGCGTGCTGAGTCTTTGCAAAAGTCGATTGAGCGGGTAGCTGGCTTCAGTGACGAAATTTCTAAAATATCAGGTCAAACCAATCTGCTTGCGCTGAATGCAGCCATTGAGGCGGCACGCGCGGGTGACCAAGGTCGCGGCTTTGCGGTGGTTGCAGATGAAGTCAGGCGCCTAGCAGAGTCAAGCCACAAAGCCACCCAGCACATTGATGGCCTCATCAAAGAGATCGCCGAAGGCATGCGGAACACCATGGACTCCTTGGGTGGGGCCCAAAGCTTTCTGTCCCGTTTTGCTGAGGTTGCAGTGCAGGTTGAGGTCAACGGCCAATCTTTGAAAAATAAAAATGACCGGGTGGTGCAAACCTTCGAAGAGGTGACCTCATCCAACCAGTCTTGCCTGTCACAAGTGTCAGATATTCATGCCAGCGTGATCGCCATGCAAGAGTTGCTGACGCAAACCGCACAACTTAAAAATGACCTCCAAACAGTGAGCCAGCACACCCTTCTATCGATGGAAGTGCTCAAACAATCCGTGTCGAACTACAGCTAATTGCTTTGAACAAAATTTCGAACCCCAACAAGGAATCTGATATGAAAACTTACCGCACCCAATACATTTTGTTTGCCTGGATGGCACTTTTTGCTGCACCTCAAGCGTTTAGCGCAGAGCATGTGGTGGAGCAGAAGCAAAAAAAGTTTACCGTCCCGCAATTGGATGTCAAAGTGGGGGACAGTGTTCAGTTCAAAAACTCCGATGAAATCAACCACAACGTGTTTTCATTGTCAGACTCCAAAACCTTTGACTTGGGTTCCTACCCCAAAGGTCAAACAAGGTCCGTGGTGTTCGATAAGCCGGGCGAGGTGGAGGTGGAATGTGCCATTCACCCCGACATGAAAATGAAGGTCAAGGTCAAGTGATGGCCAACTATCCCAATGCGTCACAGCCCATCCGCGTTCTTGTGTCGCTGGCACTGCTATGCGCTGCAAGCTGGGGGCATGCAGCGGACCATGCGGCGTTGCCTAAATTCCCTCCCAAAACCACAGCGGAAGCCGGGTTAATTCGAGGTGAATCAGTTTATAAAAGGTATTGCGTACTGTGCCACGGCGTGGAGGCGGATGGCAAAGGCAGGGCGGCTAAACAGTACGACCCCAAACCTGCAGATTTAACTCGCAGCCCGTTCCCGCCTGCATACAAAGAAATGATTATCAAGCGGGGCGGGGAAGCAGTTGGGCGTTCCAAGTTTATGCCACCGTGGGATCAGGAGCTTACCTCCGAGCAAGTCGGTGATTTGCTTCTTTTCCTAGAGTCAATCAAAGTCAATTGACACGGCTCAGTTAAATACCTGCGGAAAGCCTGAGGTAGTGAACAACCGTCGAGGGTTGTTCCATGGGCAAAAAGTGGGATGTTTTGGGCAGTATCTCGATGTGTGAATGCGGCAAATTATTCTGGATACGTGCATGGGAAATAGCTGGGAAAGTAGACCCTTTCTCTGCCGCTAAAATATGGATAGGGGTTTGATTCAACACAGCCGAGTTTTTAAGCCAGCGCAGGGCGTTGGGTTCGGTGTGCATAAAGCTTAAAGATTCCCAATTGGGCGGGCAGGCCAACTCCACGGCATCATCTTGCGCTTCAATAAAACCGTGCTCTACATACGCCTTTAACCACACATCGGGCCAAGTTGAAAATGCCCTTTTACTGCGGTAGTTGTCATAGGCTTCTTGGCGGGAGGCAAATACCGCTTTTCTGCGCTTCGCAGCGGCTGCCATGCTCATTTTGTCGGCCACGCCCAACAACCGTGCGGCGCGCAAAACAAGGCCAAAGCTGAAAGGTAATAAAACAGGCTCCACCAACACAAGGCCCTTGACCTTTTCTGGCCGCCTTACCGCCGCCGCCAAACTGGTGGTTGCACCAATCGAATGGCCTGCAAGCCACATGGGTTCAGGCGACGCATCCAGCAAAGCCACCAAATCCCGGTAAAAAGTTTTCCAGCCCTGAAATGTATGGGTTTTTGCAGCATGCCGACTTTCGCCATGACCGCGCATGTCCCATGCATGGACATCAAAATGCTTGGCCAAATCGGCCAGCATAGGCTCGTAGGTTCGTGCGTGAAAGCCAGTGGCATGGGCCCAGTGCAAGCGGGGTTTGGAGGGGGTTTCTGATCCTGTCCAGTTGAACACGCTTAACACTTCACCGTCGTGCGTAGCAAATTTGTATTTGTTTGGGCTCACTTGGCTCACTGTGCTCACTGTATTAAATCACTGTACCAACTCACTGTATCAACTCACTGTATCAACTCACTGTCCCAACTTACTGTCCCAGCTTAATGAGTGAGCTCACCATGTTGGATCCGGATCTGTTCCAACCACATGGCATCACCGTAGCTGAAAAATCGGTAGTTTTGAGCCACAGCGTGTTTGTAGGCCTCAAAAATTCGGTCCTTGCCTGCAAAGGCTGACACAAGCATCAACAAGGTGCTTTTGGGCAAGTGGAAGTTGGTGATCAAGCAGTCTACGACTTTAAACACGAAGCCCGGTTTAATGAATATCTGTGTGTCACCAGAATGTCCGTTCTGTACAAAATCCTCAGCACGATTTAAACCCAGTGGCGTATTCAAGTCGCAACCCGTCTCAGACGCCCAAGCTTCAAGCGCCCGCAGGGAAGTGGTGCCCACCGCCACAATTCGCCCCCCGCTGCGTTTGGCCTCAATCAAAGACTGGATCAGCCCGCCACTTAAACTGTAACGTTCGCTGTGCATCACATGCTGGCTGATGTCATCGGTTTTAACCGGCAAGAACGTGCCTGCACCCACATGCAACGTCAGGTTGAGCAATTTCACCCCACTGGCTTGCACTTGCGAAAGTAAATCATCCGTGAAATGAAGTCCGGCTGTAGGCGCAGCCACTGCGCCTGGTTCTTTGGCAAAAACGGTTTGGTAGCGTTCGTCATCCTCTTGACCTGCTGCATGCTCAATGTAGGGCGGCAAGGGCAGTTGGCCGTGTTGCTCCAACAATTCATGCAGGCTACAGCAGGGGGTTTGGTCCTCCTGCAGCAGCTCAAGTTCGTACATCATGTCGTGCTTGGCCAAAACACGCGCTTTCGCAACCCCAGCCAAAATCACATTCGTACCGGGTTTGGGGGATTTGCTGGCGCGAATCATCGCAGTGAATTTGCGGTCATCCAGAATGCGTTCCAGCATGACTTCGATTTTTCCACCCGACTCTTTTTGCCCGGCAAGCCGCGCTTTCAGCACGCGCGTGTCATTGACCACCAGCACATCATTGGGCTTTAGCAAATTCAAAATATGGGGGAAGCGATGGTCCTCAATCGGGTCATTGCAAACCAGCAAGCGCGATTGACCACGTGCAGCAGGCGGATGCTGCGCAATTAATTCTTGGGGGAGTTCAAAGTCGAAGTCAGAAAGCTTCATGGGAATTCTGTATTGAAGCCTTGTCGAAGCCTTGTCGTTTACTACATGCATGCACCACCCACAAAAAACAAGGAGTGGTGCCGAGGGAGGGAATCGAACCCTCACGATATCTCTACCACTGGATTTTGAGTCCAGCGCGTCTACCAATTCCGCCACCTCGGCAAGGACGCAGATTATGGCAAACAACGATTTTAATTACAAGCCCCTTTTTGAAAAAAAACCAAAAAAGGTGTGAATTTTTTAAAGCGACCTGTGTGGGGGTGGTTTGAATTGTCGGAATTACAAATACTTACAGCATGTCTCAACCTCTTCTGCAATTGCTACCTATGTCACTGAAATGGAAATGGTTATTGACCGCATTTTTAACCCAGCTTTTTGTCGGGGGGGTCTTTATATCCATTCATTATCACCATCTGGGTGAGGTGGCCGACGTGCGTTTGCTCAAGTCGTTTGAACAGATTGAGCAAGACGTCAAAAATCGAACTCTGATTAAAAGTGGTGGCCCCAGCGACAAGTTTTTGCAAAATTTGGGTCGACAAATTTACCTGCAATATGCCCCCACAGCCCTTGCAATCAATGATGGCAAGCAAGAAGTGGTGCGCATGGGCGGCGAGCGGGATTTCGGCCAACTAAAAAGCGCCACCCCAGGCGCCTTGATGTCTGCCAAAGGTTTGTTCGTCAAAACTTTTCAGTTTGACAACCAACGCTACCAGTTTTGGGTGGTGATGGACAAAGCGGAGGTGTACCACGAGCGTGACCGCAGCGTGCTTTTTGTGGCCCAAGTGTTACTTTTATCCGCAGTTGCGTCCAGCTTGATGCTGTTGGGCCTCAGTCATACACTCACCTCACGGCTATTCCGCTTAAGGGACAAAGCCATGGCCCTGCAGACTGGGCAAACCGGTGTGCGTATGGAAATTTCCGGTCGGGACGAAATTACAGTCCTTGGGCGGGCATTCAACGAAATGGCTGATTCGATTGAGTCCCACATCAACACCCTCAATGATACAAACGAGCAAATTGTGTCCGAGCGTAACCGCATGGACAGTTTACTTTCCTCCATCAGCACGGGCATTGCGTACCTGGACGACAAGTTTGAGCTGGTTTATGTCAACAAAGCCTTTGGGCAAATGCTAAACACCGCTTGGCCCAGCCCGGCAGACAGTGACATGTCTGCACTGTTGGTGAATGCCGGTTTGGTGAAAGAGCAAAGAATTATCCTCAATGAGCTGATCCGCGAGCACATACACCGCAGGCAGTTGCCGGTGGATTTGGATTTTGAAAACCACAAAACCCTTCGTTTTCGCTTTCAAATTCAAGACGACGAAGTGCTGGGCGTCCACGGCATTGTGTTGGTAGAAGACGTAAGTTTGCATAAAAACGTACAAGATTTGCGCCAAGAAGTAGAGCGTGACCCACTCACCTCCACCCTGAACCGGCGCGGATTTGACCTGGCTTTGGAAAACCGCGTGTCCCGATTGATGCCCGGCGAAAGCCTTGGGCTGCTGTTTTTGGATTTGGACGGGTTTAAGTTGGTCAATGACAACCTGGGTCACAAGGCGGGCGACCAAGTGCTGCGTTGCGCAGCCCAGTTACTCAACAGCGCCTGTCGCACCGTGGATGTGGTGGCCCGCTTGGGCGGGGATGAGTTTGCTGTGATCGTTGCGCGCGCATCCACCAATTTGCTTGAAAACATGGCAGAACGAATCGTCAAAGCCTTTGAGCGAGAGCCGCTGTTCAAGCGCATGCTAGAAAACCATTCTTTGAAAGTGAGCAGCAGCATTGGTTGCGCCATTTACCCCATTCATGCAGAGACCGCCGCCGCCTTGGTTGAAGAAAGCGATCGCCAAATGTACGAAGCCAAGCACGCGGGTAAAAACTGCTACCGAATTGCAGAATCGCCCAAAGCCAAAACCCCAGCTAAGCCTGTTGTGCAGTCCGAGCAGCCCAAGCACGCCCAAGCGCATGTTCTGGAAAGCCCCACTGGAGTGGTCGTAGACCCTTCGGTATCCTAAACGGATTCTCCACCGCTTTTAGGATTTGCTATTCATGAATATTGTTTGGCTTGAAGCAGACAGCTTGATTGTGCCTTTGCCGCGCCCGTCGTTTCCACATCAGTGGACCGAACACCCTTACACCACCGCTGTTGACACAGCCTCCCGCATTGCCGATGCGGACATTGTCATCCTCAATAAAGTCAAATTAGGCGAGGAAGAACTGGCCCATGCACCCAAGCTGAAGTTGGTGGCCATTACCGCAACTGGCATGGACAATGTGGACGTCAAGGCTTGTAAAGCGCGGGGTATTGAGGTCAAAAATGTGGTCAATTATGGCCCCCAGTCCGTGGCTGAGCACGCTTTTGCATGCCTGTTGCAACTGGTCAGGCGTGTACCTGAATGGCAAGCCAAGGTGCATGATGGCAGTTGGAGTGAGTCCCGCTTTTTCTGCATGCACACTTACCCCATGCGCAGTTTGAACGAAATGACCCTGGGTATTTTGGGTAGCGGTGCAATTGGCCAAACCTTGGCGGGTTACGGCCGTGGTTTCGGCATGAAAGTGCTACAAATTGAGCGGCGCGGCGCAGCCACTGTGCGTGAAGGCTATGTGGCCTTTGAAGAGGGCTTTGCCACCTGCGATGCCATCAGCTTGCATTGCCCATTGAATGACGACACCCGGGGCCTTGTTTCCGATGAAGTGTTGGGCATGATGAAGCCTGGCAGCATCCTGATTAACACAGCCCGGGGCGCTTTGGTGCAATTCGACGCCTTGAGGCGTGCCCTTGAAAGTGGCCATTTGCACGGCGCAGCATTGGATGTGTTGGAGAAGGAACCCCCACCCAAAGATCACCCGATGATTCAGTGGCAACACCCTCGCTGTATTGTTACTCCGCACATCGCTTGGGGTACCCATCAATCTCAAAGCAATATGGCTCGCTTGGTGTTGAAAAACCTGGAGAATTTTGTGTCTCCTGTTGTTTGAAACGAACAGATCGTGCCCCTAACTGGGGCATTACTCAAAATTCGAATAAATGCCCGTTTTTTATAGACAATTTAGGCTTAGAATGCGGGCATGAATGAAAAAGACAGCACTCCAGATTTCCTTTCCGAAGAAGCCGCCCTTGCAAACGTCAAGTTTGTAGACTTCGCTTTACACCCCCAAATCCAGCAAGCCATTGACGAGCAAGGCTACACCCAGCCCACGCCGATTCAGGCCAAAGCCATTCCAGTGGTTGCTACGGGTGTCGATGTGATGGGCGCAGCCCAAACAGGTACCGGCAAAACAGCTGGGTTTTCCCTGCCAATTTTGAACCGCTTGATGGCTTTTGCCACGCCGAGCCCATCCCCAGCCCGCCACCCAGTGCGCGCCTTGATGCTGGCCCCCACGCGTGAGCTGGCCGACCAAGTGGCAGCCAACGTCAAAACCTACGCCAAGCACACCCCGCTGCGGTCCACCGTAATTTACGGCGGCATCGACATGAACCCGCAGGTTGCAGAATTGCGCCGTGGCATTGAAATTGTGATTGCAACCCCCGGCCGTTTGCTGGACCACGTGCAGCAAAAAAGCATTAACTTGAGCCAAGTTCAAGTGCTGGTGCTTGACGAAGCGGACCGCATGTTGGACATGGGTTTCCTGCCCGATTTGCAGCGCATTATTAACTTGCTGCCCAAAGAGCGCCAAAACCTGCTGTTCTCGGCCACTTTTTCGCCTGAAATTCAGCGTTTGGCCAAAAGCTTCATGGTCAACCCGACTCTGATTGAAGTGGCCCGCCGCAATGCAACGTCCGAGAACATCAAGCAAGTGCTGTTTACGCTGGACAAAGACGAAGACAAGCGAGCCGCAGTCTGCCATTTGATTAAAACCGAACAGTTGCGCCAAGTGATTGTGTTTTCCAACACCAAGCTGGGCGCTGCCCGCCTGGCCCGTCAGTTGGAAAAAGAGGGTGTTACCGCAGTGGCCATTCACGGCGACAAAACTCAGTCTGAGCGCACCAAAGCACTGGATGCCTTCAAGGCCGGTGAAGTGGTTGCCATGGTGGCCACCGATGTGGCTGCTCGTGGTTTGGACATTGCCGATTTGCCGTTTGTAATTAATTACGATGTGCCCACAAGCGCTGAAGACTACGTGCACCGAATTGGCCGCACAGGCCGTGCGGGTGCCAAAGGTACGGCATACTCATTCACCGTCAAAGGTGGCGAGCGTTACGTCAAAGACATCGAAAAGATGATCAACCAGCCCATCCCGAAGGCCGAGTTGGAAGGCTTTGTGCCGCCTTCGCAGTTGCCACGGGAACGCGGTGAAAGAGGCGACCGGGGTGAAAGCGGCATGGGCGACCGCCCTTCACGCTCAGACCGTTCAGAACGATCCGCCCGTGGTGAACGCGGTAGTGAGCGCGGTAGTGAGCGTGGTGCGGAGCGTAATGGTTCGGACCGCCCATCGACTGACCGGGCCTCGCGTGGCGAGCGTCCAGAACGCGCACCGCGCCGCGAAAACAGCTACCAAGGCAAGCGCTTCAATGACGATGCCCCAATTCACCGCGATGCCGAATACGAGCGCCTGCGTGCCAAATTGTCTCGCTCTGCCGTGAAAGATGAAATTTTCAACAAGCCCTACAAAGACAAGGGCGTTGACGCAGACCGCTCAGACAACCGTGGCGGAGTAAACCCTGATTCTGCTAGCCGGGGCCGTGGTGCTTTGTTGACTGGCAACAAATCCAACAAACCCGTCGCGTTTTTGTTGGGTGGGCAGCCTAAGTAACAATTTGTTGGCAGTTGTGTTGCAATGAGTTGCTACTAAGTTGCTACTAAGTTGTTGTAATTCAGCTCATTTCATACCTTTGACGAACTTAAGTGTTTTACGTGCCACCTAGATCATTCAAATGTTCTTGGTGGTACAAAAATGGCTGGTTCGCGTCCCTTAGGTTTACAAATTCCCCCCGTTTTGGATTTGGATGATCTGATACCGTCCCACGGTACAAGCCCGGTAGGTAGCGCGGTAAGTAGCGCAGCCAGTAGCCCAATCGGTAGTCCATTCGGTAGTCCACAACCAAGCCCCAGGCCAAATTCAATCCCTTCTGCAGGCCGCACCCTGGCTTTGGAAACCCTTCGGCGGGTTGATCTAGCTTTGCCCGGCATTCGGGCTCGCAGGGATTCAGAAGGTTCTCTGTCCAGTGGTGTAGGCTCTCCCGTGGTGTCCCCGCGCTTGAGCGGCTTAAACACTGACGCTGTTCAGCATGATGATGATATTCCGTCCCCGTACCCCTATTTGTTGAGTCGGGTTCGCGAGGGCAAGAGTTTGGGGCATGGTAGTTTTGGGCAGGTGTTTCAGGCGGATTACATACGCGATGATGTGGAAGGCAGCAATCCTCAGCCCAACATCCCCGTGGTGCTTAAAAAACTGTCCACCGACAAAAGAGGTTGCCCCAATCAAATGCGAGCATTTCGGGACGAACTGACTGCCATGCACGGCTTAAATGGGGTGTCCAGCCCGCGGCTTATGGATTACAACTTGAACCCACGTAGCCCAGGTTATTTAATGAGCAAGGCGGATGGCATTGCTTTGAATAAGTTTGATGGTCTGAACCCCGAAACCCAACCAGACCCATTGGTGCGTGAGCAAACCGCCAAAAAACTGGCCAAGGCCATGTTGGAAGCGCTTGAAACCTTTCACGGCCGTGGTTTTTGCCACCGCGACATCAAACCCGACAATGTGTTTGTTGACACCTTGAGCGACGGTTCCTACAAAATTACCTTTGTGGATTTGGGCTTCACCACGCCAGTTGACAAGGCGATGGAAGGCGAGTTTGGAAACAGTAAATACACTATTTCATGTGATGAAGATCGTAGCGCGGCGTCGATTGATTTGTTTGCGGTGGGGGCTACATTGAACGCCATGGCTTGCAGCGGCGATCATGACGTTTTTTTGCTTCAGCCTTCGACCGCCGTCAGCGACAGCCATGACTTACCCACCAACGACATGTTTGCCTTTGTCAAATACCTGTGCAGTGGCGAGCACGAGTCGATTGCGCCTGTACTCAACCACGACTGGTTGCGGATGGGCTGATCGGCGGATTGATACCTTCAAAAAAGCGTGGGTTCTTGCTGAGGTTTTAACGTGACCGACGCCAAACTCTCAGGGCAGCATTCAACCAATCTGCAGGAGTGGGGCGCGAGGTGCCATTGGCTAAGGGGCAAATGGGCTCATAGCCCAAGTGGGTCCAAACCTTGTTCAGGTTATCTAGGGGGTGGCTTAAATCCAGTGCCTTTGCCCCAGTTTGTTTGGACAACTTTTGCCCGTCTTCAGCCAAAATGACGGGTAGGTGCCAATACTGCGGGGTTTGAGCATTGAATGCGCGGTACAGGGCAATCTGCCGGGCAGTGGTGTCGGCCAAATCTTCGCCCCGCACAATGTGTGTAACGCCGCTTAGCATGTCGTCCACTACAACCACCAAGTGGTAAGCCCAAAAACCATCGCCCCGTTTGAGTACAAAATCACCGCTGCTTTGCTGCAAATGGTCCTGGATT
Source organism: Limnobacter sp. (assembly GCA_029866125.1). Classification (GTDB taxonomy): domain Bacteria; phylum Pseudomonadota; class Gammaproteobacteria; order Burkholderiales; family Burkholderiaceae_B; genus Limnobacter. The sequence goes on from JARWZZ010000019.1 coordinate 174,141, forward strand.
AGGCCCAAACGGTGGTCGTGCCATTCTATGGCGTGGGAGGGGCAACGAAAGCGGATGGCCCGCGCCTGCCTGCCAGCGGGCATGCCTTCGACGCAGGTGCCGGGGTACACTCGGTTTTCGCCGAATGCGCGGTGAGCGTTGGCGTCGTCAATTTCCTTGCGAGTGCAGGCGCAGGGGTAAACCAAACCTGCTTCGCTCAGTTGTTGAAGGTGGTGTGCGTAAACCGCATGTCTTTGAGATTGAACCCACACCTCGCCATCCCAAGCCAGTCCATGGGCTTGCAGTGCCTGCAAAATAAGTGGGGTAAATTCAGGCTTGCAGCGTTCTTCGTCAATGTTTTCAATCCGTACAAGCCACTCACCCCCACGGCTGCGCGCCTCCAGCCAACTGCCCAAAGCCGTAGCCAGCGAGCCCAAGTGCAGCGGGCCTGTGGGAGAGGGGGCAAAGCGCCCCTTGTATTTCTGGGTGTTCAAATGCGCGGCTTAATCGTTTTTGGGTTTTGGTTTTGATTTTACGTCTGCGGTGAGTTTAACATTTCCTCAAGCGCGGCCATGATTGAATCTCGCTGCTCGGCCACATCGAGGAATCTCACACCCCGGTCCCTGCGGCCTTGGGCAATGTGCGCGTAGAAAGCCTCTTTGAGCTGGTCTTTATTTTTGATGGTGCCAGACTCAATCAAGTTGGCCAGCTGGTGGTAAACCGACAATGCAGCGGAACGGCCAATTCCAGCTTTGCTGACGAAGGTTAAGTTGGTTTGGCTACGCCTAAATTTGAGAGTTGAGCGATAGCTTATTAGCTCTTCTTTCGACAAAGCCTGCGTGAAGGACGCGGGTTTGGTGAACTCGGTCAAAATGATGGATTTTATTTCAGTGTCTGAGCCCGGCTTCTTGAACCACAGTTTGACAGTAGGCGCATGTTTATTGGTTGTTATGTCGCGATACAGGTCGAGCTCAAATCCTCCAATATTCAGTTTGGGCTTGCTGCTCTCATTCCCTCTTTGGCCCCCGTTTTGCTTGACAAGCTCCATCACTTGCGCAAAATCGCCACGGCTTGGAAAATCCCGAAGGGGGTTATAAAAGCTGTAAATCGTTTGTTGTTCCCCATCTTGGTTAAGGGCGGCCAGCAATGCGTTTTGAATGGAATGAGCCGACCCAGCCGTTTGCCCGATGCGGTTTTCAACGGCATGTCCTGGGTTGGCTAGGTTTGGGTAGCTGACGGTGTTCATGTGCAACTTCACTGGGCTTGGCTGTGCGCTTTGGCTTGCAGCTTCTCCTGAGTCTTGACCCGAGCCTAGGCCTCTAGGTACTGACACGATGGTGCTTTGTGGGGCAGCAACGCCTGCTAGGTTGGACTTCAGCTCAGCGGCGGGAACTGTAATCTGGGTGTTTCTGAGTCTGGCTGTAAGGTCGAATAAGCCTTTCCATGTAGTGACTGGGGGAGGCGCGAACTGGGTTTTTGGGGCAGCTAGGCAGTTTGTTGCTGGGGGTTTTACTGACTCACCTGCCGCAGTCGGTGAGGCTGTTTCTGATGAGGATGTTGACGATAAGCTTGATGACGAATCTGGCGATAAAGAGGATAGCGGTGCAGTGATTGCCAGTAAATCCGCTTCGGGCGTTTTGCTTTTAGCCCTGCTCAGTGGGGCTAGTTGGCTGGGCATATCATCATCACTTTCCACGTCTATGGAAAGTGATCTATTCCGCTTCCTGCCGGCTGTTGATTGGTCTTCCGTTTGAGTGGCTGGAGCAGCCTTGACTGGGTCTGCTTCAGCAAATATGGCTGAACGTCCGTGAGGCATGGCGGAAGGTATTTGCTGGGGCGCAATGCTCCTCTGATCCTCCTGAACCACTGTCTTGCCAAGTGTTCCAGCTGTATCTGTTAATATGCTGTCGTTCGAAGAGGCTCTTGACCTAGTTTGGCTGGGTTGCCCTGCTTCTTCGGTTGAATCCACACCTTTCGGCAAGCCCCTATGGGCAGCGGCAGGAGGGCTGTACGACTCATTGCAGGAATTGCTGCTGTCGTCGTCTCCGGAAATTGGGTTGCTTGTTCGGGATGTAACTGAGTTTGAGGGACTCACCATAGTTGACTCACTAAAGATGTAAAAATCTAAGTGGGGCTTTGCGCCATGTTGGTTCGCTTTAATCGTCTATATTTTCACCGGCATAGTCCGGTCTGGCGGCTCTGTCCACCCATAATCCACCAATACTCCTAATTGTTTTTGGGTTTTGGTTTTGATTTTACGTCTGCGGTGAGTTTAACATTTCCTCAAGCGCGGCCATGATTGAATCTCGCTGCTCGGCCACATCGAGGAATCTCACACCCCGATCCCTGCGGCCTTGGGCAATGTGCGCGTAGAAAGCCTCTTTGAGCTGGTCTTTATTTTTGATGGTGCCAGACTCAATCAAGTTGGCCAGCTGGTGGTAAACCGACAACGCGGCGGAACGGCCAATTCCAGCTTTGCTGACGAAAGTTGAGTTGCTTTCGCAATGCGTTGTTTTGAGAGTGGCGCGATAGATTTGCAGCTCTTCCTTCGACAAAGCCTGTGTGAAGGACGCGGGTTTGGTGAACTCGGTCAAAATGATGGACTTTTCAGTGTCTGAGCCCGGCACCTTGAACCACAGTTTGACAGTAGGCGCATATTCATTGATTGTTATGTCGCAATAACTGTGGAATTCAAATCCTCCAATATTCAGTATGGGCTTGATGCCCTGAAAGTCTCTGTCGCCCCTGCTTTGCTTGACAAGCGCCATCACTTGAGCAAAATCGCCACGGCTTGGAAAGTCGAGAAGCGGGTTATAAAAGCTGTAAACCGTGTGTCGGTCCCCCTCTTGGCTAAGGGCGGCCAACAATGAGTTTTGGATGGAATGAGCCCACCCAGCGGTTTGCCCGATGCGGTTTTCAACGGCAGGGCCTGGGTTGGTTAGGTTGGGGTAGCTGACTGTGTTCATGTGCAGCTTTACCGGGCTTGGTAGTACGCTTTGACCCTGTACTGACACGAGGGAACTTTGTGGGGCGGTGACGTCTGCTCGGTTAGAACTCAGTTCAGCGGCGGGAACTGTAATCTGGGTGTATCTGAGCCTGGCTGTAAGGTCGAATAAGCCTTTCCAAGTAGTGACAGGGGTGGGCTGGATTGTTGTCCGACGAGCAGTAGTCGTTGAAGCCGCCTCTTGATTGGCTGGTTGGAGGGGCGGTGGTAAATTCGGCATCCCGGTTGTTGTGGGTTGATCCTCTGTTTGTGATTCCGCATCCCGTGTTGTCGCCTTGACTAGGCCTTCTGCAGCAAGTGTTGCTGAATGTTGAGGAGATGGCGGGGGTGACACGCTGTGTGGAGCCAGCCCAACCAACATATTGCTTATTGCTCGAGCGGCGTTTGGTAAATCTAGGTGGAATGAATTTGCTCGTGACCTAGTTGAGCCAACTGCTGGTGCCACCCGTGTAAAAGATTTGCTACTCGGCAAGTTGTAATATTCTGCAACAGGGCTGTTCTGCTCAATGCCCAAATCACTCACACCGTTTCTGAGATTTGGGTCGCTTGTTTCGGGCGAATATGAATGTGGAGAAATCGACATGATTGACTCCCAGCAGATGTAAAAATCTAAGTGGGGCTTTGCACAGGATTGGTTCGCTTTAATCGTCTATATCTTCAGCTGCATAGTCCGGTCTGGCGGCTCTGTCCACCCACAACCCACCAATACACTTCAAAGGGTTAATTGTTGATGCGCCAAAAACTCAGTCCACCAGCTGAGCGCTCGGCCTTGGTGCCCACGGTGCCAAGCGGCGCACAAATCACTTTCACGGTCGTCTTCTTCCACTTTACGGGTGACCAGCAGGCCCAGTTCTAACTCTTTTTTTGCGAAGTGCAGGGGTACCCAACCGCAGCCCAGCCCGTCCACTTGGGCCTGAATTTTGTCTCGCAGGGTGGGCACGGTTAGCACTTCTTGCCCAGCTTGTATGCCGAAGGACAGGGGTTTGAAGTTGCGTGAGGTGTCGCCCACTGCAATGGCGCGGTATTCGCCCAAGGTGCTGGCGCAAACAGGTTCAGCGGCGGTGGCCAGCGGGTGTTTGGGCGAGACGGCAAACACAAATCGGGCTTTGCCCAAGTGCATCAGGTTGAGCCCGGTGGAGCTGGCAAATTGGCTTTGGTTGAGCCTGCTGCCAATCAACAGGTCGGCCCGGCCGGAGTACAAAGCCTCCCAGGTGCCAGACAACACTTCGGTGGTGAAGCGCAGGCGGGTGGGGGATTTAAGTGCATCAAACTCACGCACCCAGGGCATGATGGCGCTGAAGGGGATGAGGGAGTCCAAAACAATCCTGAGCTCAGGTTCCCAACCGCTGGCGATGGCCTTGACGCGTTTGCGTAGACTTTCGCTGTCTTGCAGCAGTTTGCGGCCTTCTTCCAGCAAAATTTTGCCGGCTGGGGTAAGCAGGGCTTTGTGGCCGGTGCGGTCGTAAATCAGCAGGTCTAGGGATTCTTCAAGTTGGCGCAGTTGGTAGGTAATCGCAGAGGGGGCTTTGTTCAAAGCAGCAGCAGCCGCAGCAAAACTTCCACGTGATTCAATCAACTCAAGCAGAGCAAGTGCTTCAAGATTCAAGGCCATACGTGATCCGTCCAATTTCAAAATTTTTGAACAAGTTCATCTGATTGTAGGCCTTGAGTGCGGCTTTAGCCAGCGTCATACTGAGGCCATGTTGTACCGACACACAGACGTAGGTGCCAAATTAGGAGGCTCATCATGCTACAAATCAGAAAATCACTTGAACGCGGTTACGCACAGCACGGTTGGTTGGAAAGTTTTCACAGTTTTTCCTTCTCTAGCTACTACGACCCCAAGCACATGGGTTTCGGTCCGCTGCGTGTGATCAATGAGGATTGGGTGCAGCCCGTGACAGGGTTTGGGACACATGGCCACAAGGACATGGAAATTATTACCTACATGCTGGGTGGTGAGCTGAGCCACCAAGACAGCACGGGCGGTGGCTCGACCATCAAGCCGGGGCAGGTGCAGCGTATGAGTGCGGGCAAGGGTATTCGCCATTCTGAGATGAATCGGCACAAAACGGATGTGGCGCATTTGCTGCAAATTTGGATTGAGCCTGCTGTAACTGGGGTAGAGCCTGGCTACAAAGACCATGATCTAGATATTTCCACCATTACCAACAAATTGGGTTTGGTGGTGACCGGGGACAAAGCCGAGGCGGAGCGTTTGAACGTTGCGTTTATTTACCAAGACGCAAAAATGTATGCAGGCCGCTTGGGTGCGCAGACGGTGACTTTACCATTGAACGCAGCTCGCAAAGGTTATTTGCACTTGGCCCGGGGCAAGGCGTTGGTGAATGGGCAGGCACTTGAAACTGGCGATGCCTTGCTGATGGCAGAGGAGTCTGAGTTGAAAATTGAGGTGACAGACCAAGCCGAGGTGCTGTTTTTTGACCTACCTGCATGAGTGGATTGAATTTTTTCAGTTCAATGACAAACTTTTTCCAAGCAATGGTTACCAAGCTGTAATACCTCAACAGCTTGGTTTCCATGAACATAAACTCAAATACTTCTCAGGCACAACATGCCAGCGCCCCTCAACTTCTGAGCGACTTTGCAGCCTCCACAAGGCAACGGTGGAGTAGTTTCAGCCTATGCGTGTCCGGCTTGTTCAAACAACTGCATGTGCAGTGCCCCATGTGTTTGTCTGTTCAGGTGGAGGAAGATGGGCCGTCACCGTTTGACCCGATTTGTAGTTTAAACCCCGAGTTGGGAGTGCCTAGGCGCCCCCTTGCAGATATCAATGCCGATGCGTATGTTAATTTTTGGTTGACTCAAAGCCCCGGGCGACTTTCTGACAACGATGTCTACGCCACGCGTAAATACATGCACGAGTATTTTCAGCAAAACTACGGTGATGAACAGTTAAGCGCCACTGAAATTGAAGCCCTTTACAAAAGCAGCGTTGAACAACGGTCCCCTTCAGATTCAACAGAATCGATTCAGTCTGAACCCGAAGTAGCGGAGGCTGGGCAGGGCCTAAGCCCCAAAGCGTTGGAAATTTTGAAAACGCAGTTGAAAGGCAAAGGCTTAGAACCTGTCGTTTTGGACAAGCAGCGCCATGTTGTGTCTGAGCTTAAGCAGCTTTTTTCACCGAGGTCGCCGAGGTAATACGCACCAGCACATTCAACAACACCAACACGGCCACTGTGGCTGTGTGTGTGATGTTTTCATACCAAGTTTGCCCAAGTAGACCGTTTTCGTCTTGAGCCAATACCCAAACACCTTGCCCCGCTTGGGTTTGGATGCTTTGCGGTGCAATCGAGTCAAATGGGTTGATTTGAAAAATAAACAGGCTGGTGGGGTCGTCTGGCAGCACCAGGATTTCAGTAAACAACCTAAGAAAGAGTGCCACGACCAGTAAAGTGAGCAGTAAGATTTGAACTGCTGCCTTGAGCCGTTTGAGGTGCGAGGATTCCATATTCAGTCCGAAGTTGTTCAATAATGTTCATCAAGACATTGCCAGGGCAGGTGTAGCCGCTGCCCGGTAAAAACTCCCGGTGGCCACCCAATTCCCGGATGTTGAAGTGTTGCTTAAGGGTTTTGATTAGTTTTTTGGTCGAGTTCAGTTGTTTGGGGGTCAGTTCGTCGTCTTCATCCCACCACTGCTCATCAAAATCGCCCATGACCAAGATGCCAATGCGCCCCGTGTTGGAGGCTTTCACATGGCTACCCTTGTGCAGCAGGTTTCGGCCCTCAAAAATATTGCCTTCGGGGCTAACCATGAAGTGATACCCCACGTCGTCAAACTGATTGTTACGCATGTGGTAGTCCTCAATCTGCTTGGGGTTTTTGTAGCCCTTGTTGCCTGAGTGGTGAATGGCGATGGAGTGGTAGTTCCAGTCGTATTCCAAATTCTGGTGTTTAGGCGTTAACAAGCCCCAACGTGCGCGGGGCACGATGCCCAGTGCCAGCAAGATGTTTTTGCGTATGGCGTCTCTGCCCTCAATGATTCTCAAAGGAATTGCAGCGGCCATGAGTTTCCAAGATTGATGGGTTATTGGGGAAGGCAGAAGAATAATGCAATGTGCGGGTTTTGCCAAAAAGAGTGCTGGGTCAGGGGCGCTTAAGTGGAAAGTTATGTGGATAGTTAAGTGGGCGTCGAACCCCCAAAGCTTGCCTGCCGGATTAAAATAGCGAGATGACTCAATCCAATTCCCCCACCCCTGAATCTTTTGTCCATCTGCGCCTGCACACCGAGTTTTCGGTGGTGGATGGCATTGTGCGGGTGGGTGATGCCGTTAAAGCCGCTGTTGCCAGCAAAATGCCCGCTTTGGCCATTTCTGACCTGGGTAACCTGTTTGGTTTAATCAAGTTTTATGGCAAGTGCAGGGGCGCAGGCATCAAGCCAATTGCTGCTGTGGATGTGTGGGTTGAAAGTGACCGGGATGACGAAAACCCAGCCCGCGTGTTGCTGATTGTGCAAAATCACAAAGGTTATTTGCAGCTGTGTGAAATCCTTTCCCGCGCGTATTTGCAAAACCACAAGCGTGGCAAAGCCATTGTGCGCATGGAATGGTTTTCGGAGGTCGGTTGCGATGGTTTGATTGCCCTATCAGGCTTTCAGCACGGCGACATTGGTCAGTTTTTGCTGGCGGGACGCACTGAAAAAGCGGAGTTCACAGCCAAACGTTGGATGAAATTGTTTCCGCAACGTTTTTACATTGAATTGCAGCGCGATGGCTCGCCTCAAGCGGATGAATTGACCGGTTTAAGTTGCCAATTTGCGGCCAAGGTTGGCCTGCCTGTGGTGGCAACGCACCCCATCCAGTTTATGAAAACCGAGGACTTCCGAGCCCACGAGGCCCGTGTGTGCATCTCCGAAGGCGGTATTTTGTCCAACCCGCGCCGGGTGCGCAAGTTCACTGAGCAGCAGTATTTCAAATCCACCGATGAGATGCTGCAACTGTTTGCCGACATTCCCAGTGCGGTGCGTAACACGCTGACGATTGCCCAACGCTGTAACCTGAAGTTGGAGCTGGGTAAGCCCAAATTGCCAGACTTCCCCACACCCGATGGCATGACGCTGGATGACTTCCTGCGCCATTTGTCGAAGGAAGGTTTGGAAAAGCGGCTGGTCCATTTGTTCCCCAATCCGGCAGAGCGGGAAAAAGAACGCCCCATTTACGATGCGCGCCTGAAGACTGAATGCGACACCATTATTTCCATGGGTTTTCCCGGGTACTTCCTGATTGTTCAGGACTTTATCAATTGGGGTAAAAACAATGGCGTGCCGGTGGGGCCGGGTAGGGGGTCTGGCGCTGGGTCGCTGGTGGCCTATGCTTTGGGCATTACTGACATTGACCCACTGCGCTACGATTTGCTGTTTGAGCGGTTTTTGAACCCCGAGCGGGTTTCAATGCCCGACTTTGACATCGACTTTTGCCAAGACAACCGCGACCGCGTGATTGATTACGTAAAAGAGCGTTATGGCCGCAATGCGGTCAGCCAGATTGCAACGTTTGGTACCTTGGGTGCCAAGGCTGTTATCCGCGATGCAGGCCGCGTGCTGGACATGCCCTATATGTACTGCGATGGCTTGTCCAAGTTGATTCCTCAAACCCCGGCTGACCCTTGGGACCTTGACCGGGCCATGAAAGATGAGCCGACATTCCGTGAGCGGGTTGAGAACGAGGACGAAGCCAAGGAAATTATTGCCGTGGCCCGCCCCTTGGAAGGTTTGACCCGAAACATCGGTATGCATGCAGGTGGTGTGTTGATTGCCCCGGGTAAATTGACTGATTTTTGCCCTTTGTATTGTGCGGAAGGCACCGATTCGGTGGTGTCCCAGTACGACAAAGACGATGTAGAAGCCGTCGGCTTGGTGAAGTTTGACTTTTTGGGTTTGCGTAACCTGACCATTCTGGACTGGGCGGTGCGCTGGGTTTGTGAAGGCTATGAGGACCGTAGGGATTTCCGTTTGGAAGACCTTCCACTGGATGACCCTGCGGTTTACCGCCTGTTTTCTGAGGGCAACACCACGGCGGTGTTTCAGTCAGAATCCCGATCTGCCAAGGATTTGGAAAAAAAGCTCAAGCCGGATAACTTTGAAGACATTATTGCCTTGATGGCGCTGAACCGCCCGGGACCACTGGGTTCGGGCATGGTGGATGACTTTATTGCCCGTAAAAAGGAGCAGAGCCAAACCGGTTTGGGCAAGAAGGAGTGGTATTTCCACTCCAATCTGGAAGCCACATTGCGCCCCACTTATGGCGTGATTGTGTATCAGGAACAAGTGATGCTGGTGGCCCAGTTGCTAGCGGGCTACAGCTTGGGTGGTGCTGACCTGTTGCGCCGCGCCATGGGTAAAAAGAAGCCCGAAGAAATGGCCAAGCAGCGTGAAATTTTCACGACTGGGGCCACCGAGCGTGGTGTTGACCCCAGCTTGGCCAAGCAGCTTTTCGATTTGATGGAAAAGTTTGCTGAGTATGGTTTCAATAAGTGCTTGCATGGCAGTACGCGGGTGATGGATGCGGACACGGGCCGATACTGGACTGTGGAAGAACTCCTGAAGGCCAAACACCGCCCCCGCCTGCATGCGTGCGATGAGAATCAAAAACTGGTGCCGCGCCGGGTGTTGGATGTGGTTTGGAATGGTGTTAAACCCGTTTTCAAACTGACGACTCGAACTGGGTATGAGTTGATAGCTACAGGGAACCATCCGTTTAAAACACTGACTGGCTGGACCCATTTGGAAGACCTCCGCGTGGGTGATTTTGTTGCCTCTGCACGCGAATTGAAAGTGTTGGGTCAACAGAGCTGGCCTGCCTACCAAATTATCACCTTGGCTGGGTTGTTGAGCGAAGGCAACACTTGCCACCCCTCCAACTTGTTTTTCTACAACAATGATGCGGCTTTAATTGAAGACTTCAGTGTGGCAGCCCAAGGGTTTGGTAACACCGAGGCACGCGTGTCCACCTACGACGGGCGTCGCTACGAAGTCTGTCTGAAGCGTGAAAAGCAGCTCCCGTGGAATCATCCACAATTTGCAGAAAACAGAGTAAGTGGCGCTCGAGTGTGGGCTGAAAGTTTGGGATTAACCCAGGTCTTGGCCATTGATAAATCGGTTCCAGCTGTTGTTTTTGAATGGGTCGATAGCAATATAGAATTGTTTTTGGGACGCCTGTGGAGTGGGGATGGAAGCCTCTCCGTGCGTCACACCAGCGTGTTTTATGCCACATCGTCCAAGCAATTGGCCGATGACGTTCGCCGCTTGATGTTGAGGCTGGGCATGACCACCACTTTGCACACCAAGGGCTTCAAATACCGCGATGAAATCAAGCCCGGCTATACCGTTAATTTGTTGGGTACAGATAGTCTTAAGCGATTTGTAGACAGGATACTTCCCCATGTGGTGGGCCGTGAGGACCAAGTTCAAGCCTTGAAAGAGCATGCGTCACTTGATTTCGATTTGAGTTCGAAGGACGTGGTGCCCGCAGGGGTTCGATCGCTGGTTGATGAAGCTCGTCTTGCCAAAGGCTGGACTTGGGCTGAATTGGAGGTCAAGTCCGACCTTTCAATGCGCGAGTTTTGTGGTCAGGGCAGCGACCATAAAAAAGGATTTCGGCGATCAACAATCGGTCGCTTGGGCGAAGTGCTCAACAGTGAACAACTTCAAAATTTGGCCTATTCCGATATTTTTTGGGACGAGGTGGTCAATATCGAGGCCTTGGGCTTGTCTGACACCTATGATCTTGAAATTGAAGAACACCATAACTTTGTGGCTGAAGGTTTGGTGGTGCACAACTCCCACTCCGCCGCCTACGCGTTGATTGCTTATCACACCGGCTGGTTGAAGGCGCATTACCCCGCAGAGTTTATGGCCGCTTCCATGTCGTCTGACATGGACGACACGGACAAGGTCAAAATTTTTGTTGAAGATGCGCTGACCATGTGTCAGGTGCCGGGCAAGCCCCGGGGCACTTTGCTGCAAATGTTGGCCCCGGACATCAACGAGTCCAATTTCCGTTTTACTCCGGTCAAGCGTGAGGGTGACAAAGTGGCCAGCGCCATTCGCTATGGCTTGGGTGCGGTAAAAGGCACTGGCCAAGCCGCTTGCGAGGCGATTGTTGCCGAACGAAAGGCAAATGGCCCCTTTACCAGCCTGTTTGATTTCACCCGCCGGGTTGACCGCAAGCAGATCAACAAGCGGTCTGTGGAAGCGCTGATTCGTGCCGGTGCGTTTGATGTGCTGGACCCCGACCGTGCCAAATTACTGGCCAGTGTGGGCAACGCCATGAGTTGGGCAGAGCAGCAAGCTGCAACGGCCTCGCAGGTCAGTTTGTTTGGCGACGATTTGGGTGGCGATGTAGCTCCAGACTATGTGCAGGTGCCGGGTTGGACTGATCGCGAAAAGTTGCAGCAAGAGAAGGGCGCGCTGGGCTACTATTTCAGCGGCCATTTGTTTACTGCGGACGAAGCGAAGGTGCGCCAGTTTGTGCGGCTGAAGTTAAAAGAGTTGCGCCCCAGCCGAGAGATGGTGTGGATGGCGGGTGTGATTGCCTCTTTGCGGACCATGATGACCAAGCGCGGCAAGATGGCGATTATTTTGCTGGACGATTCCACCGCTCAAGTTGAACTGTCGATTTTTAATGAGCAGTTTGAGGCCAATCGCAATTTGTTGCGTGAAGATGAGTTGTTAATCCTTCAAGGCAAAGTGTCTGAAGACTCCTACACCGGCGGCTTGCGGGTGACGGCTGAAAACCTGTACAGCTTGGCTCAGGCGCGCGCGCATTTTGTGTCGCGCTTGAGTTTGCACATGAATGGGCAGTCGGATGCGGCCAAGCTTAAATTGTTGCTTGAGCCCTTTAAGGATGCTGCAAACGGTTGTTTGGTCGAGATCAATTACCACAACAACGATGCGGCCTGTGTGGCCCATTTGTCGGAAGACTGGCGTGTGCGCCCCGAAGAAGACTTGCTTGAGGCGGCCCGTAATTGGTTGGGCGAAAAGAACGCGCGTTGGGTTTTCCAGTGAAGAGGAAAATCCTCATCGTCGCCCCCAAATGGGATGAGAAAAACGGCGGCGTGGTGGTGCTGCACAAGCTGTGTGATTTGCTCAACCGCATGGGCCGAGAGGCTTATTTAGTGCCTTACATTGACAATCAGTTGGTGCAGCCTGGCAAAAGTGCCTCCGGAATATGGAAAGTGGTAAGAAGCCGCCTTTACCGCTGGTACCGCGAGTTTAAAACCAATCCCACCCTGCTTACCCCCGTATTCCAGGGCAAGCCTTGGGCTATGGATTTGTCAGACTACATTGTGATATATCCCGAGTTGGTGATGGGTAACCCCTTGCGTGCGCAAAACACAGTGCGCTGGTTTTTGCACAAACCTGGGTTTCACAACCACGGCAATATTGTGTTGGGTCAGGGGGAGTTGTACTTCTTCTACAACAAAGCGTTTGGGCCATTCCACATGACAGGCTCCACCACTTCAGACCACGAGTTGCGCATCATTCACTACCCCCTGGAGCATTACAACCTGCAAGGTGCGCTGCCTGAGCCCGATCGGCAGGGCACTGCGTATTGCTTGCGCAAGGGGGACAAAAAGCCGCGTATTCATCACCCTGAAGATGCCATCCTGATCGACCCACTCAACCACGCTGATACGGCAGCGGTGTTCAAAAAAGTAAAGCGATTCATTTCGTACGACAGCATCACGGCCTATTCATTTTTCGCGGCCTTGTGCGGGTGTGAATCTGTGGTGGTGCCCGATGAGGGCGTGAGTTTTGAAGACTGGCAAAGCAACCCGGCTGATGCGCATGGCATTGCCTATGGGTTTTCGGATTCAGAAATTCAGCGCGCCAAAAACACCGCCCATTTGTGTATTGAGCGGGTTTTTGAAATGGACAAGCAGAACAACATCAACCTGCAAGCGGCAGTGGCGCAGATGGATGATTTCTTTGCGGGCCGCGATTGAACTCTAGTGTTGACAACCCGCTTTCAACAACTCAGTCGCCAACTGTTGCTTAATCCGTCAAAATTTTCCTGTACAAATCTGCAAACTCCCCTGCAGCCCCCTCGTCAAATTGATCGCGGTGGTAACGCACGGTGAGAAACATTTCGTCCGCCACACTGGCTGCACCCACTGACACGCCCAAAGGCATAATCGCAGGCGGTGAGAAGTAAAGCTCTTTGACTGCGCCTGCACTGCCCACAGTTGGAAATTCTGCCAAACGCCCCAAATTAGACAGCAAGGTGCTTTCCACCAAGTTGTGCGAGGCCACGGGGAAAATATCCCGTAACCTAGACTTCAATGCAGCGGGTAACCACTTGGGTATATCCAGCAAATCAATCAGCACACTGGCCCCGCCTTTCTCTTTCAAGATTGCAGTTTGGCGAGAAATGGCTTGCACTGATTCACTCAGGCTGCTTTGCTCGTCTTGCGTTAGCGACACTGACACATAGCTGGAGTAGTTGCCAAAGGTGTCATGCCACCATTCCGCAGGGCGCAGGTTCACCGGCATCATCACTGAAATTCGGCCTTGTTTACCGGCGTGTAATGAGTTCCATTCCTTCACTGTGTGGGCCAAACCCGCCAAAAGTAAATCATTGACCGTTGCAGGTTTTACCCGTTTGGTCATCACTTTGGCTGTCTCTTTGGGGTTGAAGGCCAACAGCTTGAAGCCGTACACACTTTCATCACCCGTACTTCGACCTTTTTTGGAGGCTAGGCGCACGGGTGGAGTCACGGCCCGCCACAAATAATCGAGAAAAATTTTGGTGCGCTCAATTCGCTCAGTCAGGGACTGACTGCCCGCAAGGGCTTTTAGGTCGCGCACAGTCAGCGCATCCACTGCAACTGGGTCGGCCTGCTTGGCGTAATGCCGCATGATGGATTGCATCAACCGGAAGGTGGACATGCCATCCCCCGAGCTGTGGCTGACATTCAACATGAAATAATCACCGCCCGAATGGTGCACCAGCGTGCACAAAAAGCTGGGGGACACGGACAGCGGCACCAAAATACTTTGCAGCCTTGCACGGGCGGCTTCCACTTCGGCAAGGTTTTTTGCAGTGACCACATTCAAGGCCAAGTGCTCGGGTTCGTTGGGAATATGCCACTCGTAGACGGTGGCCACCGCAGTGTGTTCAGCCATTCTGGCCCTTGCGATGGGGTGGGCCAGTGCTGCAGCATGTATTGCCTTGACCAGTTTTTCTGCTTCGAATTTGCCCTCGACCCGAACTTCAACGTGTACACTCCAAGGGTTTTCACGTGTGTCCAGGTTTAGAAAGGCGGCATCCAACAGGTTCAAGGGTGTTTTTAACATGCGTGTCTCCCCACTCTATTTATTATGGATATGTCGAATCCACAGTCTAAAGCAAGCCAACTGTATAAGCGACTGCTGAGCTACAGCTTCAAACACAAGAAGTTTTTGGTCGCTTCCCTGTTGGCGCTGGTGGTGTCCGCAGTCTGCGAGCCCCTGTTCGCCAGCCTGATGAAGCCCCTGATTGATGAAAACTTTGCGGCTGAGCGCACGTCCTTGGCCAACTGGCTACCGTTGATTATCATGGGCTTGTTCCTTGTGCGGGGCTTAAGCACTTACATCAATGAGTACGCCAGTGCGCGCCTGTCGGGCTCGGTGGTATACGACTTGCGCACCGACATGCTGGCGCGCATTTTGAGCCTGCCCAATTCTTATTTTGTTGAACAACCTGCCGGCAAGGTGATATCCACCGTGTCCACCAATGTGGATGCAGTCACTGAGGCTGGTTTCAATATTGTAACCGTGCTGATTAGGGACGGGGCCATCGTAATCGGCCTTTTGGCCATGCTGCTGTACACCAACTGGAAGCTCACCCTGATTTGTTTTGCGATTTTGCCGCTGATTGCCATCGGTATCACGATTGCATCCAAACGCTTGAACAAGTACGCCCACAGCGCCCAGTTTTCCCATGCTGATTTGGTGCAAAGCATCAGCGAAGTGATCAATGCCCAGAAAATCATCAAGATTTACGGCGCACAGAAGGTGGAAACTGACCGCTTCCAGAAAAGTGCAGAAGAAATCTTAAGCTCACGCGTCAAGCTGGTGTCCACCAGTGCAGCCAACTCCGCAATTGTTCAATGGATGCTGGCCGGTGCAGTGGCCTTGGTGGTGTATTTCGCAGGCCGAATGGCGGGTGATCAAGCCATGACGGCTGGTGATTTTGCGTCCTTCATGACCGCCATGATGATGCTGCTAACCCCCGTCAAACGCCTCACCAACATCAACCAGCAACTGCAAAAAGGCTTGGCTGCGGCTGACAATGTGTTCAGGGTGATTGACCAAGTTGCAGAGGTGTCCAAGGGTACGCATCAAGCCGAGCGTTCAGCGGGTTTGATTGAATTCAAATCAGTAGGCTTGACCTACCCAGGTGCGGAAACGCCCACCTTAAGGTCCATCGACTTGACCATCCAGCCCGGCCAAACCGTGGGTATTGTGGGCGTGTCGGGTGGCGGCAAATCCACACTGATTAACCTGCTTCCGCGATTTTTAGACCCCACAACCGGCCAGGTTTGTTTGGATGGAGTGGATTTAAATGATTGGGATTTGAAAAGCCTGCGCCGCCAAATTGCCATCGTGACCCAAGAAAGCCACCTACTCAACGACACCGTGCGCAACAACATTGCCTATGGCGAAATGCGTGGCACATCTGAGGAAAAAATCCTCGAGGCCGCCCGCATGGCCAACGCCCTGCATTTCATTGAAAAGCTTGAAAATGGCTTGGACACGATGCTGGGTGACAATGGTTTGCGCTTGTCGGGTGGTCAACGTCAGCGTATTTCAATCGCCCGTGCATTCCTTAAAAATGCACCAATTTTGATTTTGGACGAAGCCACTTCCGCGCTCGATTCGGAAGCCGAGCGTGAAGTTCAAGAGGACATGGAACGCTTGCGCCATGGCCGCACCACGCTGGTGATTGCCCACCGCTTGTCCACCTTGGTCACAGCGGATTTCATCATTGTGCTAGATCAAGGCAAGATGATTGAGCGCGGTACCCACACCGAGTTGCTGGCCCTGCAAGGCAAATACCACTATTTGCATAGTATTCAGAATCAGACTGTAGAGAGTCTGGGGCAAGTAGCGCCAAAAGAGGCAGGCTGACTGGGGCAATGACTACATTTAAATCTCAGCATAGCCCGACTGTGCAGTCCCCTAGTTCGTTCTGGGTGTTTGTCTTAATTGTTGGAATGTCTTTGGCATTTCTCGTCAAGAAGTCCATCAATCTTGCGCTTGTTTTATGCGCATTTTATGGGCTTTTTCTGATCAGCCAACTTGTTGTCTCAAGACTGAAATCCAGTACTCCAATCCAGTTCAATCAATTACCCTTTGTTGTTTGGGCGCTGTTTACCTTGTTGTGTGCCCCATTTGCATGGATGTTGATTTTAGGTTTGCTACGTGGTCAGTTTGACATTGACCAACTGGACGAATATTTCCGTCATGTCATCGCGGCTGGAGTGCTTCTGGCTTTATACGGCAAGGTTAAGTCAGTGCATTGGGCTTGGTTTAAAGCGTTAACATCGCTAAGTGCAATTACTTTGCTGGTCATGATTATTTTGGGTTTTGAGCGGTGGAATTGGGATCAGCGCTATGCCACCTACTTTGTTGATCCAAACAGCCTAGGTATTGCAGGGTTTGTTCAAGGCGCAGTTTTAGGCCTTGCCTTGATTCAAAACGGGTTGTGGGCTGATGATTCCAAGTCGTTCCGTTTGCCTGTAGCCGCCTGGGTGTCTCTTTTGGCCTTGGGTACTGCGTCGGGTTGGGCTGTTAGCGTGATGTCCGGAACACGTGGCGTGTGGCTCGCACTCATTCCATTGTTTTTTGTGTTGATTACAGTGTCCAAGCGACCGCTCTCCGTGCTCGGAATAAGTTTGATTTTCTCCGCCATATTGGTGTTGCTTGCAAGCCAGTCGACCTTCTTACAAAAGCGCTACGACGACGCAGTTCGAGATGTAGACCTTTGGATGCATACCGCTCAGAAGGA
Organism: Limnobacter sp.; assembly: GCA_029866125.1. Lineage (GTDB taxonomy): Bacteria > Pseudomonadota > Gammaproteobacteria > Burkholderiales > Burkholderiaceae_B > Limnobacter. The sequence goes on from JARWZZ010000019.1 coordinate 191,136, forward strand.
CACCCCAGTTGGGATTCGACTGTCCATCTATCAAAGTTTGTATCAGTTGGCTTCCGAGAAACCTTGGTTGGGTATGCATCCTCAAGAGCGAGATCAAAAGTTCCAGACTTTGCCCAGCCTGAGTCCAGTTGCGAAATACACACTCATGGAGTCTGGCGCGCACAATCAGTACCTAGAGAAGCAAATCCTAAATGGCCTACCCGGTTCATTTTTGGCTTTAATGCTATACCTGCTGCCTTTGCTTTATTTTTGGCGTGTTTGGCGAAAAGCGGAGTCAGACCATCTAAAATTTGCCTGCAGTCTTGGGGTTGTAGTTTGCCTCTGCTACTTAGTATCTGGACTGTCTTTGGTATTGACTCTGAAGTACCTTAATTCTTATTGGGCTGCATGTGTCATTTTGGCCGCAACAGCCATTCCTTCCAAGTCCAACGGAGCGCCTCATGTTTGATTATTCAGCCACATTTGCTTGCTATAACAACGTGGCTTATACCCAAAAGTGCATTGAAAGCCTCAAGCAATCGAACTTCGACATGTCTCGCCTCGTCATCGTGGACAACAATTCCGCCGACAACACATGGGATTACCTCAACACACTCCAAGACGTTCATTTGATCCGAAACAAAGAGAACATGGGCTGTGGCGTGGCTTGGAACCAAGGTGCTTTGGTGCAGCAAGCGGAATGGACCGTCATTATGAACAATGACATTTTGGTAAGCCACGATTGGATCGAAAACCTGATTGGTCAAACAATCGAGGCCGGCTTACTGGTGTCGTCACCTGCCATGATTGAGGGGCCGACCGACTACGACTGGCAAACCCATTTGCCCCAACTGGAAAGTAAGCTCAAGGGCTACAACCGCCCACAAACCGCGCATGCGGTGTGTTTGTTGGTGCACAACTCCGTGTGGCAAAAGGTGGGCTACTTCCGTGCCACACCCAAACTGCTTGGGTTTGAGGACACCATTTTCTTCTTCGATTGTTTTAAAAACGGCGTGGCCCATGCTTGCATGGGCGGCTCATGGATCCACCATTTTGGTTCCATCACCGTCAAATCCCTCAAAGAGGAAATGGGCATCAAAAAGCGCTCAGGCGGATTGGGCGATCGCAACAACAAAAACCTGCTGGATCAAGGTTTCTTCATGCGCAAATGGCGCAAGATGGAAAAAAAGCGGCATGTTGCCGCCTGCAGGGAGGCCGAACTCCAAAAGTACGGCGCAACCGTGCATTGCGTGCGCAAGGACGGTCAGGAAATTTGGCTTTGAGGCACCGTCGATTGCTCTAGCATTTCAATTTCTTTCAGCACCACTTGCGTGGGAATTGCCCGTAACAACCGGGTATGGTCATCGGTGTTGATGCTGTCCGGGTGGGGCAGGGGGCCAAAATCCCCTGCATAAATCACCTTGGCCCTGTTCGACCACGGCTTCCATTCCTCCACCCATGACGGTCCAAACAAAGCAATTTGCGGCACATCCAAGGCTGCGGCCATGTGCATGGGGGCGGAATCCACACCAATGTAAAATCTGCAGTTACTTAGCATCGCCGCCACCAAAGGCAGGCTGACTTGGCCGCCAAGGTTCAGCAAGACTGCATTTCCGGTCGCCTTTTGCCGCGCCAAACGCTCAATCTCTGCCGTCATGGCCTTTTCAACTGGGTCAGGTGCGCAGGTCAGCACCACGTGGTAGCCCTTGCCCAATAAATAGGCAACTACCTCTGCAAATTTGTCATCTTCCCAGCACTTAAAAGGCCACCTTGCGGCGGGGTGAATCAGCACGAAATCCCCACCGTTTAATCCGCCAATTCCTTCCTTGCCCAACCATTCCCGCACCTTGAGTTGGTTGGCCTCAGACGGTACCAAGGCCATTTTTCCCTTGATGCTGGAAGGGTCCACGCCGAGCTTGGACAAGCACATCAGGTTCAGTTCCACCGCATGCGCCTTGCCCCGGGCAGGCGGCATCACACAGTCGGTGAAGCTGTTGTGCCAAAACGGTTTGTCCCGTTTGGCATAAAACATTTCCACACGCTTGGGTGCTTGGCTAAACCGGGTAATCAACGCACCAACCCACTGGTCCGTTAGGTGAATCACCGCATCGTACTTTTCACGCCGCACTCCCAACAGCAAGCCCAACTCGGCTTTGACCCGTTTCCAGCCCTTCAATTTGCGGTCAATGGTCAATACACGGTGCACATGCGGATTGTTTTCCAGCAAAGGCGTTGTTTCTTTGTAAATCAGCACATCCACCTGAATTCCGGGGAAGTGCTCCACCAAAGCCCGATACAAGGCCGTGCTCAACAACACATCCCCATGGTGGCGAAGCTTAATAACCAGCACCTTAGCCAACACTTTCTTCAAAATTGGATTCCCCTTTCTATGGTCTGCATGCCCATGCGTTTACTATATTAGTGTGCATCAATTCAATACACTCGCCATTTGGTCGGCAATCCTCAGGAAACTTGAGCCATGAGTACCATTTTTTTCACCGAAAGCCTCCAAACCGAGGCCGTGGGTCATGACCAAATCATCCGGCAAATTTTAGGCCTACAAAAACAGGGCTACCTGTGCTTGCTGCTGTGCGTATCTGGAAGCTACCTGTCCAATGAAGCGCAAAAGCAGGGCATCTGGACCGAACACCTGCGCTTTCGCAATGCGTTTGACCCACTCAGCCTGATCAAAATGGTCAGCTTTCTGCGCAACTACGAGCCTGTCAGCGTCATTTCCCATTCCAGCCACGATTCAAACCTCAGTGCCATGGCCGTCCATGCCTTACACAAACTGGGAGTGCTTAAATACAGGCCGCAGCTTATCCGCGTGCGCAACCGCAAGCCGCATTCAACCCATGCCATCAGCTACAACCTGTTGTTTGATTACACACTGACGCCCAGCGCCTCGTTTCGTGACCAATTGCTGTCCGACAGCGCCATTTTGCCGCATAAAGTCAAAGTGCTTTACCCCGATGTTCAACCCCCTGCCTTAATCGAATTTGATCAAAAACGCGTGGCGCCTGAATTGCAAGCCATGCTGGATGACGCAAGCCGCCGCCCCCTCATTGCCCATGTCGGCGAGGTTAGCGCACAAAGCGGGCACACTTTTATGTTGGATGTGGTGCAAAAGCTGCTGACAGATTTCCCGAAAATGACCTACCTGGTACTTCGCCAAGGTTCTCAGTTACAGGCACTTGAGAGCGAGGTCACACGCAAAGGCCTTGGAGGCGCAGTCTTTTTTGCTTCTCCCGCCGATTTCAAAATCTGCATGGAAAGCAAAACCAACGCATTGGTGATGCCGTTTCATCAAGAACCAGCAGATTGCCCACAGCTGCAAGCGCTCAGTGCTGGTATCCCCTTGGTGCTCAGTCAAGTCGGGGGCCTGCCCGAGGCCATTAAAAACAATGAGACCGGCTATGTGTGCCCACCCCCTTTCGCCTCGGGTGCTGTGGATGCTTGGTGCCGCACCTTAAGCGGCGTACTCAAAGACCCAGCCACCTCCAGCCAAGTGGCCTCTCGGGGCCGCGAGTCCATACTCAGCCAATTCGGGCTGGAAAATCACCTCAAAGGTTTAATCGCACTGTTTCAACGCGTTGCTTTGCCCGGTGCCAGGGGCAACAAGTCCAAGCGTCGTGAGCCTTCCTAACCAATCCATCCTTAATGATTCAGCCCCTAAAAGAAGCTCAACTCCAGCATACCTCCTTGGAGGAGGCAATCCAGCGTTTGGCCCATGCCGGTTCAACCCATGCACCAGGCGATTCAGTCGGCTTGGGTATTGTGGTTGGGGGGCAAGTCCCCGCAGTTTTAGCGGCACGCATCATGGCCCTTCAACTCACCTCTCAACCGGCACCGGTCCATATCTATTTACCCAAACCTTTTCATGCCTTGATGGAAATGGATGTTTGGGCACCTGCAATCAGGGATGCCAACGATTTAATCCAGTCCAAATCCGCCAAGTTTTGGAGGTCAAGTCAGCAGCTCATCGTTCAGCCGCTTTCCGACCAAGGCATCAGCACCGCTGTTTTCCTAGGCAGTGGAGTCGGGGCCAGTTCATGGGCTGACCCTACCCTTGCCAAAGCACTCTGCCAAGGCTTGGACCAAGCGATGATCGTGCAACAGGTCGACCCGTTTTTGGACTCTGCTTTGGCGTCAAATCTATCCAGCCCTGCGCTACAGGCTGGGCCGCAGTCCTTGGCCAGGGCCACCCATGCCTACAGGTCAAAGGCCCCCAATATGCTCAAAGCCTTGGTCTTTTTGTCGGCAGAGGCTTGGATGGGGCAAAACCCTCAGGTTTCAACACAACTGGCCTCTTGGTTGGATGAGCAGCAGTCCACCGCCAAGCGATTGAAGCTGCAATTGGACGTGTGCCGAATGTGTTTCGCGGTGCCAGACCCGCTTGCCCAGCGGCAGCTGAATGCAGTTGCCGTGTCTGTACAAACTTGCAACTGGGCCGACTTGCTGGGCTACATGGCCTACGCCGATCTGATTGCCACCGATCAGAAAGAGTTAATCCTCGTGGCGAAGTCCATGGGCAAAGTCAGCTGTAACTTGTTGTGAAAACATCACAGGTCTAGGGTGGCATTCAGAAATTCTTCCTGCTCTGATGTTTGACACGACAAAGGCTGCAAACCCAAGCAATATCAGGGGTTTGTGTGCTTTGGGTCTGGCGGATAAAAGGGCGGCTTTAAGTGTTCGGCCCGGATTGATCTGGGCAGATGTTGTGGTTCAGCGACAAAACCCCCGGTTTTTGAATGGGCAACTAATTATTTGGTTGGTCGGATTCAGGGACAACGTGTACATTGTCTCTCGTGCCTCAGGCAACTGTGGCAAGCAATCAACCAACATCAAAAAGGGTGAATATATGAACAAGAAGCTTCTAGCTGCTACTCTGGGTCTGGCCTTCGCCGCCCCAGCTTTCGCTGACTCATCAAGCGTAGTTCTGTACGGTCGTCTGCACCAGGCTCTGGAACTGAACAGCGTTGACACTGGCGTTGCCGGTGGTGATCGCACTTCCGACATGAACTTGGCCGGCTACTCTTCACGTATCGGCGTGAACGTTAAGGAAGATCTGGGCGGTGGCCTGAGCTTCATCGGTGGTTACGAGTGGGGCACAAACGTTGAAGCCGCTGGTAACACAATCGCTGGTCGCAATGCCTTCGTAGGTATGGCTGGTAGTTTTGGCCGCGTAACAGCTGGTATTCAAGACGGTGGTAACGGTACAGTTGCTCCTTTGTATGTTCAGGCTTCTAAGTACCACCTGAACGGCCAAAACAATGCTGGTTCATTGACCAACATTGGTAGCGCTGACTTCACACCAGCCACTCCTGGCGCGACAGATGCGGTTATCAACCGTAAGCAGCGTGCTGACAACTCTTTGGGTTACGCTGGTTCATTCGGCGGCCTGAACGTGACAGCTCGTCACTCAATGGCTGGTGCTAACCAAGCTGCTGGTTCAGCAACTGGTACAGAAAACGACGTAACACTGTCAGAAGCCGCTGTTGACTACAAAATCGGCAATCTGGAAATCGGTGGTGGTGTTGCTACATACCGCTACGAAGCTCCAGAACCAGCTGGTTCAATCGACAACGTTTACCAGTTGGGCGCTAAGTACACATTCGGCGCACTGTCACTTGCTGGTCTGTATGGTTCATCCAGCTTCAACGGTGCTGGTCAGGCCGACCGTGATGACTTCGGTGTATCTGCTGAGTACAAGCTGACTGCAAACGCAGGTATCACAGCTTCTTACGGCGATGCTGAACTGTCTGGTTCACGCGATGCTAACCAAGCTCAAGTAATCGGTTACTACGACTTCAGCAAGCGCACACGTGCATATGCTGGTTTGAACCGTACTACATTCGACAACGTTGCAAACGCTGCTGAAACAGACGTGCAATCAGTTGTAATGGGTCTGCGTCACAACTTCTAATTTCTGGCAGCACCTCGTGCTGCTTGAGTTAGAGAAGTGAAGTAAAAAAGCCATCCTTCGGGATGGCTTTTTTTTAGTTAACTTCCAGTTCACTTTTTACGGGGCTTACCTTTTTTAGGTCAGAACCAGTATCCCACATTGGCTTTGATTGCCTCTGAACCTTTTCCTGTCTGATATCCAACACCCGCACGCACATAGCTTGAGTTATCCAGTGCATTTCTGTTATTGCCGATTGTGACTCCCACTTCTTGGAATTCTTTCATAAAAGGTTTTTCGCTTCCAAAGTAGCGTGTATCAATCACAGAGTATTCCACCGCCAGTTTTTTACCAAATACATTCACTGGCTGAGAGACCAACAATCCATTGCGGAACGCACTGTTTTTTACATCAGGATCAAAGCTGTATTCGCCTGCGGTGAACTTCGATGTTTGATAAATACCCACCATATTGCCGATGGCCATATCCAAACCCAAAGCTTCGAAACCGTAAACGCTTGAAAGTGTTGCAGAGTAGACGCCCGCAACAGTGGCTCTGTCTTCAGATCCTACTACTCCGTATTTAACTGCGGGCGTAATCGCCCAATTGCTTTGCACGGGGAGCCTCAATGCCATACCAAGTCCGGTTTGGTAAGATTGTGCGCCATCAATCTCAGTCAGTGTAAGTGGCAGAGAAAAAATCAATTGACGAGACGGGTTGGAATCAAAACGCACTGTGTAACTTAAAGGTAGGCTGGTGACATTGACTGTACCGCCTGAATTGTCTAGCTTGTAACTGCCCGCGTCGGCACCCACTCCGATCAAGTTTTCATTGCTCGTGGGTTCCTTGCCCGTCAAGCTGACCGGGCCAGAAGTACCAACTGCAAAATCGTTTGCAATCATGTTTGGAATTAAGCCGCCCGCTCCCGAAATGGCGCTTGAGGGCGAACTTTGAGCTTGAGCTTTAAGAATTCTACCCGCAAGGTTGGTTTTCTTAATGAACTCAACAAATTGGTCCTCGGCATTATCTCTAGCGGCAACCACGTTAGCGCCTTGCCCCACAATCCGTTCATTTACCCCTAATTCAGGGAATGAGAAATTAAGCACGGCTGAGTTGGGTTGGTAACTCATTTGAAGGGAGATGTCTGCAAAACGAGCGTTTATATTGACGCCTTCAGTTTTACTTTGGTAGGCATTACTTACAGATTCAATTGATTCAAATGAATCTATAAAAGTATCTGCTTTAGAGCTGCAAAGTACTGGGGTGCTGGAAGTTGTGCCCGACGTGGATGTAACTTGTGCAGAAAAAGAGAATGATTGACTACATATTTGTTGGGCGAACGCTCCGCCAGATGGGATTAATAAACTTGAAATGATTATAGGTAAAACCTTAACTTTCATCGCTATCTCCAGAATCCATGATTTTTATTTTGGGGGGTCTGAAGCAGGGGTTTATTGGGATGGAAGTACAACCGATGGTAGATAATTTCAACAACATACAACCCATTACTTCTCGTTCAAGATTAGCAAAAATCTTTAAAACGAAAAAAGTTAAGCTGCTCAAAAGTTAACTTTGTCGCCTAAATTGGGTACATTGTGTAATTATTATTGCTTCATTATTTAAGATTTACATCCAGTTGAACGCCACACATCGGGCCTTTGTAGCCACCGCCTTTGCGATGGTTGCTCATGCAACCTAGGGATGTGGTAGCAAGCTGGTCCTCGCTTAGGCGTAGGCCGAAGAACAAATCGTGCCGGTCTGCAGCAGCGTCTTTGTTGAGTTTGAATACCCAATCGCCACTGCGCCAATTCACAGAGAGAGGGATTCGGTTGCGGTTTTGGCTCAGGTTAAAACCCAAACCCTTTTCTTGATAGTCGAAGTAGGTCCAACGCCCCCATTTGCTTAAAGGGTTTTGGTCATCCAAGTTGAGGGTTACACCGTTGGCCTGCGCGGAAGCACCGCCCGATAAGGCGGTAAGACAAAGGCAGAAAAGTAGCTTCTTCATTTCATTACCCCCTTAAAGGATAATTGTGCTCCCCGTTGAATGGGAACTATCACGTTGCTTAAATGATCGGCCCAAATGCAAGGAATTAATACCCTGTTAAGAGGGGGAAAATTCTCACAGTTTGATCAATGGCCCGATCAATTGATCTGTCAATGAGCGCTCTGTGTCAATGACAGGCAGCGTGAAATAAAAGCTTACTTAAAATTGTGTATTTAAATCAATACTTTCAGGCTACTACTTTTAAACGGATTGAAGACCGAGCTTTTTAAACAACAATTCATCTTTCAGGGAGTCGGGGTTGTCGGTCACCAACAACTTTTCACCGTAAAAAATCGAATTGGCACCAGCCAAAAAGCACAGCGCTTGGGTGCTTTCGCTCATTTCTTCACGCCCGGCTGACAACCTGACGTAGGACTTTGGCATTGTGATGCGGGCCACCGCGATGGTACGCACAAACTCCAAGGGGTCCAACTCCTCCCGGCCTGCAAGGGGCGTTCCTTCCACTTGTACCAAGTTGTTGATGGGAACAGATTCAGGCGGGGTTTCCATATTCGCCAACTGTGCGATAAGCCCTGCGCGTTGGGTGGGTGTTTCGCCCATGCCTACAATGCCGCCGCAGCACACTTTAATGCCAGCGTCGCGCACGTTATCCAGCGTGTCCAATCGGTCTTGGTAGGTGCGTGTGGAAATGATGTCGCCGTAAAAATCGGGAGAGGTGTCTAGGTTGTGGTTGTAATAGTCCAGCCCCGCATCGCGCAGTGCTTTGGCTTGTTGGTCTTTCAACATGCCCAGGGTTACGCAAGTTTCAAGGCCCAGCCCTTTGACTGCAGTCACCATTTCGGCCACTTGCTCAATTTGATGGTCTTTGGGGCTGCGCCATGCCGCACCCATGCAAAAACGGGATGCACCTTTGTCTTTGGCCGCTTGGGCTGCTTGCAGCACTTCGTTCAAGGGCATTAGCTTTTCCGCTTCTACCCCGGTGTCGTATTTGGCCGATTGTGGGCAGTAGGCGCAGTCTTCTGGGCAGCCGCCGGTTTTGATGGACAGTAAGGTGGACAATTGCACCTGATTGGGATTGAAGTTTTCGCGATGTATTTGTTGCGCTTTGAACATCAAGTCGTTGAAAGGTAGCTTAAACAGGGCTTCAATTTGCTCGACTGTCCAACGGGTTGCGGCTTCACCGGCATGCGTAGGGGCAGTGTTGCTTTTGTTTTGAACCCAAGTGATTTGGCTTTCCATGTTTAAACCTTTCGAAATCTTTCATTAAGCGATGCGCTATTGTAAATCCCAATGCAGATCAAAATAACTCGGTGTTGATGGGCTTGGCTTCCGAGTTGTTTGAATTTTCTTTGCTTTTCCAGTCTTCGAGTACTTTGAGTAGCACTTCATAGGCCCAGTTCAGGGTGTTTTCGCTGGTGCAGTAAGGGGGTATCCAGTACATGGTGTTGCCCAAAGGGCGCACTAAAATGCCGTGTTCTAGAAAAGCCTCGCGAATCCATTGGCTGTTGCTGGAGCCATAAGCCGCGTTTTGACTTTTGAATTCAAATGCGGCAATGGTGCCTTGTACTCGTGGGTTGTTCAGGCAAGGGTGGCAGGCCAGGGTGGGCAGCCATTTTCGATGCGTGTCCTCCAGCATTTGGATTTGTTGCCAAGTGCGTGGGTCGTCAAAGAGTTCAAGGCTGGCCAAGGCCGCAGCGCACCCCAAGGGGTTGGCAGTGTACGAGTGGCCGTGCAGCAGGGCCTTGTTGACGTCATCGCTCCAAAAAGCGTTGTAAATCGCGTCTGTGGCTAGTGTGGCGGCCATGGGCATGAAGCCGCCGGTCAGGCCTTTGGAAATGCAAATCATGTCGGGCTGCCCAGCTTCAGTCAGTTGCTCGCTGGCAAACAAGGTGCCTGTGCGGCCAAAACCGGTCATCACTTCATCGTAAATGACCAACATGCCCGCTTGGCGGCATGTGGACGCAATTTTGCTCACATGGTCGGGCCGCATCATGATCATGCCGCTTGCACCTTGCACCAGTGGTTCAAGAATCACAGCGGCGTAGTGGCCGGGTGCTTTGTCCAACAGGTTTTGGAGCTGCGCGAGGGCGGCGTCTTCAGTGCAAGCGCAAACCCCGGTGTCGATGAAGTCCACATCGAACAACCACGGGGTAAACGGGTCGTAAAAGCCGCTGGACCGCCCTGCGGACATGGCCCCGAAGGTGTCCCCATGATAGCCGCCGCGCAAGGCTATGAGGCCTTTTCGGGGCTCGGCCTTGTTGTTCCAGTACTGGAAGGCCATTTTCAAGGCCACTTCAATGGCGGTGGAGCCGTTGTCGGAATAAAACACTTTGCCCATGGACTTGGGGGCTTTGGCAATCAAGCGTTTGGCCAATTCCACCGCGGGTGGGTGGGTGATGCCTGCAAACATCACATGTTCCATGGTGTGCGCTTGGTGGGCTATTGCACCGGCAATGTGCGGGTTGCAGTGGCCGTGAATATTGACCCACCAGCTGGACACAGCGTCAAAGTACTTGTTACCGTTTTGGTCGTACAGAAACTCGTTTTCTCCACGCACCAAGGCCAGTGCCTGTTTGGCGGTTTTGGCTTGGGTAAACGGGTGCCAGCAATAATCGGCATCGTCCTGGTGCAGTGTGTTTGTAGGGGTTGGCAGTGTTTGTGGTGTTTGTGGTGGTTGAGGCATCACAGGCTTTCCAAGGCTTCGCGCAAAGCCACTGGCATGGCAATTTGTTTCAGATTGGCGCTTGAGGTGTCTTCCAACCATGGCAGTTCAGCCAGCACTTTGACGCCAGAGAAGTGCTCAATGGCTTTTTTATTGGCGAGATTGCTGGGGCCGTTCAAAACCACACCCAACACCGGTACGCCTTTGTTTTTGAGGTGCTCCAAGGTCAAGCAGGTGTGGTTGATGGTGCCCAATCCGCTGCGTGCAACCACCAGTGCGGGCAATCCCAGATGCAGCATCAAGTCGCTCATGCAGTGTGTCCAATTGATGGGCACCATGCAGCCGCCTGCGCCTTCGACTACCCAGCGGTGACTCTTTGTGTGTGGCTGTGTTTGTTGTTCATGAAGCGGGGGCCAAACAAAATCGTCAAGCTGAATGGAAACCCCATCCAACTGAGCAGATTGATGGGGCGACAAAGGCTGGGTAAGCCGATGGCGTTCGGGAAGGCAACGGCAGGATGCAAGGCGAGTGACCAGCTCGGTGTCAGTTTCATCGTCCAATCCGCTTTGGATGGGCTTCCAATAGTCTGCCTGCCACTGCATGCAAAGCCAAGCGCTGAAAAGTGTTTTGCCCACGCCTGTGTCCGTGCCTGTCACAAATACGGTTTTCATGGGCCTACCCCCGTCGCAGAAAAAAGTAACCGACGCGGTGGTTTAAGGTGCACACATCTCCCAAATTTGCGATCACTTTACGCAATTTGACGGGTCTGTGATGCGGCTCGGGCGTGTCGGCCCCAATCGCACGCAGACTGCGCGCAAAAGACAGGCCACCCGAATGTTGGTCCAGGTATTCTTTTTGAAAGCTATGGGTTTCAATGCACAAGCCCTCAGCTTCGAAGTGTTTCAGCAAGGTTTGGATGTCATCGAAGCTAGGCAAGGTGCGTAGCCCGCATGGCTCGCCCGCATCCAGATGGGCTTGCTTCCATGCTGCAAATGAACCCTCCAGCAACACACTAAACACCACAGTATTGGAGATGGACAACCAGCCCCGCATGGTTTGATCCAAGCTTTTGAACCACTGCGCACACATATTGGACACGGTCAGTGAGTTGTTGGGCACCCACAGGTGCTCAAGCGCCAGCTGCTCGCCGTCCATCAAATGGGTGTGCAGTTGGTCTGTGTAAGCCCGGCCCCAGGTGTTGTGTATGTGGTCCAGCATGCCGGGGGCAATGTCAATGGCATGCACTGGGGTTTGGGGGTAGTGGTCAAGCAGCAATTGGGTCATGTAGCCCGTGCCGCAGCCAATGTCTAAACAGGCTTTGGGTTCAAACTTTTGGGGCAGCAGTTGGTTTAGCCAGTTCCATAAAAACTGGGATGACTCCCTTTGCACTCGGGCGTGGTCGTCATAACGCATGGCCGCTCCAGAAAATCGTTTGGAGTGTGGCAACGCGGGTGTAACGGGCGCCCTAGTAAGTTCAGATATCGTCAATTGGATTGTCGTAAAGTCAGATTTTTGAATGTGCTGTTTTAAAGATTACGCGGACCAAGCGCTTGACTCAGCACTTTGATCAAGTGAGGAGTATAAACCTTGGGACTGACCAAGGGGCCTGAATGTGGGGCGATTGCCTCTTGCATGCATTGTGCGGGAAAGGTTTGTGCCGTCAAATCAGGGCTGACAATTTGGTCGTGTTGGCTGTATAAGGCTACAAACTGTTTGTTTGGAAACTCACGACCTGTCGCTGTGAAGTTCAACTTGAGGTGCGACGTGAGGTCCATGTCCAGCATGGATTGAAGGTCAGCGCGAAGCTTATCGACATGTGCGGAGCGTGTAAATTTTTCGGCTTGTGCGCTCTGATACTCATTACCTGCTGAGGCATTAAGTTCTTCGGCACGCATCCAGAAGTCTTGCAATACCGTTTCAGGGTTTGTCGAAAGCCTGTTCAGCATGCGCTCGACCAGCCGTCTTGGTGTACCTGTTTGCCCGCGTTCTTGGGCGGTAAATCGAGTAAATCCGTGAAGGCCCACCAAGGATGCCCAAGTGCAGGGCAATTCCAGCAGCTTGGCAAAACCCAATGAATGACCAATACCCATGGCGGTTGAGCCTGTTTTTATAAGCATTTCGGGCGTTTCAGGCGCTTTTGCCCAGTGGCTGCCCGTCCATTCATACACACCCGCGGGGCGTTCAAAGTAACCTTGCTCCAAGCCCAGTGTTTTGAATTGCTGCATCAACGTTGGGTGTTCCTTGTTCAAATCCAAAAGCAGGGGGTTGAAGAAGTCCAGCGAATACGCCCAGCCGTGGGCAAACATACAAACAGGTTGTAAGGTGAGGTCAAGCACGTGTTGACTCAAGTGCTTGAATCAGCCGTTCCAAGTCCTTCAACTGATGCCCGCAGTTCAACGCAATTCGCACCCTTGCTGTGTGGGGCGGGACGGTGGGTGGGCGTACGGCAGAGGTGATCAGTCCCTGTTGAAGCAAATGCTGCTTCAGGCGTATGGAGTCATCGGCCTCACCTGCAATCACCGGGACGATGTGGGTGCTGGATGTGCCGCAATTCCAGCCAGACTCTGCAAGCATGGACCGAAATTGATCGGACAGGTCATGCAGGTGTTTACGTTCAGCTGTGAGTGAGGGGATTAAGCGAAGCGCTTCACTGACTGCCCCCACAGTGAACGGCGAAGGGGCAGTGGAATACACAAAGCCAGTGCAGCGATTCACCAGGTAGAGTTTGACGGCATGGCTGCATGCAATGTAGGCACCGCTGACGCCCACGGCCTTGCTGAATGTACCCATAACAACCCACAAGCCTAAGGCTTTGAGTGCCTCAATGGCTGGGCTGGTTAAGGCGCCTAAACCTCGGCCTTCCGGCCCCCACACGCCGGTTGCATGGGCCTCGTCGATGTAAACCAAGGCTTGATGTTGCAGGGCAAGGTCTGCCAGTGCCAGCACAGGAAGTTGGTCCCCATCCATGCCAAATACGGATTCAGTTGCGATAATTTTTTGCTGTTTGGGGTGCTTGTTCAGCAGCTCTTCCAGATGAGCCAAATCATTGTGCCGAAAGCGGACTTGCTTCACCCCTGCCAATTTACAGGCATGGTGAAGGCTGGCGTGGTTCAGCCTGTCAGTCAGTACGACAGGCTCCTCGCCCCAAAGCTGCTTGTCCAGTAAAGTGGACAATGCGCCAGCATTGGCTTGGTAGCCTGTGGCAAAAACCAGTGCGGCCTGGCTGCGCTTGAATTCAGCAACTTGATTTTCAAGCGCCTCAAAGCAGGGTAGGTTGCCGGACAGCAATCGCGAGCCGGTGGCGCCCGCGCCGTGTTCTTGCGCACACGCAATTCCTGCGGCTAGCACAGCGGGGTGTCGGCTCAGTTGCAGGTAATCGTTGCTGGAAAAGTCCAGAAGCTGGGGTGCCTCAACCGAAGATTGAGCAGTGGCTTGGCGGGGTAAAACCCGCTTGAGTCCCACTTTGTCCAGTTCAGCAAGCTCTGATTCGCAACGTTGGTTCAAGTTCACGGATTTTGCTCGTTGCCAAACTCAAGTCAATATGATGTCGTAATGCTCTTGCACAAACAGGTTGTCCACTTGCAAGGTAATGGGTTTGCCCACAAACTCTTCCAGCATGCCCAAATGCTGCGCTTCCTCTTCAAGAAACAGGTCGATTACCGCTGGGTTCGCCAAAATGCGGAATTCTTTGGGGTTGAATTGTTTGGACTCTCGCACAATTTCCCGCATGATTTCATAGCAAACCGTTTGGGCGGTTTTAACCTGACCTTTGCCTTGGCAGGACGGGCAGGGCTCGCACAGCAAATGGGCAAGGCTTTCGCGTGTGCGTTTGCGCGTCATTTCCACCAAGCCCAGTGCCGAGAAGTTGGTCACTGTGGTTCGTGCGCGGTCGCGGTCCAGTGCCTTTTGCAGCTCTTCAAGCACGCTGGTTCGGTTGCTTTCTGTACTCATGTCAATAAAGTCAATGACGATGATGCCACCCAAGTTGCGCAAACGCAGTTGGCGTGCGATGGCTTGTGCCGCTTCCAAATTGGTTTTGAAGACAGTTTCTTCAAAGTTACGCGCGCCAATGTAGCCGCCCGTGTTCACATCCACGGTGGTCAATGCTTCGGTTTGGTCAATAATCAAATACCCGCCTGATTTCAAATCCACCCGGCGGCCCAGGGCCCTTTGCAGCTCTTCTTCCACGTTGTACATTTCAAACAGTGGGCGTTCACCTTGGTGCAGTTTTAGGCGGTCTTTCACCTCGGGCGCATAGGTTTCAGCAAACTCAATCAGGCTGCGCAGGCTTTCTTTGGAGTCCACCACAATCATGGTGGTGTCAGTGCTCACCAAATCACGCACCACGCGCTGGCCCATGTTCAGGTCTTGATAAATCAAGCTGGGTGCGGGCAAGCGTTTGGTCAAGTCCAGCATTTCTCTCCAGCGGCGTTGCAGGTATTGCACATCGGCAATCAATTCGTCGGCATTGGCCTCTTCCGCATGGGTGCGCACAATAAAGCCACCGTGGTTTTCGTCAGGCATTAGGCTAGCCACTTTGGCACGCAGTTCTTCGCGTTCTTGTTCGTCTTCAATACGCTGGGATACACCAATGTGCGGGTCTTGAGGCAAGTGGACCAACATGCGGCCTGCAAGGCTAATTTGGGTGGTCAAGCGGGCGCCTTTGGTGCCCAAAGGGTCTTTGCTGACTTGAACAATCAGCGATTGCCCTTCAAACAACATTTTTTCAATGGGTGGGGGCTGCACCGCCCCCTGCTTGGATTGGTGGTGGTTGTAAGCCCGGTGCTCCCACAGGTCGGCCACATGCAAAAAGGCAGCACGCTCTAGCCCCACGTCAATAAAAGCGGACTGCATGCCCGGCAGCACGCGGACCACCTTGCCCAAATACACATTGCCCACAATGCCCCGAGTGGAGGTTCGTTCTATGTGAAGCTCCTGGACTGCACCGTGCTGTACCACAGCCACCCGCGTCTCTTGAGGGGTTACATTCACCAAAATCTGTTCGTTAATCATCCGACCTGCTTCTGCTGATTTATTGCTTATGTTTGTTGATGCTTTGTTCGATTATTCCTGATTTGACACCGCTTGGCGCAAGAGTTCAGCGGTTTCGAACAAGGGCAACCCCATGATGCCAGAATGACTGCCTGAAATCCGTCGAACGTACCGCCCCGCTATCCCCTGAATGCCGTAGGCTCCCGCTTTGTCGAAGGGTTCGCCACTGCTGATGTAAGCTTGAATGAATTCTGAGGGTAGCCTTGCAAACCCCACATCCGACGTCTGGACTGTTTGAAACATAGCCCCAGTTTTGATGACCCCAACCGCTACCCCGGTATGCACTTGGTGGGTTTGGCCCGACAAGGCGCTCAGCATGCTTTGCGCTTCGCTTGCGTTTTGTGGCTTTCCTAAAATTTTGCCGTTAAGGGCCACCGTGGTGTCAGAGGCTAAAACAATGTCGCAACCCAAGCTGTGGCGTTCACCGTTCTTGATCGCTAACTTTAGGCTTTCCATCGCCAATTGCAGCTTCAAGCGTGTTACGCGTTGTACATAAACAAGTGGGTCCTCGCCGGGTAGGGGGTCTTCAAGGCGTTCAGCCTCGGGGCCAGTTTGAGCCAGAAAAACTTCGGGATGAATACCCAGTGTGCTGATCAGTTCTTTTCGGCGTGGGCTTTTGGAAGCCAGCCAGATGGAGGCGGGCAGGCCCATGTTTTCAGGCTTAATTGGGGTAGGAGCGGGGGCGTGAGTGGGGGTGGTGGTCATGTCAGTGGCGCAGTTAAACAGTCAAACAGTCAAGCAGTCAAGCAGTGAAGCAGTCCAAGATTAGTCGTGCCCATTTTCGCCCAAACTACTCGCGGTGATAGGGGTGCCCTACGATTATGGACCATGCACGGTACAAAGCTTCCGCTGCAAGCACGCGCACTAAGGCGTGCGGCAGGGTCAGGTCGGACAATTTCCACATGGTTTGGCATTCGGCTTTGAACTTGGAGTCCAAGCCATCGGCACTGCCAATGACCAAACACAGGCTTTCGCCGCTGTCATGCCACTTTAAGAGTTGTTCAGCCAATTGGGTGCTGCGTAAGTTTTTGCCGCGCTCGTCCAATGCCACTACCAAACTTCCTTTGGGAATGGCTGCACGAATGCGTTCAGCCTCCAAAGCCAAAATCGTTTCCACAGGTTTGCCAGTAGAGCGGTCTTCAGGTTTGAGTTCTTTGATGTCCAGCTTCCATTCAGGCGGGAAGCGTTTGAGGAATTGCTGGGTCGCTTCCTGTGCCCACGGTTCAATTTTGTGGGACAGGGCGACGATCGTGATTTTCATTCATATCCCTGGAATAAAAAATCCAGAGCCCCCGTAATTACTGCCTGCTCATTCGACAGGTTGATCACTGGCTGTTTGAGTTCCCGCGCCGGTATGGCTGCCATTTTGGGTGTTTCCAGCAGGCAGTCCTGCCCGTCAACAGAAAATACAGGGGTTAGGCGACCGGGTAGCTTCACTTCTGGAAAATATTCCAGACTCCGCAGTGGGATCACCATTCGAGTGTCTAGGCCGGAGAAGAGGTCGCTTTGCACATCAAGAAGGTATGGGGTTGATGCCGAGTGTTTGCTCGTGTTTGGATACACATCGAACTTGGCCATTAAAAGGTTCTCCATTGATCCAATGGCAACCCTTCGTTTTTCACTGAGGCATTGTAGGCTTCAACAAAGTCGGCATGCTCCACTTTCCAGCGTCGTAGTAGTTCTTGCTGAATAAAATTTCGCAGGAATTGATCACAAACTTGTGACACATTGACGTCCAGAGATTTGGCCGCATCCAATACATCAACACTCAAACTGAGGTTGATTGCTCTTTTGGAGCTTTTGTTTTTATGGGAATCTGCTTTGGCTGGATTGATCATAAACTATGCGCATAATTGGATGCACATAGTTTACGCTTTGATTTAGACGGGTGACAACCTTCTTAAATACCTGAGTGCGCCGGTGACATGTAATCCATGCCCGCAACAGGCTTGGACAAGCTGTGTGGGTTTAGCTTCATGCGCACAGCCTTGCCACCCCAGATTTCTTCCAGGTTGTAGTACTGGCGGATTGCGGGTTGCATGATGTGAACAACCACGTCGCCCAAATCAACCAATACCCATTCGCCCGTGTCTTCGCCCTCGGTGCTTAGCACTTCGCCGCCACTTTCTTTCACTTTGTCGTGAACGTTGTTGGCCAAGGCGCGGGTTTGCCGGTTGGAGTTTGCTGAAGCAATCACAACGCGGTCAAAAACCGAGGTTAAACCAGTGGTGTCAAAAATTTGGATGTCTTGGGCTTTTACATCTTCGAGTGCGTCGATTACGACGCGTTGCAGCTTTTGCAGGTCCATTCAGATTCGGAAAGTGTGTAGATGTTTGAAGTTTAACAAGTTTTAGCCCAATAAGCGACCATAAACCGGATTAACTTTGAGGTACTCATAAACAGGTGGCGGTAAACCCGCTTTCAGCCTGTGCAATGCCGTCTCTTGAATTTCAGGGCTGGCTGAGGCGGCAAGGGTAAACTGGCGACGAATGTCCGTCGAGCTGACCGCGATGCGGGGCATGGGTATTCTGAACAATCGGTCCCTGGCCTGATGTTGTTTCAGCACGTCGGGCACCACAAATGCGCCCAGTTGATCCCTGTCCACCACGCCAATCCGCGCATAGTCAAACAGGCTTTGCCAGTGCTTCCAGGTGTGCAGATTGGTTAATTGATCAGTGCCCAGAATGAAGCAAAATTGGTGGTTGGGGTGCAAGGTACTCAGGTGCTCCAGCGTGTTAACGGTGTAGCTGGGGCCTTCCTGTTCAACCTCAAAAGGTTCTACCCGCCAAGACGGTACATCTTGTGTGGCCAGTTCAACCATGTGTTTGCGTATTTTGGCGGGGGCCAAATCGGCGTTGGCTTTTTGCCAAGGCTCGCCAGCGGGTAAAAACCACACTTCATCAGCCATGCACTGGGCTTGGGCCGAGCGGGCCATTTGCAAATGCCCCGTGTGAATGGGGTTAAAGCTGCCACCAATTAGGCAAACAATTTTACCCGCGGCTTTACTGGCGGTGGCGTTCAATCAAGCCAGCCAATCTTTGTGAGGCAAAAAGTCGGTGTAAAGCTTGGCCTCCGGTGTGCCTGCCTCGGGCTTCCAGTCGTACCGCCATTTCACCTCGGGTGGCATGCTCATCAAAATTGATTCTGTGCGCCCACCACTTTGCAGGCCAAACAAGGTGCCCCGGTCAAACACCAAGTTGAATTCAACATAGCGGCCCCGGCGGTAGGCATGGAAATCCCGCTCGCGTTCGCCATAGGGTGTATCTTTTCTGCGTTGGGCGATGGGCAGGTAAGCATTCAAAAAGCTGTTGCCCACGCTTTGAGTCAGTGCAAAACTGTTGTCGAAGCCAAGTTCGGAAAAGTCATCGAAAAACACACCGCCTACGCCCCTAGCCTCTTGCCTGTGCTTCAGGAAAAAATACTCATCACACCATTTTTTAAAACGTGGGTGGTAATCCGCGCCAAACGGGTCCAGGGCGTCTTTGCAACTTTGATGGAAGTGCCGGGCGTCTTCTTCAAACCCATAATAGGGGGTTAAATCCATGCCGCCGCCAAACCACCAAATGGATTCGCCTGCTGGGTTGGTGGCAGCAAACAAGCGCACATTCATGTGCACCGTGGGTACATAAGGGTTGCGGGGGTGAAACACCAGCGATACACCCATGGCCTCAAAAGAAGCGCCCGCCATTTCTGGCCGACTTGCTGTGGCCGAACCCGGCAGTTTGTTGCCCATCACATGGCTAAAATTCACGCCGCCCCGTTCCAGAAAGCTGCCGTTTTCCAACACACGGGTTTTGCCGCCGCCGCCCTCAGGGCGATCCCATTGGTCGGTGTGGAAGGGTTGTTCTTCCAACGCGGCCATGCCGTCGATGATCTGGGTTTGCAGCCCGGTAAAAAACTGCTTGGCTTTTAGCAAATCATCGCGGTTCATGACTGTGTTTTCCTTCCTTTTTGGTGTGTTTTCTAGTCGACCTTGCGCCCAATGGCCCGGTAGCCAATGTCGGTGCGGTACTGCATGCCTTCAAAGTTTACAGACTTGATGAGCTCATACGCTTTGTTTTGAGCCAGCCGTACAGAATCACCCAGTGCCGTGGCGCACAACACCCGGCCGCCGGAGGTTAGCACTTTGCCGTCTTTTTCCACTGTACCTGCGTGAAACACTTTGGCTTCAGTACTTTGGCCTTCAGATTGGTGAATTTCATCGCCTGTGCGCGGTGTTTGGGGGTAATTGGCGGCTGCCAGTACCACACCCAGAGCAGTGCGGCGGTCCCACTGGGCTTCAATTTGGTCCAGCGTGCCGTCAATGCCGTGGTCCAACAATTCCACAAAATCGCTTTTCATGCGCATCATAATGGGCTGGGTTTCAGGGTCACCAAACCGGCAGTTGTACTCCAAAACCTTGGGGATGTTGTCGCTGTTAATCATTAAGCCGGCATACAAAAAGCCAGTGAAGATGATGCCGTCCTTTTTCATGCCGTTGATGGTGGGGTAAATCACCTCGCGCATCACCCGGGCGTGCATGGTGGGCGTTACCACTGGGGCGGGGGAGTAAGCACCCATGCCGCCTGTGTTGGGGCCTTCATCGCCGTCCAGCAAGCGTTTGTGGTCTTGGCTGGACGCCATGGCCAAGGCGTTGTTGCCGTCCACCATCACGATGAAGCTGGCTTCCTCGCCTTCCAAAAACTCCTCAATCACCACGCGTGAACCTGCTGAGCCCATGGAGTTG
Source organism: Limnobacter sp. (assembly GCA_029866125.1). Taxonomy (GTDB): domain Bacteria; phylum Pseudomonadota; class Gammaproteobacteria; order Burkholderiales; family Burkholderiaceae_B; genus Limnobacter. The sequence continues at coordinate 211,462 of JARWZZ010000019.1, forward strand.
CCAACCAGCATGTCGTCAATGGCTTGGTGGGCTTCGTCAAGGCTCATGGCCACTACCACACCTTTGCCAGCCGCCAGTCCATCGGCTTTGATCACAATCGGCGCACCTTTGGCGTTGATGTAATCGTGAGCCAATTTCGCATCGCTGAAGGTGGAATATTCCGCGGTGGGAATGTTGTGCCGCTTCATGAATGCTTTGGCGTAGTCCTTTGAGCTTTCAAGCTGGGCTGCCAAGCGTGTGGGGCCAAATATGCGTTGGTCATTTTTGCGGAACACATCCACAATGCCCGCGGCCAGAGGCGCTTCGGGGCCAACAACTGTGAGGTGGATGCCTTCGGCTTTTGCGAATGCCGCAAGCTCGTTCAGGTCAGTTATGGCTAGGTTTTCTAGTTTCGCTTCTTGCGCAGTGCCGCCATTGCCAGGTGCCACATACACTTTGCTGACGCGGGGGGATTGGGCAATACGCCAAGCCATTGCATGTTCGCGGCCACCTGAACCGATCACCATGATTTTCATTTCGGACTCTCCGTTCAGATTGCTTTATTCGTTAATGATGACGTTGGTGTAAACCTCTTGTACATCGTCAAGGTCGTCCAGTGCGTCCAGTAGTTTTTGCATTCTTTGGCCGTCTTCGCCTGCCAACTCGGTCTCAACTTCGGCTTTCCAAACGATGTTGGAGCTTTCTGGTGTAAGCCCGGCTGCGCCGAAAGCGGTAATAACTGTGTGGTAAGCGGGAATTTCGCAAACCACTTCGATGTAACCGTCTTCGTCGGTGACCACGTCATCTGCGCCTGCTTCCAGCGCAATTTCCATAATTTGATCTTCATTGTTGCCCGGGCCAAACACAAACTGCCCGCAGTGTTTGAACATGAATGCCACAGAGCCGTCTGTGCCCATGTTGCCGCCGTGTTTGGCAAAAGCGTGGCGTACTTCGGGTGCGGTACGTGCTTTGTTGTCGGTCATGCATTCCACAATCACAGCGGCGCCACCAATGCCGTAGCCTTCATAGCGAATTTCTTCGTAATTGACGCCATCGGCCTCGCCAGTGCCGCGTGCAATGGCGCGCAACACGTTGTCTTTGGGCATGTTGGCTGCGGTGGCTTTTTCCATCGCCAAGCGCAGGCGCGGGTTGGTTAATGTGTCGCCCCCGCCTTCACGCGCAGCAACAGTCACTTCACGAATGATTTTGGTCCAGGCCTTACCGCGCTTGGCATCTTGCCTGCTTTTGCGGTGTTGAATATTGGCCCATTTGCTATGTCCAGCCATGGTTTTCTTGCGCTAAGGATGTAAGAGGCTGGATTTTATCACTTTGAAGAGGGCAGGGCTTGCCGGGCTGGGTTTACACGGCGATAATCAACGCGCAGATTTTTTCATCATTTAACAATCCGTACCATTTGGAGCACTACATGAGTTTACTGAAAGATTTTAAAGACTTCGCAGTCAAGGGCAATGTGATTGACTTGGCGGTTGCTGTGATTGTGGGTGGTGCGTTTTCCGGAATTGTTAAAAGTTTAGTCGATGACATCATCATGCCCATTGTGGGCTCCATTTTCGGCAGTCTAGATTTTTCAGCCTTGTACATTGCCTTGGCCGCTATCCCGCCCGGCGTGCCAGAAACTCTCGATGCCTTGCGTAAAGCCGGTGTACCGGTGTTGGCCTATGGCAGCTTTGTGTCAGTCATTATTAATTTTGCCATTTTGGCCTTTATTATTTTTATGATGGTGCGCCAAGTCAGCAAGTTGACCCATGCAATTGCCGCCAAAAAAGAAACAGCGCCCGCTGCCCCGGCACCCACGCCAGAAGATGTGGTTTTGCTGCGCGAAATCCGCGATGCGCTGGTCAAAAAAGGCTAAAGCGTTTAAAATTTGAGTGGAATCTGGAGAGCGCTGTGCCCGGCAAAATGCCGGGTATGACAGCCGCCGAAGGTGTAAGCAGCAAGCAACGCTGTGAGTCTCTCAGGCAAAAGGACAGAGAAGGGGCACTCGCGCCCTTGATGTAACTCTGCATAGCAGCTCTGGAGTCGTACTCATGAAAGTTATCGTCCTTGGTGCCGGCGTTGTCGGCACAACATCCGCTTGGTTTTTGCACAAAGAAGGCTATGAGGTAACGGTCATTGACCGCCAGCCCAATGCCGGCATGGAAACCTCCTTCGCCAATGGCGGCCAAGTTTCGGTGTCCCACGCCGAGCCTTGGGCCAACCCCGGTGCCCCCAAAAAAGTACTCAAGTACTTGATGAAAGAAGATGCGCCGCTCTTGTTCCGCTTGCGTGCAGATTCCCGCCAGTGGCGTTGGGGCATGCAGTTTTTGCGTGAATGCACCCCTGAACGCACCCGCCACAACATCATTCAAATGGTGAATTTGGGCACCTACAGCCGCGCGGCCTTGCAGGATGTGCGTGCTGAAACAGGCGTGCAATACGATTGCCTGACCAAAGGCATTTTGCACTTTTACACCAGCCAGCAAGAATTTGACGAAGCCCTTGGCCCGGCCGAAATCATGCGTGAGTTTGGTTGCGACCGCAAAGTGATCAGTGCTGATGAAGCCGTGCGTATTGAGCCAGCTTTGGCCTCAGTAAAAAACCGAATTGCAGGCGCAACTTTCACTGAAGCTGACGAAAGTGGCGATGCACACAAATTCACCAAAAACCTGGCGGCCCATGCTGCATCGCAAGGCGTAAACTTCCGCTACGACACAACCATCTTGGGTTTGGACTCTGAAGGTGGGCAAATCTCCGGCGTTCGAGTGCGCAACAAGGATGGTCAGGTTGAAACCCTCAAAGCCGACAAATATGTGTTGTGTATGGGCAGCTACAGCCCGATGTTGGTCAAAGACTTGGGTGTGGACCTGCTGATATACCCAGCCAAAGGCTACTCGGCCACGCTGGAAATTGATGATGCATCCAAAGCCCCATCCACCAGTTTGACCGACGATGAATACAAATTGGTGTTTAGCCGCTTGGGTAACCGCCTACGTATTGCAGGTACGGCGGAATTGAATGGTTATAGCACCACATTGAACGACGTTCGATGCAAAGCAATCACACGCCGAGTCATGGAGTTGTTCCCCGGCATGGCGGACCCTGAAAAAGCCGTTTACTGGACTGGGTTGCGCCCAGCCACACCGTCCAATGTGCCTTACATTGGCCAGTCCAAAATCAGCAATTTGTTTTTAAACACCGGGCATGGCACGCTGGGTTGGACTCACTCTTGTGGGTCTGCCAAATCAATTGCAGCCATTGTGGCGGGGCGCAGGCCGGATTTGGATTTCGCTTTTACCCGCGAAAGTCAGCTTGAATCAACAAAGGGCGGACTGCCCACCCCTGCCTAAGCCTGCTTTTTGCTAAACTCGGCGCATTCGCTTTTCAGGATGCGCCGATGTCATCAGCACCAAATCACACTGGACCCGCAGAGGCCAATGCCCCTTCGTCCAACTTTTTACGCAGCATTATTGACCATGACTTGGCCAAGCCCGAGTACGCAAACCGGCCTTGGGCGGGCAGGCCCGGTGGTGCTGAAGTGCAGCAAAATGCCCCAGCAGACCCTGCAAAAGTACGCTTGCGCTTCCCGCCTGAGCCCAATGGTTACCTGCACGTAGGCCATGCCAAAGCCATTTGCGTGAATTTTGGGCTTGCTGAAGAATACCAAGGCGCTTGCCACCTGCGGTTTGACGACACCAACCCTGAAAAAGAAAGCATTGAATTTGCCAACTCCATTGTGGATGCGGTCAGTTGGTTGGGTTTTGGCTGGAACCAGTTTGGCGACGACAACCTGTACCACGCCAGCGATTACTTCGAGTTTATGTACCAAGCGGCTGAGTTTTTGATCAAAGCCGGTTTGGCCTATGTGGATCAGCAATCGGCGGATGACATGCGCGCCAACCGGGGCACCTTGGTTGAAGCAGGCAAAAACTCCCCATTCCGCGACCGCCCAGTGGCAGAAAGTTTGCAAATTTTCCGCGACATGCGCGCAGGCAAGCTGGACGATGGTGCGGCTGTGCTGCGTGCCAAAATTGACATGGCCAGCCCCAACATGAACATGCGGGACCCCGCCATTTACCGCATCAAACGGGCGCACCACCACCGCACCGGCGACGCATGGTGCATTTACCCGATGTACACCTTTGCCCACCCGATTGAAGACGCCTTGGAGCGTATTACCCACAGCTTCTGCACCTTGGAGTTTGAAGACCAGCGCCCGTTCTATGACTGGACAGTGGGCAACTTGGCAATGAGCCATGTGACTGCGGAAGGCGAAACCCTTCGGCCCATGCTGATACACCCTTTGCCCAAACAAACCGAATTTGCACGTTTGAACCTAAGCTATGTCATCACCAGCAAGCGCAAATTGCAGCAGTTGGTGACCGAGAATAAGGTCAGCGGTTGGGATGACCCCCGCCTGCCCACCATCGTCGGCCTGCGCCGCAGGGGTTACACGCCTGCTGCACTGCGTTTGTTTTGTGCACGTATTGGCGTGTCCAAGGCGGATTCTTGGATTGATTATTCCGTGCTGGAAGGCTCTTTGCGGGACGACCTCGACCCCAAAGCCCATCGCACCGTGGCGGTGCTCGACCCCATTCAACTGATTCTGGACAATGTGCCCGAAGACTGGACCGACACCTGCCAAGCCCCTGTTCACCCGCATCACGAAGAGTGGGGTACCCGCCAGTTCACCATCGGCAAACGGTTGTGGATTGAGGGTGAAGATTTTCAAGAAGTACCTGAGAAGAAGTTCTTCCGCCTTTTCCCAGGCAACAAAGTGCGCTTGCGCTATGGCTTTGTGGTGGAATGCACAGGCTGCGACAAAGATGCCAACGGCAAAGTGACCGCAGTGCACGCCAATGTATTTTTAGACAGCAAGTCCGGAACCCCCGGCGCAGACACCTACAAAGTCAAAGGCAACTTGCACTGGGTCAATGCGGCCGACGCAATTACTGCAACAGTGCGCTTGTATGATCGCCTGTTCACCGATGAGCATCCGGACGCCGGTGGTAAGAACTTTCTGGAAAGTTTAAACCCCAACTCCCTGACCGAGGTAACAGCCTACTTGGAAGCGAGCGTCAAAGGTTGCAAAGCCGGAAGCGCCTTCCAATTTGAGCGGCATGGGTATTTTGTGGCTGACATCAAAGACCACAGTGAAAATCACATGGTATTCAACCGTGCAGTCACTTTGAAAGACAGTTGGAGTAAATCATGAAGAGAGTGAATGTCGGATCTTAAATCCAGGACAAATGCGACCCATTCCTTGCGTGTTATTTTGCAGGGAATGGAAGCAGATGAGTCCAACGACGCCAATATTGTCCACCTCGCGCATTTGGTCGATTGGCTCAGGATGGGCTTAATCACACCTGAGCTGGATGTACAAAGCCGTTTTCGGATCCTATTGGATGTTTTGGCCGAGGAGCCCGAGTTGCGTCAGCAAGTGGCTGCATTTGTTGAGCAGTTTCTCGGCAGCCTGAAATACCTGTACACCTTTGCCGAGCTGGGTATTCTCAACGACGAAACCTTCGGGCAGGCGCTGAGTAACCGAATTTTTCAACGCATGTTGCCCGCCACGGTGGAAGACAAAACAGTGCAGGAAAGCCTGAACCTTGTTTTCCCACGCAAGAATGACCATGAATGGCTGAGCGAAATTCCAGCGCCTTTCTGGACTGAATTGCTGTCTTATCTAGGAATATCAGAGCCCACAGTGCCACTGTGGCGAAAAGTTAGAATGGAAGCCATTGATTCGATGGAGATTCTTTCTGTTCGAATCGCCGGCCTTGGCGTGGATTCCGAGTTTGTTCAAAGCTTGGGCGCACTCGATCGAGAAAGTTCCCCCTTTGTAGAGCAACTGCTGGAGTTGCGTGCGGTGATGGAAAATGCGCGTCAGCGGATTGTGGACAATCTCGAACTGGACGACATGGCCCAGCACCTGGACGTGCTGCTGGACCAATGCAAGCAACAGATCAAAAGGGCCTATTCGCAGGCACGAAATCAGGGTATTTCGGTGGGCTTGAGTTTGCGTTTAATCCGGCTTGAACAATCCATTAAACGGCTGCATGTATTGATGATGCTCAGCGGCCTGCTTCCTGTAAACAACAGGGCTGAGTTGGCTATCGACTTTTTCTACACACTGACACGTGAAGAAAACCGAAAACATTCGATTGTAGATTTGTGGCGCAGCACCACGGGAAAGGTTGCTCAACGCATTACAGAATACGCAAGCCGGACCGGCGAAAAATACGCCACAGAAACCGCATCCGAATATTGGTCCATGGCCAAGGCGGCTGCGGGTGCGGGTGTGGTTATCGCCTTTTTGTCCCTTATTAAGGCGGGTATTTCAGCTTTGAATTTACCCCCGCTTTGGGAGGCTGTGGGCTTCAGCCTGAACTATGGGCTTGGTTTTGTATTCATACATATATTGAGTTACACCATTGCCACCAAGCAACCTGCGATGACGGCTGCCCGATTGGCCTCGGCGCTTGATGGTTACAAGGGCAAACTCAGCTCGCAAGATAAAATCGAAACCTTGATTGTTCAAGTTGCCCGAACCCAATTCATTGCCATTTTAGGCAATGTGGTTTTGGCTTTTTTGACGGCCACCGCAGTCGCGTTGGCCTTGGGTTACATCATGGCTGGGCCAGTCATCGGCGACGCCAAGGCCGCCAAAATGATGGCCGAATTAAACCCAATTGCCTCTGGCGCCATTCCCCATGCGGCCATTGCGGGGGTTTGCTTGTATCTGTCCGGCGTCATTGCTGGGTATTACGACAACTTGTGCCTGTACTACCGAATCCCATCCCGGCTCAGAAAAGTGACTTGGTTGCGCTCCTTGTTGGGTGTGCAGCGGGTCAACCAATTGGCTGATTATGTGGCTGACAACCTGGGCGCCTTGGCCAGTAACTTCTTTTTTGGATGCATGTTGGGCTCCATCGGCTTTTTAGGCCTGATTGTGGGCTTACCCCTTGATATCCGCCACATTACATTTTCTACCGCCAACTTGGCTTATGCCCTTCACTCCCAAGGCTACGATTTGCCACTACAAGAAGTTGTACTTGCATCGATTGGTGTGGTTGTAATTGGCCTGGTCAATTTGGCGGTCAGCTTTAGTTTGGCATTTAAAACAGCCTTGCGCGCACGCGGCATTTACACCATCGGTGGGTGGGGTTTGGCGCGACGTTTGATTGTTCGTTTTGTACGTAGACCACAAGATTTTTTCATCCCTCCGCCAGATCAGGCCTTGCAGGGGCCGTCGGAACCCACCGAAAAGTCGGTTCAAACGGATGAGCTGAAGTGAGAGTGCGAACTTTTGTCAAAGCAGTCAAAGCACAAATCAAACTTGAAAACGTAACTGGTTTTTTCCAGCCCCCAAAAGACCCAGCGTATCACCTTGAGATTCCTCAACCGGCGATTGGAGAGCAGGAATGAGTTTTCCGAAATACCCCAACTACCTGACTGTTAAGGCGCTGATCTTTTGTTTCCGGCTCTCCCTGCTTTACTTTTGCCTTGGCTTAACGCCCCTTGCCCATGCGGACCAACCCTGCGCGCAGTCTGAAATTCCGGCAGAACTTCAATCATTTAGGCAGTCGAAAGACATTCGCCATCTAAAGTACGTTAAGTCTCAGCAAACCATGTCGGGTCAAATCGGCGGCTTGGGTAGTTTTCAGTCCCAGCTTTATGCTTGCGATCACCAAGGTATTCATTTGGTTTTCACTTTCGAACAAATTCTGGATGAAGTGGATTTACAAAAAAAGATGGGTAAAGCGCTTGGAGCTTTTGCGCGGCCAATATTCGGAAAGTCTGCCACCAAGTTTTTGGCGAATACCCAAAGTTTTGATTATGAAAAACTCTCGAAGTCTGTCAGTTTAGACGTGTTGGCGGGCGAGCTTGGCCGGAGTGAAATCAAGCTTCAAATCCTTGAAGTGGAAGGTATGTATATGCTGTCCATTAAAGCTTGGGGCGGGTAGAGGGAACATAAGATCTTTTGATCTTGAAGGCCTTTCTATCAATTTCTACACCGCCCTTGTTGCGCAGCTTAGTCTAATCACCCTGAATGTCTGGCTTGTTGAACCCCTTATGCCACAACACATCAGTTACCCCAGCTTGGTGGTGAATCCACCTTGCTGCAACAAACAACAAGTCTGACAAACGGTTCAAATAATGCAGCAACACCTCAGGTGTTTCCGCGTCCTTTTGCTTTTCCGCTTTTTCTTTCAGCGCCACCAGCGAGCGTTCTGCACGGCGGCACACTGTGCGTGCAATGTGGGCGTAAGCGGATGCGCGGCTTCCGCCGGGCAGAATAAATTCTTCCAAACGTTTCAGCGGTGCATTGAAGTCGGCAATCAGTTTGTCCAGCCGTTCAACCGCTTTTTCTGGAAACACATCAAAACCCGGCATGCACAAAGCCGCGCCCAAGTCGAACAAGTCATGTTGGATGCGGATCAATTCCGTGTTCAAAGGCTCGGGAATGGGTTCAGTGAGCAACAGGCCGATGTGAGAGTTCAACTCGTCCACATCGCCCATGGTTTGTACGCGAAGATCGCATTTCATGACCCGGTGGCCCACAGCCAAGCCTGTGGTGCCGTCATCCCCAGTGCGGGTGGTAATGGTGCTTAAGCGGTTAGCCATTTTTAAATAAGTATTTTCAAAGAGTTGGTGGTGAAGGAGGGCGTTGTGTTGTTTACCCCTTGCCATCAGCCTATACTAGCAGCTAAAGAACGCAGGGGTCCTGACGCATTGGCGTCGGGTGAGAAAAACCCTTCGAACCTGTACAGATAATGCTGGTGGCAGGAAGCGTTTCAATCGGGCAACTCACAATACTCCCGGGTGGAAGCTTTCTGTTCAAGCACCCGATAGATGGCAAATCGATGACTCAATGTAGGGTCGGCTGTGCTGCCAAATGTGCCAAGGAGTATTTATGAGTGCCAACCCAGAGTTTTTAGAGTCGACCGCCAAGGTGGACGAGGCTGCAATCAAGCCGCTACCCAATTCCCGCAAAGTGTATGTACAGGGCTCACGCCCAGACATTCGCGTGCCCATGCGCGAGGTGTCCCAGTCCGACACGCCCGATTCATTCGGTGGTGAGAAAAACCCCCCGGTGTTTGTGTATGACACGTCCGGCCCCTACACCGACCCGAATGCAAAAATTGACATTCGTTCAGGTTTGGAAGGCATTCGCACCGCTTGGATAGACGAGCGTGGCGACACCGAAGTGATGTCAGGCCCCAGTTCCGATTACGGTATTGAGCGTTTGAATGACCCCAAGTTGCAGGCTTTGCGCTTCAATTTGCACCGCAAGCCCCGCCGTGCATTGCCCGGCAAAAATGTGACCCAAATGCACTATGCGCGCCAGGGCATCATCACTCCGGAAATGGAATACATCGCCATCCGCGAAAACTTGTGCCGTCAGCAGTACATTGAGAACCTGCGTAATGCAGGCGGAAAGACCGGCGCAAAAATGGTCGATTTGCTGATGCGTCAGCATCCGGGCGAGTCCTTCGGTGCCGCCATTCCTGAAATGATTACGCCTGAGTTTGTGCGTGATGAAGTGGCCCGTGGCCGCGCGATTATTCCTCTGAACATCAACCACCCTGAAGTGGAGCCGATGATTATTGGCCGCAACTTCTTGGTCAAAATCAACGCCAACATTGGTAACTCTGCCGTTACTTCGTCCATCGGCGAAGAGGTGGAGAAAATGACCTGGTCCATCCGCTGGGGTGGCGACACGGTCATGGATTTGTCCACCGGCAAGCACATTCACGAAACCCGCGAATGGATTTTGCGCAACAGCCCCGTGCCAATCGGTACCGTGCCCATTTACCAAGCGCTCGAAAAAGTAAACGGTAAGGCTGAAGACCTGACTTGGGAAATTTTCCGCGACACATTGATTGAGCAAGCCGAGCAGGGCGTGGATTATTTCACCATCCATGCTGGCGTGCGCTTGGCTTATGTGCCGATGACTGCCAACCGCATGACGGGTATTGTGTCGCGCGGTGGTTCCATCATGGCGAAGTGGTGTTTGGCTCATCACAAAGAAAGTTTCCTCTACGAGCATTTCGAAGACATTTGCGAAATCATGAAGGCCTATGACGTCAGCTTCTCACTGGGTGACGGCCTGCGCCCCGGCTCGATTTATGACGCCAACGATGAAGCGCAGTTGAGCGAGTTGCGCACATTGGGCGAACTGACTCAAGTGGCGTGGAAGCATGATGTGCAGGTGATGATTGAAGGCCCCGGCCATGTGCCGATGCAGTTGATCAAAGAGAACATGGACATCCAGTTGAAGGAATGCCATGAAGCACCTTTCTACACCTTAGGCCCATTGACGACTGACATAGCACCCGGCTACGACCACATCACCAGCGGCATTGGTGCTGCGCAAATTGGTTGGTACGGTTGCGCCATGTTGTGCTACGTCACACCGAAGGAACATTTGGGCTTGCCCAACAAGAAGGACGTCAAGGACGGCATTATTACTTACAAAATTGCCGCCCATGCTGCCGATTTGGCCAAGGGTCACCCAGGTGCGCAGATTCGCGACAATGCTTTGAGTAAAGCGCGTTTTGAGTTCCGTTGGGACGATCAGTTCAACCTTGGTTTGGACCCAGACACTGCCAAAGACTTCCACGATGAAACACTGCCCAAGCAGAGTATGAAAGTGGCGCACTTTTGCTCCATGTGTGGTCCGCATTTCTGCTCGATGAAAATCACGCAAGATGTACGTGATTATGCGGAAAAACTGGGTATTGAAGAAAAGGCAGCTTTGGCCAAAGGCATGCAGGAAAAGTCGATTGAGTTTGTGAAGAAGGGCTCAGAGATTTATCACAAAACCTGATTGAAGTTGTAGTTGCAATAAGTTGCAATAAAAAAGGCCCGCAGTGATGTGGGCCTTTTTTTGTTTAGCGTGATGTAGTGCAGTGAAGCGCGTTGTTTGCTTACTTAATTGTAGGCCTATTGCCCCACAACATCTTTTCTTGCATCACTTGCCTTGATGCTGCTGCATCATCGCCAGTTTGGGCTGAAGAGGATTGACCCGCTTGAGTGGATGACCCAAACAGGCCTTTCAATCTACCCGTTTCTTCAGGGGCTGCTTGCGCTGTTCCTGCCACATCAGAGGCTTTCATGATTTCCCCGGTATTGGGGTCAATGTAAGTTTTAGCCCGGTTGCCTGAAGGAGTGACCGGACTAATCACTGGGCTAACAAAGGTTGGGTTAGCAGCAACCGGGTTAGACAGGGATGCTGGCGTTTGACGAACCATCGCCCGGTTGGATGCGCGTTTGGAATTCAAGTCTTGTGCAATTTTTTCATCAGAATCACCGGAGTCTGCTTTCAACTGAGCTTTTGTCAAACAAGCGCCCTGAGGCAGTTGGTTCATCTCGGTCAGCATGTTGAACACCGCCTGCTCCAGAACCATGCGAACGCCCTTTTGGATCGGCTCTTGAGTGCGCTCAGAAGCTGTTAAGTCAACAAGACCATCGGAGAAAATCCGGAAATACCCACCGCTCAGCTCGGTACCGATAATCTGCTTTTGCAGGCTTTGGGTGTTAACCACTTCCAAGGTTTTGGTGTTGACCACTCGCAAGTCTGCAGCCACGTTCATTACAAAGTAACGGGCGGATGCTCCCAGAAATTTGATGGATGACTCCACACTGCCACTCCGGATGTTGTAGTTCACCTCAGTGATGCCGCCCACAATGTGGTAATCAGAGCCCAGCAGTGAACCTGAGAAAATTTTGCGGTAAGCAGCATTTGCATCGGCACCCGCGCTGTCAGAAATCAGCTTGTTGTCGGCGTACTTCAATTCCATGTCGGCGATGGTGGTGTCAAAACGCTCCACCAAAGGCACGCCACTTTTGCTGAGTGCAGAAATAACCATCAACGCTGCGCCCTGTGTGATGCGCTTTCCGTTGGTTAAGTCTTCTTTGCCAGTGAAGTCGTTGACTCGACCCACCGCAAACCGACGCTTGGCATTGGGGCTGTTGGCCAGTTGCGGCCTTAAACATTCCAATGCTTCGCTGTAGCGGGTTTTGTTCTCAACCACTGCGGCACCATCCATCGGATTGACGTAATTTTCCTTCTGAAATGAAGGAAGGGTCGTGCAAGCGCTGGAAAATGCGGCCAAACCGATAATCGGTATGAGCTTGATGCGCTGCAAACAGTGATTGAGGGTGATGTTCATATGCTGCTCTTGTTTGTCTTCTTGGTTAGTTGACTTGTCATGGGTGTATCAATTACCGGATGAAAGCTCACCAACCGAGGCGCGTTGTGAGCCTTTGTTGATCTGTTGAGCATTGATAATCACGGTGTTGTTCATGCCGTCCTGTTGCACATTGATTAAGTTACCAATGGAGGTGGCTGAGAATTCCCAACCCGGACGCTGTATTTCGAGACGATTGAAGTTTTGATCCCTGCGGCTGGTGGCAATTCCGTCAATTTCGGTGACGTTGTTGCGGCCTAATGGGGTTTCGAACACATTGTTGTTGCCCTCAAAGGTTTGGGCAAATGCTGGGTTGTGCGCCCATGAGAATGCAGCGAGGACGCCCAGTGACAAAGCCCATTTCATGTTGGTCTGCCCTAAGAGGTTGAAAGCTTTCGTCGTTACAAATTTCATTTCTTATTCCTCAGTGGGAATGCGTTGGACAAACACAGCGGGTAGGTACTTTTTTCTAGTACTTTTTTCGAGTACTTCTTAATGGTCGGGGTTTCAATGCAGATGTTAAAAACACCTCCATGAAACCCCAATTTATTCAATAATTCAGCACGCCAATTTAGTTGGCAGCCTTGCCCACATTAATGGCAATGTTGTTACCCACTGCTGTGGAGTTCACTGCCAGTGACAATGGGTCACGTGCGAATGAAACCAGCGAGGTCACATCGCCTGTGTTGCATTGGGCGATAGAAAGTTCCGCCAGTGATGTGCCATTTGTGGCCAATTCACGTGTGAAAGAGAAGTTGTTAGCGACTGCTGTGCTGTCGATCAATACATCACCTGGCTTGGAATAGGCGCTTTGCGTGATGTCGATGATTGAAGTCACGTCACCCGTATTTTTCTGGTGAATGTGCTTCAACATGGGGCCTGTGGAGTTGTCGATGAGGTTCACGCTGAAGTTGTTGGCTACAGCAGTAGACGTTACATTGATGTCGCCCTCATTGATCATTTTCAGGTTGCTGATGTCGATCACGGAGGTGATGTCACCAGAATTCAGTTGGACGAATACGCCTTTGCTATCAACATCCAGATCCACATTTGTTTTTACTGTGACGTTGGTGGTAATGTTGCTGGTACAAGCGGGGTCTGTGCTGCCGACTGTACAGCCAGTTGCGAAAGAGGCTGAATGGAAGGACGCTGTTGCAGCCAGCAAGGCCAATGTTAGTGTTGTACGCTTGATCATTTGAGAACTCTCCAGTGGTAAGGCACCTTGCGTGGTGCGCCGATTTGGTTTTGATCTTGGATGTCAGTGGGTCTAAGATGACGCCACTAGATCCTCCAGGATGTACCCCTTAAGTGACCCTACTTACCGGAAAGTTCATTTATCCCCCAAAGCGACCTCAGGTCTGGCTCAAGGCGTTAGAATGGCGCCTTCAAAAGTGGTGATTTGCTATGGACACAAAAGAAGTTTTATTTGATTTGCCCAAGGGTGCAAACCCGTCTGAGGCTTATTCAACCTGCGCCGCTTGGGCGCGTTTGCCTGAGCAGCCTAGCGTTGAGGAAAAGGTTCAGCTGAAGGCGGAGATCAAACAGCTACTCAAACAACGCGATGCCGTGTTGGTTGCGCATTACTATGTGGATGCAGAGCTACAGGATTTGGCTGAGGAAACTGGCGGTTGTGTGTCCGACTCGCTGGAGATGGCTCGTTTTGGCCGTGAAAGCAGCCAGCAAAACCTAGTGGTTGCGGGTGTGCGCTTCATGGGTGAAACCAGCAAGATTTTAAGCCCCGAAAAGCGGGTGTTCATGCCAGACCTGGATGCCACTTGCTCGTTGGATTTGGGTTGCCCTGCGGATGAGTTCAATGCATTTTGTGACCAGTACCCTGACCGCACCGTGGTGGTGTATGCCAACACCAGCGCGGCTGTCAAGGCCCGTGCAGATTGGATGGTGACTTCCAGTATTGCCTTAAACATCGTGAAGCATTTGGCCGAGAAGGGTGAAAAGATTATTTGGGCGCCCGATCGCCATTTGGGTCAATATGTGGCGGACCAAACTGGCGTGGACATGATGATGTGGCAGGGCTCCTGCCTAGTGCATGATGAGTTCAAGGCTGAAGAGTTAAAACTGCTGAAGCTGCAGTACCCAAATGCGCTGGTGCTGGTTCACCCCGAGTCACCCCGAGAGGTGGTGGCTTTGGCCGATGTGGTGGGCTCGACCACGCAGTTGATTAAAGCAACCGCCACGCCGGGGGTGGATACCTTTATTGTGGCCACTGACAACGGCATTTTGCACAAAATGCGCCAGTTCGCACCCGGCAAAACATTGATTGAAGCGCCTACTGCGGGCAATTCTGCAACTTGTAAAAGCTGCGCGCATTGCCCATGGATGGCCATGAACGGTTTGAGAAACTTGCGAGATGTGTTGCGCGAAGGTTTTGACACTGGCAAAGGAGAGGTTTTAGTGGACCCCGCGGTGGGGCTGCAGGCCTACCGGTGCATAGACCGTATGCTGGATTTTGCCAAAACCCACGGTATTTCTGGCCCACGGGGGCAGGGTCGGCTGGAGCAGGCTCACCAAGGTGTGGGCCCGGCTTGATTTGACGCTGTGTTGTTCAATGTGGCGCACACTATTACTTTTGAGAAATTAAATTGATCAAAAACGAGATTTTCCAATCTTTTGGCCCGGCGCTTGAACTGGCTTTGTTGCGCAATGTGCAGGAAGCCATTGAAGAGGACATGGGCAACTGCGACTACACAGGCTTGTTGATTGACCCAAGCCGCCGCTGCAAAGCCCGCTTGACTTGCAGGGATGAAGCCGTGGTGTGCGGTTTGCCTTGGTTTGAGTCGGTGTTTAAAACTTTAGATGCCACAGCCTTGCTGGATTGGAAGGTGAGGGATGGTGACACGGTACAACCCGGTACCGTCATTTGTGAAATTGACGGTTTGGCCCGCCCCATGTTGACTGCTGAGCGGTCTGCGATGAATTATTTGCAATTGTTGAGCGGGGTGGCAACCCGCACCCAGTATTTTGTGCGGTTGGTTGCAGGCACTCCTGCTTCGATTCTTGACACGCGCAAAACCCTGCCGGGTAACCGTTTGGCCCAAAAATATGCAGTGCGTGTGGGTGGGGGCGTCAATCAGCGCTTGGCTTTGTACGACGGCATTTTAATCAAAGAGAACCACATTGCTGCCGCTGGGGGTATTGAGTTGGCCCTGCAGCGCGCTGAACAGGTGCGCGGTGCGCATGTGACCGTGCAAATCGAAGTTGAAAACCTGACCGAGTTGGCCATTGCCTTGAAAGCCGGTGCGGTGTCGGTGTTGCTGGACAATTTTGATTTGCAAGGATTGCGCGATGCGGTGGCATTGAACGCAGGCCGCGCAATTCTGGAAGCTTCTGGGGGCGTGAATGAAAGCTCGGTCCGTGCAATTGCCGAGACCGGCGTGGATCGAATTTCAATCGGTTCCTTGACCAAGGATGTCAAGGCAACCGATTACTCTTTGAGGGTTTTGGACTAATTCGAGCCTGAAATTACTTCTTCCTTGTCCGCGTCATGACCGTTGGGAATGCTTTGGGCAATGTGTCTTTGTAATCCGAGCTGAAGTGCAGGCCACGGCTTTCTTTGCGTGACAGCGCGCTGGTGACAATCAAATCGGCCACATCCACCAAGTTACGCAGTTCAAGCAGGTCGCGGCCCACGCGGAAGTGGCTGTAATACTCGGTGATTTCTTCTCGCAGCAAATGGATGCGGTGTTGTGCACGCTCCAACCGTTTGCCTGTGCGCACAATGCCCACGTAGTTCCACATGGTCAGGCGCAATTCATCCCAGTTGTGGGCAATGACCACTTCTTCGTCGGGGTCGGTGACTCGACTTTCGTCCCATTCTGGCAGGGCAATGGCCTCTTTGCGGGGGCGGGTTAGTATGTCTTGCGAGGCTGCTTTGCCCATGACCACACATTCCAGCAAACTGTTGCTGGCCAAGCGGTTTGCGCCGTGCAGGCCGGTGTAAGCGGTTTCGCCCACGGCGTAAAGGCCGGGAATGTCGGTGCGTGCCGAATGGTCGGTGACCACGCCACCACAGGTGTAGTGGGCTGCTGGAACCACAGGGATAGGTTCTTTGGTGATGTCGATGCCCAGCTCCAAACAGCGTTGGTAGATGTTGGGGAAGTGGGCTTTGAGTTTGTCTGCCGGTTCGTGGCTAATATCCAAATGCACGCAATCCAAACCGCGTTTTTTCATTTCAAAGTCGATGGCGCGGGCCACCACGTCGCGGGGGGCCAGTTCGGCCCGTTCGTCATGGTCTAGCATGAAGCGGGTGCCGTCGGGCAATTTCAGCAAGCCGCCTTCACCCCGCACGGCTTCCGTAATCAAAAAGCTTTTTGCATACGGGTGGTACAGGCAGGTGGGGTGGAATTGGATGAACTCCATATTGGCCACCCTGCAGCCTGCGCGCCAGGCCATGGCAATGCCGTCGCCTGTGGCTGTGTCGGGGTTGGTGGTGTAGTTGTACACCTTGCCCGCACCCCCGCAGGCCAACACGATGTAGGGGCAAGCCAGTGTGGTGACGCGGCCTGAGTTTTCATCCAGCACATAAGCGCCCAACACGCCTGCATCGGTTTGGCCTAAACGCTCGCCAGTGATGAGGTCAATCACCATGTGGTGTTCGTACAATTCGATGTTGGGGTGGTTTTTGACCTTGGCTTCCAGCGCGGTTTGCACGGCATCGCCTGTGGCATCGGCCACATGCAGGATTCGGCGGTGGCTGTGGCCGCCTTCGCGGGTCAGGTGGAATCCGTTGAGGTCTGTGAACTGGGTGGGGTCGTCCTCGCGGGAGAAGGGCACGCCTTGTTCAACCAGCCAATCGATGGCATCGGAAGCGTTTTCCAGTATGAATTGGACGGCCTCTTTTTCGCACAGGCCGCCCCCTGCAATCAGGGTGTCTTCCACATGCTCGGCCACTGTGTCGGCTGGATCGCGTACAGCGGCAATGCCACCTTGGGCCCAACGGCTGGCGTTTTCGGACACGCTGCGTTTGCAAATGACCACCACACGGAGTTTTTCCGCGAGTTGAAGCGCTGTGGTTAAACCGGCCAAACCACTACCAATGATGGCCACGTCAAATTGTTTCATGCTGAAAGTCGAAAAACTCGAAAGGGTGAATCTGCCTTCCATAATAATCAAGCTGGGCGCTGATATGATGCTTTGGCCTTCAAACTGGAATATTTGCTGATGTGGGATTTATTACTGCTGTCTAAAGCCCTTGTGATGGGCATTGTCGAAGGGTTGACCGAGTTTTTACCCATCTCGTCGACTGGGCATTTGATTGTGGCCGGTTCGCTTTTGAATTTTACGGATGAAAAGGCCAAGGTTTTCGAGATTGTGATTCAGATTGCGGCCATTCTGGCAGTGATTACTGAATACAAGCAGCGTGTGTTTTCAACGATTGTGGGTTTGGGCCGCGACCCAATTGCCAACCGTTTTGCAATCAATGTGATTTTGGCTTTTATGCCCTTGGCTGTGCTGGGCTTGATGTTTGGTAAGCACATCAAGGCGGTGCTGTTTGCGCCTGTGCCTGTGGCGGTGGCTTTTGTGGTGGGCGGTTTTTTAATTTTGTGGATTGAAAAACACGTGCAGCGGCCCGGGCATGTAATCAAAATGCAAACCATTGATGAGATGAGGCCGTTGGATGCAATCAAGTTGGGGTTTATTCAGGCTTTGGCTTTGATTCCCGGTACTTCGCGCAGCGGTGCAACTATTTTGGGTGGCCTGTGGTTGGGTTTGTCACGAGTGGCTGCGGCGCAGTTTTCGTTTTTCTTGGCCATGCCCACCTTGTTGGCAGCGGGTGTTTATGAGTTGTACAAAAGCCGGCATATTTTAAGTGCGGCTGATTTGCCCTTGTTTGCTGTGGGCAGCCTGGCCAGTTTTGTGAGTGCTTTGTTGTGTGTACGTTTGCTGTTGAGGTACATCACCACCCATGATTTCAAGGTGTTTGCCTACTACCGGATTGTGTTTGGCTTGGTGATTTTAATCACGGCTCAAGCCGGTTGGGTGGTGTGGTCATAGGGCTCAAACAGGTAGGCTTCTTTGAAGGTTTGCATGGGCAAAGGTTTTGACAACCAGTAGCCTTGAAGGAAGTCCGCGCCCAGCTCATGGATCAATTGGTATTCTGCATCGGTTTCTACCCCTTCTGCGGTAACCAGCAAGCCCATGACGTGGCCCATTTCGATGGTGGATTGAAGTATGACCCTTGCGTCAGAATCAATGTCGATGCCTTGTACCAGTGAGCGGTCTATTTTAAGTTCAGTCACTGGGAAGCGTTTGAGGTAAGCCAGTGAGGAGTAGCCACTGCCAAAGTCATCAATCGCAATTTTGAATCCCATGTTGGCAAAGCCTTGCAGCAGTTCGCAGGCTTGGTCGGGGTCACGCATGGTGCTGCTTTCAGTCACTTCGATGGTGATGTTGCCCGCAATCTGAGGTTGGTACTTGTGTTTGCGCTCCACCCATTTCAGCAGAGTGTTGTCTTCCAAATCCAAGGCTGAAATGTTGACGCTAAGCTGCACGTTTCCACTGTTGAAATCGGGGGTGATGGCATACACCTGCTCAAACAGCCAAAGGGTGATGTTTTTGATAAGCCCTGTTTGCTCAGCCAGTGGAATAAAGGCGTTGGGTTGGATCATGCCACGCTCTGGGTGTCGCCAGCGGATCAGCACTTCAGCCTGAGTGACTTTGCCGCTGCGCACACTCATTTTGGGTTGCAGGTAAAGCTCAAATTCATTTTGTACAATGGCTTTTTTAAGTTCGCCAATCAGGGCAAGGCGCTTCGTGGAGCGCTGTTCAAAGGCTTCTTCAAACACCACCATTGGGTTGTGGGTTTTTTTGGCGATTTGCCGGGCAATTTCGGCCCTGCGAAGCAGGGATTCTGGGTTTTCGCCATGCTCGGGGAAGTGTGCAATGCCTGCATGGCATTCCAAATCCAAAAAATGACCACTGATTTTCAGCTCGCCAATCAGTAGGCGCCGCAGGTCTATGGTTTTTGAAATGCGATCAAAAATGGACCGAGGCAAAAGTATGCTGAACACATTGCCTTCAAGCCGTGCAGAGACCAAGCTGTTTTTCGCGATGCGTTGTGCTTTTTTGGCAGCTGTTTTGAGAACTTGGTCGGCAAAGTCATAACCCAGTACTTCATTGATGTTTTCTAGGTTGTCGATGCTCCAAGTGGCCAGTGAAAGGGGCTCCTTGGCGTGGGAAATGCGCTCCCTCAGGGTGAATATGAGATAGGCCCGGTTGTGAAGCCCGGTCAATTGGTCTTTGTAGGCGGTGCGTCGAATGTAGCGGTCACGCTCGTCCACCAAGGTGGCCATGTCGTTGAGGCTTTTGCTGAGCTGGTCAATTTCCGCAACGCCGGTGGATTTAAAGCGGTGGCTGTATTGCCCTTCAGAGAAGGATTTGGCAATTTGCGTCAATGCAAAAAGGTCAGTGCGGATGGAGCCTGTGATTAACACGCTGCACAACCACGACGCCAGTGGAATAATCAGCAGCAGCCCCGTAATCGCTTGAATGGACAAATCGAACAAGCCGAAATCTGACCGTTGAGACTCAAGAAACACCCAGGGCAGTAGCCCCACCCATGCCGAACACGCAAGGCAGAGCCCGAATGTCTTGCGCTTGAGCGACAAGGCTGGCTTGGTGGGCTCTGGTTTTGCCATGGTGCTGGCTATTATCGAATCTTTTACTTTGGTCATGAAAAGACGCCGCTATGCTTTCCATGATTAGAACAAACTCACTTGGATTGGGTAATACCGCCAAGTGGTGAGGCTACTTGGGGTAGGTGCTTAACTTTTAAGAAACAACAAGTCCCACACGCCGTGGCCCAGTTTAAGTCCCCGGTTTTCGAATTTGGTGAGTGGCCTTTCATCTGGGCGTGGCGCAAAGCCGCCCGCAAGGTCCTTACTCACCGTGTTGGTCAACGCGGGTTCGCCGGACAGCACTTCCAGCATTTGATGGGCATAGTGTTCCCAGTCGGTCGCGCAGTGCAGCAGTGCACCGGGCTTGAGTTTGGTGCACAGGTGTTTGATGAATTCAGGTTGAATGAGGCGGCGTTTGAAGTGCCGCTTTTTGCGCCACGGGTCGGGGAAGTAAATCAGCACGCGGTCCAGCGACGCATCTGGGATCATTTCATTCAAAATATCAACCACGTCGTGGGACATGATGCGGATGTTTTGAATATTTTGCTCTTCGATCCGTTTGATGAGCGCGCCCACGCCAGCGGTGTAAATTTCCACGCCCAAATAATTCACATGCGGGTGTGCAGTGGCTATTTTGGCGGTGGTTTCGCCCATGCCAAAGCCAATTTCCAGCCAAGTGGGAGCTTGGCGTTTGAATGCTTGTTCAAAGTCCAGTTGTTGCCCGGCTTTGTATTCAATGCCCCACACGGGCATGCCCCGTTCAACCGCTTGCTCTTGGGCTTTGGTGAGGTGCCCCCGGCGGTACACGAAGCTTTTGATGTGGCCGTAGTCGACCTTGGGGTCTTGCTCTTCTTTGGGTGCTTGGTCTTGCATAGTGGGTGCTGTTCGGGTTTAGCTGGCGCTGCCAATGATTCCGGTGGTGGGCGAGGAGGGGCTTGCGCTGTAAAATTTGCGTGGCATGCGGCCTGCAAGGTAAGCCAAGCGGCCAGACTCAACACCCAAGCGCATGGCGTGGGCCATTTTAACGGGGTCTTGAGCTTTGGCAATGGCGGTGTTCATCAACACGCCGTGGCAGCCCAGTTCCATGGCAATGGTGGCGTCAGACGCTGTGCCCACGCCTGCATCCACAATCACTGGCACCTTGGCTTTTTGCAAAATCAGGTTGATGTTCCAAGGGTTTAGAATACCCATGCCTGAACCGATGAGGGAGGCCAGCGGCATGATGGCAACACAGCCCACGTCTTCTAGTTTTTGGGCGTAAATTGGGTCGTCAGAGCAGTACACCATGACTTCAAAACCGTCTTGCACCAGTTCTTTGGCGGCAATCAGGGTGTCTTCCATGTTGGGGTAGAGGGATTCCGGGTCGCCCAGCACTTCAAGCTTGCATAGGTTGTGGCCGTCCAGCAGTTCACGGCCCAAACGCAGGGTGCGCACTGCATCTTTGGCTGTGTAGCAGCCTGCCGAGTTGGGCAGGTAGGCGTATTTGGAGGGGGGAATGTAGTCCAGCAGGCTGGGCTCGCCCGCGGTTTGGCCAATGTTGGTGCGGCGAATGGCCACAGTCACAATTTGTGAGCCGCTGGCCTCAATGGCTTCGCGGGTTTGCTCCATGCTGGCGTATTTGCCAGTGCCCACCAGCAGGCGACTGCTGAATGTGCGCGTTCCAATTTTCCATTCGTCTGCTTTCAATTGTTCTTGGACCGCTTGCATACTGCTCAAACTCCTGCTGATGTTGTGACATCCATTGTAAACCCGGCCTGTTGCTTCCCTAGCCGCCGCCGACGGCAATCACGATTTCCAGTGTGGCATCGGGTTGGAGTGTGGTGGTGCTGTGGGCGCTTTTGGGTACGATTTCGCCATTCATTTCCACTGCAATCCGTTTGCCCACCAAATCAAGCTGGGTTAGCAGGTTGAGCACGGTGGATTGAGGGGGCAATTGATGATGTTGACCGTTTACAGTGACTGTCATCATGGTAGTGGGCTGAGGTTCCTGGTTTGAAAATTAGTTATTGCGCTGAATTCATGCCGAATGCGGTAGGCGGCTTTCCTGTAAGATTGTGAGCATTCGTATGATTGTTTATGCGAATGCTGAAACTTTTTGGTCGCTAGAAGCGAATAAGCAAAGCGAATACCCACATTGTAAAGCACAACGCATCACTGGAGATTTACATGCACTCAACTGTTCATTTGCTTCAATCCACCGACTTTCCCAAGGTAAGGCGGTTGCGCTTGGACACTGTGCAGGTGAATTTGGGCTATTTGTGTAATCAAAGCTGCAATCACTGCCATGTCAACGCGGGGCCAAACCGCAAAGAGTTGATGGACGAGGCCAACATTGATGGTTTGATCACCCTGATGAATCAAGGTTGGGTAAAAACCTTGGATTTGACCGGTGGTGCGCCCGAGATGAATCCGCATTTCCGCAAACTGGTGGTTGCAGCCCGAAAAGCCGGTGTGAGGGTGATTGACCGTTGCAACCTGACTATTTTAGAAGAGCCGGGTTACGAGTATTTGGCTGAATTTTTGGCCGAGCAAGGGGTTGAGGTTTCAGCCTCTTTGCCCTGCTATTTGGAAGACAATGTGGACAAGCAACGCGGCAAGGGTGTGTTTGATTCCAGCATCCGTGGTTTGCAGCGCTTGAATCAGCTGGGTTATGCACAAAAGGCCCAGCTGCCTTTGAATTTGGTGTTTAACCCCCAAGGCCCCAGTTTGCCCCCGCCCCAAGAGGCTTTGGAAGCGGATTACAAACAGGTGTTGTTTGAAAAGTTTGGCATCCAGTTCAATAGTTTGCTGACGATTACCAACATGCCCATTGCCCGGTTTGGCAGCACCTTGATTAGCAAAGGCACATTCAATACCTACATGGAAGTGTTGAAAGGCGCTTACAAAGCCGAGAATTTGCCGTCGGTGATGTGCCGTGGTTTGGTGTCAATTGACTACACGGGGGCTTTGTACGATTGCGACTTTAACCAACAGTTGGGTTGGCCCATTCGCGATTCACAGGGCCGTGCAATGCATTTGAAAGATTTGTCTGAACACGCGCTGGATGACATCGAAGTAACGGTGGGCGACCACTGTTATGCCTGCACAGCAGGTCAGGGCAGCAGCTGTGGTGGCGCTTTGGCGGCTTGATCGTGACTTATCTTGGTGGTCTTGATCAGGTGTTTGGCCATGTGCAAGGCCTGTTCAGACTGAGTGGATGCTGATTCAGCATACTGTTCAATTTGCTCCAACAAGTTGGACCAGGCAGTGTGGTTCACGGCCAAATGCTCTGCAAGCTTGTTGGTTTCCAAGTGCCCGGAATTGATTTTCTGGGTGGCCAGCACCAAACCCTCAATGGCTTCCTTCAAAGCTTGCTGGCTTTGGCTAATCAGTGCGTGCATGTGGGTTGCTTGGGGGTTGGCGGGGTCTTGGACTTTGAGTTCCGCCAACATCAACCGGCTTGCCTCCCCGGCCCGCTTCAAACCCTGAGCGCTGTTGCGCATGTCTTCCCGCAGGGCGTCCAGTTGTTCGCGGACTTGCTCAACCGTTCCATCAGCCCTTATATTGCGTTGATTGTTGGTCAAGGCCACTTTGGCCAAACTGGTGGCTTGGCTAGACAGTTTGTGAAACGCATGGGCAAATTCCAGCGTTTTTTGACCGCTGCGTTTTAGCTCTTCAAGCTGAGTGCCCAATTGCATCAAGGCCTGCTTGTGGTCCATGTTGCGGGTGTTCTCAATGGCAGCCAATACGCCTTCCAAAGCCAATGTAGCACCCAAGCGGGTTTGGTCACTTTCGCTTTGCGTGCGCAGTGCCAGGCTTAGGGTATTTACCCGGCGTATCCACATGTTTTTTTGCCGGCTGTAGGTCCACAAGCCCAGCATGATTAACCCCGGTAGGAAAAACAGCAGTGCAATCACCTGCAGCAAGGTCACAAAACCATTGCTGGCCGATTGAAGGTGGTCTTCAAGCGCTTGCAAGCGGGGTTGTGCTTCCATGCGGATGGCGCGTTCCCGCTGCACCCGGTTTTCTGTGGTGCTGTCCAACCCGCCGATTGGGCGCGATAGGGCTTCGATGGCCTGAGTTAAATAATATTGCAGGCGCTGTTGAAACAAGGGGCCCAGCCACAACAGGGATGATTCCTGAGTGCTGACCGCTTGACCCAATTCCAGCAATTGCTTCAAAGCCAAAGGCTCAGGTGGGCTGGATTGGTCTGAATTGAGGAGGGTCAGTTCTTTTAAAACCAAGCTTTGGGTGCTTCGCACCTGTTGGATCCGCTTTTCAGTGGTTTGTTGGGTGAATTGCTCGCAGGCCCAAGAGCCTAGCAGGCTAGCAAAGCCAATAAGGCACAAGGCCAGGCCGTAGTTTTTAAATCGACGCTGCTGTGCCTCGCTGACCAGCGGGGCATCCATGGAAATGGAGTCAAGAGGGTGAGCGTTCAAGTGTCAGCAGCGTCCAGTCTTAAATTTGAGTCATTTCAAAATCTTCTTTGCGTGCGCCACATTCTGGGCATACCCAGTTTGGCGGAACGTCTTCCCATTTGGTTCCGGGTGCGATTCCTTCGTCTGGCACACCAGCAGCTTCATCGTACACCCAACCACAAATCAAACAAATCCAAGTTTTCATTTCAGTTTACTCCTGAGTACTGCAAGCGTTTGCGCTGAACAGAGAAAAAAATTTTCTAACCGGGGGATAATACTGAGTTCTGGGTCTGATCACAAACTGATCCGTCCATTTCTGGATTTTTATGACGTACGAGTTACCCCTTGTTTTGACTTTCTCTGCCTCTGACCCCACAGCCGGGGCTGGTATGCAGGCAGACCTTCTCACCGTCTCTGCCATGGGTGCCCATGCGCTTACTGTATTGACTGGCATGACAGCGCAAAACACCTCCGGTGTGTCGCGTTTTGAACCCTGTTCCGCAGACTGGGTGCAGGCGCAAGTGGACTGCTTGATGTTGGATGCCCCGCGCATACGTGCAATTAAAGCTGGGGTGTTGGGCAGTGTGGACAACCTGCGTGTGCTTGTAAATGTGGTCAATCAGTGTGCTCAGGCTCCTTTGGTGCTTGACCCTGTGATGGCCTCGGGCCGTGGCGATGCTTTGGGCATGCCGGTGGTGTTTGACACCATGAAGGCCGAGCTTTTCCCCCATGTGACTTTGCTAACCCCCAATTGGCCAGAAGCCAAAGCCTTGACCGGAAAGCGTACTGCACCCTCTGCAGCCAAATACCTGTTGGACTTGGGTTGCAAAGCAGTGTTAATCAAGGGCGAACATGTGAAGTCAGACAATGTGGTGAACCGATTGTATTTGGCCTCGGGCGAAACCTTTGATTTTCCGTGTGAGCGTTTGCCGGGGCAGTACCATGGGTCAGGCTGTACCTTGGCCTCTGCCTGCGCAGCGGCATTGGCGCAGGGCATGGATTTAGCAGATGCGGTGGAGTTGGCCTTGGGCTTTACCTGGTCAAGCCTCCAACGTGCGTTGAAGGTGGGCAAAGGGCAGCTGATACCCGACCGCATGCATTTGATGCATGAAATGAGCCAACTGATGAATATGGAGGGCATTGCCCCGTGAGCACAAATAGCACAAACAGCACAAACAGCACATTGAGAAAACTTGACGGTATTTACGCCATCACCCCGGTGGTGGATACGTTGTGGAACATGGATTCTGTGCTGGATTGCTCCGAGGCAGTTTTGTCGGCCGGTGTGCAGTGGGTGCAATTGCGCCAGAAAAACCTGGATCCTGTGGACTGGTTGGAAATGGCCTACAGCTTGGGCTTGCTTTGCCAAAAATACCAAGCCAATTTGATTTTAAATGACGCGCCGCCCACCTTGAATTGGTTGGAAATTCCCGCCCTTGCTGGGGTGCATTTGGGCAAGGAAGATTGGTCTGTGCGTGAGGCCCGGTCGGGCTTGCCCGCCGGTATGGTGGTGGGTGCCTCCTGTTACAATCAGTTGCAAACGGCGCAGGCCCAAGTGGCAGCGGGTGCAAGTTACATCGCCTTTGGCGCAATCTATGAAAGTGGCACCAAACCATTGGCTGTAAGGGCTGATTTGGCGCTGTTTGAACAGGCAAAACCGTTGGGTGTGCCCATGGTTGCGATTGGCGGAATTACACTGGACAAGTTGCCAGAATTGCGCAAAGCAGGTGCCGATGCAGTGGCTGTGGTGGGTGGTTTGTTTGGCCAAAACCCGGATGCCGTTGAACGTGTTGAAGACCGCGCAATCGAATGGATTGAGGCTTGGCGTGATCAATCAGTTTGATCAATGAGTGTGATCAATCAATAAGCAGATAAAACAGCAATTAAAGTAGAGAACGGAGAATTGAAATGGGTTTGAATGAAGAGTTGTTTGAGCGTGCCCAGAAAACCATTCCCGGTGGAGTCAATTCCCCTGTGCGTGCATTCCGGTCAGTGGGTGGAACGCCGCGTTTTTTCAAGCGGGCCAGTGGCCCCTACGTGTGGGATGTGGAAGGTAAAAAGTATGTGGATTACATTGGCTCATGGGGCCCTGCGGTGTTGGGCCATGCCCACCCCGATGTGATCCGCGCCGTGCAAGAAGCAGCGGTGGATGGCCTAAGCTTTGGCGCCCCCACCGAGGCGGAAATTGTGATGGCTGAAACCCTGTGCGACATGTTGCCCTCGATGGAGCAGGTGCGTTTGGTGAGCTCGGGCACCGAAGCAACCATGAGCGCAATCCGTTTGGCAAGGGGCTTTACAGGCCGCTCCACCATCTTGAAATTTGAAGGTTGTTACCACGGCCATGCCGATAGCTTGTTGGTCAAAGCGGGCTCGGGCTTACTCACTTTTGGTAACCCCACATCGGCCGGCGTGCCTGAAGATTTTGCCAAACACACCCGCGTACTGGACTACAACAATGTGCAACAGGTGTTGGATTTGTTCAAGGCCGATGGCAACAACATTGCTTGCGTGATTGTGGAGCCCGTGGCTGGCAATATGAACTTGATCAAGCCCAGCCATGAGTTTTTACAAACCCTGCGTGATGTGTGCACTCAGTACGGTACCGTACTTATTTTTGATGAAGTGATGACGGGTTTCCGCGTCGGCCCACGTGGCGTGCAGGGCGTGTATGGCATAACGCCAGATATCACTACGCTTGGGAAAATCATTGGCGGCGGCATGCCAGTGGGCGCATTTGGTGGTCGCAAAGACATCATGGCCTGCATTGCCCCACTCGGGCCGGTGTATCAAGCAGGTACCTTGAGCGGCAACCCGGTGGCGGTTGCTGCGGGTTTGACCACACTGCGTTTGCTCAAGCAAGAAGGCTTTTACACCAAGCTTGAAATACAAACCCAAAAGCTGGTTGCAGCTTTGAATGAGTCCGCACAAGCGCATGGTGAAGTGTTTTGCGCAGACTCAATCGGTGGCATGTTTGGCTTGTACTTTTCCAGCACAGTGCCTCAAAGTTTTGAGGACGTGAACAAGTCGGACAGAACACGTTTTAACGCGTACTTTCACGGCATGTTGCAAGCTGGCGTTTACTTGGCGCCATCAGCCTTTGAGGCGGGTTTTGTATCGGTGACTCACTCAGATGAAGTGATTGCCGAAACCCGCCGGGCCAGTGACCTTGCTTTTGCGGGGTTGCGTGCTATTTAAACAGCCGCTCGTCGCTGAGGTAACGGGGACCAAAAACCAAGATAAGTTGTCGAAGGTTTTTGCAACCCGTTTTCTCCAGCACCTTGGATTTGTGGATTTTCACCGTTGGGCCAGCGATCTCAAGCGAGTCGCTGATCTCCGCAATGGAGTACCCTCGGACCATCAGCTCCAAGACTTCCGTTTCACGCGGGGACAACCTGCCAAACGCCGCCTCAGCCTGAAGATTCAGTTGATGGCGAATCAGTAAGGCAGACTCTTTCCTCAAAGCCCGATGCAAATCTTCCATCAGGTCTTCGATTCGGTCTGAACGTAAAACACGGTTTATTCTTAGGAACGGAAGCTCCCAAGCCGGTTGTTTGTCCTGCTTGTTTTGCACCACAATCAGCCCCCAACGGCTGAGCGTATTACGATTCTCTGGCTTTTGAAACTCGGGTTGAGTGTTCAGTGATTGAAAGTCTGTCACCAAGATCAAAGCCGCGCCTTGGGGGGCGTCTTTGGGTTGACTGACCGTGTTGCTCCAATCCTGAAGTGTGTAGTGCTTCGTTGAATTTTCGGCAATACCCTTCATCACCAACTGATTGAGGCAGTCCTCTGAGAGTAAAACGCTGACGTTTGTCAGTGGGTGCGCATTTCGTAACATCTGTATGTATGACATTGCGCCTTGAATAAGTTCCTACTCCAAATTTGCACGTTCGTTTTTGAGTGCGTCAATGCTATTGGTTTTTAGGACTCTCAACAATAGTGCAATGGTGTTAGGTTTTCTTAACTACAGCGTACCTCGCAAGCGTTTTGTCCCGTGCAATGGAGTGGTCCACGATGGGGCGCGGATAATCTTCACCCAAATTGACCCCGGCAATTTGCAAATCCATGGGCGGGCATTGGGTCGGATTGTGTATAAATTTATTTGGAAGCTTGCTCAGTTCTGGACAGTACTTACGGATGAATTTTCCCTCTGCATCAAACTTTTCAGATTGGCTGACTGGGTTGAAAATTCGGAAATAAGGTTGCGCATCGCATCCACTGGATGCGGCCCACTGCCAGCCGCCGTTGTTGGCGGAAAGGTCGAAATCGTTCAAGTGTTCGGCAAAGTACCTTTCGCCCCAACGCCAATCAATGCCTAGGTCTTTGGTTAAAAAGCTGGCCGTGACCATGCGCAAACGGTTGTGTTGAAAACCAGTTTGGTTGAGTTGGCGCATGGCTGCGTCTACCAATGGGTAGCCGGTTTTGCCTTCGCACCACGCTTTGAAAAGTTTCTCAGCGCGCTCGCCTTGTTCCCATTGAATTTTGTCGTACTCGGGTTTGTAAGAATTCAGCGCAGCGTCTGGACGGTGGTGAATAATTTGGAAATAAAAGTCGCGCCAAATTAATTCATTGAGCCAACTCATTGAGCCTTCGCTGCCTGTGGCTTGATAGTGGTCCCAGGCCATCTTTGCGGCCTTGCGTACAGACACGGTACCAAAACGCATGTGTACTGACAGGTAGCTGACCCCCTTCACTGCGGGAAAGTCGCGCGCTGTTTTATAGGCAGGCATTCGGCTTGAAAATTCATCCAACGCTTTGTGTGCACCACGCGTACCGGGTTGAATAATGTCCAGCAAATTGGTGCGTTGAAAACCCATTGATTCCAAACTTTCGGGGGTGGTGAATTCCGATCCAACTGCTGCTTTATCTGCTTTGCGAGGGGCAGCAAAATGCTTCGAATTGAGCTTGACCGGATAGGGGGTAAGGTGGAATGCGTCCAGCCGCTTAAGCCATGCATTTTTGTAGGGCGTGAAAACGCTGAAAGTGCCCCCGGCTTGGGTCAGCACTTCGCTTTCTTCGAAAATGGCTTGGTCCTTGAACCGGTAAAGCGTTTTGCCCATTGCCTTTAAATCGGTCAGTACGCGCTGGTCGCGCGCAAGGGCTGCGGGCTCGTAATCTTTGTTGGTGAATACGGCATCTATGCCCAAGGTTTTTACAAGTTGTGGAATGGCTTGCTCTGCATGTGCGTACAGCAGGTGCAAATCGCCACCCAAGGCGCGTAGGCCGTCTCGCAGTTCAACAACACTTTCCCAAATAAATTCGACCCGCCGATCGGCCGGGTTGGACAAAACATCCAAAATGGTTTTGTCGAACACGAACACGCAGTGCACCTGCTTGCAATGCTTCAGGGCATAAAACAGGGCGGCGTTGTCGTAAGCGCGTAAATCCCTGCGAAACCAAACCAAGCCTGACTCATGCTGGGCTACCTCGGGTTGGGTGCTGAGGGGGTGGTTTTGAAGTAGGGATTTGGCATCAAGGGCGGGGCTGTTTACAGACATGGGGCTTTTGATCGTCATTAATGAGGCTGAACTATCACACACCCAAAGTTGGGGCTACAAAAGGCATTACAATTTTGGATACAAGCCATAATCATACAGCCGCCGTGGAAAATTTCAGTTTGACAGGCCAATTTTTGGTGGCCATGCCCACCATGACCGATCCGAATTTCTCGAGGTCGGTGATTTACATTTGCGAGCATTCCAGCAAGGGTGCAATGGGTTTGGTGGTGAACAAGCCCACCGAAATCTCGCTTGAAAGCTTGTTTGAAAAGGTTGACCTGAAGGCTGAAATTGACCTCTCAGGCCACATTCCGGTGTTGAGTGGCGGCCCCGTGGCCGGTGAGCGCGGCTTTGTGCTGCATTCCAATCCAAAGCCCAAATCTGGGGCAAGCGTCAGCGAGGGCGAATTCACCTCCAC
Source organism: Limnobacter sp. (assembly GCA_029866125.1). Lineage (GTDB taxonomy): Bacteria > Pseudomonadota > Gammaproteobacteria > Burkholderiales > Burkholderiaceae_B > Limnobacter. The sequence continues at coordinate 241,579 of JARWZZ010000019.1, forward strand.
TTTGAAAATCAGCGAACGCATTAGCATGACCACTTCCAAAGACATTTTGGAGGCTGTTGCACGGGGCGACGCACCCGAGAATTGGCTCATCACCCTGGGTTATGCCGGTTGGGGCGAGGGGCAGTTGGAGCAAGAAATTGCAGACAACGCTTGGTTGAATGTGCCCGCGGATGAGTCCCTTCTTTTTGCCTGCCCCTTGGACGAGCGTTTTACCAAAGCGTTTCAATTGTTGGGCTTTGACATGAGTCGCCTTTCTGGCTCGGCAGGACACGCCTGATGCACAGCAGCAAGCCCCTATTGTTGATGGCTTTTGATTTTGGTTTGAAGCGTATTGGTGTTGCATTTGGAAACGGACTGACCAAAACCGCGCAGGCGGTGGGTGTGGTGCAGGCCGAGGATGACGACTCCCGGTTTGTGGCCATCGAGAAGCTGGTCAAAGAATGGCAGCCCGAGGGTTTTGTGGTGGGGGTGCCCCGCAACACCGATGGCACTGATTCAGACCTGACTGCACGTTGCGAAAAGTTTGCCCGCCAGTTGACCGGCCGCTTTGGCAAGCCCTGCGAAACTGTGGACGAAAGGTACACCAGCGCCATCGTAGAAAGTTGTATGGGTGGTGCCAAAGCCCGCGAGCAAAAAGGCCGCGTGGACATGGGCAGCGCCTGCTTGATTTTGGAACAATTTTTTCTGGAGGGGCGATGAAGCTGCCTGACCCGGAAAGCCTTTACGCAAGGCTCAAGGAACAAATTGAACATGCCTTTCCTAACCGCAGCGAGTTGGGCCTTATTGGCGTGCACAGCGGCGGGGCTTGGATTGCCGAGCGCCTGCACCACGACCTTGGTTTTACCCTGCCTTGTGGTTTTTTGGACAGCGCTTTGTACCGCGACGATTTTTCCGAGCGGGGCATGAAGACAGCGCCCAAACCCGCAGACATGCCTTTTGATGTAGCAGGCCGCCAAATTTTGTTGGTGGACGATGTGTTGTACACCGGGCGCACCGTGCGCGCCATCGTGAACCATCTGTTTGACTATGGCCGCCCTGCCAAAATTGAGCTGGCCGTGCTGCTAGACCGTGGTGGGCGAGAGCTACCCATCGACGCGCAATACGTGGGCAAACACGAGCCACTCAAACCCAATCAATCATTTGTATTAACCCGGGATGAGCAAGGCGCATTCCGGCTGGGACTGGAGGAAAAACAGGGTGAATAATCCGCAGCTGAATTCCGCAGGCGAGCTGATTCACCTGTTGACGATCGAAGGCCTGCCCAAGGCCATGATTCACCGTATTTTGGACACGGCTGAATCCTTCATGTCGCTCAATGAGCGGGAAGTGAAATCAGTGCCTTTGTTGCGCGGTAAATCAGTTTTCAACGTGTTTTTTGAAAACTCAACCCGCACCCGCACCACCTTCGAAATTGCGGCCAAGCGCCTGTCGGCAGATGTGGTGAATTTGAGTGTGGACTCCTCATCCACCAAAAAAGGTGAAAGCCTCATCGACACCGTGGACAACCTGGCCGCCATGGCTGCGGACATGTTTGTGATTCGCCATTCTGAAAGTGGTGCCCCCACTTTTATTGCCCAGCATTTAAACAAAATGTTTGGCGGTAAAATCAATGTCATTAATGCTGGCGATGGCCGCCATGCCCACCCCACCCAAGGGTTGTTGGACATGTACACCATTCGCCACTACAAAAAAGATTTCACCAAGCTTCGGGTGGCCATTGTGGGCGATATTTTGCACAGCCGCGTGGCCCGGTCCGACATTCATGCACTGACTACCTTGGGTTGCCCCGAGGTACGGGCTGTAGGCCCCCGCACGCTGTTGCCTAGCCACTTGGAGGGCATGGGGGTCAAGGTGTTTCATGATTTGAAGGAAGGCATTCGTGATGCGGATGTGATCATCATGCTGCGTTTGCAGAATGAGCGCATGAAGGGCGCTTTGATTCCATCCTCTCAGGAGTATTACAAGCATTTTGGTTTGACTGAAGAAAAGCTGAAATACGCCGCACCTGACGCGATTGTTATGCACCCCGGGCCCATGAACCGGGGCGTAGAAATCGACTCCGCAGTGGCCGATGGGCCCCAGTCTGTGATTTTGAGCCAAGTCACCTTTGGCATTGCCATACGTATGGCTGTGATGAGCATTCTTGCCTCCAGCCGTGCGGGTGCCGCATAACGAATTAAAGGGTACTCGATGCGATTACTGATTACCGGCGGGCATGTGATTGACCCCGCACAGCAAATTGATGCACCGATGGATGTGGCTGTGGCTGCTGGCAGGGTGGTGGCTGTTTGCCCCTCCGGAGAAATACCGGACGATTTTTCGCCCAACCGCGTGGTGGATGCCAAGGGCCTGTGGGTGATGCCCGGCTTGGTGGATTTGTCAGCCCGTTTGCGTGAGCCCGGCTATGAATACCGCGCCACGTTGGAAAGCGAAATTCAGGCTGCGCTGGCCGGTGGAATTACCTCGCTGGTGTGCCCCCCAGACACGGACCCGGTGTTGGATGAACCCGGTTTGATTGAAATGTTGAAGTTCAAGGCTCAACAGTTGAACCTGTCCAAAGTGTACCCCTTGGGTGCGCTGACCACAGGTTTAAACGGCGAAGTGATTACTGAAATGGCCGAGCTGACCGAGGCTGGTTGCGTGGGGTTTTCCCAAGCAGAAAACCCGGTGTATGACACCAAAGTGTTGCAGCGCGCCATGCTGTATGCCAAAAGTTTTGGCCTGACTTTGTTTTTGCGCCCCATCGAGCCCCACCTGAGCAAAGGCGGGGTGGCGCATGCCGGTGCGTATGCCTCGCGTATGGGTTTGAATGGTATTCCTGTAATTGCAGAAACGATTGCATTGCAGCGCCATTTTGAGTTGGTGCGTACCACCGGGGTGCGCTTGCATGTGTGTAGGATCAGCTCTGCCCGTGGCGTACAAATGGTGCGCGATGCCAAAGCTGAAGGTTTGCCCATTACCTGTGATGTGGGCATTCACCATGTGCACATGACTGATTTGGACATTGGGTTTTTCGACCCACGTGCGCATTTGCTGCCCCCGTTGCGTGAACAACGTGACAGGGACGCCATTCGCGCTGGGCTGATTGATGGCACGATTGATGCCATTTGTTCAGACCACACGCCAGTGGATGACGATGCCAAACTTCTACCCTTTGCCGAAAGTGAGGCAGGGGCCACAGGCTTGGAGTTGCTGCTTAGCTTGACTGTGAAATGGGCACGTGAACAAAAAGTGCCGCTTAGCCGTTTGGTGGATTTGCTGTCAGGTAACCCGTCCAACATCATCAACATACAAGCCGGTAATTTGCGCCCCGGTATGGCGGCAGATTTGTGCCTGTTTGACCCCGAAAGCGATTGGGTTGTGAATGATACCAACTTGTTGAGTCAGGGCAAACACACGCCGTTCCATGGTTTCCCGCTGCAGGGGCGGGTAGTGGGCACGGTGGTGAATGGGCAGCTTGCTTTTTCTCGCATGGGGCAATAAAGGCCATGCGGCAGGTGTTGGGCTATGTGCGTTTGCTCAGCTTGGTTTTGTTTGGGGTTTTGTTGGCCTTGCTGATTTGGCCACTTATTAGCGCCCAGTTGCGAGATCGAACCGAGCTTTGGTTTGCCAACCGAATTTTGACAATTTTGCGGGTGAAGGTCTGTGCGCATTTTGAGGTGCCCGAAGCCAATTTTGCGACGCACGGCCCTTACTTGCTGTACTGCAATCACGTCAGTTGGTTGGATATTTTTGCCCTCAATTCGCTGTGCCCTCTGACCTTTATTGCGAAATCAGAAATTGCAGAATGGCCTTTGGCCGGCATGCTGGCCAAGCGGTCTGGCACGCTGTTTATTGAGCGCGGCAAGCGCCATGCGGTGCGCCAAGTGATTCAAGAATCGGTTGAGGTGTTGCAAACCGGGCGTACTGTAGCTGTTTTCCCTGAAGGCACCACAGGTGCGGGCGACCAGCTTTTGCCCTTCCACAGCAACTTTATTCAACCCGCCATGTTGGCGCAGGTGCAGGTGGTCCCCGTCAGTTTGCAGTACCAGGATGCCAATGGGAAATTCAGTTCAAAGCCCGCGTTTTTAGGCGAGCAAGCTTTGATTCAAAACATTCAAGTATTGCTGGGCGCGCGTGAGGGATACACCGTCCGCTTGGTTTTTCATGCACCCATTGCAACTGAGGGTTTTACCCGCCACGCTTTGAGCGACAAAGCAAGGGAAGTGATTCAGGCGTCGTTGCTGAGCTAAGGCGCTACGCCCCTTGGCTTTATGGAACTATGCTGGCTCAATGGTTACCAAGTTCCACCAAGTAAGGTGGGAGCCTTTGAATGTCACCGTCCCGTTTCGATGCGAAAACAAATGCGCCATCCAGTGCGCCATCCAGTACGCCAATAGGTCCACAGGCAAGTCCACAAAACAGTTCAAGGCTGCATTTGCTCGCTGGCTTTGGGCGCATGGCCCATGCGGTCAGTGCTCTATTTCAAGGTTTGAGTGCGTCAATGGAGGGGCGCAGTGAGGGTCGTAGTGAGGGTATTAAACAATATGTTGACCGACTGCTGAGTAACCTGACTTGTTGTGTGTCAGATGACGCTGAGGCTGATTTGCAGCCTGGAGTTGACCCTGCTCTTGAACAAGACTTGGGTGTGCGGCACGGACCACAATTGGAAACGCAACCCCGTCCCTTTTCGCAGCATTGTCGCCCAGCCTTCGCTTCGCACATGCGACACGCCCCCGGGTCTGAACGCAGCGTATTTTCAAGAAGTTCAAATTCAACACATTCAAATGCCTTGGTGCCTTATGTGGGGGGTGATTCGCCCAATCGCTCGGCCAATGTAAATGCCAGTCCAAGCAAAACAAACACGGATAAAAAAACGCCCATCAAGCCACCGCTTAACTTGGGCTTTATGCCCGAGTTGGCCTGGTTGAAACAGACCAGGTTCGTCAGGGGGGCGATTGTGAATCTGCCCGGCAATCCGATCAGTCGCTTTAGGCGTTATCCGACAAGCCATGTGAGGAGCAAGCCTACACAACCCCCCAAGATGCTGGATTTTTTGACTCTCGAGAATGGTCAGCGTGGCTGGATTAAAAGGTTGGAGCAAGCTGTGCAGCAGCCGCGTTTGTATCACACCATACGCACCTGTGTTTCGGAATGTGACGAGGCCACGGGTCAATACCGCCCCAGGTTGACAGAATGGAGCGGCGTGCATGTGGGCGATAATTATTTGTTGATCGATTTGGTGCCTTTGTCCCAGCAAGAGCGCGCCCAATACAACTTGAACAGGCTAGGCCCCGGGGCGCATTGTATGCGGGCAACGGTGTTTAGCCCGTCACGAAAAACCACGTTTGAGGTGATTTTCAGGGAGCTGGATGCTGAGCCTAAAAAATCGGTTTCGTTTAGGGAACCGGCGGAAGCGCGGGCTCCAAGGCGTCCACGCCGAACAGCTTGAAATCCTCAAGCCTCAAAGCGGTCAACCTTCCGCCCCAAACGCAGCCCGTGTCCAGGCAAAACCCGACTTTGTTCTCAATCTGATCCAAGGTCGACCAGTGGCCAAATATGATTTTCCCCTCGTCCTCATTGTTTGAATTTGCCCGGGGAAATTCAAACCACGCTTTTAAATCCTCAGGGGCATCTGCAGGTTCCAGTTTAAATTTTAGGTCAATTTTTCCGTCCACCCGTAGCATACGCATGCGGGTACACACATTCACAATCAGCCGCAGCCTGTCATGGCCTTCCAAATCATCTGCCCAGCGGTTGGGTTTGTTGCCATACAGGTCAGCCATAAACACTTTCCAGTTGGGGCCAGAAAGTACAGCTTGAACCTCTTGGGACAATTGCAGCGCTTGCTTGAATGACCATTCGGGCAGAATACCCGCATGAGCCAGAAGGTGTTGGTTGGGGGAATGGTCATTTTTTGGCAAAGGCAACACCAAAGGCTGGCGTCGCAGCCACTCAATCAGTTCTTTGCCCTCGGGGCTAGCAACAATTTCTGCAATGGTGTCAAAGCGGCTGTTTTTCCCACTCTCGCACCACAAGGCCAGCAAATGCAGGTCGTGGTTGCCCAGCACTGTGTGCGCACAGCTTTTTGTAGCAAGCCCGTGGATAAGCCGCAAAGTGTCCAGTGACCGAGGGCCGCGGTTAACCAAGTCGCCTGCAAACCACAGCACGTCCTCAGTGTCGCTAAAGTTAATATGCTGCAGAAGCGCCTGCAAAGAGTCATAGCAACCCTGCACATCCCCAATCACGTAATTCGACATACTTCACCAAATCTCACTCATGCAGTCATTGTGACTACAAACAGTTCAATGATAATCGATTAGGCTGGGCTGTCATTCTCACGTAGTGTTGCAATTCTACTGACAAGCATGTTTTGTGCGGTGGAGGGTGCCCCTGAGTCATCGCCAGCCTGGCAGCATTGGCTAAGCTGGTAGAGGCTGCACAGCAAGGCACCACCGACACTACCAGTCGCAGTACCCATGAGCACATGCGAGGGTACTGAGCCAATTGTTTGGTGGGTCATTTTGCTAATAACAGTGCCTGCGATTGCGCCAAAAAAGCCGCCACCTAAAGTGTAGCAAGCAATTTGTGTCAATGATTTGCAAATTTTGGAAGGGATTTCTAAGTTGCTAGGGATTGAAGCGTCGGATCCAGCAGCGGTTTCGCGGGCAACGCCTGCGTTTTGGTTGTTGACAATCATGGAAGTTACCCGTTGGTTAAAACACTAAGTGGTGCGGAATTCACTTAAGTTCAGAATCAATGCAACTGCAAATTCACCTGCCCTTGGGCGTGTGATAGCCTTTCAACATTCGTATTTTGTTTCCCTTATTTTATTGAGCTTGCTATGACTGCATTCAACCCCATATCCAACTCCATATTCAAAGCCTATGACATCCGCGGCATTGTTGACACCACTTTGACTGAAGACGCCTGCTACGCCGTGGGCCGCGCCTTGGGTGAGCTGGCCTTAAGCAGGGGCAAGCGTGAGGCGGTTGTGGGCCGTGATGGACGTTTGTCAGGCCCGCGCCTGTGTGCAGCTTTGGCCGATGGTTTTCGGGATGCTGGGCTGGATGTGGTGGATGTGGGCATGGTCGCCACCCCACTGGTTTACTACGCCACCTATTTGCTGAACAACGGCACGGGCGTACAGGTAACCGGTAGCCACAACCCACCTGAGTACAATGGTTTAAAAATGATGGTGGCTGGCGAAACCTTGTACGGCGACACCATTCAAGGCCTTTTCAAGTGGATACAAGCGGAGCAACCCCAACGCGAAGTGGTGGCGGGCCGCAGCCGTGGGCAGTACCGTGAGTTGAATGTATGGCCCCAGTACCTTGCTGAAATTTTGGGCGATGTCAAACTGGCGCGCCCCATGAAAATTGCCGTGGACTGCGGCAATGGCGTTGCGGGTGCGTTTGCACGCGAGCTTTACGAGGCTTTGGGTTGTGAAGTCACCGAGCTATTTTGCGAAGTGGATGGCACCTTCCCCAACCACCACCCAGACCCAGCCCACCCTGAAAACCTGCAAGATTTGATTCGCTGCTTGGCTGCGGGCGATGCTGAAATTGGCCTTGCCTTTGATGGCGATGGCGACCGCTTGGGTGTGGTCACCAAGGGCGGCGATATTATTTACCCCGACCGTCAATTGATCTTGTTTGCACGCGACGTGCTGACCCGTTGCCCCGGCGCGCAAATTATTTATGACGTGAAATGCACCCGCCATGTGGGTAAAGCGGTGGCCGAGGCGGGTGGGCAGCCTTTGATGTGGCGCACCGGGCACTCCTTGATCAAAGCCAAGTTGAAAGAAACGGGCGCCCCCTTGGCTGGCGAAATGAGTGGCCATGTGTTTTTCAAAGAGCGTTGGTACGGTTTTGATGATGGTTTGTATGCCGGTGTGCGTTTGTTGGAAATTTTGTCACGCGCGGCAGACCCTTCTGCTGTGTTGGATGCGCTTCCCAATTCATCCAGCACACCCGAGTTGCAGCTTAAAACTGCTGAAGGTGTGAATTTTGAACTGGTGCGTAAGCTTCAGGAAACAGGCGAATTTCCAAGTTCAGAAACCGTGGTCACCATTGATGGTGTGCGGGCAGAGTACGCCGATGGCTTTGGATTGGCCCGCCCATCCAACACCACCCCAGTGGTGGTGATGCGGTTTGAAGCAGACACCGACGAAGCCTTGGCCAGAATTCAAGCAGAATTTAAAAAAGCAATTCTGAAAGTGGCCCCGAATGTTGACTTGCCGTTTTAATCCGACTCATTTTGGATTGGGTAATTTCTTCTAAATGTGTGAATCAATGTGTCTTAAAGGGTGGCATCGTAGGCTGGCATCAAGCCCCGTCTATGATGTGCCAAGATTGAATAAATATTCTACTTTTTTAATTCAGATGTAACTCTGGAGTTTCGAGGAAAGCCTCGAAAAATAAGGTTGAAAGGCGAGGAGGGGCGTTGCAAACTAAGCGCTCACATCCCTCCTCTTTGCTTCTGAGGTTTGCCCAGCTTAACCACAGCTGGGCATTTTTTTGTCCTGATTTTTCCCTACTTTTACCCTCAAGCTGCTTTTCAGGTTAGCATTCCGCGTATTCAAGCCCTTGGAGGCGCCCTGAGTGGCAACCGTCTATTCCGTCAAAGAAATGTTTTATACCCTGCAAGGTGAAGGCGCACAGGCTGGCCGAGCGGCGGTGTTTTGTCGATTTGCCGGGTGTAATTTGTGGTCAGGTCGTGAGCAAGACCGCGCGACTGCCGTTTGCAAATTTTGCGACACTGATTTTGTAGGCACCGATGGTACGGGTGGCGGCAAGTTTGCCACTGCGCAAAGTTTGGCGCAGGCCATACAAGCGTGTTTCTTTCAAGGCTCAGGCTTGGGCAATGACAACCTTAGCACCATGCAAACCAAAGGTGAAAGCCTGCCTTTCAAACCCTATGTGGTGATGACAGGCGGGGAGCCCACCCTGCAATTGGACGCGGCTTTAATCGACGCCTTGCATGAACTCCAGTTTGAAATCGCGATTGAAACCAATGGCACACTGCCTGTGCCCGAAGGTGTGGATTGGATTTGCGTGAGCCCCAAATTTGGCAGTGAATTGGTGCAAACCACGGGCCATGAGTTGAAGGTGGTTGTGCCCCAGTTGGGCCAAGATTTAAAGGCTTTGGGGCGACTGAAGTTTCAGCACTATTTTGTGCAAGCGATGGATGATGCAGACCCAAACCGCAAGCAGCACAACATGCGCAAGGCGATAGAATCTTGCCTGACAAATCCACAGTGGCGCCTAAGCGTCCAAACCCACAAAGTGATTGGAATGCCATGAAAGTTTTTAAACAATTCACCTTCGATGTGGCGCATCAGTTGCCCGACTGGCCTGGCTTACACGGCCACAGCTACACGGCCGAGGTGTGGTTTGAGGGCCCCGCCACCGATGGTTATGTGGTGCCTGAAAGCTTGTTGTCCGACCAAGTCGGCGCGGTGCATAAAAAGCTGGATCACACCTATTTGAACGACATCATACCCCTGCCCACCAGTGAGAATATTGCCCGCTGGATTTGGGATCAACTACGCCCAGTCGGTCCGCTGATTAAAGTGAAGGTGTTTCGCGGTTCAATTGGTTTTGGGGTTGAATACGATTTGGCAGATGCCAAGGCCGAAGGGAGGATGGTCAATTGATTTCAGCGTGTGCGCGTGAGCATGCTTTGCGGATGCAGCAGTTTCCCGCTTTAGATTTCTCAAGAAAGTCAGTTCATGAGACCTCCGGTGTGGCAATAGACACCGAAGCCTTGGCCGCTCAATTGGAAGAATGGGCCCGAAATTTTGAGCCCGGTGAGTGTCGGTTTGAAGCAGCAGAGGTGATGGTTCGCAATTTCGAGAATCGCCATCATCTTGAATCCAAAGTACTTGGCCTCAAAGGTTTTGGGCTGAAAAGCTTGCCTGAAGAAATTGCCCACTTTACCCATTTGGTGAAGTTGGATTTGTCGGATAACCCCATCCACCAACTGCCTGCGGGCTTGGCAAAATTGGTGAACATTCAACAAGTGTTGGTGAGTAGCCGCCACCTTCAAAATGCGGCCAACCCGGTTGATTCGATTGCTGGTTTAAATGCGCTGTCTGCGTTGTCGGCAAGCACTAAAAAATCCATTTGGCTAACAGTGCACATGGACAACTCCATCAGAGGCCCCTACAGCGATTTGGGGCTGATCGAGTCGATGGCCTTCCAGCGGTTTAAAAGCGATGCCACAGACCGCACCCGTGAAAACACCAGCCCTTTGGAAAGTCCGTAAGCCTTGAGTTGATTTGAATCAATAACCGCTGTGCATTTGTGGACTATTGTGGCTAGATAGTAACCATGACCGTTCGTCGGGCCAAAACCAGTGGAATCCCAACCCCCTCAAGTTCCGGTAGTGCCGATTGCCCAAAACCTGTTGGCCTGCCAGTCTCGCCGGGGGGATGGCCTGTGGGAGGGCACCGCATGGGTCCAGGGCATTACCTGCGCGGCCTGTGCGGTCGAGTTGGAGCAGGAAGCCCGCCACATTTCGGGTTTGCAGCAATTTGAGCTGAACCCCGCCAGCGCACTGGGCCATTGGGTGGCCAGCAACCCCGAGGCCATTGAACAATTAAATCGCAAAGCCCAGCAACTGGGCTACCTGTTGGATACCAACAGTGGCAGCGGGTCTGAACTCAGCCTTAAAAAAGACAAACAACACCGCAAAGGAATGCTGTTGCGCTTGATTGTTGCGGTGCTGTGCATGATGCAAATCATGATGTACAGCGCACCTGAATACATTTACGCCCCTGAACAGATTGGTTGGGTTGAAACACAGCTCTTGCGCTGGGCCCAGTGGGTGCTGTGCTGGCCGGTGTTGCTGTACAGCGCTCAATCTATTTTTAGGTCGGCTTGGGTGGCCAGCCGCAATGCCCGTTGGTCAGTGGAGCTGCCTGTAAGCCTGGGCTTGGTGATTGCCTTTGTTTACAGCAGCGTACAAATGCCCAACCCGCAGGCCAAGATGTGGTTTGATTGCGTGGCCATGCTGGTGGCTTTGCTGCTGACCTCCCGCTGGTTGGTGAGCCGGTATGCCTCTGTAGCCTTGAACCACGTGATGGCTTTGGAGCCAGACTTGCCTTCTGAAGTGAGTAAGTGGGATGGAAGGGCTTGGGTGGTAAGCCCAATTGCAGCCGTGCAACGTGGGGATTTGATCAAACTGAAGGCCGGGGAAACCTGCGCTGTTGAAATGATGTTGGAGCCCGGTTGCGGCGACGTGTGGGTGGACGAATCCATGCGCACCGGAGAGTCGCAACCGGTGCTCCGCAAAGCGGGTGATGTGTTGGAAGCGGGCGCAAAACTCGTGGGTGGTGCAACAGGCAAAGTGATGTCCATGAAGGCCGAAGGCTATTTGTCGCGCATTGGTGAATCCCTTCAGCGGGCCTTGGCCAGCAAGCCGTCAAGGCAAGCTTCGGTGGATCGGCTCATCCCCTACTTTTCAATGGCGGTGGTGTTGGCTGCAGCGCTGGCGGGCGGCTATTGGGGTGTGGTCCGCAATGAATCCCAGCTTGCGTGGAGTGCCACCGTGTCGGTACTTTTGGTCAGCTGCCCTTGTGCCTTGGCTTTGAGCTGGCCTTTGGTCCGCTTGTTTGCCATTCAAAAACTAAGCGGCTTGGGGGTTTTGGTGCGCAACGCCGAGGCGCTTGATCGCTTGGCGGATGTGGATTGCATGGCCTTGGACAAAACAGGCACGTTGAGCTCACGCCATGAGCTTACTGTGCGTATTGAAAGCATGAAGCCTTTGCCGGGGCTTGAGGCAGAGCAGCCCCCATTGACTTTGAATGAGGCCAAGCAAGTGGTTTTGCTGTTGGCTCAACGCAATCATCACCCATTGTCCAGTGCGATATCCCGCGAACTGATTTTGAATTTGAGTCAACACTCTGACAATCCGTTCGAGGTGTTGAGCTACCTTGAAATTGCCGGGCAGGGCGTGAGTGCCGTGGTGTTGAACTCGCTAACAGGTGAGCACCACTTGGTGCGCTTGGGCTCGGCTGGGTTTTGTCAGGTGCAGGTTGAAGAAGAAAATTCGCAGGCCAGCTGGGTGTATTTGGCGGTGGGTGGCGAGCACTTACAGCCCCTGCTGAAGGCTGAAATCATTCACGGCAATGCATTGATTGCCCCCAGTCAATTCCAAGCACTCCTGCCATACAGGCCCAGTTTGTTATCTGGTGACAAACAAAGCGCAGTGCAGGCATGGGCTACAGAACTTGAGTTTGCGGAGCGCAGGTTTGAGCAAACCCCGCAAGACAAAGCCCAGTGGATACGCAATCAACAGGCCGATGGGCGGCATGTATTGATGTTTGGGGATGGTTTGAATGATGCAGTGGCATTTGCGCAAGCCGATGTGTCGGTTGCCAGTTATGCCCCCGCTGGGTTGACTGCCAAGCAGGCTGACTTTTTGATGCTGCGCGAGCAACCCAGCTTATTGGTCGATTTGATGTTGACCGCGCGACGCATGAAAAAGCTGGGTTTTCAAAACATGGCATGGTCGCTAATTTATAACTTGTTGGCCTTGCCACTTGCAATGGCTGGGCAGCTAGAGCCTTGGATGGCAGCTTTGGGCATGGGGGTCAGCAGCTTGGTGGTGATTGCCAATTCAGCTCGCTTGAATACAAATTCAAAAAAGGGCTAAGCATGGACATTTTGTTTCTTTTGGTGCCGCTGAGTGTGTCTTTGGTTGCAGTCATTGGGGCAGTCTTGTTTTGGGCAGTCAACACAGGCCAGTTTGATGAAATGGAAGAGCCCGGCCAAAGCGTGATTGATGACGACGATTCTTTGAAGCCTTGATTTAAGTCAACACCCCTTGCCAAGTAGTTTGCGACACTGATTGGGTCGAAAAATATTTTGGAGGCTTGCAAGGCCATGGGTTCAACGGATCTAACTTACAACTACAAAGTGGTGCGGCAGTTCTCGATTGCGGCTGTGCTGTGGGGCGTTGTAGGCATGTTGGTGGGTTGCTGGATAGCAGCCCAACTGGCATGGCCTACATTGGGTGAAGGCATTGAATGGTTAAGTTATGGCCGCTTGCGCCCCCTGCACACCAATGCAGTTATCTTTGCATTTGGCGGTTGCGCTTTGTTTGGTACGTCCTACTACGTGGTGCAGCGCACCTGCAATGTCCGCTTGATTTCCGACAAATTGGCGGCGTTCCATTTTTGGGGTTGGCAGGCCGTGATTGTGGCTGCAGCCATTACGCTGCCCATGGGTTTTACGCAGGGTAAGGAATACGCCGAGCTGGAATGGCCGATTGATGTGTTGATCACATTCGTGTGGGTGGCTTACGCAGTGGTGTTTTTTGGCACACTGGCCATTCGCAAAGTAAAGCATATTTACGTGGCCAATTGGTTTTATGGGGCCTTTATCATTGCGGTGGCCTTGCTACATATTGTCAACAGCGCAGCAATGCCTGCCGGTATGTGGAAAAGCTATTCAGCCTACGCGGGTGTGCAAGACGCGATGGTGCAATGGTGGTACGGCCACAATGCAGTGGGCTTTTTCCTCACCGCCGGCTTTTTGGGCATGATGTATTACTTCATACCCAAGCAGGTGGGCCGCCCGGTTTACTCCTACCGCTTGTCCATCGTGCACTTTTGGGCGCTTATTTTCACCTACATGTGGGCAGGCCCCCACCACCTTCATTACACCGCATTGCCAGACTGGACTCAGTCAATCGGCATGGTGTTCTCACTGATACTTTTGGCGCCCAGCTGGGGTGGCATGATCAACGGCATCATGACCTTAAGTGGGGCATGGCACAAGCTGCGTGATGACCCCATCCTGCGCTTCCTGATCGTGTCCTTAAGCTTTTATGGCATGAGCACATTTGAAGGCCCAATGATGTCCATCAAAACTGTGAACGCCTTAAGCCATTACACCGATTGGACCATTGGGCACGTGCACAGCGGTGCCTTGGGCTGGGTGGGTTTGATCTCCATGGGCTCTTTGTATTACATGGTGCCGCGCCTGTTTGGCAAAGAGGCGATGCATTCCAAAAATGCAATTGAAATTCACTTTTGGGTGAGCACCATAGGCATTGTGCTGTACATCACCGCCATGTGGATTGCGGGCGTGATGCAGGGTTTGATGTGGAGGGAGTTGAATGCCGACGGCACTTTGACTTACACCTTTGTTGAAAGCGTAAAAGCAACTTACCCCTACTATGTGGTCCGGTTTTTCGGAGGGCTTTTGTATGTGGGCGGTATGTTGGTGATGGCGTGGAATGTGTGGATGACAGCAAAAGGAGGCAAAGCTGTGGATGCGCGCATTCCAGCACTGCCTGCACACATGGGTTTAAACCACGTTGCCGCACACGCTTGAACAAGGAGAAAACTCGTGAAATTTAACCATGAAAAAATTGAGACCAACAGCTGGCTCATGCTGGTGCTGGTGTTACTGGTCATCTCGGTGGGTGGTGCAGTTGAAATTGTGCCTTTGTACTTTCAGAAATCCACCACCCAAGCTGCACCGGGCGTCGAGCCTTACACGGCAATTCGCTTGGCCGGGCGTGATGTTTATGTGTCCGAAGGTTGCTACAACTGCCACTCGCAAATGATTCGCCCATTCCGCGCAGAAACTCTGCGATATGGCGACTTTTCTACCGCAGGGGAATTTGTGTATGACCGGCCTTTCCAATGGGGCAGCAAACGCACAGGCCCGGACTTGGCCCGCGTAGGCGCTCGTTATTCCGATGAATGGCACCGCTTGCATTTGACTAACCCGCGTGATGTGGTGCCCGAATCCAATATGCCCGCCTACCCTTGGTTGGCTCAGAAGAAAGTAGACCCGGTGGCCATCACCGCGAATTTGAAAGCACTTCAAAAACTGGGCGTGCCCTACACCGATGAGCAAATTGCCAGTGCCGCAAAAGAGGTGGAAGGCAAAACACAAATGGAAGCCTTGATTGCTTACTTACAAGGCATGGGCGTGAAGACCATGCCCCCCGCCAAATAAGAAACTGGAACCGATATGAACCTATTGACTGATGTGATGTTTTGGCGTGAGGCGATTACCGTGGGCGCGTTTGGGCTGTTTTTGGGAATCTGCTTTTGGGCGTACAGCAACAAGCAGAAAGATGAGTTTGAAAATGCAGCTGCGATTGTTTTCATTGATGATGACAAGCCACTGGGAGATGAGAAATGAGTGATTTTTTTTCCAGCACAGTGGGTTTATTGGTTGCCGGGGTCACACTCTTTAGCATCGTGATGTGTGGCGTTTTGTTGTGGGTGCAGGCCAGCAAAAAGTTGAAGGTCAGCCTGGATGTGAAAAGCAATTCCACAGGCCATGTGTGGGATGAAGACTTGCAGGAGTTGAACAACCCCATGCCCCGCTGGTGGATGGGTTTGTTCTACATCACGATTGTGTTTGCTTTTGCTTACTTGTTCTTTTTTCCAGGATTGGGTACGTATCAAGGCAAAAGCGAGTGGAGTTCTCAGGGGCAGTACCTGGCCGAGCGAAAAATGGTTGAAGAGCGCGCCGCCCCCCTGTTTGCCAAGTTTGAGGGTTTGAAGGTAGAGGAGATTGCGCACATGCCTGAGGCCAAGGCCATGGGCGAGCGATTATTCCTCAACAACTGCGCCCAATGCCACTGTTCAGATGCGCGGGGTGGCCGTGGGTTTCCTAACCTGACTGACGCTGACTGGCTTTACGGCGGCACAGGTGAGGCGATTCAGGTTTCGATTGTGGAAGGGCGCAACGGCATCATGCCCCCAATGATTGCTGCGGTGGGCAGCGACGAAAATGCGCGCGCAGTTGCACAGTATGTGTTGAGCTTGTCTGGCCGGGCAAATGACCCCCTAAAAGCTCAATTGGGTCGCAAGATTTTTGGCGAGGCCTGTGTGGCTTGCCACGGTGCAGATGGCAAAGGCAATCAAGCCATTGGAGCGCCGAATTTGAGCGACAGAACTTGGTTGCACGGTGGCACAGAAAGGTCGATTGTTGAAACCATCAAAAATGGCCGTCAGGGGCATATGCCCAGCCACAAACAGATACTGAATGCAGATCAAATCCGCGTGGTGTCCAGCTATGTGTGGCAAATGTCGAATACAGGCAATCGTTGAGGATTGAATGAAACAGGCCAATCAAAATGAGCAGTGGGTCAGCATGTTTCAGGCTGACCAGAAGGTGGTGCCGCGCTCGGTGTGGGGGCGTTTTGCGCAGCTGCGCTGGGTCACTGTTTGGCTCACCCAACTGGCATTTTATGGTGCTGCTTGGGTACAGTACAACGGGCGTCAGGCCTTGTTGTTTGATATTGATGCACAGCGCTTTTTCATCGGCCCCTTGGTTTTTTATCCTCAGGATTTTATTTACCTGACCGCCTTGTTGGTGGTGTGTGCACTCAGCCTGTTTTTGTTCACTGCCGTAGCTGGGCGCTTGTGGTGCGGCTATGCTTGCCCGCAAACCGTGTACACAGAAATTTTCATGTGGGTGGAGCGCAAGGTGGAAGGGGACCGCGCCGCGCGGCTGCGCAGGTCCGCTGGCCCTTGGACCTTGGACCGCATTTGGCGGGCTGCAGCCAAGCACGGCGTGTGGTTGCTGATTGCATTGTGGACAGGCTTTACCTTCGTGGGTTATTTCACCCCGATTCAAGACTTGTTTGTGGAATTGCACACCTTCACCTTCACCTCTTGGGAAATGTTTTGGGTGGGTTTTTATGGCTTTGCCACCTATGGCAACGCGGGCTGGATGCGTGAGCAAGTGTGTAAATACATGTGCCCTTATGCGCGTTTTCAAAGTGCCATGTTTGACAAAGACACCCTGTTGGTTACCTACGATGAAAAGCGGGGCGAACCGCGTGGCCCGCGCGGGAAAAATGTGGACTTCAAACCAAAGGGTTTGGGCGCATGCGTGGATTGCAATTTGTGCGTACAGGTGTGCCCCACCGGCATAGACATCCGCAAGGGTTTGCAATACGAATGCATTGGCTGTGCAGCCTGTATTGACGTGTGCGACGGGGTCATGGACAAAATGGGTTATGACAAGGGGCTGATCAGGTACAGCACCCAAAATGGCATGGCCAATGGTTGGAATTTTGATCAGATGGTCAAACGCCTATTCCGCCCCCGCGTGTTGGTTTACACCGCAGTGGTGTGGGGTTTAATCGCGGCTGTGGGCGTGGCCTTAAACATGCGGCACGACTTGCGGGTGGATGTGGTGAGGGATCGCAACACCCAGTACCGCTTGGTTGAAAACGGTGAACTAGAGAATGTGTACCGCCTGAATTTGATGAACGCGTCCGAGTTCCCTTTGAAGGTATCGGGCACCTTATTGAAAGGTCAGGGCACCGTTGAAAGCCTGCGTATTGCCGATGATGCCAATTGGGTGTTGATGCCCACCGAAAGCCGTTGGGTGGTGGTGCATGTGCGGGCCAATCCGGATGAGTTGGCACCAGGCTCCAACCGGTTTGAATTGAAGTTTGACAGCCAGCGTGTGAAAGAGGGTGCGCCTTTAGACAAAGCCTTGGACGCATCGCTGGAAACCATTGTGGAGCCCGCTGTTATGCTGGCGCCGCTGTAGTGGATGTTGTTACGAAAGCAGAAACGTACATACGTACATGCGTACAAAAGGAAAATCGTATGAGTAAGCAAACTGTTTCAAGCCAGCAAGTGGGTGGGCCTTGGTACAAAGAACCCCTGATGTGGCTGGTGTTGGGTTTGCCAGCCACCGTGGTGGTGGCTGGGTTTGTGACCTTGTACATTGCGGCCAGCAATCCAGAAACGCTGGTCACTGCGCCCCACAGCAAAATTGGTTTTACCGTGGAAAAGCTCACCCCTCAGCTGCAAGCACCAACAAGCCCAGCCAAGCCTTGATTGAAAGCGTGTTACAGGTGGGTGGCCAAGTGTTTGAGGTCATCCAGCCGCAGCAAAGTCAGCTGCCTTTGTGTGATTTGAATCAAACCATCTTTTTGCAGTTTAGTTAGGGTGCGGCTGACCGTTTCAATTTTAAGCCCCAGGTAGCTGCCAATTTCCTCACGCGTCATGCGCAACACCATCTCTCGCCCGGAAAACCCCCGCGCACGTTGCCGCTCAGACAAGCTACTTAGAAAGGCGGCCAAGCGCTGCTCGGCACGCATGCTGCCCAGCAGCAACATCACGTTTTGGTCTTTCACAATCTCACGGCCCATGATGCGGTGAAAGTGCGTTTGAAGGCTGCGGAACTGCTGCGAAATATCGTCAAGCCGGGCATAGGGAATCACACACACTTCAGAATCTTCCAGCGCCACCGCATCGCAAATGTGGTTGTTGTTTCCAATGCCGTCCAAGCCAATGATTTCGCCTGTCATTTGGAAGCCAGTTACTTGGTCTGTGCCCTCTTGTGTGGTAATTCGCGTTTTAAAGGTGCCTGCGCGCACCGCGTAAATCGAGGAAAAATCATCCCCAGCGTTAAACAACACCTCGCCTTTGATCACTTTACGGCGCACGGACACCAGCTCGTCCAATTGCTCAAGCTCCACTGGGGACAAACCCACAGGCATGCAAAGGTCTTTTAAATTACAGGTCGAGCAATTGAGGTGAACTTCTGCGAGTGAAGTCATAGTGGGCCGCTCGTATTGATTGGAAGTATTAATATGATTATGGACTGATATGTCTAGTCTAAGGGATTCTTGATACAGGTCAAGATGTTAAATCAGAACCTGCTCACAATGTATGGTGTTACCTCAAGTCCCTAGGCTGCCAACATGCCGATTACCTCCATTCACAGCTTCCCCATGATGCCCACCTCGGGGTTTACAGCCTTACTCGAGCGCTATGACCGCCCTGGTCCACGCTACACCTCCTATCCAACGATTGACCAGTGTGGAGAGTCCGAGGGGCCACAAGCGTACTATCAAGCCCTTCAGTCCCGAGTGGTCGGGGGCTTGCAGCGGCCATTGTCCCTGTATGTACATGTTCCGTTCTGTGCGTCGGTTTGCTATTTCTGTGCATGCAACAAAGTCATCACCAAAAAGCATGACCAAGTGGCTGACTATTTGAATTGTTTGGAGAAGGAGGCCCGTTGGGTTGCTCAATCTGGCACAGCCATGACGCCGGTGGTGCAGTTTCACATGGGTGGCGGCACCCCCACTTTTTTGACTGATCATGAGTTGAAAGATCTGGTTGAGCGTTTGGAGAAGATTTTTCCCTTTGCCAAGCATGCAGAACGCTCCATTGAGGTGGACCCGCGTACCGTCAATAAGGAAAGGTTGGGCAGTTTAAGGGGCATGGGGTTTAATCGCATTAGTTTTGGTGTGCAAGATTTCGACCCCCTTGTGCAAAAAGCGGTGCACCGCGAGCAAAGTTTTGAGTCGGTTGAAAGCTTGGTCGCCGCTGCACGCGCATTGGGCTTTGAGTCCGTGAATGTAGACATGATTTACGGGCTGCCTCATCAGTCCACCGGCACGTTTGCGCGCACGCTGGACCAATTGATCGCGCTGAGCCCTGACCGCATTGCTTTGTATGGCTATGCCCACATGCCTGAACGTTTCAAGCCTCAGCGCCGCATCCACATAGACGACTTACCCGACGCAGAAGCCCGGTTGGATATTTTGTCCCTCGCAATTGACAAACTGCAGGCAGCCGGTTTTGATTACATTGGTATGGACCACTTTGCCAAGCCCAGCGATGCTTTGTCCAAAGCGCGTCGGCAAGGGGTTTTGCACCGTAACTTTCAAGGGTACACCACGCAGCCCGATGCAGACCTGATTGGTTTAGGCGTCAGTGCCATCAGCCGGATTGGCCCCACTTTGATACAGAACTCCCGCAATCTGGAAGAGTACCAGTACAGCGTGAATAAGCAGGGCAGCGCGGTATTTCGTGGGCATGTGAGTGACCGTGACGACTTGATTCGCCAAACGGTGATCATGGCCATTTTGTGTCAAGGCGAGTTGGAGTTTGCTGATTTTTTGGAAACCCATTGGGTTGACTTTCAAGAGTATTTTTCAAGGGAGTTGGACTCACTCAGTGAGTTTGTTGAAGATGGCTTGCTCATTTGGGATGATGTGGGCATCCGCTTGACTGAGCGGGGTTGGTTTTTTGTGAGGCCAATTGCCATGTGTTTTGACCGATATGTCCGCAAGTCGGGCTTGCAAGGTAGTCAGGTTTTGTAATGAGCGTGTCGTTATTGATGACTGTTTTTCTGCTGGGTTTGATTGCTAGCCCACATTGCGCAGGCATGTGCGGCTGCGCATTGGCACGCCCGTGGTTGCAGGTAAGCCCCGCTGGCTTTTACTTGGGCAGGGTGTCCGCTTACGTGGTGCTGGGTGCCTTGGCTGGTGGTTTGTCTTTTGGCTTGGGCTCGCTGCTTGCGCCCGGTGTGGCACTGTTTAAAGCCTTGAGTTGGATGCTGCATGCCGTCCTACTTTTTGCTGGCTTGTTGCTGCTGGTGCGGGCCAAGCCTATTCTTTCTGAGTATTCGATTGTGCGCATCGAGAGGCTGCAGCCACAACTCAACACCCTTGAACTCAATAAGTCCAATTTTTCACAAGGTATTCGGGGTGGCTTGTTGTGGTTGTTTATGCCATGCGCTGTGCTGTATGCCGCTGTAAGTTTGGCGTTTTTAAGCGCTTCGGTGTGGCAGGGTGCACTGCTGATGTGGGTGTTTGGTTGGGTCAGCTCTGGCAGTATCGCGGCTGCTGTGCAATTGCAAAAACGCATCAAAGGCAAGTATTCTGAAAGCGCAATGTACCGTGCAAACGGCGTTTTAATTTTGCTTTCACTTGGATTGATGGCAGGCCGCGAGTGGGGTTGGTTGCCTACACCTGCAGTGCTGGAAAATTTAGGATTGTGTTTGTAAGCGATTGAATTTTCAAACCAGTCTAAAACCGAACTTACAGCCCCACTTGTGTTTCATTCTCACCCAGGTCCTGATAGCCAAACGCATTGTTCATCGATTCGTCATGGATCTCCTGCGCCCACACAAAGTTGCGTGCGTCCAAAGATTCCATGGGTCGAGCAAGGCCAAAGCCCTGTAGCTCTTGGAAGCCTGCATCAATCAGGAAGTCCCGCTGCTCGTCGGTTTCCACGCCCTCAGCCACCACGCCCAAGCCCATGGATTTTGCCAAGGCCAAAACCGTGCGTGAAATCACCACGCTGTCGTATTGATGGGGCAAGCCTTTTACAAACGACCGATCCAGTTTAATCATGTCCACTGGCATGCGTTGCAGCATCGCCAAAGAGGAAAAGCCTGTGCCAAAGTCGTCGATTGACAGGCGTACACCCATGTCATGCAAAGCAGACAAATCCTCAATCACATGGTCTTCGTTTTGCATCAGCACGGTTTCAGTCAGTTCAAGTTCAATCCAGTGGGCTTGAATGCCAGTTTCTTTCAGAAGCCTACCCACCGCATCTGGCAGTGTACCGGTCAGCAGTTGTATGCCCGACACATTCACTGACATGGAAATCGGTGTTTTCAAGCGCTGATTGGTGTGCTTAATCCATTCAAACGCCTTGCGCATCACCAACTCGCCCATCGGTACAATCAGCCCCGTGTCCTCAGCCACTGGAATGAAGTCTGTTGGAGAAACCAATTTGCCTGAAATGGACCGCAGCCTTGCCAGCGCCTCCACCGACTTGATGTTGCCATGCACATCAAAACGCGGCTGGAAATGCAGCTCAACTCGGTCCTCTTGCAAAGCGTCGTGCAAATCATTTTCCAAGTTCAAGCGGGCATGCAAATCAGAGCTCATGTCTTGATGGAAAACGCGCACCGTGTTTTTGCCAGATTGCTTGGCTTGGTACATGGCAATGTCCGCATTTTTCAGCAAACCTTCGACTTCACGGCTGTCATTCGGAAACAAAGCCAAGCCCACAGACGCGCCGATGTACACACGGTTGCCCGCCAAATTAAAAGGCTTCTGGCTAATGGCCTCCACCACTTTGCGGCCGACAAGGTAGGCCACGTCAGAGTCTGTAATGTACGGTAAAGTGATCACAAACTCATCGCCCGACAACCGGGCCACAATGTCGGAGGACCGGACGACGCTTCGCAAACGTTCTGCCACGGCCACCAGCAAATCATCGCCGCTGTCGTGCCCCAGTGTGTCGTTGATGGTTTTAAATCCATCCAAGTCGATGAACAACAAACCCATCTTAAAGCCGAGGATTTGATCGTTGTGTATCAACTCCTTCAAGGATTGAGTCAAGGCCAAGCGGTTGGGCAAGCCCGTCAGCGAATCATGCATGGCCTGGTGGCGCATGCGGGTTTCATCCTGTTTGATGCCACTGATGTCAGTAAAAAACACGGAGATTAAATCCTGACTGGGGTAGGCTTTGACTTGGTACCAACTTTGGTGCTCGTGGTCCTCCCACTGAAACTGCACCGGCTGTTTGTTGCCCTTGCTCTGATTCAAATGGCTGTACAAAGCGGTTTTTTTCAAATGTGGGGCGCGCTCCCACAACTGGCGGCCCAGCAAACTGGGGATCGGCTTGCCCAACAACTCGGCACCCTTCTCGTTCACGTAGCTGATATAACCGGCGTCATCCACAGCGAAAAATGCGTCGTCCATCGACTCCAAAATGCGGTTGATTCGCTCCTCGCTTTTCAGCAGCGCCTCTTCCAAATGAATTTTACTGGCGCGGCCCAATAACAAAATGTCTGAACCTTGTGCACAGGCAGTCCAATCGAAGTGAACCACCTGGTTGGCCGTGTTGCGTAAACGGAACGAGCCGTCCATGGTGTCTGGCGTAAATTTGGCTGCGTTAAACAGGCGCTTGAACTGCCCCACATCAGGCCGGAAAATCAAATGCACAGCATCCACGCCGCTCAGTTCTTCACTGGGCTGGCCCAAAAAAGTGGCAAGGCTGTCATTGGCCTTTACAATCAAACCTTGACTGTTTAACTGCAGCAACACGCTGCCCGACACGGGGCTTACGCCACTTTCCTCACCCCGCAGGCTCATGGCAGTGTCAGCGAACGAGGCGGATGCGCGACGACTTTGGATGGCTGCCGCCTCTGCCGCTTCGTCAGCATTGTAAACACGCTCGTGCAGCAAACCGTAATCGCCGTGGCCCGACATTTTAACAATCAGCCATTCGTCTTTCACCTTGACGCAACCCGTCCAACCTTGCCTGGCTTTCAAAGCGTCTGACAATGCGCGGTAAACCGACATGCCATAGCGGTTTACCACCAACTCCTCACTGGCGCTAAAACCAATGTGTTTGCGGTAAGCTTTGCTGGCACCAATCATGCACAGTTGGTCGTTCAAGTGTGTTAGCAGCGCATAGTTGCGGGTTTTGCTGTTCAGCAGGTCTTGAATCAACGGGTCTTCAAGTACGTGTTGCAGGCTCATACATCAAACCTCGAAAGCCGCCTCTCCATTTCGCGCACCACATCGCCAGACCGCATGATGGTCTCCACCGTGTTGTTCAGGGCACTGAATGCATTTTCGGTACGGGACTGCATGGTTTCCATGGCGCCAAGCACTTCCCAGCCGCGGCGCTGGTTGGCGTGGCCTTCTTCAATCCATTGATTGGTGGAGCGGTCCATGGACACGGCTTGGTTTTCAATCGCATTCAAACCCCCTTTGAAGGAGTCCATTTTGCTCATGAAACTTTGCGTGCGCTCAGCCAAGTGGTCCAGCCCCGCGCTGATGGTCAACAGCCGGTTTTGCAACACGGAGTTCTCGGCAAGCTCGGGCAAAAGTTGTTGAATGTGTTGGTGAGCTTGAAAGGATTGTTGGGTGATTTTGCTCAACAAATCAGAGGACAAGTTCAGCTCATTGATCAAGTCAAAGCAATCATCGGTGATTTTTTTCGACAGCTCGGCAGACGATTGAGCCTGTTTGGTTTGCGAGCCCAATTTGTGAACGAAGTCCCTTAGATTGTTGGACGCTTTGGCATTCTGGGTCAGCTGGAATGTGTTGTCTGCACCCAGCTCGCTCGCAATATCGGTCAGCTCGCGTATGTCAGCCCGCAACATGCGGAAGGCTGACACAATAAAGCTCATGTTGTCTGCGTAATCATTGAACACTTTACCAAAGCGGGACACTTTGCCCTCTTCATCAGCCAATGCACGTATTTTGAAATTGACTCCAGTTTCCTTGTCCAAGTGGCTTAACAGTTCTGCCGCCTCTTGCGCGGTGGTCGCGTGTTGGCGAAGTGTGTGCGCTAAAAAGCTGAGAATAATCACAAAGACAGCAATGTAAAACGCATGCAGGGCAATGGCATTGAAGCCAGAAAAAGCCCCGTTGAACACATAAACCTGAAAGCCCGAGCGTTGCAACATGTCAAACACCAAGTGATGCAGCATGATCACCAAGCCCATAGTCAACAGGGGTTTGGGGTCACGGTACATCAACATCATCGGCAGAAGCATGAAAAAGCTAAAGTGGTATTCCACCATGCCCTTGCCCAAATGCACATGCAAAGCAGCCATCGCCACCAACAGCCAACCGTTCAAATGCATGGTCCATGTATTGCCCGCACCTGCCCGGGTCACCGCAAGCGATGTTAAGAAAATAGGTACACCCCAAGTGAGTGCCTCGCTGACCACGCCCAAGTAAAAGCCTTGCAGCAACGCAAAAACCAAGCAGCCAAAATTAACCAGCACGCACATCCAGTCCGCATGGCGGCGAATGTCAGTCAGTGAGGTGTGCGCTTGGCTTTGAAAAGTCAGGATGTCAACCAGCTCGCCCAGATTCACCGAATGCTTGGATCGTCGGCCGAATGGTCGTGGGGGAAGGGTGCTCTGCGATGCCATAGACGGACGGTCCTGAAGATAAGCCATTGAATTGACCAAGCTTACCCCCCATATTGGGTATCCATAATGGGGATTAGCGCGGGTTTTCCCGGCTTACTTCGTTCTGGGCATGCAGTAGAGGGCGATTGGCGATTTTTGCCCATTTCGCTTACAATGCGGCCTTGAACTCCCCCACTGCACGTCAGAAAGCTTCCCCATGAACAAACCCGCCCGCCGTTCCGGCCCGTCCACCAAACCTCAAGCCGCAGGCTCAGCCCGACCTGACGGGCGTGGCCGCCCCAGCAATCGCACAGCCAAAACCAGCGACGGCGCCAAGCCCTACGGGAAAACGGGGTCGTCTGCTGCAGGCAAAGCCGGGCCGGGCAGGGCTGTCACTGGCCCAAGGGCAGACGTGAAAGTGGCACCTGCCAAAGGCCGAGGCCGAGTCAGTGCGGCTGAATACGTGCCCCCGCCGCGCCCCTCTACGCGCAGCAAACCTGTTGTCGCTTCAGGCCCCGACTTTACGGGTGGTTATGGCGAAGCAAAACCCCGCCGAAGCCGTGTTACAGGCACCCGCACGCTGGATTTAATGGACCCCACTGAACCGCAGCGCCTGAGTAAAATCATGGCGGCCAAGGGCTTGTGCAGCCGCCGCGAGGCGGATTACCTGATTGAAAAGGGTTGGGTGCGTGTCAACGGCGCAGTGGTCAATGAGTTGGGCTCTAAAGTATTGCCCACCGATAAAATTGACTTGGACTCCCGCGCCAAGGACAACCTCAGCAAGCAAGTCACGATTTTGTACCACAAGCCGATTGGTGTGGTGTCTGGCCAGCCAGAGGGCCGCTACAAGTCGGCCATGGAATGCATTGACGACAGCAATCAGGCGGACCGCCGCACTTCGCAACCGTTTTCACCCAATATGCTGAAAGGCTTGGCACCCGCAGGGCGCTTGGATATTGATTCCACCGGTTTGCTGGTACTCACGCAAGATGGCCGTATTGCCCGCCAACTGATTGACGAGCATTCCTTGGTTGAAAAAGAGTACATGGTGCGCGTGGAGGGCGAGTTGCGCCCGAATGGCTTGGAAATGTTGCGCTCGGGCATTTCATTGGATGGCGAGGCGCTTAAACCCGCCAAAGTCAGCTGGTTGAACGAAGATCAACTCAAATTTATATTGATTGAAGGCAAAAAGCGCCAAATTCGCCGCATGTGTGAAATTGTGGGCTTGCGCGTGACAGGTTTGAAGCGTATCCGCATTGGTCGCATCATGCTGGGCGATTTGCCACCCGGCCAGTGGCGTTTGCTGCGCCCCGAAGAGCGCTTTGAATAACTAGGTTGAATGTGGGGTTGGGGCATTGTGCATGGCAACTTTGCCTGCCAACCACATTGCGGCAAGGTTGCTAACAACCCCAATTGCCCCGCACATCCAGTAATTGGTGACCAAGCCTTCAGCATCCCTGCCGATCAACGCCCCACCCAGCAAAGCCCCCAAACCCATGGCGGCCGATTGCACGCTTGAATTCAAAGTCATGAAAGTGCCCCGCAAGTTGGGGTTCACCACCCCAGACAACAACGCCATGCCGGGTATCATCCGGCCACTGACAAAAATAAAGAATGCAGTTGCCAACACAAAAATGGCTACATAAGCAAAGTGTTCAGACACGGTAATCAAAATCATGGGGAAGATGGCCATACAGGCCACCCAGCGCAGCACCACCACTTTGCCGTATTTGTCACTTAGTCTGCCAATGGTGGGGGCAGAAATTAAAGTCGCCGCCCCGCCCAACAGGTAAATAATTGGCAAATCCCGCTGAGTCACACCCCCGTTAATTTGGGTGTACAAAGCAATGTAGGGGATGATGATAAAGCTGGCAAACACCAGTAGGAAGGTCAACAAAAAGCCCTTCCAATGGTTACTGTCTGACAGTGTTTCCTGCAAAGGCCCGAAAAAGCCAGCCGCTTTGGAATGAGCCAAATGCCCTTGCATGTCGGGCAAGCTAAACCACGCCAAGCCAATTAAAACAAGCGACACCGCTGCAATCACCAAGAACGGCGTGTACCAGGTGGAGTACGCCACCAAAAGCAAACTCAGCGGCACGCCCATCACCGCGGACACTGAAAAGGCAGTCATCACCACGCCCATGGCCTTGCCTCGGCGCTCGAAGGGAATCACATCTGCAACAATGGTTTGGCTCATGGCGGTCAATACACCACCAAAAAAGCCAGCCATGGTGCGGGCAAAAATCAAACCTTCATAACTACGTGCCAAGCCGCAGCCCAGCGTGGCAATTGCAAACAAGGTGTACAGGGTGAGTAATAGGCGTTTGCGCTCAAACCGGTCAATGTAGGTGGAGGCCAGCAGCCCGGCAAAACCCGCCGCAAAGGTGTAAGCCGAAACCAGCAAACCAAACTGTGTGTTGCTAATTTGCAGGGTTTGGACCAATTGCGGCCCAAGGGGCATCAACACCATAAAGTCCAGAATGTGGGTGAATTGAATACCTGCCAGCGTCAGCAGCAGCGTCCATTCTTGACGCTTGGTGTGCGTGCCCAGTGTATTCACTTAGTGTCCCCAAATCCTCAAAGCGTAAATTCCAAATGTCATGCTGCCCATGGCCACCAGTGTGCTTAAAGCAATAATGTTGGCTGCCAATTTACCGTCCGCGCCGGCTGCCAGTGCCATGGCAAAGCTGGCAGCAGCGGTGGGGGATGCAAGGAACATCCACAATATCACCAAATCACGCCCTTCAACCCCAAACATCCACGCCAGCAGGCAGGCCACCAGTGGCGCAATGGCTACCTTGATCGCGGTGGCTTGGGCGCTGGCGGCGCCAGAATCCTTCAAGCCGCTGATGGACAGGGTGGCACCCACGCAAATCAAGGCCAAGGGTAGGGTCATGCCGCTGAAGTACTTGGCAGAGGTGTGTATCCACAGTGGAATTTCAAGCTTGATGGCGGATGACACAAGACCCAGCAGTACACCAATAATCAAAGGGTTGGCAGCAAACTCTTTGAACATTTTTTTGATGCTGAACTCCATTGTGGAGCTGTAATACGACAGGGTGAACACCGACAACACATTGAACAACAAGATGGTAAAACCCACCAAAACTCCACCCACGGACTGACCATATTCCCCGTAATAATTGGCCACCAAAGCAAAGCTGAGTACCCCGCAATTGCCCCGAAAACTGCCCTGAATAAAAGCGCCGCGCTGCCCATAGGGCAATTTACGGCTGGCCCACCACCATGCCAAACCAAAGCACAGCAAGGTGCCCAGCGACATGAAAAAAATCAGGCTGGGCCGTAGCGACTGTTGCAGGTCGGCCTGCCAAATGGACAGGAAAAACAGCGTGGGCATGGTGGCCCGGTAAATCAGGTTGGAGGCCGTGCGTACAAAAGTGTCATCCACCAATTTAAAGTGGCTAAGTACCATGCCCATCAGCACCATCGAAAAAACAGGGGCTGTGATGGATAAAATTTGGACCAGAGTGTCAGTGGAGTTCATGCATCGAGGGGCTGGAAGGGTTGCTAAGTTATGACATTTGATTCAAAAATTCTTCCAATGTCTGTAATTCTCCGATTTGTGGAGCAGCATAACCCGGCGTGTTGTGAATGGCCTGTTTAACGCGTTCACTTTGCAGCCAATTGCGGAACTCCACAACTGCCGGAAAATTCAAATCTTCCATGTGAACCACCAAGAAGTAGTGCTCCTTCACCAAAGGCCTAAAACTCAAGCCATATTTGTCTGCAGCGGCCTGTATGCCAATCCCCAAATCCCCATGCCCCGCTGCAATTGTACAAGCCAACGAGAGGTGTGAGTTTTCCTCATGGTGGTAGCCCGGAAGGGATTCTGCTTTGTATCCTGCCTGCTCAATCAGGGCATTCAATTGATGGTGGGCCGATGCCGAAGGGCTGTGATTGACCAGTTGTGCCCTTTTGTTGTGTACCTCGGCAAGTGTGGGCGGCTTCAGCATGTTGCGGCTAATCCAGCCTGTTTCACGTTCGAACAGGTGAATCACTGACAAATTTTCCCCACGCAGCCAGCGGCGAAGTGTGCGGTGTACCTCGGTGTAAATGCCGTGCCCTCGGGCATCCGGAAGCTGGCAACCCGCAATTTTAACCTCCCCACGATGCAAGGCCGACAGGGCAGCAATGCTACCCGCCCACCTCAGGGACAATTGCATCCGCTCGTGCAAGGCCGGGTCGTGCAACAGGTGTTGCAGCACAGGGTCGTCGCCGGTGGCCATGCTAACCCAAGGTTTGTTTTCTTTGGCTTGTAGCCATTCGGCATTCAATTGCTCAACCACCACGCCAAGTTCTGGCGCAATTCGCACATTGCCCTGCTCGTACATCCAAAGCACCTTGTGCCCCATGCGGGTCAAGCATGCGCCTGCGCGGCCATGGGTGGAAATCAACTCGTCCTCAAACTGCGCATTGGTTTTTTGCACCCAAGTCCACAAGGTTCGGTAGGACAAGTCCAGCGTTTTGCAGGCGGCGGAGAAAGAGCCCTCCTCCGCAATGGCCTTGAGGATTTGGAAAAAACGCTCGTCCAGAGTGATTTTTTCGCCGTTTGGTTTCAACCATTCTGCTGAAATGTTTAAATTGATCATAAATGCATATTACTTACACTGGGCATATGGATTGCTTGCATTCTGACAGAACGAATGGGGAGATGTGCTTTATGCGGTTCAACTTGGTGGGTTTCAATTCGGTAGTTCTTACAGCAGCAATTGCAATTGCTGGACCTGCGGCAGCGCAAGCAGCCTTGACGGGTGGCGACCCTTTGGGTTCCATGCAGTGGCCAGACCTAAAGGCCCAGTTTTTTGAGGCCAATGCGCGTGTCGAGTTTGACAGCCGGGTGCACGTGTCCGTGCCGGAATTTGCAGAGGATGCGATGAACGTGCCTGTGTCCTTTGATGCGTCTGCCATTGAAGGGGTTCAAAAAATCGTGGTGTTGGTGGACCGCAACCCCATTCGCAAAGTGTTGGAATACATTCCCGTGGCGGCCAAACCCAGCTTGAACTTCCGTTTCAAACTGGAGCAGGGTAGTCCCATCCGTGTGGCAGCCTTGGGGAAAGACAACGTATGGCATGTGGGCCAAGCCTTTATTAACGCAGCAGGTGGCGGCTGCACAGTGCCCGGTGCCACCCGTGCGGATGGCAGCTGGCCCATCAACTTGAACCGGGTCGCCGGGAAAATGTTTGACGCCAATGAATTGAGAAGCAGCGCCCGCTTGCGTGTGCAAGTGTCCCACCCCATGGACACGGGCTTGGTGGTGGGAGTGCCTGCTTTTTACATTCAAGAGATGATCCTCAGCGACAGCAAAAAGCAGGTGCTGGCCAAACTGTATCCTTTTGAGCCAGTGTCGGAAAATCCGCTGTTCTCATTCGACTTTCTCACCCCACCCACCGGCCCCTTGACCTTGAGTGGGCGGGACAACAATGGCAATAAAATCAGTGCTCAGGTATTCCAATGACATGCAAAAATAGCAAACTGGGCCGCGTGGCTAAGGCCAGCGTATTGACCTTACAAACCCTGATTTTGGTGGCTGTGGCGATTGTAGGTAAGGCTTTTTCAGCTGAACTTCCCGGCGTATTGCTACCCCAGCCGCAGGTGCAAACTTTGGATTACGGCTTGAAAGCCACGGCCTTGGATGGGCGCGGTTGGTATGTGATTGCAGGCCACAATGCTGATTTTTCCATTGCCAATGGTTGCAACATCATCAACACCGGCTTTTATGTGGGTTCAGGTAAGGTGTGGGTGATCAACACCGGCACTTCACGCTTGTACGGTCAGCAGCAACTTGCCTTG
The DNA here is from genome assembly GCA_029866125.1 of Limnobacter sp. GTDB lineage: Bacteria > Pseudomonadota > Gammaproteobacteria > Burkholderiales > Burkholderiaceae_B > Limnobacter. The sequence goes on from JARWZZ010000019.1 coordinate 272,046, forward strand.
ATCAATCAAGTCAGCGGTAACAAACCGATTGCACAGGTCATTGCGCTGAACCTGCACCCCGATTACTTTTTGGGTAATCAGGCCTTTCCCGAGCAAGCGCTGACCGCAACACGCGACACCATTGCAGGCATTCAACGCGAAAGCAAAGCCTATGAGGATAACCTCTTCAAGCTGTGTGGTGACTGGATGAAAGCCACTGAAACAGTGGTACCCAAGCAAGTGTTTAAACTGGAAGATTTCAAAGGATTTGATACAGGAAAACCCCATGGTTTACCCCTGCAGGCGTTGAAATTGAAGGGGCATACCCAATCCGATTTGGTTCTGTTTGATGAGAAGTCGGGTGTTTTATGGGCTGGTGGTTTGGTTTTTTACAATCGCATTGTGACTACCCCCCATGCCTTGATCAAACCTTGGATTGAAAGCCTGCAAATCCTTCGGGCCTTGAATCCCAAGGTAATTGTGCCCAGCCATGGGCCTGTGTCCACTGGCCTTGTCGCGATTGATCAAACCATGGATTACCTGCGTTGGTTAGATGCCCATCTCAGCAAAGCCGCCAACAACGGCTTAACCATCAATGAAGTCATGCAGGCCGGTGCGCCCGAGCGTTTCAGGGGCTTTGCAGCGTACCCGGCAGAGTTCAATCGCAATGTGACTCATTTGTACCCCAGCTACGAAAAAGCAGCCTTGCTGGGTCAATAAGTGTGGGTGTGACACCTGTTTCAATAATGAACACCTGCCTGTATTGCGCCCAAACAGTTTTGAATCAATGTACCTATTTCTTGTGTCAATTTAAAATTTCAAGAGGTGGCACGAAGCTTGCGCTACTCCGATCGGGTGCCTTTCGTTACGCAATACAGAAGCGACGAAGGGCTAAAAACCTCAATAAGCAACGGATGAAGAGAGGAGAAACTAATAATGCGCAAGACTCTAGTAAGCGCTCTGGTGGCGGCAGCAGTTGCACTACCTGCAGTGGGCTTTGCAAAAGTAACGGATGACATGATTTCCAAGGATGCCGGCACCACAGGCGACATTCTTTCCTGGGGCATGGGTACACAAGGGCAGCGTTACAGCCCACTGAAAGACATTACCCCCCAAACCATTGGCAAGCTGGTGCCTGCATGGTCATTCTCCTTTGGTGGTGAAAAGCAGCGCGGCCAGGAAAGCCAACCCGTGATTCACAACGGCAAGATGTTCGTGACAGGTTCGTACTCACGCATTTATGCATTGGATGCAGCCACTGGCGAAAAGCTGTGGAAGTATGAGCACCGCCTGCCCGAAGGCATCATGCCTTGCTGTGACGTGGTTAACCGTGGCGCAGCACTGTATGACAACCTGGTGATTTTCTCGACACTGGATGCACAGTTGGTTGCTTTGGACCAAGACTCGGGCAAGGTGGTTTGGAAAGAAAAGATTGACGACTACGCCGCGGGTTATTCCAACACAGCCGCCCCCATCATTGCCAACGGCTTGGTATTGACTGGTGTGTCTGGTGGTGAGTTTGGTGTGGTGGGTCGCGTAGAAGCACGTGATGCCAAAACGGGCGCAATGGTGTGGTCACGCCCCACGGTGGAAGGCCACATGGGTTACACCTTTGACAAAGACGGTAACAAAAAAGAAGCCGGTATTTCTGGCTCAACCAATGCCACCTGGAAAGGCGATTTGTGGAAAACTGGCGGCGCAGCCACATGGCTGGGCGGCACGTATGATCCAAAAACTGGTTTGGCCTACTTTGGTACGGGCAACCCAGCACCTTGGAACAGCCATTCACGTCCAGGCGACAACCTGTACTCATGCTCCACTGTAGCGATTGACGTCAAAACAGGTCAGATCAAGTGGCACTATCAGGGCACTCCTAACGATGGTTGGGATTACGATGGTGTGAACGAGTTTGTGACTTTCGACATGAACGGAAAGCGTGTGGGTGCGAAAGCCGATCGCAATGGTTTCATGTACGTGAATGACGCCACAACCGGCAAGCTGGAAAACGCATTCCCATTCGTCCGCAAGATCACGTGGGCCAAGGGTGTGGACCTGAAAACCGGTCGCCCGATTTTTGACCCAGCCAACCGCCCTGGTGACCCCAATGCCAAAGACGGCAAGAAGGGTGAGTCAGTGTTCTCTGCACCTTCATTCCTGGGTGGAAAGAACCAGCAGCCAATGGCATACAGCCCTGACACAGGCTTGTTCTATGTACCCGCAAACGAGTGGGGCATGGAAATCTGGAACGAACCCATCACTTACAAGAAAGGCGCTGCCTACCTGGGTGCAGGTTTCACCATCAAAACTCTGGAAGGCTTTGACTACATTGGCGCACTCCGTGCGATGAATCCTAAAACCGGCAAGATCGAATGGGAAATCAAGAACAACGCGCCTTTGTGGGGTGGTGTGTTGACAACCGGCGGTAACTTGGTGTTCTGGGGTACTCCAGAAGGCTACCTGAAGGCAGCGGATGCCAAAACAGGTAAGGAAGTGTGGAAGTTCCAGACAGGCTCTGGCGTGGTTGCTCCTCCCGTCACTTGGAAAGGCAAGGATGGTCAGCAGTACGTGGCCGTTGTGTCTGGTTGGGGTGGTGCCGTTCCTCTGTGGGGCGGAGACGTGGCCAAGAAAGTGAACTACCTTGAGCAGGGTGGTTCAGTGTGGGTATTCAAGTTAATGAAGTAAATGTTTCACCCCCAGGTTTCCGGCTTGCTCCGCAGGAAACCTGTAGCAGACGCATCACGTGTTTTACAAATTGCTCCTTGGGTTTAATGAGGTAGTTTGTGTTGTCTCCTAACGAATGCGTCTTTTATACCCGGCCCAGCGCCGGGTTTTTTTATTCCAATTTTTAACGCAAACCTGCTTCAAGCATGGTCGCAGTTTGCAGGTACTGGTTCTCGAAATTTGCAAGTTCGGAGGGTGACAAGGGCTTGGCAATCGCAAGCTCAATATCGCCCGGGGTGCTTGGCACACTGTCAGGGGCGGGGGGCGCGCTAGGGCTTACGTTGTGTCGTGTAGCGTGGGGGTTAACCTGCAAATCCACATCAGCTTCAACAGCAGGAGTTTTAAAGAGTAGGGAATACAAGCCATTCAGGCTCACCGCTTGATCCAGCACCTTTGCCATTGCACGGTCCACTTTTTGGAGCACGTTCAGTACCCGCTGGGTGTTGAGTGCCAATGCGTGCATGGGTTGTGGCCAGGCGTGCGAGTCTACTTTTTCAGTCAGTGCATCCACCAAAAAATCGCTTACATTTGGATTGGGCTTATAACCCCCGTACTGTGTGTCCAGGTATTTTTTAGTACGCTCTAATCCACCCAAAAACACGCTGCTGACGCACTCACCCACAATGCGCCCAGCATGGTGCCCTGCCAATGCGTACACCAAAGCATAAGCCGACTGGCTGTTTTGCCGCAGCATATCCATAAACACTTGGGCCAATCCGATTTGGCCCAACAGCTGCCCGACCGACCGCATGCTGTGGCTTAAGCAACCTGCAGCCATTAAGCCCGCGCCAAAAACCATGCTCATGGAGTTGGGGGACATCATTAAACCTTGTGCTGAAAACACAAGCAAGCGGACTGCATGATGCAGAACCTGTTTTTGGCTTGGATTCAGTGCTTCGGTGTTTTCTACCGCATTGCCCAGAAGCGTGCTGAGCGCTTGGCCAACCATGCTGGCCGTAAATTGGGCACTCATTTTGGCGCCGTAATCATTGCGGATTCGGTCAGTAAATTGATTGCTAGAAAACTCCCTCGCTGACTCAATTGCTTTGGCGCTTTGGGTGCCGTAGGCCTGCTTGAACCGGGCCAATTCAAACTCGCCCATCTGCGGTGGCTTGGTGTAATCCACCACTTGAAAGTTGTCTGAGCCTTGCCGTTCCAAGATATTTAAATCAGCACACTGCGCCCGGTACATCAGGTTAGAGGCCGGGTACCCGCTAGGGCCTTTTTCACACATGGATTGCGTAATTAGGGGGTTGATCTGCTTTAAATCTACAAATGCATCCGGGTGGTCGCCGACCAAATGCGTCAACTCATGAGACACCAGCCAAGGCGACACGTCGCCTCGTCGCAGCACAACCTCGGCGGTGGGGGAGGCGTTGGCAAGGTAGCCGCGCGACCCGTCGTACGTGGTGTCGCACACCGCAATTCGAATATCCGGTGCAGCAGTGTTGGACTCAGTAGAAAACTCCATGCGCAATTGCTCCATACCAAATGCTTTGAACTGCGCATTGATGGTGTCCACCACTTTTTGGATGACGGAGGCTTCAGTCCGATTCGGGGTTTCACAGCCGTGGGTATTGCCATCCACCTGGGTAAGCCGACCTGTACCCCAAATCTGAATGGGGTTAAGCGGGTTGCTGGGGGCAGACAAGGGCCCACCAGACCGAAGTGCATCTTGCAGCACCTTTGAATAAATACTGTTTTGTTGGCTACGTGCAAGGAACTCACGCACCGCAGTGCTTACCGATTTTCGGTCAAAACCCAAACCATCAAACCATTGGGAATTAAATATGTGCTTGCCGTATACATGCATGGTTGTCGCCTTCACCAAAATCGGATGCCTAAGTGGTGAGCGCGTTTGCACAAGTTCCGTCTAATGTGGTGCAAGCCCAAAGGAAGTTCTCTCGCCCCTCACTTATCTTTGCTCAATGGCAGAATCCATAGAACTTTTTGTGGTTTTCCACTACTCAATGCATCGGGTTTCAATTTTGCCCTCATTTTGAGTCAGTCACTCCATGCATTACTCGTCGTTGTCCTCCCCCTGCGCCCGTTCTTCGGAATCCAACTCGGCTGCCTCTTCTGGCTATTCAAGTGACAACGAGTCGCACAGTACGCACAAGTTTGACCACTTGGCGAATGTGGCCAGCCAGTTGTTTGAAGCCCTTGGTTTGCCCGACACCCAGCGTCAGCGTACAGGCGACGCATCGCCAGCTGACCCCGTTGCTTACATGCAGGAGGTGAGTCGGTTGGTAGTCAAGCTGGTGCTTGACCAGTCGCATTTTGACGATGCGCTTAAACCGATTGCACTGGCGTCGGGTCCGCAGTCGGCTTTGGGGCGGCTGGCTTTGCTGCCGGGTAGGCAGTTTTTGATGACTTTGCCGCTGCCTGAAAGGCCGCTGCCCACCACCAAGCAACTTTTAGATGAGCTTGGGCCACATTTAACAAGCAACGACAGCTATTCAAAACACCACACTTTGGCTTATGCCCTGAAGCTAATTGCGCATGACCCACACGCCAGCGATGCCCCCAGCACCTTGGAAAAAATTCGTGATTCGCAACAAAAATTGGAAATTGCCCACCGCATAATTGCGCATGCTTACAACTTGGGGCCCAATGCAGGGCCCATTCCCGTCGAAATTTTGCGGAAGCTTGGCCCCTCAGTACTGGCAGCTATTTTTCGTTTGAACCAAGCGTGTATCAAATTGAATATCCACAATGGCCACCTGTTTAACTCAGCAGTTTTAACGACTTGCTTGAGGAACAAACTAGACCTGAAAGGCAGGCTATGTGCACGCCCCCTGGCGGATACACCCGCGTTGCACAGGGCTGTGAACCGCGAGTTAGAAGACCCGGAAACCCTGATGCTGGTGATGAATAAACTGCCACGGCATCCAATTTTACCTGAGCACATTCCACAAAGTCGCATGTTTTGGCAACACAATATCGAACTGGGCGCCACACAGTTGGGAAGGCATATTCCGGAAGTATTTCTAGATGACAAATTGCTGATGCTTGAGGCCATCAAAAAGTGTGGCCTTAGTTATGATCGTTTGAGTGAACGCCTTCAGCAAGACCCTGAAATCATAGAAGCCGCAGTACGCAAAGACGGCATGTTCTTGGAGAACTTACCCCAGCGTTACCGGGCTGATAGGGCCACCGTGTTGTTGGCCGTTGCGCAAAATGGCCTGGCCTTGCAATATGCGAGTGAAGAGTTGCATAACGATGAAGAAATTGTATTTGCAGCCGCTTGCAACTGCCCCTATACCTTCTTATTTGCCAGCCTACAGCTGCGTGACAATGACGCCTTTGTGGATCGTTTAATGCAGGTTAATCCCAATTGTTTGATGCATGCCTCCGACCGATTGAAGTACGACCCCGAGCGCTTAAGGCAGGCCTTGACCCATGACGGCCACAACATTCAATATTTGGATGAAGCCCACCTGGCCGATATAGGCTTGTGCACCTTGGCAGTGGAAAGCAGAGGCGAGGCCATCGAGTTTGTGCCTCATGACGTGTTTGCTTATCGGGCTTTGGTCATGCGGTCATTTGCAACCACGCAAGACGGTTTTGAAGCCCACATGCTGTTGCGCATTGCCCCGCGCTTGCTGACAGATCGAGAGTTGGTGTTGACGGCTGCAATCCGCTCGGGTGAGTGCCTGGTGTTTGAATTGGAGGACTTTGAAGGTACCGCTGCTCAGTTCAATGCCTATCGTTTGATGGTCTCTGATGACTTGGATATTCTAGAAGCAGGGGTCAGTGATCAAGGCTTGCTGTTGTTCATGGCCAATGAAGAGCTGCGCAGCGACCCCGACCTTTTTGAAGCCGCTTTGTTGGACGACCCCGGCGTGTTGGACTTGGCTGGGCCTGATGTATTGGACAGCGACGATTGGGCCCGACGCGTGATTGAGACCCACGGCGAATGCTTTCATGGTGTGATAGAGGCATTTAGCCCAAGAATTCGTGCGAATGCTGAGCTCATGCTGGCGGCAGTTACACAAAACAAAACAAATTATCAGCATGTGGCCCCCGCATTGCGTGAAGACATTCAATTTTCAAGGCGGGCAGTCACTGCCAATTCGGATGTATTCAAGGTGTTAAGTCAGGAGCATCAGCAAGACCCGCGAGTACTTGAAATTTACTTGCGGGATGAGGTTGTTCAACGCTCAGTGGAGCAAGTGCTGGCTACCCCTTTGTAACTACTGGCTAAGCGGTAAGGCTGCGCCGTTTTGAGAAAACCGCCACAGGCTAAAGGCAAGCATCAACAGCGCACTGGCCAGCAAATACCCCATGCTGTACACCACTGCAAACTCTGCATGGCTGTTAAACACATGCCGCAGCAAGTCCACGCAGTAGGTAAAAGGGTTGATGCTGGCTGCCCACCGCGCCAAGGCTGGCATGGGGGCAATGGGGTAAAGGGCGCCGCTTAAAAAGAACAGCGGAAAAATCACGAAGTTCATCATGACAGCAAAGCTGTCTATGGTTTTGGCACTTACACCCACGGCAACACCCAACAAGCCGCAGCTGATTGCACTCAAGCACAGCACGGGCAGCAACAACAGCATGTTGGGCCAGTTCAGGTGGCCAGTCCAAGGCAAAACCAGTTGCAAGTTGAAGCTAAAGGTTTGCAACAGCCAATATGCGCCTTCAAACAAAGCCAAGGCTGTCAGCAGTAAACCTGTTTGCACCAAAGCGGCAATACCGGCTGAGATGGCTTTGGCCAGCAGCACATGCACATGGCTTACTGGGCTGGTTACCAACAGACGCATGGTGCCAGAGTCTTTGTCAAAAGCGATGGACAAGCCGCCCACCATCCCCCCAAATAAAAGTGACATGCCCACAATGCCGGGAACAAGGCGTGCAATGTAATCTTGCCCCGCCAAGGCTTGCATGCCGCCGCCAATAATCCACAGCCACAAAAAAGGTCGAACCATGGCAGAGGCCAGTTTATCTTTCTGCTTAAGCAACTTTCGGGTTTCGCGGGTAATGACAGCGCTGTAAAATTTAACAATCAGGCTCATGATTTGAGCTTCCAGATAAACCAGTCTGCAAGTGAGGCCTTGCGTATGTAGGTCATTTCCTGATTGGGCATTTCATCCAGTGCTTGCTCGGGTGTGCCTTCCCACTCCTTGATTCCATTTTGCAGAAAGGCCACCCGGTCGCAATCTTGGGCCTCGTCCATTAGGTGGGTGGCAATCAAAATGGTAATTTGCTCCTGTGTTTGCAAAATTCGCAAGCTGTCCCAGATGAGTCGTTTGGAGGCAGGGTCCAAGGCGGTGGTGGGCTCGTCCAGTATTAGAATTTTGGGTTTGTGTAACAAGGCACGCACAATGTCCACCAGCCGTTTTTGCCCACCTGACAGTGCAGCGACGGGTTTGTGCAGCCATGCTTTGAATTGTACTTCGGCTTCGAGTTCGTCAATACGGCGATGAATATCAGGTTTGCTGAGGCCCTGCAAACCGCCAGAAAATTCAAGGTTTTGAATGACTGTCATGAACCGATCCAGGCTAAGCGACTGAAACACAAATCCCATTTGCTTTCGGATTTCTATAGTATGCTGCTGCACATCCAAGCCAAATAACTCAACCTTACCTTCACTGGGTTGCAACAAACCCGCCAGAAGACTAATCAGTGTGGTTTTGCCTGCGCCGTTGGGGCCGAGTAAACCGAACAATTCACCTTGGCGGATTGACAGGTCCAGCTTGCTTAGGGCATTGGATGCGCCCCAAGAATAACTGACATCTTGGACTAAGATAGTAGTTGGGCTTGAATTCACTATTTGTCTATTGGGCTCAGATGCAAGGAGTTGCTGTCGTTCCGGTACCAAACGATGGGCTGTGCGGTGGTCAAAGCCTGAGCTTGATGTTCTGGCTTTTGCACTTTGAAGTAGTCAGGTTGATTGCTACCTTTGCATTCGTGCTGTTGTGCATGATGCTGTGCCTTATTTACAAACTCCACCACTTTGTCATGGTGTGGGCTTTTGTGACAGACAGGGTCCGCATTCTCGGCCTCACCGGTAATCAAATAGGCTTGGCATCGGCAGCCGCCGTAATCCTTCTCTTTGTCTGGGCAGGTGCGGCAGGGGTCTTTCATCCAGCTGTCGCCTCGGTAACGCTGGAACGCATCGGACTTAAACCAAATGTGTTCGATTCTGTGGGTTTTGACATTTGGAAATTCAAAACCTGGCAGCATGCGCGCAGCTTGGCAGGGCAGTGCAGTGCCATCTGGTGCAATGCTTAAAAATACCTTGGCCCAACCATTCATGCAGGGTTTGGGGGTTTTCTCAAAATAGTCTGGCACCACAAAAAGCAGTTTCATTGTGTTGCCCAGTTTCTCTCTCCATGCGGCAACCCGTTCTTCTGCGTGCTTCAGTTGTTCGTGTGTGGGAATCAAAGTGGCTTTGTTCTGGTAGGCCCAGCCGTAGTATTGCGTATTGGCCAGTTCCAGATATTCCACGCCCAGTTTTTCAGCCAACTCAATAATGGCGTCAATGTGGTCAAGGTTTAACTTGTGAAGCACCACATTCAATACCATGGGCCAACCGGCAGCTTTAACAGCTTGAACAATTTCCAGCTTTTTCTGAAAAGTTTTGGTGTCACTCAGTGCATCATTGGCGGCTTGAGTGGCGTCCTGAAAACTGACTTGAATATGGTCTAAACCTGCGGCTTTCAACGCTTCCAAGCGAGCGGGTTTAAGGCCGATACCTGAGGTAATTAAATTGGTATAAAAGCCTAGTTCATGACCGTAGGCAACCAGTTCCTCAAGGTCATCACGCAGCAAAGGTTCGCCACCCGAGAAGCCCAGTTGTACAGCACCCAAGGCGCGGGATTGGCGCATGGTTTCCTTCCACTCAGCAGTACTCATCTCGCTTTGTTGGCGCATGTAGTCCACTGGGTTGTAACAAAATACGCAATGCAAAGGGCATCGGTAAGTCAACTCAGCCAGTAGCCAAAGTGGACCATCGGGGCGAGGGTTTGCGTTCATGGATTGAATCTCATGTGCTGAGCCTCATTCAAGCCAATTACGGCGCGTTGACTCCTCTAGCATAGCACTCACGTCTGCACTTAAGTTGCTCACTCCAAACTTCGCTTCCAGTGCTTTTACAATTTGATCAACAGTACGGGTGCCATCACACAGCTGCAAAATTTCGCTGGCGGATTGATTCAGTTTGACCATGCCTTCAGGGTACAACAACACATGAGTTTTTTGCGCCTCCTCGTACTGCAAGCGAAAAAGGCGGTTCAGCTTGGGCTGCAATGGAATGCTCTGGGTTTCAGTCATGCTTGCTCTCAGTCATTGGGCTTTTTCATTCGGCTTATCCTGCTGCATAAGCCAGGTTAATGGCATCGCTCATGCACCACAACACATCCAGTTTGAATTGCAGAATTTCCAGCGCACGTTCCTGCTGGGCCCTTGTGGTGAAATGTTGCAAAGTGACTTCCAAGCCATGCTCCACATCCCGTTCAGCCAAGTTGATTCGCGAGCGGAAATACTCCAATCCCTCGGGGGCGACCCAGGGGTAATCGGTGGGCCAATTCGCCAATCGTTGTTTGTGGATGGCAGGAGCAAACATTTCGGTCAGCGAGCTGCACACAGCTTCTTGCCAACTCGCAGTGCGAGCGAAATTCAAATAGGCATCCACAGCGAATTTAACAGCAGGCTGCACATGCCTAAGGCTCCACAACTCATCACGGGGAATGCCCACAGCCTCACCAAGTCGAGTCCAAGCCTCGATTCCACCCTCGTTGTCCCCATGCCCATCGTGGTCCAAAATACGTTGCACCCACCGACGACGGGTTTCCCTGTCGCTGATGTTGGCCATGATGGCTGCATCTTTTTGCGGAATAATAATTTGGTAGTAAAACCGGTTGATCACCCAGCCCTGAATCTGCTTGCGGCTCAACTCACCATTGCGCATTTTGATATTGAACGGGTGGTGAATGTGGTAACGGTCGCCTTTTGCGCGCAGTCGGGCTTCAAACTCGCTTTTGCTCCAGGCCAATTGCGAGTCGCTCATGCCACAATCTCCATGCCGTCATACGCCACCTCAATACCGTGTTGGGTTAGCTTTGCTCGCTCTTCACCAAACTCGTTCAAGATGGGGTTGGTGTTGTTGATGTGGATCAAAATTTTCCGTTTATTTCTAATCTGATCCAGCTGCGCAATCATGCCGCTGCCTGATTGGTGGGGCAAATCAAGCTGTGACAAATGCCCCATGTCCGAGGCCCATTTGCTAGAAAAGCCTTGATAAACCATTTCGTCTTCGGTCCAAAAAGTACCATCCACCATCAGCACGTCGGCTTCTTCAATGTAGGGTAACAAGTCGCTTGTAATTTTCTCAAGGCCGGGGGCGTAGAACACTTTTTTGCCAGTGTGGGTGTCCTCAATCAGCAAGCCAATATTGTCACCAATTCGCTGGGAATAGCGCGAGGGCGAATACGGTGGCGCTTTGCTGATCAAGGGAATGGATTTGATTCGTATGGATTCGAGCGGGCTGATGGTGAAGGGCTCATCGCATTCCGTGCACAAAGGCGTCCATTGCACGCCGCAGTAGAAGCTGAGTGTGGGCACCAGTGGCAGGCCGTTGGTTAAGTCTTCCCACACAGCGGGTGTGGTGTACAGGTGAATGGGTACCTTGCCCTCACGCATCATCAATAAACCAGTGGTGTGGTCAATTTGTGCGTCCATCAGCAACACAGCGCAAATACCTGTGTCGCGGGGGCCACGGTTGGGTTGTAATTCGGGGGTGTTCTTGATTTGGGTCAGAATGTCGGGTGAGGCATTGACCAAAATCCAGTTTTTGGATCCATCCGAAATGGCAATCGACGATTGAGTTCTTGCGGTGTAACCCGGTTTGCCTGCGCGTACAGATTGGCAATTGTGGCAGTTGCAGTTCCACTGCGGAAACCCTCCACCTGCTGCTGATCCAAGAACTTTAATTTTCATGTGTGGAATTCACGCTAAAATGTGCAATAAATGCAGGGTGAAAAAAGCCCTGAAACTTCAGACGAAGCCAGGGCTTTTCATGAACCGACAGTTAGCGGTTAGCGATGTACATGGTGATTTCGAAACCGAAACGCATGTCTACAAAAGATGGTGTGGTCCACTGCATTTTCATATCCTCCTTGTTGCTTGTGAATTACTTTTTAAATCAGTCATCGAAAAAAACCGGGGCATAACACCTTGGTCTTTGTATTTAAATTGAATGCAATTACCGTGCCTTGCGAGATACTTTTTTGACTTGGGGGATACCATAGGTACTCTTGCGGTGGGCGTTTGGGAGGTGTTTCAAAATGGGACAGTTGGGGGCAGCAAAAAGGCGCGTACCTTGTGAGTACGCGCCTTAGGACAAATCGCCAACGGAGGGTTGTTAGCGATTAGAAGAACAGGATTGCGCCGATTGCGAAGGTATCGGATTCGCCATCCACGGATGGGCCCACACCGCGTTGGAACTTCTGTTCGCGTGTGATGTATTCACCGGCCAGTGTTAGGCTTGGTGTCAGGTTGTGGTAAACACCTAATACCAATTGGTTTGTTTCGTCCAGCATGCGGGCTGTATCTGAGCTGGTTGCATCTAGTTGTGAAGAACCGTAGTTCACACCAAACTTGGTGCTGCCCACTTTGTAGGTGGCTTGTACCAAGTAGCCGTCAGAGTCACGTTCGTTACCCAAGCGGTCAGCACCACCGAAACCGATCAAAGTTGTACCCAAGCCTTGACCTGTGAAGTAGTTACCAGTCAAGCCCAGATTACCGAAGTTCAATGTACCGCCCACTTCGAAACCAGAAATATCTGATTGTCCGTCTGCACCTGCAGCGCCTGCTGTTTGGTCACGTGATTGCTGAATGAATGCGCCCCAGAGCTTGCCTGCATCGCCCAGTGAGTAGGAGGCCAAGCCTTGGATGCCTGCGGTGTCACGCTCGCCAGAGCCTTTGGGTTGGAACGCTCCGATGGACAGGCCAAGGTTGCCGATCGCTGGGGCTGTGTATGTGATTTGTGGCTGAAATTCCGTGTAAATGTAACCTGCGCCGATTGAACCCAGTGTTGTATTCAATGCGCCGTTAAAGCCTGATCCGCCGCCAACAGCCAGCAGGGACATGTCGTTCAAGATGGCATTCTGACCAAACAGGCCAATGTCACGCCCCAGCTTGAATGTACCCATGGACTTGTTACCAAATTCCAGGAATACACGGCGCTGATCACCCACCAACTGCCCTGATGTACCAGACCCAGCGCCTGTGAAAGTGGTACCCGGGTCAATGGAAATGACACCTTTCAGGTCGTAACCGTTTTGTGTGGTTGAAGCTGAGAAAATGATAAAGCCTGGCAGCAAACCGTTTTGGATGTTCGTTGCGTCTTGGCCCGTGCCTGCGGAGCCGCAAACAGGTAAAGCACCATTGCCACCAGATCCCGCTTGATCACAACTCTCTGTTGTGTAATAAGCATTTACGGAACCCGAAATGTCCATGTTCCAATCGCCGGCCTTGAAACCAATCGCGTGAGCTGATGTCCCCATAGCGGCCAAGATGGATGCTGCTAGTAATTTTTTGCTGATCATTTGATCAACCCTCCAGTTTTTAGTTTTAAAGGTTGTTGCTTGTTTCTTCTCTTCTGATGTCTCGCCATTCAAACCCGGATTTCCAAAGCCAGACTGACTTGAACAGGCAGTGGCAAGAGCCGTGCCAGTTTATAAGTCATTGAAAATAAACATAAACAAACTATTTTATGTGAAGTTGGAACTTTTTCTTGAAGTTGTAACATTCGAGCCGTTTTGGATCAGGAATGCTTCACTGATGGTGCAGATGTGGTCATCTTTGACACAGTTGATCAGGCTCATGACTTGAGTCATGAAACGAAAAAGAGGCTCACAATGTGAGCCTCAGTATTTTGATGATGGTAAGATTCGTTCGAATTGATTACTTGATATTCAATCGACGGTAGATTGTGTTTCTAGAAATACCCAGCATTCGGGCAGCTGCGCTCACATTTCCACGGCAGGCTTCCAACGCTTCTTGAATGGCTTGGCTTTCCATGTCGTCCAAGTTCATGCTGGCAGGCCGCTGGGTCGCTTGGCGTGCGCCACCCAAATAACCCTGCGCTTTCAGCTCCACATTGGAATAGGGTGGCGGCTGGTTTGCATGGCTTGATTTAAGCTCGGTTTGAAAGCGTGCTTCTCTGAATTTGCTGAGCGGGTTGCTTGTGCTTGCAGCCTGTTGATACCCGTCCTGATGGGCGGCGAGGGCAGGTTTGATGCCCTTCTGATGGCGCGTAATACTAAAACCATTGCGCACCACGTGGGGTGATGCTTGAGGGTTTTGCAGGTCCTCCCTATGTGTATTTGGATTTCGTGCCATATTTAAATTGGTGCGAACACTAAATTGGGGATTGCCCACCACCACTGGGTTACGTTGCTCCTCGGGCCGAACGGTTTTGCTTTTCAAGACTGGCGGTGGCTCTGCTTCAAATCCGCTGTTGGCCTCGCTTTGTTTTGCGCAAATGTTTCGGGTTTGGCCTTCTTTGTACTCATCCAGAAAATCATCGGGCAGGTCGTCCCAAGTGATGCATGCCCGGTCAGCCGCCATGACACTGGCTGTTCGCAAAATATTAGTCAGCTGGCGAATATTGCCGGGCCAACAGTGTTGGTTAAATGCATTCATTACATCATTGGATACCTTCAAATCCGGGTTCTCGGACTCATTTTCCAAAATACGTTGAACAATCTTGGGAAGGTCGGTTCGTTCACGCAAAGCCGGTAGCTTTACCACCAGCCCATGTAAGCGGTAGTACAAATCCTCACGGAAGTGCCCACTTGCAATTTGGTCGCGTAGGTTGCGGTGAGTTGCACAAATCACCATCAAATTCACGGGGTATGACTTTTGGCTACCCAGTGGAGTCACCACACGCTCTTGCAACACACGCAGCAAACGGGCTTGCAGGCTGATGGGCATGTCGCCAATTTCATCCAAAAACAGGGTGCCACCATTCGCTTGAATAATTTTTCCTTGCGAGCCCTTTTTCTTGGCACCCGTGAATGCGCCGTCTTCATAACCAAACAACTCGGATTCAATCAAAGTTTCGGGTATGGATGCACAATTGACCGCCACAAACGGGTTGTTGTTGCGGGGTGAATCGTTGTGGATGGCTTGCGCCAAAATTTCTTTGCCTGTCCCTGTCTCGCCAAGGATCAGGATGGGAATGTCCTTGTCGATGACTTTGCACACCTTGTCGATGACCCTGGCCACTTGCCCGTCGCCCGTGTTCAAGTACTTTAAGCTGGACAAGTTCCGGTTTTTTTGCACACCTGAATTGCCAATCACACCGGCGCCCACAGCCGTGGCGTTGGCTTGGGCAATTGGGTTTTCTTTGCCATGCTTAACCAAGCTTGCAGCGTTGAATATTTTGCTGCGTCCAATGCTGCCCAAGGTGGCCCGGGCAATCACTTGGTTGCCATTTTGCAGGCACAAGGTCAGGTTTTCGGGGTTGCAAGCCCGGTAATGGTCAATCAGGCCAGACAAAGGCATGCCAAACAGCGAGCTGAACGTGTGCATGCGCAATGCAGTTTGAGACATGCCAAATTGAATCATTGCGACCCGGTTGGCGGCTAAAAATTTACCCGCTGGGGAAAACGCCGCTGCACCCTCAACCGCAGAGCCCAAAAACTCACCGCGCTGATGGAACTGCACAATAATCGCATCCTGAAAGGACGAGTTGAACAGGTGATTCTCAATCATTTGGGCCGACATTCTGACCAAACCCATGGTGTGGCGGTGGTAGCTTCGGTAATCGCCCGTCACATCCAGCACGCCCAGCGGCAGGCCTTCAGGGTCAAAAATTGGGGCTGCTGAGCAAGTTAGAAAATGATTGGCATGTAAAAAATGGTCTTGCGCATGAACAACAGTGGGGAGTTCCTCAATCAGTGCAGTACCAATTGCATTGGTGCCCTTGGCGTCCTCGCTCCATTGCACACCCGGTTGCAAAGCGACTTTTTGAGCCTTTTCCAAAAACTCATCATCCCCCAACGCTTCAATGATTGTCCCAGTGGCGTCAGTCAGTATCACCATGCTGTGGGTACTCACAATTTGCTCCCTCAGGGTTTCCATAAACGGAAGGGCGGAATTGCGCAGGCGTACACTCTTTTCCACCAGTTCACGGATGATGGTGGACGGCGCGGGTGCAAAGTCAATTTTTGCCCGTTCAGTAAGCCCCGCACTTTCAGATCGCCTGTGCGCGCGGGTGATGAATTCGAAATGCCCCTTCGAGCTGGGGTCAATCATTTCCAATACATCAGGGGAGGATGTGGCAATTACGCCTTCCCGTAGGGGTGTGCTTGACATTGTGTCTCCTGCTTCATAACAGCCGGGTGTTGTTATTTTAGAGTGCTGCCTTCTGACGAGGCCTTCACCTTCCGTTCCGTCGCTTTTTGAAGGGTGACGGAACGATTGCAACGTTCGCAAAAGTTGTGCCACCTTGGTTAATGGTGTCTCAATTTGCAACAGCTCGATAGTTCGAAGATATCACAAATCGTGTTTTTGAGCAGTAATTTGCCCCTCAGCTTGCAATGGTTAACCTTTATGGCGGGTTGCACTTTTGGACTTGGCATGGGTATTGCAACGCAGGCCAATAACAGTTGAATTTCATTTTTGCAATACAGGAGTTGTGATGTTTGTACGTAAATATTTGGTGGCTTCGGCTGCCACCCTAGCCCTTGTTTCTGGTGTTGTAATGGCTCATGGCGATGTAACCCCGCAGGCCGTGGATGTGACTTCCCTTAAACCTTTGGGTGATGACATGCGTGATTCGAATCCCTACAAAGGCGACAAAGAAGCCATCCGTGTGGGTAGTTCAGCCTACAACCAGAATTGTGCGCGTTGTCACGGCCTAGAGGCGATCAGCGGGGGCATTTCCCCGGACCTGCGCAAGCTTAATGACGTATGTACCACTCTGGCCAATAAAAAGGCCCGTGATGCCTGTGAAGTTGAAGAAGTCGATACTTACTTCCGCAACACAGTGCTGGGTGGTAGGGTCAGGAACGGAAACGTTTACATGCCGCCATTTGCAGGCATCTTGAGTCAAGAGGCAATCTGGGCCATCAAGTCCTATGTTGAGACCCGCAAGTTTGAGTGATCGTGGCTCAGGTTTGGATGCTGTTCAGGCTGTTTAAAATAGACAAAACCAAAAGAAATTCCCAAGGAGACCCCTGTCCATGAAGTTGTGGAAAAAATCGCCATGTGCCACCTTGTTGCTTGCGGCTGGTTTGCTGGTTTCATCCAGCATTGCTCAGGCCCAAGAGTTGTTTGATTTGGCAAAAATCAAAGCAGACGGTACTTTGAAAGTAGGTGTGTACAACAACTTGCTGCCGTTTTCAGACAAAGGCAAAGGAATCGATGTTGAAATCGGCGAGGCTTTGGCTGCCAAGTTGGGTTTAAAGGCCAGGGTATTGCCCTTTGATGCGGATGAAACTTTCAGTGACGATCTGCGTAACATGGTGTGGAGGGGCACTCTTTTTGGTTATGGTCCCGCGGACGTCATGATGCATTCACCGATTGATGATTACCTCATCAAAAACGAAAGCAAAATATTGTTTGTCGCGCCTTACGCGCGTGAGGAAATATTCATCGCGCGCAATGCAGAAAAGCTGCCGAACCTAGACAGCTTGGAGGCTTTTGGCACGGGGCAATTCAAGATCGGCGCTGAAGTGGCTTCCATCTCCAGCGAAGTGTTGGCAGGCGCGGACAGCCGCGCCTACATCAATAATTTGGTTAACTTCAAAAGCCCCTACTTGGCGGTGGACGCTATGATAAAAGGCGAAATTGATGCTGTCATGGCGACACGAGCCGAGCTTGAAGGGGCATTGTTCAACAAGCCGGGCGCAGACAAGTTTGTGGTTGCAAAGGCTCGGCACAACAACCTTCCAGCCCAAGGCTGGCCAGTGGGGTTGGCTGTAAAGGCGGCCAACAAAGAATTGGCCAAAGCCTTGGTGCAGGCGGTTCAAGAGCTGCAAGCCTCGGGCGAGCTTGAGAAAATTTTTGCACGGTACGGTGTGCGCTACATAAGGCCTTAGCAATTCAATTCAGTGTTGTGCAATGGGGCAGTTGTTTCAAAATGGAGCAACTGCCCCTTTGTTTTTGGCGCGCTTGTTTGCAAATTCTGCAATACGTTGCCAACTGGGACTTGCTTCAGTGATTTGGGTTGGCAAACTTATTGCATAAGTTCAATTGCAGAGACAAAAACTTAATCTACAAAATTGCGAGGTAGCAGGGATGCAAAAATCTCTTCACATCAATCCGGACAAATGCACCGGGTGCCTTCAGTGTGAAATGGCGTGTAGTTATGAAAACTACGGCGTGTTCAACAACTCACTTTCCCGGATCAAGGTATTCGACTTTCACCACACCGGCAAAAAGGTTCCTTACACCTGCACCCAGTGCGATGAAGCTTGGTGTCTCCATGCTTGTCCAGTGGAAGCCATTTCAGTGGACAAAAAATCGGGTGCTAAGCTGGTGTCTGAAGACATCTGCGTTGGCTGTAAAGTGTGCACCATTGCTTGCCCATTTGGCACAGTCAACTATGTGGCCGAAACTGGCAAAGTGCAGAAATGCGACCTGTGCGGTGGCGAGCCCGCGTGTGCGGAAGCTTGCCCCACAGGCGCAATTACCTTTGTGGATTCCAACTGGACTGGGCTGGACAAAATGATGTCCTGGGCCAACAAGCTGGGCAACCAGACTTCTGTTTAAAGCATTGAGGAGCATTGCAACATGGCATGGACAGGAAAAGTACTTCGCGTGAATTTAACCGCCGGCACCACCTCAATTGAAGACCTACGCATGGATTGGGCTAAAAGTTATTTGGGCCAACGCGGATTGGCCACCAAGTATTTTGTGGAAGAGGTTAGCGCCACGGTGGACCCGCTGTCGCCCGACAACAAAATGTTTTTTGCAACAGGCCCACTGACTGGCACCATGGCCTCCACGGGTGGCCGTTATTCCGTCATCACCAAAGGCCCATTGACTGGCGCAATTGCATGCTCCAACTCGGGTGGCTACTTTGGCAATGAAATGAAGCAAGCAGGTTTTGACATGGTGATTGTGGAAGGAAAGTCCCCCCACCCAGTTTACCTGCACATTGAAAATGACAAAGCCACCATTCGGGATGCCGCAGAATTGTGGGGCAAATCGGTGTGGGACACCGAGCCTTGGATCAAGACCAAGCACCAAGACCCACAAACCCGTGTGTGCTCCATTGGCCGTGCGGGTGAAAACCAAGTGTTGTACGCCGCGATTGTGAACGACTTGCACCGTGCGGCTGGCCGCTCGGGTGTGGGCGCTGTGATGGGTTCCAAAAACCTCAAGGCCATTGCCATACGTGGCAACAAGGGTGTGGGCAACGTCAAGCACCCTAAAGAGTTTATGAAAGTCACATTCGAAAAGAAGAAAATTCTGGCCGAAAACGCGGTGACTGGGCAGGGCTTGCCCACCTACGGTACTCAGGTTTTGATGAACGTGATTAACGAAATGGGTGCCATGCCCACCAACAACCACCGCGATGTGCAGTTTGAAGGTGCCAAAGACATTTCTGGCGAAAAAATGCATGAAAAACGCCCCACTGATGGCAAGGCCAACCTGGTGACCAATCAGGCTTGCTTTGGTTGCACCATTGCCTGTGGCCGAATTTCAAAAATCGACGAAACCCATTACACCGTGCAAAACCGGCCTGAATACTGGGGCGCATCCGGTGGACTGGAATATGAGGCCGCCTGGGCTTTGGGCTCCTCCAATGGTGTGAACGACCTTGAAGCACTGACCTACGTCAACTTCCTGTGCAATGAGGATGGGATTGACCCCATCTCCTTTGGTGCCACTGTCTCAGCTGTGATGGAGCTGTACGAAATGGGCGTGCTGACCAAAGAGCAGATTGGCATTGAAGCCCCGTTTGGCTCAGCCAAGGCTTTGACCCAATTGGCCGAGTGGACCGTGCGCGGAGAGGGCTTTGGCAAAGAAGTTGGTTTGGGCTCCAAACGTTTGACCGAGAAGTATGGTCACCCCGAATTGTCGATGAGTGTGAAGGGCCAAGAATTCCCGGCCTACGATTCACGCGGCATTCAGGGCATGGGCTTAACCTACGCCACATCCAACCGGGGCGCATGCCACCTGCGCTCCTACACAGTTGCGTCCGAAGTATTGGGTATTCCAGTCAAAACCGACCCACTCACCACCGATGGCAAGCCGGAGTTGGTCAAGGCATTTCAAGACGCCACAGCGGTATTTGACTCTGCTGGTATTTGCGTGTTCACCAGCTTTGCTTGGACGCTGGACGATGTACAGCCCCAAGTGGCGGCTGCATGCGGCCACGAGTTTGACATGGCCACACTGAACGACATTGGCGAGCGCATCTGGAACCTAGAGCGGCAGTTCAACCTGAATGCTGGGTTTACACGCAAAGACGATGACCTGCCCGCACGGTTGAAAAAGGACGCAGCCAAGATTGGCCCAGCCAAAGGCTTGGTGTCGGGTATTGATCAAATGCTGCCGATTTACTATCAAATCCGCGGTTGGGATGAGGAAGGGCGCCCGAAGGCTGAAACCTTGGAGCGTTTGGGGCTATGACTGTAAAACAAGCAACCCGACACCTTATTTTGGGTAATGGTCCAGCAGGGGTGGTCGCCGCAGAGCAGATCAAAAAGCAGCGACCAAGCGACACCGTGATTATGGTGGGCTCGGAGCCTGAGCCCCCGTATTCACGTATGGCAATCCCCTACTTGTTGATTGGCAGAGTGAATGAGCAAGGCACTTATTTGCGCAAAGACTCAACCCATTTTAAAAACAAAGGCATTGAGGAAATACAGGCCCGTGCTGTGAGCCTGGATGCTCAGGGAAAATCAGTCAAGTTGGACAATGGTCAAACCTTGGTCTACGACAAATTGTTGATTGCCACGGGTGCCCGTCCGATTTCCCCGCCCATCAAAGGCGTGGACTTGCCGGGTGTTCACCCTTGTTGGACCTTGGAAAACGCACGCCAAATTATTGCATTGGCCAAACCGGGCTCCCGCGTGTTGCAAATGGGCGCTGGCTTTATTGGCTGCATCATTATGGAAGCCCTGGCACTACGCGGCGTCAAGTTGACCGTGGTGGAAATGGGTAACCGCATGGTGCCCCGCATGATGACCGAAAAGGCGGGCACCATGATCAAAGACTGGTGCGAGCACAAAGGCGTGAAGGTGCACACCTCCACCCGTGTGGATGCGATTGAGCAGGGGGCTGGTTCTACACTCTTGGCCCGCTTGTCCAACGGCGACACGCTGGAATGCGATTTGATTATTTCAGCCACAGGCGTGAAGCCCAATCTGGATTTTCTGGAAGGCTCCGGCTTGGAGGTGGATCAAGGGTTGTTGGTGGACGACCACATGCAAACCAACATTGCCGATGTGTATGCAGCAGGTGATGTGGCGCAGGTACGAGATTTCTCAACGGGTCAAAAAACGGTCAATATGATTCAACCGGCTGCTGCGGATGATGCACGCATCGCTGCACAAAACATGTTGGGCAAGGGCACTTTCACCCAAGGCAGTTTGGCCATGAACGTGTTGGACACTTTGGGCCTGATTGCTGCCTCCTTCGGGCAGTGGTGGGGCGAGAAGGGCGGGCAACATGTGGAGGTGGTGAATGACGAAAGTTTCAATTACCTTCGCCTTGAGTTTTTGGATGATGTGCTAATTGGTGCAACAAGTTTGGGCCTGACTGACCATGTGGGCGTGATGCGAGGCCTAATTCAGGGCAAAATCAAGTTGGGCGAATGGAAAGACATTTTGCTCAAAGACCCCACCCGACTGATGGAAGCCTACTTGGCTTGCGCACAATCACAAAGCAAATGGACATCACCTTCAAGCTCTTCGCTACACTGACGGACTACCTGCCCAAGGATCGCAAAGGCAATGCGATCCACTTGCAGGTGCCGCAAGGCATTACCGTACAAGCCATGATCGACCAGTTTAACCTCCCAGAAAAGCTGGTCCATTTGGTGTTGGTCAACGGGGTTTATGTGGACCCCGAAGACCGAGCCACCAAAGTGCTGACACAAGACGATGCTTTGGCCATTTGGCCACCGATTGCAGGTGGTTAACTTTCTTCAGCTGAAACCTTAGCCATGTGCCCCGCCGAGTTTAAAGTGCTTCGGGTACTTGATATGTCTTGTACCGAGAAAGAGCTGCGCCGCTGGTTGCAAACCATGGCACGCATGTACCCCTTGATCGTGGAAGCGAATGACCATGCGGACTACACACTGCCCTCTGGCAGCACTGCCCGAATTGCGTTCAAAGAATTGCCCATGCGAGTAATTGCTTTGGTGCGGCTGCCCCGCATGGAGGTGGTGTTGGCGTATTCAGACGCCCATTCAGCCAATCAGCATTTAGACCATCAAGCCGAAGCTTTCGTTAAAACCTTTATGCTGTACACACAGCGGGGAGGGGGGTAGTGCCATACACAAACTGCGCAATTTTGACCAAGTCCAGCACCGACACCAAGTGCAGAAGTGGGGGTACTTTCGTCCAGCCGTGTGTCCATTGCGGGGCATTATCGTGTGGTGTTTTTTAGCTTTGAGGGGGAGCAGGCCCCAAGCCTTTACTCCACGCCCAAGCGGCTAACTCAAAATCGGTGTGGAGCCCCAGTTTTTGACGAATATGCGATAAATTATTGCTGACAGTTTTGCTGCTTATGCCCAATTGCTCGGCGGCTTGATCAATGGTTTTTCCTTCCAGCAACAATCGGACAACATCGGTTTCCCGTGCGCTCAGTTCCGATTTTTGTTGCTGGCCTTCAATGTCTTTGGACACATAGGTTTTGCCGCCCAATGCGTTGCGTAAGGCAAGTACAAGCTCTTCAGGGTCGCTGGACTTGGTGACATAACCTTTGGCACCTAATGCAATGGCTTTTTCTGCAATCACCGGGCTGTCATGCATGCTGAGCACCAATATTTTGAGCTTCGGCCATTTGATCAACACCCGTTTGATCAAATCCAAACCGCTTTGCCCTGGAAGGCTGATGTCCAACACCAGCACATCGCAGTCCTGCAGGCGCAGCAGTTCATAAGCTTGCTCGGAATTACTGGCCTCGCCCACCACTTTCAAGTCATGCTCACAGTCTATAAAACGGCGGTAACCTGCGCGCACTGCGGCATGGTCGTCTACTAGAATAATTGCGCTGCAAATGGCCATGGGGTTTATGCTTTCTCAGTCAAAGGGGCCCAATCTTGGGGCAATGGAATGCGGCAAGTCAGCTCAAACCTTTCGGCTTGAATGCGCCAATCTGTTTGTCCACCTAAGCTTTGGGCGCGCTCGCGCAAACCCGTCAATCCAAGTGAGGGTGTAATGGGTTCATGAAGGTTGGAAGCCTGCAGACCATCGTTGTTCACCAACATCACAAATTCCCCGTTGTGGGCGTCCAAGCCCGCAAGTACCTCCACCCGCTTGGCTTGGCTGTGCCGTGCTGCATTGGTCAACGCCTCCTGCAAAATTCTAAAGATACAGACAGAATGGGCTTCAGGTAGGTGTTGAACCGACTCTGCCCATGCAAAGTCCACAAACCAGCCGCTGCGCCGCGCCCAGTTTTCCATTAGGTCGAGTGCTGCATCACGCAAGGACACCTCCAGCAGTAGATGAGGTTTAAGCTCACGCAGTGAGCCCCGCAACCAATGCATCATTTGCTGGCTTTGTTCATTCACAGCCGCAGCGCATTCTTGGGTGGGGCCTTCGGTGCGTTTCATCAAAAAAGCGGAGTTAACTGAAATGGATGTAAGTAATTGTCCAAAATGGTCGTGTAAATCCTGGGCGATCACCTGACGTTCCTTTTCTTGCACATTGAGCACATGGCGTAGCAGTTCACTACTGCGCCTTTGCTCCGCCTCCAGTGTACCTATCAGCTGATTCACGCTGTCGGTGATGTCGGCCAACTCTTTGATCTGTATGTGAGGCAGAGTTTTTTTCAGTCCATTGGAGTTTCTAATGCCTGTTTCATAGGCTTTCAGCCATGCAACCAAGTCTGACAGGGGTTGGTCCAATACAGGGCGTAGGCTGTACCACACCACGGCGCCGCTGCCCGCAGCCATTAGCAAAAGCATCAAACCCACCACCATCAACTCACGCCGGGTTTCAATTTTTTCTAAGTTGGCTTTGCCCTGTGCCAAGCGAGCCTGAATGGCTGCCAAATCGCGTTGTTTGAGAGGTTCAACCCGCATCAAGCTTTGGTGCAAGTCCCCCACCATCCCTAGTGCGGACTCATATTCTCGGCGTACATCCCTTTGGCCCATGTAAAACACCAATGTGAGGCTCAGGATTAGCCACAGGCCTAGCCAAGTCATGAGCCTTTTAACCAAGAGTTGGCGTAGAGGCATCCTCAATGCAGGTGGTGGCTTCTGTGTGTCGGATGTGGACATACTTTGTATCAAGTTGGCGGTTGTTGGAATAGGTCAGCCCCGGGTATAGCCCTCCCCCCGAGCCCATATTCGGTTATCCTACACGCTGCGATCTTATTATATTGACTGGGTATTCCGCTTTGTTTTCTCTATTTCTCCGGGCAAGTTCAGCCCTTGTACTTTCTGTTGCTTTTTTCCATGCTGGGTTTTTTCAGGCAGCCTTCGCCGCGGATGAATCAAAGTCCACCGGGGCCGTTATTTTTAGCACCTCTGGCGCAGAAAGTGTGGAGCGTTGCTGGAAGTCCTACAGCCCTACGGTTTTTGAATGGACCTGCGCGGCTGAACATTTGCCTGCAAGTGCCCAAGCATTTGCTTTGTCCATCTGGGTGTTAGACAGCCCTAAAGCCTTGCTGGTGTTGGACACGGGTGCCACTGCCAGCGTGGGTGTTGCTGCAGCAACGGCCATTTCGCAAAAATTTGCGGGCAAGCCTTTTTTCATTCTTAACACACAGCCCAAGGCAGAGCATGTGCTGGGCAATGTCGGGTTTAAAGAACTTTGGGCCAAGAATTTACCCGCCGGTCAAACTTTTGAAAGCCGACTTGCTGCAGGCCAGCAAACTGCAAAGTTGATGGCGCAGCGCTGCCCTGATTGCATCAAACTGCTTGCTGAACGCATGGGTGCCCAAGCAATTGCGGGCACGCAGCCAGTTATTCCAGCCTTTGCGTTGACCGCGAAACGGGGCAATTTGGGCGTGCTGGGCATTGGTTTTAAGCCTTGGCTTTACGAATTGGAGTCCAACTTAGACAGCGAACAAACCTTGATTGTGCGCAACAAGGACATGGGCATCGAGTGGGTGGCCAATTTGGTACAGCCCCAGGTTGTTCCTGATTTGCATGAAGGCAATGTGGTTGAACGTATTGATTTTTTAGGTAAGTTGCACACCCGCTTGCATGATGGGGACAAATTACTGGGCTCGTTTGGGCAGATTGAACCCATCTGGGTGAGACGCAATTTGCGTTACTTTGCCGACCTGCAGCTGGACGTGTTGACCAAATCCAGTCAAGGCACCTCTGAAGTGGAAATAATCAATCAATCGACTGGTGACTTAAAAAGCGCACAACCGCAGTTGGATGCGAAGTCGCTTGAGGTACACCAATTAAATGTTCAAAGGGTGTACCGCCAAGTCGAGAAAATGGCGTTTTAAAAAGCCCGGCTTTTTGGGTTTGCTGGAACAGGCTTTGCTTTGTTTGTGGATAGGTATGACCTGCAACTTTGGGCTTTTTGTATTGTGCCAAGTTGCAACACTCTAAACACCACAATCAATAAGAGAGCACGCCGTGAAGCGATCCAACACCCATGCGGTGTTTTTGAATTGGGCCATTTTGGCCTCCCTGCTTGTATTTGGCACTTGTGTGTCCTGGGATTTGGGGCTGATTCAAAAAACTTACCTGCTAGACAGCTCCCGTATTTGTTTGTTTATCTTTGTTGGCTGCATCGCAGGCACCCTCATGGCGGGCTGGCGCAGCCATTTCCTTGCCACCCAATTTGGCCTATTGTGTCAATTGCAAGAATTGGTGGCCACTGCGGGCTGGCGCGCCTTGCATGACAAAGCGGTTTACCCCTTGGGCGTTTCCATTTGTTATGACTATGTGTGCCATCAAGACCCCAAAGCCCACCCTTCTGAAAGCCAGTTATTGGCTGAGGTGATGTCAGAGAAGGCCCGTGGGCCGCATCAGGTCGGTTGGTTTATCAATGGACTGCTGATTAAGCTGGGTTTGTTGGGCACCGTGGTTGGGTTTGTGATGATGTTGAGTTCTATCGATGGCTTGGCGGATTTGGACATCAAAGACATCAAAAACCTCATGCAGCAAATGACCACCGGCATGGGCGTTGCCATGTACACCACCTTGGTGGGGCTGATTGGCAGTGTGTTTTTGGGTATGCAGTTTTTGTATTTGGACAGGCAGGCCGACCGTTTGGTGGCCGACACAGTCACCTTCGCACACCGATACAATTCCGCGCACGACCCTAGGGTGGAAACCGCGTTGGCAATCCAGGCAAGGGTTTAAGCGGCGTGGCCCTCTTCAAACACAGCAGTATGGACGAGGTAGATCCCTTTACCGACCTGCTTTTCAATGCGCTGCTTACCTTTACCTTCCTATTTTTGATTGCCTTGTTTTTGCTCAACCCTCCTGCAAAAAGTGGAATTATTGACCCCAAGGCGGAGTTTCTAATGACGGTCAGTTGGCCTGACAACAACCCCAATGACATTGATGTGTGGGCGCAGGGGCCGGGTGGGCAACAGGTTTGGTTTATGCGACCGCAAGACGGACTGATGCACATTGACCGGGATGATCGGGGTTTGGCCAACGACACTCAAACTTTGGATGGCGTGGAAATCAAAAATCCATTGAATCAAGAGGTGCTGACCTTGCGTGGACGCACACCCGGCGAATATGTAATCAACCTGCATTACTACAAAACCGAAGATCAAACACCGGTGGCTGTGAATGTGTACTTGGCTGAGGTCAACCCCAAACTGAAAGTGCTGCACTACGCCACGGTGACACTGAACACCGAGGGCGACGAGGCGACCGCCATGCGTTTTACGATCGATGGCAATGGAAAGGTTGGCGAAATAAATAAACTCCAAAAATCAATTGTGAAGGCTGCAAAACAATGAATGAAGTACTGGTCGCGCTGAGCTTTGCCTATGCGTTTTTAACAGCACTGTTGCTGCTGGCCTTGGCCTACGGCCGCTTACCCATGTGGTGCAAACTGGGTTTGGTGCTGGTTTCCGTGGGTTTTTATTGGGTTAGTTATCAAGGCTGGAGCGAGTCCCAAGGTTGGCCCAGCAACAAGCCATTCCCCAAACGGTTCTTGTTGCATTCAGCGGTGATTGAGGAGCCCGATTCGGACTTGGGCAGCAAAGGGCGCATTTTTGTGTGGGCCAGCGATTTGGATGGCAACGTGCCCGCCGACACGCCAAGGGCTTATGTCATTGGCTACGATCAGCGTTTGCACACCAAAATTGCGGAGGCCCAGCGCAAGCTTAAAACAGGGAATTTGCAGATTGGTGAAGTAGGCGGGGAGTTGTTCGACCCTCAGGCCACCCGCGACCCCAACCGGATTGCCGACAAAAAGATTGATTTGGAATTCACCGATTTGCCAGAACCCCAGTTGCCGGAAAAATAAGCATGACCTTCATTCGTCAATCCATGGCCTTGGCATTGAGCACGATAGCACTGGGCTCCTGCGGTCAAGCGTTTAACTCCAGTGACTATTTTCCCACCGAAAAAGGTACGCGGTGGACTTACACCCTCAGCTATGAATTGCCGGGTAGTAAGCGTCAAACGCAACTTAGCCTAAGCGCAGTGGGCGAAAAACCGGTGTATTTGCCGGAAAGCAGAAAGGAGTTTTACCCGGTACGCCAAAGTGGGCAGGGTAACGATTACTACATAGATGAGAAGGCAGATGGCTACTACCGCGTGGCCAAGCGTCTGGTGGTTGAGCTTAAGCCCAAGCCAGATGCCAAACCCTTATTGATTTTACCCAAAGGTAAAAACCTACGATTGGGATACACCTGGAGTGCAGTGGGTAACCCGTACACCGTTCAGTGGCAGCCACCTTTTACTGAAATGAATGCCAGCATCAAGCCGTTTGATTTGCTGTATGAAATTGCGGGTTTGAACGACACCGTGGAAACGCCCGTCGGTAAATTCGAGAATTGCATCAAGGTGGAAGCCTTTGGGCGTATGACTATTTATGCCGACCCCAGAACAGGCTATAAAGAGGTGGATGTAGTCCACCGGGAGTGGTATGCCCCCGGTGTGGGTTTGGTCAAGCTGGAACGTGAAGAACCCGTCGAGCTGAACGTGATTCAGGGAGGTAAGCTAAGCATGGTGCTTACCCGGTTTGAACGCTAACGCCCCCCAAACTTATAGCACCTAGCCCTTTGGCAAAGCATAAGCGTCGCCCTGCTGCGACCACACCCACCAAGCAGTCACTTCGGTGGTTCGGTATTCAGGGCTCATGTTCGCGTAACCCCGGTCCATCAGCAAATTGTAGAAGTCATTTAGAGAAAGTGGTTCGGGGGAGGCAACCATATCCGCCACCGCTTCGAAAAACAGCCTCTGCTTTTCTTCGGGTTTGTGGCGTGCCGAATGTCCAAGCGCAGTTAACTCACGTTCCGACCAGCGTTCCGGTCCGCCTAGCATGTCAACTACTGCCGGGTCGGTTAAGTCATAAATGAGTGGATACCGTTCCTGATCACTTCCATTGAGGTAGTAGTCAAGAAATGGCCCTGTGCCATTGGCCTGTCCATTTCCATCTCGGATGAAGGTAGGGGGTGTTGGGTCATCCGGGTTAATATACGCTTGGATCGTATCACCCCAGTCTGGGCCACCCATGCCCAACGGAGTGTTTACACCCATCGGGTTGTAGACAGGGGCGCCGCCGCCGGCAGGTATTCCACCGCCTCCACCACCGCCGCCGTGGCCACCACCCCCAGCGCCACCCACGCCGCAGGCTCCACCACCACCGCCACCCCCATGGCCACCCCCGCCGGCAGCTGGGCCGCAAGCTCCGCCACCACCTTTAGCAGCACCACCACAAGCACCAATTGCTTCAACCGGATTACATGCACCCATTTGCGCTCTCCCTTAAAATAGTTCTGCAAGTACTAGTTAAGTGGATTTTGTAATCACAAAGTTCGCAAAAAAATCTAATGTTTTGTCGAAAGCTCTACTTCCACATAATGCCCACCCATTTTTGCGATTCCCCGCGCAAACTCTTCAAGGGTGAATTGTGGGTTGGGTTGGCTGAGGTAACGCAGGGTGGTAAAAACCCCGCTGTTAATCAGTACATAAGCCACCACGGGCAGGTTGGGTACATTCAAGTGCTCGGGGTGGGCAAAGGTGTGGGCTGTAAACAGGTCGGTCAGTGCCCTGTACACCTTTCCAAGTTTGTCCATGCGCTCCAGCATCATCGATTCTTGCAAGCAGCGCAGGTACCTTTCGTCATTTTGGCGTAGCAGCTTTGCCAGTTCGACAATCATTTCATACACCGCTTCTGTAAGCGAAACCCGAACAAGCCTTGGAGTTAACCCCTTAATCATGGCTGCAATCTCCTGAGTAAGTTGCTCGCTCATGGCCGCAAAAATCTCGTCCTTGTTGTTGAAGTATTCGTAAATACTGGCAACCCCAATACCCGCAGCATCCGCAATATTCCTTGTTGTAGCCCCTTTGATGCCTTCCTTCGCCACAACAATAAAGCCTGCTTCAATGATGGCTGCATAGGTGTGCTTGGCTCGTGTTTGGGTGGGTTTTCTGGGCATGTGCCGCCTCGTTTGGGGTGGTATTTTTTGGGGGTTAAATATCCGAATTGAATCCGAACAAACGTTCGTTTTAATATGACATCATTCAATGTCATGGTCAATACGAAATGTTTAATCGAAACAAACTCTCTAGGGGTGCAAATGCGGTGGTGACCGGTGCCGGCAGTGGTATTGGCCGCGCATTTGCGATGGAAGTGGCCCGCCGGGGCGGTCAAGTGGTGTGTTCTGACATCAGCCTTGAACGCGCTCAGGAAACAGTGGACCTGATCATGGCCGAGGTGGCGGGCAAGTTGAAAAATCCAGACTTGGTGTTCAAAGCGCGGGCATGGGCTTTTCAATGTGATGTAAGCGAGCTGGAGCAAGTGCAAGCCATGGCCGACTTTGCTGAGGATTGTTTTGGCGGTACAGCCGATTGCACGGCCATTAATTTGGTGGTGAATAACGCAGGCGTGGGCATCGGCGGCAAGCCAATTGGCGAAACCTCGATTGAAGATTGGAAGTGGACCATGGGCGTCAACCTGTGGGGTGTTATCCACGGTTGCCATGTGTTTGCACCCCGTTTGCGTGCACGTGCGGCCATGGGTAAAAAACCAGTCGAGCACAAACTGGGCAAGGTGGAAAGCCACAAGCTGGGTGTGATCAATGTTGCATCCACGGCCAGCTTTGCTGCGGCACCTTTGATGGGGCCTTACAACGCAACCAAAGCCGCTGCGCTGGCTGTGTCAGAAACCTTGGCGGCCGAAATGGCAGGCACAGGCATTCAAGTCACGGCTTTGTGCCCCACCTTTGTGAAGACCAACATCGCCAAAGACGGGCGCATCTCTGCCCAGTCCAGCAAATTGGCACAGAAGATTATGGACATCACCGGCGTAACGCCAGAAAGCGTAGTCAAGAAAACGCTGGATGCAGCCGACCGTGGCGAGATGTATGTGTTGCCACAGTTGGATGCGCGCACCATTTGGCGCCTCAAGCGCTTGGTGCCCTCGATGTACACCAGCGGTGCCGGGCTGCTGAACCGTTTGGCCAAGCAAGCTTTGTAAATAAGGTTTATGGGCAAGCTTGAAGTGCTGCCTGATTTGATAGTGGACTTGTTTGAACCGTATGTCAGGCTCATGTGTTGAGCTTGTTCTTTTACCTGTAGTAAGGAGTAAAAAAATGCCTCAATTGGATTTGGAAAAAACCCTCCAGCGCATCAAAGACAATCAGTGGTCATTGGCCGATTTTGATTGGGATGCACCCGGCGCAGAAAATATTCCAGAAGAACAATGGCACAAGCTGAAAGCATTCATGGCTGACCTCACTTGGATTGAGCACATTGGCGCACGCGGTTTTGCGGCCATGGCCAAGAAAGCACCCAACGACACCCTCAAGCAAATCTATGAATGGTTTCATGCAGAAGAGCAGCGCCATGCCAATGCTGAGCTGGCCTTGATGCGCCGCTGGGGCATGATCAAGGACGACGAACTGCCCGAGCCCAACATCAACCTGCGCATCACCATTGAATGGTTGGACAAGTTCAGTGACGACATGCCTTTGAATGTACTGGGCAGTGTAATTCCGATGCTGGAAGTGACATTGGATGGTGCTTTGTGCAAGTTCCTGCTTGAGGAAGTCAAAGACCCGATGTGCCACGAAGTGTTTGCAAAAATCAATGCGGACGAAGCACGCCATTTGGGCGTGGACTTCCACGTGCTAGAAATGTTGGGCCACGGACCGAAATATCGGATTGCTTTGGAAACGCTTGCCACTGCAATGAACCCCAAGTTGATGCTGGGCATTTTTGCTTACTTCCCACTTTTAAACCGCATGCGCGACAACATCGTCAAAATGGGTTTGAAGGAAGAGCGTTTGTACGAAGCCATGGCCAAGTTTAAGAAATACGGCGGTGCAACGCCTGAAGGCCGCGCCAACCCTTGGTACCAGTTGATGGTGATGCATGGCGGTTGGGTGATTGATCGTAAAAACAAGCTGTACCACGGCCCAGTCGATGCCATGGTGAAAATGTCGGACTACATCCCCACATGGCTGATGCCTGATGTGCCGTCATGGGTGAACAAGCTGACATGGCGCCCATTCGCTTAAATACATTTCCGGAGAGTACCGAATGAGTACAGAAACAACACGCGCGCTGAAATCAGGCGGCGCTGCCAACACCACGGTGGATGCGGTCAAAGGCAGCACTTCAGTCAAACGCAGTTCATTAAAGGCTGCGGCTGAGAAGCCCACCCGCACTGGGGCCAGCACACCCGATAAAACTTATGACACGCTGATTGTGGGTGCAGGTTTTGGCGGGCTGGGGTCTGCAATCAAACTCAAAGAAGCAGGCCTAAGCAACTTTTTGGTGCTGGAGCGCGCAGCAGACGTGGGTGGAACTTGGCGTGACAACCAGTACCCCGGCGCTGCGTGTGACATCCCTTCCAACCTGTACAGTTTTTCATTTGCGCCCAACCCCAACTGGGGCAGCAGCTACTCAGGCGCCAAGGAAATCATGGCTTACATCCATCATTTGGTGGAAGAGTTTGGATTGAATCGCTTCCTTAAATTCAATCAAAACGTGGCGGATGTGCGCCTGAATGACGAAGAAGGCGTGTGGTATGTCACCACATCCGAAGGCGTGATTTGGAAGGGCCGTACTTTGGTAATGGCCTCTGGAGCGTTGGCCAATGCCTCATTCCCCAAAATACCGGGTATTGAGACTTTCAAGGGCAAGAAAATTCACAGTGCCCAGTGGGACCACAATTACGACTTGAAAGGCAAGCGGGTGGCGGTGATTGGCACGGGTGCCAGCGCCATCCAAATTATTCCGGAACTGGTCAAGAAGGTGGACAAGTTAAAGGTGTTTCAGCGCACACCGGCTTGGGTCATGCCCCGTTTGGATTTCAAACGCCCGGAATGGACCAAAAAGTTGTTTGCCGCCGTGCCCGGCACCCAAATGTTGACCCGTGAGGGCCTATTTTGGGCGCATGAAGCGATGGCCTTGGCCCTGATTTGGGACAGCCCCATGCGCAAATTGGCGCAGCGTTTGTCGTACCAAATGCTGAAGCTTCAAGTGAAAGACACTTGGATGCGCAGGCAGCTAAAGCCAGACTTCAAAATTGGCTGCAAGCGCGTGTTGGTCAGCAACGAGTATTACCCAGCCTTGCAAGCAACCAATGCGGAATTGATTACTTGGCCTATCGCAGGTATTTGTGAAACTGGGGTCAGGTCTTCAGACGGGTTGATCCATCAAGTGGATGCGATTGTGTTTGCCACCGGCTTTGATATTCCAAAAAGCGGCACGCCATACCCCATCCGCGGAGTGGGTGGCCGAGTGTTGGCGCAGGAGTGGAGCAAGGGTGCACAGGCTTACAAAAGCGTGAATATTTCTGGCTACCCCAACCTGTTTATGCTGTTTGGACCAAACAGCGGGCCAGGCCACAATTCTGCTTTGGTGTACATGGAGCAGCAGATTGGCTACACCGTCAAAGCGGTTCAGAAAATTTTGGGCGAAGACCTGAAGATGCTGGATGTGAAGCCAGAGGCGCAGGCGGATTACAACAGTAGCATTCAGAAACGCTTGGCCAAGACCAATTGGAACAGTGGTTGCAAAAGCTGGTATTTGACTGAAGATGGCTTCAATGCAACGATGTATCCAGGTTTTGCGACGCAGTACGCAGCTCAAATGGCAACTCTGAATGTGGGCGACTACAAGGCGGTGAAGGCGGCTGTGTCAGCCTGACGTTTTTTACCTTTCTTGGGCGCAGGCGACTGATCGGTTTGCCTGCGCTGTCATTTATACATGCAGTCATCCGCTGAATTTCTCAATTGCGATCGACCGACCTCGTTCGCTCTTGCTGCCTCACAATCGCAATCGACCGACCTCGTTCGCTCCTGCCGCCGTGTTTCTGCCGCTCGCGGCTGCCGATTCAAGCGCAATCGACAGACCGGAACGCTTGGTGCCGCTTATTTCCGGGCTCCACAGCGTGCTTAGATTCATCGGTGTAGATGTGTTTTGTCGCTTCTCGCTGCCTTTTTCAAGCTCAGCCCAAAGACCTCGTTCGCTCTTGCTGCTCACAATCACAATCGACAGACCGGAACGCTTGGTGCCGCTTGTTTCCGGGCTCCACAGCGTGCTTAGATTCATCGGTGCAGATGTGTTTTGTCGCCCGGCGCGTCCCCTGAAGCGCTTATCCGGTTCTGCCTGATTGCGCTTGCGCGGCAGCTTGGGGCGGTGATAATGCTGGCGGCATCGGCATCGGCATCGGCATCGGCATCGGCATCGGCATCGGCATCGGCATCGGCATCGGCATCGGCATCGGCATCG
>JARWZZ010000007.1 GCA_029866125.1 Limnobacter sp.
TCAATCTGAGCCAGGATCAAACTCTTCAGTTTAATCTTAGCAAAATTAAAAATTACTCAACGAAATTGATCGGTTCTATTTCTAAAACCTATTCATTTCGTGTGAGCTCTGATACTCGTGACAAGTATCAGTCTTCATTTATGAAGACTTCCATACTTGACTTACGTCAGCATCAGCGCCCACACTTATCGGCTGTTTAAATTGTTAAAGAACACTTCAAAACTCGGAGCAAAGAATTTTTTGTTTTCTTCGCTTTTTTCTTCGTTTTGTGCTGCGTCGTGCAGCAGAGAAACGAGATTATGCACATACTTGCGGAAGTCGTCAACACCCTTTATTCGAAAAAGGATCAGAAAACCAGCTATGAAAATCAAACCATCGATCAAACTCCTTCAATCTCAGGGACTTGGATCCAGAGCGCAATGCGAATTTATTTTTGAAAATTCTGAAATTATTCGCAACGGAACAAGATTGGACCCTGAAACCGATGAAATCAAGATGGGAGATATATTGGAAATTGATGGTGAAGTCATCAAAACCGCTCCATTTTTGTATTTGATGATGAATAAACCTGTTGGATTTGAGATTTCTCACAAGCCATCGATGCATCAATCGGTATTTACCTTGCTTCCTACAAGGATGATGAACAGAAATGTTCAGGCGGCCGGACGTTTGGACAATGACACCAGCGGGGCCTTGGTTTTCTCGGATGATGGGCAGTTCATCCACCGCCTAATTAGTGGGAAGAAAGGCAAGAAGTTTGAAATTGAGAAGATTTACATTATTGAAACTGCTGAACCTGTCACTGAAAGGCAGATTGCAGACCTGCTTGCGGGCGTTGCGCTGCATGATGAGCCTGAGTTGGTTGCAGCATCTCAAGCCTGGCTGCGGGAGGATGGCAAACTTGTGATGGGTATTAATACGGGGAAGTATCACCAAGTACGCCGAATGATTGCTGCGGCGGGCAACCACGTGACGGGACTTCACCGCCAAAGCGTTGGGCCTTACACCTTACCGGCTGACTTGCCCGAGGGGTCTTATATAGAGATTGATCCTTCTTTGTTGTAAGTCAGTGTTGTACGTGAACTCATGTCCCTGATTACATTCTCCAAATTCCTCTTGTGTGGAATGCGGGTTGAAGTACAATACGGGGCTTATTTTTAAAGGCTTGAATCGAATATGAAAACCGCCCAAGAATTGCGCGCTGGTAACGTTGTGATGGTAGGCAAGGATCCCATGGTGATCCAGAAGACTGAATACAACAAATCTGGCCGTAACGCTGCAGTTGTGAAGATGAAGATGAAGAACTTGCTGAGTGGTGCAGGTGCTGAATCTGTTTACAAAGCAGATGAAAAGTTTGAAGTGTTGGTACTGGACCGCAAAGAAGTTACTTATTCTTACTTTGCCGACCCAATGTATGTGTTTATGGATGCCGAATACAACCAGTTTGAGGTTGAGGCGGACAACATGACCGAAGCACTGTATTACCTGGACGATGGCATGCCCTGCGAAGTGGTGTTTTATGACGGCAAGGCGCTGTCAGTTGAATTGCCAACTTCATTGGTCCGTGAAATTGAATACACGGAACCTGCTGTACGCGGCGATACATCCGGCAAGATCATGAAAACAGCCCGCCTCAAGCCCACTGGCTATGAGATCCAAGTGCCCGCTTTCGTTGAAATTGGTGACAAGATTGAGATTGACACACGTACGCATGAATACCGCAACCGTGTGAAATAAGCATTTTTAGCTTATTCTGAAAGGGACCTCGAGGGGTCCCTTTTTTGTTGGTGCAGCTAGGGAAAAGCGGAGTCTATGCCCCCTACCCGGCCCACTGACCACCCACTTAGCGCCCCCTAATCGAATTGACTAAACACACATTAAGCACATTAAGCCTATGCATTTTTTAATCCTTTGCAGGGTAATCGACAATTTGGGTGATGCTGGATTTTGCACTCGGCTAGCCCTGCAACTGCACAAGCTGGGCCACAGGGTAGAGGTGGTTTGCGACAAGCCATCGGTGATTCAGCGGCTTGCGAATATTGAAAACCTTCAAGGATTGACCTTGGTTGATATGGGGCATTTTGAGCGCTCTATTTTTGAGCGCTCTATATCAGACGAGCAAAACAGCGTGGGCGGACCAAGACTGGTAGTACGGCCGAATTTTATTTTGGAGCCTTTTGGTACGTCTAGCGAGCAAACCAGCACAGCCACACTCAATGACAAGATCAAAAACATTTACCCGGAGTTGCCTTGGTTGGTGATTGATTATTTGTCCGCACAAGAGTGGACCAAGTCATTTCATTTGACTCAATCCACTTGCCCCCGAACTGGCCATGTAAGTTCTTATTTTTACCCTGGGTTTGGAGAAGGAACCGGCGGGGTCATTCATTCTGACCTGAGGGATTTGCAGAACGCTTCTAAAACAGAAGCGCGATCGAACGGGGAATTCGAGAAGCTTTTTGTTTTCAGTTACCCGGCGGTGCCATTGCAGGAGCTGGATGCGTGCCTGACCGAAGGGCAATCTTTGACCACAGCGGGTGATGAGGCCACACCCCTGAGCGCCAAATCACAGAGGGCGGATTTTTGCAGCCTGCCTGATTTCGATGATTTATTGCAAAATTTCGACTTTTTGTTTGTGCGGGGTGAGGACTCTTTTGTGAGGGCGCAGTTGGCGGGCAAACCCTTTGTGTGGAATATTTATGCCACTGAAGATGGCGCTGAAAAAGAAAAACTTTTGGCTTTTTTTAGCCTGTACAGGGCGGGCTTAAGTGATGAAGCCGCGGGCGCTTTGCTTTCGCTTTGGTGGCTTTGGAATGAGTTGGGCGAGATGAATGACAATGTAATGGCTGACTTGCCGATGCACCACAACAACTTGGCTGATGCTTGGAAGGCGGTTCAGCAGGTGGCACCTGAGCTTCAATTGCATGCAAAGCATTGGAAACAAAAGCTTTTGAATGGGCCTGAGCTTGTCGGGGAGATTCTGACATGGGCGGCCAGACAAAGCCTTACGAACATTAAATAACAGTATTTAAAGGTCTTTTATCCCCCGAAGGGATTTGCGGTGAGTGCATGACACTGATGTTGTCAATCACCAACCACTTTCGGAGGAAAAAAGATGCTTTCAGCAATTTTCTCTTTTTTCTTGACTGCGTCAGGACCCACATTCGCAGACCTCCCGCCCGCCCACGTGGAAAGAATTGCCATTCAGGTGATCAATCAATTGGCGCATGAGTATCAAGAAAAGCCTACTTTGGTGGTTGCAACTCGACCAGAACCCACACCGCTGGGTGTGATTTCTTATGCGAATGGCCGCTGCAAAATGGTGATCAATACCAATGGAAATGCATGGTCTGAGTGGGGAAGATTCCTGAATGCAGACAACAAAGCCGATTGGGATTCGATCATTGCCACCTCCGTGGCGCATGAGGTGGGGCACTGCTTGAGAGAGGCGAAGACTGGACAACATTCCGTACAACTTTCTGAGGAAACTCTGAGTGCATTGGGTTCGATTGGAAACAGCGCGGTAGCGATGTCAACCCGCGTGCTGAAGCAAGAACTGTTTGCGGACACTGTTGCGGTGATTTATGCGAAGGAATTTTTGCCTGCGAATACAGCGGGGCATGTGATCGAATCGATGTTGGCTGCCCGTGAGAAGTTTGGTTCAGCCGACCCAAGCCATGACACCTACAGGGAATTAGCGGTTGTGGTGGGTAAATCTTTGGACCGCCTGCCTGGCGAAACCATGGGGGCCACGGCAGTGCGTTTGCTGTCAGCCAACCCGAAAGACGATCACAACCCATCTGCAAT
This sequence comes from Limnobacter sp., assembly GCA_029866125.1. GTDB lineage: Bacteria > Pseudomonadota > Gammaproteobacteria > Burkholderiales > Burkholderiaceae_B > Limnobacter. Next base: position 3,808 of record JARWZZ010000007.1, read on the forward strand.
GTTGACTATGGCGAGGTAAAGCCTTTACTTTTTGGCCCTTGGGAACGCTTGGTCGTATACAGCGCTTAGGTGTTTGAAGTCCAAAGAGGTGTAAACCTGGGTGGACTTGATGGAAGAATGCCCCAGCAAATCCTGCACAGCGCGCAAGTCCTGACTTTCTTGTAGAACATGACTGCCAAACGAGTGCCTGAGCATGTGCGGGTGCAAATGGCGGTCAAGCCCTTTCAATACCGAATATTCCGCCACATCTTTTTGAGCCTGACGCACGGAGCATGCAGTGCCCTTGGGGGAGATAAAAAGATACGCAACCCCAGATTGGACACCGCTTGCGAGTAGCCTTTTGTTTCGGATATCAATCCAATGGATTAGGCTTTCAGCGGTGGACGCCATCAGTGGGATCATTCTGGTTTTTGAGCCTTTGCCCAATACTTGAATTTCCTTTCGCTGAAGGCTGATCCATGAGCCTTCGCTGGCCGAGTCGGGGTTACTCAATAATTTTAGGTTGAGTATTTCACTGATACGAAGCCCGGTGGCGTACAACAATTCAATCAATGCATGGGCCCGTGCCCACCTGAAATCGACCGGGGGTGGCCCCAGAAGCAGGCCTGTCACTTGCTCAGGCTTCAGCGCTTTGGGCAATGCTTTGGGAATTTTGGGGACTTTAAGCCGTAAGGTGGGGTTGACTTGAAGGTGCCCTTCTTGGCACAGGTAAGCAAAATAGCCCCGCCAACTGGAGGCCAAACGGGCAAGGCTGGCCGGGGACGCTTGTTTGGCATGACGCTGAATCAAAACCTGCTTGAGTGAATCTGCTGTGATGTCAGCGGCATTGGCCGGTAAAAGTTTTAAATCCCTAGAAACTGCCAAAACCGTGTTGGGGCTAAGCCGCCGCTCACTGCTTAGGTACTGCAGGTATGGATTGATCCATGGATCAGCTTGATCCAAAACCTACACCTCAACCCGTGTGAGCCGGCTTAGGGCAGCGCATGACGCTTCGGCCAGTGTGTCTAGAAAATCAGTTTCCAAGGTAGGTGAGAAGCGATCTTTGTCGGGGGAGCCGAGGGCGAGGCAGCCAAAAAGTGCGGTGCCAGCGCCGATTCGCAGCGGAATGATCACAACCGAACGTGGTTTGACTTCCTCTTGATCAAAAATTTCGGTGTAGGGCGACATTTCAGCAAACCCGCAATACAGACCCCGAAGCGCAGTGAGGTTGTCCAGCGTGGTGGGGGCAGGCTGAGGGTCAAGACCCGAGGGTAGAAATTCGGGCAGTTTGTTCCAAATTCGAAGCTGAACTTGGGGTACTTTAAATTGGTCTTTCACACCCTGTACCAACACTGCAGGCAGTTGGCTGGGGTCCCTGACTGCAAGCAAACTGCGCTGAAGACTTTGTAGGCTTTGAATGATGGAGTGATTTTCAACTGCAGCACGGGTCATTTCAACAAGCCGTTGCTCCATGATGCGAACTTTGTCTCGAAGGGTTTGCACCTGTCGCTCTTGTAGAGAACTGACATTACCCGCCGCGCTGCTGGGCAAGCTGACAAAGGCAAGAATGCCCGGATTGTGGTTCAGGAAGTCGGGGTTGTCTTTAAGAAAATCAGCGACTTCAGTTGCGCCCAGACTCATATGTATACACTCCTTCAAAAACAGTCTCCGCAGGCCCGGTCATGTAAACATGATCTTCTGATTGACCCGCCCATTCAATGATGAGAACTCCGCCTCGCTTTACCATTTCAACCCGATTGGCCAACAAGCCCAGCTGCATGCCGCACACTGCGGCTGCACATGCGCCCGTGCCGCAGGCCAGGGTTTCACCAACGCCGCGCTCGTACACCCGAAGTTGGGCGCGGTTGCGATCGATAACCGTCATGAAGCCTACATTAACCCGCTCAGGGAAGCGGGGGTGGCTTTCCAAAACAGGGCCCAAGCGCTCAACCAATTCGTCAGAAGCAGGCTGATCACATTGAATAACCACATGCGGGTTGCCCATTGAGGCCACTGAAACCCAAATTTTTTCACCAGCTTGGCCCGAATCGACTTGCAGCTGGTATTGAGTCAAGCCACCAATTTGCCGAGTAGGTAAACCCTCGGACTGAAACGGCAAGGACGCTGGCGCAAAAGCGGCTGGGCCCATATCAACTTGTACCAAGTTGGGGCCCTTGATTTCAGGAGTGATGACACCAGCCTTGGTTTCAACTTTCAGCACGCTTTTGGGGGTGAGGCCTTTTTCAAAAACATATTGGGCAAAGCACCGTGCGCCATTGCCGCACTGCTGCACTTCTTGGCCGTCGGCGTTAAATATGCGGTATTTGAAATCATGGGTTGATTGGTCTGGGTTTTCAACAATCAAGACTTGGTCGGCACCCACGCCAAAGTGGCGGTCTGACAATCTAGAAATGAAGTGTGAACCCAAGGGCAAATCTTTGCCACGATTGTCCAATACGACGAAATCGTTGCCTGCACCGTGCATTTTGGTGAAAGGAATGCGCATGGATTTGGACTTCATTTTAGTAAATCTTCGCTTCGCCCGCAGGCCTTGTTTTAAAACGTTTGTGCAACCACAAATACTGGGGAACGTTTTTCTGCACCCACACTTCAATGTGGTGGTTGACCCTTTGAGTTGATTCTACGTCATCGTCGGTCGGGAAACCGTCTATGGCCGGATGGACAGTGACGAAATATTGCCCTGACTCATATCGCGTAGTAACCGGAATGACTTTGGCCTTGAGCAAGCGACTCAAGCGACTCACAGCTGTGACCGTGGCAGCTTTGTGGCCAAAAAAATCAACGAATACGGAATCTTTCTCGCCAAAATCCATGTCTGGCAGGTAATACAGTGGGCGGCCCTTTTTCATGGCTTGCACCAATGGGCGTATGCCTTCTTGCCGGGACAGAAGAACGGGGTTTCCGTATGCGGCCCGGCCTTTCAAAATCAAATCATTCAACACCAAATTTTTTTGATTGGAGTACATGGTAACCATGTCCACTTCCATGGTGAGCCGACTCCATGCAGCGTCCAAACCCAAAAAATGGGGCGCCAGTAAAATGGCGGGCTGTCCATCGGCCAATTGCGTCTTTAGAAATTCGAGATTTTCAAAATGCACCCGTTGTTGAACCACTTGGGCATTGCCCGCCCACAGCCAGCCCCGGTCCAAAAAAGTACGCAGGTACAGGTACATGTGATGGAGACACCACAACACGCGCTGTAAGCCGGACACATTGGGGAAACACATTTTGAGATTGGTCAAGGTGACCGAGCGGCGCTCTTTGCCAAACACAAACACCAGCACCGCCAAAAAGGCGGAAATAACCACCGCCAATGCTTGAAAAGCGAAGCGTGGCAAAGCCGCCATTTTGAACCACAGGCTTAACCAAAATTGGGTCATTGTTGCACCTCGACTTGCGAACCTTTGGGCAGTTTAAACCGCTCATACCCCCAGTAATACTGCCCGGGTTTTTGCATAATTAGAGTCTCAATCGCTGTGTTGACTTGGGTGGCTGCCTCGATTGGATCTGCGCTTAATTCAGTCGGGCCCGGATACAATTCCAACCGAAACCCCCTGAACGGAATTCGCACACCCAGTGCGAGAATAATTTTGGCCTGCGTGGCATGGACCAACCGGGCAGGTAAAGTCATCGTGTAAGCGGGTTGCCCAAAAGCCGAGGCCCAAACCCCCTCCCCGCCCGATGGGACTTGGTCTGGCAGCATGCCGACGGCTTCGCCTTTTTTCAAAGCGCGCAGTAGTTTTTTGACGCCACTGACATTGGTGGGTGCAATTTCGATGTTGTCGCGCGTGCGGCTGGCTTCAATGATTTTTTGAACCTCGGCATTGCGATTTGGCCGGTACAACACCGTGATGGGGGCTTTGGTGGAAAACATTTGCGCGGCCGCCTCAAAGCAGCCTTGATGCGGTGTTAAAAAAACAAGGCCAACACCCTCTTGCTTGGCGGCATCCACATGCTGCCAACCTGTGATTTCCATGCAAGTGCGTATGCCTTTGTGCGTGGGGCGACCCCACAAAAAAGGCAGCTCCAGCAGGGCCATGCCGGTGTGAAACACGGAGTCGCGCATTGCACGCCTGCGCTCCAGTTCATTGTGTTTAAAAACCATGCGGGAATAGGCGCGCATTTTGCGGCGGTACGAAGGTGCTAAAACATACACAAGTGCACCCAAAGCGGCACCCAAGCCATGCAACAGCCACAATGGAAAGTGTGAGAACAGGCGGAATAAAATTTTGACCATGGCTGATTGTAATGTGAGGCCCGTTTATCTTTGTTTGACTTTAATTCCAATTGTTGTATATTTGCGATGTTCGCTGAGTTAATTCTGACAACTTGCGGGGCGAACTAAAACAAATCCGCTAAAGCGTCGCCGCAGCTCCTGATAACCAGAAGACGGCCTCGCCGTTTAACTAGTTACTGGAGTTTTTTTATGTCTAAAGAGTTTTTCTTCACTTCTGAATCTGTATCAGAAGGCCACCCAGACAAAGTGTCTGACCAGATTTCCGATGCGATTCTGGATGCAATTTTTGAACAAGACCCACACTCACGCGTAGCCGCCGAAACCTTGTGCAACACAGGTTTGGTGGTACTCGCCGGTGAAATTACGACCAAAGCCAATGTGGATTACATTGACGTGGCCCGTAAAACCATCAAGAAAATTGGTTACGACAACGCCGACTTTGGTATTGATTACAAAAGCTGCGCGGTATTGGTTGCCTATGACAAGCAAAGCCCGGACATTGCCCAAGGCGTGGACAAAGCCCATGACGACAATTTGGATCAAGGCGCAGGCGACCAAGGTTTGATGTTTGGTTATGCAGTCAATGAAACACGTGAATTGATGCCATTGGCAATTAGCCTTTCACACCAACTGGTGCAGCGTCAAAGCATGCTGCGTAAAGATGGCCGCTTGCCTTGGCTGCGCCCAGACGCGAAGTCACAGGTCACCATCAAGTATGTGGATGGCAAGCCTTACTGCATCGACACGGTTGTGCTTTCAACCCAGCACTCACCTGACATCGCGCTTTCAACCTTGCGTGAAGCGGTGATTGAAGATGTAATCAAGCCAGTTTTGCCTAAGGAATTGATTAAAGGTGACATCAAGTTTTTGGTGAACCCCACAGGTCGATTTGTAATTGGCGGCCCACAGGGTGACTGCGGTTTGACGGGCCGCAAAATTATTGTGGACACCTACGGCGGTGCTGCCCCACACGGCGGCGGAGCATTCTCCGGTAAGGACCCCTCCAAGGTTGACCGTTCAGCAGCCTATGCCGGCCGTTATGTGGCCAAAAACATTGTGGCTGCAGGTTTGGCCGAAAAGTGCTTGGTGCAAATTAGCTATGCGATTGGCGTGGCACGCCCAACGTCCATCATGGTCAACACCTACGGTACAGGCAAAGTTTCAGATGAAACAATCACTGAAATTGTGTCCAACACATTCGACCTGCGCCCCAAAGGCATTGTGAAAATGTTGGACCTGCTGCGCCCGATTTACCAAAAAACTGCTGCTTATGGCCACTTTGGCCGTGAAGAGCCCGAGTTCACATGGGAACGCACCGACAAGGTGGAAGCACTGAAAAGTGCGGCTGGACTGTAAGTAATTTCCTATACAGTTTTCAGGATTCGCCTTACACCTCAAATGAGGTGTAAGGCCGCCTCAAAGCTGGAATGTGAATAAAAACTCTGTTACCATTGAAAGATTCGAGGAGCGTTGCAGCATTTCAGGTTAATACCCTGTGGTCAGGCTCGAATTCAAACTAAATCAACCGCGCTCACGTCTCTTTTCTTTTGAACTTTAAAAAGGAGGGCGTGATGAACGCCGTACTAAAATCCGCTTCCAACTTAGTCAACGCCGCTGGCGAGCCTGACTTTTTTGTTAAAGACATTACCGAAGCCGCATTTGGCCGCAAAGAAATTGCGATTGCCGAAACAGAAATGCCTGGCTTGATGGCAATTCGTAAAGAATTTGCTGCCAAGCAGCCTTTGAAGGGCGCACGCATTACTGGCTCCTTGCACATGACCATTCAAACCGCTGTGTTGATTGAAACACTGGCTGCTTTGGGTGCTGAAGTGCGCTGGGCTTCTTGCAACATTTACTCCACTCAAGACCATGCTGCTGCTGCAATTGCAGAGGCTGGCATTCCAGTTTTTGCTTTCAAGGGCGAGAACTTGACTGAGTACTGGGACTTCACACACCGCATTTTTGAATGGTCTGATGGTGGCTACACCAACATGATTCTGGACGACGGCGGCGATGCAACACTGTTGCTGCACCTGGGCACCAAGGCTGAGAAAGACATTTCCATCCTGAACAACCCAGGCAGCGAAGAAGAAACATGCCTGTTTGCTGCCATCAAGGCCACACTGAAGAAAGACCCCACTTGGTACTCCAAGCGCTTGGCTGCAGTGAAAGGCGTGACGGAAGAAACCACAACTGGCGTTCACCGTTTGTACGAAATGCACAAGAAAGGCGAGTTGGCCTTCCCTGCCATCAACGTGAACGACTCTGTCACCAAGAGCAAGTTTGACAACTTGTATGGCTGCCGCGAGTCCTTGGTTGACGGCATTAAGCGTGCAACTGACGTGATGATTGCCGGTAAAGTGGCTGTTGTGGCGGGTTACGGTGATGTGGGCAAGGGCTCAGCCCAAGCACTGCGCGCCTTGTCTGCTCAAGTTTGGGTGACAGAAATTGACCCGATTTGCGCTTTGCAAGCTGCGATGGAAGGCTACCGCGTTGTAACCATGGATTATGCTGCCGACAAAGCAGACATTTTCGTGACTGCTACCGGTAACAAAGACATCATCACGCATGACCACATGATCAAAATGAAGGATCAGGCGATTGTTTGTAACATTGGTCACTTCGACAATGAGATCGACATTGCCAGCGTGAAAAAATACACTTGGGAAAACATCAAACCCCAAGTTGACCACATCATTTTCCCAGATGGAAAACGCATCATTCTGCTGGCTGAAGGCCGCTTGGTGAATTTGGGTTGCGGTACAGGTCACCCCTCTTTTGTGATGTCATCCAGCTTTGCAAACCAAACCATTGCTCAGATTGAGTTGTGGACCAACAACGACAAATACCCTGTCGGCGTTTATGTGTTGCCCAAGCATTTGGATGAGAAAGTTGCACGCTTGCATTTGATGAAAATTGGCGCTCAACTGACTGAATTGTCAGGCGATCAAGCCAGCTACATCGGTGTGAAAAAAGACGGCCCTTACAAGCCAGACCACTACCGTTATTAATTGCCAAGTGGCCTTAAGTTTTGCGCGCTGATTTGGCTTTGGTCGAGCGTGGCTTGTGTGCTTCCCGTGCACAAGCCCAAGCGCTGATTGAGGCCGGCAAAGTGTTTGTGCGGTTTGGTTCACAGCCCGCACAAGCAGTGCGCAAAGCATCGCAGGCCATCGAAGCATTTAATACCCTTGAAGTACAAAACCCCGACCCTGTTTTTGTGTCCCGAGGGGGCATCAAACTGGCCGGGGCTTTGGAACACATCGGCTTGAAAGTTGAAGGTTTTCGCTGCGCAGATTTTGGACAATCCACCGGCGGGTTTACGGATTGCTTGCTGCAACGTGGAGCGAAAAGCGTTGTAGGTTTTGATGTGGGCAAGGAGCAATTGCACCCTACCCTGCGTGCAAAGCCTGAAGTGTTGGCCTTTGAAGGCGTGAACCTCAAAGACTTGGATTGCACGCTTTGGATGTCAAAGTTGAACCAAGAGCACCGCGATTGGATGCCTTTGGATTTGGCAGTGGCTGATTTGAGTTTTATTTCATTGAAACGCGTTTTGCCCAGCCTTGCCCCATTTTTAAACTCAAGTAAATTGGGCTTGTTTTTGGTGAAACCCCAATTTGAACTGGGCCCTGAATACTTAGGTAAAAATGGTTTAGTCAAAACCCCTGAGAAGTGGGTTGATAAATTGCAAACGGAAGTAAGTGCGACATGCCTTGAAGTGGGCTTGCAGGTTGAGAGCTTTTTTCCCTGCACGATTCAAGGTGGTGATGGCAACCAGGAATACTTTGTACTGGTTCGTAAACAATAAAAGGGTAGGTCTGCATTTGGCACCCTTTTTTACACTGAATTAAACATGAATTTAAGCTTCGAGTTTTTCCCCCCTAAAACCCCGGAAGGCGCTGAAAAACTGCGTGGGGTGCATGCTGCGCTTCAACAGCTGAATCCTGAGTTTTTCTCTTGCACTTTTGGTGCAGGTGGAACTACGCAGGACGGAACATTGAATACTGTGCTGGAATTGCAAAAGTCGGGCTCAGAGGCTGCGCCCCACTTAAGCTGCGTGGGCGCTTCACGCGTGCGCTTGGCAGAGCTTTTGCACACTTACAAAGCAAACGGTATTCGCCGTATTGTGGCCCTACGTGGGGATTTGCCGTCTGGCACCATGGAAATGGGCGACTTCAAATACGCCAGTGAGCTGGTTGAGTTTATTCGCCAAGAAACGGGAGACCACTTTTTTATTGAAGTGGCTGCGTACCCGGAATCACACCCCCAATCCAAATCACCGCAAGCGGATGTAGAGGCATTTGTTCACAAGGTGAAATGCGGGGCCAATTCCGCAATTACACAATACTTTTTCAACACGGAATCGTATTTGTACTTTCGCGACCAAGTCAGCAAACAAGTGAGCATCCCCATTGTTCCCGGCATTATGCCCATCACCAACTACAGCCAGCTTGCGCGTTTTTCTGACGCGTGCGGGGCGGAAATTCCACGCTGGATACGCACCCGCTTGCAAAGTTTTGGCGATGACAAAGAAGCAATTCGCGAGTTTGGCTTGGAAGTAGTGACTGGCATGTGCCAAAGATTGTTGGCGGAAGGTGTAGAGGGTTTGCATTTCTACACCATGAACACGGCCGGGCCTTCGACCGCCATCATCAAGCAGCTGTAATTAAGCAACTTTAATTAAACAACTATGATTTCCTGAGGGGTTACGATTGCGTCCAGAATGTGGTCGTGCGCCTCGGTGAATGAATCCGCAATTTCGTCCTCGGCAAAGCAAATGCCAACGGTGAATGGTTTAACCACCATTCGACTTAAAGTGCGGTCGTACCAACCCGCGCCGTAACCCAAACGGGCGCCCTCACGGTGAAAACCCAAACAAGGAATCAGCATTACATCGGGCTTGACCATGACGGGTGAGACCGGAACTGGTATGCCGTACTTGCCTGTTTGCAATGCAGAGTCCTTGGAAAACAGTGCAAAATCCAGAAATGCGTCTGCACTGCCCCCCAAACCGCCCTCGGTATTGCCCTCATTACACACTGGCAAAGCCCATTGAAAGCCCCGTAAATCCGGATTAGAAAGAAGACTAAGCAGATTTGGTTCGTTTCTAAAGGGATGGTAGATAGCAACCGTGCAGGGGCCTTGGGAATGGAGTAAAGTGTCAACTAAACCCACCAATTTCAAGGATGAGCGCCGAATATCCCCTTCGGTCAATTGAGCTCTCCGAGCTTGGATTTGTTGCCGTAGATTTTTTTTCATTTGGATCAAATGAGTCTGTCAAAACTGGAACATCGAATACTTGCATGCGCTGCAATCACAATGATGGGCTTCGCCCCAACTTGGGCAGTAGCCAACAAAAACGCCGAAGCAGCCCTGATTGTACAACTGAAAAAAGCCGCCGAAAAAGGTGATTTTGGTCAGTATACCCGGCTGAATGACCAACTGCCCCGCAACAGTGTATTCACACCTTATGCGGACGGGTGGATGTTTAGGCTCGTTCAATCGGGCGGCAAAGACGAAAGCGGCAACACCCCGACCTGGCGCACGCAGGAAGTTTTGAGTTATCTCAACCGAAACGAAAGCAGCTGGCCCGCCGAGGAGATTAGGCGGGATTGGTTGCAGCAAATGGCCATGAATGGCGATTGGGCGCTTTACCCCGAGCAACGCAGCAAGCTGAATTACCGTGCAGACCAAGGCGTGGAATGTGCCGACCTGTGGTACTCCAGCACCTTGGGTAACCTACCCCGCCACGACATTGTAAAAGTACTCAGCACCCCCAAGGGCCTGCCAAAGGTTTGCCGCGGTTTAATCCGCAGGGCTTACGAAGCCAAACAAATCAACGACAGCGACTTGAATTTGCGGGTATTTAACTTAATTGGCAACAACCAAGCCAGCATGGCGCAACGGTATGTGAACGAATTGTCCAACACCGCGTGGGGCACATCGTTTGAAACCAATCGGCTGGACTCGGCAATCAATAGCCCCGAAAGCATTTTGAACAGTGCCAATGTAGGCGCATTTCCCGACTTGGTGATTGCGGCTGCCCTGATACGCCAAAGCTTGACCAGCTATGAAGCTGCGGCAGAACGCTTAAATGGCCCGTTGGCTAAGCATTTAAAATCCGAAACCAAACAGTGGTTGTGGGCCCACTTGGGCTACCGGGCAGCACTGCAATGGGACCGCAACGCGTTGAGCTATTTCAAGCGGTCGTCCCCCACAGTAATGAGCCCAGACCAAAAAGAATGGAAAGTAAGGTCTGCACTGCTTTTGGAAGATTGGGCGGAGGTGGGCAAAGCCATCGACGAAATGCCAGACAGCATGGCCAAGGAAGATTCTTGGCAGTACTGGAAAGGACGCTCCAAGGCCGCTGCAGGCCAAATTGATCAGGCCCGTGCAATTTGGGCAAAAATGTCCAGCCCATTTAATTTTTACGGCAAGCTGGCCACTGAGGAATTGGGCGCTTCCATTTCGGCACCCGAGAAGCCCAAGTTTTTAACCCCTGCCGAAATTGAAGAGGCCAACCAGCACCCCGGCTTGAAGCGCGCGCTTGAGCTGTACAACGCAGGCATGCGGAAAGAAGGGTTTTGGGAATTCAATTTGCAAGTGGCCCAAATGAACGACCGGCAACTGCTTGCTGCGGCCAACTGGGCCCGCAAAAATGAATTGTTTGACCGTGCCATTGCAGCAGCGGACCGCACCAAGCTGGAACATGACCTCAGTTTGCGTTACTTGACCCCATTCAAAGACACTTTGGTTTCCAAGGCGAAGGACATTGGGGTGGACGAAGCCTGGGTGTACGGCATTATTCGGCAGGAGTCCCGGTTTGTAACCATTGCAAAATCACATGTGGGGGCCAGTGGCTTGATGCAGGTGATGCCCGCCACCGCCAAGTATGTGGCCAATAAAATTGGCTTGAAGAACTTTCAGCCCGATTCGGTTACACAGATCGATACCAACCTAACGTTGGGCACCAACTATTTAAAGATGATGCACCAGCAGCTTGAAAACTCCCACGTGCTGGCTTCCGCAGGTTACAACGCCGGGCCTGGGCGCCCAAGCCTATGGAGAAAGCGACTGGGGGCAGACCGAGTGATTGAAGGTGCAATATTTGCCGAGTTGATTCCATTTGATGAAACCCGTGGCTATGTGAAAAACGTGATGTCCAACACCGTGGCCTATTCGCTGCTGTTGAAAAATGAATCCATTCCTTTGAAACAAAGGCTTGGCCTAATTACTGGTCGAAATTGAAGGCTGGCCGCAACTAAATACTGGCCATAACCCAACCCAACATTGAAACTTAAAATAGCAACACTGAATGAACACCATTAAAAATGTATTAGTGATTGGCGGCTCTGGCTTTATTGGCGAAGCCGTGTGCAATCAATTGGCCAAAGCAGGCTTAAAAATTACCGTGCCCACCCGCCGGTATGACTCGGCCAAGCACGTGCTGACCAACCCCACCTGCCAAATTGTGCAGGCGGATATTCATGACCGCGCCGCGCTTAACCGATTGGTGGACGGGCAAGATGCGGTGGTTAACTTACTGGGCGTGCTGCACAGCAGTGGTGGCAAACCCTACGGCAAACGGTTTAAGTTAAACCATGTGGAATTTCCAAAAGCACTGTGTGCGGCCATGGCTCGCCAGCATGTCAAACGGATTGTCCACATCAGCGCCTTGGGCATCGGCGTAGAAAACCCAGCGCCCTCCATGTACCTGCGGTCTAAAACCGATGGGGAAGCCGCGGTGAAAGACAGCGCCGCCCACTGGACCATTTTGCGGCCATCCGTCGTATTTGGGCGCAATGACAGCTTTTTGAACATGTTTGCCAAGCTCAGCAAATTGGCACCTGTGATGCCGTTGGCTGGGGCCTATGCCAAATTTCAACCCGTGTTTGTAGGCGATGTGGCCAAGGCTGTTTTGGCATGCTTGACCGACAAAAACCGCGACACCATTCATTCCACCTTTGATTTGGTGGGGCCAGAAGTGTTTACATTGGCCGAATTGGTGAAATTGTCCGCACATGCTGCGGGCAAAAACCCGTTGATCATACCTGTACCCAATTTTGTAGGTAAATGCCAAGCCTTCATGATGGAGCTGGCGCCGGGCGAACCCCTGATGAGCCGCGACAATGTGGATTCCATGAAAATCGACAATGTACGCACTGCCGGAAAGCTATTTCCGCTGGAGCATTACGAACCCTTGTCGGTTTTGGCACCCGAATACATACGCGCCCGCTACAATAGTTCATGGCTAGACGAATTCCGTAAGAGCGCACACCGCCGGGGCTAGCCCTTAAGCCTTGATTTATCGTACAATTCTGCTTTGCGTAAACGCAGCTTAGGGCTGCGTTTGTTTTTCATAGCGCCCGATTATTTTGTCTCAAAAGTGAGTCTAGCCGTGACAACCCATTTGATGAATACCTATTCACGCCAACCCCTTGCATTCACCCATGGTGAAGGCGTTTGGCTGTGGTCCACTGACGGGAAAAAGTACCTCGACGGTTTGGCGGGTATTGCTGTCAACGGACTTGGGCACAACCACCCAAAGCTGGTCAAAGCCATTTGCGACCAAGCGGCCCGCTTGATTCACACCTCCAACCTGTTTGGCGTGGTAGAGCAAGAAGCCTTGGCCACACGGTTGTGTGAATTGTCGGGCATGCAAGAAGCATTTTTCTGCAATTCCGGTGCCGAAGCCAACGAAGCCGCCATCAAGCTAGCCAAGTACTATGGCTACAAAAAAGGCATTGAAAACGCCAAAATTATTGTGATGGAACGTGCGTGGCACGGCCGCACCTTGGCCACACTGGCCGCCACTGACAGCCCCAAAGCCAAAGTCGGTTTTGGCGACCTGCCCGGCGGTTTTGTGCGTGTGCCCTACCGCGATTTTGCCGCCATTGAAAAAGCCAAAGCCGAGAACCCTGAAATTCAAGCCATTTTGATGGAAGTGCTTCAAGGTGAAGGCGGCATCAATGTGGCCGAAATTGAATACCTCAAAGAATTGCGCAAGCTGTGCGATGCCAACGGCTGGCTATTGATGATTGATGAAGTGCAAAGCGGCATTGGCAGAACTGGCGAATGGTTTGGTTACCAACACGCAGGCATTTTGCCTGATGTGATTACCTTGGCCAAAGGTTTGGGTTCAGGCGTACCGATTGGCGCGTGCTTGGCTGCTGGCAAAGCAGCTGGCGTAATGGGCCCCGGCACACACGGCACCACATTTGGCGGCGGCCCCTTGGTGTGTGCGGCGGCCATGGCCACGCTACAAACCATGGATGAAGACAAGCTGCTGGCCAATGCCAATGAAATGGGGCATTTGATTCGTGCTGTTTTAACCCGTGAATTGGCTGGCGTTGCTGGCGTCAAAGAAGTGCGCGGCCGTGGGCTGATGATTGGGCTTGAACTGTGGAAACCGTGCGCGGAACTGGTTGCATTGGGCCGGGAAAAAGGCTTGATCATCAACGTGACACGCGACAACGTGGTGCGGCTATTGCCACCGCTGATTATTAACAAAGAAGAATCCGAGATGCTGGCCATGGGCGTAGCTGCTTTGGTCAAAGAGTTTTTAGCCCAATAATTTAGCCCAACAATCAAGAAGGGATGGACACCAGCCACGGCGAAGTGGCGGTGTACCGGGAGATTCGGATGTCGATCAAACATTTTTTGCAGTTCAACGATTTAAGTCAGGAAGAATTCAATTACCTGATGGATCGCACACGGGATATCAAATCGCGTTTCAAGCGGTATGAGCCCTACTACCCGCTGCAAGACCGCACCTTGGTCATGATTTTCGAAAAAGCATCTACACGCACGCGCTTGAGCTTTGAAGCAGGCATGCACCAGTTGGGCGGGTCTGCCATTTACTTGAACACCCGCGACTCCCAATTGGGGCGCGGCGAGCCGGTTGAAGATGCCGCGCAAGTGATGTCACGCATGTGCGACATTGTGATGATTCGCACCTACGAACAAGAAATTGTTGAGCGTTTTGCTGCCAACTCCAGAGTGCCGGTTATCAATGGTTTGACCAATGAATACCACCCCTGCCAAATCATGGCGGACATTTTTACGTTTATTGAAAAGCGTGGCGACATACGCGGCAAAACAGTGGCCTGGGTGGGCGACGGCAACAATGTGTGCGCAACTTGGCTGCAAGCGGCTGAACTGCTGGACTTCAAAGTAAACGTTTCTACACCCGAAGGCTACAACGTTGACACCAGCAAAATTAATGTAAAAGGCACCCACCACCAATGGTTTGCCGACCCGATGGACGCTTGCAAAGGCGCCGACATTGTGACCACCGACGTGTGGACCAGCATGGGTTTTGAAGATGAGAACAACGCCCGCCTGAAGGCATTTGCCGAATTTATGGTGGATGCCGACATGATGAATGTGGCTGACCCCAAGGCCATGTTTATGCACTGCCTGCCAGCCCACCGGGGCGAGGAAGTGGCTGCGGAGGTGATTGATGGCCCGCAAAGCGTGGTTTGGGACGAGGCAGAAAACCGCCTGCACACCCAAAAGGCGTTGATGGAATACCTACTGGTTGGTCGAATTTAAAAGCAAAATTTAAAAGCGAAATTTAAGAGCGAAAAACGATGAGCGATATTAATAAAGTAGTGTTGGCCTATTCGGGCGGTTTGGATACTTCAGTTATTTTGAAATGGCTGCAAGACAATTACCAGTGCGAAATCGTAACCTTTACAGCAGACTTGGGCCAAGGCGAAGAGCTTGAACCCGCCCGTCAAAAGGCGCTGAAATTCGGTATCAAACCCGAGAACATTTACATCGACGACGTGCGCGAAGAGTTTGTGCGTGATTTCGTGTTCCCGATGTTCCGCGCCAACACCGTGTATGAAGGTGAATACCTGCTGGGCACCTCCATCGCCCGCCCACTGATTGCCAAGCGGCTGATTGAAATTGCCCGTGAAACAGGCGCTGACGCCATTTCCCATGGTGCAACCGGCAAAGGCAACGACCAAGTGCGTTTTGAGCTGGGAGCCTACGCCCTGATGCCTGGTGTGAAAATTATTGCCCCATGGCGCGAATGGGATTTGCTGAGCCGCGAAAAACTGCTGAAGTACGCAGAGGACGCGGGCATTGAAATCGACATGAAGCACAAAAACGGCGGCGCGCCCTACTCCATGGACGCGAACCTGCTGCACATCAGCTTTGAAGGCCGCCACTTGGAAAACCCAAGTGCCGAGGCGGAGGAATCCATGTGGCGCTGGACGGTAAGCCCAGAAGCCGCACCTGATGCAGCCGAATACCTGGACGTTGAATTTGAAAAAGGTGACATTGTTGCCTTGAACGGCAAGCGCATGAGCCCCGCCACTGTGCTGACAGAGCTGAACCGCTTGGGCGGCAAGCACGGCATTGGGCGTTTGGACTTGGTGGAAAACCGCTACGTGGGCATGAAGAGCCGCGGCTGTTACGAAACACCGGGCGGTACCATCATTTTGAAGGCTCACCGCGCAATTGAATCCATCACGCTGGACCGCGAAGTGGCCCACTTGAAAGACGATTTGATGCCCCGCTACGCCTCCATGATTTACAACGGCTACTGGTGGGCACCGGAACGCGTTGCCCTGCAAACCTTGATTGACAGCACACAAACCACCGTGAACGGCTGGGTGCGCATCAAGCTGTACAAAGGCAATGTGATTGTGGTGGCACGCGACTCCAAAACAGACTCCTTGTTTGACCAAAACATTGCGACTTTTGATGAAGACGGCGGCGCCTACAATCAAGCTGATGCAGGTGGCTTTATCAAGCTGAATGCCTTGCGTATGCGTATTGCGGCGAATGCAAAATTGAAGCGCGGGCAGTAAGCATTAGATTTTGAGTTTTAAGAGATTTGAACCGCCTGAGGATGAAAGTCCGAGGGCGGTTTTTTGTTGGGGGGGGATGGTCTAAATCTCGGCTGAAGCAGGCTTTGGGACTTACAGTTAAAACGTCTGAGTTGTTGAGTGAAGTGGACTTCAAAAATTAGAAGAGCTCCGATATTTATCCTGCCTCTTGAAATTAAGTTCTAGGCTAACAACTTTCGCCAATATTCGGGGATTTTTCACACTGTTTATGTAATGAATAGTAACGATTTGAAATAGTTGAGTCAGAGAAATAATTTGCGACATTCAGATAAATGGATATCGTCGGTATTATTCGATAAATTAAGTTAGTAATCTTCGAAAATTGCAAGGAAGGTAATTATGTCACGGGAAAAGACTCACGACCTCTACGATTTCATGCGACAGATTAGTGCCGAAATGTCCGCTGAGTACGACCGCATTCAAAAACGAGCCACGGAAGACCCGGGTACTGCGGGGGATCAAGGCGAAGAAAACTGGGCGACGCTTCTCAAAGATTGGCTTCCACAAAATTACGAAGTGGTCACCAAAGGGCGCATCATTAGTCAAGAAGGCGATACAAGTCCGCAGATTGACGTGCTTGTATTAAAGAGCTCATATCCCAAAAAGATGTTGAACAAGAAGCTCTATTTGGCTGCCGGAGTAGTTGCCGCATTTGAGTGCAAAACGACATTAAAGGCATCTCATATTGCCGACGCCCTAAAAACATGCGCGAAGATTAAGAGCCTTTACCGTCCTAGAACCGGGACACCATTCAAAGAGCTTCACTCGCCACTCGTATATGGGCTGTTAGCCCACTCCCACTCATGGAAAGGGGAGCGGGCAACGCCAGAGAGGAACATCGAGCAGAAGCTCATTGAGTCAGATGCCGAGTCCGTCAGTCATCCGCGACAACAACTAGATATTTTATGTGTTGCCGATTTAGCAGCCTGGACATCATCCACGCTGACATTTATTGGTCCAAGGCAAATCCCTGATTGGTCATCAATGGCATCTATTTATGGTGACAGCGGTTCGGCAACCAGTGTATACATAGGTCACTCGTATTCTCAAGAACAACAGGTCGCGCATTTCACCCCGATTGGCGTCCTTATTTCCTATCTTTCGCAAAAAATGGCGTGGGATGAACCCTCATTCCGTGATCTAGCTGACTACTATCGAATTACGAATATTGGCGGTTCTGGAGCCGGACAAGTTAGAAAGTGGCCCGCTTCAATTTATTCAGAGGAAATTCGCAAACGTGTTGAAGCAGGCAGGTTGTCAAATGGCGAGCCCTGGGATGAGTGGAGTATTCGATTTCCGTGAGAGGGCAGCCTAACCGCCCAATCAGACCTGTACGGAAAGCCCCGCAGGCAGGTGAATTCAGACGTTAAATTTCAGGTGCTATATTGAATGCCATAGTTGAATCAGCCACCAAGCTCGCACAAAACCCTCTGGGTTTAATTGCACTGTTTGTGCTTCTCGTCGAGGCTATAGCCGGCTATGTGGCTACTTCGGCAGTTTTGTCAGAACCTCAGAGACAAATATTAGTCTGGTTCGTCGTGAGCTACCCAATGTTGGTTCTTGCCTGCTTTGTATATTTGGTCATCGTACATCCTGCAAAGCTCTATGGCCCCAGTGATTTTCGAGACCAATCGCATTTTATGCAGGCACTTGGCATCAAAGTCGAAACGACGATTGAAAAAATCAGCTACGAGGCGGAAGGTGAATTGGCAGCTCTGGACATCGAGCTGATCCCCATCTGGGAAGCGGAATCCTTAAAACGCCCCGAAGACAGCACACGGAAGCTTCAGGTTCTGAAAGAATGTGTAGAACGCCTCGAAAGGCAGGTCTTAGAATCAGCTGAAGGTTCAAAGTCTGCTAGCGTCTCTGCGTTGCGTCGTGTGTACGTACAATACTTGGAACACGCACGCCAGCACTATGCATCGAGCGCGCCATACCAAGACATAAGGACACAAGTTATTAAAGGGTTGGAGGCCATCAGAGGCGATGAAATCTAACAAATCGCTGTGGCGGAACTTAGGCCTCAAGCTTGAATTGTCGTCGACACCGCTCAAGCCGAAAAACACTCTATAAACTTTGTTCTGGGGCTTGCCAGCAGGACTTCTTGGAAGCACAGGAGTTTTTCCTCGCGCAATTGCCTTTGTTTGAAGATGCACGCTTAGGGGCAGTTACTGCACGATCACGTGAAAACCTCGCGATCTGGTTTGGATATCAGAACCGCTCATCCCGAGCGCAGGAATATGCAGAGGTAGATGGGCGCCAACGCGCTCACATGCCTTACCGAGATGAGTGCGAGTTCCGCCTAGTGCTTTGGGGCGTCCATCAGAGAAATGAGAACTATCCCAAAGTGCCGTACGGAGCACCGGTCAAGGTCAATATCAAAATACTTATTCAGTGTATTGTGCGGAGTCTATACCCGGGGCCCTTAGAACCTGAACTAGAACGCTTTATCGAGGTTCCACGGACTGAACTTCGGCTCCTCCGGACTTCCCGTAAGGGCAAAATAAGGCTCAACCCTCCGCTCGAGTGGACGCGCTCCCCAACTCAAACGTTATTCAAAATCGATTGAAGAGCACTTTGAAGA
Organism: Limnobacter sp.; assembly: GCA_029866125.1. GTDB lineage: Bacteria > Pseudomonadota > Gammaproteobacteria > Burkholderiales > Burkholderiaceae_B > Limnobacter. Next base: position 22,490 of record JARWZZ010000007.1, read on the forward strand.
CTTTCAAATAATAGAAATCTTACGACTGCAAAGGCCGAATTTGGATCGAAACGGTTACAGGCCTTTTACTGTATAAATTCTTATTCTCAGCATTAAACCAGCGGCAGATGACGCCTCAGGTAATTGAAGTGTCAAATGACAACCCCGATCTGACCATTCCACAATTAGCCTAAGCCTCAGCAACTACCCCACTAAATTCGGCTCGGCCTCCAACTCCACCCCAAACTTCGCTTTGACTGTGCTTTGTACATGTGCAATCAAATCCAGCAGTTCTGAACTTTGCCCACCGCCAAGGTTGACCAGTATCAGCGCCTGTTTGTTGTAAACCCCTACTCTGCCTAAGTTAAAGCCTTTCAGGCCAGATTGCTCGATCAACCAGCCTGCGGCCAGTTTTCGGTGACCCGGTATGGAGGGGTAGTTGGGCAAAGCGGGATGGTCGGCCACCACTTTTTGAAACAGGGCATCGGGCACAATCGGGTTTTTGAAGAAGCTGCCTGCATTGCCCAGGCAAACCGGGTCGGGCAGCTTTTCCGTGCGAATTCCAATAATGGATTTCATGACATTGATGGGTTTCAACTCGCCCATGGCCAAGGCGCGGGCTTTCACATCGCCGTATTCCAGCCGGGGGGTCCATTCGACTGGAAGCGCAAAATCCACAGCGGTGATAACGCAGCGACCGGCCAGCTCTTGCTTAAAAATGCTGTCGCGGTAGGCAAAACGGCATTCTGCTGCGCTCATCACTGAAAATTGGCGGGTTTGCAGGTCAAACACATGCACAGCCTCGGTGACTTCGCACATTTCCAGCCCATAAGCGCCAATGTTTTGCACAGGGCTTGCGCCAACGGAACCGGGTATCAGCGCTAGGTTTTCAAGGCCGGGAAAGCCTGAGGCCACCGTCCATTCCACAAATTGGTGCCAGTTTTCGCCCGCCATGACTCGGAACCGGTGCTTACCTGACTTGCAACCCAAGTATTGCCGCCCTTTCAAGGCCATGGAGTACACGGTGCCACGGAAAGCATCGGACACAAACACGGTGTTGCTGCCCTCGCCCAACAAGAGGCAACCCTGCCCATTTTCAACATCGTTGGCATAGGCATGCAGCGCGGCAGTGGAATCTATCTGGACCAAGCGGTCGGCATACGATTCCAAACCGAAGGTGTGCAAGGGCCGCAGGGGGACGGGTGACGACGGGGCAACAGGCGCCACCTGAGGCTGCGGCGGCTGAACTTGATCTGCTCGGAGATTGTTTGGGCGTGTCATACCGGCTGTTGGAGGGATTACAATGGAGTCATTATGCAAGAAGGAATGAACTATGCCGTCATTTGATGTGGTCTGCAAACCCGACTTGATTGAATTGCGCAACGCGATTGATCAAAGTAACAAAGAAATTAGCACCCGCTTCGATTTCAAGGGGTCCAATGCCCGTGTGGAATTGTCCGATGAAGAGCTGTGGATGTATGCGGATGATGATTTTAAACTGGAGCAAGTGGCCGATGTGCTGCGCACCAAGTGCGCCAAACGCAATTTGGATGTGCGTTACCTGACTTTTGACAAGAAAGAAAAGTTGTCGGGCGACAAAATGAAGCAGTTGGTCATTTTGAAGAATGGTTTGGACAAAGATTTGGCCAAAAAGATTGTGAAGGACGTGAAAGAATCGAAGTTGAAGGTGCAGGCCAGCATTCAGGGCGACACGGTGCGCATTCAAGGTGCCAAGCGGGATGATTTGCAAAGTGCAATTGCCCATTTAAAGAAAACTGTGACGGACACTCCGCTGGGTTTCGAGAATTTCCGGGACTAATTTCCTGAGACTAATGCCCAGAAACTAAGGCCCAGAAACTAAGACCGAGAAATCAAGGCCCAACCACCACTTTTCAGGAATCCGCAATGAGCAACGAATCTCACGAACACGATCACAACTATGACCACGATCACGAACACGGCCATGTGCATGACCACAACTGCGGCCACGACCACAGCCAGCCCGTGTTTAACAAGGTAATTCCCGCCTCACAAAAAGTAGCGAAAGTGCTGTTGGCATCGGCCAAAACGGTTCAGTTGACGTTCGACCAGCGGCAGGAAATTCCGCATGATGTGGTTGCGACCGATGGATCCAAACTGATTTGCCACGTGCCGGACCCAGTTGAGGTGGGTGACCGCCTGATTTCAAGCACCAATGAATGGATCATTATTGCTGCAGCAGCGGAAGAGCTGTTTGAAGTGCCGCGCGGGCAAGATGCGTTTGAAGAGTTTTTGCACATTGCTGGCCTGAAAATGTGGCCGTTGGAGTTGAACCCGGACGGCGCTGCGGTGGTTGCCAGCCATGAATGTATGCACCTCTTGGAGCATTTGAACTTGAGCTACACCCAAGTGAATGCACCAATTGTTGAAATTGGCATACCCGAGGTGAAAACCCATGAGTGCTGCGATCACGACCATAGGCACGACCACGGGCACTCACATTCACATGATCACAGCCACGATCACGACCACAAGGATTGCGGGCACGACCACTCGGGTGACCACAAGCACGGCCACTGAATCAAACATTAGCAGGACACAGCAGCATGCGTGACGCTCAAGCACCGATTACTTTTTACCGCAAAGATTACACACCCCCGAATCACAGGATTCTGAAAACGGATTTGGAGTTTCACCTTCAGCCGGAAAACACAAAGGTAGTAAGCACCCTGCGGTTTGAGACATGGTCGGACGCCGTGGGCGCAGATGCGCCGTTGGTGTTGGACGGCGAAGACTTGGAATTGGTGTCTGTTGTATTGAATGGCAAAACGCTGAGCACTGCTGAATACACCTGCAACGACACGCAGTTGTTGATTCCCAATGCGGGCAGCCAAGGTGTGGTGGAAATTACGGTGTTCAACCAACCTGCCAAAAACACGCGGCTGGAAGGTTTGTATGTGTCCAACGGCAACTTTTTTACCCAATGCGAGGCGCAGGGCTTTCGCCGAATTACCTACTTCCCGGACCGGCCAGATGTGCTGTCACGGTTTGAAGTCACGCTCATTACCCACAAAGAAGCTCACCCCGTGAGCCTGTCTAACGGTAACCTGCTGGAAGAAAAATCACTAGCCGACGGCCAGTGGATGACCCGCTGGAAAGACCCCTTCCCAAAACCCGCCTATTTGTTTGCCTTGGTGGCTGGCAAGTTTGTTTGTCAGGAAGAAAAAATCCGCAAAGGCGATGGCAAAGAAGCCCTGCTGCAAGTGTGGGTAGAACCCGGCAACTTGGACAAAACCGACTTTGCCATGCAAAGCCTGAAACGATCTATTGATTGGGACCGCGAGCGCTTCAACCTGGACCTAGACCTTGACCGCTTTATGATTGTGGCCACGGGCGACTTCAATATGGGCGCCATGGAAAACAAGGGCCTGAATATTTTCAACACCAAGTTTGTGTTTGCCAACCCCGAGTTGGCCACCGACGTGGATTTTGAAAATGTGGAAAGCGTGGTGGGCCACGAGTACTTTCACAACTGGACGGGCAACCGAGTCACTTGTCAGGACTGGTTTCAGCTTTCCTTGAAGGAAGGGCTTACTGTATTCCGCGATCAAGAGTTCACAGGCGACATGCTGGCTGAAGGCTTGGACGAGGCGCAGTCTGCATCTGCCCGCGCGGTGAAGCGGATTGACGATGTGAAGGTGCTGCGCTCTGCCCAGTTTCCTGAAGATGCAGGGCCGATGGCCCACCCCATTCGCCCAGACAGTTATCAAGAAATCAATAACTTTTACACCGTAACTGTGTACGAAAAAGGCGCAGAAGTGATTCGCATGCAACACACCTTGCTGGGCGAAAAAGCTTTCCAGCGCGGCATGCAGTTGTATTTTGAGCGCCATGACGGGCATGCGGTAACCTGCGACGACTTTGTCAATGCGATGGAAACCGCGCTTCAAGAAAGCCAGCCCCAGCGGGATTTACAACAATTCCGCCACTGGTACTCACAAGCAGGCACACCGTTGGTGGATGCCCAGTGGAGCCAAGATTTAAGCAAAGGCGAATTGACGCTGACTTTGACACAAAGCTGCCCGCCCACGCCCGGCCAATTGATTAAACCGGAGTTTCACATCCCCGTGCGTTTGGGTTTGTTGAACCCGGCAGGCGAAGATGTGCCACTGCACTTGAAGGACAACACACAGGCCCTGCTGGGCGATGTGTTGAACCTGACCGCAAAGCAACAAAAGTTTGTATTCACTGGCATTACACAGAAGGTGGTGCCATCGGTTTTGCGCGGCTTCTCGGCCCCAGTGCATTGCCAAACCCAACACAGTTTGGAAGAGCTTATTTTCCTGGCCAGCCATGACACGGATGCCTTCAACCGCTGGGATGCGGGGCAAAAGGTGTACGCGGCAGCAATCATCGACATTTTGAAATCGCAAGGTGACACCCAAGGCGCGTTGGCGCAAGGTGCGGTGCAGGTGTTTGGTCGTGTGCTGCAAGACAATGCCTTGTCCGACGGCTACAAGGCCTTAACCCTGCAGCTGCCGGGCGAAGGTTATTTGTTTGAAAGCATTGATGGCTTGGTGGACCCAGTGGCATTGCACATGGCCCGCTGCACCCTACGCGATTTGCTGGCTGTTGAATATGCAGCCCCCATTGAAACGCTTTACAGCCAGCGCAACAAGCCCGGCCAAGCCTATGAATACAATGCAATTGCTGCGGGGGAACGTTCCCTCAAAAATGTACTGCTGGGGTATTTGACAGCGGTTGGCGGCGACAATGCCTCCGGTGCTGAGGCCGCCTTGGCTCAATACCAAAACACCAACAACATGACCGACCGGATTGCGGCCTTGAACTGCTTGGTCCATCAAACCGAAGAGGCAGCCACCGCACTGAGCGACTTTTATACCCGCTTTGAAAAAGAGCCCCTGGCATTGGACAAGTGGTTTATGGTGCAAGCCACCCGCCCAGCCAGTGCGGGTAGCGGGGATTCGCAAGCCGTTTTAGGCAGCATTGAAGCCTTGGCCCAGCACCCCGCATTCACCTTGAAAAACCCCAACCGCGCCCGTTCAGTATTGGGTGCTTTGGCGATGCAAAACCCCAGCGTATTCCACAGCCACAACGGCGAGGGTTATGCGTTTTGGGCCAACAATGTGATTGCATTGAACAGCATTAACCCGCAAGTGGCTGCACGCATGGCCCGTGCGCTGGACCGTTGGACCAAGCTGGTACCCAGCCTACAAGTCCAGGCCCAAAAACAGCTTGAACGCATTTTAGCGGCAGACGGTTTGTCCACCGATGTGAAAGAAATCATTGGCAAAGCTTTGGCAAGCGCCACGCATTAAATTATTGAAATCAAATTCATTGAAAGGTTAAGTAATGAGCACAATTACACTGGCGCAGTACCTCAATCAGGGCGTCACCGCAGGGCATTTTGATCAAGCGCTGGCTAGGTTGTTGCAAGGCATGGCGGATGAGTCGCAAGACATTTCTGAAAACATTCACCGTGGTGCATTGGCAGGTGTACTAGGTTCAGCCGGTAGCGAGAACGTCCAAGGCGAAACCCAGAAAAAGCTGGACATTATTGCCAACGACGCAATTTTAGCCGCCATGGAAAAAACTGGGGTGGTTGCCGCCTCGGCCTCTGAAGAGTTGGATGATTGCTCGGTCTATGCAGGTGCGGAAGAACGCCCCTACCTGATTCTGTTTGACCCCTTGGACGGCTCCAGCAACATTGATGTGAATGTGTCCATCGGTACTATTTTTTCGGTATTGAATAACCCCCGTACGGGCCCCGTTACAAACCAAACTTTCCTGCAACCTGGCACCAGCCAAGTGGCTGCCGGTTATGTGGTGTATGGCCCCCAAACCACCTTGGTGCTAACCACAGGGCATGGGGTGGACGGCTTTACTTTGGACCGGGCGGCGGGCGAGTATGTTCAAACCTCGGTCAACATTCAAATACCGGCAGACACCAAAGAGTTTGCCATCAACATGTCCAATGTACGCCACTGGTATGCACCCGTTAAACGTTACATTGACGAATGTTTGGCAGGCAAAACAGGCCCGCGCGGCAAAGACTTCAATATGCGCTGGATTGCCTCCATGGTGGCGGATGTGCATCGCGTGTTGTGTCGGGGCGGCACGTTTATGTACCCGCAAGACCAGCGCGAGCCCGGTAAACCCGGCAAGCTGCGTTTGATGTATGAAGCCAACCCCATAAGTTTTATTGTGGAGCAGGCAGGCGGAAAATCCTACGCGGGTGCGCAGCGTATTTTGGATATTCAACCCACTGACCTGCACCAGCGCTGCTCGGTGTTGCTGGGCTCAGCCAACGAAATCACGATAGTGCACGGCTACCACCTCGACAATTCTAAGGACTAGGGCAACACACCTAGGCCATCACCCCCCTCTGCAAGCCTTACAAAATGGGTTTTGCAGAGGCAGTTTTAAAAAATTCACAATAAATTTTAACTTAGCCCTTGAAAAGGGCTTGATGCATCCCTATTATTAGCACTCGAAGGTGAGGAGTGCTAATAACTCTTTTGCCGAATCCAATAAGCTTTTAATTTTAAAAAGTTTTTACCTAGGAGTAAGTCTATGAACATTCGTCCGTTGCATGATCGCGTGATCGTCAAGCGTTTGGAAAGCGAGCGCAAAACCGCATCTGGAATCGTGATCCCTGACAACGCAGCTGAAAAGCCAGATCAAGGTGAAGTCTTGGCCGCAGGCCCAGGCAAGCGTGACGATTCAGGCAAGCTGATCGCTATGGATGTCAAAGTAGGCCAGAAAGTGTTGTTCGGCAAGTACTCAGGCCAGGCCATCAAGGTTGATGGTCAAGAACTACTGGTTATGCGCGAAGAAGACATCATGGGCATTATCGAAGCTTAAGTTTTTCAACAAAGCTTTGGTTTTACTGTAAAGAACTTTTAAGGAATCAAGAACATGGCAGCTAAAGAAGTATTTTTCGGCGACGACGCACGCAGCCGTATGGTGCGTGGCGTAAACATCCTGGCCAACGCAGTGAAAGTCACACTGGGCCCCAAGGGTCGTAACGTGGTGTTGGAGCGTTCATTCGGCGCCCCCACAGTGACGAAAGACGGTGTTTCTGTAGCCAAAGAAATCGAACTGAAAGACAAGTTTGAAAACATGGGCGCACAGATGGTGAAAGAAGTGGCTTCACGCACTTCAGACAACGCAGGTGACGGCACAACAACCGCCACAGTGTTGGCGCAAGCCATCGTAAAAGAAGGCATGAAGTTCGTAGCCGCTGGCATGAACCCAATGGACTTGAAGCGCGGCATCGACAAAGCGGTAACAGCCGCCATCGTTGAACTGCGTGCATTGTCCAAGCCTTGCGAAAACAACAAGGCCATTGCACAGGTAGGCTCTATCTCTGCAAACAGCGACGAATCCATCGGCAACATCATTGCTGCTGCCATGGAAAAAGTGGGCAAAGAAGGTGTTATTACTGTTGAAGACGGTAAGTCACTGGACAACGAGCTGGACGTGGTTGAAGGTATGCAGTTTGACCGTGGCTACCTGAGCCCATACTTCATCAACAATCAAGAAAAGCAAAACGTAGCGCTGGATGGCCCGTTCATCCTGTTGCATGACAAGAAAGTGTCCAATATTCGTGACCTGCTGCCCACATTGGAGCAAGTTGCTAAGTCTGGCCGCCCATTGCTGATCATCGCTGAAGACATCGAAGGCGAAGCCTTGGCCACTTTGGTTGTGAACAACATCCGCGGTATCCTGAAAGTGTGTGCAGTCAAGGCCCCAGGCTTTGGCGACCGCCGCAAGGCCATGCTGGAAGACATCGCCATTTTGACTGGCGGCACAGTGATTGCTGAAGAAACAGGCCACTCGCTGGAAACTGTGACTCTGCAACAACTGGGTCAAGCCAAACGCATCGAAATCGGCAAAGAAAACACCATCATTATTGATGGCGCTGGCGACGCACACAACATCGAAGCACGCGTAAAGCAAATCCGTGCCCAGATCGAAGAGTCAACATCTGACTACGATCGTGAAAAACTGCAAGAACGCGTGGCCAAGTTGGCTGGCGGTGTTGCTGTTATCAAGGTTGGTGCAGCCACTGAAGTTGAAATGAAAGAAAAGAAAGCCCGCGTGGAAGATGCCCTGCATGCCACACGTGCTGCTGTTGAAGAAGGTATCGTTCCCGGCGGCGGCGTAGCCCTGTTGCGTGCACGTGCTGCAATCAAGGACCTGAAAGGTGCTAACCCAGACCAAGACGCAGGTATCAAGATTGTATTGCGCGCCATGGAAGAGCCACTGCGCATGATCGTAACCAACGCAGGTGAAGAATCATCTGTTGTGGTGAACAACGTGATTGGCGGTTCAGGCAACTATGGCTACAACGCTGCAACCGGCGTGTATGGCGACATGGTTGAAATGGGCGTTTTGGACCCAACCAAGGTGACACGTACAGCACTGCAAAACGCAGCGTCTGTTGCATCACTGATGCTGACCACAGATTGTATGGTTGCTGAACTGGTAGAAGACAAGCCAACCGGTATGCCAGACATGGGCGGCATGGGTGGTATGGGCGGAATGGGCGGCATGGGCATGTAATATCGCCCAAGCTGTTTCAAGCTTAGAAAAACCTCTGAAAGGGAAACCGATCAGAGGTTTTTTATTTTGGTTTTTTGTTTTTTTATACGCTAAAGGTAGTTAAGCCATCGTGAATTTGGTTCAACACTCCCATTTAAGCAACCCGCTTGTAGCTTACTGGGTTTCCGTGATATCCTAGCGGGCTAAATTTAACTCAACCCATTGAAGAAGATAAGTGATTTGGTTTTTGTGGTGCACCGCCTAGATGTCAAAGACGGAAGACGGGAAGCATCGCCGCCGAATTGGCTGTCAACATTCCCGGAGAAATCATGAAAGACGGCATTCACCCAAACTATCGCGAAGTTTTGTTTCAAGACATGTCCAGCGGCTTTAAATTCCTGTGCCGCTCCACAGTAAACACACGCGAAATGGGCGACTTCGAAGGCAAACAGTACCCACTGGTTAAGTTGGACGTTTCTTCTGACTCACACCCCTTCTACACTGGCGCTCAGAACAAGATCGTGGATACAGCCGGTCGCGTTGAGAAGTTCCGTCAGCGTTTTGATCGCTTCAAGAAGTAAATTCAGAAGTAAATTCAGAAGTACGGTCATAAGTAAAGTCAGGCGCATACTGGTTTCAACTAGTATGCAACGCTTGAAAAGAATGAATTCTGAAACAAAGGCAGCTCAGTTATACTGGCTGCCTTTTGTTTTGAGTTGAATGCCCACATGATTACGGCTGCAACCAATAGCAGATTATCAAGACGAGTGCTGTGGGGGATCATCCTCCTGTACATCTTACCGGGCCTGTTTGCCCGCGCCCCCTGGACGCCAGATGACGCCGTCGGCTTTGGCCAAGCCTACACCTTGATGAACAAACCATTCAGCGAATGGGCCATGACCTTCATCGGTGACCGCATGTATGCCGAAGACGGCCTGCTCGCAGCATGGCTGTCGGCTTTGCTGGGCCTGTTGGCCCAAACACTTGGCGCCCCCCTGAACTGGATTGACGACGCCATGCGCCTAGGCAATGTGCTTTGGCTCATTGTGGCGGGCTGGGCCATTTGGAACACCACCTATCGATTGGCCCGCCGAGCCGAGCTTCAACCCGAAGACCCGTTTGGCAATGCCCCCACACGTGTAGATTACGCACGCGCGGTGGCCGACGCTTCGGTGCTGTGCTTTATCAGCACATTGGGTTTGCTGGTTCGATCGCATTTTCAGGTGCCTGAAATTGCAGAGTTGGCTGGCATTTCACTGTTGCTGCTGGCATCTGTTCGGTCACTGGACCGCCCAATTGGTGCAGGCTGGATGCTGGGCTGGGGCATCGCCATTGCGTTTTTTGCGCGTGGCTGGTCGCACCTTATCCCGTTTTTAGGCATGCTGCTGGTTAGCTCAAGCACCCACCCTTCACTCCGATTTGGTTTGCTTCGCAGGCTGGGTCGCGCGGGTTTGGTGTCAGGCAGTTTGATTCTGCTGTGGTTCATTTGGTTGATTAGTCAAGCCAAAGGCAATGTGTGGTGGGACAGTTGGAACCACTGGAATTACACACGCTTTTTAATTCTGGACCCGGAAGAGTCCATGACCTTGGACAAACTAAAAATCACGCTGAAAAACTTGGCTTGGTTTTTGTGGCCCACTTTGCCTTTGGCGGCGTGGGGCATTTGGCGTTATGCCAAGGCATTTTCTGAGCCCGCAATTCGCTTGCCCTTGGCGGGCGCAGCCGCTGGCATTTTGGTTTTGATTATTACCAACCCTGCAGACGAGGCCAACTACCTCCCCTTGATTGCCCCGCTTTCTGTGCTTGCGGCAATTGGTTTGTCCACTTTACGAAAAGGTTTAACCAGCCTGATTGACTGGTTTGCCTTGCTTTGGTTTACCTTTGCAGCCGCCTTGGTGTGGCTGGGTTGGTCGGCAGCCACATTTGGCCTGCCCGAAAAAATGGCACGTAATTTTGAAAAGCTGTCACCCGGCTACATACCAAGCTTGTCCATCATCGAAATTTCTGTGGCGCTGTTGGCCACCGCAGCATGGATACGGCTTGTTATTTGGCGCACAGGCAAATCATCCAGTGCTGGCGCACTGTGGAGGCCACTGGTGCTGTCCAGCGGTGGCATTACGCTGATTTGGTTGTTGCTGATGACGCTGTGGATTCCTAGAATTGATTACGCCAAAAGCTATGCGCCAGTGGCCTTGCATATCAAAGCCAAAGTGGAGCAAATGGCGGCAGCTGACTCCACCAACGAGGCTTGCGTGGGCGATTTCAACCTGAGCTTCCCACAGCGTGCCGTGCTGGAGTATCACTCACAAGTTAAATTTGTGCACAGCCCTGCGCCAGAAAAGTTTAAACAGTGCGACTACCTGTTGATGGGCGACAGCAGCAGAACGGGCATGAAGGCGCGCATGCGCTTTGAAGCCGACCACAGCCAAACCTGGAAGGAAGTTTGGCAAGGTGGAAGAAATTCCGACCGGAAGGAAAAGCTGTTCTTGTTTAAGAGGGAAGTGGGGCAAAAAATAGCCCCCGCCGCCAATTAATAAGCAGACTGAACGGCAGACTAGGCCGCAGACTCGGGCGGCACAATAAAGTGCTCCCGGTAGTGGCGCAGCTCATCAATCGACTCCATGATGTCAGACAGCGCGGTGTGCTTGGTTTTTTTGACGAACTTCTTGGCAATGCTGGGGTTCCAACGCTTGCAAAGCTCTTTCAGCGTGCTGACATCCAAGTTGCGGTAGTGGAAATACGCTTCCAAATTGGGCATGTAATTGGCCATGAAGCGGCGGTCTTGGCAAATGCTGTTGCCGCACATCGGGCTTTTACCCTTGCCCACATATTGGGAAACAAACTCGATCAGCATGGCTTCAGCCTCTGCCTCGCTGATGGTGGACTCTTTGACCCGCGCCGTCAGGCCTGAACGGCCGTGGGTTTTGGTGTTCCAGTCGTCCATTTTGGCAAGCGCCTCGTCGGATTGATGCACGGCAATCACCGGCCCTTCCGCCAACACATTGAGCTTGCTGTCGGTGACGACAATGGCCACTTCAATGATTCGATCATTCGATGGGTCAAGCCCGGTCATTTCCATATCCACCCACAGCAAATGATCGTCATTGCGCTTGGGCAACACTGGGGAGTCGGGGGAAGAACTGCTGGCTTGTGACATAATTGATTGTAGTGAAGTGGCTGAATTAAATCTGGAAGGTATTGTCTCACACCCGTTGATGGGTAATTTCTAGCAAGGACAAAGTTGTTGTATGGCTTGGACTGAACTGTTTTTATTGGCCCTTGGTATTAGCCTAGGTTTGAGGTTTTGGCTGGCCAGCCGCCAAATACGCCATGTTGCGAAAAACCGTGCCGTGGTGCCTGCTGAGTTTCGCGACCAAATACCTTTGGCTGCGCATCAAAAAGCAGCTGATTACACCATCGCCAAAGTGCGCTTGGGTTTGATCAGCTTGGCCATCGAGACCGTGGTGCTGATTGGCTTTACCCAGTTGGGTGGCTTGGATTGGGTGCAGTCGCAAACTACAGGTTTAGCGACTGGCATTTGGGCGGGTTTGGCTTTAATCGCCGCTGTGGGTTTAATCAGCAGCATCATCGACCTGCCTTTAAGCTATTACAAACAATTTGTCACTGAAGCGCAGTTTGGCTTTAACCGCATGAGCAAAGGCCTGTTTTTTGGTGATTGGCTAAAAGGCATTCTGCTGGGCGCTGCTTTGGGTGGCCCACTGGTGTTTGCCGTGCTGTATTTGATGCGCGAGGCGGGCCAGGCTTGGTGGATTTGGGCTTGGGCATTGTGGTTTACCTTCAGCCTGTTGATGATGTGGCTGTTCCCCACGGTGATTGCCCCCATGTTCAACAAGTTTGAACCCTTGGCAGAAGGCACAACCCGCGCGCGAATTATCAGCCTGTTGCAACGTTGCGGTTTTGATTCAGACGGGCTGTTTGTGATGGACGGCAGCAAGCGGTCTAGCCACGGCAATGCCTACTTCAGCGGCATGGGCAAGGCCAAGCGGATTGTGTTTTTTGACACCTTGCTGGAGCGCTTGTCTGAAGACCAAATTGAAGCAGTGTTGGCACACGAGTTGGGCCACTTCAAGAAAAAGCACATCCGCAAGCATTTGATATTTTCAGGGGTATCCAGCCTAGTGATGTTTGCCGTGCTGGGTTGGTTGATGAACGCCAGCTGGTTTTACACCGACTTGGGCGTAACCCCCGATTTGGCCAACGGCCCTCAAGCCATGGCCATGATTTTGTTCATGATGGTGATGCCCTACTTTGTGTTTCCGGTACGCCCATTGATGTCGTGGCTTAGCCGCAAACACGAGTTTGAGGCGGATGCTTATGCTGCCGCACAAAGTGATTACAAAGCACTGATCAGCGCCTTGGTGAAACTGTATGAGGACAATGCCTCCACCTTGACACCCGACCCGCTGCACTCTGCCTTTTATGACAGCCACCCGCCTGCAGCAATACGCATTCAGCACCTGCGGCAATTAAGCGGTGGTGCGGCTTGATGGGCAATCACGATCACGACCACGACCACAGTCACGACCATGACCACCCTGAGGATGATTCCCACACCTGGATGGTCACTTTGGCAGAGCCATCGATTAAAACGCCAAGCGAGTGGGCGGAGTTCAAATGCCGCCACATCGGTAAAGATGGGTGTTGGGCTACCGAGTTGATTCACCAGCAATTGCCGCAGTTCGAGGGTTGGTCAGTGCGTTTTGATGCGCAAAGCCAGCAGCCTTTGGCATTGTGGAAGCGCTATGCATTCAATAACTTCGAGGGCGTTAAATTGGCATTGAATAAGGTAGTCACATTGGCTGACCAACATGATCACCATCCAGATGTGCAATTTTCTTATGGATTTATCGAAGTATCGTGGAACACCCACAGCGCAGGCGGCTTGTCCAACAACGATTGGATATGCGCGGCCCATTTGCACAAGGCTTTGAAACACCTTGGCTAAGCGCGGCAACAATCTGGGGGCAGGCAAACCCAAACATGCGTCGACAGGCCCTACACAATCCTCCAACCATGTTGAAAAAACTCCATCGCAAAAGGCCAAAGAGGCCAACCGGCCCGAAACACCAATCAGTCAATCTGGTAACCCAGCGGGTGGTCAAAAACTTTCTGCACGAGTAGTAGCAAGCCACGGCAGGCATTTTGTGGCTACAGACACCGAGGGTAAACATTGGCAAGTGTTTGGCAAAGGCAAGCGGCGCGAAGTGGCGGTGGGTGATGTGATTCAAATTAGCCCCAGTGGCCCTGAACAAGCATGGATTGATGCCATTCAGGAACGCAAGAACCTGCTTTACAGGTCTGATGCGCTGCGCAGCAAACTGTTTGCAGCCAATTTGGATGTGGTTATTTTGGTGCTGGCAGCCAGCCCACCTTATTCCCCCGAACTATTGGGGCGCACGCTGACCGCGTGTGAAAACGCGGGCATTCCGCTTGAAATTGTGTTCAATAAACTGGACTTGGTGCATGACGACCCGGAGTTTCTTGAACACATTCGCGATGATTTGGACGACTGGACCATGGGCGAAATGCCGATCCATTGGCTAAGCCTGACCGAAGCCCCGGAGGATGCCTGCGAGTTAATGACGGACCGCCTGAAGAACAAAACCAGCCTGATTTTGGGCCAGTCGGGCATGGGTAAATCCACCTTGATCAATTTGTTGATTCCCGACGCAAAGCTGGCGACGAATGAGGTGTCGCTGGCTTTAAACTCGGGCAAACACACCACCACAAACACACAAATGCATTTTGGCGATGAGGGCATTCAAGTGATTGATTCGCCCGGGTTCCAAGCATTTGGCTTGCATCATTTGAACGAGAAGGACCTGCTGGACGCCTTTCCAGACATCAAAGGGTTTGGACTGCGCTGCCGTTTTGATGACTGCAAACACAGGGAAGAACCCTCCTGCGCAGTGAAAGACGCAATTGAGGAAGGTGAGTTAAGCGGCTCACGCTTTGACCTGTACAACCTGCTGTTGGCAGAACTGGAAGAGGCCCGGCAGCAGTACTAGGCAACAATACTAGGCAACAATACTAGGCAGCTATACTAGTTGAGGGGTACCGGAATACGTATCATGGAGAGGATGGCTGCAATGGCCAACCAAGCCACGGCACTTCGAAACACCAAATTGCGAAAGGCAGACAATGCCAGCAATTCATTCCAGCCCGCGTCATCGGTGGTTTCGGTGACCTCTTCGGCGTCGTTCTTTTCAACATAGGGCTCAACCCCTGAGCCCTTCAAACCGACGGCGGCTAGGCCTACAGCGGCCAGGGGTGCCCTGTTGGATAGGGGGCTGTGTTGGCGCGCCTCCCGCCACAGGGTGGAGTAGTCGTCTGCAAAACCCATCACAATCCAGGTCAAAGCCAACAAGCGGGCAGGCACCCATTCCAGAATGTACAGCACGTAGCGTGGGCTAAAAATAGCATGCAGGCGGTTTTGTTCGTAATGCGCTTGGAGGGACAAATGCTCGGTCATTAAGTCTTCAATTTGCCAACGTTGTTGCTCTCGCTGCACGCTCCAAAACACGCCGATGTACAAGGCCACGCCGGTGGGGCCGGGCAAAATAATATAGTAAAAAAGCAGGGTGAAAAACTGACGCAAAGCGCGGTCCACGCCGTGGTCAACCGCTTGCCAAATCAATTCCCTTTGAGTTCGTACCTGCGGGTTGGTGTGGTTGTAATAAGCAACCCAGTCCAAAAAAGTTTCGCGCGCGCGGAAAAAGTCGCCTTGGCTAAGAAACAGGGCCATGGTGGTAAACACTTCAGACAAATGCCAAAACCGCAAGCCGTACAGCAAAACAATGATGTTGAAAGCAAGGGCTGGGAACCAACCCATTTGCCACATCACATCATGCAAAAAGTAAACGCCCAACACCCAAATGGCAACCGGAATAAACCATTGAAGAAAGGTAAACCGGGGCGCACCAAGGCTGGCAAGGTCCACTTCCAACTCTGCTGTAAAACGCGAGTTCATGTCCTTCACCCGCCGTAGCAAGGCCTGCGGCAGGAGTGTTTCTGCAAACAACGCGATCAATATGGCCAAGAAAGACATGCTTACCTTTCTGCCGCCAAAAAATGATACACATTACGCAGCATGGTTGCTGTCGCACCCCAAATAAAATAGGTTTTGCTTTGCTGTTGGTAAGGCATGGCGAAATAGGAGCGCGGGCCTTTGGGTGTTTGCAACACTTGCTTTTGGTGGTTGGCAGGGTTCATTAAAAACGCCAAAGGCACCTCAAACACCTCCTCCACCTCAAACGCATCGGGCTTGAGTTCGAAGTGCGGCTGCACCAAGGCCACCACAGGTGTGACCAAAAAATTGGTTGCGGTGCGGTAAATGGGCAGTGTACCCAGCACTTCAATGTGGCGGCGCATTAAACCGGTTTCTTCTTCCGTTTCGCGCAGTGCTGTTTCAATCGGGGTGCCATCTTCAGGCTCGCAACGCCCGCCGGGGAAGCTGATTTGCCCGGCATGGTCGTTCAAATGGGCGGTTCGCTGGGTAAGCAGCACATGCAAACCAGTCTCGCGGGCCACCAAGGGAACAAGCACCGCCGCTTCGGCGGGTTCGCGCTCGGTGAAATACACATCCTCACGGGGTTCCGGTGACCATTCAATTTCGTTAAAGCGTTGAAAACGCTCGCGCAGGTGGTGCGCATGGAGCGTGTTGTACCAGTCCGACATTCCGTTTCCAAATGAACAGGGGCCACCTGGAGAAATCGGCCTCAGGCAGCCAAACCAAACAGCATGAATTCTGCGAATTGCTTACGCATAAATGGAGCATATTCCATAAAGTTTAATGCTGTCTGACGACCTGCACCCATCCATGGATTAGTGTTGGAAAAACCCCTCACCATGAGGTCAGTCATGCGGACTACGGCTTTGCGGTCCAGCGCGCGGCTGCTTTCGAATGCGTGCAACAAGTCATTTAAACCTGATTCGGTTTGAATGACGGTTTGATCCAGCATGCGGCACAAGGTGGCCGCATCCCGCAGGCCGAGGTTAAGCCCCTGCCCTGCAACTGGGTGAAGAATTTGTGCGGCGTTGCCGATGGCCACCCTTCTGCCTTGGACCAAATGCTCGCGCCAATTCATACCCAAAGGGAAACACTTGCGCGGCCCGGCCTGAAGAATTTCAACACGCCTGCCAAATTGTTGTCGCAGTTGATTGAACAATTCACGATCGCTTAACTGCAGGCGCTGATCGACCACATTTTTTGGCGCACACCAAATGAGGGAGTACAAACCTTGATCGGCTGAAATGGGCAGCAGTGCCAAGGGGCCATCACTGGTAAATCGTTCAAAAGCGAGGGTGTTTGAGCTTTCCAGCAAGGAGGACTCGACTCGGGCTTTGACCTCGCTGATCAATGCCCATTGGTTGTAGTCAACGACTTTGTCGCGTTCACCGGCCTCACCGTACAAGCCACCTTCTGCATCAACACGTAGGCATGCAGTATGCTCAGTACCATCGGCCAACTCAAGCACTTCAAGGGAGTCTTGGGCGCTGCGGTGAGCAAATTGGACGGGGGCGTTTCGAAACACTTGCACACCCCGATCAATTGCGGCTTGGTTCAGGCATTTGACCAAATCGCCATAACGCACGGTCCAACCCAATGCGCGCAAGCCCATTTCCTCGGCACGCATGCGCACTTGGCCAAACCGGTTTTGCTCGGACACATGGATGTGGTGAATGGGCGTGGCGTTGGCCGGGAATGCCAAGCTACCCAAACGCAAGCGGGTGGCGTCACTGAGCGCCAGAATACGCGGGTCTTTGACCGCGTCTTCTAGCGATTTGGCATCAAACACAGCAATGCGATTGGCCTGCACTCCCCAGCTGTTGGCCAACCAACCGGCAAATGCCAAACCCACCGGGCCTGCGCCCACGATGGCTACGTCAAAGTGTTTGTTCTCTGCCATACCTATTGCCATTGCCTGCGACTTGTTATTTGATTTTGGCGATTTTGTTTTTGGGCGCTGCGCGTTTGGCCATCCATTTTTGAATATCGGCCACAGTTTTAGGGGCTTCATGGGTGTAGATCTCGCAGCCGGTTTTAGTCACGATGGCATCGTCTTCGATGCGGATTCCGATGTTGTGGTACTTGGAGTCGATGTCCTCGGCGGCACGAATGTACAAGCCGGGCTCGATGGTCAACACCATATTTTCTTTGAGTTTGCGTGAGGTGTGGGGGGCCACGCCATCCTCCGGTTTGGCGGAGGGGTCGCGGTAGCTGCCGCAATCATGCACATCCATGCCCAACCAATGACCGGTGCGGTGCATGTAAAAACGGCGGTAGGAACCCGATTCCAAGACCTCGTCCAAACCACCATTGAGCAATTTGAGGTCGATCAAACCTTGAGCGAGTACTTTAACCGCAGCATCGTGCGGGGCGTTGAAACGCACGCCTGCTTTGGTGGCGGCGATGGCGGCGTATTGAGCCTCAAGCACCACTTCGTACACAGCTTGCTGGGCTTTGCTGAATTTGCCGTTGACGGGGAATGTGCGTGTAATGTCGGAGGCGTAGCAATCCAACTCGCAACCGGCATCAATCAACAATAAATCACCGTCTTTCAATTCTGCATTGTTGGCGCGGTAGTGCAACACGCAGGCGTTTTCGCCACCGGCAACGATGGACCCGTAGGCGGGGAATTCTGAGCCGTGGCGCTTGAAGATATACAGCAAGGCGGCTTCCACCTCGTACTCATGCGCACCGGGGTGTGTGGCCAGCATGGCTTGCTGATGGGCAAATGCAGAGATGCTGGCTGCGCGGCGCATGGTGTCCAGCTCTTCTTTGCCTTTGAAGAGGCGCATTTCATCCAAAATGTGGCTTACGTCTTGCACAGAGTGAGGTGCACCGATGCCCATGCGTACTTTACCGCGCAGGGTTTTGAGTACTTCGGAAACGCCACCTTCCAATTCGGGGTCTTCCCCCAATCGCAAAAACACGGCGGGTTGGTTGGCCAACAGGTTTTCCAGCACTTCTTCCAGCTCATCCACTGGGTAAGAGTTGTCAAACCCGAATTGCTTGCGCGCGGCTTTGGGACCATAGCGAAAGCCATCCCAAATTTCGCGCTCTTCATTTTTCTCACGGCACAGCAAAATGGATTGAGTGGATTCTTGCCCCACCACCAAAGCCAAGCAACCCTCTGGCTCGGGGAAGCCGGTGAGGTAGTAAAAATAACTGTCGGTGCGGAAAGGGTAATCGCTGTCGCGGTTGCGCATGATTTCTTCACCAGACCGGATCAAGACCACACCCCCGCCCTGCGCCCGGACTGCTTGTGCCAATTTGGCACGGCGCTTTGCGTAAACGGATGGTTTTTGGGTGGGATAAAAACTACTCATGATGCGGGTGACTCCTTGGGCATTTCTTTCATTTCGACTTTGTGATTCAGGTACTCGTTGAGATCATTTAAACGCGCAGGCGTTCCAATGTCCAGCCACAAACCGAGGTGAAGCTCGCCAGTGACGCGCCCCTGCGCCATGGCTTGCCTCAAAAGGGGCGCTAGCTTGGCAGGCTCGTTCAAGGGCAAGTCTTTGAAAAGCGAGGTTTGGTAAACACCGATGCCTGAAAATGTGTAGGCTGAATGTGCTGAATGTTCAGCATCCCCATGCACTGTTCCATTTGGCGTTAAATAAAAATCGCCTTTGGGGTTGTGCTCGGGGTTGGGCACCAGCACCAGGTGGGCCAATGGCCGTTGGTCTGGGCGCAGCGCTGACCATGCTTGAAGAACCGTGTTTGCATGATTAATCGGCCAGTCGGTGTAAACGTCGCCATTCAGGACAAGAAATGGCTCTGAGTCGGGCCCATTTGCCAAAAGTGGAAGTGCTTTGCGTATGCCACCTGCGGTTTCAAGTGCAGTGCCTTCGGCAGAATATGCAATGTCAACGCCATATTGCGAGCCATCACCCAAACCACGTTCAATCAACTCGCCCAAGTGGGCATGGTTAATGACGACATGGTTGAACCCTGCTTTGGCCAATGCCTCCAGATGCCAGGCAATCAGCGGCTTGCCACCTGCTTGCAACATGGGCTTGGGGCAAGTGTCGGTCAGCGGGCGCATGCGCTCGCCCCGGCCAGCCGCCAAAATCATGGCTTTGGATGCAACAACTCCACTCAAAAGGTGTACCCCACCTCAATGCCACGGCCTTCCAGTTTGTCCAAAATGTAAATCAATGGTTTGGTGGCGCTGTAACGCCCTGCTGCAACCCGCACATAGGCCAGCACTTGGTGCAAATCGTTCAAATATTGGGCTTTGCCATCGCGGTAATTCAGTCGGGCAAAAATGCCCAAAATTTTGATGTGGCGCTGCAAGCCCATGAAGTCCACTTGGCGGTAAAACACCGAAGCATCCTCTGGCACGGGCAACCCTTGTTTGCGGGCCTGTTCCCAAAAGCGGATGGCCCAATCCAAGGTTTCGTCTTCAGGCCACTCAATGTAAGCATCACGCAAAATACTGACCAAGTCATAGGTGATGGGGCCTTTGACTGCATCTTGAAAGTCAATGACGCCAAAGTCCAGCTGGGGCTGCACGCCTTGGGGCAACATCAAATTGCGGCTGTGGTAGTCGCGGTGCACAAACACTTGGCCTTCAGACAAAGCGCTTTCAATACAAAGGGCCTTGATGTTGTCCAACCACTGTTGCTCTTGGGCGGTTAGCTCCATTTTGCAATGGGCTTTGACAAACCACTCGTCAAACAAGTCCATCTCGGCACGCAGCTTTTCTGCACTGTAAGCAGGCAGGCTGGATGCGTCCACTTTGGCCTGCATGTTGACCAACAGGCTCATGGCTTGGCGGTAAATGGCATCGCCCCGGCTGCGGTCTTCTTCAAGCGCTTGCAGTAGGGTTAAGTTGCCTAAATCTTCCAGCAGCAAAAAGCCCTGTTCGGGGTTTGCAGCCAAAATTTCCGGTGCATGTATGCCAGCCTGACGCAGAAGTTCGTCCACCCGAATGAAGGGGCGTACGTCTTCCTGAGGAGGGGGCGCATCCATCACAATCAGGTGCCCCGCACCATCCGTTCGGGCTACCCTAAAATACCTACGGAAACTTGCATCGCTTGACGCGGCTTGCAAAGTATCACTAAGACACGGTTGGCCCGGCAATTGGTCGAGCCATTCTTTGATTAATTCTTGACGCAAAGCGTTCATTGCTAGGTTCTTTCACGTATTGTTGTTGCACAGTTGCCTATAATAGATCCATCCAGAGGCCGAAGATCCACTCCAACCCCATTTGATAACAAGTCGACTTGAATAAGAGCCCCGTTCTGTTACGCGTGAGTTTGAAAGCGCCCTTCCCCCTGCGGCGCAACTTGGCCTATTACATTTCCCATGGCGTGGCCCACGGTGTAGCCCACTGCTGCCTGTTGGCATTGCCTTTGGGTTTGTGGGTGTGGTCGCAGCCTGCATTGGCGCAATCGGCTCAAGGCGTTCCAAACTCGAACAACCCCCAAGGCACTGAGGCTTCCAAAGCGGACCCTCGGCTCAACTTGCGCGTGGATGGCAACCTCATCGGTGGTGCCCCAATCCCTAAGGATTTGTCCACCTACTTGTCTGCAGACCGTTTAACCACCAACAGCCAAGAGGAAACAGTGCTGGAAGGCGGGGTTATTCTTCGGCGCAATGAACTCACCATCACCAGCGACAAATTAAATTACTCGCCGTTGACGGACAGGGCCAATGCCACTGGCAATGTGACCATTCGCCAACCCGACATGACTTTGCGTGGGCCAGAAGGCAGCATCAAAGTGGGCAACGGGGCGGGCCGTTTAAACAAGCCAACCTTCGAGTTGCACCGCACCAAGGGCAAGGGCAACGCCTCGGAAATGACGTTTGACGGGGTGGACACGCTTACCCTGCAAAACCCCAATTACACGGTGTGCCCGGTGCCCAATCCGGATCGCACCCAAGAGGCAGATTGGTACATCACGGCTGAACAATTGGAACTTGACCGCAGTGCGGACGTTGGCCGGGCCGAAAATGCGAAAGTGGTTTTTCAAGGCGTGCCAATTTTGGCGACTCCTTATTTGTCATTCCCAACCTCTGAACGGCGCAAAAGCGGCTTTTTGGCCCCGTCGTTCGGCAGTTCCAGTAACAGTGGTTTTGAATTTACAGTGCCCTATTACTGGAATATTGCCCCCAACCGGGATTTGACGCTGTACCCCAAAATTATTACGGGCCGTGGCGTTCAGCTGGGGTCTAATGCGCGATATTTGGGTGAATACAACCAAGGCGAGATTAAATACGACTACCTGCCTTCGGACCGAAAAACTGAAACAGACCGCTTTGCGCTGGCGTTTCAACATGCGTTCAACAAGGATGCTTTTTCAGCCGGGCTGAACATCAACAAAGTGTCGGATGACCAATACTTTGTAGACTTTTCGCGCACACAGGCAGTGGCCTCTCAACGTATTTTGCTGCGTGAAGGTTTTGCCAATTACCAAGGCACGGGCTGGCGTGTGAATAGCCGAGTGGTTCGCCACCAAACCTTGCAACTGCTGAATGACCCGATTTTAAAACCATACGACCGCCTGCCTGAAGTCAACGCGTATTACGACAGTCAAAAAGTTGGCCCGGTGTATTTCAGCATGAATGGTCAATTCACCGAGTTTTCCAATTCAAACATGGTAGAAGGCAGCCGGGCTTTGGCGCGTGCGCGGGTGGAATTGCCTTTTGTGCGTGACGCTTACTCGGTCATCAGCGCCTTAAGCGTGCAAAGCACAGCCTACAATTTAAGCAATGTGCAAGTGGGCCAAGACACCAAACCCGGTGTATCCATACCCACATTCTCGATGGATGGCTCGATTTACTTTGACCGCAAAACCACGTTTGCCAACCGGTCGGTCAATCAAACGCTGGAGCCACGGCTGTTTTACCTCTACACGCCATTTAAAGAACAATCGGCGCAGCCTAACTTTGACACCACCCTGCGGGCAGACAACTTTTCGCGAATTTTCTCGGAAAACCGCTACGCAGGTTACGACCGGGTGGGCGATGCCAACCAGCTTACAGCAGGTGTAACAAGCCGCTACATTGACGACAAAACAGGTGAAGAATTGCTGCGGCTGGATTTTGGTCAGCGCTATTTTGTAACCAAACCCAAAATTATGATTGAGGGTGAAATCCCGGTTGACAACGATTCCGACTTTTTTGCGTCGGTACGCGGGCGCTTAACCCGCGACATCACATTGGACTATGAAGGCCAATATGACGCCGACACAGGCCGTAACGAACGAGGAAATGTGGGCGTAAGCTACTCCCCCTCGCTTGGCAAACGGCTAAACGCAGGTTACCGCTACACGCGGGATAACATTGACCAGTTTGATGTGTCTGGCCAATGGCCACTGACTCGGAACTGGTCTGGCGTAGGCAGGCTGAACTACTCCCTACTGGAAAGCCGCCCAATCGAGACCTTGGCTGGCTTGGAGTACAATGACGGTTGTTGGGCTGTGCGGATGGTGGGCCAGCGGTTTGCCACATCACCCAGCCAAACAACAACTTCACTTTTCATACAGCTGGAGCTGACTGGTTTGGGTAGCTTGGGCTCTAACCCGCTTGACCTGCTTTCACGCAAGGTACCGGGCTACACCCCATTTACTTCAAGCCCTTACACTCAATAAAAATGGTGGATTTAATGCGATTTTTTCCAAAGCTGATGATTCTGGCTGTAATGGGAATCACAACCTTGGCAACGGCTCAGGGCATCAAGGTAAAACCCGAAACGACCAAAGGCAAACTCAGCACTACACTGGGGGCACAAAGTTTGCCCGGCTCTGGCAGTTCGCCTGAAGAGGCTGGGGTAGACGGCATTGTTGCGATTGTGAGCTCTGACATTGTTACGCGGGGCGAATTGAACCGCCAGTTGGCTACAATTGAACGGCAAATGGTGCGCAAAGGCGTGCCCCTGCCCGAGCGCAAAGAGCTGCAAAAGCAGGTGCTAGACCGCATTATCATGGACAAAGCGCAGATTCTTCAGGCCAAAGAAGTAGGCATTCGGATTGACGAAGCCCAGCTTGATCAAACCATCGACCGAATTGCGCAGCAAAACAACATGACGGTGGAAGACTTTCTGGCCAAGCTAAGGGAAGACAGCATTACCCCTGAGCGCTTCCGCGAAGAAGTGCGCAGCGAGCTGACCATTAGCCGCTTGAAAGAACGCGAAGTGGACAACAGGGTGCAAGTCAGCGAAGCTGAAATTGACACGTTTTTGACCAACAGGGCCAAGGGCGAAAAAGGCAATCGGCCTGAAGTGAACTGGATTCAATTCCTGATTAAAGTACCCCAAACCGCGACGGGTAAACCTCTGACTGACGCGCAGAAAAAAGCCGAGCAAATTCAAAGCGCCTTGAAAAAAGGCCTCAGTGTGGAAGACATTCAAAAAACCAACCCAGAATTGGTGATTGAGGGCACTGGCCAAATGGGCTGGAAAAGTTTTCAGGAAGTACCCACTTTGTTCTCTGAATTTTTGAGCAATGGTGAAGTGGAAGGTACAGCAATTTTGCGCAGCCCCAATGGCTTTCACGTGTTGAAAGTGCTGGGTCGCCGCCAATCAAGCACGGCGGGCTTGGACCAAACACCAGTCACACAAACCAATGCACGTCATATTTTGATTCGCGCCACACCCGATGTGTCGCCCACCGAAGCCCGAAGACGCCTGAATGCTGCACTTGAACAGATTCGCGCAGGCACTGACTTTGCCCTACTGGCCAAACAATATTCGCAGGATGGATCTGCAGCAAAAGGTGGGGATTTGGGTTGGCTTTACCCCGGCGACACAGTGCCGGAATTTGAACGCATCATGAATGATTTGCGCCCAGGCCAAGTCAGCGCTGTGTTTGAAAGCCGATTTGGATTCCACGTGGTGCAGGTACTGGAACGCCGCCAACAGGCCGCTTCTAGCGACCGCCAGCGCTTTGCAGCAAGGCAGGCCATTCGCCAAAACAAAATGCAGGAAAGCTATCAAGAGTACCTGCGCCAGCTGCGTGACCGCACTTTCGTTGAAATCCGCCTTTGATCAAGACTCCAATCCTCATCAGCTCGGGAGAACCTGCAGGCATAGGCCCCGAGCTGTGCGGACTGCTTGCTGAAGGGGCATTCCCCTCAGACTTTGACCGCCCGATTGTATTTGTGGGTGATTTGCACCTCCTCAATGCCCGATGCGCAGCAATTGACCTGACCCCCAATTGGAAAGAAATCGAAATTCTGGAGCAAATCCAGACTTTGGGTTTTTACGTGATGCATGTGCCCCTTTATGTACCTTGCGCCACTGGGCAAATCAATTCAAAAAATGGCCGCTATGTGCTGGACATTTTGGATTACTGCGTGGATGAATGCATGGAAGACCGGGCCGCAGCGCTGGTGACAGCACCCATTCAAAAATCTGCCATTAGCCCCATCTGGAGAGGCTTTCAGGGCCATACCGAATACTTGGCCGACCGCTGCAATGTAGACCAAGTGGTGATGATGTTGGCTGGTGGAGGGCTTAAAGTCGCCTTGGCCACCACGCACCTGCCTTTGACTGAAGTCAGCCAAGCGATTACCAAAGGCGGGCTGACCCGCACACTTGAAATTTTGCTGGAAAGCCTGAAAGCCAACTGGGGCCTGCCCAAACCGCGCGTGCTGGTCACGGGTTTAAACCCCCACGCTGGGGAATCTGGCACCATGGGCCGGGAGGAAGTCGACACCATTACCCCGGTGATTGAACACTTCCAATCCCAAGGGGAGGCTGTTACCGGCCCCTACCCTGCTGACACCTTGTTTCAACCCAAGTATTTAAAAAACGCGGACGCAGTGTTGGCCATGTTCCACGACCAAGGCTTACCTGTGCTGAAATTTGCAAGTTTTGGCGAAGGGGTCAATATAACCTTGGGCTTGCCGATTATTAGAACATCGGTTGACCACGGCACTGCACTGGATTTGGCAGGTACCCGCAATATGAACAGCGGCAGCTTGAATGAAGCATTGCGCTGCGCCCTGCAGATGGCCAACAACAAAGAACAATCAGACAACAAGTCAACCATGCAACCACCTACGACATCAAGACAGCAGCCATGAAACATCAGGCACGCAAACGCTTTGGCCAACACTTTTTGACCGACACCGGCATTCTGACCCAACTGACCGGGGAAATTCGCCCCCTGCCGGATGACCACATGGTTGAAATCGGCCCCGGCTTGGGCGCAATGACTGCGTGGATACTGAAGCACATCAAGCACCTGCACGTGATTGAGATTGACCGCGACTTGGCTGAACGGCTGCGCACCGGGCAATGGAAAGACCGCCTGACTGTGCATGAAATGGACGTGCTGAACTTTGACTTTGCAACCCTGCCCAGCCCTTTGAGGGTGGTGGGTAACCTGCCTTACAACATATCATCGCCGATTTTGTTTGCGCTACTTCCGCATGTTGACCGCATTGTGGACCAGCACTTCATGCTGCAAAAGGAAGTGATCGACCGCATGGTGGCCAAACCTGGCACATCGGACTATGGGCGTTTGTCCGTCATGCTTCAGGCTTACTATGACATGGAGCTTTTGTTTGATGTGCCGCCTGAATCGTTCAGCCCACCACCCCGGGTGATGTCGGCGATTGTGCGAATGGAACCCAGATCCAAAGCCCAACGGGATGAAGTCCCCCAAACGGTATTCTCCAAAATAGTGAGTGCCGCCTTTGCACAGAAGCGTAAGATGTTACGAAACAATTGGGCAGATTTGGTTCCGGCAGAAATCGCAGAACATGCGGGCGTGGCCATGACAGCCCGCGCAGAGGAGGTTTCCTGTGAACAATTTATCCAAATCGCCAAAGCGCTACAGCACACGATTTAGTTTCAGCCTGAGGGTGAAAGTATGATTCACCTTCTTGGACGCGGCCCCAGTGCCAGCAGCATTTCGCCCGCCTTAAGTCTAGAACATGTGGATGAAGGCATTTGCGTCAAGCGGGCCTGCGACCGCCTGGCCCAAGTTGCACACTTTCACCCCAAAGCCTTGGCACTTGCTGATGAATGGATCCACGCCATTCGCAAAAACCCACCCGGCATTGGCAGCATTGAAGGCCTTACCCGCGCCTACCCATTAAACACTCCGCAAGGGCTTGCCTTGATGCGCTTGGCTGAAAGCGCCTTGCGCACGCCAGATTCGGCCACCCGTGGTGTGTTGTTGGCTGACCTATTAAGTTCTGTGGACTGGCGTGTCAGCGCCAACCCCCAAGGCCCTGCCAAATGGCTGGCACCTTTGCTGGAAAAAGCGGGCCAAATTGAAAACCACCTTGCGCAAGGAAACCCCAACATTTTGGACCAGTTGGCAGACCCGATTGTGCAACGGTCGGTGCTGCTGGGCATTGAAACATTGGGCGGCCACTTCCTGTACGGCCAGCAAATTACAGATGCAATGAAGCAGGCCAGCAAAGCCAGTGAGCTGTGCAGCTTTGACATGCTGGGCGAGGGTGCCCGCACTGAAGCGGATGCCAATGCCTGTTTTCAGAATTACAAAGCAGCGGCGATTGCCTTGCAGGGGCACACGGGCTCGGTGGACTCCACCCATGCAAGCCCACGGCACCACGGGCTTTCTATCAAACTTTCAGCCATTTGCCCTCGATTTGAGGACAGCCAAAGGGCATCCATCCTCAGCACTTTGGTGGACCGTGTTACCGAGCTTGCACAACTGTGTTTGCCGCAAAACATCGCACTTACACTGGATGCAGAAGAAAACGACCGGCTGATTTTAACGCTCGAAGTACTGGAGGAAGTTGCGCTGCGCATGGGCCACAGCCGTGGCTTGGGGCTTGCGGTGCAGGCCTACAACAAGCGCAGCCTTGCGGTCATTGACCATTTGGTGGAATGGGCCAAAGCCGTGTACCCGGGGCTGCAAATTCGCTTGGTGAAAGGGGCTTACTGGGACACTGAAATTGCCCACGCCCAACGCGAGGGTTATGAAACCTACCCGGTGTTTACCAGCAAAATTGCCACCGACCTGAATTATTTGGCTTGCGCAAAAACCATGCTGAATGCAAGGCCATGGATTTACCCCATGTTTGCCACGCACAACCCCACCAGCGCCGCCGTGGTTCTGACTTACGCCCGGCATTTGTCCACCCGCGCTTTGGATGACTTTGAATTCCAGCGCTTGCACGGCATGGGTGAATCGCTTTGGCAAAGTTTGGCAGCCGACGAGCACGGCCAGCAAGTCACACGCAGGGTTTATGCACCGGTAGGCCCCTTCCAACATGCTTTGGCGTACTTGGTTAGGCGCTTGCTGGAAAATGGGGCCAACAGTTCGTTTGTGCATGCGGTTCATGACACAAACATTCTCATCAGCGAATTGAATACCGACCCGCTCACCCACTTTAAAAACCAATGGAATGCGCCAGACCACGGTTTGGTAGCCCCCCCACAGCTGTTCCCCGACCGAGAAAACTCAAGCGGCTTAAACCTGAACAACCGTGAAGCCCAATTGTGGTTTGAAACCCAAGTGGCTGCACAACACCAACATGTGGCTCAGACGCCTGCAAGCACCAAGCCTTGGACAAGCGCCGAACTGGATGCCGCCTGGCAGGGTTGCAAAACAGCAAGCACGGAATGGGCATCAACCCCAGCCGCACAGCGGGCTGAAGTGCTTAAGAAATGGGCGAACGAGCTTCAACACCACAAAGGCGAAATTCTGGGTTTGCTGGTCAGCGAAGCTGGAAAAACTTGGAAAGATGCCATCAACGAGTGGCGGGAGGCTCAAGACTTTCTGTTTCACTACGCGGCTGAGGGCGTGAAGCTACTCGGGGCCCCGCAAGCCCTGCCCGGCCCCGCGGGTGAATTGAACCAACTGCTCTACAAACCACGCGGAATTTGCTTGTGCGTCAGCCCGTGGAATTTCCCACTGGCTATTTTGATTGGGCAAATTTCTGCCTGCTTAATGGGTGGGAATGGCGTGTTTGCAAAAGCAGCGCCTCAAACCCAAAGGCTAACTGCACTCGCATTTAAACTGGCGCATGCTGCGGGTGTTCCAACCCCGCTGTTGGTCAATTTGGGCGCACACACCGAGTCTGTTCAAAAAGCATTGGCGGAACTTGCGCTGGATGGCGTGTTTTTCACCGGCTCGGTGGCCACCGCCAAAACCATTCAAACCCAGTTGCTCAACAAACCGGGCCCAATCACCCCCTTGGTGGCCGAAACGGGTGGCGTCAACTGCATGATTGTGGACAGTACCGCGCTGACTGAACAGGCCTGCGATGCGATTATTCAAAGCGCCTTCGGCAGTGCGGGCCAACGCTGCAGCGCCCTGCGTGTGGTGTATGTTCAAAAGGACATCAGCCACCGCTTAAAGTCGATGGTGTATGGCGCCATGCAACTGATACAAAGCCATGATTTACCCAAACTGGGCACCGACATTGGCCCTATCATTGACCGCCCAGCCTACGACCATTTAAAACAAGGTTTGGCCAAGCTACAGGCTCAAGGTCACTTGCTAGGCTCCACACACGATTTACAGGAATCCAGTTTGATCTTCCCGCCGTGTATTGTGGAAATGCCATTTCCCGGGGATTTGTCCACCGAATGGTTTGGCCCCATTCTGCAGTGGGTTGAATACAAGGCAGACCAATTTCCTGAGGTGTGCAAAGCCATTTCGCAGTCAGGTTGGGGCCTTACGCTGGGCTTGCAGTCTAGGCTACCGTCTCGGGCAGAGGCAGTGTCCCATCTGCCAGTTGGCAATGTGTACATCAACCGCCCCATGACAGGTGCGGTGGTGGGCAGCCAACCCTTCGGGGGCCGGGGTTTATCAGGCACAGGCCCAAAAGCGGGTGGGTTTCTCAGCCTACAAAAAACAATGTACGAGCAGGTTATTTCCAACAACCTAGCCAGCATTGGCGGCGTACCCGATCTATATTAAAACTGCAGAGGACACCGTGCTGGCAGCCCATTGGGGGCCCAGCAAGTACCTTAGTTGGGATTTCAGGCGCGGCACTGACCCGGTGGTTAAAAACCGCACTCGGCCTGCGTCCGCCTGAGGGGTTGAATGCGATGGGCTAGGTGGCCCATTCAACAATTGAGCCTCTTCCAAGCGGGCTTTCACCTGCTTGGCCACTGGCAAACCCGTGTCAATGACCTGAACTGCGGGGCCTGCCAACTCCTGAATCCATTTGGACACAAAAGGGTAATGGGTACACCCCAAAACCAACACATCGGCACCTGCTTGCAACAGGTCAGCAATACGCGGTGCCATCAGCAGTTTGATGGCCTGTTCATCCATCGGGTGGTTTTCAATTAACTCCACCAAGCCTGGGCATGGCTGTGAGCGCACTTCTGCCACAGTCTCAAAACGCGAAACCAAACGCCTAAAACGGTCACTTGCCAGTGTATTGGACGTGGCCAAAATGCCCACCTTGCCGCTTTGGGTCATCATGGCAGCAGGTTTTACGGCAGGCTCAATGCCCACCACAGGCCAGTGGGGGTACTGATTGCGCACCTCATCCGCCCCAGCGGCTGTTGCTGTGTTGCAAGCAATCACCAAAGCCTTGGCATGCAAGCCTTTGAAATAACGCGCTATTTGAAGGGTTCGTTGGCAAATTTCATCCACGGGTTTGTCGCCGTAGGGCATCATGCCCTCATCGGCCAAGTAGACAAAACTCTCGTTGGGCAGCACTTCCAGCAACTCTTTGAGCACAGACAAACCACCCGCGCCCGAGTCAGTCACCGCAATCGGCAATTGATCGGCACTTAAACCATCCGAACTGTTTCCAACATTTTTCAACATAAATTTACAAATACAAGTTATTTTACCCTTCTGTATTATCAATACAATTGAGAAAATCTCACTACACTGGTTGCAATTCATGAACTTTGGCTTCGAACATGATTTCAATACCCAAATTTTTATTGCCACTTCTAGGCTTGATGTTGCCCTTCGCCTTGCCCCACGCCGCACAAGCGAACCCTCAGCCTGCGTACACGGTGATGGTAGTACCCCAGTTTTCTGAAACAAGAACCCATGCCAGTTGGGGCCCCTTGTTGGAACAAGTCAGCAAGGACACGGGCATTGATTTTCGCTTAACCTTTGCCACCGACATTCCGGGGTTTGAACAGCAATTCGAGCAAGGCAAACCCGACATCATTTATTGCAACCCTTACCATGCTGTCATGGCCAAAAAAGCACAAGGTTACATACCGGTGCTTAGGGATGAGCAAAACCTCAGGGGCCTGTTGATTACTGAAGAGTCGGGAAGCATTCGCACACTGCAAGACTTAAAGGGCAAAACCATCCTGTTTCCGTCTCCCAACGCATTCGGTTCATCCCTGTACTTGCGGGCTTTGTTGAAAGACAAAGAGAAAATCGACTTCACCGCCAAATACGTCAAAACCCATCCCAATGTGTTGCGCGGCATTTTGCGCGGCGAAGGTGCGGCGGGCGGCATGATAGCAAGTACATTGAACAGCGAAGATGAAAAACTTCAGGACAAAATGAAAGTGCTGTACGAAACGCCATTCGTCTCCTCCCACCCGGTGGCGGTTCACCCACGCGTACCTGAGGCTATTCGCAAAAAATTTACGCAGGCACTTAAAAAAGCACTTTTGAAACTGCCCAATGAGGCAAGCGATGTGCCCATGCCCAATCCACAAGAAACCACCTACGCCAAAGACTTTCAAGCCTTGGAAAACCTGGGGCTTGAAAAGTATGTGGTTCGATGAAACATGAATCCATTGCCACCTGCACAAACCCCTGTCAAAACAGGCCCAATGAGTTTGGGCACCCAGCTGTTGTTTTTGACAGTGGGTCTATTTACGCTGCTTGTGTTGGTGTTCGTGGTTTTGAACTCCACCATACAACGCAGTGAACTTCGTGAAGTGTTTACTAGCCAGGCTCGGGCATTGGCTTACAACATATCCATTTCCAGCACATCGGCAGTGCTTCAAAAAGATTTCACCTCGCTGGAAAACCTGCTGTTAAAAAATGAATTTTTCGCAGAAATACAATCGGTCACCATTACAGACATGCAAGGCAAAGTGTTGGCCAAAGTCATCCGCTCAAAAGCCAATCAGGAAGCATTGGAAACCGATTACCAAACCGACCAAATTAACCTAGACCCTCTTTTCTCAGACTTAAGCTCAACCCACACCAGCAAAGACCATAAAACACTGACCGTGCACGAACCCATCATGGCGGGCGCCCAAGTCGGCCGCGTCATCTTGGACATGGACCTCAGCCGAAACGAAAAAAGAAGCAACCAACTGGTCGTCCGAAACATAGGGGTAGCCGCCCTGCTGTTCTTCCCCGCCTTGGGACTGATGTTTTGGTTTATTCGCCGCCCCATTCGGGAGTTGAAGGAGCTGACCTACTATGCCAATGGCTTGGTGCAAAACCAAGGCCTTCAAAATTCTATTCAATACTCATCTGCCGAGCTTAACCTGTTAAACCAGACCATGAATCAAGCGTCACGAATTCTAAGAATCAACGCTGACGATCTGGAAGAAGCCAAACGCAAAGCAGAAGAATCGAATCAGCTAAAGTCCCAATTTGTGGCCAATATGAGCCATGAAATACGCACCCCACTGAACGGCATACTGGGACTGAGCGACATGACACTGAGCGATGCCACACTGCACCCCGAATCCAAAGAAAACTTGGAATTGATTCAACTCAGCGCTGAAAACCTGCTGCGAGTAGTCAACGACATTCTTGATTTTTCAAAAATCGAAGCCAACAAACTCGACATCGACGTCCAAGCGTTTGACCTCAGGCAACTGGTCAATGCCCTTACCCAACCTTTGGCCACACGCCATGAAAAACCCAACTTGAAGTTACACGTCCAGATCGACAGGGACGTACCCGAACACCTGCATGGTGACGCTGGCCGCATTGCGCAGGTGCTCACCAACCTGGTAGGTAACGCACTTAAGTTTACTGAAAGTGGGGTGGTGGAATTAACAATCAGTCAACTTAAAAACCTAGATGCACTTGGCACACCCAACCAACCGCAAACCCAACTGAAGTTTGTGGTGGCAGACACCGGCCCCGGCATTGCACCCGACGCACAACAACGCATTTTTGACGCATTTGCCCAAGCCGAACCAAGCACCACCCGGAAATTTGGCGGCACCGGGCTGGGCTTGTCCATCTCACAGCGCCTGCTGCAGCTGATGAACAGCGAAATCCAACTCGAATCTGTCATTGGCCAAGGTAGCCAATTCAGCTTCATCCTCACCTTGCCATACAGCGCAGGCGATGTGGAGGAAAACCCCCTCAAGCCAAGCCTGCCCACTACCGAACTGGAAGCTGAGCCAACCATTCCACCAGAAACATCGGGCATGCCACAAGCGGTGCGGGGCATTCAAGTACTGGTGGCAGAGGACAACCACGTCAACCAAAAATTCATCGCCCATGTTCTAAGTCGGCTTGGCGTTGCATACCAATTGGCCAATGATGGGCTTGAAGCAGTTGCGGCAGCCAAAGCGAAAGATTTTGACCTGATATTCATGGACTTCCAGATGCCCAATATGGGCGGCCTGGAAGCAGCGCGGCAAATTTTGCAGCTTAAACCCGGTCAACTCATCGTCGGCTTAACCGCAGACGCGGTGCAAGGCGCGCGTGAATCCAGCCTCTCCGCAGGCATGCAAGACTACGTGTCCAAACCCTTTAAACGACAGGACATTGAAGCTGTTTTTCACCGCTTCAAGCTTCCCTTCTTGCCCGTGCCGCTGAACAACTTTGCCGATGATTCAGACCTGATGAAAATGACAGCCCAAGCCGTGGTGGAGGAATATCCAAAAACACTGGCGCATTTCAAAAGCGCCCTCCAAGCCGGTAACTACCCCGACGCCCGCCGAATGATTCACACCCTCAAAGGCCATGTGAGGCTTTTCGGCGACGAGGCATTTTCAGACCTGCTGCAAATCCAAGAAAATCGGCTCGCAGAGGGCCAAACCCTTGACCCTGTGAATTTGGGTTTCGTGCTGAAGAATCTCAACACATTCGTCAAACGAGTAGAACTCTTGGCAGAATCCAATTAAGCTGACGGTGTTTCATTTAAGACTCTAAAACTCAGCCCCAATGCGCTTCGAACACCTCATCCAAATCAACGACCACAGCCTCATTGAAGTAGAAAACCTAAACCGAGCCCAACTTTGGTTCGGGTTGGTTGCTAGGGCCTACAAGCCCGCAAAATTCATCATGGGTATGGAAGGAGCTGACATTTTAGACACTCAGCTTCAAGAGGGCGTGATGCTGATTAAGCGCAGACTAGACTTTGGCAGTTTCAAAATTTTTGATGAAGTCGAGCTGCATGAGGAACAACGCACCGTCAACCGGATTTACCCCAGCGAGTTTTCAGGCGCAAGCAGCATGGTCATCCAAATCGAAGAACCTCAACCCGAGGAGCTTTGGCTGCGCTTTACCTACCACATTGAAGACCTAGATGGCGCCAACCCCGAACAGGGGCTGAACAGCCAACAAATGAACGAAGCCCGCAGGCAAGCTTACAAAGCTGCGGACATCGACACCGTTACGATGATTCGTGAGCTGGCAAGGTCATTGCCAATTTGAGAATTTGCCCCGAGCGATTACCTGACCGGCAATAGGCCACTGCCGGCATGGGCGACTCCTTCAACGCTTTTTGGAATGCCGCGGCAAGCTCAACACTGGGCATTTGGCCGATTTCCAAAGGTAGGTAATGGTAAGTCACTCCCAATGCCTTGGCTCGTGCCTCAAATTCCGCTCGTGGCGGCTGGTCAGCACCCTCACCATCAGGCCGATTGTTGATAAAAGTCTTGAAACCTTGGGCAACCAAAGCCTCAAAATCAGCCAGACTCAGCTGACTTGCCAACGCCAGCTCATCACTCACTTGTTGGAATTGCATACCAAAAACCCTTAAAACATATTTAACGGAATCTTCAAGTATCTCACACCGTTGTCCTCTGGCTCGGGCAGGTGACCCGCACGCATGTTGATCTGCACAGCAGGAAGGATCAAAGTCGGCATCGCCAAAGTCCGGTCCTTTTCAGTACGCATCTTTACAAACTCAGACTCACCCACCCCTGAATGAACATGCACATTGTGTTGGCGTTGTTCCAACACGGTGGTCATGTACTTAGGCGCACGGTCATTGGGCCGATAGTCATGGCACATCAAAATTTTGGTGTCTAACGGCAATGCAAACAGCTTTTGGATGGATTGGTACAAAGTGCGGGCGTCGCCACCGGGGAAGTCACAGCGTGCAGTTCCGTAATCGGGCATAAACAGCGTGTCGCCAACAAAAGCCGCATCCTCAACCAGGTAAGTCATGCAAGCGGGTGTATGCCCAGGCGTATGTATTGCCCTTGCTTTCAAGCCACCAATTTCAAACTCGTCCCCATCTTTAAACAAATGGTCAAACTGGCTTCCATCCCGAGCAAATTCAGAACCCGCGTTAAACACCTTACCAAAGGTATTCTGCACCGTCACAATGTGTTCACCAATACCCAACTTGCCACCCAACTGTTGCTGAATGTAAGGCGCGGCTGACAAGTGATCTGCGTGCACATGGGTTTCTAGCACCCAATCCAACCTTGCACCCAAAACCTTGAGGCGCGCAATGATTGCATCTGCGGACTGAGTGCTTGATCGACCAGACTTGGCATCGAAATCCAACACACTGTCAATCACCGCAGCCCGTTTGCTTTGTGTATCTAAAACAATGTAACTGTAGGTGGAGGATGCTTGGTCAAAAAAAGGCTCTATCTGCATGAAAGTCATTGCTTTGTCATTCCTCTTACACACTTAATATGACTAAATGATCATATTTAAATTATACACACCAATCAAGACAGCAATCCCTGATTTAAGACTCTAAAACCTGTGCAAGCGCCCAGGCCGCATACAATGAACACAGCACCAAGGAGCCTCGTTTTGATTGACCGCCGCATTTTTCTGCTATTGGCCAGCCTATCGGCATTCGCCCCACTGGCGATTGACCTCTACCTACCCAGCTTTACAGCCATGACAGCAGGGCTGAACACCACATTCGATCAGGTTCAACGCACAGTCAGCGTGTTTTTGGCGGGCTTTGCGCTGGGCATGTTGATCTACGGCCCAGTTTCAGATCGGCTTGGCCGCAGGCGCGTCATTTTAATTGGTGTGGGCGTTTTTACCTTGGCTTCGGTGGCCTGCACACTGGCCCAAACCATCGAGCAATTGCAACTGTTCCGCATATTTCAAGCACTGGGCGGCGGCGCAGCCACCGTGGTTGCGCGGGCCACCGTGCGGGATTTGTTCGATGAACGCGAAGGCGCCAAAGCCTTGGCCTTAATCGCCATCACCACATCCCTTGCACCCCTAATTGCCCCAGTGGCGGGCGCATACATACTGCAATTGGGCAGCTGGCGCTGGGAATTCGCCACCCTAACCCTATTCGGCCTAGCTTGTTGGGCTGCCACATTTTTCATGTTGCCTGAAAGTTTGAAACCTGAAAACGCCCAAACCTCCATTCTCAAAGCCTTCAAGGCCTATTGGCAAGTGCTTGTGCAGCCCCAAAGCGTTTGGATCGTGCTGAGCGGTGCCCTGCTGTTTGCAGCCATGTTTTCGTACATCACCGCCATACCCTTTGTTTACATGGGCTTTCATGGGCTATCTGAAAAACTCTTCGGCTTGCTGTTCGGCATGAACATCATCAGCCTGATGATCTTAGGCTACATTTCATCCCGGACAGTCAAACACACAGGTACCCTCAAATTGATACGCATAGGCAGCATGGTGTGCCTAACAGGTGCAGGTTTGGTTGGCTTGGGCACCTACCCAACCCAGCCAAGCACCAGCTCATTGATAATGACCGCAGGCGGGTTGTTTTTAGGCGTGGGGGCGTTGGGGTTTATTGCGCCCAACACGACAGCAAGGTTGCTGGCCACGCACAAAGAGCGGGCTGGGGCAGCTTCAGCCGTTTATGGCTGCGCTCAGTTTGGCTTAGGGGCTTTGGCAAGTGCCACCACCGCCGCGTGGCATGACGGCACGGCAAGGCCCATGGGCACGATGTTTGTTGTATTGGCCTTGGCTTCAGCGTTGTGCAGCTTGATGATGAAAAAGCATGCAAACGAAGCATAACTTTCAATTGTAATCACAGAAGTCCAAATTACTGACAAAGCTGAAGTAAAAATCGACAAAAAAATTGGACATTCAGAGCCTCATACGGTATGTTGTCACCCGGGTCACTAGACCTCCGAATTCTCTTTTTACATCGTTTAGCCCTGCCAAATGGTTCAGACCAAAGCCCAAAGTGGCGATCGCCAGCCTGACGTCGAATGGCTCGACAGCCAGTACAACGTTCGTTCATACCTGCCAGATCACCAAAAAATCTTCGCCCGTTGGGCGGAGCAGTCCCGTTACGCCCGTTTTGACCTTGATGGTTACTGGAACTTGTTTTTTGGTGAATCCGAGGCCGAAACAGTCGACGTGGTACCCGGCAAAGCGGGCAAACCCCTGCTGGTGTTCATTCACGGCGGCTACTGGCGCTCGCTGGACAAATACGACTTCACATTCATTGCCAAACCATTCGTCCAACGCGGCTACTCTGTGGCCCTGCTGAACTACGGCCTCATACCCAAAGTCACGATTGAAGACAGCGTGCGCCAAACCCTGCGTGGCATTGAATGGTTGTACCGCAATGCTGAGCGGTTTGGCTACGACCGCAATCAAATGGTTGCATGCGGGCATTCTGCTGGCGGCCACTTGGCGGTCATGAGTGCCTTGGCATTCTGGCCCCTGTGGGCCGACGACCTTCCGCAAGATGTGATTAAATCCGTGGTTGCCATTTCCGGCATCTATGATTTAAGCCCCTTGGTGCACACGCCTTTCATTCAGCAAGACCTCAAACTGAATCAAAAGCGTACCCGCATGGTTAGCCCTGCATTGATGCCCAAGCCCACCGTGCCTGTGCACTTGGCTTTTGGCACCAAAGAAACCGATGCATTCAAAGAGCAAAGTGCTTACCTGGCCTCCCACTGGGGCTTGAGTGCGCCCCTGCAGGTGCAGGCCGACCACCTTACCGTGGTGGATCAAATTGCCGACACCAACAGTGAATTGTTCATGTTGATCCAAAACCAACTGCTGCTGCCTTCGCATTAAAAATACACCTCATTCCGAGGGGTAATTAGGGCGGGTTATTCCCCCATGCTCAGTAGATTGAAGGCGCGCAGTTGGCCGTATAAATACAGTGTCAGAGATCGAGAAAGGAGATCACCATGGCACTGTCCCTTGCCTATCAAAATTTTGCCCCCTCAAGCGTCAATCCAGCGGTGACTCGCCAAAACGTGGCCAAATCCAGATTCATGTGCAAAGCCGCCAGCATGTTCAAAGTGGGCGCACGCGTGTTGGTTCATGATTTACCGGCCACCGTGTTGGGCTACAACATCGCAGACTTTGGCCGTTGGTTGGGCATCAGCCACCCGGTCGTCATCGAACTGGACAGCGGCGAAGTGTTTTGCTGCAAATTGAGTGAAATCAGCGACTACCCCGTCAACACCGATAAAGAATCCCAGCACTGAATTTACCACCCTAAGCTGCCTACACCATTGGTTTAAACTTTCACTTCATCAGCAAGCGGAAGGAATGGCAAAATGGCGGATACAAAACGGGTCGGGTTCATCGGCTTAGGCAATATGGGCTCAGCCATGGTTAGGCACCTAGCCCTTGCCGGGTACACGGTTGCAACATGGTCCCGAAGCGCGCATCGCTATACTGAACTTGAAGACCTGCCCCTCACACGACTAGACACCTGCTCCGAGGTGTTTTCCAGCTGCAACCTCATTTGCCTCAACGTCACCACCACAAACGATGTGGAACACTTGCTTTTTGGCCCAGAAGGGGCTGCGAATCATGCCAAGCCCGGTAGCCTGATTGTTGACTTCAGCACGATTGATGCATCTGCAGTGGCGCAGTTTTCAGCGCGGCTGAAGAAAGAACACCAAATTGACTTCATTGACTGCCCCGTATCCGGCGGCGCGACTGGCGCACGAGCAGCCACGCTGAGCATGATGGCAGGTGGCCCACGCCATCGTTTTGACGAAGTTGAACCCATGCTGAAACACCTGGGCAAAACCATCCGATATGTTGGCACCAGTGGTGCGGGGCAAGCCATCAAAGCAGCCAATCAAATGGTAATGTGCATTTGCCTAAACGGCATTGCCGAAGCCATGAACTATGCGAAAGCACAAGGTGCTGACTTGCAGGCCACCTTGGAGCTTTTACAAGCAGGCTTGGCTGGCAGCAAGGTGCTGGATTGGGCTGGGCCGCACATGGCAGAGGGGTTTACGCGCCCTGCTTCAATTGAAGCTCGCTTGCATGCCAAAGATGTTCAAATGGTGGCTGACGCGGCTCGTGCTCAAGGTTTACACCTGCCTTTGTTGGAGCAAACAGCTCAGAATTTGAGTGAGTTGGTGCGCACTGGGATGGGGAATGAAGACACCAGCCGGGTGTTTGAGGTGGTAGCTGCGCATCTCCGTAGTTCGGGGTGAGTCGTTGCTGCTTCGGTGATGCTTCGGTGATGCTTCGGTGATGCTTCGGTGATGCTTCGGTGATGCTTCGTTGCTGCTTCGTTGCTGCTTCGGTGTTGCTACGTCACCTTTTCGCACCTCGGCCTGAGTCGTTGCTGCTTGAATGGCCTTGTCTCCGCACACCCTCTGCCTGTCCATGCCCCGCACGCAACTCGCTGAACCAGAACTTCCCAAGTTCTGGTTCTAGCTCAAACATGCGTGACGCGGGGGCTCTTCAGCCTTGGGGCTGAAGACCAATGTACAGTTGCGAGGGCTTGGCGGCGGCCCTTCTTCAATCGCAGCACGACTTCAGGCTGACGGCGCTTGGGTGACTGCGCTGGTGATGATGCAGGTGACATTGCCGGGACGTGGTTTCGAGGGGTGCTGGCGCGGCTGGGGTTACCTATGCCGATGCCGATGCCGCCAGCATTGTCACCGCCCCAAGCTGCCGCGCAAGCGCAATCAGGCAGAACCGGATAAGCGCTTCAGGGGACGCGCCGGGCGACAAAACACATCTACATCGATGAATCTAAGCACGCTGTGGAGCCCGGAAACAAGCGGAACCAAGCGTTCCGGTCTGTCGATTGTGATTGAAATGGCAGCGAGAACCGACAAAACACATCTGCACCGATCCATCCAAGCACGCTTTGGAGCCCGGAAACAAGCAGCATCAACGCTTAGGCCTTTGCAACCGCTGGGTCCCCGCGTTCAATAATGGCCTTTACATCCATGCCTTTGGGTAAAGCACCATAGTTGTGATGACCACGCGCGCCCAAACGGCTTGCGCAAAACGCCTCACTGACCGGAGAAGGGGCGTTGCGCACCAGCAATGAAGCTTCAAAAGCCAGGGCCATTTGGTCGACCATCGCTCGTGCACTGTGTTGAAGGCCATAGGTATCTTGCGGGTTGATTTGAGCAAATTGTTGGCCCAAGTTATCCAGATAGCTATCCAAGATGGAGTTGCCGCCCCTTGCTTTTTCCAGCTCACTATTAAAAGCAAACAAAACGCTGGGGTCTTTTCCGATTGCGCGGAGTACATCCAAGCATTGCACGTTGCCGCTGCCTTCCCAAATTGGGTTGATTACGGACTCACGGAACAAACGAGGGTAAATCGAGTTTTCCATCACGCCGCTGCCGCCAATGCATTCCATAATTTCGTAGGTGTGTTGGGGCGCACGTTTGCAGATCCAGTATTTGCCGACCGCATTGGCCAGCCTACCTAGCTTGGCTTCATGTTCGTTGCTGTCTTTGTGGTCCAAGGCGTAGGCCATGCGCATGGCAAAGGCAATGCCGCCTTCATATTCCAGTTGCAGGTCTGCCAGTACGTTTTGCATCAAAGGCTGATCCAGCAATTTTGCGCCAAATGCGCCTCGTTGACGGCAGTGGTGAATTGCGTTGGCCACGCCAGCTCGCATCAGCCCAGCCGAGGCACCCATGCAATCAAAACGCGTCAAACTGACCATCTCAATAATGGTGGGTACACCGCGGCCTTCTTCACCAATCAGCCAGCCTTGTGCTCCACGAAACTCCACTTCGCTGGAGGCATTTGATTTGTTGCCCATTTTGTCTTTGAGGCGAATCACGTTCAGTGCATTCTTGGTGCCATCAGGCAGCCAACGGGGTACGGCAAAGCAAGATACGCCCGCTGGCGTTTGGGCCAACACCAAAAACACATCGCACATGGGGGCTGACAAAAACCATTTGTGACCCACCAGTGAATAAAGCTTACCCGGCCCCGCTTCTGCAACTGGGGTGGCTTGAGTGGAGTTGGCACGCACGTCCGACCCGCCTTGCTTCTCGGTCATGCCCATCCCCACGGTAATGGACAGCTTTTCATCCACTGGTACATTGCGTGGGTCATACCCGCGGTGCAAAATTTTTGATTCAAACAGGGCTGCCACTTCAGGCTGAAGTCGAAAACTGGGTATGGATGCAAACGTCATGGTGACCGGGCAACCGTGGCCGGCCTCCACTTGCGAATGCATGAATGCTTTGGCACCGCGCACCACATGCGCCCCGTCGCGAGGGTTCGTCCAAGGGGAGGAGTGCAACCCTTCCGTCAAGGAGGTGGTCATCAGTGTGTGATACGCCGCGTGATAGCGAACCTGGTCAACCCGATTGCCAAAGCGGTCATGGGTATCCAGCTCGGGCGTGTATTTGTTGGCAAGGTAGCCCAACTCCAAGTACTCGGGCTTGCCACACTTGTCGCCAAAAGCGGCCAAGTCGTTTAGGCCCCAAGCACCACCCTCACGGTTCACCCCATCCAGCAATGCAGCGTCGGTGGTGAACAAATTGTAGTTGCTCAATTCGCTGGCCACATTGTGGACCTGATGTGTTTCACCCAGCTGTGCTGCGTTTTGAAGTTCGATGGCAGTTTTCATGTTGGTCGATTCCTGAATCAATGCGCGCTGTGTCTAGCGTTAAGTATAAGAGTAATACTAAAGGTAATTACATAAAATATCAAATAATGAATAAAAATGTAATTATTTCAAAGTGAATTTGTGCTCGCGAAGCGCCAACAAAGTGCATCCGCCACAATGCTGCTGTGCAATAAGCCGTTTCAATGTCGCAGGTGCGACAGACATGCCCGTGCGCTGGGGTTAGCATGATTCAAATTGAATAAACCCCACACAGCATGTCATAGAGGTACCTAGTGATGACAACCCCACTTTCCAATCCAGTGACGCTTTTCAAAAATGCACTTGTATTTGACGGCTCTGTTTCAATGCCGATACATGGCGACGTGTTGGTGGCCCATGGTCGAGTGAGTCAGATTGCATCGAAAATCAGTGCGCCCGAAGGTGCACAAGTGATTGATTGTGAGGGCAAGTGGTTGATGCCGGGCCTGCTCGATATTCACACGCATCTGGACCTGGAAGTGGAGCTAGCACCCGAGTTGGGCGAAGCAGTGCGCCACGGTTCTACCACAGTGGTCATGAGCAACTGCTCCTTGGGCGTGGCATACGGCAATCAGCGCCGCAACGGGGAAGACCCCATTACCTCCTGCTTTGCGCGCGTAGAAAACATACCCAAGCATGTGTTGGAAAGGGTGGGGGATGCCTGCACCTGGAATACCTCAGCTGAGTATTTGGACCACTTCAAAGACATGAACCTTGGGCCCAACGTGGTGCCTTTGATCCCGCATTCGATGCTACGGATTGAGGTGATGGGTTTGAAGGAATCGGTTACCCGTGACCCCAGTGACGATGAATTGAAAAAGATGGAAACTCTGCTGGACAAAGCCATGCAGGAGGGATACCCCGGCTTTTCTACAGATGGATTGCCTTTTCATTACCTAGCGAACCAACCACACACCCGCAAACAGATTCCCACTCAATTTGCCAGTTACAAGGAGCTGCGCAAACTGACGGGAATCGTCCGCAAGTACGATCGCGTGTGGCAGGCTACCCCCCCCAAAGACAGCCCACTGCGAACAGTTAGAAACTTTTTGCTGACCAGCGCTTGGTTTGCAAAGCGCCCATTGAAAGTGACTGCGACTGCCGCAATTGACCTCTACACCAACAGCGGAATTGCTGTGTTGGGTCTTACCCTGACACGACTTTTGAATTCATTCTTGGTTCGCGGTCATTTCCGATTTCAGGCCTTGTCTGCCTCCTTTCGCATTTGGTCCGACGGTGTGATCACCCCGGTTGCAGAAGAAATTCCCGAACTGAGAGTGCTCAATGAACTGGAGTTGGATGACAGGGAAGGGCGATTTAAAATTCTGAATGACCCGTCTTGGATCAATGATTTCCGGACGATGTGGTTCAAGGGTAAAAAAGGCTTCAATATTCACAATTTGAAGCGCTTGTTAAACCGTGAGGACAACGTGCTGAACCGCAAGTTGGACCACATGATGATCTCTGATTGCCCGCTGCCCGAATGGAATGGACAGGCCATGGACAAGCCCTATAACCGCTTGTTGGCATGGCAAAAATCAGGTGGAAAGATGGGGGCTTTGAGCCCTGGTGAAGATGAGTTTTTCCGCTCATTGAAAAACCCGATTGTGGACGATGCGGAGTTTTTCTTGGAGCTTTTGCGGAAGTGGGACACGGGTTTGCGTTGGGAAACAACCGTGGCCAACCGCAACCCGGCTGTCACCAAAAAACTGCTTTTCCACCCGCTGACCTTGCCGGGTTTCAACGACAGTGGCGCGCATCTGACCAACTTGGCTTTCTATGACGGCAATCTGCGCACTTTAAAAATGGCTCAGGAAGACGGCTACGAGAAAGTGGCCACTGCCGTAAACCGATTAACGCAGCTACCCGCTGAATTTTTCGGATTGAATGCCGGTGTGTTGGCTACAGGCGCACAGGCCGACATTTGCGTGGTAGACCCCAAAGCCTTGGCCAAATGGGACCCTGAGCAAACTTATGAATTCATCCAACGGGATTTGTTTCACTCTCGGCAGGTGGTGAACCGCCCCGAAGGCGTGGTAACTCAGGTGATGGTTGGCGGAAAACTGGCTTGGAATTTGGGTAAATTTACCGAGCAGTTTGGCCAAGAGCAATTTGGCCGTTTGTTGCGTGCCAAGGACCACGATTTAGAAAAGCAGCAGATGGCCCAACTTGGCAATATGCCCCATGTGGGCAAAACAGCGGAGATTCACACGCTTGCTGCTTAAGCGCATTGTGCAAGTGATTACCTTTAGTGGGTGATAGGCCGGGCTAATCATTTGGTGAGTTAGGTGGCTTCGGTTATGGTCACGGGTTAGATGGACTGACGTTCTTACCCCACCACCAAACCGGAGGCTCACTTGCTGGTCAAACGTGTTTATTGTTCTCCCATCCTGGGTACCTTGCTGCTCAAAGGCGAGCCACTTGCTGGCGTAGAAGTTGTGCGTGAGGTCACTGGGCCGGGTTTGCCCAACGGCCGACTCAAAGACCGTGTACTGACCAATGAACGGGGGCAATTCGAGTTCCCCCAGGTGGCACAGCGCGTGCTGCAAATGCCATTTCAACCCAAGCGTCCCCCCACTATTCTCCAAACCCTGAATGCGGATGTGGAAGGTTACGCCTATTGCATATGGGCCTTTGGCAAGGGTGATTTTGACTTGGGTACAGAAACAGGCCAGCCTGAAATCCGCTTGAGTTATGAATTGAGTGGGGCAAGTTCTGGTGAGTTTGTATCAGGGCACAAAAAGCGAAATTTCCGAGAAGTGGATTGGATGATTGAAGGGGAATTGGCATGAGCGCACTGGATCATTTGATTGACACACTCAAGGTAGACATTGCCCAATACGAATGGGACTCTGATTTGCACCGCAGGCAGCACCGCTTAAGCCAGCGCGCCGCTTTTGTGCTGATGTTTCTAACCACTGTGATGTCTGGCGCGGGTTTGATTCTGCCTTCCGACGCTTCAAGTGGCGTGTTGTTTGGTGTGTTGTGCTTGACTGTGGCCACGACCTCGGTGACAGCTTGGGGCGAAATGGGGCGGGCACGCGAACATTGGCAACAAGAGCAGGGCGTAT
This sequence comes from Limnobacter sp., assembly GCA_029866125.1. Lineage (GTDB taxonomy): Bacteria > Pseudomonadota > Gammaproteobacteria > Burkholderiales > Burkholderiaceae_B > Limnobacter. The sequence continues at coordinate 66,968 of JARWZZ010000007.1, forward strand.
TGATGGCACTGCAAAGCTTACTGAAAGAAGTGGAGTTCACCGCCAGTTACAAACCCTTGGCCGCTGAAGATTTGCAGCTGTACTTCAAGCGTTTGATGGATATTACGGGTAACCCATACCGCATGCCTTCAGAGCAGCCCGGCTTGGTGGGTGCGGGTAAGTTTGCACCGCGTTTGGCCGACCCCGTGGTGTTGAAGCATACTGCCGACGCGCACTAAATAACTGAAAAGCCACAACAGAAGGTGGCGCCCGTAAAGAATTCATTCGAATGTGTGGCGCAGGCCTTTATTCCGCTACACTTCGACTGAACACAATTTTACAGGCGACCGACTTGAATCTGTCCATTCTCCTAAAACACCTATACCGCGAACATTGGGCACTTATTTTGTCCTTGTTTTTCGTGCTGTTTGCTTTGGGGTATTTGTGGTCGGTCATTTCGCCGTTTTTGGCTGCGGCTTTAATTTCATACTTGGTGTCCAGCCCGGCCAACTGGGTGGTCAAAAAAAGCAAATACAAGATTAAATACCCGATTGCAGCGGTAATCACAGTGCTTTTCTTCATGCTGGTGGCAGGGTCGATTGGCCTATTGCTGATACCTGTTGTGCTCAGCCAGATTGACCTGATACGAACCAACTTACCCACCGTGCTGGCTGGTGTTGTTGAAAATGTGGTGCCATTTTTAAATCAGCAGTTTGGGCTTAGGCTGCCGCTTAACCCAGTACGCCTTAAAAACATGGCACAGGGCTTGATATTCAACAATGGCGAAGATGTCTTCATTGTTATTCGGAACGTGTTGACTGCAGGTTCAGGTTCGTTGTTGGGCTTTACCGGGTTTATCACCTTGGTTGCCACTGCCACTTTGTTTATGGCTCCTGGCTGGCCCAAGATGGTCACCACCATTTATACAATTATTCCTCCTCGAGTATTGACCCGGCTCATACCTTTGGGTGACGACTTAAATCGCACCCTTTCCCATTACTTACGGGGTATGGGCGTGGTGGTCACTTTTCAGGGGGTTTTTTATGCGGTGGCCTTGTCTGCCATTGGTTTAAATGCCGGTTGGGCCATCGGCTTATTGGCCGGTGTATTAAGCTTGGTGCCTTATATTGGCTTGACCATTTCCGCTGTCATTGCCATTTTCAGTGCAATTCTGGACTTCCAAGGTGTAAGCGGTGTACTGATGGTGGTCGCCATTTTTGGCATTGGCCAAATTATTGAAGGTTTTATTTTGACCCCCGTGGTGGTGGGCGACAAAATTGGTTTGTCTGCATTGTCGGTTGTATTTTCACTGACTTTTTTTGGTGCTTTATTCGGTTTGGTGGGCGTCATACTGGCGCTGCCACTGGCGGCTTGCTTGAAAGTAATTTTAGATCAGCAGATTGAAGCGTATCGGCGTAGCGAGTTTTTCAATTCTACAGGGGTGGATTCGGCTCATCCAGACTTGGTTATTGCGGACTCAGTTCAGCCAGATGCCATTCGCCAAGACCACATTCGCCAAGACTTATCTCGTGAGGACTGAGCTGGAGCAATCAACGCCAAGCATGGTCACTTCCACTTGATTCAGGTTGATGCCCAGCTGGCCGAGGATGTTGTCCAAGGTATAACCTACAATGCCCAGCACAGGGCCAAGTAGGAGTTTGACGGATTCAAGCACATTGTAGGCGATGCCGTTAATAATGCCATCCAGCAGGCCGCCAAGTCCACCACCCCCGCCATTTCCATTTCCATTCCCCCCTCCACCGCCAGTTTCCACTGCAACCTGTGAATTAATGTCCACATTTTCAAGAAAGTTTTCAAGCGATTGGCCCAAACTCAATGGGACTGTGGTGTGTGCAACGGGTGGGAATGCACCTTCCAGCACCTCTGTGGTGTTGCCAGAGCTCATGGTTACCTTGGCCCCGAGGGTGACAGTAATGGGGTTGTTTCCTTGCTTGGTCATCGTGTCCACCAGTTTGGCCGGGGCACCGCAAACCAAGGGGTCGCTGACTGTGTTGTAGCCTGTGGACGATTGGGCAATACACACTTCAGCCAACACGGGTTTGATTTTCAGGGTGGTGTCATTTTCAGTTCGAGGAAGCCTACAAGTTACATTTTCTACTTCAACCTCGCCACCGCCTGCGCGCATTTGCAGGTTGATGTTGATCCCCAGCACATTGGTTAACAAGCCGCCCATTTGCCCCAAACCGCCTGCAGGAAGTGCACCGATGGTCACGTTGACGCCCACTTGAGCAGTTTTGCCTTTTGCGATGGGGGATTTCATGGGCAACTTGCGGCCGATAAACAATTTAGGAGGCTGCAGGATTGTAATGTCCGCACTGACACCGATCAGCTCGGAGCTGATGCCCAGCAGGCTGGTTGAGCTGGGCGTGACTGTTTTTCCCTGCCCAGAACGCAGAATGACAGCATGAGCCAATTCGCCTAAATTCACATTTAAAAACTTACTGCTGGCGCCGTCGACATCCAAATCCATGATGTCGCCCAGTTGCAGGTCTACGTTTTGCAGGGGTACTTTAAGTGCATCTTGATTCAGCAATTGCAGGGCGGCATTTTGGTTACCCAACCGGCCCTTTGCAATTGCATCCCTTAAAAGCTCATAAGCTTCCACTTGCACATCGGCCAATTCATTGGGTGAGGCGATGTTGGCTGCTGCATCCAAATCCAACAGATTGACCACCACGTCAGATTGCACCAAGGCGCGATAATCCACGCCAGACACTACCACTGCGCCGCCGCCTGCCGCCGTCAAAATGCCGTCCAACACTGGGGACTTTCCTGTATTCAGTTCCAGCAGGCGGGTGGACACCAGCCCTGCCACCACAGGTGCAGTCGTGGCCTCGGCAATGGCGGTTATCGGTGCGGCGTTGAGTAGAAAGTAAGGGTTATTGGGGCGGGTAAGAGTGGCGCGGACTGTGATGGCTTCGGTGCAATCGTTCGTGACCTGGTTGTCTATCAGGCATTCGAAAACAAGCGTGTCCTCTTGCTGCAGGCCATTGGCGGTGGCCACGTTGAGTGCCTCTGTGAAGTCTGGCCCATCGCTGACTTGACGGGCTGCAGTGAGGGCGGCCATGTCTGCCAAGGCTTGGGAGTTTTGCTTCATCCAGACTGTTTGGCCTACTCCCAGCACGCCCAAAGCACCCACGGCCACAGCAAGTACAAAACCTGTGAGGACCGTGACCGCGCCGTGTTGCTGTTTTTTGAGGATAGGGTACATGCTGCGAGTCGTGATTGGTGTTGACTCCGCCCGTCTGGCGTAGGCCAAACAGGTTAGAGGTACCTCAGCACTGTAACAAAAGGTTAATTTTCAAAAACCCTGAGCATGAGAACTTTCTAGTCCTATCTTTTTGTTTTGATAGCGAAATTGCTTGAACTTGCTTGTCTACCTTTAATCGTCTACCTTTGGTTGTCTACCTTCAGGCGGCTAACCAGGTTATTCCCCCCTGTGTTTTGGTAGCGTACTTCCACCTCCACGCCGCGGCGAAGTGTGCTGCCATTGCAGCCTTGCAGATTGGGGTTGCTGGAATTGGGTGTGCACAGCAGGCTGACCCCGTTGATGGTGAATCTGACACTGTTGCCTTCGCTGGTGGCGTTGGCACGCAGTACACCTTTCAAATCCATTTCGCGGTTGGAGCTGCGGAATTCAATCTCGCGAGCTTGAATAATGCCGTTGGAGAGGCGGCCTTCCACCGCAACCAACACGCCATTGGCCAGGTCTTGCGCGCTTCCATTTTCAAAGCGGGCGTTGCTGTAACTGATGTTGTTGTTGCCCAGTAAGAAAGTGCGCGCAGCGGCGTTGAAGCCGCTGACTGTGCCGCTTTGTTCCAGCTCGGAGTCTTGCATTGGGGACTTAATGTCCACTTGGCTGGCCAGTACCACGCCGTTTTCGACTGTGCCTTTGACTTCAACAAAAACGCCGTTGCCAAGGCCGCTTAATGTACCAAAGCCTGCCGCATTCACACGGGTGTTGCGCACGGAAAAATCGGCGTTGCTGACGTAATTGGTAATTGATCCTTTGAGTTCAATAGCGGTAAGGCTGGGGTCGTTCACTCGCAGCTCTGTGGCGCTTAGTACTTGGGTAGAGGCGTTCAAGCTGCCCCGTACTTGCACAGATTGTCCTGCAAAGGGCTGAAACTCCAGTCTAAAACCATCTACCGTTAATCCATCCAAAACGAATGTTCGCCCTGCTGGGTTGCTGGACGTGACAACGCCAGAGAGGCGGTAGTCCTCTGAACTGTTTTGGAACTGTTCAATGCGGATTGCATTGGCAGTAAGGCTGCCGTTTTGCGGGGCTGTGCTGCTGAAGACTTTGACTTTGGCCCCGTTGCGCAGGTTGCTGCCATTGGGTGTGACGGTGGCATTGGCGGGTACAAAAACAGTTAAGTTGCCTAATATAAATTGGGTGCCTACACCTGAACTTGTATTCACTGAGGTGGTTCCACTGGCGATGCCGCTGACTTTCGTAGCAGTAATACTGGCCCCGGTTGCGGCGTTGTTGGAGGGTAACAACTCAATCCGACTCGCTTGAATGCTGGCATTTGCATTGGCGGTGGGGTTGTTGGTGTTGAGCACGCCGTGAACTTCCACCCGGTCGTTGGTGGTTAAATTTGCAATATTGCTAAAGCCTTCAAGGAATGTGACTGGGCCCACCCCTGAGTTGGTGTTAATGACCACTCGTTGGCCCGCCACTTCCAAGCTGTTTCCGTTGGCGGGGGCGGTTACAAAGCCGACCAAATCACTTTCCACCTTGATTTTCGAGATGGTACTGATGATGCTGCCATTGCCGTTATTGATGTTGTTCAATTCCAATTCGACACGTTGGCCCAATCCCAATGATTTGCGGGTGCCTGCGCTTGCGCCACTGTTTTCAGTGGATTCCACTTCAATGCGGTTGGCTTCGTCCAATAGTTTGTCGTCGTAGCGTATGCCATCCACAATGACGCTGCCAAACCCAGTTACAAAGCCGGTGCCGCCAGAGCCCACGCCTGCCACCCCACCATTGCCACCACTGCCCACCGATAGGGTTCCGCTTCCGCAAGCCGCCAAAAGTGTGAGCGAGAGTGTCATTGAGATTGACATTGAGGTTTTCAACGAGCTTTTGAGCCATGTGCTAAAGCGAACGGGCTTGTTCATAGTTCAGTGTCCTTGTTCATATCGGGCTGCTCGGGTTCAGCATAAAAATAAACCCCGAAGCGTAACCTGTAATTGGCGTCGGCTTTGTCTTTGTCCTGGTCGCTCAGTTCAGTCGCTTGCAGCGCGAATTTTTGAAAGGTGTCTTTCCATAGCTCCACCGCGCTGTGATGCAATGTTTTGGCGGATTGCTCGGTCATTTCATCTGCAAAAACACTGTGTTCCAGAAAACGGGATTTCTTTGCACTGAGGTTGCTGGCCCCGGCCGCAATGTGGTCACGCACGTTGTCGCTGTACAAAGCAAACACATCTTTTTCGCTGTCGCCGGGTACGAAAGCTTCCATGCTGAGGCAAATGTAGTCGCCCTCGGTTTTGACTGCTCCGAGTTGGATCATGGAGTCCAAGAATGTGCGGGGGTGTATGTCCCGGGTGATTTGTTGAATCAGCGATTCGAAACTGGGCGCTGGGCCCGATTTAGGTAGCTTCAGCGGTTTGCCGTCTGCATCGCTGTACTCGGGAGAAATGGACCAGCGCGTGAAGGCTTGCGCAATTACAGAAAGGGGCTTGGTGCCGCTGTGAGGCCTTTTTTCGCCCCAAGCCCGCAGGTCTTTGCGGTGCACACCCGATAAAACAGACAATGCTGAGTCGGTGATTTTGCTGCCTTTTTCCATTAAGGCGCGCTCTGCAGCCAAAACAAAATTGGCTTTCAGCGCCTTGGCGAAGGCGGGGTAATTGATGCCTTCTTGAATCAGCAGTTGAATCAGTGGCTCGGTTGCGGAAAGGGCCGCGTCCAGCAAAAGATCTGCACGTGATTCGTCTGACATGGGAACTTCAAATCGGGTTGAGAAGCCACATTATGAGCAATTACGGGAAAGGACTCAAGGGAAACTTTCCCATTAAATTCAAATTGTTATTTTGAAAGCCTTTGAATTTCTTGATGCAGTTGCTTAAGCTCACTTGCGGCTTTGCTTTTGGGGGCATATTCAATCACGCCCAAGCCCAGCCCGATGGACAGGACGAAGTCGTTGCGCTCGTGAATAATGGTGTTGCAGACGGGCGCTTCTTTTTTCAGGGTGTGCAACACCATTTCGGCCGTTTTGCTGGTTACCGATGCACCGTTGATAACCCATACCACTTTGTTGCCGATTTCTTTGGCCCAATCCAAAGTGAGGCTGCCGCTGTGCAGGTCAAAAGGGCTTGCGCGGGTGGGAATGATGACCAAGTCGGCATACTGTAGGGATTTACGTACCCACTTTTTCTGCACGGGTGGGAAGTCCACCCAAACATGGGTGTAGCCGTCGTCCTCGAGTTCTGAGAGGGTCATCAGTAAACTGTCGGGCTCAACCGTGAGTACTTTGGGTTCTGGGGATTGGCGAACAGACTTCCAGAATATGCTGGAGCCTTGGGGATCCAAATCCAGAACAGCGACTTTGGAATGCTTGTTTTGGCATTCCAATGCGGCCAGGTTGACAGTGAGTGTGGATTTTCCGGTGCCGCCTTTTTGGCTGCTGACAATAAAGACTTTCATAATTACATTTATTAATAGGTGCCCACATTATGAAACGCGACCTATCGGAATTTGATGACAAACAGATAGTGATTTGTGAACTGTTACAAAAATGTAACATGTGGGAGGAAAGGTGAATTTTTCCATGCTGGGGATTTTTTCATGAAACCGATGCGACCAATCGTCGCAGGTGCATCGGCGTTAGGGCCGGTACAATACTTGGTGTTGAGTAAGGCAAGCTGTGGCTGTCTTTGACTGAATAAATTGTTGAACAAAAACCGTATACCTAGCCTTTGAACCTGAACTTCAAATCCAATCCAAGTCATTTGACTGAACGCCGGGCCCAGTTGCGCACTGTGCTGTGGATGCGCTTGTTTGCCGTGGGTACTTTGTGTGGCTTGCTGGGCTTGGCCCATGGTGGGGACGTGGTGCGTTTGCCTTGGCCCACGCTGTTGTTTGTGCTGGGTATGCTGCTGTTATTGAATATTCTGGCTTGGCTGAGGCTACGCGGTGGGGTATTCGGGCTGAAGCAAGCAGGGGCACACCACGTCGGATCCCACCATGTTGGCCCTTACGAGGTGGGCGCTCAAATTTTCGCGGACCTTTTCGGGTTTTCGGTGCTGTTGTATTACACCGGCGGCGCAACCAATCCGTTTGTGATGTTCTACCTACCCTTGCTGGGTTTGGCTGCTGCCTTGTTGCCTTGGGGGCAGGTGTTGGCGCTGGCTGGTTTTTCAATTGTGGCTTATTCGGTGTTGATGCTGGAGTACATTCCCTTGGTGTTGGCTAAACCTCAAAATGCAATTGAGCTGCATTTGCTGGGCATGTGGGTCAATTTTTTGGTGAGTGTGGCCATTTTGGTGGGTTTTGTAGCGCGACTGAGCAATGGCATTCGCCAGCGTGACCAAGACTTGAACACTGCACAAACCCGATTAAGCCGTGATGCGCGTATGGCGGCATTGGGCAATCAGTCCGCCAGTTTGGCCCATGAATTGGGGACTCCATTGAGCACTGCCAAAATTATTTTGTCAGATTGGATGGACAACCCCGGTGGGTTGGATGCCACTGCTTTGCAGCGTGATGCCCAGGTTTTGCAAGAGCAGTTGAGCCGGATGGAGGGTTGTTTGATTCGCCTTCGAGGTTCGCTGGACCTTGAGGGTGATGAGGGCAGTTTAAAACCGTTGATTGTGAAAGCATGGCTGAACGATTGGTTGGCCGCATGGCGAAATAGAAACCCCCAGGCCACGCTGGTGTGCACTGTTACAGTTGCGGATTCGCTTCGGGCCAGTGCGCAGTGGGATTCCGCGGAGCTGGTGCTCAATGGGCTGTTTGAGAATGCTTTGCAAGCCTATGAAAGGGCTTTGGATAGGGGTGGTGCAGGTCAGCCTTGTTTGGAGCGATGTATTTATTTAAGTGTCCGGTATCTTGAAAATACTTTGGAATTTGTGGTTGAAGACAAAGCGGGTGGTTTTGACAAAGACCTGATGAGCAGGCTGGGGCGAGAACCTTTGGGCACGGCGAATTCGCCTAAAAATACCCAATCAGAAAACCGCCGTGGTATGGGGCTTTTTTTGGCTGTGGGCCTAATTGAGAGGGTAGGTGGCCTGATGCAGTTTTCCCAGGTGTTGGATAAGGGTGACATGGTTGACCCACGGGTTGTTGATAACCCGGTGGTGGGTGCCCGAGTCGATTTTTCCATGCCCCTGCGTGAGGTGGTTCAGTGAACAGGAAAATTCTGATTCTGGATGACGATGCCGTGTTTGCTTCGGCGCTGATGAGGTCTTTGCTGAGGCGGGGAATTGAGTCAGTGCATGCAAGCAGTGTTGAGCAAGCCTTACCTCTATTGGGCGGGGTTACAGATGCTGTGGTGGACTTGAATTTGGGTGCTGTGTCCGGTTTGCACTTCATACCTGAGTTACGTAAACAGCGGCCGTCAGCCAATATATTGGTGTTGACTGGGTACGCCAGCATCGCTTCCACGGTGCAGGCTATCAAATTGGGGGCTGACAATTATTTGGCCAAGCCTGCTGACACAAGCGCGATTTTAAAGGCGCTTGATCAGGACGCAGCAGAGTCTGCGATGCAGGATGAACATTCAGAAGTGATGTCTGTGCCGCGCATGGAATGGGAACATATTCAGAGGGTATTGGCTGAGAATGAAGGCAATGTGTCCGCCACGGCGCGCGCATTGAACATGCATCGGCGCACGTTGCAGCGTAAGTTATTTAAAAAACCAGTAGGCAAATAGTTTGTTGAACTTGATTGATCAAAGTGGGAGTTGTTGATGAACTTGTTGAAGTTGAAAGGTAATTTGTTTGGCCCATTCGTTGGCCCATTCTTTGGTCTATTACTGGGTGTTGTGGTGCTGGGCATGGCGGGATGCTCCAAGCATGAGGACCAAAGCGCCGCCAAAGCCGTGGAGGTGGTGTCCTCACCAGCGGATGCTGCATTGAAGGTGGTCAATGCGTGGGCTAGGCCCACTGTGGCTGAGCAAATGGCAACGGGCGCTTACATGAAAATCACTTCCAACAAGGATGGCATGATTGTTGGGGTCACTTCGCCTGTTGCAGAGGTGGCAGAAATCCATGAAATGAAAATGGAAGGGGATGTAATGCGCATGCGGGCATTGGAAAGTATACCTGTCAAAGCAGGCTCAACCATTGAGCTTGCACCGGGTGGTTACCATGTGATGTTAATGGGCCTTAATCAAGCTGTAAATGAGGGTAAAGCATTTGAAATCAAGGTACAGTTTGTGGGTTCGGATGGGGGTAAATCTGAAATCCCGGTGAGTGTGATTCCCGGTAAAGGCCCCGCTTCTGGGGAAAAAAGTGGCACGCACAGCGACCCACACAAGCACTGATTTGAACTGATTTGACCCAATCTGCGACAGATCGCAACAGATGTGTACCTCGTTCGGTCTGTGATTTTGATTTGATACGGAATTCGGCAACTGTTTGCCGGATGAGTTTGGGTTTTGCAAGGCTTTGTTGCTTCAGCTCCTTTTTAAATGCTGGCATGTTCATTGCACAGTGTGCTTTTGTAGCACCACACGATGGATTAAAAAGGAGAAGACAATATGAATATGATTGACGAACAAAAGCTGGGCGTGAAGTTTCCGTTCAAAGCGCAATATGACAACTTCATTGGTGGCCAATGGCTTGCCCCGAAAAGCGGCCAGTACTTTGACAACATTACACCAGTGACCGGCCAGTTACTGTGCAAAGTAGCCCGCTCACAAGCGGAAGACATCGAAGCTGCACTGGATGCAGCCCACGCCGCCAAAGACGCATGGGCCAAACGCTCACCCACAGAACGTTCGCAGATCCTGAACAAGATTGCAGACCGAATGGAAGAAAACCTGCGCCTGATCGCGGTTGCGGAAACATTGGACAATGGCAAACCGTTACGCGAAACCATGGCTGCCGACATTCCTTTGGCGATTGACCACTTTCGCTATTTTGCGTCGTGCATTCGCAGTGAAGAAGGCAGTATTTGCGAAATTGATCACCAAACTTATGCTTACCATTTCAACGAACCATTGGGTGTTGTGGGCCAAATTATTCCTTGGAACTTCCCGATTTTGATGGCCGCATGGAAACTGGCCCCTGCGCTGGCCGCAGGTAACTGCGTGGTGTTGAAGCCTGCGGAGCAAACCCCAGCCTCGCTGCTGGTGGTGATGGACCTGATTGCAGACTTGTTGCCACCCGGTGTGTTGAACATTGTCAACGGTTTTGGTTTGGAAGCGGGCAAACCACTGGCATCCAACCCACGTATCGCGAAAATTGCGTTTACTGGTGAAACCTCGACAGGTCGCTTGATCATGTCTTATGCAGCGCAAAACCTGATTCCGGTTACGCTGGAGCTGGGTGGTAAATCACCCAATATTTTCTTCTCCGATATCATGGATGCAGACGATGCCTTCTTTGATAAAACGCTGGAAGGTTTTGCGATGTTTGCATTGAACCAAGGTGAGGTGTGCACATGTCCATCACGCGCTTTGATTCAGGAAGATATTTACGACGACTTCATTGCACGCGCAATCGAGCGTGTTGGCAAAATCAAAATGGGCAACCCACTGGATGAGTCCACCATGATTGGTGCTCAGGCTTCGTCTGAGCAAATGGAAAAAATTCTGAGCTACATCTCTTTGGGCAAGCAAGAAGGCGCTGAGTGCCTGATCGGTGGTGAGCAGAACATGCAGACTGGCGATTTGGCCGGTGGTTATTATGTGAAGCCAACTGTATTCAAGGGCCACAACAAAATGCGCATTTTCCAAGAAGAAATTTTTGGACCGGTATTGTCTGTGACCACCTTTAAAGACGAAGCAGAAGCGCTACAAATCGCTAACGACACGCTGTATGGTTTGGGCGCTGGGGTGTGGAGCCGTGATGGCGCGCGTGCATTCCGCATGGGTCGTGCAATTCAGGCTGGCCGTGTATGGACCAACTGTTACCACCTGTACCCAGCACATGCTGCGTTTGGCGGTTACAAGCAGTCTGGTATTGGACGCGAAAACCACAAGATGATGTTGCACCATTACCAGCAAACGAAGAACCTGTTGGTGAGTTACAACCCGAATCCGATGGGATTCTTCTAAACGGTTGCCATTTGACTCGTTCATTCGATGTCACCTGTGAAGGCTGAGTGATTCACCCAGTCTTCGCAGGTACCAGCCGACGTACGATTCGAAACTGTCTGCAGCCAGTTAGTTAGAAAAAGTTAGATTTATTGGAATTTGACCCTACAGGTACAAAAATGACACCCACCCGCGTCAGCGTAACTGAACCCGCGCTTGAGTTGATTACTCAACTCAAAGCGCAGCATGGCGAGGTAATTTTTCATCAAAGCGGTGGTTGCTGTGACGGCAGCGCACCCATGATGTTTCCGCGCAATGAATTTCCGCTGGGCCCGTCCGATGTGAAATTGGGTGAGATTGGTGGTGTGTCGTTTTACATGAGTAAAAGTCAATTCGCGTATTGGGAGCACACCCACCTCACGATTGATGTGGTGAAGGGCAACGGTGGAATGTTCAGCTTAGAGCGCCCGTCTGGCTTGCGCTTCTTGACCCGCTCGCAATTGTATGATGATGAAGAATTCAAGCTACTGCCTCCGGTTGAGGCGGTGAGTAACTAGCCAAGCCGAGTTGAGTTGTATTGAGCTGACCCCAGCCCAGATTCAGGCTTGACCTGCGCGCACGTCCGCCAACTGTAGAGTGTTGTTGAGTGATTCAGGACGTTTTTCCGAAGTCAGGCATGACTTCGGAACCAGAAAACGACCTAACGAAACAAGACGCACGGTTGGTGGGGGTTGTTAGCGCCTCCAGCAGATGCTGTTCGCACAGTTGGCGGACGCTGTTCGCAAAGCAAGCATTGGTAGCAGATCACTTCAGCCGTTCCGCATGGAATCTCAAATGATCCCCTACAAACGTGGAGATGAAATAATACCCGTGGTCATAACCTTCATGCCTGCGCAAAGTAAGAGGCTGACCAACAGAAGCACAAGCTGTTTCAAACACATGCGGATGCAACTGCTTTTCTAGGAATTGATCGCTCAAGCCTTGGTCAATCAAAATACCCGCAGGGAAGGGGGCAGTTTTAGCCGCTGTCATCATTTCGGATGCGTCATGTTTTAACCATTCAGCGCGATCTGTACCCAAATAAGCGGCGAAAGCTTTCTCGCCCCAAGGGCATTGTGTGGGTGCTGCAATGGGTGCAAACGCACTGACTGATTTAAACAAACTTGGATGCTTCAACGCCAAAGTTAAAGCGCCATGCCCGCCCATGGAGTGGCCGGTAATGCCCACTTTGGTTGTAGCAATAGGAAACTCCTTGACCACCAGTGAATACAGTTCTTGGGTCACGTAGCTTTCCATTCGATAATGCTTCGCCCAAGGTTCAGCGGTGGCATCGATGTAAAACCCTGCGCCAACACCAAGGTCCCAGCTGTCAGTCTCGCTGGCAACGCCCGCACCACGTGGGCTGGTATCCGGCGCAATCAAAATCAACCCCAGCTCTGCGGCTACACGTTGTGCACCCGCTTTGATGATGAAGGTTTCTTCCGTGCAGGTTAGCCCCGCCAGATAAAACAATGCGGGATGAGTTTTCTCAAGCTCGCTTTTTGAGCTTGGATTGGAGCTTGCATTGGAGCTTGCATTGGAGCTTGCACTGGAGCTTGATTTCATGCCTTGCAGCACCTGGGGCGGCAGATACACTGCAAAGCGCATGGGTAAGCCAATCACTGAAGATTCATGGCGGTAAAAACGTTGTTCACCGCCAAAACAGGCGTGCTTGGAAAGCAGTTCCACTTAAAACTCCACCACAGAGCGAATGGACTCACCGCTCTTCATCAAGTCGAAACCTTCATTGATGCGCTCAAGCGGCAGCTTGTGAGTAATCAAGTCGTCAATGTTGATTTTGCCTTCCATGTACCAATCTACAATTTTGGGCACATCGGTACGGCCGCGTGCGCCACCAAATGCCGAGCCTTTCCATTCGCGGCCTGTCACCAATTGGAAGGGGCGCGTGGAAATTTCTGCACCGGCTTCTGCCACGCCGATGATGATGCTTTGGCCCCAACCTTTGTGAGTACATTCAAGCGCTTGGCGCATTACTTTGGTGTTGCCAATGCATTCAAAGGAATAGTCTGCGCCACCGTCGGTCAGTTGGACAATGTGATCGACCACATTTTCAACTTGGGTGGGGTTTACGAAATGAGTCATGCCAAACTTGCGGGCCATTGCTTCACGGGCAGGGTTTAAGTCCACACCAATAATTTTGTTGGCGCCGACCATTTTTGCTGCTTGAATCACGTTCAATCCAATGCCGCCCAAACCAAACACCACCACGTTGACACCGGCTTCTACTTTGGCTGTGAACAGCACGGCACCAATGCCAGTGGTTACACCGCAGCCGATGTAACAAATTTTGTCGAATGGTGCATCGGAACGGACTTTGGCCACCGCAATTTCGGGCACCACAATGTAGTTAGAGAATGTGGATGTGCCCATGTAATGCATAACGGGTTTGCCGTCCAGCGAGAAGCGGGAGGTTTTGTCTGGCATCAAGCCCAAACCTTGTGTGGAGCGAATGCTTTGGCACAAATTGGTTTTGCGTGACAGGCAAAATTTACACTGACGGCATTCGGGTGTGTACAGCGGAATGACATGGTCGTCTTTGCGCAAACTTTGTACGCCTTCACCCACTTCAACCACCACACCTGCACCTTCGTGGCCCAGCACCGCAGGGAAAATACCTTCTGGGTCTGCGCCAGACAAAGTGTAGTAATCGGTGTGGCAAATGCCGGTGGCCTTTACCTCAATCAACACTTCGCCGAATCGTGGCCCCGCCAAATCCAGTTCTTCGATGGTGAGTGGTGCGCCGGCTTTCCAGGCCACTGCTGCTTTGGTTTTCATGAGGGTACTCCTGATGGGTTGAAGCTGTGTTGCTGCTTTAGATGACATTACAAGCTTTGATTCTACCGGGCTTCGCCAATTAATTTGAACCAGATGCACGAATATTTGATCTCATGCTGTACATGCTTTTTGTTTAGACTCGGCCTATTGATGATGTAAGAAGGACTTTTTGAATTGGACAACCTTAACCCCGACCCGATTGTTTTTGTTAGCCACGGTGCCCCAAGCCTTGTGTTGGAAGGCGGGCCTGCGGCTGCCCGTTTGGCTGAATTGGGCCAAACCTTGGATGGGTGCAAAGCCCTTGTGGTGGTGTCGCCGCATTGGCGGTCTGCTGGGTATGAAGTGACCGCTGGCAAAAGGCCGGGTACTTTGCATGATTTCAGTGGTTTCGATCGTGAGTTGTACAGCTTGCAATACCCGGCGCAAGGGCATGTGGAATTGGCCGAGAAAATCGCTTCAATGTTGCCCGGTGCCCAATTAAATGCCAAGCAACCTTGGGACCACGGCGTGTGGTCCCCTTTGATTTTAATGCGGCCTGATGCGGATATTCCTGTGGTGCAAGTGTCTATGCCCATGCAGGCTACGCCGCTGAGTCTGTTTGAGTTGGGTCAACAACTGGCCCCTTTGGCAGGGCAAGGCGTGGCTTTGATTGGGTCGGGCTCTTTGACCCACAACCTGCGTGATACTCGGTTTGGTCAAACACAGGCGCTGGAATATGCCCAACGTTTTCAAGATTGGGTAAGGGAGGTGCTGCAACAGCCATACGATAAGGCGACAGCAGCATTGCTTGACCCCAACGCGCACACTCCAGATTTTAAGCTTGCCCATCCGTATGACGATCATTATTTGCCCTTGTTGTTCACCCTGGGCGCTGCTGGTTTACAATCGGGTGCCCCCCATGTTTACAGCAGTCCGATTATGCATGCTGCGTTGTCGATGGACTCTTATCGCTGGTCTGCTGGTAAACCGGCGTCGCATGAATACGTTAATGGAGGCAATGCCGCTCAAATCCATTGAACGGAAACCCCTTTACATTTTTTGAATCAAGCCATGGACATACAATCAACGGACCCCAATATAGGCAAAAACCCAGACGCAAGCCGTCGCCATTTTCTTAAACTCGCGAGCATTGTGGGCGGTTTTTCAGCAGTGGCCCCCGAGGCGTTTGCATTTGATTTGGGTCGTTTGTTGAATGCGGGTGTGGGCTTAGCCGGGTCGTTTATGTTGTCAGATGAGCAGCTCAACGGCTATTTTGACCAAATGTCTCAAAAGTATGACAAAGAGAACAAAATCGCTGAGCCCAACACGGTGTACCACAAGCGGATGATGAACCTCACCAAAGGCATGCAAAGCTACGATGGCCTGAAGTTGAATTACAAGGTTTATATGTCCAAAGAGGTGAATGCTTTTGCCATGGCCAATGGCACCATTCGTTTTTACAGCGGGTTAATGGACATCATGACCGACGATGAAATTCGTTATGTGGTGGGCCACGAGGTGGGGCATGTCAAGTCGGGTCACACCAAGGAGCGCATTCAGGCTGCCATGCGTGTGGGTGCCTTGCGGGAAGCAGTGTCTGCCACAGGCCCAACTGTGGCTTCATTGGCAGATTCTCAGTTGGGTGATTTGTTTGAGGCGGTGATTAGCTCACGCCACTCACGCGCCAACGAAAATGAGGCAGATGATTACGCCATGAAGTTTTTGAAGACCAATCGCTTCAATGCGCGTGCCTCTGTAACCGCGTTGGAAAAATTGGCAAAGTTAAGTGGCGATGGCGGCGGTGCCAGTTGGTTGTCCACACACCCCGCGCCTGCGGAGCGTGCGCAACGAATGAAAAGCCAACTGGCTTAATCGGTAGGCTGAATTACCCAACCACCACTTCACTGATTTGCAGCACAGGGCTGATGTCAGTGTAGTTGGGTATGTCCGCCATAATGGCCTCTGCATGGGGGCCAAAACCGGCCTGAAACTTTTCAACTGAATCACAAAACAAATGGCACATGGCCACATAGGTGGCGGGTTGTCCGGGGGCGCCGCCTGCCAAGCCTTTGTCCACGGTGTAGGAGTTCAAAGCATGACCCATTTTGGCTTTTACCAAAGGCATGTGGGTGTTGGCATAGTAGTGGTGGTCGAATCGCGCACCGGGTGTGTTGGGGTACATCACGCTGACTTTAATCATTTTTTTGTCTCCTCACTGCTGCTTGCAGGTTGTGAATTAATTCTTGTGTAACCGTGTCCAAACCAACTGTGGTTTGATCGCGTACGGGGTGATCTGCCGCTGCAAACATGCCTGTTAACGCAGGCTCAAGTCCTTGCGCAATGGTTTTGCCCAACTCAACGCCCCATTGGTCAAACGGGTTCACGCCCCTTAAGGCGGACAATGCGGTGGTGCGGTGCTCCCACAAGCACAACAGTGCGCCCAAGCTTTTGGGCGTAAGCTTGTCAATCACCATCGATGTAACTGGCCTTTGGCCCAGGCATGTGCGGAAGTTGACTGCGGCATTGTGCCGATCTTCCGCGCTATTGAGCCTGCCCACCGCAAACGCTTCGGCCTGCGCCAAAAAGTGGGTCATCAGCAATTGATGAATGTCTTGGTGGGGGTGGTTGGGCTGTGCAAACGCGATCAATTCCACCGCGCAGCGCACGGGCGATTGGTGCAAAATTTGGAAAAACGCATGCTGGCCGTTGGTGCCCACATCGCCCCACAGCATGGGGCAGGGGGTTTGGCTGAGTAATTCCCCTTCCAAGTTGATGCCTTTGCCCAAAGACTCCATCCACAATTGTTGCAGGTAAGGAATCAGCAAACTCATGCGGGAGTCATAGGGCGACATCATCAGTGAGTCCACACCCCGGTTCAAATTTGCATGGTCGGACATGGCCAACAGCACGGGCAGGTTTTCAGTCAAGGGGGAGTTCAGTGCATGAGCATCCATTTGGGCAGCACCTTCCAAAAACTCTTGGAATACTGCATTGCCGTACACCATGCGGATGGCAATCGACACAGGCCCCCACAGGGAGTAACGGCCACCCACGTCTTCGCTGAAGGAGAATACCCTACTTGCCTGCACGCCCAAGTCCATTGCCTTTTGGGGTTTGCAGGTGGCGGCCACCAAAGCAGACTCAACAAAAGCGGGGCCTGCCTGTTGTAGCCATTCAATAATGTGCTGTGCATTGACCAGCGTTTCCCGCGTACCGAAAGATTTGCTGGCCACTATCACCAGGGTTTTTTCGGGGTTTAGTCCGCGCAGTGACCATTCCTGTTCATGAAAATCCAAGTTGGCCACAAACCGCAATTCAAAGGGGGGTTGACCCTCACGCAGGTAAAGCCGGTTAAACACTTGGTCCAACAACCTTGGCCCCAGGTCGGAGCCGCCTATGCCCAAATGCAAAATGGACTCATACCGCTCGCCTTTGGGGTTGGTGTACTGGCCGCTGCGCACTTGGTCTACAAAGGATTCCATGCGGGCCACTTCATTGCGGGCAAGCGCAAGCTCATCTCGACCGTGCACAAAAGCATCCGCTTTTATGCTCAGGTCATTGAATTCTTCGGGGCTGTTGATTAAGCGGTAAACCCAATGCAGCGCTGCGCGCTTCTCGCTGGGGTTGACTTCTTGACCCGTGAATATGCCTTGGAGGAATTGACGAACATGGTCGCCCAAATTAGAACTGGCAATCGAGGCCAACATATTGGGGTCAACCGACTGGCGGGCCAAGTTAATGGCAAAGCCCAAAGCGTGGTAGGACGCATGTTCAGAGGTGTGCGAAGCTGCAGATATCTTCATAATTAAATTAATATTGAATTCAATATGGATGCATATGTATTGTACACATCCCGTAAGGATACCTGCGCCGTGCCAATAAAGTGGGGTCAGGCTACTGCTGAATGGGGTTTTTACGGTGTTCGGCCCTCAATAGCCCAAGCAAAAACATGCCCAAGCCCATCATGATGGCCGCCATGTACAACGCGCCTCGGTAGGTGCCGCTGTGTTGTGCAATGTAACCGGCGATGGCTGGGGCGGCTATTTGTGCAAGGCCGTAACTCAGTGTCATGCGGGCCATGGCTTTGGCTGGGTTGGCGGGGAAGCGCCTGCCTGCCATGCTTAAGGTGAGGCTCACAATACCTACAAAAGTGCCGCCATACAGGGCTGCGCTGGCCATTCCGGCCCAGTAGGCATCGCTAAAAGCGGGCAACAGGATGGAAATAATTTGTAAACCATAGGCCAGCATCAAAGCTTCTACATCGCCCAGCAGGTTGGATAATTTGTCCCACACGAAGCTGGATGGCACTGCAGCAAGCCCTACCACCACCCACACCCAGCCGCCTGAACCAGTGAGTTGGGGCAAAGCTTCAACGATTGCAACAATAAAGGTTGCACTGACGACATAACCAAAGCCGCCACAAAAATAAGTGGCAATCATCAATGCCATCCATCGGTTACTGGGCGGCAAAACTGCAGTGGCTTGAGCCTGGGCTGTAGGGCTTGCACTTGCGGGTGAGGGCATCCAGAACCATGCTGGAAGAAAAAACAAAACACCCCCAACACCCATCACCAGCCATTGTTGTGACCAATCCAAGTGCTCCATCATGCCCAATACCGCAAATCCCGTCAGGGCGATGCCCAAGCCCATGCCTGCAAAGTGCAAACCCAGTTCGGTTTTGAGGTTTTGGCGGACCAACCAGTTCATCACCAAGCCAGAAGCAATCAATAAGCCCGCCACGCTGGACACGCCGGAGATGTAGCGCAACACTAGCCACGTGGGTACATCTTGAGTGAGCCCCATGCCGGTGGTGGTGATTGCTGCCAGCACCAGGCCAGCCCGGTACATGATGAATTTATGCTCCAACTTTGAAAGGGTAGAGGCCAGTAGCGCACCGGATATGTAGCCCAGGTAATTCAAGGTGGCCAGCAAACCGCCGTCCAGCGCAGAAAGCTCGGCCTGCGCCCGCATGATGGGCAACATGGGGGTGTAGGAAAATCGGGCCAATCCCACCGTCAGGATGAGTGCGCAGATTCCAGCTGTGATGACTTGCCAACGGGCGGGTTGCATGACCTTGTGAATACCTATGAATGAAACCAACACATGGTGGTGAGAAAGTATGTAATTTAATTACTTATATTTATCTTTTAAGGTAAGTAAATTACAATCAATGCTCGGCTGTTGTTCTGTGGTTGTACACTGAGCTGCTACACTCCAACAGAAATATTTGACAACAGGCTTACCTGACAAATTCTAAGCAATGGAAATCCGTTACGTATGAATGCCTCCAATCCCTCTAAGGATCAAAACTTTTGCCCAGTGGGCCAATTTACCTTTGTATTGCACGGGGCGAGTGGCGATTTGGCAAAACGTAAAATTATTCCGGCCTTGGCCCATTTGGCGGTTTCAGGTTATTTCACTGGGGATGCGCAGGTGGTTTTTGCCCAGCGTGAGGCCGTGGATGTGGATGTTTTCCTTGCAGAAGTAGACCGCTTTTTGAAGGCCGCTGGGGATGAGAATGGCCGCAACGCCTTGCCCGCGTTAAGGCCTTTTGCAAGCACCTGCCAGTTGAACTTGGGGGCGCCCGGCGACAAAGCCGCTTTGAATGCCGCTTTGAAAGGCGGGCCTGAGCCTGTGGTGCATTACGCTGCTTTGCCTTCCGCACGGTTTAAAAACCTAATTGACTGTTTGGATGAAATTCGCGACCCCGCCCGTTTGCGCTTGGTGCTTGAAAAGCCCTTGGGCCGCAATGGGGCCGAGTCTGCTGAAATTGAAAAGTGGGTGTCTGGCAAACTGGATGAGTCGCAGGTGTACCGAATTGACCATTACTTGGGCAAGCAGGCGGTGCAAAATTTGATGGCCTTGCGTTTGGGTAACCGAATTTTTGAACCCCTGTTGACTCGAGAGCATGTGGCCCATATTCAAATCACGGTTGCTGAAGATTTGGGTGTGGAAGAGAGGGCAGGATTTTACGAGTCCGCCGGCGCCATTCGCGACATGATTCAAAGCCACATTTTGCAGATGTTGGCCATCGTAACCATGGAACCACCTGTGTCCTTGGAAGCGGACTCCCTGCGTGATGAAAAGCTGAAGGTACTGCGCTCCTTGAAAGTACCTGCTGTAGTGGGCACGCCTGAGATTGTAGCCGGGCAATATGGCGAGGGTTACGTACGTGGCCAGCCAGTGCCAGCTTACAAAGCCGAGAAAGGTGTAAGCCCCGATTCCACCACTGAAACCTATGTGAGTTTTAGGACCGAAGTACAAACTTGGCGTTGGGCCGGTGTGCCTATTTTGTTGCGCACGGGCAAGCGGATGCCAAAGCGTTTTGCGGAAATTGTGATTCAGTTCCGTGATGTGCCTAAGCCTTTGTTTGAGCCAGTGGGTGGCATGTGGACGGGTAACCGTTTGGTGATTCACCTGCAGCCACAAGACAAACTGGAATTGTTTTTACTGGCAAAAACTCCGGGCGAGCGTGAGCGTTTAAAACCTGTTTCGCTGGACTTGGACTTTTTTAATACTTGGCGCATACCCGTAAGGGATGCCTATGAGCGTTTGATTACTGACATTTTGCGGGGTCGCTTGAATCTATTCTTACGTCGTGATGAAGTGGTGGCCCAATGGAAGTTTGTTGATCAAATTCAAAATGACATGAAGAGGCATGGCTACACCCCCGTACCCTACACCAGCGGTACCTATGGCCCCTCTGCAGCAACAGCGATGGCCCTGCGGGCGGGTGCCACATGGTCGGAGGATGCACAATGATTTCCCCAAATTCATCAACAGCAGGGTTGAATACAGGTTTGAATTTAATCGAAAAGGATGAGCAACTGCGCCAAGACATTCGCCTACTGGGTGGCATGCTCGGCGAGATTATCCAAGAGCAGCAAGGGCAATCCATATTTGACAACATTGAACAGGTGCGCCAGTTGTCGGTGAAGTATCGGCGGTTTGATGATGTGCAGGCCCGAGAGCAATTGGAAGCCCGCTTGGAGAAGTTGTCTCAGGATGAGACTATTTCTTTGATCCGCGCTTTTTCAATTTTTTCGATGCTGAGCAACATTGCCGAAGATTGCCACTTGATGCGCCGCACGCGTCAGTTTGAAATGCAGGGCAAGGCACCCCGTGAAGGCAGCCTTGAATTTACGCTGGATGAACTACAAAAGCATGGCAAAAGCCGCGCAGATTTGGCAAAGCGCTTGGCTGACAGCGAAACTGTTGCGGTGCTGACAGCCCACCCCACAGAGGTGCAACGCAAAAGCGTGTTGGATGCCCAGCAAAGCATTTCTGCCTTAATCCGGCAACGCGACGCCACAGAGATGACTCCCGCCGAAAAAGAAGAGTGGCGTGATTCCCTCAAGCAGGCTGTACAGCGCCTGTACCAAACCCGCTTGCTACGCCGCACCAAGCTGAGCGTGATTGATGAGGTTAACAATGCACTCAGTTATTTTGACATCACCTTTTTTGACCAGTTACCCGAGGTGTACCGCAGCCTTGAAAATCAGCTGGGCTTGAAAAGCATTACCTCTTTTGCAGGCTCACAGGATGACCCCCTCAGCAAATTGTTGCGCATTGGCAGCTGGATTGGTGGCGACCGGGATGGCAACCCCTTTGTAACAGCACAGGTGTTGGATACCACATTGGGCCTGCAGTCCAATAAGGCCTTCGAACGATACATTCGCGAAGTGCGGATGTTGATTCAGGAATTGTCTATTACCGATTTTTTCTTTGCGCCCAATCCCGCGTTGACTGCACTGGCTGAAGAGTCTGGCGAAACCTCGGAGCACCGCCGGGATGAAACCATGCGCCGGGCATTGACCTCCGTGTTGAACCGCTTGCTTGCCACTGATGAGTGCTTGAAAAAGCGGGAAATTGCTACTTCAAAAGCCTATTCCAACGCCGATGCCATGCTGAAGGACTTGCGTGTGATTGCCGATGCTTTGCAGGCCAATGGCATGAGCCGCTTGGCCATGGGGCGTTTGGCCAAACTATCTCGCAGTGTGAAAGCATTTGGGTTTTCATTGGCGCCACTGGATTTGCGTCAAAACTCGGATGTATTTGAAGTGATTGTTCATGACCTGCTTAACCAAGCCACCTTGGGGCAAGTGAACTACAAATCGCTGGATGAGGCGGGCCGGGTGCAGATATTGACCCGCGAGCTGGAAACCCCGCGTTTGCTGTTCAATGAATCCTTGAAATACGAGGAATTGACGCTGAAGGAAATGGCGATTTTTCGCACAGCAGGTTTGGCGCATAAATTGTACGGCCCGGCTTGCATTCGCAATTGCATCATTTCCAAAACCGATTCAGTCAGCGACATGCTAGAGCTTGCCGTGTTGCTGAAGGAAGCCCATTTGTTGAATGTGGCCGAGCAGCATTTGGCAGTGAATTTGGTGCCTTTGTTTGAAACCATTGAGGACTTGGAAAAAGCCCCTGCCATCATGAATGCGCTTTTTGAAGTGCAGCCCTACCGCCGTTTGCTGAGCAGCCGCAAACACATGCAAGAAGTGATGCTGGGTTATTCCGACAGCAACAAAGACGGTGGGTATGTCACCTCAGGTTGGAGTTTGTATCAGGCCGAAATTGGTTTGGTGGATGTGTTTGCCAAACACAAAGTACGCATCCGTTTGTTCCATGGACGTGGTGGTTCAGTTGGCCGTGGCGGTGGCAGCAGCTACCATGCCATTTTGGGACAACCCCCGGGCGCGGTGGATGGGCGTATCCGCTTGACTGAGCAAGGTGAAGTGATTTCAGCCAAGTACGGCAGCGAGATGCTGGGACGCAGAAACTTGGAAGTGTTGGTGTCCGCCAACTTAATGGCCAGTGAGCACAAGGACTTGACCACTGCCGTACCGGATCGATACTTGGAAATTATGGCCGAGTTGTCTGCCACGGCATTTAAGGCCTACCGGGATTTGGTCTACGGCACTGAGGGCTTCATCGAGTTTTTTAAGGAATCCACTGTGATTTCCGAAATTGCCAATTTGAATATTGGTAGCCGCCCTGCATCCCGCAAAGCCAATTGGAAAATTGAAGACTTGCGCGCCATTCCGTGGGTATTCAGTTGGGCGCAAAGCAGGGTGATGTTGCCAGGTTGGTATGGCTTTGGTTCAGCAGTGGCCCACCTTCGCGCAAGCTTGACTGAAGAAGACCAACATTTAATGCAAAGCATGGCCCAACGCTGGCCTTTTTTCCAAACCATGTTGAGTACTTTAGAAATGGTACTTTCCAAAACCGATATGGCGGTGGCCTCTCGCTATGTGGCCATGGTTCGAGACGAGGCTTTGCGCGACCGCGTGTTTGGTCGGATTGTGGACGAGCACAAACACACCCTAGAGGGTTTGTTGTGGCTCACTGGCCAAAAAGAGTTGCTTGAAAACAACCCCATGTTGCAACGCTCGATTGCAAGCCGGTTCCCCTATGTTGACCCGCTTAACCATGTGCAGGTGGAGTTGCTCAAACGCCACCGCGATGGCGAAACCGATGAACGCTTAGCCAGGGGAATACACTTGAGTATCAACGGCATTGCCACTGGTCTACGGAACACAGGGTGATGCAATAAGGCATAGAATGGATGACCACACATTGAAGGGGTTCTGCATGAATCGACTTTCGCGCCTTACACTCCCAGAACTTAGGCTTGGACTTGAGCACCGGCTTGCATGTGGACTTGTGGCTGCGCTGCTGTTGATTTGCAGCGCCGTACCTGCTTACGCCACCACACCCATTGAATCTGCTTTACCCGATGTGGTTTGGCGAAGTGAGGGTGCCCGTGCGCAGCAGTCGTTGAGAAGGGGCGACTTGCGTCAAGCAGAGGCCAGCCTGAAAGTGGCCTTGGCCGCTGCAGATGTTTCAAGCGGCAGCCTAGCCTTGAACGCTGAAGAAAGTGCCCAGCTGGATGCCAGCACCAAGAAAACCCAGTTTGTAAGCAAAGCCCAGTTGAACCGCCAGTTACTGCGCATTCTGCGCGATAAGAGAGACTATGCCGGGTTGTTTGAGTATGCCGAGCGGGGGCGGGCGAGGCAGTTTGTTGACTTGCTGACTGACTCCGAATTGGCCTTAACCGACCAAGGAAAAACCAACTATCAAATTCGTGCTATTGATTCAAAAATACGAGCAGTGCGCCTTCAGCGTGCTTTGGAATTGAGTCAACAGGGGCAGCTGAATGTTCAGCTGAACTTACAACTGAATGAACTGATGCAGCAACGGGATGTTGTTGTGCAAGATTTGGCCTCTAAGAACACCGAATGGGCTGCCGCCTATGCAGTCATTTATTCACCACTCCAGAAAGTACAGGCGGCACTGGGTGAAGGTGTGAGCTTGATTTACGCATTTGACACCAGTAGCACTGCCGACATTGAGTACCTTCACATCACCTCACAACAAGTGACAGCCCATCGCATTGCTAACGGGCAAAAGCGACTGATGCAGCAAATCATGGGCTTTACCGATGCAGTGGCCTTGGGGGATGTTGCCGGGCAACTGCGTGCACTGAACCAAATGTCCCAACTGTTAAAGACGGACACTTGGGCCGCAACCAAAGCCATTTATGTGGTGCCCTCGCGGACCTTGCATTCAGTGCCTTGGTCAGGTTTAAAAACCAGCACATGGGTGTCCACACTCAGCAACGGAAGTTGGCTGTTGCGCAACAAACCAGCGGCCACACCCAACGAGGCCCACCGCGTGTTGGGTGACCCCGAGTATTTTGGCCAGCTTGCACCATTACCCGGGTCAAGGGGCGAGGCCACGCAAATTGCAAATCTGTATTCCACCCAAGCTGTGTTGGGTGCCGATGCGTCACAGCAAGCCCTGCGGGCAGACAACAACAAAGCGTGGAGTGTGCTGCATTTGGCAACCCACGGCATGTACAACAAAGCAGAGCCTTTGAAGTCGGCCTTGTTTTTCAGTGATGGCAAGGGCGGAAGCAGCAGGCTAACTGCGGCGGAATTGCTGAACAAACCAGTGCGTGCACGTTTGGTGGTGCTGTCCGCCTGTGAAAGTGGCATAGGACAAATACAGGCCGACAACGATGTACTGGGGCTGCAACGTAGCTTTTTCATCAGCGGTACGCACAGTGTATTGAGTTCGCTTTGGCCTGTTTCTGACGTAGCCACCTCCCAGTTGATGACAGAATTCCACCGAAGCAACGCTGTTGACGGGGCTGGCCCTGCATTTGCCAAAGCAGTGGTGAAGGCCAAGCAAGAAGGCTTTGCACCTGCAGTGTATGCGGCCTTTGTGCTGAATGGTTATGTTGCACCATAAGCCGCGCGCCCAGGCCTGCTTCAGGCGCAGCCAAGTGGGGTCTGTGCAGTCCACGTATTTGCTGACGCTGGTTATTGGCTTGGTGCTGGGCTTGATGTTGACGGCATTGAGTTACAACTTCTCGCCACTTCGGGTAATTGAAAATTGGTTGATGGATATACGGGTTTCATTGTTAAGCTCAAGTGCTGAGCCCCATCCCGATGTCTTGATTTTGACCATCAATGAAGACACTTTGGCGGGTCTGCAATACCGCCATCCGGTGGACCGTGCGTTTTTAGCCAATGTGTTGAAAGTGCTGGACCAAGCCAAGCCTAAAGTGATTGGTTTGGATGTGTTGTTGGATCAAGCCACTGAAGTTGAGAAAGACTCAGCATTGAAGTTGCAAATGAGTAGCATAAGCACCCCTCTTTACGTGGCATTTGCAGGGGAGGCTGATGGACTCACACCCAAGCAGGCTGCCTATTTGGAGGCGTATGTTCCACTTTCCAAAAGGGCCTCAGTCAATTTGGCCCGCGATGCTTATGACGGCATTATTCGCACCACGGCTGGAAGTTTTACCGAGCTGCTTTTTCCTGCGGGCAACACGCCCGAAGTACTGAATTTGAGCAGCAGCCCTGATTCATCTGCCTACTGGGATGGGGCTGTGAAAAAATTCCCAGCCCATCAAGTGGAAAAACTGCCTGCGAGTTGGCTGCAAGACAAAATCATCTTAATTGGCGCAGAACTTTCACTCACTGATCGGTACCCCACCTCTTGGACTGCGCTGCTTGGGCCTGCCATGGGCAGCATGCCGGGGGTGGAAATTCATGCCCAAAGTGTAATTAACCGCATCAATGGCAAAGGCTACTGGCGGGCACCTTCTTGGGCTCAGGCAATGGGTATTACTGTGTTGTTGTTGCTGGCCCTAAGCCTTGCTTACAGCGAATTCAGCATGTGGGCCAAAGGTTTGATGTTTGTTGGTTTGGCTGTGGCATGGCTGGCGCTTGCAGTGGAAGTGATGAGTACTACCTCTTATGTGTTGCAGGTTTTTACCCCCATGATGGCCTTGGTTTTGGGTGGCGCCTTGGGTGGGCTTTCAAGGGGTATGCAATACCGCACGGAGAAGCAATTTATTCGCCAAGCCATGAGCCATTATGTTGCCCCGGAATTGGTGCAGGCTTTGCAGAAGGATCCTTCCCTGTTGCGCCTGGGTGGCGAGCGACGGCGTGTGGCCATGATTTTCACCGACATTTCCGGTTTTGCGGGCTTGTCGGAAAATATGCCTGCTGAAGAGTTGGTGAGTAACTTGAATGAATACCTGCACGGCATCAGCGAGTTGGTGGCGCAGCATGGCGGTATTGTTGACAAGTACATCGGCGACGCAGTGGTTGCCTTGTTTAACACCCCGGTTGAACAAAAGGACTTTGCAACTCAGGCCTTGTTGTGTGCTTTGGCTGTGGATGAGTTTGCTGAACAATTTCGCCGGGATATGACTGCAAAAGGCTGGACTTGGGGTGTTACTCGAATAGGCTTGCATGTGGACGATGTCGTGGTGGGCAATGTGGGTGGGCGTAAACGATTCGACTACACCGCCATGGGCGACGGCATGAACACAGCGTCCCGGTTGGAAGCAGTCAATGCCTACATGGGTACGCGCTTGCTGGTGAGTCAAGCCGTGCTGGACGAGGCCAGGGTACCCGCCACATACGGCTTATTTGAGGTTGCGAATGTG
Source organism: Limnobacter sp. (assembly GCA_029866125.1). Lineage (GTDB taxonomy): Bacteria > Pseudomonadota > Gammaproteobacteria > Burkholderiales > Burkholderiaceae_B > Limnobacter. The sequence continues at coordinate 93,959 of JARWZZ010000007.1, forward strand.
CTGTTGAAGGGCAAGAAACACGGCGTGCAATGCTTTACCTTGTTGCAGGAAACGGGTGCGATTTACACGCAATACCAAGCTGCCATGCAAGCGCTAAAAGTGGGTAATCAGGCCGGTCAGCTCGACAAAGCCAACGCCTTGTTTCTAGAAATACCGCCGCAGGCCTCTTGTGCGAGTTTGTGCGCTTTTCATATTCGTCGGATTCAGAATGAGTCTCAAAGGTCCGATGTCGATTGGTCGGCCAATGTATTTGAACCGGGAGGTAAATCCCTTGCTGAAGCGTAATCGTAGTTTAGGTGTAGCAGTTTTTGGTGCTGTATGTGCATTGCCGCTGTTGATCCTTCCATCTGTGGCAATGGCCCAAAATGCTGTTGTGTTGGAAAGCACAGCCGCCGCGTACAAAGCAGGGCAGCAAATTGCTTCGGGGCGTAGCGTGCAGCTCGTTGCCGGGGAAAAGCTGACGGTCATTACCGAAAAAGGCTCCAGCTTCGAGCTGGCTGGGCCGCTTAATAAGCCATTGAATATTACTTTGAGCGAGCTTCAAGCGAGAATCCAAGCACCCAGCCAAGCACCCAGTCAAGTGAGCAACCAAGTTAAAACTTTGATTCAGCGTTTAACTGCCCAAAAGGCGGTCGACAATTCCGCCTTGGGGGTTATTCGTCAATCCTTACCCTCTGCAGAGTCCCCAGCCAGTGCCATGTCTGTGATCGGGTTTTCAAGTGTACTGCGTTACATACCCGTGGGCTTGAATGGCAAGTTTTGTATCCAGAAATCGGGCAAAGCCCCCCGTTTCAAAGGGGCAGAGCCCACCCAAACATTGCGGCTTAAGGCGGTAGGTGAGGGCCCTTATCAAACTTTGGTCCGCAATCCGTCTTTGGGGGTATGGGCTTGGCCCGCTGGTATGCCTACAACAAGGGGCGGCAAGTATTTGCTGCGGGACGGCGAAGCCTCTATTCCTTTTGTGATTGAACTGGTGCCCGTGCAATTGCCACTCAATGGGGTTGATGGTAAGTCCGATGGTCGGAACTTAGAATCTACACCCTATGTGGCAGCAGTTTTGGCGGCACAAGGCTGCGCATGGCAGGCACAGGTGTTGACTCAATCCGACCAGTTTTAAGCAAACTGGAGTAATTGAAAATGACAATCAAACTGAACGGACTTGGACTAAACAAGCTACTCCTTGCCTTGTGTTTGGCAGGGCTGCACTTATACAGTCATGCCTTTGGGGCGATTGCCGCAGATTCCCGCTGGGTCCAAAACACCATTGGGCATGGCATGTTTACCGGGGCTTCAAACCCTGCAGAAGCCAGTCAAGAGGCCATGAAAGCATGTACAGAAGCCGGAAACTCAAGCTGTAAAATCGTTTTGCAGTTTTCACAAAAATGCGGAGCCTTTGCTTGGAGCCGTGAGTACGAAGGCGTGGGCACGGGCCCCAGCTTGGCCTTGGCCGAGCAAGCTGCCCTTCAAAACTGTGGCAACGGCATTTGCAAAATCATTGTTTCGGATTGTGAATAATGCATTAATATGTTCTGCAGTAAAGTGCTAAACATGTAACTTCTGCCGGACATGCCCATGAAAACTCGCATCACCGAACTCCTCAACATCACTTACCCCCTGTTTTGCCCCGGCATGACGTATGTGGCCAATTCCACTTTGGTGGCGGCCACCAGCAATGCGGGTGGCTTGGGCATATTGGCGATTGGGCATTTAACCCCCGAAGAAACCCTTCAGGAAATTCGCCGCGTGAAGGCGTTGACCGACAAGCCTTTTGGTATTGGTTGCGCGCTCATCATGCCCGGCGCGGCAGAAAACTTGGAAGTGGCGCTGGCTGAAAAAGTGCCAGTGATTAATTTCTCCTTGGGCAACGGTGCCGATGTGTGTAAACGTGTGCATGCTTATGGTGGAAAGGTGATTGCAACCGTGGTTACCGCCAAACATGCGTTAAGTGCCGAAAAGGCAGGCGTAGATGCCTTGCTGGTTACAGGCCACGAGGCTGCTGCACATGGCGGGTCGGTCACCTCCTTGGTGTTGGTGCCCGCAATTCGCGAAGTGACCAAGTTACCCATCATTGCTGCTGGTGGTTTTGGTACAGGCGCGGGCGTTGTGGCTGCTTTTGCTTTGGGAGCTGATGGCGTTGCCATGGGCACACGTTGGGCCGCAACCCGTGAAAGCCCGGTGCATGCAAACACCAAGGAAGTCATCGTGCAAAAGCAGGTGGAAGAGACCATTTACAGCGCCAATTTTGACAGCATGCCTTGCCGTGTAATGACTACACCAAATGCCAAAAAAGTGACTCGCAAGAAGCTAAACCCCTTGCGTGCCATGTGGCGGGCTTTGCAAGCCGCCCGGGAAACAAACCGGCCTATGTTGGGGCTTCTGAAAGATGTGCTAAAAATGGGTTTTGCTCAAACCCTGAAGGTGACTTTTTTTGGTGCCGCAGTGCTGCAGATTAAACGCGCAACCATCGAAGGCGACTTAAACCGCGGTGTACAGCTGATTGGTCAGGTGCAAGGCTTGGTACACGATGTGCTCACAGTGGCTGAGTTAACCCAGCGAGTGATGCAAGAGGTGGACCAAGCCATGGCGGCTTTGAATGCGTTGGAGAAAATTCCCGCATCAAAGCCTGAGCCAGTGCAATTGAAGGTGGGCTGAGGTTTACTGCAACACAGGTAAGTTGATCGTACCTTTCAAGCCCACCACAGGGCTGATTAAATCGCGCGAACCTGTTGCCAAGTACTGCGGGTGGTAGCCGTAAATCAGCAAGCCCAACTTCTCGCCCTCAGCGATTTTTTCAGCCACGCCATTCAGTTCAACATAGCGCTTGCCAAAGCCGCGAATTGGGCGCACTTGGTCATCAATCAACCTCCAGCCCCCAGCGCGCTGCACGCCTAAACCCACAAACAACATGGGGTCGCAACCCAAATCCAACCCAGCGGTGCCAATCGGGGAGTTGGCGGCTGCGCTTTGAATCGGTCCACAAGCTGGGTTCATCAAACCCGCGGCTGGTGGAGTAATTTCAAGCGTGCCGGTTGGAATGCCTGCAATGGTGCTGATGCCTGCAGGCAATGCAATTGGAAGCACCGCGGGTGCAACCGGGTAGCGCAAAATGCCCGCCACTGAACTTAACAGGGCGCTTGCTGGGTCTGCCCCCGGTGTGAAGTCCACCGCCACTGGCGCGATGCCACTGGCCGTCTGACCACCTTTAACCACAGGGCCATTTTTGGCCAGAAAGGTACTTTCGCTGAGCCACACCGCTGCGTTTGCGGATGCTTTGCTCTGGCCTACATCGTCTGTCAGGCTTAAGCACACTTTGCCCTTGTTGGCTGCCAGTGTGTCGAAAGCAGCGTTGGACTCTTTAACCTTTTCGTTTGCTTTGATGGCAGCAACTTCCTGAGCTGTAAACAACTTTTCAACCAAGAATGCAAACTGAGCATCCGGAATGGACAGGTCGCCACAGGCAAAGGGGCCACCGGCTTTTTGGAACTCAATTTCGTTCAAGCCATTTTGTGTGCCTTGTTCAGCCAAATCTGCCAAGCCGGGGACCATGGCTGGCGTAAGGGGCAGGATGTGCCCACTTTGGTGGGTCAATAAGCGCACATCTGCTCCATTGCCAGTGGAGTCCTTTAGGCCCTTGTAACACTGGAAATTGTGCCAGGCATCGTTGAAGTTAAACAGCGTGTCCCTGAAACCTTGTGTAAACAGAATGTCTACGGGTTGTGGCGTTTTTTGGGGTAAACCGGCTTTGACTGTGGACTGAAGGAAGGATTGTTCACCTGCCACTTCACTGTCGCACCAGTAGCTGGGGCTGTGATAGCGGAAAAATTCCAGCGCACCGGAAGGGAACCGATTGGCTGTTGCGCCACGCAGCAGTGTTTCGCGGATTAACATGTCTTGCCCACCACTTTGTAATACGGTGGGGTCGCCGGCCTGTAGCTTGGGTGATATGGCTCCCGCTTCACCGCCAGCCACCAGCAACAAAGCCCAGCCGGATTTCACTGTACCCACGGGGTTGATTTCACCTTCAGCGGGTTTGAAGTCTTTTATTCCGTAGGCACCGCCGGGGTTCAAGCTGTAACGCAGGTCGTTCCAAGTGATGTCTGGCGTTAATGCGTCTAGCCTTTGCTTGGGGTCCACATTGTGGATCAATAGCTGATAGCCGCCGCCATAGCTGCCGCCTGTTGAACCAATAACTGGGTTCATCTTGCGGTTACCCACGGGCTTGCCGCTGGCGTAGCGCAACCAGTCCAGGTTGTTCTCGGCCCAGTCCAAAATCTGCAACAAGTCTTGGCCTTCAAAGTCGGGGTCCATCACGCGTACTGTGCCGCCACTCTGGCCAAATCCACGTTGGTCAATGGTGATAATTCCCGCACCAGCATCGACAAGCCGTTTAAGTGTGCCATTGGGTGCTACTTCTTTCGCGCCGCCGTAACCATGGCCTTGTAGCACCAAGGGGTTGCCTTTGGTGCAATCAAATTTGGCGGGTTCAAACACTGAAAATGAAATGTTGTGACCACTGGCCGATTCCAAATTCACGCTGTACACCTTGCCTGCTTCCCTTGGTGTGCTCGGGTTTTTGCTGCAGGCCGGTTCAGTGAATTCACGGGCTTTGGTGAATTCGCTGTTGGCAGCATTGGCAATAAGCTGCACATTCTGTTGGTTTTCGCTGGGGGTTGTGGGGTTGCCGTTGTTTGCGCCGTTGCCAGCGCTTGAGCCAAGTTGGCTTTCGGTGTTGCAGGCCGCCAATAAACCCAATGAGCCCAACAATCCCACGCTGAGTGCGCTGCGCAACAGCAAGGCGAGCGTGGGTTTGAACGGCAGGTGGCTTGCCGGTGCGTGGGTGTGCTTCATTGAATCTGTCTCCGATGCCTACGGCTATGTTTTTTTGATGTTACGCAATGTTACATGCTGCCATCAAGATTCAGATTCAAAAGTCATGTCATTATTTTGAAATCATTTTTTAGCCACCCACTTGGTGTCGCCCTCCACGGTGTCCACTTTTTCAGTACCAATCACTCGTATCGCTATTTTCCATTGACGGGGTTTTTTGGGTTCGCCGTCCTTCACATGCAGCCTCGGGTCTTGGAAGGTGATCAAACCCGAGCTGGAGGCCCGCGCCCAACCTTTGCTGGAAACAGCCTCGCTTTTTTTGACAAACAAGCCCGACTTCTCAAACCACGGATGCTCTACATTCACCCAGCATCCATCCGCCTTAAGTTGAATAAACGGGAGTTGCCGGTCATCCAAAATTTCATAGTTCTGCTTGGCTTTGAAATCGCGTTGCACCGAAATTGCGCCACTGCTTAGTCCAGGCATTAGTACGATCAATTCATCCAAGGCTGGTTCTTTGGTGATGGTGCTGGTCCAGTAACCCTGAAAGCCGGGCGCTGCTACACGTACAACCGGAATTTCTCGCACTTTACCGTTGATGTTCAACTTAAGTTTGAATTTTTGTGTGTCCTCTTGCAGCAAACGGGGGTCGTACCAACCGTAGCCAGAATGCTCCGAAACCTCTTTCCAGTTGGGGGCCAGTTTTTTGTAGGCACCACCGTCTTTTAGGCTGGGGGGAATTGCGCCCCCACCGGGTTGCTGCGCCCTAAACCAACTGGGCGAGCTTAAGTTGGCAAACACTTTGGATTTTTCAATGCGTAGGAATGCGCTGCCTTCCTCCCCGATTACCTCTACTTTTTGGTTGCCGTCCGTGGCCAAGCTAAATTGGTAAGCGTTGGATTTGACCACCTCCAAGCTGATTCCATTCGGTAGCTTGGTCCCTTTGGCTATTTGTGGAACGGGCTCCCCTGCACCGTGTTCAGCATGCGCATGGCTTTTGCCTTGAAAACCTACAATGCACCACAAAGCCGACAAGCTGAGTAGGACGCGTGAAGCATTGCGTTTGTGAAAAAAATTCATCATGGTTGTGCTTGAAAAAGATTGAGCCTTGAAAGAAAAACACCGAGACCAAGCTCGGTGTTGTTCACGGTTTTTTTATTGTAACCGCATTAAAAACCGCAGTGGTTTACGAATGCTTCAGCATGAAGCTTGCGCCTTGTGAGGGCAACAAGTTGCCTTTGGCATCTTTAATACGCACAAACACCATGTACGCGCCTTGTGGCAGCACCGCCTTTTGGTTGGGCAGAGCAAAAGTCAAGTTGTTGCCGTCAGCGCTAATAGCGGACTTTGGAATAACCACTGAACGCTGGTCACCGTCAATCAAGTGCGTCATCACGGTGTGGCGGATGATGGTGATGGAGTCCAATTGCGAGCCGTAGTCTTTGCCCATCACCAAGCTAACTTGTTCACCCAAATTAAACTGGCTGGTCATTGGACTGCCGCTGACTGGGTCAACCTCTGAGTTTTTGCTAAAGCCAGACAACACTGGGCGCTCTTTGTTACCCACGTAAGGTGGAGTGAAAATTTCAAAAGACGGGTCACGTCCATCGTTAGGGCTTAAGCCCAGCGCTGCCAAGTTGATGTTGCGCAGGTACAGTGTAGAGATGGGGGCATGGCCACCCACAAGCACTCGGCCGTCTTGCATCATGATGGCAGTGTTGTGGTAGGTGCGTGGGTTGTTGGCGGTGGCCATTGGTGTCCAACGCTTGGTTTTAAGGTCAAAACGTTCAGCCCGTTTGCGTGGGAATTCCACACCCGGGGCAACCACACCATCGCGATCGCCGCCGCTGAATACCATCACCGAATCATCGGGTAGCAGCACATTGGTGCCGTACCAGCGGGGCTCACTCAGTGAGCCTGTGATTTCGCTGTCATAACTGGTGACTTTGCCTTCTTTGGTTGTCGCGCCCAGTTCGGTCGTGACTGTGTCAATTCTTGACGAAGCAACTGCAAAATAACTGCCAGGTGAGCCAGCCACCACCAGTGGCAAGACGCCACCGGCTGTCAAAAAGCTGGCCTTGCGGTATTTGCCATCTGCATCCGGTACCAGGGGCAACATGGTTGAGGATGTGGATCCGCGCATGCCGCTACCGACTACCTTTTGCACTGCCGCTGCGGGGTCTGACACATTCAATTTTTGGAATGCGGTCATCAACGCACCGGGTGTTTTCATCAGCGTGTTGGGTGACAAAATTTTGGTGGCCGCTGCCTGCGCTGCGTTTAGGCCGGTGATGTTAAGCAGCTTGGATACATCTTCCAAACCCGCTTCGCTGAAGCGGAAGGGCAGGCCTGCGTAGGCCAGGTCTGACCAAGAGTCTGTACCCGGGTTGTAGGTTGCTGTGATGTTCCACAGGGGTTGATCGTAACTTTGCCCGAATGGGTTGAATGCTTGGCCACCGGCGTTGTAGAAAACATGTCCGTTGGGCAGCAAATGCAAACGTGGGTACAAGGGCAGGGCGCGCTGTGCGGCTTCGCCATTGGCGGTCCATTTGCCTTTGTCGCCTGGGCCTGCGGGTGGTGTAAATGTTTCTGTAACCACCACATTGCGGCCTGATTGTTCAGGCGCATTGGGGTATACCGGTTTCAACAGTTTGGTCACGCCACTGGCAACAAATAGCTTGCTGTCTTCCAGTGTGATCAAGGAGGGGTACCAGCGGCCGAAATTCATGTCCGTCAGCTGTTGCCATGTGTTGTTGTTGGGGTTAAAGGCACGACTTGTCTTAAGGCCTTCAAGTTCAACAAGGCCAGTGTCCAAAGGCTCGATGTAGGGCTCGCTGTAATACGCGGTTCCACCCACAGCCATGATTCGGCCATCGGCCATCATCTTGACGTCCGCACAGAACAAGGCGCCGTCGGCACCGTTGCTGTCTTTGTTGGTACTGATGCCTGGCACCAGCTCAGTGATTGGGTAACCCTGGGGGTTTGCACCAGAGCCTACTTCCGCAGGGCGTGCCCACATGGTTGCTGCATTGGCGCCACGTGGCACGCGCATCACGCGGGTTTGGTCATTGATGGCCTTTTGGCCGAAGTCAGTCAGAATACCAATCTCGAAGTCTTCTGTGCCCTCAAGCGCGTTGAAGTAAAGCATGTCGCCCGATGGCAGCATGGAGATGGTGCCCGCAGCGGGTTTGCATCGGTTACGGCCAGTGACTGGGTCAAACAGGCATTTCTCATCCGTGCGGATGCCCTCAGCCCCGGGGTCTTTGTCTTCTTTGTTCAAATCGCGACGGTAAACCATCGGCTCTGCAAACGGCTGTGTGAAACATCCCTCAGTCAGCACATTGGGGCAAAGTTCGCCATTGGCCGCTTGCGTTTGGTTGCTGCTGACTACGCCCAGTGGGGACGTGTTGGTTGATGTATTGCCTGCGCTTGGGCTGTTGGAGTCATTACACCCCGCAAGTGCCATGGCAAGCATAATTCCGCCTGATAACTGATGAAGCTTAAACACCTTGTCTTCTCCTCTGTCTTGAAGTTTTGTAAGGTGCGGCTCTCAATAGATTGTCTTGTGCCAGACAGGCCACACCAGTTGTTGTTAACAGATGTTACCTCGAATGTCAGTTTTTGGATGGGTCACAAACTATGTTGGCCCAAATAATAAACCTGTCGTTTATACCTAGTTGGCGGCATCAAATGTTAAATAAGTTTACATTTCGGGTGGTGCTTTTGCAGAACGGAGGGTTAATTGCTTCAGGGGATTAAACGGTTGCTCCTATTTGCTTAGCTTAGAGGCGTTAATCCTCTATTGGTAAGTAGTTTGATGCGGCACGATCAGAAAAATCCTACAGTGGAATTTACCCGCTGCGCAATCCGACACTTGTGGATTTTCCACGGTGTGGTTGTCCTGATTTTTCTGAGTGAAAACCTGTTCAATCTGATTTACTTCCACAAATCGACCGAGTTTTTGTCTGTCGACCTGCTGTTTTCAATCCTACTTCTAACTTGCCTCTATCATTTTTCACACAGGTGGAAGGCGCTCCTCAAGCAAATCCCCACAAGTACGCAACAGGTTGAAGTCGAAGAAGTCAATGAGTCGGTGTACCTGACCCGAATTGGCTTTATAGCCCATGAATTGAGAAATGCCGTGAATTCCAGCGTCATGGCATGGGAGGCTACCGTACAAAACGGCAGCAGTTTTGCCAGCCCGATGGTGGCCCGCGCAAAGGCGACATCCACTGATTTGCAAGACCTGCTGAATAATTTGCTTGATTCCTCGGCCTTGTTGGAGGGCAAGCTTACCCCCCGAATTGAAAAATATTCAGTCGAGAATTTGGTCACTGAATTGTTGGACAGTTTTGCAATTGGCTGCGAAAGAAAAAACGTCGCACTGATTTTGCACTACCAACCGGGCATTCCCGAGTATTTGGAGTTGGATGCATTCCGTGTCAAGCAGGTCCTAAGCAACCTGTTGTCCAACGCATTGAAGTTTACCCAGCAAGGTTCAGTGGTGTTTTCAGTCACCTTTCACCTGATTCAAGCCGATCAGCTGGAGTTGACTTTTTGCGTCAAAGACAGTGGCCCGGGTATTCCCGAGGCGGAACTTGCCAAGCTGTTTGCTGCATTCAAACAAACGGGTAGTCATGAACTCCAGCGCTTTGGTGGAAGTGGGCTTGGGCTTTTTATATGCAAGCAGTTGGTCGAGCTTCTGGGTGGGCGCATCAGCCTCAAAAACAGAATGGATGCTTTGGGTGCAGAGGCCCATGTGGTCATTCCTGCGCGCATGGCCCAAGCGGCCAGCAGCCCAATTAAAAAACTGAATCAGGCGCTTGATCAAAAACGTCTGATTGTGGTTAGCCACTCCCGAGAGGAAAGGGAGGGTATCCGCTTCAACCTCAGCAATCACTACAAGCACATAAGCGACTACGCCACCTTGGGCGAATGCCTTGAGGATTTGAGATCCGTGCGGCAAGAGTACCGATTGCCCACTTCAGGAGACACCAACCCAGGCCAGTTGGATGTGCTGATGGCGGTGGAGGTGATTCAGCATGAACGCAATTTGATTGAAGGCTTGCGTAACGCCATGCGCTGGTTCAAAGGTCGCTTAAACATCGTGTTGCTTGCTCCCTATTTGGACCAAACAGGCCAAGTCGAGCGTTTAAAAGCGCTGGGGTTTGAGCGCTCATTGGTTCGGCCAAGTTTTCCTAAAACCATCATTAAAGAGTTTTCGCCCGAGCAACCAGGCAACCCATTTGCTGAATCTGTCGATGGGGTGGTGGATATGTCTGGATTCAACATTCTGTTGGTCGAGGACATCGCAGTTTTGCAGGAGCTCACTCGCGACGTGTTGCAAGGCTTCGGTGCCAAGGTGCACACCGCAGTGAATGGTGCAGAGGCCATTGCATCCATCAAAAGCAGCAACACCAAATTTGACGTGATTTTAATGGACGTACAAATGCCTGTGATGGATGGCTTAGAGGCCAGCCGAGAAATTCGTAAAAAGTTCACCCAGGAAGAGCTGCCGATCGTGGCCACAACCTCCTGCCAATTTGATTTCGAAATACAGCGTTGCAAGGATGCGGGTATGAATCTTCATTTGTCCAAGCCATTGAGCTTTTCCCGTGTGAAGGAAGTCTTGCTTGGTTTAAAGGCCAAGCAAGTGATTGAGAGACCCAGTGAATTTCGATCCTACGGGCAAGAGCTGCATTGCATAGAAACTGGATTGAAAAATTTCGGTGGGCGAACAGCGTTGTACTTCAAGGCCTGCACCTTGTTTATTACCGAGGTGGGCTCTTGTTTGCACGATTTAAAAAACTCATTCGACGACCGCTCAAAAATTGCAAGCACAGCGCACCGCTTGGTGGGCATGAGTGCTTTTGTCGGGTTGAACAGGTTGGCATCCGAGGCTTCACGCATTGAAAAAATGTCATTGGAGTACGAGCTGGGTTCCTACCTGACAGGGGAAATCATGGGCTTGTGCGACCTGATCGAGCTGTCCATCGGTGTGTTGTTTGATGCGAAATCAAACGCGGTTGACCAGTCACTCCAGTTCTCTTGAGGTAAACGATGAACGCTCTTCTGGTAGAGGACGACCCTATTTCCATGATGGCCTTGCATGGCCTTTTGGAAGAAGACGCCGATATTCGCGTATTCACTGCCAGCAATGCCGAGGAAGGTGCGCGCATGTTGACCGGTCCTTTGGTGTTTGACGTTGTGGTTTGTGATGTGTTTCTTGGCGATCGATGCGGACTGGAGCTGCTCAGAATGGCTCGAAAGTCCAATCAATTGGACTTCACTGTGTTGGTACTTATCAGTTCACAACCCAGCAAAAACATCGTGGTTCAAGGTGCTGATTTGGGCATTGAGCATTTCTTTGTCAAGCCATTCAATCTGGATTTGATCATGTATCAAATCGAGCAAATCAAGAGGCAGTGCTCGCTGGCTTCCGACCGGATTGTTCATTTTTTGAAGGAGAACGAATGCTCCGAATTCGACCTGATCAAGCAATCCATTGTTGATGAAATGCATGCCATACAGCGTGACGGCATGAGCCATGACGCACTGGAAAAAATGAAAATCAATTTCTATGAATTGAGGATCAAGCGCTGCGTTTACATGATTCGAAAAATGCAAGAAAACCTAAGAATTGATGCAGATGAACTCAATCCCTTACTGATCCAATCCTGTCAAGACTTGAAATTTCACATCAAAAAATACTTCCCCCATTTCTTTTATTCCATGAGGTAATTTCATGCGCAATTTAAATTCCATCGCTGAGGTGGCTCTTGACCTGCCTTCAGAGTTCCTACCCTTCGAAATTTTATTGGCAGAAGGGATTGAAGACCTTTCTAGCACTGCCAAGCTGCGCAAGCTTGCCTACCAGCGGCACTTGCCAGACTTTTCGTCCACCTTGTCCGACGATTTAGACCCCACAGACACCCACCCCAGCATGGCCGTTTTAAATGCCTACTCCAAACTGGATAAAACACTGCTGGCCTCTGTGCGGATACAAGTGAGTCATTCAGAGCCATTGATTCTGGAGCAATCGTTCGCTTTACCCCAAGCACTCAGGAAAGGGCGAATTGCTGAAATTTCGCGTTTGGTGATACAGGCCAAAGGTGAAAGTTTAATGTTGCGCTTGATGTTGATTAAAGCCTGTTACTGGTACTGCCGATTCCAAGCTGTGGACAATGCTTTTTTGTGTGCAAGGCACCCCGTAGACCGGCAGTACAGACGGTTTGAGTTGAAAGACGTGTTGCCTAATCAAGGCACGGTAGAAATGGCCCACATTGGCAATATTCCGCATCGAGTGCTGTGGTTCAACGTACTGGGCTTGGAAAGTGATTGGCGTGTTTCAGGCAACGCCACTTACCCCTTGTTTTTTGAAAAATCGCATCCTGATATTCTGAGCGATGTGCAAATTAAAACGCTTCAAAATGAGTCCTCTCATTTTGTGCATCATTCGGCTTGAATCTGATATGGACAAGTTAATGGGTTTGCTGTTTGGTGTTCGTGCCTTTTCTCTGTCTGATATTCTCAAAGAGAGATGGGTGTCCATGATTGCATTAGCCTTCCTGGTCTTTTTTATAGGGGTGTCGTTTGACCACCTCTCGCGACGATGGGCATTGTCCAATCCCTCCGATACCCTTAATTTTCGGTACATACCCGATACCGCATCCGACCTCCAAGCAGAAGAGGCGCTGGCCATGCTTGACCAAGCGCCTTCCCATAGGATATTGCGCACCCAACTCAAGGAATATCCTTTTTGGGTGTCGATTGACCACAATGGCATGCAAAAGGCGGATTCAATTTTAAGCATCAAATCCCGCCATATTTATCAGGCCCACTGTTGGTCCAAAAGCCACGATGGAAAGCTTTCGGAAGTATGGAACACGCAGGTTCAAAATTCCACTCAGCCTCGGTTTGATTCCGGCGTGTGGTCCATTCCGATTGACTCCGCACGTAATGCTTCCACAATGCTGTGCAAATTCCACTTTGTGGGGCCTGCCCATTTGGAATTTGAGTTGAACAAGGCCGAGTTGGCAGACACTTACAGGCTCGCCCGCGACACGCAGCGGCGTGGCTTTTTAGAAGGTTCACTGAGCTTAATGATTGCAGTGGTCGCTGCAATGGCATTGAACTCTCAATCCAAATTGTTTTTGTGCTACGGCCTGTGGTTGATTGCCAGCCTTAAAATGGCAGCCCTCTCCGAAGGGTGGGACCACGAAATGTTTGGCTTTGCAATTGCACTGGACAGTTTACCCCTAATCAGGAAGTGGGTGTTGCTTGCGTATTTTGCATCCACTGTCATGTTGGCATACAACTTGTTTGACAACATGAAACGCGCATTTTGGGTGCCGGTGGTGCACATCCTGTTTTTGTTCATTGCCCTGCTGGGCATGCTGGCCATGTTTGCACCTTACAAATTATTTTTGCAAATTTATTGGCCTTTGAGTTTCATCAGCTTGACCACGTTACTGGCTGTGGTTGTCGATAATTTTATAGGCAAGCACAACTCCTCTGCTGTGTATTATTTGATAGCCATGTTCATCACCCTGTTGGGAAGCATGTCGGAGTTGTTGTCTGCATGGTTCAACTCAGACGTGCTGATGTCCTACCTCAACAGCAGCACGGTCACATTGGCCGCCAGCTTGATGACTGCAGTGTCACTCACCGAGCATCTGCGGCAAATACAATTGCAGCGTAGTTTGACTGCAAAGTCTCTCAAACAGGCCCACGAAGAACTGAAAACCGTATTTGACATAGCCCCTTCCGCTTTGTTTACGGCTGGTATGCAGGGGCAAATTTTGGGGCAAAACTCACGGTTCCGGTCTTTGTTTTCAGGTCAGGGTGGGCATGTCGTCCACGAATGCCTAAGTGCCGATGCATTGGCAAGCCAATTTAAAAATTTAGGGGCGACAGGGCAAACCCATCGCTTCGAATTCAAGCAGCCTGCTGCAGATCAATCCCTGCGCTGGTACGAGTTGGTGCTAGCCAGAAACTCAGACACTTTGGTGGGCCTGATTGGTGATGTCACTGCCCAAAAAGACCGTGAGCTTGAGCTTGAGTTTCAAGCCAACCATGATGAGTTAACAGGTGCCTTAAATAGCCGTGGACTGGTGTCTCAACTTGGCCGTCGATTTGATTCAGGTCAGCATGATTTTTATGTGTGTGTACTGGACATCTCGAAGTTTTCGCGCCTAAGCATTGCTTACGGTGGGGAAGTGACCGATCAACTGCTGCAAGCCCTTTACGCGGACATTTACCGCTACATGTGTGGTTATGGCGGCATCGCCCGTTTTGGTATGGATCAGTTTTGCGTGCTGATTGACCCCGACCTTGTGAAAGATGCCTCCCATGCGTTTACCCGTTTAATGGACAAAGTGCGCGGCGAACCCTTCAAATTGGGTCAGCGACAAGTGCACATAGAAGCCCTTAGTCTTGAAATGGAGATGAGAGGCATTAAAAACCCCACTGCCTTTATGGATGCACTTGATGAATCACTTAGGCAGGCCAAATTTCAAACCAAGAAGACGGGTTTGGCAGGGCACGTCAATTGGTCAGCCCCACAGGTGGCCGAATTTGTTAAGAAACTGTTTGAGGTTCAGCAAATTAAGGCACGACAGTTGCCTGTTAACCTCACTTTGGCCTGGCAACCCATCCTCGATTTAAGCTCTTTGTCTGCGCCCTTGTATGCGGAAGCCCTGCTGCGCTTGAGGAACCCCGATGGCAGTTTGTCCCCGGCCATTAACTTGTTGAATGCGGCTGAGCAGTGCGGTTACAGCGGGTTTTTGGATGAATGGGTCATTGACCGTGCTTTGACCGATTTAAGCATTCATGCCGACCAACTGCAGAACCTACACACCCTCAGCGTGAATGTTTCGCCTTATTCCATCAATGATGAAAATTTCCTAAACCGAGTTTTGGAGCTGCTTAAGCGACACAGAAATGTGGCACACAAACTGTGCCTTGAAGTCACCGAAGTGGGTATGTTGATCAACTTGGCACAAATTCAGCGCTTCTTCACCGAAGTTCATTCATTGGGTGTCAGGGTGGCTTTGGATGATTTTGGTGCGGGGTACAGCAACTTCAACTATGCGATTGATTTGCGGGTGGATGTCATCAAGATTGATGGCGGAATCATCAAAAACATACTCACCCACCCAGAAAGCTTTGCTGTGGTGAAGGCAATCGTGGGCTTGTCCCATGACTTGGGTTGTAAATGCGTGGCCGAATGGGTTGAAGATTTTGACGTTCTTCACGAGTTACACGAAGTGTCTGTGGATTACATCCAGGGTTACTTTGTTTCAGAAGCTGTGTTGCCTGAAATGTTTTTTGGGGCAGAGACCTCCTTAGACCTGATGCGATCTGCCGCCAACATCGTCAAGTTGAAAAGTTTGGAGATATAAATTGATCATTAAAATTGAACCAATACAGGCTGTGATACTCTCATCACCATGAACCTAACGCCTTTGAAAAGTTTCTGGCTCATCTTACTGATGGTCGTCTTTCCGCTTCAAGCAGTGCTTGCGGCGGTTGAGGCTTATCACGGCCACGGCAAGGGCCATGGTCTTGATCATGAATCTACAATTGAGTTGGTTTTGCACTCGCATGCCGAGCATGATCACAATACCCACCACGATACGGGTTCCGCCTGCGAAGGTGATCACCACCACTGCCACGCCCACAGCGTGACTGTTCTTTCAAGTTTGACCAACTTTGTAGTTCCCATGGGCTCCTTGGCGCAAATGCCAGCACGCTCCAAAGGTTACCAATCCTTCCTTTCCAATCGCATAGAACGCCCCAAGTGGGCCTGAACAAAACCTAAATTGGCTGCCTTGCGTCTGTTCGCATAGGCATTGATTGGTTTTGTTCGGAGATTCTTCCATATGTATTCACCACATTCCGTGGTGTCCATCGGTATTGTATTTTCGCTTGCAATGCTGCCTGCGCTAGCACCCGTGCCAGCCATCGCGCAGCAAAGCGTAACCGTTGGAACCTCGTTTTCAATTCGAGCCGCCTTTGAATCGGCCTTGGCCTCCAACCCCGAAGCTGTGGCGCAACAAATGCGACTGGATGCATTTGCCGCCAAAATCGACGCTGCAAATGCCTTAACAGCTCAATCCATTTCGCTGGAGGGCTCTTACCGCTCAGACCGCAACTTTGACAATCAAGGCCTGCGTGAGTTGGAGCTTGGTTTTTCAGCCCCGCTTTGGAATTGGAATGAGCGCACCCACACCCAGTCCTTGCGTAACAGCGAGTTGGAAGCTGCCAAAGCGCAATTTGAGGTGACCAAGCTTCAATTGGCAGGAGAAGTACGGCAGGTTGTTTGGGACACACTTTCTGCCCAATTGGATGTTGAAATTGCGCAGACCCGTGCCCAAGCCGCAAAGGGTTTAGTGGAGGATGTTTCCCGCCGTGTGGATGCGGGTGAACTGGCAAAAACTGACCTGTACCAAGCACAAGCTTTGTATTCAAAGGCCCAGTCGGAGGCGGTGCGCGCCATGTCGGCACTGGCAGACATGGGCATCGAATTTTCCAACACGACAGGTTTGCCAGTGTCGGTATTGCCCGGTACCCAGGCCGAACTGGCCGCAAACTCGGCAGCTTTACCGCAGCCAGAACAGCCCAGTGAACGCTCCAGTCAGCACACCAGTGAGCACACCAGTGAGCACCCCCTAATCAAGCTTGCCCAAGTGCAACTGCAAGTGCTTGACCAACAGCGGAACTTGGCGGGTTCACAAAAGCGAGCCAATCCGGAAATAGGTTTGGCCGTCATCAACGAGCGTTCTGCCTTGGGCGCAGGCAGTGAAAAGTCGCTGATATTCAACACCCGTATACCTTTGGGAAATTCATCGGAATACCAGGCCCGAGTATTGGACGCGCAGGCCAATCAATTTTCTGCACAAGCAGCGTTGATCAAAATCAAACGGTCGGTCATGGCGAAGGAGAGGGGCGTAGGCAGCAGTTTGGACGTGTTTGAGCAACTGCGAAAATCCGCCGCTGAACAGGCCCGGCTTGCAAGGCGAGTGTATGCACTTTATCAGCAGTCTTTCAACATGGGTGAAACGGACTTGCCCACGCTACTGCGCTACGAGCAACAGGCATTCGAAGCGGATCGGCTTGCACGCAAGGCAGATATTGAATATGCCGCGAGGGTGTCTGCCCACAAACAGGCTCAAGGGCTACTGCCCGAGTAAGCGTTGAACCCACATCGATTGAGAATCCAATGAAACTTGAAACCTTATTTAATCCAACGGTTAAACAGCCAGTTTGGGCTGTTCTGTCTACTTTTGCTGTGTGTTTGGCTTTGGCTTTCCCCCCGGCAACCTTGGCCGGCCCGGGTCATGACCATGGTGATGAGCATTCAAGCGATGCTTCCTCATCTGAGGGCTCGGCCTCTCCCCGATTCGTCATCAGCTCCGACCTGTTTGAGGCGGTGGGCATTGTCAAAGGCAAGACGATTGAAATATTCATAGACCATGCCAACACCAATGCCCCTGTTGAAAATGCCACTTTGGAGCTTGAACTCAACGGCAACAAAGTGCCCGTGGAGCTGCATGCAGTGGGTGAGTTTGATGCCGTTTTGCCTGAAGCGCTTACCAAGGAACATTCTGAAACCCCAATTTCCGTCGCCATGACCATCACTGCGGGCGACCAAGTGGACCTACTGGCAGGCGAACTCACGCTGGCTCACAACGATGAACACCATGCTGAGGCGGACGCTCATTCGCATGGTCTTGAATATGCGCTTTATGGCCTGGCAGCTTTGCTGTTGCTTGGACTTGTGGTGTTTGGCTTGAAGTGGCGGAAAAAACAACTCATTGCCAAAGGGGGTAAATAAGCATGTTGAACCCAACAAAAAACCATTCGGCTGCATCAATGTTGGAAAGGCCCCTGATTATTTCCTTGGTGATTATGCTGTTGCAGCCCTTGCCCGTTTGGGCTGGCCCCGGCCACGACCATGGTGATGATGCCCCAGCCGCAGCAACAGGTGATGCACCCAAGCGCCAAGCCACTGGTGAGGTGTTTCTGCCCAAACCAGCGCAGCGTCAATTGAGTATTCGCACTGAAGAAGTCAACATTCAACCTCTTGCAAAAGTGCTTGAGTTGAATGGCAAAGTGGCCCTAGACCCCCAAACCGGAGGCATGGTGCAAACCACCATGGGCGGGCATTTTGTGCCCGTGGAAGCCGGGGTTCCCCAGTTGGGCCAGAAGGTACAAAAAGGGCAGGTACTTGGCTACGTGCACAAGCACCAAAGCCCTTTGGAGCAATCGGCTCAACAGGCTCAAGTGGCGCAGCTGAAATCGCAACTTACATTGGCAGAGCGTCGATTCGAGCGCATCCAAAAATTGGCAGACACGCTGCCCAAAAAAGAGTTGGACTCAGCACAGTCCGAGGTGCAAAGCCTGAGGGCTCAAGTTTCAGCGCTGTCGGGTGGAATCAGCTCTCGCGAGGCACTGCGCTCACCCTCTACGGGTCTCATTGCTTCATCCTCAGCCATTTCCGGCAAAGTGTTTGCCGAGGGCGACATGATTTTTGAAGTGGTTAACCCCAAAGTAGTTCGCGTTGAAGCCTCGTGGTTCGAGCCTGGCGCGGTGCCTCAATTTTCCTCAGCGAGTATTCAGGCGGGTAACTCCACTGTGCGGCTGAAATACCTGGGCGCATCCAGCAGCGTGAAAGATCAATCCCTGACTTTGGCATTTGAAGCACGGGAACTCTCGGATGCAAGTTTTCCCACCGGGCAACTGCTGAAGGTGTATGCAGAACAGGCGCAAAAGGTGGATGGCATTGCGATACCCAGTGCGTCGGTGGTTAAAAACTCATCCAATCAAACCATCGTGTGGGTTAAAAAAGAGCCCGAAGTGTTCGAGCCCAAGGTGGTGTTGACTGAACCCCTGAGCGGTGCCCAAGTGTTGGTTCGCACGGGCCTCACCGGCAACGAACGTGTGGTGACTCAAGGTGCAACCTTGATTAACCAAGTGCGATAGGGGGGCACCATGTTTCAATTGCTATTGGACAGTAGCCTTAAAAACAGACTACTGGTTTTACTTGCGGCACTCATTCTGACTTTGTATGGCGCATTCACACTGACGCAAACGCCAGTGGATGTGTTCCCCGATTTGAACAAACCCACGGTGACTGTGATCACCGAAGCTGGGGGTATGGCCTCCGAGGAAGTGGAGCAGCTCATCACCTTTCCACTGGAAACAGCTTTGAATGGCTTACCGGGGGTGGAGGTGGTTCGCTCTGTGTCCAGCGCGGGCCTTTCTTTCATTTACATCACTTTCAATTGGGACACGGAAATCTACCGTGCCCGCCAAATGGTGTCTGAACGATTGTCCAGCATGGAGGAGGCCATCCCGTCTGGCGTTACCCCCACCATGGGGCCAGTCAGCTCCATCATGGGCGAAATCATGCAAATCGCCATACCCATTGATGTCAGCAAAACCACACCGATGCAGGTGCGTGAGTACGCCGATTGGGTCTTAAGACCTAGGCTTTTGTCCATCCAAGGCGTGGCACAGGTTATTCCAATTGGCGGGGAAGTGCGGCAGTTTCAAGTGCAACCCAATTTACAACGCATGGTGGAGTTGGGCATGACGATTGAGAACCTGCAGCAGGCTTTGAATGGATTTGCATCCAACACCTCTGGTGGTTTCTTGTCACTGAACGGGCGTGAATACCTGATTCGCCATTTGGGGAGAACCTCGTCTTTGGAGGACTTACGCAATGTGGCGGTGGGCACTGTGAATGGGTCACCCGTGTTGCTTAAGCAAGTGGCCCAGGTGGATTTTGCAGCCGCAGTCAAGCGTGGTGATGCGGGTTTTGAAGGCAAACCTGCTGTTATTTTGGGTGTGCAAAAGCAGCCCAGTGCAGACACAATTGATTTAACCCAGCGCATTGAGGATGCATTGGCAGCCATGAGTACCAGCTTGCCAGCCGGTATGGAAAGCCCACGCGTCACATTTCGCCAAGCCAGTTTTATCGAGGCTTCCATTTCAACTTTGCAAGGCAAACTGATTGGCGCTTCAGTGTTTGTTGCGCTTATTCTGTTCTTCTTTTTGGGCACGGTTCGCCCCACCGTCATTGCGCTGACAGCCATTCCCGTGTCCATTTTTATCACTGCTTTGGTGTTTAAATATTTCGGGCTTTCCATCAACACCATGACCCTGGGCGGCTTGGCGATTGCCATCGGCGGCTTGGTAGATGATGCAGTGGTGGATGTAGAAAACATCCTTCGCCGTCTGAAAGAGCAGCGCGCCAAACACCCAGGCTCACCCTTTGATCTTGTGGCTTTGGTGCGCAAGGCCTCGTTGGAAGTAAGAACGGGCATTGTGTATGCCACCGTCATCATCGTGTTGGTGTTCATTCCTTTGTTTGCTTTGCCCGGCATTGAAGGCAAACTTTTTGTACCTTTGGGGATTGCATTTATTGTGTCCACGCTGGCTTCGCTGATAGTGTCCGTCACAGTCACACCGGTGTTGTCGTATTACCTGTTGCCCCGTATCAAAAACTTGGACCATGGCGATACCCGTGTGTTGGCCTGGTTAAAAGCAAGGTACCAAACCAGTTTGACCAAGGTGTTGAACAATCCCAAAGCAGCAATTGTGGCCGGTGCTTTGGCCGTGATTGTTGCAGGTGCATCGGTGCCATTCTTCGCCAAAACATTCTTGCCCCCATTCAATGAAGGCACCTTGTTGATTGGTATGCGTTTAAACCCCGGCGTCACTTTGGAGGAGTCGTCCAAACTGGCCTCCCAAGCGGAAGTGTTGCTCAAAGGCATTCCAGAAATCACGCACATTGGCAGACGCAGTGGCCGTGCTGAACTGGATGAACATGCCGAAGGTGTGCATGTGTCAGAACTGGATTTGGGCTTGATTCCCGCCTCTGAGATGACCCGGCCCATGGCTGAACTTCAGGCTGATATTCGAAGCCGACTGCAAAACCTACCCGCAGCCATTGCTTTGGGGCAACCCATTTCCCACCGCATTGACCACATGCTGTCGGGCGTGCGTTCACAAATTGCAATCAAAGTTTTTGGGGAGGATTTGGATACCTTAAGGGGCACGGCAGAAACCCTCCGGTCTGCGCTTTCAAAGATCGATGGCTTGGTGGATTTGGAGGTTGAAAAGCAAGTCCTCGCCCCGGAAATCAAGGTGAGAATTAACTACGCTGCAGCCTCTCAATACGGTGTGTCCCCATCCGACATTCTGCATACGCTGGAATCGTTGGTCCAGGGGGAAAAAGTCACACAAGTGGTCGAAGGGAATCGACGTTTTGCCTTGGTGTTAAAACTGGCAGAAAGTGACCGAAGCTTGGAGCAACTCAAAACATTGCTCATCCAAACCCCGCAAGGTGGCGTGCCTTTGTCGGTGTTGGCACAGATTGAAGACAGCGACGGCCCCAACCAAATTAGCCGGGACGATGGCAAACGCCGTATTGTGATTTCCGCCAATGCGCAGGGGCGTGCACTGTCTGATGTGGTTGAAGACATTCGCGCCACTGTTGCCAATACCAAGTTGCCTGAGGGCTACTTCATCACCTTGGGTGGGCAGTTTGAAGCGCAAGAGGAGGCCACACGCTTGGTGGGCCTTTTGTCCATTATTTCATTGGTGTTGATGTTTGCTGTGTTGTACAGCCGTTATCAATCCGTGCGTTTGTCGGCAATCATCATGGGCAACATTCCTTTGGCCATGGTGGGTGCGGTTTTGGGCTTGTGGCTTTCAGGGCAACCCCTATCCGTTGCGGCCCTCATTGGGTTTATCACGCTGGCTGGTATTTCGGTGCGCAACGGCATTTTGAAAGTCAGCCACTACATCAATTTGATGCGGTTTGAGCACGAGCAATTCACCCAATCCATGATTTTGCGCGGCTCTATGGAGCGACTAAGCCCCGTGTTAATGACCGCCTTGGTGACTGCATTTGCACTCGCCCCATTGCTGTTTGAAGCGGAGCGGCCCGGCACAGAAATTTTGCATCCCGTGGCTGTGGTTATTTTTGCAGGCCTTATCAGCTCAACCCTGTTGGACACCTTTTTAACACCTGCGTTGTTTTGGGTTTTTGGGCGCAAAGATGCAGAAAAATTAATGGAACAAGCCGACGCGCAAGCGTTGTAATTTTTAAAACTTAACTTGGAGTAAACACATGAAATCAATCAAATTACAGGCCACAGCCGTGGGGATGGCTTTGGTATTTGGTGCGTCATTGGCTTTTGCTCAGCAGCCTGATGTACATGACCTAAAGCCTGTTCACGGTGGAGTGGTCAGCCAGGCCAATCACAAGGAGTTTGAGTTGGTCATCAAGCCCGACAGCACACAATTGCATGTTCGTGACCATGGCAAACCGATGGACCTCAGCCAAGCCTCAGCAAAACTGACTGTACTTGATTCTGGGCAAAAGCAAGAATTGACACTGACCGGGCAGGGCGCATTGCTAAAAGGCAATGGCGTTCAATTGAAGGGTAGCGCTTATACGGCGGTGGCCACGGTTGAATTTGCAAACAAGAAAAAAACCACGGTTCGGTTTAAGGTGCAATAAAGGGTGCAATAAGGGGGGGGCAGCAAAAACAGCTTTTGATTTGTGTGGGGTGCAGGCTTGTTGCATGTAACACAGGTATGGTCTATACTGTTCCATGTAACAAAAAAGATGAGGTGTCTGATGGCAAGCGGTAACATTAATTCACGTGTCCAAAAGCATAGGGATGCCCTTCGCATGGCGGGTCTGCGACCTGTACAGATATGGGTTCCCGACACGCGCCGCCCCAATTTTGCTGAGGAGTGCCGTCGTCAGTCGCAGCTGGCAGCAAATGCAGACAAGGCGGACGCTGATTTGCAGCATTTGTTGGGTGACGCGCTGTCAGACATTGAAGGCTGGACTAGTTGATGCGTGGAAGTTTTGTGACAATTGCCATGCAAGGTGATTTTGGAAAGCCACGGCCCGCTTTGGTTATTCAAGCTGACTTATTCAACGAACACAGTAGCGTTACTGTTTTACCTGTAACCGGTACGCTTGTAAACGCGCCATTGCTTCGCGTAACAGTTCAACCCAATGCTGACAACGGACTGGAAAAGCCTTCACAAGTTATGGTGGATAAGGCAGTAACCGTTAGGCGCGACAAAGTGGGCCCCTCTTTTGGTTGTATTGACCCCGATGGACTAGTGGAGGTTGAGCGATGTTTGGCGGTGTTTTTGGGAATTGCTAAATAAGCGGTTATTTTTTGGTGGATGTATCAAAACGGTAAATGTCGTCAGGGTTTATGTCATCCCAGCTGTGGCAAGGGGCTTTGGTGTAGTGGGGTGTTGTCCATTCAATTGCTTTTACCTTGGTGGGGGCTGTGGCCTTTATAAACAAGGCTGTGCCCATAAAGTCTGGTTCAAAGAAGTACTTCTTCACCGATTCGCTAAAAAGCCCAAACTCTAAGAAAGGCGAAGGTGGGTTGCTTGAGTGAATAGCACCTACGGCATTTTGGTTAACTGAATTTCTTGTTTGTTTTGGTTATAAATTTTGACAGAGAAGTTGACTAATTGCTTTCCTTGAACAGTCTGAAAACTGTCACCTTCAATCAGCCCAGATGGCATCAAGACCCCAGTATCGAGAACCACTTCATGTGTCTCAGGATTCCCTACGATTGTGATTTTTTGTATATGGGACGTGGACTTTAAGGGGGTTGAAAGTTCAATTGGGGTCCATTCCGTACCTATATCAACTTGCGTTGCTAACTCACGATGGTATGGCGATTTGAGCCGAAACTCACACATCACTTTTTCAAGGGTTGGATGCACTCCAAGTTCAGGCTTGAGGGCAAGCGCTGATATATAAAAAATTGGGAGTAAAAACGCAGTCCAGTAATACTTTTTGATAAGATTCATCATCTTTTTTGGCTTAGTTAGATGCGTGGTTCATTCTAATAATTTTCACCAACTTCAGCACTTTTGATTCCAAAATAGTACCTGGTGCAACCGCGTAAGCAGGATGGTTTGTTAATCGAAGGCCCACAGATTCATATGCCCTTGCTACCAATTCGCTACAGAAAAAGGATGAGTCATGGCCGACTTCGGTCTTGACCTGATCGTCTTTCCATTTGATGTAAGCGCCTGCAATAGTCCTGTTGAAGTAGCCTGCACAACCACTTGCACGCCCGATCGAATTGCGCCCTGCATGTCATACGGCTTTCCAAGTTGCTGTTTCAGGAATTCCGCAATACACACACCTTGGCTATACGAAAGCTGCTTGTGTCTTAATAGGACAGCGTCTTTCACTAAGTTCAGCGATTCACTTAAGTTGCTCTTCCTGACCCTCTCTCCAACAGCCTCGATGCATGATTCATTGTCAATCATGACCAAGGCATGGCTAACTGGCGCACAGGTGCCAGATCGAATTGCGCGAGAGGTTATATTTTGCCCACTTGTCACCACGATATCGCCGGGGTAATAGTTTGGTGACTTTGAAACAGCTGCAATAGTGAGGTTGGTGGAAGGTTTCATCAAAGGGAGGGATAAAGATCGTATTTGAAATATAAGGTATGAGCTGTTTGGTTGCAAAAAAACGGTGGGATCTAGCTCGAAAGGGTTAACTTATTTCCCAAGGCTCAATCGATGGAATGTTGTCGTAACCAATCTATTTTTTTAGGAAATTACCAGTATATGATTGAGTTCCGAAAGCACTATGAACCACCCCAGGTTTTAAGGAGGAACTTTGGAAAGTAGTAATCCAGCGTTAAATGGCAATAATAAAGCGAGTCGGATTTTTTTAATCCTTAGCGCTCTTATTAAGCATTCCGACAAGGTGGCTTTGAAGGATGCTTGGAAAAGTGCACTGGGGTTGTCTTCAATCGTGGGGCCGCCAGAAGTAAGTATTTTACAAATTCATCAGGGCATTAGCTGTATATCCAAAGAGCTGGACCTAATTGAGGAAGAAATTCAATTGGTTGAGTTCCCTCCTCGCTCCTTATGGGTCGAAGAATTCAAAAAGATTAGATTGGCATTAGCGCAAAATACAAATGGGAGCGTCGCAAACATAAAGCACCATCTCGACTTGGGAGTACTTAAGGCGATAGAAAGCGTGGCGGTGTCATCTATTTCCGATTCATTGTCGGCTGATGAGGAGGAAATCAGCAATCTTTCGGAGTCGCTGGATATTTTGGAGGGGACATTAAAAAGGTGTAAGTCTATTCCGGCAGCGATCAGGTCAGTTTTTCTGGAAAGAATAAAAGAAATGCGGACCGCGCTAATATTTCTAAAAATAAGTGGCACTAAAGGTTTGAGCCTTTGCATGGAGGGATTTATGGCGGGCTTTTGTGTCCACACCAAAGACCTCGATCAATGCGAACGAACTGAGGTTGAGGAAGTAAAATCAAAAATACTGGACGTGATTAAGAAGGCGGCTGTTGTAACAGCTGCATCTGAGGTGGTAAAGCTAGGGGTATCTGAGGGTTGGCGATTGCTTAAGGATATCGTTGGAAAATCCGTCAGTGCCTAGTTTTAGGCCAGATCACCAAGGCACACCAAGTAGCTAGATTGAATCGGCAATATTTCCAAATTAAATGTATAGCCGCCCAACCAAAAAACCCGACCTTGTGGGTCGGGTTCCAAGTTTATCTTAAGCCGGATGGCGTGGTAAACCTCCGATTAAGCATCCGATTAAGCCGCCTTCACCTTCAAACGCCATGCATGCAGCAACGGTTCTGTGTAACCAGCAGGTTGCTCTTTGCCTTTGAATACCAATTCGCAAGCAGCCTTGAATGCTGCAGACGTTTCAAAGTTTCCAGCCATGGGCTTGTACAAATTGTCACCAGCGTTTTGCTGGTCAACCACTGCAGCCATGCGCTTCATGGTTTCCATCACTTGGGCTTCGCTGACGATGCCATGGTGAATCCAGTTGGCAATGTGCTGGCTAGAAATACGCAGTGTGGCGCGGTCTTCCATCAGGCCGATGTTGTTGATGTCAGGCACCTTGGAGCAGCCTACACCTTGGTCAATCCAACGCACCACATAGCCCAAAATACCTTGGGCGTTGTTGTCCAATTCCTGCTGCTTTTCAGCATCGGACCAGTTGGTGTTGGTGGCCACTGGAATTTGCAGCAAGTTGGCCAAAATGGCTGGGCGCTCTGCATCCGCATCCAATTTTTCCATCTCAGCTTGTACTGCAGCCACGCTGACTTGGTGGTAGTGCATGGCGTGCAAAGTTGCAGCAGTTGGGCTAGGCACCCAAGCTGTGTTTGCGCCAGCCTTGGGGTGTGCAATTTTCTGTTCCAACATGGCCTTCATCAGGTCGGGCATGGCCCACATGCCTTTGCCGATTTGTGCGCGGCCTTTCAAGCCTGTGGACAAGCCAACCAGCACGTTGTTTTTTTCGTAAGCGGAAATCCATGCGCTGCTTTTCATGTCGGCTTTGCGAATCATCGCGCCTGCCAACATGGCTGTGTGCATTTCGTCGCCAGTGCGATCCAAAAAGCCGGTGTTGATGAAGGCCACGCGGCTTGCTGCTGCAGCAATGCAGGCCTTCAAGTTGACGGAAGTGCGACGCTCTTCGTCCATAATGCCCAGCTTCACCGTGCTATCAGGCAGGCCCAGCAGCTTTTCAACATGGCTAAACAATTCGGCAGCAAAACCCACTTCTTTGGGGCCGTGCATTTTGGGCTTCACAATGTAAACAGAACCTTTGCGGCTGTTGCGAATACCATTCTGGCCGTGGCCTTGCAGGTCATGCAGTGCAATCGTTGTAGTAATGATTGCGTCCATGATTCCTTCTGGAATCTCTTTGCTGTCAGCGCCCCACAAAATAGCGGGGTTGGTCATCAAGTGGCCCACATTGCGCAGGAACAACAGTGAGCGGCCGTGCATGACCACAGGCTCACCGTTTGCGCCTGTGTACTTGCGGTCTGCATTCAAACCGCGAGTGAATGTTTTTCCACCTTTGGACACAGACTCAGTCAATGTGCCTTTCAGGATGCCCAGCCAGTTGCTGTAGGCCACAATTTTGTCTTCAGCATCTACAGCTGCAACTGAGTCTTCCAAATCCAAAATGGTAGACAGGGCAGCTTCCAGGACCACATCAGCCACGCCAGCTGCATCAGTTGCGCCAATGGCTGTGCCACGGTTGATAATAATGTCAGCATGAATGCCATTGTTAACCAGCAATACAGATGACGGTGCAGCCGCATCGCCTTGGTAACCAACCAACTGCGCTGCGTTGGTCAAACCCACTGTTGAGCCGTTTTTCAAAGCCACTTGCAGTTTGCCTCCCACGACTGAATAGCCTGCTGCATCTTTGTGCGAGGCACCTGCCAATGGGAAGGACTGGTCCAGGAAGTTGCGCGCAAATTCAATGACTTTTGCACCACGCACTGGATTGTATGCACCTGCGCGGTCTGCACCACCTTCTTCAGAAATGACATCTGTACCGTACAGCGCGTCGTACAGCGAGCCCCAACGCGCATTGGCGGCGTTCAGTGCGTAACGTGCGTTCAAAATGGGCACCACCAACTGGGGGCCAGCTTGCACAGCCAATTCATTGTCCACGTTGGTTGTGGTGGCCTTGGCGCCAGCGGGTTGCTCAACCAAATAGCCAATTTTTTTCAGGAATTCCTGATACGCAGGCATATCGGTGATGGGGCCGGGGTTGGCGGTGTGCCAAGCGTCCATTTCCAGCTGAATGCGGTCACGTTCGGCCAGCAGGGCCGCGTTTTTAGGGGCCAGTTCCGCCACAATTGCGTCAAATCCCTTCCAATATGCCGCGCTGTCAATGCCAGTGCCGGGCAGCACTTGGTCATTCACAAAATTGTACAAGTCGGTGGATACTTTTAAGCCGTGGATGGACGTTCGCTCAGAATTGCGTGCTGTCATTTTATGGAACCTCAAGCTGGTGTTATGCCGAAACCCTCGATTATAAAGGAAATTTCTAGTCCCTCTGTATTGGGGTCTACCCATTCATGCATCATCATAGTGGTGGTAAATTGCAGTTTGAGCAAAAACACGGATCCTTCAATAAAGGTAACTTAGTCAATGGAATCTCAGTTTGCAATCAAGGTATTGTTGATGAGTGCGGCTTGTGCCATGGTTTTCTCCTCCATGATTGGCGTGGGCATGCTGTTCATTATCAAAGGAATTTCAGAGCAGGGCGCCCCGCCTAAAATCAATCTTCGCCAAATTGGAGCGGCTCATCTAGATTGGATCATGTTGGCCCTCATGTTGGGTTTGGCCGCAGCCTTCATCCATTTCTTTCAATTGGCAACTGTGCCGCTGTTTGCCATCGCCGCATTGGTGTTTGGTGCATGGGTCAACCCCCTCTCTTATGTGTTTAGGGCGTTTGGCGTCAATGCATTTGTGTTTGCAGGCGGGCCCATGCAGCGTATCAGCGCAGCATTGGGGGGAATATCCTCAACCGGTATCATCATTGCTTGGGTCATGTTGATCATTCCTGCTGCTCGGGCTTTCTAAGGTGCTTTTTCCCACCACTTACACCCGTACCCTAGCGCGGGAGCAAGGGCTTGACCACAAAGGGCAGCAGGCTTTGCTGAAAGGCACCAAATTGTCGCCAGAGGATTTGTTGCAATTGGGTACCGAAATTGATGCTGCCACCCAAGGCATGATTGTGCGCAACGCCCTGGCGCTCAGCCAAAACCCAGCATTGGGTTTGAAGTGGGGGGCCAACCTGCACCTTGCAGCGCATGGCCCTTTGGGTACTTTGATTGCGTCTTCCCCCTCGCTGGGGCATGCATGGAAAGCCACCCGCAAATACCACGACATTCGCGGCGGCTTTGTCAGCATGGATGGGCAGATGGATGGCGAGCATTTCGCAGTCGTGGTACAAGTCCATACCCGGATGGATGAATTCGGGCGCTTTTTTACTGAAGCCGTGTTGGCAACCATGGTCAACCACTTGGGTATGATTATTGGCCGCGCCAGCCCTGCGGTTCGGGTGGAGTTGGCGTATCCAGCCCCCCCGTATGCCAATGTGTACCCTGATTACCTGAATGCGCCGTGTGTGTTTGATCAGCCTCAAACTCGCATTATTATTCCTGCCGGTTTAAGTACTTTGCCGAACCCCATGGCAGACGAAGAAACCTACGAGTTGGCCTTGGTGCGTTGTGAAGAACTGTTGTTGGCACAGCAGCAGCCCAAAGGTTGGGCAAGCCGGGTGCTGGATTTGTTGCGCCGCAACCCCGGCCAAATTTGGACTTGTGAGCAAGTGGCCCAGCACTTTCATTTGTCGTCCCGCACCCTGATGCGCAACCTCAGCGATGAGGGCACCACTTATCAAACCCTAAGGGATTCAGAACTGGGCCGCCAAGCCAAACAAAGCCTTGAAAACCCCAACAACACGGTGGAATCCGTGGCGCACAGTTTGGGCTATCAAGAGGCTTCCAACTTTCGCAGGGCGTTTAAGCGTTGGTTTGGCATGACGCCACACGAATACCTCAGCACACACCGACGCATGTAGCAACTTGGCGCTATTTACCTCCCATATTGTCCGTCCTGGCCCTTGGCGTAAGCCCGCCCGGAACCCACACTGGGTTCATGAGCCTACATGCACAACTATTCAAATTTTTTCTGTGGATTTGCCAGCGATTCTTAATCAAGGCTGATGACCCTGCGCGCGTTGCCCGTTTAGGTACCCAAGTCACCGATTTGATGCAGCGCATCAACAAAATGGCCAAGCACAGCAGCCACAGCCATTTCAAAATTCAGCATGTGGAGGTGGAAGTTATTCACAACCATCGGCCTGATGCTCAAGCTCAAGAAATGCTGCTTTTTCTGCATGGCGGTGGGTTTTCCTTCGGTTCTCCTGCCAACTACCGCCATTTTTTATCCCGCCTGTGCCAACGTGCGCAGATCGCTCAAGCTTGGGTGCCCGATTACTGTCTAGTGCCCGAAAAGCCATTCCCAGCAGGCTTAGAAGACGTGGTACTGGTTTGGAAAGAAATGATTCAGCGCCACGACCCCGCACACATTGTTTTGGGGGGAGATTCCGCCGGCGGAAACCTCAGCCTGGCGCTTTGCATGGCCTGTAAGCAACAAGGCCTGCCCATGCCCAAGCGTGTGTATCTCAGCTCCCCTTGGTTAGACATTACCTTGGCGATTGATGACACCCGGCCTGAAATTTCCGACGCATTTTTAGGCCGTGATGAACTGAAAGCCCGTCAGTGGATCAAGGCCATGTTTGCTGACCCGTACGCCACCACCCATGACCGCAGCAACCCATTGATGTCCCCAGTGTTGGGCGATCTGCGCGGTTTGCCCCCCATCTACGTACAAGTGGCTGAAGACGAGCTTTTCATGCCAGACAGCTTGTTGCTGATGCGCCGGGCTCGCGAGTTAAGCCTGGATTGCCATGTGGATGTGTGGAAAGGCATGTTCCATGACTTCCCCATTTTTGTACCCCGAATGAAAGAAGCCAATGCTGCGGTGATTGCGGCAGCCACCTGGCTTAAAGACGGTGCTGTGCAGCGCCCCACCTACTACCGAGACAATATTCGCCAACTGCACAGTCCATTGAACTAATTTAATGTCTACCTCAATATTCACCCAAAGGCCCACCATGTTCACCTCCTACTTCAACGAAACCCATGACGAAGCACGCCGCAACATACGCCGCTTCGTAGATCGACACATCAAGCCCAATATCAATGAGTGGGAAGAGGCGGGCACCTTCCCTCGTGAGATTTACAATTTGGCAGGCGAGGCTGGCATCCTAGGTATTGGCTATCCTGAGGCCTTGGGGGGCAATTGTGAGGGTGACGTATTCATGGCCCTTGTGGCCACGGAGGAGTTGTTGGGTGCAGGTTCGGGCGGGTTGTTTTCCAGCTTGATGTCGCATGGAATTGCTTTGCCCCCCATCGCCAAATGGGGCAGTGCAGAGATGAAACAGCGAATCGTACCCTCTGTGCTGCGTGGCGAAAAAATCATTGCACTTGCAGTCACAGAACCCGGCGGTGGCTCAGATGTAGCCAACCTTAAAACCAAAGCCGTGGATTGTGGCGACCACTACAAAGTCAGTGGCTCTAAAACTTACATCACCTCGGGTATTCGTGCGGACTATTACACGGTTGCAGTGCGTACAGGCGGCGAAGGCTATGGCGGCGTGAGCATGCTGTTGCTGGAAAAGGGAATGCCCGGCTTTACCACCGGTCAGCCTTTGAAAAAAATGGGCTGGTGGTGTAGCGACACTGCGGAATTGTTTTTCGACAATGTGGTGGTGCCCAAGTCCAATTTGATTGGTATGGAAAACGCAGGGTTTTTGATGATCATGAACAACTTCGAATCCGAACGCTTGGGGCTGGCTTGCTATGCCAACACCTTGTCCGAATTGGCGTTTAACGAAGCCCTAAATTACGCTAAAAACCGCGTCACTTTTGGCAAACCGCTCAGCAAACATCAGGTGATTCGCCACAAACTGTCAGACATGGCCACACGCCTTGAAGCCAGCCGAGAATTCACTTACCGCGTGGGTGCCAAAATGCAAGCGGGTATTCCAGCATTGAAGGAAGTGTCCATGGCCAAAAATTTTGCAACAGAAACCTCCGACTTCATTACCTATGAAGCCGTTCAAATTTTTGGTGGGATGGGTTATATGCGCGAATCTCTGGTAGAAAGGTTGTATAGGGACAACCGCATTGCCTCCATTGGCGGTGGTACCTACGAAATCATGAACGAAATCATCAGTAAACAAATAGGCTTATAAGCATGCGTACCGATTACCCATTCAGGTTTATTGCCCACCATGTGTCCAACATCAAAAGCATGGGTTGGGCAGCCATTCGCAATGCGAATCCAATCACACGGCCATCCAAGTTGCCTGCTTTGCCGGTGCATCTGGCTCAAGAGGTGAGCCCCATTTCCAACATACTGATTGACAGTTATGCGCAATGGAGTGGTGCCACACCCAGCCGTTACAATGGCACCTTGCCCCCCCATTTTTGCAGCCATTGGGCCATGCCCTTGCTGGCCAATTTGGGCGGCCTGGCCCCTTACAATTTACTGGCATTGTTGAATCAGGGCTTACGCATGCAAATGCACAAACCCCTGTTGCGCAATCAAGCCATTCACCTAGAAGGTAGCTTGATGGAAGTGATGCATGACGGGGACCGCGTCCGCATCCACACCCAAGTGCGGGCCCACAACCCTCAAGGTGAATTGGCTTGCACCATCGACAGTTATTCCACCGTTCCGCAAAAAGGCAAGAAAAAATCCACCGAGCAAAAGGCGAGGGTGGAAGAAGAATTTGACACCATTGGCACTTGGACCGCTGAGGACAATGACGGCTTGAACTTCGCCTTCTTGACAGGTGACTTTAACCCCATCCACACCATTCCAATCGTGGGTAAACGCAGCCGTTTCAAAACGCTTATATTGCATGGTTTTGGGCAATTGGCCCGCAGCTATGAAGCCATTCTCAACACCGGTTACACCATTGGCGAGTTGGATGTGCGTTGGATTAAACCCCTCAACCTACCCAACCCTGACCTGCAAGTACAGGTTGGCCGAAGCGAAGATGCAGAAGGCTTCCGTGCCATGCGTTTGGTGTCAGCCGAAGGCGTATTGCACATGGTTGGCAAGTTCAAGGAGGAATGATCCATGGCCACGCACAAAGCAGTCATTATCACCGGCGTGCGCACTCCGTTTTTGGATTCTGGCGGCGCCTATTCACCGCTGATGACTTACCAACTGGGTGGTCGCGCAATCGCCGGTTTGGTCGAAAAAACAGGCATTCAGCCCAGCGAAGTGGGCATGGTCACCATGGGTACAGTGCTGCATGAAGTAGAAACCTCCAACGTGGCCCGCGAGGCCATGATTGATGCAGGCTTGCCTGCAACCATTCCCGCATTCACCACATCCATGGCCGGCCTATCTGCCAGCGTGGGTTTTTGCAATTTGGTGGACATGATTACACTGGGCCGTATTGAAACTGGCATAGCCGCAGGTACCGAAAGTTTTTCGGACATCCCCCTGCGCTTGTCCCAGAAAATTCGCCGTGCTGCAATGAAGGTTCGGCAAAACTCCTCCGCAGGCAACATCCTCAAACACCTGGGCTCATTGCGCCCCAAAGATTTAGTGCCCGTGATGCCCACAGGGGCAGACTTCACCACAGGCAAAGTCATGGGTGTGTGTGCTGAGGCCATGGTGAAAAAATTCCATGTCAAACGGGACGACTGCGATCAGTTCACAGTGCGCAGCCATGCATTGGCCGTCAAGGCCCAACAAGAGGGGCATTTCAGCGACACCCTGATACCCGTCCACATTCCTGAGCTCAATGTGACGGTCACCGAAGATGACACCCCGCGAGCAGATTGCACCTTGGACCGCGTGCAAAAAATGAAACCCATTTTTGACAAGCAAGAAGGGGCCATTACCGCAGCGGGTTCCTCCCGGTTTACAGATGGGGCGGCAGCATTGTTGGTTACCAGCGAGGCCGCCGCAAAACGCATGGGGCTAAGCCCCAAAGCAGTGGTGGTGGATTATCAACTTTCAGCAGTCAAAGACTTACACAATGAAATGCTTTTGGGCCCAGCCGTGTCTATTCCAACCCTACTGCAGCGCAACAATTTAAGCATGTCGGACATTGACGTTTGGGAGCTTCATGAAGCATTTGCTGCACAAATCCTAGCCAACTTGAACTGCATGCAACACACTGAATTTGCAGGTGAGTATTATGGTGGAAAGGTGCCCGGTGCTTTGCCCATCGAAAAACTGAATACTTGGGGTGGGTCATTGTCATTGGGGAATCCTTTTGCAGCCACCGGAATTCGTTTACTGACCACAGCCGCCAACCGTTTGGTGGCTGAGGGCAAACGGTATGCTGTGGTTTCAAGCTGCGCGGGTGGAGGCCTGGGTGCGGCAATTCTTCTTGAAAACGCAAACCTAAAATAATCAGTTCTACAAAACAAGAGCAACGAGACATGAGCAAACACGACTTTCCCACGCTGCTGCACAGCCTTGAGTACTGGGCCAAAACCACACCCAACCGCGTGTATTTCACGCAACCCATTTCAGCCACAGAACAAGTGACCTACACATGGGCGCAAGTGTTTGACCAAGTCAAACGCATGACCGCCCACATACAGTCTTTAAATCTGCCGCCCCACAGCAACATTTCCATCATCGGGAAAAACAGCGCGCATTGGATCATGGCCGACTTGGCTGTTTGGATGTCGGGTCACGTGTCCGCACCCATTTATCCCACAGTCAATGCCGAAACCTGTGCCTACGTGCTAGAACATTGCGAGGCCAAAGTACTGTTTGTTGGCAAAATGGATGAGCTGTGGAAAGTGGCCAAGGACGGAGTGCCCCAAGACGGCAGCATCCACCTCATCGCCTTGCCCTTAGCCCCAGAAATCAAAGGCGAAAAATGGGATGATATCCTCGCCAAAACAGAGCCCACCAAAGCCCCAGTGGTTCGTACCCCTGATGAGTTGGCCACCATCATGTACACCTCGGGCAGTACTGGCAACCCCAAGGGTGTGATGATTCCATTCCGCTCCATGACGGCCGCGCTCAACGGCATTGCTGAAGCATTTGACACCAATGAAAACGACCGCATGCTGTCCTATTTACCCTTGGCGCATGCTGCTGAGCGGGCCATTGTAGAGACTGGGTCTTTGTATTACGGCTTCAGTATCTTTTTTGCTTATTCGCTGGACACTTTTGTAGAAGATTTGCGCCGGGCCAACCCCACCGTATTCTTCAGTGTGCCGCGTTTGTGGACCAAGTTTTACACCGGCATTTGTAAAAAGATTCCCCCCCACATTCAAAAAATTCTGTTCAGCATTCCCATTTTGTCTGGCTTGTTCAAAAAATTCATTTTGAAAAAGCTGGGCCTTGCCAATGTGCGACTGGCTTTAAGCGGTTCAGCCCCCTTGGCCCCCAGCTTGATTCAGTGGTACCGGGACTTGGGCCTTGAATTGCTGGAAGGCTATGCCATGACTGAAAATTTTGCCTATTCACATGGCGGGCGACTGCAAGACACAAGGGTCGGCTACGTTGGCCAACCTTACCCCGGCGTGGAATGCAAAATTGCGGAAAATGGCGAGGTGCTTGTAAAAAGCCCTGGCAGCATGTTGGGCTATTACAAAAACCCAGAGTTGACCGCAGAAGCCTTCACCGAAGATGGTTTCTTGAAAACGGGCGACATGGGTGTCACTGATGAAAAAGGGCGTTTGAAAATTACAGGTCGCGTCAAAGAACTCTTCAAAACCAGCAAAGGCAAGTATGTGGCCCCCGTGCCCATTGAAAACCGTTTGGGCGGCCATGCCTTGATTGAAGCGGTGTGTGTCACCGGCCCGTCATTTACCCAGCCGTTTGGTTTGTTGATGCTGTCCTTGGAAGGGCATCAATTGATTGAATCTGACCCGGCAGCAGCCCAGCGAGTCACACAAGAGTTGGAAGAATTGCTGACCTCAGTGAACGCACAACTTGAAGCGCATGAGGTACTCAGCTGCCTGATTGTGGTCAAGGACATGTGGACCATGGAAAACGGTTTCCTCACCCCAACCATGAAAATCAAACGCAACATCATTGAGGCGCACTACCTGCCCAAGGCCGAGGCGTGGGTAAAATCCAAAAAGGCTGTTATTGTTGAAGCCTAGTCATCAGGCATGAGCTTGGGTCATCATTGAAAAGAAAAGCCTGATTCTGCTTTTTCAGTCAAGCTACCCGCTCAAATAAAAAAGCGACCGCAAAGGTCGCTTTTTTTACTTCGAAACAAAGAATTTACTTCTTTACTTCTTCTTTCTTCATGTCTTTCTTTTCGTCTTTCTTAGCATCTTTCTTTTCTTCTTTCATTTCCTTCTTCTCGCCTTCTTTAGGCGCAGCAGCGTGACCACCAGCAAACGCTGCGGTTGAAGCGAATACAGACACCAGCAATACAGATAGCAGTTTCTTCATTCTCAATCTCCAGGAAATACATAGAATTGCACAGATGTGCAATCCAGTAACGACCCACGGTGGCTTTGGTTGACATGGTCAATACAAGCGTTACTCGCAGAACAAAATCATTACTGCGCTAATTTAACCTGAATTCTGATTGCCAAGTGCAAACAGTGGCATTATTTGTCGTCAATGTTGCGTCAGGGTTAAGGTGGTCAATTGGAAAGACTGAGAGGGAAGGTGATTGGAGTCTTCACAAGGGTGGTT
Source organism: Limnobacter sp. (assembly GCA_029866125.1). Classification (GTDB taxonomy): domain Bacteria; phylum Pseudomonadota; class Gammaproteobacteria; order Burkholderiales; family Burkholderiaceae_B; genus Limnobacter. Next base: position 129,914 of record JARWZZ010000007.1, read on the forward strand.
TTTCTTACCCTGCTAGGCACCAGCAGTTTGACGACACCCGTGCTGGCCGCACCGTATACACCCACAAGCAAAGACCAAGTGGTGGAAAAGCTGCCAGCCCGCGCCAATACGCCCGAACTTAAAAAGGTGGCTCGTCTTAAAAAGCAGCTGTCCATTCAGCCCAATGACATGGCTGTAGCGTTTGACCTTATCGAAGCTTATTTTGATGCAGCCTTGGCCACTGGCGAGCCCCGTTACATTGGCTACGCCCGCGCAGTGTTCGAACCTCGGTTCCCGCAGCAGCAAAGCAATGCCGACTGGTGGTACCTGTCTGGCTTGCTGGTTCAGTACACCCATCAATTTGATCAAGCCCACCAAGCTTTTGACAAGGCCATCAACCTCAAGCCCGACCACTTGGCCGCCATGTCATGGAAGTCTGCCTTGTGGATGGTGGAAGGCAAGTACGCTCAAGCCAAGGCCATGTGTGCGAAACTTCAACCCTACGCATCCGCTTTGAATGCAGCCGGTTGCACTGCCTTTGCCGATGCTGGAATGGGGCAGCTGCCTGCAGCCTATCAAGGCTTAAAAAGCCAGTTTGAACAACATCAGGCCGATTCAAGCGATGGTTTGCGGCTTTGGGCTTTAACACGCCTGGCCGAAATGGCTGAGCGCCAAGGTTTGACCCAAGAGGCCGAGCAGCATTACCAACAAGCCTTGCAAGTAGGCGTAACTGACCAGTATTTGCTCGGGGCTTATGCAGATTTTCTGCTTCATCAAAAGCGGGGTGCTGACGCCCTGGTGTTGCTCAAAGATTGGGAGGCTTCCGATATCTTGTTAATGCGTATGGCCCAAGCGGCGCAGCAAACTGGCGACCCTCGTTTGAAAACTTTCGAGAAAGATTTACGCGATCGTTTTGAAGCCATGAGCAAACGTGGTGAGCAATTGCATGAGCAGGAAGAAGCCCGGTTTTTGCTGTTTCTAGACAACAAGCCGCAAATGGCATTTCAAAAAGCAGTGCACAATTATTCTGAAAAGCGCCAGCGAGAACCCCGTGATCTTGAAATCCTCTTGCAGGCGGCAGCCGCCATTCAGGCCAATGCGGGTAACAACCCGGTGGTTCAGCAAGTGCATGAATGGGTAAAAACCACTGGTTTTGAGGATGTAAGGTTAAGCCCATGGATTGAGAAGACCACAGGCCAAACCGCCAAAGCAGAGTCTGCCCCACCAACCGGAGGCCGACCATGATCACGACCCTGCGCACGCTATTGATGGGTTTGATTTTGCTTGCAGGTTTGATGCAAACCACCCCAAGTCATGCCCACAAACCATCCGACAGCTACCTCAGCTTTGACCTTCAGCAAGGTTCAAACGAATTTGCTCTGCGGTGGGACATTGCCCTGCGAGACCTTGATTTTGCCTTGGATTTGGACACCGACCAAAGCGGAGATTTGACTTGGGGAGAGGTGCAAGCCGCTGAGGCCCGCGCCACCGAGTTTGCATTAAGCTTGCTCACCGTCAAGGCCAACAACGAAGAGGGCGCGGCGTGTACACTCAGCCCCCAAAAGCCCGCGCAGCTGGACCAACACAGCGATGGCACTTATTTGGTTTTGTGGTTAAACGGCCAATGCGAGGGTACCCCCAGAAAAGGGCTAATGACCGAGTACAGGCTTTTCTTTGACTTGGACCCCACCCACCGTGGTTTGGCCCAATGGACAGTGGAAGGCAAGCCAAGTGGCTCAGTGTTGTTGCGCCCCGAGGCAAAAACAGCCTTGCTTAGCTTCGAAGAGCAATCGCTATATGACACCACCTTGGACTACATCAAAGAAGGTGTGTGGCACATCTGGATTGGAATTGACCACATCCTGTTTTTACTGGCTTTGCTGCTGCCCGCTGTGTTGGTGCGTTACCGTGACCACTGGCGTGGCGTTGAAGCCTTGCCTGTTGCTGTAAAAGACATCGTGAAGGTGGTGACTGCATTCACAGTGGCCCATTCCATCACCCTCAGTTTGGCTGCATTGGAAGTTGTTCAACTGCCATCCAAGTGGGTCGAGTCAACGATTGCCCTTTCAGTGGTTTTGGTGGCTTTGAACAATCTACGCGGCTCGGTCCATGCGCGTCGTTGGGTGATCGCGTTTGCCTTTGGCCTGCTGCACGGGTTTGGTTTTGCATCGGTGCTGGCTGATTTGGGCTTGCCCACCCAACTGCTCACCGTGGCATTGCTCAGTTTTAACGTGGGTGTTGAGCTGGGGCAACTGGCCATTGTGTTGCTTGTTATGCCGGTGGCTTACGCCTTGCGAAACACCCGTTTTTACCGAATAGGCATCTTGCAAGGCGGCTCCATTGTTGTAGCAATCATTGCCGCCATTTGGACTTACGAGCGCATCACAGGCACCGTGGTTTTAGGGCTGTAAGTTCAATAGGTGCCGATATAAAAATCCCGCTGAATGTTTTTTTCATTCTCGGGTACTTGGGCATACGGGGTGAAGTTTTCCACCCCAATTTGGCGCAGCACGGTTTCGTCCAGCCAGCTGACTTCGGTGCCCATCGATTCACGGCGGTGAATCAGTTCAAAAGCTGCATCAGCCATGATGGTGGGCTTGCGTGACACATTCAGGCCTTCATCACCCGCAAACATGCCAACCGCTGCTGTAGCAATCAAGGTGGCGGGCCACAAAGTGCGCACGGTAATGCCTTTTGCTCGGGTTTCTTCTTGAAAGCCCAAGCTGAGCAAAGTCATGGCGTATTTGGTAGAAGTGTAGGGGGCAAACGCACCCAACCAACCGGGGTCCAAATTGATGGGAGGGCACAGGTTGAGCACTTGTCCTTGGGTTTTGACCAAATGGGGCAAGCATTCGCGCATGGTAATCAGGGGTGCGCGCGAGTTCAGCGCATGCATTAAATCGTAGCTTTTGGTGGATGTGATGCCCACTGGGGTTACACCCAAAAACCCCGCATTGTTGACCAATAAATCAATCCCACCAAATTGACTCACAGTTTGGGCAATTGCCGCAACCAATTGCTCCTCTTGGCGCGCATCCACGGCCAAGGGCAGTGCATTTCCACCGGCGGCACGTACCTCTTCAGCCACCGAATGAATGGTGCCGGGTAAGCGCGCATGGGCTTGGTCCGATTTGGCTGCAATTGCCACATTTGCACCTTCGCGCGCAAAGCGTAGGGCAATCTCCCTGCCTATACCCCTGCTACCGCCTGTCATGAAAATCGTTTTACCCGTCCAACTGCCCATGTTGATCTCCCTGTTTTTGTGTTTTCAATAATAAGCCGAATACATGATGGATTGGAATAGTAAATCAAACAAACGTTTGATTTATTTTTAGCTAGCAAGTAGCCATAAAAAAAGGCCACCCGCAGGCAGCCCTTTTTCGCTTCAAATCAAAACTTAGCATCAAAGTCAGTGATTTAAGCCATTGCAAATGCCGGCCCTTGTGCAACCAAAGCATTCAAACGTTTGCGCTGCTGCCTCATCTGCTTTTCCAGTTCCTTGAACTTGATTCGGTAAGCCGCCATCATCTCGCTCGACATAATCGCGCTCTTGGTTTCAGCATACTGCGCTTCTTTCAACTTGGCCCAATCTTGCAAAGCCTTGCTGTAGTTTTCATACTCATGCGACAAGCGTGTTTTAAACGCCTCTAGCTGTGCCTGCATTGCATGGGCTTGGGCAGAAATGCCTTCGCTCAGTTGCGTCAAGTGGGTTACATGTCCAGCAGGGTGCGCTTTCAAATGTTCTTCAGCACGCTTGAACTGCATTGCAATACGCGCTTTTTCAACTTGAAACTTGGGCACGCGTTTCAAATTCCAAGTCAAGCCCACATAAGACAAACCTGCAATCAACCACTTGGTGGGGTCAATCTGGTACCAGCGGATGCCGTTGCGGTAGTCGTATTGGAAAATATGGTGGTAGTTGTGATAGCCCTCGCCATAGGTGAATACGGCCAGCAAATCGTTGTCACGGGCGGTGTTCTCGTCCGTGTAAGGGCGACGTCCCCACATGTGGGCCAGTGAATTAATGAAGAATGTGGTCTGGTGGCTCCAAACCAGGCGGAACAAACCACCCATCAACATCACGCCCCACACATCACCCAAGGCCAAGCCCAGCAGTGCTGTAAAACCGAAGTTGATACCCAAAGCCAACGCCGTGTAATACTTGTGCTGGAACATCACCAAAGGGTCTTTCAGCAAGTCAGGTGCGTTGCTGAAGTCCTCTTTACCTGATTCAAACTTGCGTACCATCCAACCCATGTGCGCAAACCAAAAGCCACGCTTGATTGAATAAGGATCATTCTCGGGATCGTCCACATGGCGGTGGTGGGTACGGTGGCCAGAAGCCCAAACCAAAATACTGTTTTGCACAGCCATTGTGCCGAAAAACATCAGTACAAACTTGACAGTCCAGTGCGCTTCATACGTGCGGTGTGCCCACAGGCGGTGGTAGCCAGCCGTGATTGACATGCCATTCAGAATTGCCAACACGACAAAAGATGCCCATGCTGCAGTGCTGATGTCATTGAAGTACGCGTAAACAGGGACCATGATCAAAGCTGCAATCGAGGTACTGTAAAGCGTTATTGCTGCTGGCCAGTTGACTGGGTTTTCAGACTTGTGGTTTGAACTCATGCGAAATATTCTTCCGAGAGGTTTTAAAAAGTGAATGCATCATAACCGCAGAGCATAAAAATTTGGAAGTACAGTTGTACTCTAATTTTTGAATCTGTCGCCAAAACCCACTACTCAATGCCTTGATATCATGTGGTTTTAAGCGGTTCCGATGTTTGCTGCGACATTGTATATGAGATTGTAAAGTCCCAATCGGGAATTTGATTTAAGAATCAGGCCAATGTTTTGGCCGCAATTTAAGAGTGGAATAATCAAGCTCCCATGTATTCATTGCAACCGTTCAAACTACTTTCCTTGGCCGCAGTGTTATTGGCTTTGTTGGCCCTGAACACTGCTTACCCCAGAATGGCCTATGCAGCTGATCCTCAATTGACAGTCGCGGCAGCTTCTGATCTTAAATTCGCTTTGGAAGAAATTGCAGTCGCGTTTGAACATCAATCGGGCAAAAAACCGCGCCTCATTTTTGGGTCCTCCGGCCAGTTTTACACTCAAATCATGCAGGGCGCGCCTTTCCACCTGTACTTGTCAGCGGACGAGGTGTATGTCACCAAGCTTCATGTAGCTGGCAAAACCGTGGACCAAGGCAAGCTTTATGGAATGGGCAGGATTGGTATTTTTGTGCCCCATCGCTCCCCTGTCAAAGCAGACCCCAATCTAGATGACTTGGCCAAAGCGTTAATTGATGGGCGGCTCAACAAATTTGCGATTGCAAACCCCGAACATGCGCCGTACGGCGATCGGGCCATGCAGGCCCTGCAGCACAAAGGTATTTGGGGGCAAATCAAGTCCAAGCTGGTTTATGGTGAAAACATCACCCAAGCTGCCCAGTTTGCGCAGTCTGGTTCTACCCAAGGGGGCATTATTGCGCTTTCATTGGCCAAAGCCCCAGCGTTTGCCCAACAAGGCCAATTTGCCTTGATACCCGAGGGTTGGCACACGCCACTGGCGCAGCGTATGGTGTTGATTAAAAATGCCCCCAGTGATGCGCATCTGTTTTACACCTACTTGGGTACGGAACCTGCCCAAGTGATCTTCAAAAAATATGGATTCGAGCTTCCACGGAGCTAACATGGCACAGACTCAAAAACCCAAAGGCAAAGTGGTTCTTATTACTGGTGCCAACACGGGCATAGGCAGAGTGACCGCAATCAAACTGGCCATGCAAGGCTACCACGTGTTTTTGGCTTGCCGAGATTTCGCTAAAACCCAAGTGGTGCTGGATGAAATCAAGCTGCTGAGCCAAGGTGCCGCTCAAGCGGAGTTTTTGCCCTTGGATTTGGGTGACCTGCACAGCGTGAATGCCTGTGCAGATGCGTTTTTGGCCAAGGGCTTGCCACTGCATGTGCTCATCAACAATGCCGGGCTGGCAGGCGTCAAGGGCTTTACCCAATCAGGCTTTGAGCTTGCTTTCGGTGTGTGCCATGTGGGCCACTTTTTGCTGACACAAAGGCTATTGCCTGTACTTCAACAATCAGCCCCTTCGCGAATTGTCAACGTATCGAGCCGCGCCCATTTGCGCACCAAAGGCATTGATTTTGAAGCGGTACAAAAGCCCACGGCCACAACCACTGCGGTTCCCGAATATTGCGTAGCCAAGCTGGCTAATTTGCTGTTCACCAAAGAGTTGGCTCGGCGTTTAAAAGGCACTGGCGTGAGTGCTTATGCCTTGCATCCGGGTGTGGTCGCAACCGACGTTTGGCGCGCCTTGCCGGGCTTTGTACGCAGCGTTGTTAATCTATTTATGATCAGCCCAGAAGAGGGCGCAGCCACCACCCTGCATTGCGCCACAGCCCATATGACTGAGGATGACAATGGCCAATATTTTGTCAAATGCAAGCAAGCCAAGTACTCGCCCTGTGGAGATGACCTTGAAATGGCCCACACACTGTGGGTAAAAAGTGAACAATGGGTCAAAGCAAGCTAGGGTATATCTAGCGACACCAATACGGAATACACTGGCCTTAACATTCCAATGAAAAGGCACATGCCAATGAAAACCTTCAAGAAAACACCAGCCACGCTAAAATCGGTGCTGACTTCAATCGGCGTAGTTCTCGCAATGGCCTTGGTCAGTGCCCCAGTTTATGCAGACAAACCCGATTGGGCGGGTAACGGTAAAGAGCGTAAAGAAGGCAAAGAAAAATCGTCCAAAGGCGAGCACAAAGAAAAGTCTCCCCGCAATTCTGACAGTGTGGATGCTTCCGTGTCCTTCCGATTCGGCAGTTCAGACACTCGCATCATCCGCGAATACTATGGTGGTCAAGCCGCCAAAGGCAACTGCCCTCCGGGCTTGGCCAAGAAAGGCAACGGTTGCCAGCCACCGGGCCAAGCCAAAAAGTGGGCAAGGGGGCGTCCATTGCCCTCTGATGTGCGTTACTACGATATTCCAAATGAACTGCGCATACGCTTACCCTCACCCCCGTTGAATCACCGCTACGTTCAAGTGGCTGGGGATATTTTGCTGATTGCCGTGGGCACAAGCATAGTGGTTGATGCGATGGAAGACATTTTGAGGTAGCTTAATAGAGTCCACTACGGCTGGAGCAACGCTGCTTTTACCACCTTAATGCATCGATGTAAGTATGTCGAATTGCTGGATAATTCACGTAATCTAGCCAACTTGGGTCTTTCTACCATGTCATTTGAGTTGAAAATTGTAGCCGGTCGCGGCATTGTAGTTGCCCAACAAGACCGCCTGACCCTGGCCAACATGCCAGTGGTCGACGCGCTGGTCATGCCCATTCTCGACGAAATTGAATCACTGACGATCGATCTTTCCGATGTCAGCTTCATCGATTCCGGCGGTTTGGTTATATTGGTTTCTTTGGCTCGTACACTCGAATCGCGCAAAAAGGGTCCACTTCGCCTCAGCAACGTGGACTCCAACGTGCAACGGTTAATTGACATGTGCCACTTGTCTCAATACCTTGAGCTTGAATCACATCACGTCTTACGGTGATTCCCCAAAAAAAGCCCAACTCGAAAAAGTTGGGCTTTTTTGTGAGCTCCACTTCAAAAGCCACAAGTGGTCATCAATCAGTCATCAAGCAGTCATCAAGCAGTCATCAAGCAGTTCTAAATTTCTGCAGGGCAGACTTCAATCGGTTGGACAAATCAATCATTTCTCGGGCAGCAGCCTCACTGCTTTGCGATGCAGCATTGTTGCGCTGTGCCAGTTCGGTAATTCTCATCACCGACTCAGCAAAGCGCTCTGTAGCAATCTTCTGCTCGCTGGTGCTGTGTGCAATGTCATTGGCTCGGGTTGCAGATCGTTCAATCAAAGTATCAATTTCATCCAGCGCCGACCCTGCTTGATGTGCGCGGTCAACACCCTCACTGACGCCTTGGCGCACATGGCCCATTTTTTCCACAGCCATTTCGGTTTGCTGAACAATATTGCCCACAGTGGTTGAAATTTCCCGCGTCGATTGACTGGTTTGCTCTGCCAGTTTACGCACCTCATCTGCAACCACCGCAAAACCGCGCCCCTGTTCACCGGCTCGGGCCGCTTCAATGGCAGCGTTCAATGCAAGCAGGTTTGTTTTGTTTGCAATGTCTTGAATCACATTGACGATATTCAAAATTTGTTGCGAGTTGGCACCCAGCGATTGAATCACCTCGGCAGATTGCTCCACCTGTTCAGAAATTGTATTCATGTCATTGACCGTACCGCCCACCATCTTGCGGCCACGGGCAGTTTCCTCAATCACATGGCCGCCTGCACTGGCCGCTTCAGCTGCATTGTCCGCCACCTGGGACACTGTGGCATGCATTTCTTCAACTGTGGCTGACATGCTGGAGGACGCATCAAACTGCTGCTCTGAACAATCCCGCGCAACCTGTGCCTGCTTCACCAGTGCCTGCGAAGATTGTGCAATTTCGCCACATGCAGACTCCACACCGCGAATCAGGTTTCGCACCTGCTCGCTGGTGCGGTTCAGTGCCACACCAATCACATCCACCTCGTTTTGGCTGTCTTTCTGGGCGTGACTCACATGCGCGCTCAAGTCACCTTCCCCCAATTTGTGAAGGGCAGAAGCCACATCGCCAAGCGCTTGAAGACGGTTTTTCAACAGCCAATACATGGTCCCCGCGCAAATCAGTGAAGCCAAAATTCCGGCAAGAATCACTTGGTTGCGGGTGTTGTTGTTGGCTGCCAAAAACTCGTCGGTTGGTGCTGTTACTACAGCCAACCATTTCCAGGATTTTGATGTGGCAGTTGCCGTCATGGAGCCCATCTGATTGCCATCCAGCAAGCTGATGTTCAGCTCGGTGATGTCCGGTTTGTTCGTGATTAAGTCCAGCGTGGTTTTTGCCCAATCAGAATCTTTTGGCATGTCATTGATTGTTTTAGACTCCAGCGTAGGGTGCAAAACCCATTCACCACCCCCCGTGTTGTCGCCACCTGTTCTTAAAATTGCTACCATGCCAGTTTTGGCCACCTTCAGGCTACTGAACAATTCACGGATTTGAGCCAGCTCACTGTCTAGTGAAATACGCAGCGACAAACCCGCAAACACCCGGCCTTGCGCATCCTTAATCACCTTCACCTTACTGAAAAAATACTTGCCATTGCGCACCGTCATGCCGCTGTAGTCTTTGCCCGCCAGCAGTGCCGCCGCTACAGGGTCTGTGCCTGCAATCTCGCTGCCGTGCATGGGTTTGCCATCCTTTTTTAGCAGCGTGCTGGCCCGGTGCACCTTTCCTGAATGGACGGACAAAATTGCGATTTCTCCACCCGTCAAAGTCTTGAATTTTTCCAGCAAATCGGTATTGCCATTGATCACTGAGCCGCCCACACGCAAAGCAGGCAAATCTTGGCCATTGGTGTTGATCATTTGTGCTGTGTCTAAAATTTCACCCGGTAACCATTGTTCAAGCAGTTTGAACTGACGCTCAGCCCTTGCATTGACCGCATCAAAGTAGCCGTCCAAAACTTTCTGCACAGTCTCCGATTGTTGTTTGAGGTCGGTCTGGGCAGTTTGAATTGCCGCATTGTGCCCCGTCATCGTGATGCTGGTGGTCAATACCGTCATGGTTAACAAAATAACCCCAGCAGCAGAAATTGAAATTTGTTTGGTCAATGAAGACCGGGAAAAAATACTCATGGCAGGCCCTAGCAAAGTGATGACTCAATGTATGGGGGAACTGCCTAATCTAATCGGGTGAATAAACGCCTAAAAAGGTTAAATCTTGTGGGTTAGACTGTCCGTTCGGTGAAAACAGCCTAGCTACCCCAAAATGTGTTATTACACTAACTTGTTTGTTTGACAATTGTAGGTCCGCTTTAATGAATTCGCTTCACCCACGTACGCTCTCACAAAGCGCTCCCTTTCATCGCACCCCATTTTTGGCTGGCAGCGATGTTGAATCCAAACGCGCCGAGCTGTTGCAATATTTCCATGCCACTTTCGATCGTTATGAATCTCTCTTCGAAGTGCTGAGCTGCGACGAAGCCTATTACAAAAAACCGATCGCCCTGCGCCATCCCCTGATTTTTTACTTCGGCCACACCGCCACATTTTTCATCAATAAATTCATGCTTGCCGGCCTGATCGACAAGCGCATTGATCCGCGACTGGAGTCAATGTTCGCCGTGGGTGTGGATGAAATGAGCTGGGACGACCTGAATGACGCCCACTATGACTGGCCAACAGTCGATGAAGTGCGCGAATACCGCCGAAAAGCAAGGCAAGTCATCGATCATGTCATCCGCCACACCCCATTTACCTTGCCCATCGGTTGGAACGATCCGTTCTGGGTTGTGCTGATGGGGATTGAGCATGAGCACATTCACCTCGAAACTTCTTCAGTGCTGATGCGCCAACATGCCTTGCATCATGTCCAGCCTCATTCGGCATGGCAGCCTTGCCGCGACAGCGGGCCAGCGCCCAGCAATTTGCTTGTGGATATTCCCGCTGGCCGAGTCGAGTTGGGCCGCCCCCTGACCGATCCAATCTACGGTTGGGACAATGAATATGGCCACCATCAAGCCGAAGTAGGCTCATTTAAGGCATCCCGCTATTTGGTCAGTAATGGCGAGTTCCTTGAGTTTGTTGAATTCGGCGGTTATGCCAACGACCGTTATTGGGACGAAGAGGGCGCTGGTTGGAAGCGATTCGCTCAAGCCACACACCCCACTTTTTGGGTGCGCGACACCACGCAGCAGGGTGGCTGGAAGCTGCGACTACTCGCGCAAGAGGTTCCAATGCCCTGGGATTGGCCGGTTGAAACCAATTACCATGAATCAAACGCCTTCTGCAGATGGAAGGCCGAGCAAACAGGTCAACCCGTGCGCCTTCCGACCGAGGATGAGTGGAACCGTATCTACGATCACCTGAATCTCAAAGACGTACCACACGACGCGCCAGCCAAGGCCAACCTGCACCTTGACCACTGGGCTTCCAGCTGCCCCGTGAATCAATTTGCCCATGGCGAATTGTTTGATGTTGTGGGTAATGTTTGGCAGTGGTGCGCAACGTCGACTTACCCGTTTGACGGCTTCAACGTCCACCCGATCTACGATGATTTCACCAGCCCAACCTTCGACAACCGTCATAACATCATCAAGGGCGGCAGCTGGATTTCATGCGGAAATGAATCCCGCCACGCATCCCGTTACGCCTTTCGCTGCCATTTTTTCCAGCATGCTGGATTCCGATACATAGAGACCCATATGCCCGCGACCAATCCTTTGTCCACCTACGAAACCGACTCCATGGTCTCTCAGTACGCCGAATTCCATTATGGCGACTCTGCTTTTGGTGTACCCAATTTCCCCAAAGCCATGGCTGAGCTTTCTATCGCTGCTCACGCAAACCACGGCAACGGCATGCAGGGGCGGGCGCTCGACTTGGGTTGCGCCACTGGCCGGTCCAGCTTTGAGCTGGCAAAAACCTTTGACAAAGTAATCGGTATTGATTTTTCGGCGCTGTTCATTCAGGTCGGCGTACGTATGGTGGAAACCGGCGCCGTCCGTTACACCCTGCCCGACGAGGGCGAACTACTTAGCTATTACGAACGTCGACTTGACAGTCTAGGCTTGGCCGAAACCGCCAACCGGGTGGAATTCTGGCAGGGCGATGCCTGCAACCTCAAAGACACATTTGTGGGCTTCGACCTTATCCTCGCTGCCAACCTGATTGACCGCCTTTACTCGCCGCGCCGCTTTCTTGACACCGTTGCCTCACGCCTCAACCCCGGTGGCCTGCTGGTACTCAGCTCGCCTTACACTTGGCTGGAGGAATTCACCAAGCGCAGCGAATGGATAGGCGGCTACAAAAAGGATGGCGAGTCTTACACCACGCTAGACGGCCTCAAAGATGTTTTAGGCGAGCATTTCACTTTGGTACAAGGGCCCGAGTCCGTTCCCTTCGTCATCCGTGAAACCCGCCGCAAGCACCAACACACCCTCAGTGAAGTGACCGTTTGGAAGCGCAAACTTTGAGTGCTTGGATTTAATCACCTTCTCCATCAGTGGGCTATTTTCGCAAGCCGGCAACAATCAAGTCCACGATGGAGTCTGCATAATTCTCGATCCAACCCTCATCATGTTGGGTATTCAGCATGTGAAGCCCACCCATTACGATCATGCTTACGATGGCATCTGCAGTGCCATCGCAACGCAGTTCGGGTCGAAAAATGTCTTTATCCACGCCATTTTTCATGTAGCCAGAACACAAAAGCCCACCAAAACGGATCAGTTCATACACCTTCTTCGACAAATCTTCATCCACAGACATTGAGGTAATCAGCAGCAGCCTAATCGCATTCAGATTGCCCCTGCTGTAGTCGATCAAGCGGCGTTTAATTCGGTGCACTTGGTCAATGTAGTCTTGCAAACTGTCCACTGCATCTGGGGCATTTTCGTCCAGCAATAGCCCGGTGATTTCTTCCATTTTCCATTCAAATACCCGCTCAATCATGTCACGTTTGTTTTTGAAATACCGGTAAAACGTGCCGTGCCCCATGCCCAGCTTCTGTGCGATGTCTGAAATAGCCGTCTGGTGGTAGCCCTTCTCCGAGAAGGTTTCGAACGCTGCCTGAAGAATCTCGTTTTCAGTTTGTTGTCGTAAACGCTCGGCACGGGTTAGAGGTGCAGTCATTGAATTGAACCACAGATACAAAACGACAGTTTACCGGAATACCGATTAGAAGGAATAATCTAACAGAAAGTGACAATACGTTCCGTTATGGAATTACTATTCAGATTCACGGTAAGTTTCAGGGAGACAAAGATGGCAATCTTCAGTAAAAGCACCCTCAAGCAAAAAGTTTGTCTGGTGACTGGTGGCGCTCGAGGTATCGGGCTTGCCACAGCCAGACTGCTAAAGCAGCAGGGAGCAAAAGTCGCTATATCGGATGTAGATCATCTATTGGGTGCCAAGGTCGCCAAGGAAGAGGGCTTGCTGTTTGTTCCCTGTGATGTGCGTAATTCTCAGCAGTGGCAACAGGCTGTGCAGCATGTCACTGCGCATCTCGGACCCATTGATTGTTTGATCAACAATGCAGGCATTATGCCCATGGGACGTTTTTTGGATGAGTCGCCCAGCATGAGTCAAACCCAACTCGACATCAATCTGATGGGCGTTATTCAAGGCATTCGTGCGGTACTGCCCAGCATGCAAGAACGAAGGTATGGTCACATTGTCAATGTGGCCTCTTTGGCGGGCGTCATGGGAGTGCCCGGTGCTGCAGTGTACTGCGCAAGCAAATACGCTGTGGTGGGGTTGACCGAGTCGCTGGCCCATGAGTACCGGGGCAGTGGCATCGGTTTTTCAATAGTGATGCCAGCCAAGGTGCACACCGAGCTGTCCTCGGGTACCGAAAATGCGTCCAAGCTGATTCCAGCTGTTGAACCCGAAGATGTGGCCCAAGCCATCTGTAAATCAATTCTAAACAAGCGCCTAAGAACGAGCGTGCCCGCCATGGTGGATCCTTTAAATCAGGTGTTCTCGATGCTTCCTCAATTTGTGCAGTCGAAGGGCCGTGCAATACTTGGCGACCAGATGATTCTCAAAGGTTTGAACAAGAATGCACATGCCTCATACGAGCAACGAATCTCTGCGTTGAACACATCAAGACAGGACATCTGACATGACTCAAAACAAGCTTTACAAAGTACTGGTGATTGGTGGCGGCTTTGCTGGACTTGGTGCTGCAATCCGGTTGAAAGAGCAAGGCGAGACCAACTTCGCCCTGCTGGAAAAAGCCAGTGAACTGGGCGGTGTGTGGCGAGAAAACACCTATCCAGGCTGTGCCTGTGATGTACCTTCCACGCTGTACTCCTATAGCTTTGCCCCCAATCCGAATTGGTCACGCGTATTTGCGCGGCAACCTGAAATTAAGGCATACCTTGAAAATCTGGCAACAGAAAAGCAGGTGCTGTCCAAGGTTTATTTCAATCAAGAGGCATTGGAAATTCGCTGGTCCAGCGATGAACAGCTTTGGATTGTTCAAACTCCCGACACACAGTGGAAATCCAGGTTCATCATTTTGGCTTGCGGTCCGATGCATGAACCGAAATTGCCAGAGGTACCGGGAATCGAACAATTCCAAGGTGAAGTCTTTCACTCATCCCAATGGCGCCATGACGTGGACCTTCAAGGCAAGCGTGTGGCTGTCATCGGAACCGGCGCATCAGCCATACAATTCGTTCCCGAAATCCAGTCCAAGGTGGCCCAGCTCAGTGTGTTTCAGCGCACTCCGCATTGGGTACTGCCGAAAATGGACACCAGCTTGCCTGCATGGGTAAGGGGTGTATTTGGCAAGTTACCCGTCACACAATTTCTGGCCCGGGGCGTCACTTATGGCGTATTTGAATCCATCAATGGTGGCTTACAAAGCCCATCCATCATGCGGCGATTGCATTCGATCGCCCAATGGAATATTCGCAGACACATTCGTGACACCAAGTTGCAGAAGGCGCTAACGCCTAACTACGTGCTGGGTTGCAAGCGCATTCTGCAGTCCAACGATTGGTATCGCGCATTGGCTGCAAGCAATGTACAAGTGATCAATTCTGCTCTGGCGTCCGTATCGGGCAACACGGTTCATGCAGCTGACGGCCGATCAGTTCAGGCCGATGTCATTATCCTATCAACAGGTTTCGAAGTGGCAGAGCCACCAATCGCAAAGCGCGTTTACAACAAAAACGGCAAAAGCATGGCAGAGGTCTGGGAGGGAAGTCCCAAAGGCTTTTTGGGAACCACGGTCGAAGATTGTCCCAATGCCTTCTTGATGTTCGGGCCCAATATTGCAGTCAGTTCCTCGGCTTTCATCATCATGGAAGCGCAGCTGCAGTATATTTCAGACGCACTGAAAAAAATGGATTCAGTGGGCTGGAAGGGCTTCGAACTAAACCCGGGTGTGGCCAATGTATTTAACAATAAAGTTCAGAAGGCCCTGCAAAACACGGTATGGAACAAGGGCGGTTGTCAAAGCTACTTTATTGATCGAAATGGTCGGAACAGCACAGCTTGGCCATGGTCTACCTTCGAAATGAAGCGCCGCCTCTCGCAATTTGAGTTGGGAGACTACCAACGCCTTCGGAAGCAGTAGGCTCGCGCTGTTACAGGCCCCATTGTTACAAGCCCCATTGTTACAAGCCCACAAAGCAAAAAGGTCAACAGCAGTTAAGCGATTGACCTTTTTGGGTATTTGGTTGCGGGGGCAGGATTTGAACCTACGACCTTCGGGTTATGAGCCCGACGAGCTGCCAGACTGCTCCACCCCGCGTCTGGTAAGAACGCAACTATAGCAGCCTTACCCGCATCGCGCAAGCCTTCTCATCCTTTGAATCCCGCATCGGTGCTCCGTTTCAGTCGACTTCTTGTGCTTTAATCCCGGTTAGTTGTTGAAAAATAGAGGTTTATCTTGCTTAAAGCATTGAAGAAAAAAATCACAAACAATCCAAAATTTATTGTTCCGCTGTTCAATTTGTATCGGCCTTTCAGGGGGGCTGGCATAAAAATCACCGAAATGGCACCCGATTTTCGACGTGTCAAAGTACAAATGCCTCTCAGCAGGGGCAATAAAAACATCATGGGGACTCATTTTGGCGGTTCGTTGTATGCCATGTCCGATCCGTTTTTCATGTTTATGCTGATGCAAAATTTGGGCAAGCGTTACCACGTCTGGGATCAAGACGCCTACATCGAGTTTAAAAAGCCGGGTGACGGAACCGTTTATGGTGACTTTCAACTCACCGATACCGATTTGGATCTAATCAAGAATCAAGCCGCTACAGGTGAAAAAGTTTTGCACACCTTTGAAACTCAAATCCAAAAATCAGATGGCACCGTGGTGGCGAATGTCCGCAAACTGTTATACATCCGGTTGAAAAAAGAATTCCGACCTTCATCAACCCAATAAAAATTCTGAAATAAGCAGTGGAGTAACTTTTGATGTCCAAGAATGAATATGCACATTTACCGGTTTGGCCAGCAGCCGATACGCCTTGCATCGGTTATTGCTCAACCAATTTGGGCGACAGCATTTGCATGGGTTGTGGCCGCACCATGGAAGAGATTGATGGCTGGTTGTTCAAGTCCGAAGAGGAAAAGTCGCAATGCTGGGCCCGTATTCAATCTGCAGGGGTAGGGTACCGGTGGGAGTCGAATTGAAACTCGGTTGACATTGTGCGTCCACACCCTGGAAAAACACCCTGAGAAGTACTTGTATAGTTTTTAATCAGTGAATCGAAAATCACTTAGAATCAAGCCTCTAAAAAACTTATCCACAGCACTTCACCCAAGTTTTCCCCGTTTCATGTGGATAACTGAAGTGGGTGAAGGCAGCCGGCTTACCCAGTGGGTTTAACCACAAAGGGGGGTGTACGGCACAGCAACTTCACCGATACTCAAATTGTCTCCAACCTCCAATGGTGGTTTTAGAGTCCGGTCTTTCCTTCACGGGTCAGACCGGTTTTTTTTATTTTTTTCTGCGCGAAGGCATTATTTCAATTATGATGTTCGGAAATGTGAAGCCAAGTTTTCAACTTCACCGTATCTGCCTTCTCGGCGCATAACGCCTTACTCCCTCACTGGTCGAGTACTCGCTGCGCCCCATATCTTGGACATAACATAGAGAGTTCGCCTGGATGGATCCCCAGCGCGCAAAACACATACTTGAAGCAGCCATATTGACTGCAGTGGAGCCCGTCTCCATCAAAGAACTGCAACGATTGTTTGATGACAGCCTAGACGCAGGCGTTATCCAAACCTTGTTGGAAGATTTACGTCGGGATTGGACAGAGCGCTTCATGGAGCTCGTCCAAGTCAAAACCGGCTGGCGATTCCAAACCAAATTGGAAGTACGCAGGTACCTTGAGCAAATGAATCCTGAGAAGCCCCCTAAGTATTCAAGGGCCACTTTGGAAACGCTTGCCATCATTGCTTACAAGCAGCCCGTTACCCGTGGGGACATCGAATCCATACGGGGCGTAACGGTCTCCACCCAAGTAATGAAAGTTTTGGAAGACAGAGGCTGGATCGACTCCATCGGTTACCGCGATGCACCGGGTCGCCCCGCTTTGTGGGGTACAACCAGCCAGTTTCTTGCAGATTTGAATTTGCCCAGCCTGACAGCACTGCCCAGACTGGACGGAGAAGACGAGGCTGCGGCCCTTGAACAACTACAGAAAGTGATTCCTTTCGAACAGGAACCTAACGCACTTGAACACAATGATGACAAACAATGAAATGAATACTGAGTCCGAATTCGCCTCAAACGACACTCCCGCCCAAGCCGAATCGGATGCCCAGCCTCCTAAAAAGCGCGCCAAGCGCAAAGCACCCGTCAAGAAAGCGCCGTTGGTAGCGGATTCAAGCACCACGGAAACCCCCTCAGAGGAAGCTCCCGCAGTCGAAACGGCCGCAGCGCCTGACGAAATGGACTGGGACGAAATTGTTCGCAAAGTGGAAGGCATTCACACCGATGTGGATGGCAAAGCCAATAAAAACCGCAGTCGTCTCAACGTCAAGCTTGACCCCGAATTGGCCCCAAAGCTTCACAAAGTACTCGCAGACTCAGGTTTGGGCTCACGCCGCGACATGGAAGAAATGATTGTCGCAGGCCGGGTTTCAGTCAACGGCGAACCAGCCCACCTGGGGCAGCGTGTACTGCCAACCGATCAAGTCCGAGTCAATGGCCGTTTGGTCCAGCGCAAAAACAAATCCAAACCACCCCGTGTACTGATTTACCACAAACCTTCTGGTGAAATCGTCTCCATGGACGACCCTCAAGGCCGTCCGACGGTATTTTCCCGCATGCCCAAGATTTCCAATGGCAAGTGGATGGCAATTGGCCGCTTGGACTTCAATACGGAAGGCCTGCTGTTAATGACCTCCTCGGGTGAGTTGGCCAACCGCCTGATGCATCCAAAGTATGAAGTACCGCGAGAGTATGCCGTGCGTATCCTAGGCGATCTGACTGACGAACAGCGCGAAAAGTTGGTGGCAGGAGTTCAGCTGGACGATGGCTTGGCCAAATTCCTGTTTGTAGAGCCCGCCGGCGGCGATGGAGCCAACAAATGGTATCGCGTTGGTTTGACTGAAGGCCGTAACCGGGAAGTGCGTCGCATGTTCGAAGCCTTTGGTTTAACGGTTAGCCGCTTGATCCGCACTCGGTTTGGCGACATTGTGATGCCTTCCACTTTGAAGCGTGGCAAGTTTGTTGAAATGGAAGCGCTGGAAGCCATGTCCTACATGCAGTCACTGGGCTTGCGTGTGGACGACTCCGCCAAGGAAAGCGCCGAACGGCGCGATGCGCGCGACCAAGCCTCAGGCCGTAACAACAAAAAGCGCAACGGGCAGCCTCTGATTGACCCGGGTATTGCCTACGGCGCACCCACTCAAACCTATTTGACTGTATCCGGCGCAGCCGCAGCTGCAGCTCTGTCCGCGCAAAATCAATTGTCCTCGACGCAAACTCGCACGGGTGACCGTGGCCGTCCCGGACGTAACCCGAATGGTGCCGCCAATGGCGGTGGTCGTCGAACAGGTGCATTCTCCGGGCAGTCCTTCGGGCAATCTTCGGGTGGCCAGAGTGGACCTGGTGGGCGCACTCGCGGACAGGGTGGTGGTCAGGGCCGTGGTCAGGGTGGTGGTCAAGGCGACGGGCAAGGCTTAGGTCAGGGGCAGTCGCGTAACCGGGCAAATGCGGGCTCAGGCAACCGGGCCGGCAATGGCACGCCCAATGGCTCAACCAATGGCTCAACCAATGGCTCAGCCAATGGCGCGCCTCGGGGGCGTACCAATATGAACAGACGCAAGCCCAAACCGCAGTCACCAGGCTAAAGATTGTCAACTAAGTTGAAAACTCAGTTGAAAAAAGAACTCAAATAAAGCATAATAGGAAGTTGCCTGAACCACCAAGCGAAACAAGGTGGTTCACAGAAGAAGAAGTGGGCTTTTCAGCCCATTTTTTTTTGGTGCTACGCCTGGCCTAAAGTCTACCTGTACTGACCGAATGTACTGATTGAGAATGAGCTAGGCCTTTGTAATATGAAGGGTGGTTCGTGATCAATCCAGAAGAATTTGTCGGTAATACATGGGCCGGGGTATGGTCTGAGCGCTGGGTTCCAGAAGCTGAGGCAGCGATTGTCTCCTTGGGACTTGAATTGGCTGATCTTGAGCGTGAAGCACAAGGTCTCTTGCGCGTGTCTATCGACTCTCCCAATGGTATTTCCGTTGAAGATTGCGAAAAGGTAAGTCATCATTTGACTCACTTGTTCACCGTCGAAAACGTAACCTATGATCGGCTCGAGGTTTCCTCGCCGGGCGTAGACCGCGTACTTCGACGTAAAAAAGATTTCGAACGTTTTATGGGTGAAGAAGTGTCCTTGAAACTCAAGCGCGCTGTGGAAAACCAAAAAAACTTCAAAGGTATTCTTGAAGAAGGGGCTGAAACCCAATTTGCACTCGTCGTTCCCGGCGAAGGCAAAGAGGCTCAACCCTTTCAGTTGAATTTTGATATTGCAGATGTCGCCGCCGCTCGTTTGGTGGCGCACTTAAAGTTTTAGGAGCCTTGGAATGAGCCGTGAGTTGCTTTTGCTGGTTGATGCGTTGGCGCGCGAGAAAAACGTCGACAAGGACATCGTATTCGGCGCCTTGGAAATGGCATTGGCCTCCGCAACAAAAAAACGCTTCGATGAAGAAGTGGACGTTCGCGTAGACATCGATCGCGATACCGGCGCTTATGACACATTCCGTCGTTGGGAAGTGGTCTCAGAAGAAGACTTTTACGATCCAGCCTACCAAATGGTTGTTGAGCGTGCGGTTGAGCACATTGACGACCCCAAAATTGGCGACATCGTTGAAGAAGAACTCGAGCCGGTTGAGTTTGGCCGCATCGGCGCCCAAGCTGCCAAGCAAGTTATTTTGCAACGCGTGCGTGATGCAGAGCGTGAGCAAATCCTGAACGACTTCCTCGACCGCGGCGACAAAATCGTAATTGGTCAAGTCAAGCGCATGGAACGTGGCGATGCAATCGTAGAAAGTGGTCGTATTGAAGCCCGCTTGCCACGCGATCAAATGATCCCCCGCGAAAGCATGCGCCCCGGCGACCGTGTACGCGCATTCCTCTGGAAAGTCGATCGCAATGCCCGCGGCCAACAAGTTATTTTGTCCCGCACAAGCCCTGAATTTATCAAGGCTTTGTTTGCGATGGAAGTGCCCGAAATTGAGCAAGGCTATCTTGAAATCAAGGCAGCCTCTCGTGACCCTGGCATGCGTGCCAAAATCGCGGTGTTGGCCCATGACCGTCGCATTGACCCAATCGGAACCTGCGTGGGTGTTCGCGGTTCACGCGTACAAGCAGTTACTCAAGAGTTGGGTGGTGAGCGTGTTGACATCGTGTTGTGGTCCGAAGACCCAGCCCAGTTTGTGATTGGTGCCTTGTCGCCCGCAACTGTGCAGTCCTTGGTGGTGGATGAAGAGCAGCACACCATGGAAGTGGTGGTTGACGAAGCCGAGTTGGCGCAAGCCATTGGTCGCAGCGGCCAAAACGTGCGTCTAGCAACAGACCTCACCGGCTGGCAAATCAACATCATGACGCCAGAAGAATCAGCCAAGCGCTCTGAAGAAGAAGTGGGCAAATTGCGCACCTTGTTCACCGAGAAATTGGACATTGATGGCGAAGTGGCCGAAGTTCTGATTTCTGAGGGCTTCACAAGTCTTGAAGAAGTGGCCTATGTGCCGCTGGACGAAATGCTTGAAATTGAAGCCTTCGATCAAGACACCATTGAAGAGCTGCGCACGCGTGCCCGGAATGCTTTGCTGACCGAAGCCATTGCGCGTGAAGAAAAAGTCGAAGGTGCAACAGACTTGTTGTCCATCGAAGGTGTTGACAATGCATTGATTGCCAAACTGACGGATGCAGGCATCACTGACCGTGATGGTTTGGCCGAATTGGCAGTCGATGAATTGGTAGAAATAAGCGGTATTTCCGAAGAGCGTGCACGCGACATCATTATGAAGGCTCGTGCACACTGGTTTGAATAATCAAACCGGCAAAGGGAAATGAGAGGCTGGGAAAACCCCGGCAGGCAAGGGATTTGAAGGAATAGTAGATGGCCAGTACCACAGTTGCACAGTTTGCAGCAGAATTGAAAATGCCAGCAGAGGTTCTGCTAGAGCAGCTCAAGTCTGCTGGAGTGAGCAAAGGCTCCGAGCAAGACCCAGTCACCGAATCAGACAAAAGCAGATTGCTTGAAAGTCTGCAAAAGGCGCATGGGTCAGGCACGATCGGCGGAAAGAAAATCACGCTCACTCGCCGCGAAACCAGCGAAATCAAACAAGCGGGTCCTGGCGGCAAAGCGCGCACTGTGCAAGTGGAAGTTCGTAAAAAGCGGGTGTTTGTTCAACGCGAAGTCGGCGCCGGCGTGTCAGACCAAGCTGCACCTGCAGCGGGTTCAGAAGGCAAACTGGATGCTGCCGAGCTGGCCCGTCGCGAAGTTGAAGCGCAACGTCAAGCCGAATTGTTGCTTAGACAAGAAACCGAGCTGAAGGAAAAGCAAGCCAAGCTTGAGGAAGAGCGCCGTCGCGAAGCTCAATTGGCTGAAGAAGCACGCATCCGCGCTGAAGAAGAGCGCGCTGCACACGAAGAGGCTGAAAAAGCCAAGCTGGAAAGTCTTGAAGCTGCCCCTGTTGTGGTTGCCGAAACCCAGCAAGAATCCAAAGAAGAAGAAGCCAAACGTGTGGCTGAATCAGAAGCCCGTAAAGAGCGTGCAATGCGCGCAGCTGAGGCAGAAGAAAAAGCAAAGGTTGCAGCCGAAGCGGCAGTGCAAGCCAGTGCCAATCAGGAAAAAGCGCGTCGCGCAGTGGAAGCCGAAGTGGCAGCCATGAACAAAATGATGTCTCAGCCTTCACGCGTGATGAAAGCTGAAGTCATGGAAGAAGTGAAGCCAGTCGCCAAACCTGTCCCTCCAAAAGCTCCCGTCAAGGTTGAAGCTGCGGAAACAGAAGAAGAGGCTGCAGAGCGTATCCGCAAGTCCGCCAACAAAGGCGCAGTGGTTAAGGATGATGTGGCCAACCGCCGCCGTGGTGGTATGAAAACCCGTGGCGACACCGGTTTGAACCGCAGTGGTGCAACCGCTTGGAAGGGCCCCAAAGGCAAAGCCAACCGGGGTAACAACCAACAGCAACAGTCCAGTAATTTCAATGCACCGACTGAGCCAGTTGTGCGTGAAATTCATGTGCCAGAAACCATTTCTGTAGCCGACTTGGCGCACAAAATGTCTGTTAAAGCGGCTGAAGTGATCAAGTGCTTGATGAAAATGGGCCAAATGGTAACCATCAACCAAGTGCTGGATCAGGACACCGCCATGATTGTGACCGAAGAACTCGGCCACAAAGCCATCGCGGCCAAGTTGGACGATCCAGAAGCCATGCTGGAAGATGCATCCACAGCCGATCTAACCGTTTACGAAGACAAGCCCCGTGCACCGGTGGTTACTGTTATGGGTCACGTTGACCACGGTAAAACATCTTTGCTGGACTACATTCGAACCACCAAAGTGGCTTCGGGCGAAGCCGGTGGCATTACCCAGCACATTGGCGCTTACCACGTGGAAACTGAACGCGGTATGGTGACTTTCTTGGATACACCGGGTCACGAAGCGTTTACCGCCATGCGTGCTCGTGGTGCCAAAGCCACCGACATCGTTATTCTGGTTGTTTCAGCCGATGACGGCGTGATGCCACAAACCATTGAGGCAATTCACCATGCGAAAGCTGCGGGTGTGCCTTTGGTTGTTGCCATCAACAAAATTGACAAACCCGATGCCAACGCCGAGCGCGTTAAGCAAGAGTTGGTTACCCATTCTGTGATTCCTGAGGAATACGGTGGTGAAACACCGTTCGTTTCCGTGTCTGCCAAAACAGGTCTGGGTATCGACGAGTTGTTGGAAAACTTGCTTCTGCAAGCGGAAGTGCTTGAACTGAAGGCACCGATCGACGCACCAGCCAAAGGCTTGGTCATCGAATCCCGTTTGGACAAAGGCCGTGGTCCAGTTGCCACCATCTTGGTTCAAAGCGGTACGCTGAAAAAAGGCGACGTGGTTTTGGCGGGCTCATCCTTTGGTCGCGTTCGCGCCATGTTGGACGAAAACGGCAAATCCATCTCAGAAGCGGGCCCATCCATCCCGGTTGAAATTCAGGGCTTGTCTGATGTACCAGCCGCTGGTGATGAAGTGATTGTTCTGCCAGACGAGCGCAAAGCACGAGAAATCGCGCTGTTCCGTCAAGGCAAGTTCCGCGACGTCAAGCTGGCCAAGCAACAAGCCGCCAAGCTGGAAAACATGTTTGAACAAATGGCCGAAGGCGAAACCAAGTCGCTGGCTATCGTGTTGAAGGCCGACGTACAAGGTTCGCAAGAAGCTTTGGGCCACGCCTTGATGAAGCTGTCCACAGACGAAGTGAAGGTGCAAATCGTTCACTCCGCGGTAGGTGGTATCAGCGAATCTGACGTCAACTTGGCAGCGGCTTC
Source organism: Limnobacter sp. (assembly GCA_029866125.1). Taxonomy (GTDB): domain Bacteria; phylum Pseudomonadota; class Gammaproteobacteria; order Burkholderiales; family Burkholderiaceae_B; genus Limnobacter. The sequence continues at coordinate 153,512 of JARWZZ010000007.1, forward strand.
CAGTGCAGTCATCATCGGCTTTAATACCCGTGCTGACCAAGGTGCCCGTAAAACAGCTGAGAACAACGGCGTCGACATTCGCTACTACAACATCATTTATGACGCTGTAGATGACGTCCGGGCAGCCATGACCGGCATGCTCACGCCTGACAAGAAAGAAGAAATCATCGGTAACGTTGAAATCCGTCAGGTGTATCGCATCTCCAAAGTGGGTGCAGTTGCAGGTTGTATGGTGTTGGATGGTGTGGTTCGTCGTGGCGCGGGCGTCCGTTTGCTGCGCGAAAACGTCGTCATCTGGACTGGCGAATTGGATACGCTCAAGCGTTTCAAGGACGATGTGAAGGAAGTTCGTCAAAACTTCGAATGTGGTTTGCAGTTGAAAAACTACGACGACATCAAAGAAGGCGACATTCTGGAAGTCTTTGAAGTGAAGGAAGTTGCCCGTACCCTTTAATCAGGGAAAGGCCAAAAACCCATGCGTCACAAGAAAAAGACCCCAGCCCGCGGAATTCGTGTAGCCGAGCAAATCCAAAAAGATTTGGCAGAGCTGATTCCGCGCGAACTGCGCGACCCGCGTCTGGGGTTCGTCACGCTCACCGATATTGAGCTGACTCCCGACTATGCTTATGCCACTGTGTATTTTTCAGTACTCACAGGCTCAGCCACAGACACTGAAGAAGCCTTGAACGAGGCAGCAGGGTATTTGCGTAATCTTATTTTCAAGCGTTTGCACATTCACACCGTGCCCACCTTGCGATTCAAACACGACGAGTCCGTCGAGAAAGGGGCAGAAATGTCTGACTTGATCGACCGTGCCGTTCGTTCCCTACCTGGCGAAGAAGTGTCTCCAAAAGGCCGCACATCTGTGCTGCCTGATTCAGCCGCTGAAAACCAAGGTCCAGAACCCGAAAATCCGTAACCTAAGCCCCATAAACTGGGGATTTGGTTTGGGCTTGCGCCTGTGTGTTTGACCTACAAAGTCGAACGCCAGTCACTGGCTTGTGTATGTTCCTTCGGCATTTCGCCGAATTTAATGTTCTGAACCCATTGGTAAGTGTTGTGAAATCGTCTCGTCGTGCCCTATCTGGAGTGCTTTTGTTTGATAAATCCTTGGGATTGTCATCCAATAACGCCCTGCAGCGTGTAAAACGCCTGTTCAATGCGGAAAAGACCGGCCACACGGGTACCTTGGACCCATTGGCCAGCGGCTTGCTGCCCCTCATGTTTGGCGAGGCCACCAAGTTTGCAAGCGACCTGATTGATTCATCCAAGTCTTATGAAGCCACTGTGCGACTGGGTTGGGAAAGTACAACCGGCGACGCAGAAGGTGAGTTGACCTCGGTATTGGAAGAAAAATCATCAAATTCTTCCACCACAAACGGGCAAGATGCACTACACTGCGAGCAACTTGAAGAAAAGCACTTCAACTTAACAGAATCAAAGGGTTACCAAGATTTAAACTTGCTGACTTTGGAACAGGTTCAAGAGGTGGCAAAGCAGTTCATCGGCGAAGTCCAACAAGTTCCGCCCATGTACTCCGCCCTTAAAAAAGACGGCAAAGCTTTGTATGAATACGCCCGCAAGGGTGAAGAGGTTGAGCGGCCCGCCCGCAACATCACAATCCATGCCTTGGATGTGTTGTCCCTCGAACAAAAAACAGAAGGCACATTTTTAACCTTTGCCGCCGAATGCAGCAAAGGCACCTATATACGAACGCTGGGCGAAGACCTGGCCAAAGCCCTCAATACAAAAGGGTACCTGACTGCTTTACGCCGCACGGCAATTGGCAGTTTGGATGTGAGACAAGCTTTCACTCTCCAAGATCTGGAGTGCATGGCTGATGACGGAAAGGATCTTACCGAGCTTTTGCAACCTGTTGATGCCCTGCTGAGTATGCTGGAAACAGTCACACTCACCGCCGAGCATGCCAAGCGTTTTTCTCAAGGACAACGTTTGCCACTGAACGCTCCTCCCGATGTTCCAACGGGGCGAGTCAAGGTGTACGGGCAAGTTGCACAAGATCAAGCGATCCAATCCTCGCTCAACCCCTTGTTGTTCATGGGAACAGGATTTTTAGAAACCGATGGGAAGAATGCATTGCTTCGACCCGATAGATTGATTCAGGTAAAACTATGACACGCGCTTTACGTAACGTTGCCATCATCGCCCACGTGGACCATGGCAAAACAACCCTTGTTGACCAACTGCTACGCCAATCCGGCACATTCCGCGAGAATGAAAAACTCGAAGAACGTGTGATGGACTCCAACGACATCGAAAAAGAGCGTGGCATCACGATCTTGTCAAAGAACTGCGCCGTTGAATACGAAGGCACACACATCAACATCGTAGACACCCCAGGGCACGCCGACTTCGGTGGTGAAGTAGAGCGCGTATTGTCCATGGTGGACTCCGTGTTGTTGTTGGTGGATGCAGTTGAAGGCCCAATGCCCCAAACTCGCTTCGTAACACGCAAGGCTTTGGCTTTGGGTTTGAAGCCTATCGTTGTAATCAACAAAGTAGACCGCCCCGGCGCGCGTATTGACTGGGTGATTGACCAAACTTTCGACTTGTTCGACAAGTTGGGCGCCTCCGAAGAACAGCTCGACTTCCCCATCATTTACGCATCAGGTTTGAACGGTTTTGCCGGTACAGAGCCTGACGTGCGTGAAGGCACAATGCGCCCACTGTTCGAAGCGATTTTGCAGTACGTGCCAGTGCGTGACGACCAGTCTGACGGCCCATTGCAGTTCCAAATTACATCGCTTGACTACAACAACTACGTAGGCAAGATCGGTATTGGCCGTATCCAGCGCGGTAAAGTGCGTGCTGGCCAGTTGGTCGTGTGCGTCAATGGTCCAGATGGCGTACCTTTCAACGGCAAAATCAATCAAGTGTTGAAGTTCCGTGGTTTGGAGCGTGTGTTGGCTGATGAAGCTGAAGCCGGCGATATTTGCTTGATCAACGGCATCGAAGAAATCGGCATTGGTACAACCATTTGCGCGGTCGATTGTGTTGAGCCTCTGCCAATCCTGACTGTAGACGAGCCCACACTGACCATGAACTTCATGGTCAACACCTCCCCATTGGCTGGCCGCGAAGGCAAGTTTGTAACAAGCCGCCAACTGCGTGACCGTCTAGAGCGCGAGTTGAAGTCCAACGTGGCTTTGCGTGTTAAACAAACCGACGACGACACCGTGTTTGAAGTGTCTGGCCGGGGTGAATTGCACCTGACCATTTTGCTGGAAAACATGCGTCGTGAAGGCTATGAACTGGCTGTGTCACGTCCACGCGTGGTTTACAAAGAAATCGATGGCGTGAAGTGCGAGCCCTACGAAATGCTGACTGTTGACATTGAAGACGTCAACCAAGGTGGCGTGATGGAAGAGCTGGGCCGTCGTAAAGGTGACCTGTTGGACATGGCACCCGATGGCAAAGGCCGTGTACGTTTGGAATACAAAATTCCAGCACGTGGTTTGATTGGTTTCCAAGGCGAATTCATGACACTGACACGCGGTACAGGCTTGATCAGCCACGTGTTTGATGAATATGCCCCAGTGCGCGAAGGCGGTTTGGGCGAGCGTCACAATGGCGTTTTGATTTCACAAGACGATGGCGATGCAGTTGCCTACGCTTTGTGGAAACTGCAGGATCGTGGTCGCATGTTCGTGAACCCGGGCGAAGCCTTGTACGAAGGCATGGTCATTGGTATTCACAGCCGCGACAACGACTTGGTTGTAAACCCGATCAAGGGCAAGCAGCTGACCAACGTGCGTTCATCAGGTACAGACGAAGCAGTTCGCTTGGTTCCACCGATTGCAATCAATCTGGAATACGCGGTTGAATTCATCGACGACGATGAGCTGGTTGAAATTACGCCCAAGAATATTCGTATTCGCAAGCGTTTCCTGAAAGAGCACGAGCGCAAGCGCGCAAGCCGCGACGCAGCGTAATTGAAGCGAGTGTGAAGTCAAAGATGGGCGGAACCTGGTTTTCGCCCATTTTCGTTTTTGAATGTGTTAGCCACCATGCAGATTAAACCCAGAGTCCTTTCCGTTGCTCCCATGATTTGTTGGACAGACCGGCATTGCCGTCGCTTCCACCGGGAGCTGTCCAGCTACACCTGGTTATTCACTGAAATGATCACCACAGGTGCCTTGATTCACGGTGAGCGCCATCGGTATTTGGCTTACAACCCGGAAGAACATCCTGTCGCTTTCCAAATTGGCGGAAGTGAGCCCGATGACCTGGCCCGTTGCGCCAAATGGGTGGAAGAGTATGGGTACGATCAGCTGGATTTGAATTGCGGTTGCCCTTCAGAACGGGTTCAGAAAGGGTCTTTTGGCGCCTGTTTAATGGCTGAGCCCGAGCTGGTGGCACAGTGCGTGGATGCCATGCGGCAGGCCTGCGATTTGGAGGTGACCGTCAAGCACCGCATCGGTTTGGATTACAACGAATCCGAACAACAGGTGTTCGACTTTGTTGGCAAAGTCAGCGAAGCCGGTTGCAACACCTTTGTTGTGCATGCTCGCAACGCAGTGTTGAAAGGTTTGTCGCCTAAGCAAAACCGTGACATTCCGCCTTTGCGTTACGATGTGGTCAAACGCCTGAAGGCCGACTTTCCACATTTACAAATTATTCTCAACGGTGGCATCACCACGATTGATGAAATTCAGGACCACCTGACATGGGCGGACGGTTGCATGATTGGGCGAGAGGCCTACAACAACCCCTGGATACTCACCCAGTTTGATGGTCTAGTGGCTGGGAAAATAAACTCCCTACCTAACTCCAAACTGAGTGATTTGCCTGCGTGTTCCGAACGATCACCCAAAACACCGCAAACCCAAACCCGTGCGGATGTGATCAACAATCTGCGCGCTTATGCAGAGGCTGAATTGGCTGCAGGCAGTGGCCTGCGCAATATCATTCAATCTTGGTTGGGTTTATTTCACGGCGAGCCACGCAGCCGTTTGTACAGGCAGGTACTTTCCGATTCTGCCAAATTGAAGCGCAATGATTGGAGTTTGGTGGAAGAGGCGTTGGGGCAGCTTGAAGGATTGGCTTCCTCCAATTAAGCCTAAGTTCTACATGGGTCTTCATGGCTCGAATGCACGGTGCAATTACAGCAAAATCAACTTCCCTGGGTTAAGTAGGTTATCAGGGTCTAATGCACGTTTGATGGCTTGAAAAGCCTGGTAGTTTGGTGGGGCGGTAATTTCTTGAAGCAACTCCGCTTTTAACTGCCCTATACCGTGTTCGGCCGACACCGTGCCACCTACAAGCATGATGTGTCGATGAACAATTTCATTGAGGCTGTCTTGATGCGCAGCCAAAAAGTTTTTGCTGTCTTCACCCGCAGGGCCAGACACATTAAAATGCAAATTCCCATCGCCTAGGTGCCCAAACAGCACTGGCCGCACTCCCAAATCCAAAGCCTGCAGTTCCGCCAAGGCGGCATCATGAAAGGAGGGTAGGGCTGACACTGCGCATGCAATGTCATGTTTCACATTCAGACCCTCTTTGGCCTGCGCTTCAGAAATGTTTTCTCTGAGTGCCCAAAAGGCATCGTTTTCTGAAAGGCTTTGAGCCACAAAAAGTGCCAATAGGCCAAGCGCGTCATCGACCCCAGAGGCAAACAATTCCTCGAAAAATTCGACGACTTTTTCTTCAAGCGCCTGTTGGCTACCCAATGCAGTGAATTCGGCCAGAACATGCTCGCAGCCACTGTCCTTTATGTCCATCGGTGCTTTGAGTTGAAAATGCTTACACACCAAATCAATCGCATGGGCATTCATCCACTCATAACTGCTCAGCTCATTGTAAAGCCTTGATTGGATGCGACCTAGCAAAGCCACTGCGGTGTGAATGGATTTCACATTCATCCAAACCACCACTTTTGCGGTGGGGGCAGGGTAAAGCTTTAAGCAGGCTCGTGTAATGAGCCCCAATGTACCTTCCGAGCCAATCATCAAATGCCGCAAATCATAACCGGTGTTGTTCTTGCGCAGGCCACGCAAATCACCGCATATTTGGCCCTGCGCATTGACATATTCCAAACTCAAACACAGCTCACGCGTGTTGCCGTAACGAAGTACCGCAACGCCACCCGCATTGCTGGCCAAATTGCCGCCTATGGTGCATGTCCCTTCGGAGGCCAAACTTAAAGGGAATAGCAGCCCATGTTTTTCGGCTTCTTCTTGAGCTTCTTGAAGGGTGTAGCCCGCGCTGATGCTTAAGGTCAAGTTACTCAGGTCGACTTCAAGCGTGTCACGTAACTTTCGGGTCACCAGTAACACGTGAGGGCGGTCTGCATTCTCACCACGTAAGCCACCAGCCCCCGGTGCCGTGGGTACTGCACCGCCAACAAGCCCGGTGTTTCCACCTTGGGTGCAAATGGCAACTTTATGGTGGGCACACAGCTTCACCACCTCTCGCAATTGCTGGGTGGTTTTGGGAAGCACCACAGCCAAAGCATGTGTGCGATAGCGTTTACGCCAATCGGTGCAACTGTGCGCGATTCGCTCCTCATCCAGCCAAAGTTCTGACCCGGTTGAACCCTCAGCCCAAGATTGCAATGCGTTGAGCAATTCTGCATGGAGTTTTGGTTGCTGAGTTTGCTCATCCATGTGGCTCATCCATGCTGCTCATCCATGCTGTTCATTCGCTTAAATCACATTGTTTTGGTTTTGGGTACTTTGTAAGTTCGTGCATACACACTGACTGCGGCAAACAACACAACGCACAAAGCAACTTCAATCCAAGCCAGCAGTTGCGATGCCGCAGCGGGGTCGGAAGTCGCCCGCGTTGTACCTTCAGCAAAATAAATCCAAACCAGCAGCGAAACCACTTGGTAAGTCCGCACCTTTTGTTTCAGTATACCGGGCAGCACCATCAACCAAGGCAACACCTTCAACACCAGCCAAGACCCTTCAGGCCGCAAAGGGGCCAACACCAGCTCCCAGGCCACACATAAGGCAATCAAGGCAATCAGGCTGCTGCTTGCTGCCCAGTAAGCCAGCTTTCTTCGTTGCTCAGTCTGCGGTGTTGGTTTTGGTAAAAGGCCGGGCGTCAGGCTCATGCTGCACCCCCAACGCGTCCCACATTCTTCATTCCACCGTTATAAAGTGCCAATGCGGTTTCCGCAAGCCTCTTGCCTTGGGCACGTGCCAAGGCCAACTCGTCAGCGCTTACAGGGTTTTTGCCCTGTGCCCCAGCCAAATGGCTTGGGCCGTAGGGTGTGCCGCCCGTTGAGGTGTCACTTAACTCCGGGTTGGAATAAGGCAGACCGACCCACATCATTCCGTGGTGCATCAGGGGCAATGCCATTGTTAAAAGTGTGGTTTCCTGCCCACCGTGCAAACTGCCTGTGGACGTAAAAACAGAGAAAGGTTTGTTGCTTAGATCGCCCGCCAACCAAACCCCTGCGGTGCCATCCAAAAAATACTTCATAGCGGCTGCCATGTTGCCAAATCGAGTGGGTGACCCCATGGCCAGTGCTGCGCAATCCTTCAAGTCTTGGATTTCAGCATAGGGCGGGCCTTGCTCGGGTATGTCTGGGCTGGTGGCCTCACAGGTGCTGGACACCGCGGGAACAGTCCTCAAACGGGCCTCAGCCCCGGGTACAGATTCAACCCCTTCTGCAATGGCACGGGCCAATTGTTCAGTGGCACCGTGGCGGCTGTAATACAAAACCAAAACTTCTATCATTTGAAACAGGTATCATCGGCAAACGTTAACGTTTCATTGTATCGGAGCTTATGGGTAATCTAAGTCCAACCCACCCCCGTTGGTGGTTTGCTTTCAGTCGTCTTTTGGCCAGTCGGGTGCAAGACCAGCGCTTGCCACAGGTAGCGGCTGCACTTACCTTCACCACTGTATTGGCCTTGGTGCCGTTGGTGACGGTGGTTTTGGCTGTTTTTACTGCTTTTCCGATGTTTGAGCAGTTTTACGACAAGCTTCAAGATTACATGTTGCAAAGTTTTTTTCCAGACACCCTGTCCGGAACCATCCTGACCTACATCAATCAATTTTCCGCCAAAGCCAAGGGTTTGACCGCGATTGGTACTGTGTTTTTGGTGGGCACTGCCTTATCCACCATGTTGACCGTTGACCGTGTGTTCAACCAAATCTGGCACGTTCAACGCCAGCGTCCCTTGCTCAACAACATTTTGCTGTATTGGGCTGCAATCAGTCTTGCGCCGGTTTTGATTGGTTTTAGTTTGAGCATGTCTACTGCTTTGTTCAATATTTCGATCCGTGGCGTGGGCTTGGCCCAATTGGAGTTTTTTCCGCTTTTAAGTGTAATTCCCCTGTTTTTTACGGTGTTGGCATTCGCGTTTCTATATTTGGTCATTCCAAACAGGGCTGTTCGAGTCAAAGACGCCATGATTGGCGGGCTTTTGGCCGCGGTGTTGTTTGAGATTTCCAAGCGGGCTTTTGCCGCCTACATCACGCATTTTCCGAGTTACACGGCGGTTTACGGTGCTTTGGCTGCATTTCCAATTTTCCTGCTGTGGATTTATTTGTCCTGGCTGATTGTATTGCTGGGTGCTTGCACCGTGGCGGCTTTGCCTGTGGCCAGGACGGGTAACTGGAATCAACAAAGCCGGGCAGGCGAGCGCTGGGTGCGTGGGCTGCTGGTACTGAGGCGTTTGGACCAAACTCGGCGTAGCGAAAAGCCGGGTTTGACGATGGAAGAGCTGAGGGTTTCAACTGGTATTTCCCCCGACCAGCTGGACGATATTCTGACTTTGCTGATCGAGCATCAGGTAGTCGGCCTGCTGTCGGGAAGCAAGTCCAAAGAGCGATTCGCACTTTTGATTGATCCGCAGTCTGTAGGGGCAGGAGTAATCGCTGGTTTATTTTGGTATGACTGTGATTTGACCTCTCAAGCCATGAATTTAATACCCTCCGCAGGCGCAAAACTGGAGGCTTTCGAGGAACAATTCATCAAGCAGTCTCGGTTGTCAGACTGGCTGGTTTAGTGAACGCTCAACAAATACCTGGCAAATGATCCCGTACATGAACGTGCAGGCCTCACCCTAATGAGGAAAGAGTCGTGAAAGTTCACCTCGTTGGGGGAACTAATCCTGAATTTACCGATCTTTATATACAATTGGCGCGTATAAGGTTTGCACCTCTGGGTGCTTTCTGTAAACTAAGACCAAGAGCGAAAGGCATTGCGCCAAAAGCTCTGACGGTTTTAATAAAAACACAACACAGTCTGGAGCTGTTATGAGTAACAAAGGGCAACTTTTACAAGACCCATTCCTCAACCTTCTTAGGAAGGAACATGTACCTGTATCCATTTATTTGGTAAATGGCATTAAGTTGCAGGGGCATATCGAGTCTTTCGATCAATATGTAGTTTTGCTGCGTAACACAGTGACCCAAATGGTCTACAAGCACGCTATTTCCACAGTGGTACCTGGCCGTTCGGTTACGTTCACACCTGAAGCCAAGGAATAAGTGCAGATAGATTTTGGATTTACTAGTCAGAATGGCCTGCTGTTGTCTAATCAGGTTGATGGGCGGCACGCTCAATGACTAAAACAGTGTTGGTGGCAGTTGATTCGGGTCAGTTTGATCTTCAAGAACATGTTGACGAACTGAAGCTTTTGGCCATTTCAGCGGGTGCCGATGTGGTGGCTGTTGTGATTGCCAAGCGCAAAGCACCTGATCCAGCCACATACATCGGTTCTGGCAAAGTGGCGGAGATTTCCGAGCTTAGCACAGAGCTTGAAGCCGAGCTGGTCGTGTTCAATCATGGACTTAGTCCTGCTCAGCAGCGGAATCTCGAAGCAGCGCTTGAAATGCGGGTGATTGACCGCACGGGCCTGATTCTCGATATTTTTGCCATTCGGGCTCAAAGCTTCGAAGGTAAATTGCAGGTTGAACTTGCCCAGCTACAGTACCTATCCTCCCGATTGGTTCGCCGTTACACGCACCTTGCAGGTCAGCAGGGCGGTATCGGCATGCGCGGGCCGGGTGAAACTCAGCTTGAAACTGACCGTCGGCTTATCGGCGACAAGGTCAAAAAACTCAAGCAGCGCCTAAGCACCTTGGAAAAGCAGCGTGAAACCCAACGCAGGCAAAGGCAGCGGCGCGGGCAGTTTACCGTAGCCATCGTGGGATACACCAATGCAGGCAAAAGTACTTTGTTCAATGGGGTAGCCAGTAGCAAAGCCTATGCGGCTGACCAGCTATTTGCCACATTGGACACCACCAGCCGGAAAGTGTATTTGGCACCCGGCATCGACTTTATTTTGTCAGACACGGTTGGGTTTATCCGGGATTTGTCCCACTCCTTGATTGAGGCTTTCAAGGCCACCTTGGAGTCCACAGTGCAGGCTGATTTGTTGCTGCATGTGGTGGATGCAAGCTCACCCGCAAGGCATGCGCAAATTGCGGAAGTCAATCGGGTACTGGCTGAGATCCATGCGGGTGATGTTCCGCAAGTCATAGTCTGGAACAAAATCGATGCCTGCGAGCGTGAGCCGCAAGTAGAGCGTAATCCGGATGGTAAGATTTCTGCTGTCGCTGTCAGCGCAAGGTTTGGTTTGGGTATGCCTGAGTTACGTCAGTCCCTACTGGAACTGGCAACTGATTTTTACACTGCTGGACGGGGTCTGGTGGCGGACAAAAATCAGGCAGACAGTCAAATAACGTAACAATGAATCAATTCACTAGGTTAATTTGGATGAGCATCACTTTTGCAGTAGGTAAAGTATGTCTATGAATGACCCAGATTGGGGTAAAAATTCCTCGGGTGGCTCTCAAGATGATCGCCAGCCTCAGGATGAGCGTAATCGCAAACCTCAGGGGCAGGGCGGCCAAGATGGCCCACCAGACCTTGACGAGTTGTGGCGTGATTTCAACAATCGCTTGAATCGTCTTTTTGGAAAGAAGGGCGGTGGCAATGGTGGTGGGCCGCGTGGCCCGATGGGTGGTGGCCCATCCGGAAACGGGTTCCCTCCCATGCCCGGTGCTGGTAAGGGCTTTGGCTTGTTTGTCGGCGTATTGGTTGTGCTGTGGCTTGCCAGCGGCTTTTTCATTATTGAGGAAGGCAAGGCAGGCGTGGTGCTTCAATTCGGAAAGTACAGTCACACCGAAACTTCGGGTTTCAAGTGGCGTGCGCCTTACCCTATTCAAAGCCATGAAATTGTGGATGTTTCCCGCGTTCGAATCGTGGAAGTGGGTTATCGCAATTCAGTGAAAAGCAAAGTGTTGGGCGAATCTCTGATGTTGACTGACGATGAAAACATCGTCGACATTCAGTTTGCGGTGCAATTCCGTCTAAGTGATGCCCGAGCTTACTTGTTCAGCAGTCGCGACCCGGATGAAGCGGTCAAGCAGGCTGCCGAGACTGCCATTCGTGAAGTGGTGGGTCGCAACAAGATGGATTACGTGTTGTACGAAGGCCGTGAAGATGTGGCCCTGAAAACACGTGAAGTGATTCAATCCATTTTGGACCGGTATGGCATTGGTGTATTGGTCAATGGCGTAACCGTCCAAAACGTGCAGCCGCCCGAGCAAGTTCAAGCTGCGTTTGATGATGCAGTGAAAGCGGGTCAGGATCGCGAGCGCTTGAAGAGCGAAGGCCAAGCTTATGCCAACGACGTGATTCCACGGGCTAGAGGTATGGCTTCACGCTTGGCCCAAGAGGCTGAGGGTTACAAAGAGCGTGTGATTGCTCAAGCCCAAGGTGATGCTTCTCGATTCAATTCCATTCTTGTGGAGTATGCACGTGCACCCAAAGTGACGCGTGACCGCCTTTACATTGAAGCCATGCAGCAAATCTACACCAACGTGACCAAAGTCATGGTGGACACCAAGTCCAACAGCCAGTTGTTGTATTTGCCCTTGGATAAATTGATGCAACAAAGCGTGCCCGCTCCAGCAGCAGGTGCCGAAGCTGCCGGTTCGAGTGGCGAAGCTTCCCGAGCCAAGAATGACTCACAAAGCCCAATTCCGGGCGATTTGGGAGTTCGCGCTCAGCGCGAAGCTGACATCAGGGAAGCCATTCGCAATCGTGACAGAGGAGCTCGTTAATCATGCCTAGAATATTTGTAGTTTTAGGGGCAGCGTTGATTGGCTTTTTGTTTGCCAAGTCCTGCTTCTACATTGTTGATGAACGTGAAATTGGTATTGTGTTCGCACTCGGTGAAATCAAGCAGGTTCGAAATGAGCCCGGTTTGTATTTCAAATTGCCTTCGCCCTTTCAAAATTTGGTGATCTACGATCGTCGCATTCAAACGATTGACGACCCTGAAGCTGAGCGCTTCATCACTTCTGAAAAGAAAAACCTGCTGGTTGATTCCTACATCAAGTGGAAAATCGCCGATCCGTTTCAGTACCACATCAGTGTGCAGGGGCGCCAAGCGATTGCCAACAGCCGTATTTCACAAATTGTGAAGGCGGCCATGAACGAGGAAATCACAAAACGCAGCGTACGTGATGTGGTGTCTGGCGAGCGTACCAAGGCCATGCAGGCAATTGTTGATAAGGTCAAAGACGATGCCAAAGAAATTGGCGTGGATATCATTGATGTGCGTTTAAAACGTGTTGATCTTTTGCCGGAGGTCAGTCAGTCTGTGTTTAGCAGGATGGAGGCCGAGCGCAAGCGGGTTGCCAACGACTTGCGGGCCCAAGGTGCGGCAGAATCTGAACAGGTTCGAGCAGATGCTGACCGTCAGCGCGAAGTTATTCTTGCTAATGCGTACCGAGATGCTCAAAGTTTGAAAGGTGAGGGTGATGCCAAGGCCGCTTCCATTTATAATGGAGCGTTTGGTAAAGACCCCGAGTTTTTCGCCTTCTATCGTAGCCTAGATGCTTACAAGCAGTCCTTTGGCTCGAAGTCGGACGTGATGGTGGTTGATCCGCAGTCTGATTTCTTCAAGTTCCTGCGCGGAAGTAACAGCAAGTAAAACAATGCTTGCTGGGTTTCCACCCTGATGAGCTCTGAGGCAAGTCTGCTCGGAGCTCATTTTATTTTGATCTTTCATCTCTGGGATTGACATGTCTGCCTGGCTTTTGCCTGAATCTGTTGCTGATGTCTTGCCCTCTGAAGCGCGACGAATTGAAGAACTGAGACGCATTGTCTTGGACCGCTTTCGAGTGTATGGATATGAGTTGGTGATGCCTCCCATTTTGGAGTACACCGAGTCACTACTTAGCAGCGCTGATTCTTCACTGGATTTGCAAACCTTCAAACTGCTGGATCAAGCCAGCGGGCGTATGTTGGGTTTGCGTGCAGACACCACGCCACAAGTGGCGCGAATTGATGCACACATTCTGAACCGCAAGGGCGCTGCACGCCTGTGTTACTGCGGCCCGGTGCTGCACACCCAAGCATTGGGTTTGCACAACACGCGTGAGCCTTTGCAGTGCGGGGCGGAATTGTACGGTTGCTCTGGTATCGAGGCCGATTTGGAAGTGCTTAGCCTGGCTGTTGACACCCTGAGCTTGTCTGGCATGAAGAATTACCGCTTGGCTTTGTCCCACGCCAGCTTGCTGGAAGCGGTGTTGGATGATCAGCTGCAAACCAAGCCCTTGTCCAAATCTGTCATGCGTGATTTGCATCAAACCTTGGCTGACAAAGACAAAGTGTTGCTGATGGAGCATTTACAAAACGTAGCCGAAGCCTTACGCCCTGCCGTTTTGGCCTTGTTGGGTTTGTATGGCCCAGCTTTGGGGCCTCAGTCGGTATTGGGCAAAGCTCAGAAGCTGCTGCCTTCAACGCCGAAAGTTCGGGCTATTTTGGATCAATTGTCCGAAGTGGCTGAGCGTTTGCAGAGTGCTTTGCCTGAGGGTTCAAGCCTGCTGGTGGACCTGGCAGATTTGGCCAGCTTTGAATACCACAGCGGCCTTATTTTTTCAGCGTATGTTGAAGGTTGCCCCAATGCCATCCTGCGTGGTGGCCGCTACGACGACGTAGGTTCAGTGTATGGCCGAGCCAGGCCTGCAACAGGTTTTTCAGTGGACCTGCGTGAATTGGTGGGTCTGCAAAATGCCAAAGTAGAGGCCAAGACCGCCATTCGGGCACCTTTTGGGACTCAAAAGGGTTTGGTTGATAAAGTCAGACAACTTCGTGATTCAGGCGAAGTTGTGGTTCAAAGCCTCCCCGGTACAGCCGCTGAGGAAGAAGAGTTTGTGTGCGACCGTGAATTGGTCTCAACCGATGCGGGTTGGGTGGTTCAAGCGGTTCGTGCGATTTAGGAGAAAGTAATGAGTTTTCGTAACGTAGTGGTGATTGGTACCCAGTGGGGTGATGAGGGCAAAGGGAAAGTCGTCGATTGGCTGACTGACCATGCTCGCGGAGTCGTGCGCTTCCAGGGTGGTCACAACGCGGGTCACACCCTTATTATTGGTGGAAAGAAGACCGTTCTTCGCCTTATTCCGTCTGGTATCATGCGTCCTGAAGTACAGGTCTATATTGGTAACGGAGTGGTGCTTTCACCTGAAGCGTTGCTCAGCGAAATTGATGAGCTGCAATCCGGTGGCGTCAATGTGGAATCACGCTTGAAAATCAGTGAGGCTTGCCCGCTGATTCTGGACCACCATGTGGCTTTGGACAAAGCCCGTGAAGCACGCCGGGGTGAAAGCAAAATCGGTACAACTGGCCGTGGAATTGGCCCAGCGTACGAAGACAAGGTTGCGCGCCGCGCCTTGCGTGTTCAAGACCTGTTTAATCCTGAATCTTTTAAGACCAAATTGGCTGAAGTACTGGATTACTACAATTTCCAGTTGACCCAGTACTTGGGTGCCGAGCCTGTGGATCTAGAAACAGTCTTTGCCAAAGCCATGAAGCTGGCGCCGCGCATCAAAGCCATGGTGGCTGATGTGCCCAGTTTGCTGCAGAAGGCAAACAATGAAGGCCAAAACCTGTTGTTTGAAGGTGCCCAGGGTGCTTTGCTGGACATTGATCACGGTACATTCCCGTATGTGACCAGCAGCAACTGCTTGGCAGGTGCAGCAAGTGCAGGTGCGGGTGTGGGGCCTCAACGCCTTCAATACGTTTTGGGAATTACCAAAGCGTATGCAACCCGCGTGGGTTCAGGCCCATTCCCAACCGAATTGTTTGATGATGTGGGTGCTCATTTAGCCAAGCAGGGCAATGAATTTGGCTCTGTAACCGGCCGTGCCCGCCGCTGCGGTTGGTTTGACGCAGCCGCTTTGAAGCGCACCATCCAATTGAATGGTGTTTCAGGTGTTTGTATCACCAAGTTGGATGTTCTGGATGGTTTGAAGGTCATCAAATTGTGTACAGGCTACACTTTGGCCGATGGCACAACGACCGACATCCTGCCGTTTGGCTCAGAAAAAGTTTCAGGTTGCGTGCCAATTTTTGAAGAGTTCCCGGGCTGGAGTGGCACCACTTTCGGCATCAAAACTTGGGATGCGCTGCCTCCTGAAGCCAAAGCTTATTTGACTCGCATGCAAGAAGTTTGCGGTGTTCCAATCGACATGGTTTCTACTGGGCCTGACCGTGACGAGACCATTGTTTTGCGTCACCCGTTCAAAGACTAACAAGTTGCATGGAAAAACTTCAAATTGATTACCCGGAGTACAACGCACTGATTAATCGATTGATTGATCGGTTGCGTGACTCTGGGTTTCAATTTGATTGGGTGATCGGTGTTTCCCGAGGTGGACTGCCTGTGGCAGACGCCATTTCGCGGACCCTGAAGTTACCCATGGCGGTGGTGGCGGCGTCGTCCTACCAAGGCCAGTCAGGCACCAACCAGTCCGAACTCAAAATTTCTGCTTCAGTCGCTTCGGTGGGAGAAGTGTCAGGCCGCTGCCTGTTGGTGGATGACCTTGTGGATTCCGGTAAAACACTGGAAGCTTTGACTGCACATTTAAAGCAGCAATTACCCACAATTGATGCCCTGCACACTGCAGTCCTCTGGGTCAAACCCATTTCTGTGTTTCAACCTGACTTTGCAGCTGAACACATGGAAAGCGACCTGTGGATCGTCCAGCCCTTTGAACGTAGGGATTGGCAGTAACTCAATGCTTCAGCCTTGCCAGCAAGCCCGCCGCAGTGATTCTCGCTGTGATTCTATGGCTGGGCTTCTCAGCCTTTTTTTCCAGTTTTTGCTCCAGTTTTTGCTCCAGTTTGTGCTCCCGTTTGCGCTCTTGTTAAACACAGGCATCGCATCATCAGCCGTGATCGAACTCATCAATGAAGATCGCATCACGGGTGACATTTTGTCCCTGGATGAAGGCATTTTGGAGCTGCGCACCGACACCATGGGCGATGTCCGCATTCCTTGGTCCAAAGTGATGCGGCTAGAGTCCGAAGAACCCATGCAGCTGGAGTTTCAAGACGGTCGCCGCGTGTTGGGGGATTTTGTCATTGTGGGCCCCCCAGTGCCTGTGCATCCCGATTCGCCAATCACCATGTTGGACAAGTCACGCGTGTCCAGAATTATGAAGGTGCCTGAGGACAATTTCACCGAATATTCGGGTCGTGCAAACGTAGGTGGTGCTTTTTACCGTGGCAATTCAGAAGAGAACAACCTCAATATTGATGCGGAGTTGGTGGCTCGCCAGCTTGAAAGCCGCTATACCTTGGGTTTGCTGATCAATGAGGGTACAAGTTCGGGCATAAAGACCACAGCAGACCGAATGTTGTCTGCTCAGTACGATACTTTTTTCAGCCAGAATGACTATGTGTTTGTAAAAGCTTTGGCCACACAAGATGATTTGGAAGATTTGCGTTTAAGGTCTACTTTGGGTGTGGGTTATGGTCGCCAGTTGATTGAGTCACGCAAGCGAAATTTGGCGGTGGAAGTTGGCCTGAGTGCAATCAAAGAGGATTACAGCTTGAGCCCAGACAAGGAGTTTCCAAGTTTGGGGTTGGTGGTGAAGTTTGATCGCCGTTTGTTTGATGACACCGTGAAGGTATTCAACATTGCAGACTACTCGGTGAATTTGGAAGACGGCAATGACTCTGTGTTCAAGAACCGTTCTGGTTTTCGAATCCCGATTGCCAAAGGTTTGAACTTCAGCACCCAACTGGAACTGGAGTACGACAACCTGCCTGCCCTGAATCAGAAGAAGACTGATTCGAGTTTGTTGTTTAGTGTGGGTTTGGGCTTTTAAGCGCCGAATGTGGCTCGAAATGACTTCCTCTTCAACGGCTTTGCTGGTAGTCTCAATCAACTTAACCAGACCTGTTTACGCAGGTTAGTATGAAAGGTAAATCTTGAAGTTTCAATGCGCGTTGCTGCTGACTTCTATCGAGTGTAAAAGTAATTACGTCGAGACAAAAGGTAGAAAAGAACGATCCGGGAATACTTTTGAAAGCCGATTTTTTCAAACAACTCAGTTATTCACTAGGTTTGTTGAAAGTGCTTTTGAGAGGGGAAATTTCATGAGAAATTTTGGTGCCCAGGAGAGGACTCGAACCTCCACGTACGTAAGTACACTAGCACCTGAAGCTAGCGCGTCTACCAATTCCGCCACCTGGGCAACAGGTGAGAAGCGAGATTCTAAGCTATTTAATTAATTTGTCAATGCCTGATCCAAAAAAAATCAAAATCCCAAGTCGTGAAGACATCCTTTCGGTGCTTCGACAATCCCCCTCTCCACTGACGTTGGAGCAGGTTTATGAACATCTGAAATTGTCGGAAGAACAAGTTCCGATTATTGAACGCCGCATCATGGCCATGGAGCGAGATGGACAGTTAATGCCCAATCGCAAAGGGCTTTTGCTGTTGGCAACCAAGCTGGATTTTGTTGCCGGCAAAGTGGTCGGCCATCGCGATGGTTTTGGCTTCTTGATCCGCGACGACCGGGGGCCAGATGTATTCATGTCCCCCCGTGAAATGCAAAAAGTGCTGCACGGCGACCGAGTTTTGGTGCGGGTTACCGGCACCGATAGCCGCGGTAAACCCGAGGGCACCATTGTTGAAGTCACTGACCGCAAAACCAATAAGCTGGTCGGGCGTTTGGTCAGCGAGCGCGGTATTTTGTTGGTCATCCCAGAGGACCAACGCATCAAGCACGACATTCTTATTTCTCCCAAGGACTTGGGACAAGCCACACCGGGTAAAGTGGTGTCGGTGGAAATTGTTGAGCAACCTTCACGTCACACTCAGCCAATTGGGCGTGTGGTGGAAGTGCTGGGCGAGCTGGACGACCCCGGCATGGAAATCGAAATTGCAGTGCGCAAGTTTGATGTACCGCATGAGTTTCCGTTCGGTGCGATGGATGAAGCAGATCGCATTCCCGATGAAGTCCAGCCCAAAGATTTGACCTGCAGGGTGGATTTGCGCGATGTACCTTTTGTCACCATTGATGGTGAAGATGCGCGTGATTTTGATGATGCGGTGTATTGCACGCCATCAGACAGCATCAAAGGTGGTTATCGACTGCTGGTTGCAATCGCCGATGTGAGTCATTACGTCAAACCGGGTAGCTACATTGATCAAGAAGCCACCAACCGGGGCACTTCGGTGTATTTCCCGCGTCGCGTGATTCCGATGTTGCCTGAAAAGCTTTCCAATGGACTGTGCTCTCTGAATCCCCATGTGGATAGGCTGGTGCTTGTTTGTGACATGGTGATCAGCGCCAAAGGGGCGATCAAAGGTTACCAATTTTACAATGCTGTCATTCATTCCGCTGCACGCCTCACTTACACCCAGGTGTGGGACGCTTTGACCGACAGCGAAAGCCCCGCAGCGCGTGAAATGGACATGCAGTATTCAGACATTCTGAATTTGTATGACTTGTACAAAGTGCTGTTTGCAGAGCGCCAAGTGCGCGGTGCAATGGAAATTGACTCGGTTGAAACCCAAGTGTTGCTGGACCCGTTTGGCAAAATCGACAAAATTGTGCCCAAGCGCCGCAATGATGCACACCGCTTGATTGAGGAATGCATGTTGGCTGCCAACGTGTGTGCAGCTGACTTTTTAGAGCGCAGCAAGCACCCCGGTTTGTTCCGTGTGCATGAAGTGCCGACTGTTGAAAAGTTGGTGAACCTGCGTGCATTTTTGAAGAATGTTGGCCTGAGTTTGAGTGGCGGTGAAAGCCCAACCAGCCAAGATTATGCTGAAGTGATCAAGAAAATACAGGGTCGTCCGGACAAAGATTTGTTGCAAACCATGTTGCTGCGGTCTATGCAACAGGCCATTTACACGCCCCACAATTCCGGCCATTTTGGCTTGGCGTATCCGGCGTATGCGCACTTTACGTCGCCCATTCGCCGCTACCCAGATTTGATGGTTCACCGTTCCATCAAAGCCCTGCTGGCCAAAAAGCGCTATGTGCCTTTGCCGCTGGATGACCGTGACCAAGATGGCACGGGGCCAATGACCGATGTGGAAGCCCATGAAGAGCTGTCGCGCTGGGAACAGGCGGGCAACTGGTTTTCTTCCACAGAGCGCAGGGCCGACGAAGCCTCACGCGACGTACTCAGTTGGTTGAAGTGCTTCTTTATGCGCGAGAAAGTGGGTGATACATTCCCCGGCCACGTGTCGGGCGTTACATCCTTCGGTTTGTTCGTCACCCTGGATGCATTGTATGTTGAAGGTTTGGTCCATGTGTCCGAGCTGGGCAGTGAGTACTTCCAGTACAACGAATCGATGCATGAGTTGCGTGGTGAGCGCAGTGGCATTCGCTTCCGCTTGACTGACCCCATCAATGTGCAAATTTCCAGAGTGGATTTGGATGCGCGTCGAATTGAGTTCCGCATGGTGCAAGGCGTTAAGTTTGACTCCTTGTTCAAAGAGCCTCAATCCAAAAGCACGGGTAAAGCATCTGCCCGCAGGAAGAACACCGCTGGCCGCAAAGCTGATGTGGTCGCACAGGGCTTGACTCCGCCGGTGATGCCTGAGGATGTGGTTGGAGAGGCTGCCAATGCTTCTGGCGGAACCGCGGTTCCAAAAAGAGGGACCAACAAACGCCAAGCGGCTGACAACAGCCGGGCAAAAGCTGCTGCTGAAAAGCAACGCAAAGAAGAAATTGAGAAAGCCAAGCGGGCCCGCCAAAAGACACCTGCTGCATCGACTAAAATTGCCGCTTCAAAAACAAAAGTTGCCAAACCAGCGGCAGCCAAGTCAAGCAAAAAGCGGAGTTAATGAGTGGCTATTCTTTACGGTTTTCATGCGGTATTGGCGCGTGCCAAGCAACAAGCATCCAGTGTGGAAGAGGTTTTATACGACCAAAGCCGCAAAGACAAGCGTATGCAGCAATGCTTGGACAAGTTGCACAAAGCGAGAGTCAAGTGCACCCCTGCGGATGGCGAGCGCCTTGAAAAAGCGGCGGGGCATGGCAACCACCAAGGCCTGGTGGCATTTGCCAAAGAATTGGAGCGTACCACCGACCTGTTTGAAATCATCGACACCTATGGCAAGGACACCTTGCTGCTGGTACTGGATGGCGTAACCGATCCTCACAATTTGGGGGCCTGTTTGCGAAGTGCAGATGCAGCCGGTGTGCATGCAGTCATTTTGCCCAAAGACAAATCTGTGGGCATCACGCCTGTGGTGTCCAAGGTGGCTTGTGGGGCTGCGGAAACCATTCCGGTTATTACCGTCACCAACCTAGCCCGTACCTTGAAAGAAATTCAAGAGGCGGGTGTGTGGTGTATAGGTACTGCTGGAGAGGCGGACGACACCTTGTATGACCTGAAGTTGACAGGGCCCACAGCTTGGGTGCTCGGCGCTGAGGGTGAGGGCATGCGCCGCCTAACCCGTGAAACTTGCGACCAATTGGTGCGCATTCCCATGATGGGCACGGTGGAAAGCCTGAATGTGTCAGTCGCCAGCTCGGTTTGTTTGTTTGAAACTCTTCGTCAGCGCATACAGGCGCAAAAATAACCATGGAACAACTCGAACTGGTGCCTCCGTCCTCTGATGAGGGTGGGGAAACAATCACATTGGGTTTGTACGCCGAGCAGGCTTATTTGGACTATGCCATTTCTGTGGTCAAGGGCCGTGCCCTGCCAGAGTGTGCGGATGGTCAAAAGCCTGTTCAGCGTCGCATTCTTTATTCGATGAACGAGATGGGTTTGGCCTTTGGTTCCAAGCCCATGAAGTCTGCCCGCGTTGTGGGTGATGTGCTGGGTAAGTACCACCCGCATGGCGATCAAGCAGCTTACGAAGCCTTGGTGCGCATGGCGCAAAACTTCACCCTTCGTTACCCCTTGATTGACGGGCAAGGTAACTTTGGTAGCAGGGATGGCGACGGCGCAGCGGCCATGCGTTACACCGAAGCGCGCTTGACCCCGATTGCCAAACTGTTGCTGGATGAAATTGACATGGGCACTGTCGATTTTATTCAAAACTACGATGGCAGTTTGAAAGAGCCAAAGTTACTGCCTGCACGCTTGCCTTTTGTGTTGCTAAACGGTGCATCGGGTATTGCTGTGGGTATGGCCACTGACATCGCGCCGCACAACCTGCGTGAAGTTGCACAAGCCACCATTGCTTTGATTAAAAAGCCGCACACCACGCTGGATGAGCTGATGGAAATTTTGCCCGGTCCGGATTTTCCGGGTGGAGGCCAAATCATCAGCCCTTCTTCAGCCATTCGGGATATTTACGATGCGGGTAGGGGGTCGATCAAAGTCCGTGCGCGTTGGACGATTGAGGAAATGGCCCGTGGTCAATGGCAATTGGTGTTCAATGAATTGCCACCCAATGTGTCCTCTGCACGTGTGCTTGAAGAAATCGAAGAGCTGACCAACCCCAAAATGAAGGCGGGTAAAAAGTCCCTCAGCACCGAACAGCAAAACCTAAAAGCACAAGTGCTGGCGGTGTTGGATGCTGTGCGTGACGAGTCTGGCAAAGAGCATGCGGTGCGCTTGGTGTTCGAGCCCAAAAGCCGCAATGTGGAAGCCGATGCTTTCGTGAATTTGCTGCTGAGCCACACCTCGCTGGAAACCAATCATTCCATTAACTTGGTGAGCATTGACAACAGTGGAAGGCCCGGGCAGCGGGGTGTTCTGGCCATGTTGCATGACTGGATTGCATTCCGCAAAAACTGTGTGATCCGCCGCACGCGCCATCGCCTTGAACAGGTGAATGACCGCATTCACGTGTTGGAAGGCCGGTTGATTGCATGGCTGAATATTGATGAGGTTATTAAAGTAATCCGCGAGTCTGATGACCCGAAGCCTGCTTTGATTGAAGCGTTTAAGCTGTCAGAGCGCCAGGCCGAAGACATCCTTGAAATCCGCCTGCGCCAATTGGCCCGTTTGGAAAAAATCAAGATTGAACGTGAGCTGGAAAAGTTAAATGACGAGAAGCGGGACCTCGAAGCCCTGTTGGCCGATGAAGGCAAGCTGAAAAACAAGATAGTCAGCGAAATTCGCCAAGATGCGGAAACCCATGGCGATGACCGCCGCACGGTGATTGAAGAAGCAGTGCGAGCCAGCGTGGAAGTGAAAACCGTGGAAGAACCCACCACGGTCATTATTTCCCAAAAGTTCTGGATGCGTAACCGCCAAGGCCACGGCCATGATTCAGCGCAGTTTGCATTCAAAACAGGTGACAGTTTGCAAGCCGCATTTGAATGCAAAACCACGGATCAAACCTATTTGTTTGGTTCGGGAGCCGCTTCAGGTAAGGTGTTTAGCGTACCCGTTAGTACTTGGCCGGGTGGGCGTGGTGATGGAATACCTGCACAAAGCGTGTTGGACATTCCACCCGGTGGAACACTGAGCCATGGTTTGGCGGTGAACGGGGAGCAGACGGTGATGATTGCTTTGTCAGCCGGCTATGGTTTTGTGGCCAATGCGTCAGGCATGGACAGCCGCATCAAAGCGGGCAAACAATTCATTTCCATCAATGATGGTGAAACACTTCTGCCGCCTTTGGTGCTCAAGCCTGAGTTTGACCGTGTTGCCGTGTTGGCTAACACAGGTCGGTTCCATGTATTCATGCTGGAAGAGGTCAAGCAGCTCAATGGCGGTGGCCGAGGTGTCCAGCTTTTACCGCTTGAGGAGGGTGAATCCGTTGTTTCGGTGGTTTGCTTTGGGCCCACAGACAGCCTGATAGTCAGCGGCACTGGCCGAGGCGGGAAAGACAAGGAAGAGACTTTGAAGCCTGCATTCCTTGCTGACCGCTTGGGCAAGCGCGGCAGAAAAGGCAAAGAGTTGGATTTGAAATTCAAGCCAGAGCGATTGGTCCTCAGTTTGCCTTGACCTTCAATGGACTTGGGAGGGAGGTCAGCCTGCTGATTTCCCTTCGCTTTGATTGTGTGTTGATCGAAATACCAAGGCTTGGCATACCAAAATGATGAGCATTAAGCCGACTAGTGCTGCATAAAAGTGAACGAAATAGATGGATCCTGCCTCTGCTCGAATGGCCTGCTCGATATCGGGTGAGTAAATTTCCTCAAAAACCAAGCAGAAGTAAGCCAGACCCGGCAGGCTTCCCAGCAGCAAGCCCCACCAACTACGCAGTTTCACCAGTCCGAATAGAAGTAGCGACGAAAGCAAAGTACAACCCCAAAAATTAAAGGTTTGTGGCACTTTGTCCATCACTTCTGCACTAGCGACGGGGCAGAACAACAGGCTGGTCCAGATCAAGCGAACAAAAAGTGTTGAATAGCTTGATGCACTCATAGGTATTTCACTGTTAGTGGAATATAGCAATTTGGGGCTCCATCAAGATATTTTTTGAGATCTCTGATGAAATTATTCATCGAGAATGTGAGGTCAATACACCCCGCGCTACCGGCTTGACTCCCGCCGTGAATAAAAAAACCTCCACGGCCATAGGTATTAGTTCCAGGCAAAATGTGGATGGTGACTCGGTGATCTCCCCATGCGGACCGGGGTGCAGTTGTCAAACTTTTTACAAGCGTATTTTGCCAAACCTCAGATGGATTGATCCAATATTCACCCGCAGGTATGGGTCCTACACCGCTTAACTTTTGGCGCTCGGTTGAGTAGTCGAACTTACCATCCTTATCGGGCTTACCCGAAACCGCAATATAGCCAGAATTTGCCCAAGCGCCAGTTGCTATCAAGTGCTCACCGTTGAAATAAAGCTTAAATGGCGACAGTTGGCAAATGGGAATTTCAGGTTTGCCTACTTCATGTTGATAGTCCATCTATCTTTCCGAAAATCGATTAGCGTACTGTCAAGGTAAAAGCGAGTCAAAACGGGTGATATTTCTTCCTCAATTGTGATTAGCCTTCAGCCTATTTCCAGCAGCAAAACCGCAAGCCCCGCACCTGGGTTAACTCAAGCGCCTGATTTAATTTAACCTTTTAAAGCGCAGACTGTACCTTCGGCTGTAACTTTGGGTGGGTAAAAATGAATCTGATCAATCGCTGCTTGGGCAACCTCAGCATGCTTAAAAAATTCGCTGTGATTTTGATACCACTAGGCATAACCCTCGGGGCGCTTTATTACCAGTATTACAAAGTTGCGAATTCGCTGATTGAAGCCAGCGTGAGCGAGTTAGAGGGTGCACAGTTCACCCTGACTCAAATGGACGTAGTGACCAAAATGCAAAAGCACCGGGGTATGAGCTCCATGGTGCTTTCTGGGGCGGTTGATCAACAAGCCGAGCTGAATAAGCTGACTCAAGCTGTGGATCAAGCCCTTCAAACAATGGGAATGGCCACTCCTGCCCATTGGCCTAAAACCCAACAGTATGCACAAGACATTGTGAAAGATTGGGAAAATCTGAAGCTGAACAAGCAACAGCTGAGTGCGTCTCAAAGCTTTGAGAAGCATTCCGTCATGATTGAAAACCTGATTAAAAATATGCGCCGCGCGGCGGACGAAAGTACCTTGACCCTTGATCCCGAAATGGGCACTTACTACATGGTCAGTTCTGTTAACTTTCAGATTCCACTGATTGCCGAGAAGCTTGCTTCTTTAAGAGGTGGTTTGTCAGCCATGGTTGCCAGCGGTCAAGTCAACGAGTTGGAGGTTGGGCAGTCTAGGGCGCGATTGGATTTGATTCGTATTATGGGCTCAGAGGTGATTGAAGGCGTTGACAAAAGCGAACAGTCTGGTGTGCCTATTAATCAGGAAATAAAAGCCTTGGCCCAGAAAATGAAGACTGATATTCCCGGCTTAGAGGCTTTGTTGGGCGGTATTGTAGGTAATGTTGGGGCTTATCAAAGCAAAGCCGTATTCGACCAAATCACTCAAAGCATTAACTCTTTGCTGCAACTGCAAGACAAGCTGAATACCCAACTGCAGGTGTCGTTGGAAGAGCGCATCCAAAGGGAGCAGACCAAGATTTGGGTTACCAGCGTACAAATTGGACTGGTGCTGCTTTTTGCCCTCAGTGTGAGTGGCTTTGTTGTGAGCAAAATGAAAGGCGATGTGGGTGTGCTCATCAATCAAAGCCAGAAGTTGGCGGATTGTAATTTGCACGCATCAAACAAAGTCATCGGTAAAGACGAAATGTCCCAAGTCTCAACCTGCATAGAGAATATAAGAATTGCTCAATCCTCGATTATTTCCACAGTGACCGGACTGGCAGACAAACTGTATGACAACACCAATGTGCTCAGCACAGCGACCGAGCAAGTCAGTGCCGGTGCGCAAGAGCAGTCCGATTCTGCTTCAGCTGTGGCCAGTGCAATTGAGGAGTTAAGCGTTTCGGTGGGCCAAGTGGCTGAGCATTCCACAGTCGCACATGAGTTGGCATCAAAGACGGGTACTGCTTCATTCAAAGGTATTGAGCAGGTTGCCTTCACACGCAGGGCCATGGAAAGTATTGCCAGTTCGTCAGAAACACTGTCAGGCACTATCCACTCACTGGGCCAACGGTCTGAAGACATTTCCAGCATTGTTCAAACCATTCAAGCGATTGCCAACCAGACCAATTTGCTGGCCTTGAATGCAGCCATTGAGGCAGCGCGCGCTGGGGAGCAAGGACGTGGGTTCGCAGTGGTGGCAGATGAGGTCCGCATGTTGTCTGAGAAAACCGCTGCATCCACACGCAGCATAGTAGGCTTGGTGCAAGGTATTCAGCAAGACAGTCGCGCTGCCGTCAGCAACGTCGAAGGCTGGAAGCAGCAGATCACCCAAGGTATCGACGTTTCTATACAAGCGGCAAAGGCGATGGAAAAAATTGCCGAGCATTCCCGCACCACTGAAGATGCAATCCACGAGATCAACGAAGCCATGGGCGAGCAAAGCCAGGCCTCCAACTTGGTGGCTCAAAAGGTGGAACAGATTGCTCAAATGTCGGAAGAGAGTCAAACCGCCGCGACTCAGGTATTTGATGTTGCAATGAGTGTGAAAGAGGTTGCCCAAAGTTTGAGGACCTTGGTGGGAAGCTACAAAATCGAAGGCCACTCGGCAAATGCCACCTCGTAAGGATAAAAATACAGGCTCTTGAAATTTCCTTGATCGCCCCCATTTCTGGTCCATTGATTAGAAACAACCCCAATGAAAGGAGAAGTCATGGGTGCGATGAAGGAAACCATGGGCTTCCAAACGGAAGTCAAACAGCTACTGCATTTGATGATTCACTCTTTGTATTCCAACAAAGAGATTTTCCTGCGCGAATTGGTGTCCAACGCGTCGGATGCGTGCGACAAACTTCGCTTCCAAGCCATCAACAACGATGCGCTTTACGAGGGAAATTCCGATCTTAAAATCCGTGTCACCTTTGACAAAGAGGCCCGCACGGTAACCATTGAAGACAACGGCATCGGCCTTTCCCGCCAAGACGCGATTGACCACTTGGGCACCATTGCCAAATCTGGCACCAAAGAATTTTTCACCCAGCTTAGCGGCGACCAGCAGAAAGATGCTGCGCTAATCGGCCAGTTCGGCGTGGGTTTTTACTCAGCCTTCATCGTAGCTGACCAAGTCACCGTTCGCTCACGCAAAGCGGGTTTGCCAGTGGGCGAGGCCATTGAGTGGACCTCCAAAGGCGATGGCGAATTCACGGTTGAAAACATCGAGAAGGAAGCACGCGGTACACAAATTATTCTGCATTTGAAGGCAGACGAAGATGAGTTGCTTTCAGCATGGAAATTGCGTTCAATCCTGACCAAATACTCCGACCATATTTCATTGCCGATTGAAATGGGCAAAGAGGAGTGGGACGAAGAAAAATCAGACATGAAAGCCACTGGCGAATGGGAAACCGTTAACAAAGCCAGCGCTTTGTGGGCCCGTTCAAAAAGCGAAATCACCGAGGAAGAGTACAAAGAGTTCTACAAGAACATCAGCTTTGACTTTCAAGACCCTCTGGCCTACACCCACAACCGTGTGGAAGGTGGCCGCAGTGAGTACACCAACTTGCTGTACATCCCGTCTAAGGCCCCATACGACCTGTGGGATCGCAACCAGCAAAAAGGCATCAAGCTGTATGTGAAGCGCGTTTTCATCATGGACGATGCGGAGCAATTGATGCCCCCATACATGCGGTTTGTGAAAGGCGTGATTGATTCATCCGACTTGCCATTGAACGTGTCGCGCGAAATATTGCAGGAAAGCCGCGATGTAAAAGCCATCCGCGAAGGCTCAGTGAAAAAGGTGCTGGGCATGTTGGAAGACATGGCCAAGAACGACGCTGACAAATACACAACATTTTGGACTGAGTTCGGTCAGGTACTCAAGGAAGGCATGGGCGACGACCCGTCCAACAAGGATCGCATTGCCAAGTTGCTGCGCTTTGCAAGTACGCAAAACGATGGCGAAGCTCAAACCGTATCGCTGGATGATTACATCGGCCGCATGAAAGAAGGCCAGGACAAAATTTACTACGTCACCGCTGACTCCTACGCTGCTGCCAAGTACAGCCCACATCTTGAAGTGTTCAAGAAAAAGGGCGTTGAAGTGCTGTTGCTGACCGACCGTGTGGACGAGTGGATGCTGTCTTATTTGAATGACTACGAAGGCAAAGGCCTGCAGTCATGCGCCAAAGGCGGTTTGGACCTGGGCGCGTTGGAAGACGAGCAGGAAAAAGAAACCAAGAAAAAGGTGGAAACCGAATTTGAAGATGTGTTGAAAAGGGTGCAAGACCTTTTGAAAGACAAAATCAAAGAGGCCCGCGTGACTTTGCGTTTGACCGACAGCCCTGTGTGTTTGGTGGCGGATGAACAAGGCATGAGCGAGCATTTAAAGCGCATGTTGAAGCAGGCTGGACAAAACGCGCCAGACACCAAACCCGTGTTGGAACTGAACCCTGAACACCCCCTGGTGCAGCGCCTGAAGATTGAAAAAACCCATTTTGATGAGTGGGTCAACATTCTATTTGACCAGGCAGTTTTGGCAGAAGGTGGGCATTTGGAAGACCCAGCTTCCTTTGTACGCAGGCTAAATATGCTGCTGTTAACGGTTAAAGCTTAAGCTTTTAGCAAAGCCTACCCAAGAAAGTAGTGACTTTAAAAAGCCCCAGTCAAATGAGTTTTGATTGGGGTTTTTCAATGTATTTTCAATGAGTTTTCAATGAGTTTTCAATGAGCGCTGCCGAAGGCAGATGATTCTTCCTCGCCATATTGCCAGTCCAACTTGGTACTAAGGCAATAAGCCAGCTGGAAGGACTGGTTAAAAAGCTGTTTAATCAACATCAATTCCGCCCTTGAGCCCAAACGCTCTTGCCAGTGCAGCTCAAACTGTTGATTGGATTCGTTCAGCCACACGTAAGTGGGCAGTTTTACAGCTTCCATCAGTTTGTTGAACTGGGCAAACTCGCGTTTGACTTCCCGATTTGAGTGCAAGCCATCCATGACGCTCATGCAGTGGATGATGTCCACTTCCAATAAGTCAGGGGCGTTTTGTTGTAAAACAACCCTCGATTGAATGCCTGCAACGTCCGTGATCCCTTTTATCTCATAGATATTGGGTTGACCGGCGTTGGCGATGGTTGAGTTGGCGGTGGGATTGTAATACGGCGACTTTACGACGTTGAGCCAGCCTGCCAATATTTGTCGAACCTGATCTTCTGTCCAGTTTTGCATGTTTGTTCCGTAAGCTGTTCACCTCATTATGTGGGCAGCTTACGGACTTCGGTTCCATCAGAACTGAACTACGTGCGGGTTACACGCTTTGTGATTTCACCCAAATCAGCTGCGCGTGCGCAGTTTTCCGTCTACAACCTTGATTTGATCGCCACGCTGCCAGCTGGGTGGGTCATTGAATGTAAAGGTGCGGGAGTCACCACTGTTCAGGCTTACATCCACATCATAAACAACGGTGGCACGCACTTGCTTCTCAATTTTGTTACCGGCATAAGCACCGCCAACCGCGCCCAATACAGCCATGGCTTTTTGGCCATTTCCATTACCAAGTTGCTTACCCAGCACAGCACCGGCGACACCACCTGCTACAGCACCTGCGCCAGAGCCATCACCTTCAATTTTTCTTTCGCGTACGGCTGTGACCTCGCCGCATGAGTTACACACTGTTGCTGCAGGCTTTGCTTTAGGGGCTGCAGCTACAACATCATTGGATCTGCTAGCCGCAGGCTTGCTGGCTGGCTTGGGTTCCACGGGGGTTTGCGCTGTAAGTGCCGGCGTACCAGTGGCAGTTGTACTGCCTTCCACTTGAGCAACTTCGGGCGCAGGTAGGGCGTTGGACGAGGGCAGCATACCGGTCATGGATGCAATACCGACTCCACTTGCCAAAATCACTGCGACTGCAGCGGTAATAATAAGGGGGTGTGTTGAACGTTGAGTTTCCATTTTTTTCTCCTATTCACGAATTAGTCGTGTTGAAGGCATAAACGCGGCGTGTCATCAAATGGATGACACACCCCACGTTTTTTGCACTTCAAGCGGTCAGGATATACCGATGTGCGGCCAAAGTATGCTTATTTGGCCACTTGTTTGACTGCCTATTTGCTTAAATGCCTCATTGCGCGCTCTAAGCCGGCCACCGTGAGTGGATACATGTGCTGTTCCATAATTTTATGAATAATTTCAACGCTTTGACGGTATTGCCACAAACCCTCAGGCTCTGGGTTTAGCCATGCAGCCTTGTGGAATTTATCCAGCAGGCGTCGCAACCAAACGGCACCTGCTTCTTCATTGTAATATTCGACAGACCCACCGGGTTGAAGCACCTCATAGGGACTCATGGTGGCGTCTCCCACCAATATCAACCGGTAATCCGAGTTGTATTTGCGGATGATGTCGTGGGTGGGGAAGCGTTCATTGTGCCTGCGGTGGTTTTTTTTCCACAAATAGTCGTACACGCAGTTGTGAAAGTAATAAAACTCCAAATGCTTAAACTCGCTGCTGGCGGCTGAAAAAAGCTCTTCGGTGCGGCGAATGTGGTCATCCATCGACCCGCCCACGTCCAGCAGCATCAGCACCTTCACGGAGTTGTGGCGTTCTGGGCGCATTTTGATGTCCAGAAACCCCGCATTTCGCGCTGTGGACTCTATCGTGTCATCCAAATCCAACTCGTCCGCTGCGCCTTCACGTGCAAAACGGCGCAAACGCCGCAAAGCCACTTTGATGTTGCGGGTGCCAATTTCAAGCTGATCATCATAGTCTTGGTACAGGCGCTGGTCCCATACCTTGACCGCACGGCGGTTGCGGGATTCCGCCTGCCCAATGCGTACGCCTTCGGGGTTAAAGCCGTTGTTTCCAAACGGCGAGGTGCCGCCTGAGCCAATCCACTTGTTACCGCCCTCGTGGCGCTCTTTTTGCTCTTTGAGCAATTCTTGCAGGCGCTCCATGAGTTTGTCCAGGCCGCCCATGGCTTCAATGGCAGCTTTTTCTTCGGCAGTAAACTCCCTGTTCATCCGCTTTTCAAGCCAATCCTTGGGAAGCAGGGCAAACAAGTCCATTTTGCCTTCAATGCCCTTGAAGTACAGGCCAAACACCTTGTCGAATCGATCGAAAAAGCGCTCGTCCTTCACCAACGACATTTTGGATAAATAATAAAAATTATCCAAGCTGGGCGTCATGAAACCCGACTTCATGCCTTCCAGCAGGGTCAGGTATTCCTTGACCGAAACCGGAATCTTTGCATCTTTCAGCTTGTAGAAGAAATCGAGTAACACTGGCTAAGTTCCTTGGCTCATGATTAACGCCCTTGTTTGGCCATAAAAATCAAGCGCTGGAACAAATCCACATCCTGCTCATTTTTCAACAAAGCGCCATGCATGGGTGGAATTGCGTCTTTGCCATCTTTGGCTTGCAGGGCTGCAGCTGGAATATCTTCCGCCAGCAACAAGCGCAACCAATCCAGCAATTCAGAGGTGGTGGGCTTCTTTTTCAAGCCGGGTAGGGCGCGAATGCCGAAGAAGCTGGCCATCGCAGCATCCAGCAAGTCTTTTTTAATGTCGCCGAAGTGCACCTTGACGATTTCTTCCATCGTGGCTTTGTCGGGGAACTGAATGTAGTGGAAGAAGCATCGGCGCAAAAATGCGTCTGGAAGCTCTTTTTCATTGTTGGACGTGATGATGACCAAGGGACGATGTTTGGCTTTGACCATTTCACGGGTCTCGTAGCAATAAAACTCCATGCGGTCCAGCTCACGCAACAAATCGTTGGGGAACTCGATGTCGGCTTTGTCAATTTCATCAATCAAAAGCACAACTGGTTTTTCTGACTCAAATGCCTGCCACAACACACCTTTGATGATGTAATTGCGGATGTCCTTGACCTTTTCATCACCCAATTGAGAGTCGCGCAGGCGGCTGACCGCATCGTACTCATACAAACCTTGCTGGGCTTTGGTGGTGGACTTGATGTGCCATTGCATCAGTTCCAAGCCCAAACCAGCAGACACTTCCTCCGCCAGCATGGTTTTACCCGTGCCCGGCTCGCCCTTGATCAGTAAAGGGCGTTGAAGGGTGATGGATGCATTGACTGCCAGCTTCAAATCATCGGTGGCGACGTACTGTTGACTACCTTCAAAACGCATGTTGGTTATTTCCTGTAACTTGTTATCGCTAGTTTACGTTCAAAGCTGTGGCTAGGGGCTCGACAAAGGCTGAACATTCAATCCAATTTTTGTTTGAAAACCGAGTGTTTGAATGGACGTTGGCCCCGTTCACCCGTAAAATAGCAAAGTTTTTGTCCGGCATGATATGTGATTGGCTTATTTAAAGGCTCTTGCATGGGGCTTGGCAAGCGAGTGTCCGGAAATACACATTTAATCGTTGACGAGAGAAAATAATGAAACGACTTGGTTTGAAAGTTGGTCTGACGTTCGGTTTGATTGCAGCCACTTCGCTGGCCACACCCGCGTTTGCAGAAAAAGGCAACGCCCAGGCCGCACAGGACAAGAAGTCCATGTGCGTAGGTTGCCACGGTATCCCTGGATACAAGGCCAGTTTCCCAACTGTGTACAGCGTGCCCAAAATTGCCGGTCAAAGCGAAGGCTATTTGATTGCTGCTTTGCAGGCCTACAAAAAAGGCGATCGCAAACACCCCACGATGCGCGGCATTGCTGAAACACTGACTGACCAAGACATGGCCGACCTAGCTGCTTACTACGCCACTGCAAAATAAGTGTGAACCACGTTTATCCATTGACTGGAATTTAGACATGAAAAAGAATGTATTGATTGCCCTGTCGCTGGCCGTATTCGCCGTCAATGCGACTGCCGCCGACATTAATGCAGGCAAAGCCAAGGCCGAAGCACAGTGTGCAGCCTGCCACGCTGCCAACAACGACTGGAACAAGCCGATTGACCCCAGCTACCCCAAGTTGGCTGGTCAGCACAAAGATTACTTGGCGGAGGTGCTGAAGCAGTACCAAAACGGTGGTCGTAACAACGCCATCATGGTGGGCCAGTCTGCAACTTTGAGCAAAGACGACATCAGCAATTTGTCTGCCTTCTTCGCCTCTTTGCCTGGCGATTTGTACCTGAAGAAGTAATGAATTTAATTGGGTAATTAGGGCTTTTGTACGATATCGCAGTGCTCAAAAATGCACTGAATGTAGCGACTGCTGTCAAAAGCCTGCCCGTTTTTCTGTTGCTGGTAAATTTGCTCGGCCAAGCACTCAAATACCTGATGGGCCGCAGCATGCTCATCCCCCATCCTTTCACACAAAGCTCGGTAAGCACTGCGAATACCCGGTGGTTGGTCAATGCTGACTTGTTCTTCAACAGCCAAGTGCATGGACAAATGCAGGAATGGGTTGCTTTGACCCTGTTCCACCGCAAAATCCTTCGCAAGTACCTCTTCCTCTGCTTCATCAAAAGTTGAAAAATATTCTGGATGCTTGCTCATCCATTTCAAGGCAATGCTTTCGGCTTCGCTAAGGGCCTGGTCCATGTGGTATTTGCGCCAGCTGTTCAAAAAAAACAAACGGGCTTGGTCACGAGTGGGGTTAAACATTCTGGGTCTAGCTCTATGAATCAGGTTTGGTTAATTTGAGTTGAATAGACTCACACACAGGCGGTTATTTCTGGGGGGGCTTAGCAATTCATCCGTGTTTTCAAGCCAAGTGGCTTGCCCCAGCAAACCAATCACATGGGTGCGTGGCAAGGCCCTTATCACCTCTGCAACATCGTTTTCGTGTTCGTGGCACATCTGGGTCCGCTCAACGCCCGCCATGATAATGCCAATTTCAGGGGCGCCCTCAGAAAAGTGCTCGTTAATCAACGGGGCCCACTGCTTAAGCTCGACCGCCATGGCTTTTCCACCACGCTTTGCAAGCCTCACTTTCTGGCCCTTGCTGACAGGTGCCGCCAAACTGAGGGTGCCGTCGGGGTTGATTGACATGACGGGGATCCACATTTCGCCTTTGCTGTGAATCACTTGCAAACGCAAGCCCACAGGGCGTGTCTGTTCGACTGGGCATTGGAGTTGGGCTGAGGCAGGTTTATTTTCCACCTTTAGCAAAAACAGGCCGTTGGTGTCTGTCACTTCTTTGGGTTCGGTTAAAAACTCCAAGCCTTCAGAGTTCAACACCAATAGCTTGCAGGCATTCAATTGCGCTGCGCTGCGTGTGTCTTTACAAGGGCGTCCGTTGTCAACTCGGGGGTTGTGTGCGTAGTTTGCACCGTAGGTCAAAAGCCCCATTACATTGGCAGGTACAGCAGGGCCAGTTTGTTCCATGGGTGACCCTGATAGACGCGCATCGCCATGGTCAGAATCAGCAAGGCAAAGTGTTAACAGCTCGCTTTTCTTGAGGTTGGACTTGCCTGGTTCAAAATGCTCACCCAGTACCATGACCAGCAAAGCTGGGTCTTTTCCGTGGAGTTTGCCATCGAAGACCAGCCCGCTTACACATCCACCCCACACATTCATGCAGTTACTGGCACCCACACTCCATTGCGCCAGCTCAGTCAAACAGTCAGCAAAATGCGTTGTTGCCAACAAAATGACCCGGCTTACATAGTCGCTGTGGCGACGTAGTTTTGACCTTTTAAGGGTTTGCTCAACAAGGGCTTGGCCGTTTTGTAGGTTTGCTAGCTCAAAAACCTGACCGCAGATTGCATAACTCATTGTATTGTTTTCTGTTTGAATTCACACAGGTCAATGATACTGCACTGTTGGCAGTCTGGCTTTCTGGCTTTACAGACATAGCGTCCATGAAGGATTAACCAGTGGTGGGCATTGAGCATGAATTCTGTGGGTATAAATTTCAATAGCCTCTTTTCCACTTCCAACACGTTCTTACCCGGCGCAATGCCTGTGCGGTTGGAGACGCGGAAGATGTGGGTGTCCACGGCCATGGTCAGCTGACCAAAGGCGGTGTTCAAAATGACATTCGCTGTTTTTCTGCCCACGCCGGGCAAACTTTCAAGCGCTTCTCGGTCCTGTGGTACAACGCTGTTGTACTTGTCCCGCAGTATTTCGCAGGTTTGAATCAAGTGTTTGGCCTTGGATTTGTAAAGCCCAATGGTCTTGATGTAGTTTTCCAAACCCTCTACACCCAAAGCTGCAATCGCATCCGGTGTGTTGGCCACGGGGAATAACTTTCGGGTGGCAAGGTTCACGCCTTTGTCGGTGGCTTGGGCACTCAGTAGCACGGCGGCCAGCAGTTCGAAGGGCGTGGTGTATTCCAGCTCGGTTTTGGGGTGGGGGTTTGCGACTTCAAATCTGCGAAAAATTTCAGCGCGTTTTTCTTTGTTCATGGGCTTTGGTCTTCTGCTTTGCGGCGCGCACGGGCACGGGCCAAGGCGGCTTCAATAACGGCCTTTTTGGCATCTAGGTTCCCCGCATCTTTGAACTGCGCAGTTCCTTGCTCAATTTCGGTCAATTTGTTTCGGGCTTTGGCTTCAAGGCGAATTTCGGTGTCTTGTTTTTGACGCACCAAGCGCAAGTTGCGTGCATTCAAGCGCTGCCGAGCCTCGTCAGCATGTGTTTTAGACCAAACAGCAAATTCGGGAATGAATTCCATCTCGATGCAGTCAACCGGGCAGGGCGGGATACACAACTCACAGCCAGTGCACAGCTCGGCAATGACTGCATGGCGCTTTTTGTTGGCCCCAATGATTGCATCCACTGGGCAGGCTTTGATGCACAAAGTGCAGCCAATGCAGTGTTCGGGTTGAATGACGGCAATGTGCCTTTCGATGGTTTCGCCGCATTCCGGATTGACCGGTTTTTCAGGTAAACCGAGAAGTGCAGACAGCGCTTGCACAGTGGGCTTGCCGCCAGGCGGACAGCGGTTTAGGTCTGCTCGACCTTCGGCCAATTCGCGCGCATAGGGCAAACAACCCTCAAACCCACATTGCCTGCACTGGGTTTGTGGGAGAAGGTTGTCAATTTGCCGAATAAGAGAGGTTTTTTTTCCTGAGGTGTCAGGCATTCGCTTTGATAAATTCAGTGATCTTGGGATAGATCATTTCACGCCAACGTCGGCCACTGAAGATACCATAATGCCCGCACTCTGGTGCTTCAAAGTGCTGTTTCTTGTCTTCGGGAATGGAACTGCACAATTTGTGAGCTGCACGGGTTTGGCCCACTCCTGAAATGTCGTCCAATTCACCTTCGATGGTGAATAGGGCTACATTCTTGATGTCCGAGGGGTTGACCAATTGGCCGCGTACTTTCCATTCACCACGGGGCAGTGCGTGTTCTTGAAACACGGTTTTAATCGTGTCCAGATAGTATTCGGCTGGCATGTCCAAGACGGCGTTGTACTCATCGTAAAACTGGCGGTGGGCTTCTGCGCTTTCACCGTCACCTTCGATCAGGTGCAGGTAAAAGTCATAGTGGCTTTGCGCGTGTTTGTCTGGGTTCATGCTGACAAAACCCACGTGTTGCAAAAAGCCTGGGTAGACTTTGCGCAAGTAGCCGGGGTAGGTGTGCGGCACCGAGTAAATGACGTTGTTTTCAAACCAAGAGTAGGGTTTGGTGGTGGCCAGCTTGTTGACTTCAGTCGGGCTTTCGCGCGGGTCAATTGGGCCGCCCATCATGGTCATGGTTTTGGGCAATTTGGGGTCGTTGTTGGAGGCCATCAAAGACACTGCTGCCATCACAGGCACGGTGGGCTGGCACACGGACATCAAATGAAGGTCTGGGCCCAACAACTGGATGAATTCAATCACATAGTGGACGTAGTCGTCCAAGTGGAATGCACCTTCTGAGAGTGGGACCATACGGCCATCAACCCAGTCGGTGACGTACACTTCATGGTCGCGCAGTAGGGTGCGTACAGTGTCACGCAGCAGGGTGGAGTGGTGGCCCGACAAGGGTGCTACCACCAATATTTTGGGCTGTACTGAAAGGGGTTTACCTTCGGCAGGTACCATTTTGCGGAAATGCAGAAGCTTGCAAAATGGTTTGGAGTCTACAATTTCTTGAACAATTGAAACTTCACGGCCTTCGCTGACTACCGTTTCGATACCAAATTGAGGCTTTTCGTAGTCTTTGCCCAAGCGATACATCAGCTCGAAGCCCGCGGAAATGCGTTTGGACAGTGGTGTGTGGGCCAATGGGTTGAAGGGGTTGCTGTACATTTTCGAACTCGCTTCCGCCCATATGGTTAGTGGGTTAAGCATGGCTCGTTGCATTTCGTAGATCTGATACAGCATTACGCCTCCAAAATTATTGCGTTGTATCTTGTGATTATCATTGAATCATTGGTGCAACGCAACAAATTTGAAATGAAAGTGGGTTTACCAGTAGTTTTCGACTGCGATTTCGCCAGGTTTGTTGCGGCGTGCGGGGCCAAAACCCATTGTTTTCAGCGTGTTGCGAATGTCCGTCACCATGTCGGGATTCCCGCAAATCATGAATCGACTATCCTCTTGGCTAAATTTTAAGCCACTTTTTTCAAGCAACTGTCCATCGGTCAACAAGCTGGTGATGCGTTGGCCAAGCGTGCCAGCCACCACTTCTCGGGTAACCACCGGTATGTATTGGAAGCGATTTGGCAGGTTATCCACCAGTTCCAACAGCATGGGGTGGGTGTTTAAACCATGGATAGTTTCTTGGTATACCAACTCCTCGGCGGTGCGGGCGCTGTGGACCAAGATGATGTTTTGGAATTGCTCCCAAGTGGCGGGGTCATGCAATATTGATATGAATGGGGCAAGGCCAGTACCAGA
Organism: Limnobacter sp.; assembly: GCA_029866125.1. Classification (GTDB taxonomy): domain Bacteria; phylum Pseudomonadota; class Gammaproteobacteria; order Burkholderiales; family Burkholderiaceae_B; genus Limnobacter. Next base: position 190,922 of record JARWZZ010000007.1, read on the forward strand.
ACCGAGTAGCCATAAGTCATTGCCAGACTCAAAGCGTGCAGTGGTTAGAAAACCGAAGTTGGTTTTGTCCACAAAGATGGTGTCACCCACCTTGAGCTGATTTAGGTGCGTGGTAAATGCCCCATCAGGCACAACAATCGAGAAAAACTCCAGATGCTCGTCATAGGGGCTGGAAACCATGGAATAGGCCCGCCACACGATGTCAAGTTCATTGGGTAATTGAAGTGTGTTGTTGACGCCAAGCCGCGCAAATTGGCCAGCGGTGAAGCGAAACCCAGTGGGCCGGGTGCAGGTAAACGAGAAAAGCTTGCCGGGCACCCAAGTGCGAATGCCCGTGATCACTTCCCGCGTGTATTTGTCGCTTATTTGAGTATCGCTTGGGTTTTCATTTTTCAAGATACTGCAACTTGTCCTTCACGTCTTTCCAATCGTCGGCGTCGGGCAGGTGTTCTTTCATGCGGGTAATGCTGGGCCAGTTTTTACCCAAGTCAACGTTCATTTGAATGAATTTGACCTGATCGGCTGGAACATCTTCTTCAGCATAAATTGCATTGACTGGGCATTCGGGAATGCACACTGCGCAATCGATGCACTCATCCGGGTCGATCACTAGAAAGTTGGGGCCTTCACGGAAACAATCCACAGGGCAAACATCTACACAGTCGGTGTATTTGCATTTGATACAAGACTCAGTTACTACGTGTGTCATGGCGCTGTTTGTTTGGAATGTTGTAAACCCAATATTCTAAACGATTCACGCCCTGTCACCAAGTTGAGAAGTGCGACATGTGGTTCTAATCAAAACGTGACTTCATGCGCATTTAGGCATTTATATGTTCCATCGGTGCGGCATCGGGCTAACCCTAAAGGTCAAAATGTTCAAGCTGTTCCTATAATGTTAAAAGTTTACAAATTGATTGCCCGCGAATTGTCGCCAAGGCCACCGAATGATTGAAAGGAATCATCATGACTGAACAGGGAGAGTTGGATGACTCTGCTGCGCGAAGCGAAATATTGTCCAAGGTGCGGGCACTGAAGTCTAAGCCCAATTCTCATGCCGATGTGGCTCGCGCCAATGCGATGGCTTATATGGCCCGCCACGACAGGGGGCCTAAGCCTTACCCGTGCGCCGATGTGGTGGATTTGTTTGTGACCCGTGCCAAGGACATGCTGAGCACCGTCAGCATTTTGGATTCAGAAGCGTTGGTGGCCCAGGAATGCCGACGCTACCTGGATGAATCGGGTATCACGACTGAAAAAGTGTCGATTTGGCCCAGTTTGTCAGGCTTGGATTGGTCTGCGCTGAAAGAGTCCATTGGGGCGTCCATTGAGTTTGGCGCACCCACCGGTTCAGAATTGCTTGGGATCAGCGGTGTGGCCTACGCTTTGGCGGAAACAGGTACATTGGTGTTTTCCAGCCTGCCAGATGACCCTGCCAGCACGCATTTATTGCCCGAAACTCACATTGCGATTGTTAAAGCCGAACAAGTTGTTCACTCCATGGAAGATGTGTTTGAACGCATGCGAGTGGAAGGGCGAGCCATGCCGCGTGCTTTGAATTTTGTGTCAGGGCCATCCAGAACGGCTGACATTGAACAAACCATTGTTTTGGGGGCCCACGGGCCGTACCGGGTGCATGTGATATTGATACGGGCAAACCCATGATGGGCCTCCTATGAGTACCCAAGGGCGGCGTGGTTTTTTACGTTCCTCGTTGCTGGCCACAGCAGCAGGCGCAGCCACTGTGGGCGGTGCTGGCGTTGTGGGCTCGGCGCAGGCTGCAGGCGCGGTGGCAGCACCTGCATTGGTTGCGTCAGTCAAGCCAATCGTGTTTAAGTTCCAAAGCTCATGGGCCACTCGTGACATTTTTAATGAATTTGCCCAAGATTTTGCTAAAAAGGTCAATGACATGTCTGGCGGGCAACTTCGAATTGATGTGTATCCTGCCAACAGCTTGGTGAAGTCTTTTGGTATTCAAAATGCCGTGCACAAGGGTCAATTGGACGGTGGGCACGGCGTGCCTACTTACTGGCACGACCGCAATGCTGCATTTTCGTTGTTTGGAAGCGGCCCCAGCTTTGGTATGAATGCCAACCAGTTTTTGGCCTGGATGAACTATGGCGGCGGGCAGGCCTTGTACGACGAGCTGGTGCAAAAAACCATGAACCTGAACATTCAAGGTTTTCTCTACGGCCCGCTTGCACCCCAGCCTTTGGGCTGGTTTAAGCAACGGATTGACAAGGTCAAAGATTTGCAGGGCCTGAGGTTTCGAGCGGTTGGGTTGGCAGCCGAGGTTTTCAAAGAAATGGGATTGCAAACCACCGCTTTGCCCGCACACGATATTGTGGCTTGGTTGGACAAGGGTTTGATCGATGCCGCAGAGTTCAACAACCCCAGTTCGGACCGCGCATTGGGCTTTCCCAGTGTGTCCAATGTGTGCATGATCCGCAGTTTTCATCAAGCCTGTGAAGTGTTTGAGGTTATTTTCAATCGAGATCGATTCAACAGTTTAAGTTTTGAATTGCGCTCGATGATCAAATACGCTTTGCAAGCTGCTTCAGCAGACATGAGCTGGAAGGCAGCGGACCGTTTTTCGACAGATTACGAGGAAATGCGCCGCAAACAGGGCGTTCGGTTTTTCAGTACGCCGGAGGAAATTTTGAAAGCACAGCTGGCAGCGTGGAAAAAGATCATTCTGCGTGAGTCGGTCAATAGCCCGATTTTTAAAAAAATCATTGAAAGCCAGCAGCGTTTTGCAAAAAAGGCAGTGGGCTTTGAGTTGGACTTTAGCCCGCCAGTCAGAATGGATTACACCTATTGGTTTGGCGCTTCTTGAGTGGTTTGCGGTACACTGGGCACAGTAATTTTCCAATCAAAAAAAGAGACAAATCATGGCCGACATTGAAGCGCGCAGAGCACACTCCCTTTCTTTAGATGAAGCCAGAAAAGTTGCACAACAGCTGGCCGATCAGTTGAAAGATCAATTCCAGCTGGACAGCGAATGGCAGGGAAACACCTTGAAATTCAATCGCTCGGGTGTGAAAGGTCACGTACAAGTGTCAGAAAAAGAGGTGGCAATTGAAATTTCCTTGGGTTTTATGCTGAAAGCCTTTAAGGGCAAAATTCAAACCGAAGTGACTAAAAACTTGGACAAGATGTTTGCTTGAGTCGAGCCCTTTGCGCCAAATAGGTTTGCACTGAAGGGTAGTTCAGCCTAAATCCAATCCGGTGCATGCGTATGCTCCGGATTTTTCTGGATTCCTGCATAAAGCTCCACATCATGGGGCTGACCACTTCGCGCACCCTATCGCGGGGCAATCTGGGCGGGCGTTCCAAGCCCAAGGCGTCTGCAACTTGATCAAAATAGTCGCCCATTCTCATGGGCGTTTGATCGCAGGCGTTAATGACTTCTCGACTTCCGCCTTTGATTTGGCTCCAAAAAGCCAGCCGCCCCAAGTCCACTTCATGAATGTGGTTGGACCAAGAATCATCCTTGGCCTCGATGGCGGGTTGGCGGCTTTTTAATCGATCCACCGGCAAGCGGTCTACACCGTAAATTCCCGGTGCCCTAAGTATTTGAATGTCGGCCCAACCCATCTTACTGCCGTTAAAAAGTTGATTTTCGTCTGCAATGCGCCGTTTGGCCCTGTCGGACTGTGCGTTTCTGGCGGTAAGCTCGTCAATCCAGCGCCCATCCACATTGCCGTACACCCCGGTGGTGGACACATAGGTGATTCGAGGTTTGGCAAGGCCGTGAATTTGACTGCGAAAACTACAGAACAACTGAATTTGTTTAAGCGAGTGGTCAGGTTTGTCAGACCGGGGGGGCGCCATCCAGATAATGCGACCACCTAAGGCAGCCAGCCTCTTTAAATTTGTACGATTTTGGACGTCTGCTTTGATTGGTTTTGCGCCCAACTCACGGAAATGCCGTTTGCGTTCTGCCGTGAGTGGGGAAGGCCTGTAGGTGGCGTTAAAATAGACCTGCCCAAAGTGTTGAGGAAGTGTTTGCCCCACCTGTCCGCAGCCTGCAATTGTGATGCGGGTTTGCCGAAAGCGCCGAGTTTTGGCCCTTTTGCTGAATTGGGGCGTTTGTTGTTGACGGAACATAGTTGAATGAATCACCGCGTAGAAGTTTTTCCCAGCCAAAAATATTACGAATGTGAGCCTGAGGAAACCTTGCTCAACTCCGCTTTGCGTGCTGGCATTGTGTTGCCTTATGGATGCAAAGACGGGGCATGTGGATCCTGCAAGGCTGATTTGCTTGAAGGCAGTGTGGATTATGGCACGTATCAGCAGAGGGCAATGTCGGAAGAGGAGCGCATACGTGGCAAGGTTTTGACCTGCTGCGCCAAACCATTGGGCCCAGTTAAAATCAAGGTACGAGAACTTTCCGGTCTGGGCGATATTCCCGTCAAAAAAATGCCTTGCCGTTTGCAGTCAATCGACAAACCTGCTGAGGATGTTGCAGTTTTAAAGCTGCAGTTGCCCGCCAATGAAGTGTTGCAGTTCAAAGCCGGGCAGTACATTGAATTTATGTTAAGGGATGGATCGCGTCGTAGCTATTCCATGGCCAACGCGCCTTATGAGGAAGAGGGGCTTGAGCTGCATATTCGCCACATGCCTGGGGGTTTGTTCACTGACCATGTTTTTGGCGCAATGAAAGTGCGGGAAATTCTTCGCTTTGAAGGGCCAATGGGCACCTTCTTTTTGCGTGAAGACTCGGACAAGCCCGTGGTGCTGCTGGCCAGTGGAACAGGTTTTGCACCCATTAAGTCGATACTGATGCAAGCTTTTCACAAGCAATTCAAACGCCAGTTTGTGCTGTATTGGGGGGCCAGAAAGAGGTCGGACATTTACATGATGGAGTTGGTTCAGCAATGGGCCGCTGAGCATGACAATTTGACTTTTGTGCCGGTGCTGTCAGAGGCAACTGTTGATTGCAACTGGCAGGGCCGGGCTGGGTTTGTGCATCATGCCGTGATGCAAGACTTTCCCGATTTAAGCCAGCATCAAGTGTATGCCTGCGGTGCACCGGTGATGGTGGATTCCGCAAAAAAAGACTTCGTCGAGAAATGCGGCCTGCCAGAAGATGAGTTTTATGCAGACTCGTTTACGTCCATGGCTGATTCGTCGCCCAAATAAGCCTCACGGACCCGGGGGTCGATCAGCAGCGATGCAGCTTTACCTTCGAACTCGATCATGCCGGAGTCCATGACATAACCTCGGTCGGCAATTTGCAGTGCAATGTGTGCATTTTGCTCCACCAACAAAATGGTGGTGCCCGATTTGGATACGGCCTGAATCACTTCAAATATTTTTTCCACCATGATGGGTGCTAAACCCATGCTGGGTTCGTCCAGCAAAAGCAGGGAAGGGCGGCCCATCAAGGCGCGTCCTATTGCTAGCATTTGTTGCTCTCCGCCGCTGAGTGTGCCGGCGTTTTGCAGTCTGCGCTCTTTGAGTCTTGGAAAAGTGGCGTATATCTTTTCCATGTCCTCTTTCATTAACGCTTTGTTGCTTTGGTGGTAAGCACCCAATTCGAGATTTTCTTCAATCGACATTCGCTTGAACACCCCCCGACCTTCGGGTACCAGCGCAATACCGCTGGGCAACCGTTCATGAGCAGGCTGTGTAATCAAATTCAAACGACTTTCATTGTCCAAATTGTTCGGTTGGAAGCTCAGTTGATGGGCCTCAAAAGGCAGCAAACCTGCCAAGGCTTTCAATGTGGTGGTTTTGCCTGCGCCATTGCAACCAATCAGGCACACCAACTCACCTTTTCTAACATCAAATGAAACACCCTTCACCGCTTGAATGCCGCCATAACTCACAGTAAGCCCTTTCACTTCAAGCATGGTTAAGGCCTCCCAAATAAGCTTCGATAACGGCTGGGGATTTTTGCACTTTGGCTGGCGTACCTTGTTCGATGATTTTCCCGTAATCCAACACCGACACTTGGTCGCAAATACCCATTACCAATTTCACATCGTGCTCAATCAGCAAAATGGTTTTTCCATCGCCACGCATTTGCACCAGCAACTCGCGTAGCCTTAGCTTTTCTGTGGCGTTCATGCCTGCGGCAGGCTCGTCCAATGCCAGTAGTTTGGGTTGAGTGGCCAATGCCCTTGCAATTTCAAGCCGCCGTTGATCGCCGTACGACAGATGGGTAGCCAGCTCATTGGCATAACGCCCAATGCCCACGTAGTCCAGCATGGCTTGTGATTTTGATTTGATTTCCTCTTCCTCGCGTTTTTGCGACGGGGTTCGGAATATGGTGCTAAGCACGCCCGATTTGGCATGGCAATCAAAACCCACGCTGACATTTTCAAGCGCAGTCATGGAAGAGAACAGCCGGATGTTTTGAAACGTACGTGCAATGCCTTTTTTGGCAACTTGGTGTGGGGAGGCCGGGGAGAAGGGCTTCCCGTCAAATACAAATTCGCCAGAGTCGGCTTGATACAAACCCGTCATCAAATTGAAAAACGTGGTTTTACCCGCACCGTTTGGACCGATCAATCCATAAATTTGGCCTCGCTCGATTTGAAGTGACACATCGTCGATCGCGACAAGCCCGCCGAATCTTTTACCCAAGTGTTGAACAGAAAAAAGCACTGTTGGCATTGTTGAACCCGGGCTCAAGGATTGATCCTCTTTCATTGTTCCATTCAAGGTTTCTTTCACTGCGGCGCCCCCTTTTTCTGAGGCCACAAGCCTTTGGGGCGGTACAGCATAATTAAAATCATGCTGAGGCCATAAATCAGGGATCGAAGAATTTCAGCGTCCACCAACACTTTGCCGAAAACAGCCTCTTGAACAGGGGTGACCACATGCCGCAACAGCTCCGGAAAGCCAGACAGCAGCACAGCTCCCAGAATGACGCCGGGTATGTGGCCCATACCCCCCAACACCACCATGGACAGGATGATGATGGATTCCATCAAACCAAAAGACTCTGGGCTTACAAAACCTTGAAATGCTGCAAACATAGCCCCTGACACACCGCCGAACGATGCGCCCAGCGCAAAGGCCAATAGCTTGACGTTTCGCGTGTTGATACCCATGGCTTTGGCTGCAATTTCATCGTCGCGAATGGCTGTCCATGCACGGCCTAAGCGGCTGTTTTGCAACCTCATACACACCAAAATAATGATGAGCGTAATCGCCAAAAACAGGTAGTAATAAAGCTGAAGAGATGAAATTTCCAAACCAAAAATTTCAGTCCCTTTGGACAATCGAACCCCTGCAATATGCACCGGCTCAATCATGTTGATGCCTTGTGGGCCGTTGGTGATGTTTAGTGGCGCGTTGAGGTTATTCATAAAAATACGAATAATCTCACCAAACCCCAGCGTGACAATTGCAAGGTAATCGCCCCGCAATTTCAGTGTGGGTGCCCCCAACAACACACCAAAAATGCCTGCAACCAAAGCGCCCAGCGGTAGCATAAGCCAAACAGATGTGTGCAAGCCATCGGGAAATGCGGCTGCAATCCATTCAAAATTATCGGTTAAGTGAGGAGATGCCAATAGGCCATACAGGTAAGCCCCCACAGCATAAAATGCGATGTAACCCAAGTCGAGCAAGCCGGCAAAGCCGACTACGATATTAAGGCCCATGGCCAGCATGACGTAAAGCAATGCAATGTCGAGAATGCGCACCCAACTGTTGCCAAAATGTGCGGCCACCCAAGGCAACAAAGCCAAGCTGATCGCAATCATTAACACGCCCGCCACTTTTCGAGATTTCGAATTGGCGGTTTTGGGGTCATTGAATGGATTGAACTGCATCATTTCAACCTTATGCCCTGTCTGATACTTTTTCACCCAACAGGCCGGAGGGTCGTAGGGTCAGCACTAAAATAAGTACTGCAAAAGCAAAAATATCTTGATAGTTGGAGCCTAGGAATCCACCTGTCAGCGGCCCAAGGTAGCCAGCGCCTAAGCTTTCCACCACGCCAAGCAGAAGGCCGCCCAACATTGCGCCGTAGACGTTGCCAATTCCACCCACTACAGCCGCAGTGAAGGCCTTCAATCCTGGCAAAAAGCCCATGTAAAAGTGCGCGACTGAATAATTGGCGGCAACCATGACACCAGCCACCCCGGCCAAGGCTGCACCAATAACAAACGTGGCAGAAATAATAAAGTTGGGGTTGATGCCCATGAGGCTTGCGATGTCAGGGTTCTCGGAAGTGGCCCGCATGGCTTTGCCCAACCTTGTTTTGTTGACCATGTAGGTCAGCCCTAGCATCAGAAGCGCTGCACCGATGACAATCAAAATCTGAATCGGGGTGATGGTGACAGTTCGCTCATAGTCCGCTTCAGCGGAAGGGGCGAAGTGCAGCAAGGTGATTGGATCGACCGATAAAGTAGTTGGGAATATCAAGTAGTTTCGACCCCAAATCAGCATGGCCAATGTTTGGATGGTGATTGAAACGCCGATGGCAGTAATGAGAGGTGCCAAGCGCGGTGCATTTCTCAAAGGGCGGTAAGCCAAGCGTTCAATGCCCCAGCTTACGGCCATGCACACGGGTATGGCCACTAACATACCCAAGGTTAAAAGTAGCCAACCCGGTAGGTCGGGATTAACGCCCGATATCAGCGTGATGGCACTGAAAGCGACCATCGCGCCCACCATCAGCACTTCCCCGTGGGCAAAATTAATGAGACCCAAAACCCCATAAACCATGGTGTAGCCCAAAGCAACCAACGCATAGATGCTGCCTAGAACAATGCCATTGATAATTTGCTGAAGAAATATATCCATGAAGGAATTTAATAACCAGTTGGCAAGACGCGGGCTGCCCGCCCCGATTCAATATTACGGAGTGGTTTACCTTGATCTTTATTGATTCAAGATGCTTTCAGTCTAGTGCAAGAAAAATTTGATTTGGAGCAAGGATTGCAGAAAGAAGTCAGATAAATCACCAAGCCGTGTTGATATGAAAAATAGTGATAAAGTAAAACCACGGTTTTTGTTTGTCTTAATTTTTTTTGGAGAAGGGTTTATGGTCAAGAAGTTCCAACGCAGTTCTCTCAATACAATTGCAGCCATGCTTGTCGGTATGGGTGCTGCAGGCGCTTCCCAAGCCGCCGATGTGGTGGTGAAAATTGGCCATGTGGCCCCCTTGTCTGGCCCCCAAGCACATTATGGAAAGGACAATGAGTCTGGTGCTCGCATGGCGATTGACGATTTGAACGCCATGAAAATTCAACTCGACGGTGGCACAGCCAAGTTTGAGTTGGTGGGCGAAGACGATGCAGCCGACCCTAAAACAGGCGCAATTGTTGCTCAAAAATTATGCGACATGAAAGTCAATGGTGTAATTGGCCATTTGAACAGTGGCACAACAATCCCAGCCTCCCGCATTTACAATGATTGCGGCATTCCCATGATTACGCCCTCAGCCACCAACCCCAAAGTGACGCAGCAAGGTTTTGATTCCACATTCCGCGTGATTGCGCATGATGGCATGTTGGGTGTTGCCTTGGCCAAATATGCAGCCAAGGATTTGAAAGCCAAGCGTGTGGTGGTAATTGATGACCGCACAGGTTACGGCCAGCCTTTGGCTGATATTTTTGCCAAAGAAATGGAGGCCAATGGTGTGAAAGTGATTGAGCGCCAGTACACCAATGACAAGGCAACCGACTTCAACGCCATTTTGACAGCTGTGAAAAAGTCCAATCCTGATTTGGTGTTTTACGGCGGCATGGATGCACAGGCCGGCCCCATGCTTCGACAAATGAAGCAATTGGGTATGAAAGCCAATTTGATGGGCGGTGACGGCATTTGTACCTCCGAGTTGATGAAGCTGGGCGGCGACAATGTGGGTAAAAATGTGTTTTGTGGTGAAGGCGGTATGGCACTGAGCAAGATGCCCGGTGGCCCAGCATTCCAAGCCCGATACAAAAAGCAATTCAATGCCGACATTCAAGTGTATGCACCGTTTGTGTACGACGCCACCATGACTTTAGGTATGGCCATGAAAGAAGCAGGCTCAGCCAATGCCAAGAAGTATTTGCCCAAGTTGGCTGCGATTCAGCACAAAGGTGTTATTGGCCCGATTGCTTTTGACAACAAGGGCGACATCAAGAATGGTGCGATTACCATTAACAGCTACAACCCCAAGGGCAAAACCCCTGTGGCTACGATTCAGTAAACAGGCTTTAAAAACATGCTTAGCCAATAAAGCCTAAGCAATAAAAAGCCCCGGTTCTTCAACAGAAAAACCGGGGCTTTTGTATTTTGAGATACTGAGTAACTATCAATAATTATTGAAAATTACAAAGCCAAAACCCATTTGGCCAATTTGGCTGCTTCTTCGTCTGTCACGTTTTGTGCAGGCATTGGGACTGGGCCCCAAACACCTTTGCCGCCACCTTTAATCTTGGTTGCCAACATTGCAGCAGCACCAGCGTTGCCTTTGTACTTGGCTGATACATCCTTGAATGCTGGGCCAACTACTTTCTTGTCAATTTGGTGACAAGCCAAACACGCTTTGCTTTTGGCGAGGCCTTCATCAGCACTGGCTGTGAGGGGCGCTGCCGCGAACATGGCCAACAGTGCTAGGGAACCGATTTGCTTTTTCATGAGTAGAACTCCTGTTACCTTGTTTTAAGTCGATGATGCTATAACGCGTCTTTGGTCATTTTGGCAGACAAGCCTTACAACTAACTTGTCTTTTTTTATGATTGGGTGCCACTTCATGATACGAATAGTAAGGAGTGTTACCTCCTTTCCATCCCTCAATCAGTGGCCTCAATAAAGCTTAATTTCAAAACTTAGTTTGAATGTTGAGTAAAAATTACAAGTCCAAATCAATGTCAGTCACCGCGCCCTTGCTTGCACAAGAGGCTTGCGCTGCAAACTTGGCCAGTACACCTCTGCGGTAACGTGGCTCAGGCTTGACCCAAGCTGCTTTGCGTTTGGACAGTTCTTCTTCACTGACGTTCAATTGCAACAGCTTGTCGTGCGCATCAATCGTAATGGAGTCACCTTCGTGAACCAGTGCAATTGGGCCACCTACATAAGCTTCAGGTGCAACGTGGCCTACAACCATGCCCCATGTGCCGCCTGAAAAGCGCCCATCGGTAATAAAGCCAACAGTCTCGCCCAAACCTTTGCCGATGATGGCAGAAGTAGGGGCCAGCATTTCGGGCATGCCAGGGCCGCCTTTGGGGCCCAGGTAGCGCAACACCAAAATATCGCCATCCTTGATTTTATCGGCCAAGATTGCATCCATGGCGGACTTTTCATCATCAAACACGCGGGCTGGGCCAGTAATAACTGGGTTTTTCAATCCGGTGATTTTCGCCACAGCGCCCAAGGGTGCCAAGTTGCCTTTCAAAATCGCCAAATGACCTTGGGCATACAGGGCTTTGTCGATGGGCATAATTACATTTTGATCGGCGCGAGGCTGCGATGGAATATCCGCCAAGCTTTCTGCAATGGTTTTGCCGGTGATGGTCATGCAGTCACCGTGCAGCAAACCAGCATCCAGTAGCAATTTCATCACTTGGGGAATGCCACCCGCTTCATGCAGGTCGGTGGCTACATACTGGCCTGAAGGCTTGAGGTTACAAATGACTGGGGTGCGCAGACGCACGCGCTCGAAGTCGTCGTAAGTCCATTCCACATCGGCTGCATTGGCAATGGCCAAGAAATGCAGTACCGCGTTGGTTGAACCGCCGGTGGCCATAATGACAGCAACTGCGTTTTCTATTGCCTTTTTGGTGATGATGTCGCGTGGCTTTAAGTCGTTTCTAACAGCTTCAATCAGCACGCGGGCTGACTCTTCGGTCGATACGCGCTTTTCGTCGTCAATGTTGGACATGGTGGACGAGTAGGGCAGGCTCAAGCCCAGTGCCTCAAACGATGAGCTCATGGTGTTGGCGGTGTACATGCCTCCACAGGAGCCTGAGCTTGGGCAGGCGTTTTTCTCGATGCCTTGGAAGTCTTCGTCGCTCATTCGGCCGGCTGTGAATTCACCCACTGCCTCAAAAGCGGACACGATGGTGAGGTCTTTGCCTTTGTATTTTCCGGGTTTGATGGTGCCACCATACACATAAATACTGGGCACGTTCATGCGGGCCATTGCGATCATGCCGCCGGGCATGTTTTTGTCGCAGCCGCCAATGACCAAGCAACCGTCCATCCATTGGCCTTGCACGGCAGTTTCGATACAGTCTGCAATCACCTCACGGGACACCAGTGAGAACTTCATGCCCTCTGTACCCATGGACATGCCGTCCGAAATAGTGGGGGTACCAAACACCTGTGGGTTGCCTCCAGCCGCTTTTACCGCAGCAATTGCTGCATCGGCCAAGGGCTGCAAGCCCGAGTTACAGGGTGTGATGGTGGAGTGACCGTTGGCCACACCAATCATGGGTTTGTTGAAATCTTCATCCTTGTAGCCCATGGCGAAATACATGGCGCGGTTGGGAGAACGGGCAACACCTTGGGTGATGTTTTTGGAACGGCGATTGATGCTCATGGGAGGTGCTCGAATAAAATTGGGCTAACCCTGAAATTTACCATTTTCTGTCGGTTGTTTGGGTCAACAAGGGCTTGATTTGATGTTGTATCCGCTTGTTGCTGCCATTTGCGCGGATGCCAACCGGATACTTGGGCGGACTGGATACAATAAGGCCAACTCTTCACGTGGAATTACACATGTTTGTGCATCCTGAATTTGACCCGGTCGCTTTGTCCATTGGGCCTTTGGCTATTCGCTGGTATGGCTTGATGTACCTGCTGGGCTTTTTGGCATTTGTTACTTTGGGTAAGCGTCGCCTACACTTGTTCCCAGCCATTACCAAAGTCGACATTGATAACCTCATGAGCTTGGCGGTGATTGGCGTTATTTTGGGCGGTCGTTTGGGTTATGTGTTGTTTTACAAGCCAGAATATTATTTCAATCACCCCGGTGAGATTTTGGCGATTTGGGAAGGCGGAATGTCTTTCCATGGTGGCTTCTTGGGCGTACTGGCCATTTGTTTTGGCTATTGCTTGCGCAAAGGCTGGAAGTTTTTGGATCTGATGGATTTTGTTGCACCCACCATCCCGATTGGTTTGGGGCTGGGCCGCTTGGGCAATTTTATCAATGGCGAGTTGTGGGGCCGCCCTACAGACGGGCCATGGGGTGTGGTGTTTCCGCAGGCGGGTGATTTGATACCGCGACATGCGTCACAACTGTACGAAATGGCACTGGAAGGCGTGGTGCTGATGGTGGTGTTGTGGATTTTCGCCATGAAGCCTCGCCAGCGCGGCAAGGTGTCTGCCATCTTTATGGGCGGTTACGGCGTGGCCCGTTTTATCGTGGAATTTGCCCGTGAGCCAGACCGCTTCTTAGGCACTTTGGCCTTGGGTATGTCCATGGGCCAATGGTTGTGTGTGCCTATGATTGTGGGTGGTGCAATCATGTGGGTATGGGCTTCCAAAAACCCTACCGCGATGGAAACAATGTCTAAAAACCAGTAATGGCTTTGTAAATCATGGACAAGGCCACAAAGGTAAGTAAGCAGGCAAAAACCCGCTTCACTTTTTTAACCGGAAGTGAGTGGGCCAGCCTTGCGCCGGTGGGGGCGGTAAAAACGCTGGCAGCAGCAACGCACAACACCGCAGGCAGGTAAATGTAACCCCATGAACCTGCGGGCATGCCCTGTAGGTGTTGCCCGTTAAGCACGTAGCCCATGCTGGAGAAAATGGCAATCGGAAAGCCCAAAGCTGCTGAAGTGGCCACCGCATTTCGCAACTGCACATTGCACCACACCATATAAGGTACGGAAACGAAGCCGCCACCTGCACCCACCAAGGCGGATAAAAATCCAATAACCCCACCCGCAGCAAATTTGCCCGCATTGCCAGGTAATTGCCGTGTGGGCTTTGGTTTTTTGTCTGCAAACATTTGGTAAGCGGAAAAAATCACAAACACGCCAAACACCAGCGCCAATTCTTTGGTGGGCAGGTACGACACCACTTTGGTGCCCAAAAATGTGCCCAGCAAAATGCCCGGTGCAATCGCTTTGACAATATCCCACCGTACCGCACCCGCTTTGTGATGCGCGCGCACGCTGGATATGCTGGTAAAGCAAATAATTGCCAGCGAGGTGGCAATCGAGGAGGCCACAATGTACTCAACCGGTACGCCTTGCTCACGCATCAAAAAAGTGAGGAATGGCACAAGAATCATGCCCCCGCCAATGCCCAACATGCCCGCCAACACTCCAGAAAAGCAACCCAGAATTAAAAGGATGACGATGTAAATTGGATCGGGCATGACGCATTCCAGAAATTAGGACAAAAAAAGCGGTCGAACCATTGTGAGGTTCAACCGCTTGGGTGTAGGGTCTCTGCTGGAGTCCACTGGCACGATCCCTGAACCTAAGGTTCAAAGTGGTCACAGCTAAGAGGTCTTTAGGTTTCCCTGACTAAGAGGGAATCACACCGACCTCGGTTTACCGCAACCAGGATCACAGATATTGGTTCACGGAATGTTTGCCAGCAAACATGAACCAGCAGAGATTAATCAATTCTATACAAAAGCTTCATTCAAAACAGATTTTGAGCTTTAAGTGTTTGGGGTTCGGGTTGAGCCACCGCACTAATCATTTGCTCTATGGACTCTATCTTACGCTCAAGTGCCTCAATATCCAAGCCCAATGCAGGGTGGCCCGGGTTGCCTCCCGAGAGTGATTCGTGTGCAATTTGCAAAGCGGCCATCACAGCGATTTTGTCTACACCCACGATTTTACCTGTATCGCGGATGCCAGTCATTTTGGTTTCGACAATATTGACCGCACGCAATAGCAGCGGCTTTTCTTCTTGAGTGCAGGCCACACGGAACTCGCGGCCCATGATTCGGACATCAAGCGTCTCCATGTTGTTCCTCTGTTCTCAGTTCAAGTTCTGGGAACCATTGATTAATCATTTGGTTGATCTGCCCTTGGGCTTGCTCAAGCTTTTTGCGCAGACGCTCGTTTTCTTTGGACAAAGCATCGGCTTGCTCCCGTGCTTTTTTCTCCGCAAAACGCGAATCTACTAAGGAGCGAGTAATGACACTGACCCGTTCGTGAAGATTATCCAGTTTCGCAACTAAAGACTCAGACATTCATGTCTCTCCCGTCATTACTGCTTGATTTGCATCATGGCTCTTGTACATCATGATTCTAGCTCGCATTTTAACCAATCTGGGGCCGGGTGAGGTGTAGGTATTGCGCCTTGCTTCAAGTTTCACCCATTACTCAGGCTTATTCTTCCAGCTTGTAGGTCCAGCGTGTGTTCAACTTTTGCTCGATTGGGGTGTCGCCTCGTTTGGCGGGTACGAATTTCCACTTTGAAATGGCATTTACAGCGGCCTGATCCAGCAGCTCATGTCCGCTTGAGTCTTGAATCCTAACGGATTTTGCCAAACCTTCTGTCGAAACTGTCACCTCCAATACCACTGTGCCTTCTTGCCCTAGCCGCCGCGCCATGCTGGGGTACTGGGGGCGCGGGTTGCTGCTCGCGTAACGTGCGTCCACTCTAGCGGGTGATACCTCTCGGGCCGTGTCAGGCTGTGGGGACTGATTCTTTGGCAGTTCAACAGGCGTTTGAACGGCCAAGGCAGGAAGGGGTTTGGCGGCGGGAGGAGGCGTTTTCTCACCTGTGTTGATGTCGGCAGCTTGCTCCACAATGGGTGCAGGTTTGGCCGGCTCAATGATTTTCGTGGCTAGTACAGGCGGAGGCTGCACCTTTGGCGCCTGCACTTTGGGAGGGGGTGGTGTTTGGGGTGGGGTTTGGGGGGTTGGTAGCTCAGTGACCTCAGGTTGCTCAGCCGGCAATTCCATCAGCATGACTTCAATGGTTTGGGGCGGAGTGACCGGCACCCATTGTAGACCTGCCCAAATTAGCCCGCTGATAAGGGCAATATGCCCCACCAGTGACACAAGAAAACCAAGCCATGACCGCGAAGGAGAAGGGGGGGTGAGAGTCCTTTCACTTGGCTCAAACCACAGGCCTGTCATGGTTGCATCCACCTGTCAAAAAGACCTTAAAATTTGAGGGATTTCAGTCCCAAAACATCTTGCATGTCGAACAAGCCGTTGTTTTTGTCCATGATGAACTTTGCTGCGCGAATAGACCCTTGAGCATAAGTACTGCGGCTGGAGGATTTGTGTGTGATTTCTATGCGTTCACCTGTGCCGGCAAACAGCACGGTGTGGTCGCCTACAATGTCGCCGCCACGAATGGTGGCAAATCCGATGGTGCCTTTTTCTCGTTCGCCGGTAATGCCTTCGCGAGCAAATACCCCTTTTTCGCTGAGGGAGATACCCAGCTCTTTGGCAATGACTTCGCCCATGCGCAGGGCTGTGCCTGATGGCGCATCGACTTTTTTGTTGTGGTGGGCTTCAATCACCTCAATGTCATACCCATCGGACAGTATTTTTGCGGCAACTTCCAGCAATTTGAATGTGGCATTGACGCCAACTGCCATGTTGGGTGACCACACCATCGAGATTGTTTTGGACGCTTCTTCCAGTTTGGTCAATTGCTGTGGCGTAAAGCCAGTGGTGCCAATCACAATTTTTGTACCCAGCTTACGGCACACTTCAAGGTGATGAATGGTGCCTTCGGGGCGGGTAAAGTCGATCAATACGTCGGAGCCGGTTAGGGCACTCTCGATGGAATCGGTCACAATCACGCCGGTGTTTTGGCCCATGAAATCGCCAGCATCGCGTCCAATCGCAGGGGACCCCGCCAAGTCAAAAGCACCTGCCAATGCGCATCCTGGGGTGCTGAGTACTGATTCGATCAAAGTACGGCCCATGCGGCCCGAGGCGCCAGCAATGGCGAACTTGATGGTGTTTGTCATTTTAAATCCTGATTAATGAGGAAGGTGCGCTTATTTCAACTCTGGCGCAGTTTCCGTACCGCCAACCGCTTCAGTGTCAGGCTTCTTTTTGATCACTGCACTGGGTGTGGTTGGCGTAGTTGTTTTTGAGCTAGGCGCTTCTTTGCTGACCGGGTCAATGGCGCGGCGTGTACGGTCGTCACGTTTGCCCATCACGCTTGCATCGGCTTGGTTGTTGGGCAAGCCTTCGCCGCCATGCATGGCCAGTTTGTCGTCTTTAAACTGCACGGTGTAACGTGAATCAACCACTGTGCCATCACCTTTGAGCAGCCTGAACACGTAATCCCAACGGTCTACGTGGAAGGCATCATTCAGCAGTGGGGTGCCAAGGATAAAGCGGACTTCATCTTTGCCCATGCCGATTTTCAGTTTGGCCGTGTCTTCTTTAGTCACAAAGTTGCCTTGCTGAATGTCAAACTTGTAGGGCTTGATGAATGTAGGCACGTAGTTGTTCATGGTTGAACAGCCAGCCAGACTGGACGCAAGGGTGACGCATAAAAGCAAATTCGGTCGTAGAATACGCATTGTTTTGCAAATCTTTGTTTGAGTGCTGCGGGATAATGTCCCGCTGGAAGCCAATATCATAAGCTACTTGGCAGCACTTAGGCTTACAAAAGAGCCCAACTTATGACAACTGCTAGTGATCTTAAAAATATTGGCCTGAAGGCTACGCTGCCACGGATGAAAATTCTGGAGCTTTTTCAAAGCGGTGAGCACCGTCACCTGAGTGCCGAAGATGTATACAAGCTGCTGTTGGTGGAGGACTTGGACATTGGTTTGGCCACGGTTTACAGGGTGCTGACCCAATTTGAGCAAGCGGGCTTGTTGGCGCGACAGCACTTTGAGACCGGTAAGTCCGTGTTTGAGTTGAACGAGGGCGAGCACCACGACCACTTGGTGTGCATTCAATGTGGCCGTGTGGAAGAATTTCATGATGCGGAAATTGAATCGCGTCAAAAAAGCATTGCCCATGCACGTGGGTTTGACCTTCACGACCATGCCTTGGCGCTTTATGGGTCTTGCACCAAGGTCAACTGTGAGCACAAACGAACCAAAGGCCAGGGTTGATCAGCCCCACTCTCAGTAAAAGATCTCAATTCTGCGCAATCATTTCCCGTGCGGCTTGTTTGGTGGTTTCGCTAATCGCTTGACCGCCTAACATTCGCGCCACTTCCATGACCCGACTTTCTTCGGTCAGGGCTTGAATCACTGACTTGGTTTTGCCACCCTGTATTTGTTTGATGACTTGGTAATGGGTGTGCCCTTGTGCGGCCACCTGTGGCAAGTGGGTGACGCACAACACCTGCTTGTTGCCAGCCAGTTGACGCAAATATTTACCCACTGTTTCAGCGACTGCACCGCCGATGCCGCTGTCCACTTCATCAAAAATCAATGTCGGTACTGGCGTACTTTGCACGGTGTTGACGGTAATTGCTAGGCTGATGCGGGCAAGTTCGCCGCCAGAAGCCACTTTTTGAATGGCTTGTGGTTTGACGCCGGGGTGCCCTGCCACCAAAAACTCAATCAAATCGCTGCCTTTGGTGCTGGGCTCGCCATCTTGTAGGCCAATTTCAAATACGCCGCCTTGCATGTTCAAGGTTTGCATGGATTCTGTGACTTTTGCTGCCAACAACTTGCCCGATTTTTTGCGTGAGGCGCTGAGTTTCTTGGCGCTTTCTTCGTACTTTTGGCGGGTTTTAAGCACTTCTTGATGCAATCCATCCAAATCCAGATCGGAGGACAGTCGCTTTAGCTCTTGCTCCACAGCCTCCAGTTCAGCGGGTAGGGTTTCTGGCATGACACGCAACTTGCGCGCAGTGTCGTGCCACAGGGACAGCAACTTCTCAGCCTGTTCAAGGGAGTCTGGGTCTAGGTCGGCATGTTTGATGTAATGGCCTAGGTCGTAGCCTGCCTCTTTGAGCAGGATTTCACCTTCGCTGAGGTTTTTCACAATGCCTTCCAAGCGAGTGTCGTTGTGTGACAGTTTGTCCAGCTTTTCAATCAAATGGCCCAATTGGTCTAGCAGGCATTCGTCGTTTTGGCTGAGGGTGTTGAGCGCGTGTTGAGTGCCTTCAAGTAGTTCAGCGCCGTGGCTTAGGCGTTCATGGTCGGCCACCAGTGTTTCCCATTGCCCCGCCTTGGGGTTAATTCGCTCAAGCGACTCCAGCTTCCAGCGTAGGTTTTCAAGTCGGGCTTCTTTCTCTTGTTGGCTTGACTGCGCTTCTTGAAACGCCTGCTCGGCCTTTCGCATCAATTTGAAATGTGTCCCTACCTGTTCGATCAAGTCTGGGTGTTGTGCAAAATCATCCAACAATCGCAATTGCTCGTTGGGTTTGCCCAAAGTTTGAAAGGCATGCTGGCCATGTATGTCGATCAGTGTTTCTGCCAATTGTTTCAGTGTGGACGCGGGTACGGGTACGCCATTTACATAGGCTTTTGATTTGCCGTTGGCCTCAATGGCGCGGCGTAGGTGCAATTCGTCGTCTGCATCAATGGCTTGGTCGGCAAGCACCATGCGAGCGGCATCGGTGCATTCAAACACTGCGATGATATTGGCCCTGTCGCACCCTTCGCGAATTTGGGATGCATCGGCCCTTGCGCCCAAGCACAGTGAAAGTGCGTCAATCAGTATGGATTTGCCCGCGCCGGTTTCGCCCGACAACACGGACATTCCGTGGTTGAAGCTCAGTTCCAGCCGGTCAACAATCACGAAATCTTGAATGGTCAAACTACTAAGCATTGGAACTGTCTCTCAATCCTCGGTTGTGCGGGGTAATGTGTGTGGGCGCGGTGCTCCAGTGCAGCTTTTGCCGCAACATGGAGAAGTAGTCATAACGCGCTGGGTGCAGCAATTGTATCGGTTGGGGCGCAACGCGTATGCGAATGTCATCCCCCAGTTTGGTGCGGCAATTGGTTTGCATGTCGTAGTGCACGGCGGTTTGCTTTCCGCCGATGATTGTGACGTCAATCGTGCAGTGGTCGGGTAGGGCGATTGGGCGATTGGTCAGCGCATGCGGAGCCACGGGTACAATCACCAAACCGGCCAAACTGGGGTGCAAAATAGGCCCGTCAGCCGATAAGGAGTAGGCGGTAGAGCCCGTGGGGGTGGAGATAATCAAGCCATCTGCCCGCAAGTCGTACATGAAGTGGCCGTCCACCTCCACACGCAAATCAACCATGCCACCCACAATACCTCGGCTGATAACAATGTCATTCAAAGCGATGTGGTGTGAAATAAGCTCCCCATTGCGAATGACTTGCCCTTCCAAGTATTGGCGGTTTTCAAGCACTCCATCGCCTTTCAGCGTTTCAAGCAAGGTGGGGTCGATGTCGTCAAAACGGATGTCAGTCAAAAACCCAAGGCGACCTTGGTTGATGCCCAACAGCGGAATGTTGGCGCCAGCCAGCTCACGTGCGATGCCCAGAAAGGTGCCGTCCCCGCCTGTAATCACTGCGTATTTTGCTTTTTTGCGGATTTCGTCAATGGATGCGTAAGTGAAGCGGGGGTTCGCCATTGCTTTGAGCCTTGTCCGCTCGGAGTCTGCCAGTGCGGAGTCACAAATCAAAACTTCAAAACCGTCGTTTTTGAGCAACTCTGCCACGCCTTGCCAAAGGGGCTGGTCTGCTTTGGATTTGTGCTTTGCAAATACTGCAATACACGCGGCTTGCTTTCGGGGCATACTGATTTTTCCGTGGTTCTGTCGTAAAGTGTGCGTTGTGTATGAATCGTAGCCTATTTTTTAAGTGCAGCAGATGTTAGACGAGCGAGCCCGGTCAATCCTGAAGACTTTGGTAGAAAGATACATTGCCGATGGGGTGCCAGTGGGCTCCCGAGCGCTTTCGAAGTTTTCTTCGCTGGATCTGAGCCCCGCCAGCATCCGCAATGTGATGTCTGACTTGGAAGAACTCCGGTTGGTGACATCGCCACACACGTCGGCAGGGCGCATTCCCACTCCGCTGGGTTATCGCATGTTTGTGGACTCACTGCTGACCGTCAAACCCCTTTCCAGTGATGTGGAACATATACTCAGCGATGGCATTCAGCAGGATGATCCAAACCGAGTGATTTCAAAAGCTGTGGATTTGTTATCAGGACTGTCCAGTTTCGCCGGTGTAATTACCGCCCCCAGAAAAGCGGCCACTTTTAAGCAGGTGGAGTTTTTAAGTTTGTCCGAACGCCGGGTGCTGTTGATTATTGTGACCCCGGACGGGGATGTACAAAACCGAATTTTGATCTGCGAGAAGCCTTACCCGCAATCCCAGTTGATTGAGGCGGCCAATTTTTTCAATGAACATTACTCGGGCATGAGTTTTACCCAAGCCAAGTATCGATTGTCGGAAGAGTTAAGCACCATCAGTAAAGACATCAGCCGGTTGATGGAGGCCGCTGTGAATGCGGGTGCGGAGTCTGCTGAAAACCAAGCAGACACGGTGTTGGTGTCTGGCGAGCGTAAATTGCTGAACATCGCCGATTGGGCGACCGACATGGACCGTTTGAAGAAAATGTTTGGCGTGTTTGAACAACGCACGGAGTTGCTGCATTTGCTGGAGTCGTCCAACAGTGCCCAAGGGGTCCAGATTTTTATTGGTGGAGACTCAAGCCTTGTGCCCATGCGCGAGATGAGTGTGATTTCAGCGCCCTATGGCATCAATGGAAACATAGTGGGTACCTTGGGTGTGATTGGTCCCACTCGAATGGCTTATGAAAAGTTGATTCCAATCGTGGACATCACCGCCAAGTTAGTGTCATCTGCTTTGTCTGACCCGGTCTGAGATCGATATACTGAGCTACTTTCATTTCCCTCTCCAAATCCAAGTAAGGCTGTATGCGTACTGAAGCTCCTTTTAATCACGGCACCCCTCAAAAAACTGCAGTTTTGATGGTCAATTTGGGTACCCCAGACAACGCCGACGCGCCGTCCCTTCGTCGTTACCTCAAGCAGTTTTTGTCTGACCCCCGCGTGGTGGAAATTCCAAAGTTGATTTGGTGGTTGATTTTAAACCTGATTATTTTGCAGGTGCGCCCCAAAAAGTCGGCTGCCAAATATGCAACTGTGTGGACGCCCGAGGGTTCGCCCCTGTTGGCCTTCACTGTCAGGCAGGGCCGCATGCTGTCCGAGGGTTTTAAGGCCCGAAACATGGATGTCCATGTGGAAGTGGCCATGCGTTATGGCAACCCCAGCGTGCATTCCCGCATGGATAGTTTGCGCGCCTCGGGCTATGACCGTATTTTGGTTTTGCCGATGTACCCGCAATATGCGGCTGCCACCACTGCCTCTGCGATGGATGCGGTGTTTGAGTGGGCCAAACCCGTGCGTAATTTGCCTGAACTGCGTTTTGTGAAGCATTACCACGACCACCCCGCCTACATTTATGCACTGGCAGAATCAGTGCGCAGGCACTGGCAGGCCAATGGCCGCCCCGATTTTGACCGAGGCGATATGTTGGTGATGAGTTTTCACGGCGTACCTGAAATGACCTTGAAAAAAGGCGACCCCTACCACTGTGAATGCTACAAAACCGGGCGGCTTTTGGCCGAGGCCTTGGGCTTGAGTAAAGAACAATTCAAAGTGACCTTCCAATCCCGCTTTGGCAAGGCCAAATGGCTGGAACCCTACACCGACCAAACCCTGAAGGCTTTGGGCCAAAAAGGCGTCAAGCGTATTGATTTAATGTGCCCCGGTTTTATGGCTGATTGCCTTGAAACGCTGGAGGAAATCAACCAGGAAGGCCGGGAAGATTTTCAGCATGCGGGGGGCGGAGACTTCCATTACATTCCATGCTTGAATGACTCTGACTTGGCCCGCGCCATGGTGACTGAAATTGCCATGCAGCACCTGCAGGGTTGGCCGGTTGATGGCGGTTACATTGCTGCACAGGCCTCGGAGCTGGACAAAAGCCGCCAAATGGCCTTGGCTTTGGGCGCTGAAAAATAATTCTTCCTAGGCCTTGAAATGCACAAGGCCGTCCCGATTTGTATGGGATTGCGAGGGCTTAAGCCGAAAAGTTTAAGCCCCTTTGTTATACCCAATCGGAGGAATTCAGCATGTCAGAGCCCACTGGAAGCCAAAATCCAGATGCGCAGGCCCAAAATACGGCCAAGTACGAACAGGTGCAAAACGAGGGGATGGCCCAACAAGGCGACCATCAACATGCAGCCGCTGAAAGTGCTGCGCCTGAAGCGCCTTTGACTCCCGACCAAATCATTCAACAGCTGAACGTGGCTTTGGAATCTGCCCGTGCGGATGCCGACAAAAACCGTGAAGCCTTGTTGCGCATGGCCGCCGACTTGGAAAACACCCGCCGCCGCAATGTGGAAGAGGTGGCCAAGGCACACAAGTTTGCAATTGAGTCTTTTGCTGAGGCCTTGGTGCCCGTGCGCGACAGCATGGAAGCCGCTTTGAATGTTCCAGACCAAACTTTGGAAACAATCAAAGAAGGTGTTTCTGCCACCATGCGCCAGTTGGATACTGCTTTTGAGAAAGGCAAAATTCAAATCATCAACCCGGTGGGCGAAAAGTTTGACCCCAACAAGCATCAGGCAGTGTCCATGGTGCCCGGTAACTCAGTGGAGCCCCCTGTGCCCGCCAACCATGTGGTGATGGTGCTGCAAAAAGGGTATTTGATTAGCGAGCGCGTGTTGCGTCCTGCCTTGGTGGCGGTGGCTCAATAAATTTGACTTCAATAAACTTGAATTTCTGGCTTGAAACAAAAGATTTCAGCCCTATATCCAGAACATTGAAAGAAATTACCGAATAAACGGAGATTGAAATGGGAAAAGTAATTGGCATTGACTTGGGTACAACCAACTCTTGCGTGTGCATCATGGAAGGTGGCGTTACCAAAGTGATTGAGAACTCTGAAGGCGCGCGTACCACGCCCTCGATTATCGCTTACATGGAAGACGGCGAAATCTTGGTGGGTGCACCGGCAAAACGTCAGGCAGTTACCAACCCTAAAAACACGCTGTATGCGGTTAAGCGCTTGATCGGCCGTAAGTTTGGCGATGACGAAGTGCAGAAAGACATCAGCATGATGCCTTTCCAAATTGTGAAAGCCGACAATGGCGATGCATGGGTAGGCGTGCGTGACCAGAAGCTGGCCCCTCAGCAGGTGTCTGCTGAAGTGCTTCGCAAAATGAAGAAAACCGCTGAAGATTATTTGGGCGAAGAAGTGACACAGGCCGTGATTACCGTGCCTGCTTACTTCAACGACAGCCAGCGTCAAGCCACCAAAGACGCAGGCAAAATTGCCGGTTTGGAAGTGCTGCGTATTATCAACGAGCCAACAGCAGCTGCTTTGGCCTTTGGTATGGACAAGAAAGAGAAGGGTGACCGCAAGGTTGCTGTGTATGACTTGGGCGGCGGTACATTCGACGTGTCCATCATTGAAATCGCAGACATCGATGGCGAGAAGCAGTTTGAAGTGCTCTCCACCAACGGCGATACTTTCTTGGGTGGTGAAGACTTTGACCAACGCATCATCGACCACATTATCGACGAGTTCAAGAAAATCAACGGTGTAGATTTGTCCCGTGACCCAATCGCTTTGCAGCGTATTAAGGCAGCGGCAGAGCGCGCAAAGATTGAATTGTCCTCTTCCACACAAACTGAATTGAACGAGCCCTACATTGCGATGGCCAACGGTGCACCTGTGCACTTGACCACCAAGCTGACTCGTTCCAAGTTGGAAAGCTTGGTTGAAGACCTGATTGAGCGCACCATTGAGCCTTGCAAAAAAGCGATGAAAGACGCGGGTGTTTCCCCCTCTGACATTGATGATGTGATTTTGGTAGGCGGTATGACCCGCATGCCCAAGGTGCAAGATGCTGTGAAAGCCTTCTTCGGCAAGGACCCACGTAAAGACGTGAACCCTGACGAAGCGGTGGCCGCTGGTGCAGCAATTCAGGGCTCTGTGTTGTCAGGCGACCGCAAAGACGTGTTGTTGCTGGACGTAACACCTTTGTCTATGGGTATTGAAACCATGGGCGGCGTGATGACCAAGATGATCGAGAAAAACACGACCATCCCAACCAAGTTTAGCCAGACTTTCTCAACCGCTGAAGACAATCAACCTGCTGTAACCATCAAGGTTTATCAGGGTGAGCGTCAAATGGCGCAAGACAACAAAGGCTTGGGCGAATTCAATCTGGAAGGAATTCCACCCTCACCACGTGGCGTGCCACAAATTGAAGTGACGTTTGACATTGATGCCAACGGTATTTTGCATGTGTCCGCTCGTGACAAGGGCACCGGCAAAGAGAACAAAATCACCATCAAGGCCAATTCTGGTTTGAGTGATGCTGAGATTGAAAAAATGGTAAAAGACGCTGAAGCCAATGCGGTAGAGGACGCCAAGCGTCGCGAGTTGGCAGAAGCCAAGAACCAGGCTGAAGCTTTGGTCCACAGCACACGCAAGTCACTGAAAGAATACGGCGACAAGCTGGATGCAGGCGAGAACGAGAAGATCGAAGCCGCATGCAAAGAGTTGGAAGACGCTGCAAAAGGCGAAGACAAAGCCATCATTGATTCCAAAACTGAGGCGTTGGCTACAGCTGCGCAAAAGTTGGGTGAAAAGATGTACGCTGACATGCAAGCCGAACAAGCTGCGGCGGGCGCGGCAGCAGGTGCTCAGGCTGAACAGCCTTCACAAGCATCGTCTGGCGGTTCTTCCAAGGCCGATGTGGACGATGTAGTGGATGCAGAGTTCAAAGAAGTGAAAGACAAGTAAATCCGGTTGGCTCGGGGCATTGCCCCGGCCTTAGGGATCAGCCAGTCTGATTCACCGAATGAAAGGGGTGGCTGACTTATCTGAGTCGCGCCCTTTTTTGCATAAAGGCTTAAGTGCCACTGAGTGCCCTAGCGATAGAGAAAAATATGGCAAAACGAGACTTTTACGAGATTCTGGGTGTTCAAAAAAATGCCACTGACGAGGAGCTGAAAAAGGCTTACCGAAAGTTGGCCATGAAGTATCACCCAGACCGCAACCCCGGCAATGCAGATGCTGAGGCCAAATTCAAAGAGGTCAAAGAGGCCTACGAGATGCTGACCAATGCGCAAAAGCGTTCAGCATACGACCGCTATGGCCATGCAGGAGTTGACCCCAATATGGGCGGCGGCGGTGGTGCTGGCGCGGGTGGTTTCTCAGATTTTTCTGAAGCCTTTGGCGACATTTTTGGTGATATTTTTGGTGGTCGTGCAGGTGGCGGCGGCGGTGGCCGTTCGGCCGCCTTCCGCGGTGCAGACCTGAAGTACAACATGGAATTGACCTTAGAGCAGGCGGCCAATGGGTTTGAAACCCAAATCCGTGTGCCCGTGTGGGACAACTGTGGCACTTGCAATGGCTCTGGCGCCAAAGCGGGTACCAAGCCTGAAACTTGTTCCACTTGCGGTGGCCAAGGTGCCGTGCGCATGACTCAAGGGTTTTTCAGTGTGCAGCAAACCTGCCCGAAATGCCATGGCTCAGGCAAGATGATTGCCCACCCCTGCCACGACTGTGAAGGCATGGGCCGCAAGAAAACCACCAAAACTTTGGAAGTGCGTATACCCGCCGGTATTGATGACGGCATGCGCATCCGCTTGGGCGGCAAAGGTGAGCCCGGTACCAACGGTGGACCAGCGGGTGATTTATTCGTTGAAGTTCACTTGAAAGAGCATGCGGTCTTCCAACGTGATGGTGACGATTTGCATTGCGAGATGCCAATTTCGTTCGCCCGGGCTGCTTTGGGCGGCACCATTGAAGTGCCTACCTTGGGTGGAAAAGCCAGCTTTGACATTCCAGAGGGTACTCAAACCGGTAAAACTTTCCGTTTGCGTGCAAAGGGTATTAAAGGTGTGCGTGCCAGTTACCCCGGCGACTTGTTCTGCCACATCGTGGTTGAAACGCCTGTGAAGTTGTCTGAACGCCAAAAAGACCTGCTCAAGGAGTTTGACAGCTCGTGCGTCGCGGATGGTGACAAGCATTCACCGCGCGCGAAAGGCTGGATGGACAAAGTGAAGGACTTTTTTGGTTAAGCCGATTTGGGTTAAGCCAAATAAGCGGATGATTCGTCAGGTGAGTTATTGAAGGAGTCATCCGAGCTTTCATAACCCAAGCGCACGTAGATAGGTGCATACGCGTCGGCTTGGGTTATTTTGACTAGGCCTTCCCGCGTAAGCTCAAGCATGGCAATGAAGTGCACCACCATGACGGGCACGCCACGGGAAGGGTCAAACATGTCAAAAAACTCCACAAACTTTTGAGTTTGAAGTTTGCGCAGAATAATGGTCATGTGCTCGCGCACCGACAATTCTTCGCGGGCAATGGTGTGGTTTTGCACCAAGTGTGCGCGTTTAAGCAAAGCCCGCCAAGCTTCTTGCAAATCCTGAGGGCTTACCTCCGGTAGCGGCAGAACCGACATCGGGTCGTGAAACGCATGGGCAATCCAAATGTCACGCCCTACCAAGGGTTGCTTGTCCAACTCTTGTGCAGCCAGCTTCATCTGTTCGTATTCAATCAGTCGACGTGCTAACTCGGCACGCGGGTCTTCGGCTTCGCCATCGCCTTCTTTGGCAATTACAGGCAACAGCATGCGGGACTTGATTTCGATCAGCATGGCGGCCATCAGCAAATAGTCGGCGGCCAATTCCAAGTTATGAAGGCGAATTTCATCCACATACGCCAAGTATTGACGGGTAAGGTCAGCCATGGGAATGTCGAGAATATTGAAGTTTTGCTTACGGATGAGGTAGAGCAATAAATCCAGCGGGCCTTCGAAGGCTTCTAGAAAAATTTCCAGCGCATCGGGTGGAATGTACAAGTCGCTGGGGACGCTGAACAGCGGTTCGCCGTACAGGCGCGCCAATGCAATGCCGTCAAGTGTGTCGGGCGTGGAGTCTTTGCCCGTACTTTCCTTGACGTCTGCTTCGAGTGATGCGCTCACGCGTGCTGGCCAGTGTGAATTTTATTCGGATTGATAGACGTAAGGCTTTTGTGCCACTTTGCTGTCTTCAAAGCCTTGTTGGAGGCTTCTGTCCAACTGTTTATCCCACAACAAGGAGCGACCTTTTTGCTGCTCTTTTTCTAGGTAGGGGCGTTCATTTTTAAGTTGCGTAATGAACTGCATGGCTTCAGATTCGTATTTCATGTTGTTTGCGCAGTTTGATTGAGCTTAATCCGCTATTTTACAGCGTCGAGGGGGTTATAGGTTGGGTTTTCTCGGCAGAGGTGGTCAGTCTCATGGCCTGCGCCATGGCAGCATGAAAATCCGCTTGCATTTGATGGGGCTCAAGCTGAGCCTTGAAGCCACTGCGTTCAAACAGGGATTGAGCCTGTTTGTTAAGGCCCGCGAAAATCAGAATACCCCCGCGCAGGCGCAGGTCGTTCTCCAATTCTTGAAGGCATTCCAGCGCTGTGGTGTCGATGGATATGGTTTGATGCATTTCCAGAATCAGTACTTTGGGTGTTTGAGGCACTTGCAGCATGTTTTCAATTTTACCCACCACTGCGAAAAACAGTGAGCCGTAAATGTGACGGGCAACGATGCCCCGCTCCTCCTCGTGTGCTTGGAGTGCCATTGGGGTGAATTCAGTCAGCGTGGACACGCGGTAAATAAAGAAAACGGCAGCCAAAATGAGGCCCACTTCAACGGCCACGGTCAGGTCCACAACCACGGTCAGTAAAAATGTAGCCACCATGATGATGCGGTACACCATGTGGTACTGCTTGAGTTTGGGGAATTCGCGCCATTCACCCATGTTGTAGGCCACAAACATAAGGATGGCTGACAACACGGCCAAGGGAATATGTTCAGCCAGCGGCGCGGCTGCCAGCATAACAATCAACAGTATGAGGGCATGAACCACCCCGGCAATGGGCGAGTTGCCGCCCGAGCGTACATTGGTGACTGTGCGGGCAATGGTGCCTGTTGCAGGCATTCCGCCAAACAGGGGTGAGGCCATGTTGGCGAGGCCTTGGGCCATCAACTCCTGATTGGGGTCGTGTTTTTGATGGGTAAGCCCGTCAGCCACCCGAGCGCAGAGTAGGGACTCGATGGCGCACAGAAAGGCAATGGTGAGTGTGGGGCCAATCAGGTTTTGGGCAGTTTCTAGCTGTAAAACCGGAAAAGTGAATGCGGGCAGGGAGCGGGGTATTTCCCCAAAACGGCTGCCAATGGTTTCTACATCCAGATTTAAAAGGTAGGCAGCCAGTGTGCCGAACACCAGCACCAAGATGCTGCCAGGCACAGAACTCAGCAATTTGGGAAATGGGTTGTGGGGCTGTGTTTGCGCCAGTTTGCCAAACAACTTAGGCCATAAAAACAGAAACCCCAAGCAAATGCTGGCCAGTAGCATGGCGGTTACATTGATGGTGGGTAGGGCCTGAACAAGCTCCCAATTTCTTTGAAAAAAATGGGTGCTGTTGGAGGTGAAATCCAGACCGAGAAAATCTTTGATTTGCGACAGGGCAATCAGCACCGCAATGCCGTTGGTAAAGCCGATGACGATGCCAACGGGTATTAGCCGAACCAAGCTGCCCAAGCCTGTCCACCCCATGATGAACAACAAAATACCGGCCAACAAGGTGGAAATAATCAGAGTCGGTACGCCGTACTGGTTGACTATACCCAGTACCACCACAATGAAGGCACCCGCTGGGCCACCAATTTGTACGCTGGAACCCCCAAAAAGGGAAATGATGAGGCCTGCAATAATGGCCGTGAAAAGCCCTGCTTGAGGTTCAAGCCCGCTGGCAATCGCGAATGCCATGGCCAAAGGCAGTGCGACTACTCCCACCGTAAGCCCGGCACCCAAATCTTTGACAAAACGCCCGCCGTTGTACCCTTTCAGGCTGTCGATGATTCGAGGCCGGAAAGGTTTGAGCTTAAGCGGTGATTCTTTGTGCTGTGATTTGGGGTTCATCTCAGTGTGGTCATCTCCGTGTGCTGAATGAGTTCGCTTCCTCAGCTGATTTTCATACCTGCCAAGGCTTTGCTGTGGGCGCTAAGGGCTGCCAAAGCGCTGTCATCATCGGCAGCAGCACACAAAACCATGCCTTCAGAAATGCCAAACTTCATTTTGCGCGGCGCTAGGTTTGCAACCACCACCACCTTTTGCCCGACCAGTTCTTCGGGTTTGTAGTGGGCGGCAATGCCCGAAAAAATATTGCGGGGTTTGGCTTCACCCAGGTCTACCGTCAGTTGCAGCAGTTTGGTAGAACCCTCAACCGCTTTGCATTCTTGAACCAGCCCGATGCGCAGGTCGATTTTAGCGAAGTCATCGATGGTGATGTAAGGCGAAACCGCGTCACCTTGGGCTGCAGAGGCCGAGGTTTTTGCCCCCTTGGAGGGCAGCGCTGTTGCCGTTGCTGTTGCCGTTGCTGTAGTAGCAGATTGAGCAGAAGATGCTGCAGGCGCAAGACTTTGCTTGTTGGCCTCAATCAAAGCGTCAATTTGCTTTTGGTCCACACGCTGCATCAGGTGCTTGAAGGGCTGAAGCGCTTGGGCAGAGCTTAAGGGTGTGTTGACGTCAGCCCAGTTTAGGCTGGCCACGCCCAAGAGGTTTTCAGCATTGGCGACCAACTGTGGCAACACTGGTTTGAGGTACAAACTGAGAACGCGGAAGGCTTCAAGGCAGACCGAGCATGCAATGTGCAATTGCTGGGCGGCCTCGGGCTTTTTGGCCAGTTCCCAAGGCTTTTCCTGATCCACATAAATATTAATGTGGTCGGCGCAGGCCATGATTTCGCGAATGGCTTTGCCGTATTCACGGTCGTTGTAATGCCCGGCGATCACTTCCGCTTGCTTGCGCAATTCCAACAACACGGGGTGCTGCATGGCGCTGTCCAGCACGCGGCCTTCAAACTGTTTGACCAAAAACCCTGCACTGCGGCTGGCAATGTTGATGAATTTACCCACCAAGTCGCTGTTGACCCGTGCGCTGAAGTCGGTGAAGCTCAAATCCAAGTCTTCGGTGCTGGCATTCAGTTTGGCTGCAAAGTAGTAGCGCAGCCACTCGGGGTTCATGCCTTGTTTGATGTAGCTTTCAGCGGTGATGAATGTGCCGCGTGATTTGCTCATCTTGGCCCCATCAACCGTCAAAAAGCCGTGTGCATTGACTTTGGTGGGGGTGCGGAAGTTTGAAAACTCCAGCATGGCGGGCCAGAACAGGGCGTGAAAGTACAAAATGTCTTTGCCGATGAAGTGAATCATTTCGGCGGTGCTGTCTTTGCGCAGGAAGTCGTCTGCATTCAAGCCGATGCGGTCGCACAGTTGCTTGAAGCTGGCGAAGTAACCCACGGGTGCATCCAGCCACACGTAGAAGTATTTGCCCGGCGCATCTGGAATTTCGAATCCGAAGTAGGGTGCATCGCGTGAAATGTCCCAATCGGCAAGTTTGCCACTGCCTTCTTCGCCCAACCATTCTTGCATTTTGCGGCTGGCTTCCACTTGTAAGCGGCCTTCAGACTGTGTCCATTGACGCAGAAAGTTTTCGCAACGTGGGTCTGACAGCTTGAAAAAGTAATGGTCTGAGCTTTTGCGCACGGGTGCTGCACCGGATACGGTGGAGTAGGCGTTTTTCAGTTCAGTCGGGTTGTAGGTTGCACCGCACACTTCACAGCTGTCGCCGTATTGGTCTTTGGCGTTGCACTTGGGGCATTCGCCTTTGATGAAGCGGTCGGGAAGGAACATTTCCTTGACTGGGTCGTAAAACTGCTCGACGGATTTGGTTTGAATCAAGCCTTGATTGCGCAGTTCTTTGTAGATTTGTTCGCAGTAGGCTTTGTTCTCGGGCGCATTGGTGGAGTAGTAATTGTCAAAGTTGACCAAGAAGCTTGCAAAGTCGCGTTGATGTTCTTGGCTGACGCGTTCAATCAATGCTTCGGGGCTGATGCCTTCCGACTGTGCCCGTAACATAACGGGGGTGCCGTGTGTGTCGTCCGCGCAAACGTAGTAAACCTCATTGCTTTGCATTTTTTGGAAGCGCACCCAAATGTCGGTCTGGATGTATTCAACCAGATGGCCAAGGTGGATGGCTCCGTTCGCGTAGGGCAGGGCGGAAGTGACAAGGATACGGCGTGGGGTTTTGTTGTGGCTTGCAGCGGCAGTCATTGGTGCACAGTCTAATCGTGTAGAGAACCGATATTGTACGCGATGATTGTGAGCGCGGACTGTGCCAGTTGTGGTGCCCGGGACCGGAATCGAACCGGTACGCCCCTTATCCAGGTAAGCGGCAGATTTTAAGTCTGCTGTGTCTACCAATTTCACCACCCGGGCAACACAGGCGTGATTATAGGACAAATTTTGGCGTCTGTTTGCTCTGTTTGTGGAATGAGTCTGAAAAGCTGTAGACGTAAAAAAAGGGGAAGCGAACGCTTCCCCTTTTTTTAGATTTGGAGCGGGAAATGAGGCTCGAACTCACGACCTATACCTTGGCAAGGTATCGCTCTACCAACTGAGCTATTCCCGCTAAGTTTAACCTTAGCTAAAAACTGGAGGCGGGGGTCGGAATCGAACCGGCGTACACGGAGTTGCAGTCCGCTGCATGACCACTCTGCCACCCCGCCAAGGGTGTCTGAATCGCAGGAGATTCAGGTTTTTTTACAATTAAAAAAGGGGAAGCTGAACTTCCCCTTTTTCGGAATTTGGAGCGGGAGACGAGGTTCGAACTCGCGACCTCAACCTTGGCAAGGTTGCGCTCTACCAGCTGAGCTACTCCCGCGTTTTTAGCGATTTGTTTGGTGCGCCTCGCTAAGAGAACGAAATTATAGCCAATTTTTACCAGATGTCAAAGTTATTTTGAAAATAATTTGAATAAGTTTGCATCAATGTATGGCTTATCACTCTACGAGCCCCTGTTTGTCTGCGCTCTTTGGTTGAAAAAAACTGCTAACTATTTGATTTAATTAAGCACAGTTTCCTGCGTTAAGTTTCCTGCCTTAAGCGTTCGCTTTAAATTTTTCCCAACCCGCTTTGCGAAGTTCACATGCTGGGCACTTACCGCATCCGTAGCCCCAGTCGTTGACTGTGGTGTGGTCGCCAAAGTAGCAGGTGTGGGTGAGTTTATTCACAATGTCGAGCAGGGGTTCACCGCCCAGTTGTTCTGCCAGTTTGAATGTTTCTGATTTGTCGATCCACATCAAAGGCAATTCAAACCGAAAGTTGCTGGCCATGCCAATATTGGTGGCCACTTGAAGGGCCTTGAGGGCGTCCTCGCGGCAGTCTGGATAGCCTGAATAATCGGTTTGGCACATGCCGCCCACCAGTGTGGACAACCCGCGTCGGTAGGCCACGGCAGAGGAAATCATGAAAAACACCAAATTGCGGCCCGGCACAAAGGTGTTGGGCAGGCCGTTTTCCATGAGTTCAATTTCGCGCTCTTCAGTCAGAGCGCAGTCAGAAATTTGGCCCAGCCAGCCCAAATCGATGACCCGGTCTTCCCCCAGTTTGTGCGCCCACTGGGGAAAGGCCGCTTTGATGCCATCCACAATACGCTGCCTGCAGTCCAATTCCACACGGTGGCGTTGGCCGTAGTCAAAGCCAATTGTTTCCACATGCTCAAAATGTTGGAGTGCCCAAGCCAGGCAAACTGTGCTGTCTTGCCCGCCGGAAAAGAGTACGAGTGCTTTTCTGTTCATAAAATGGTGTTGTGGGTTGGGTGGCTATAAGGTTAGCAGTGTCAATAAGCCGACATAACTGTCACGTTGCCAGTATTGTAGGGGCAAATGCCACGGCCATGAAAAAGCCCCGACAGTGCGGGGCTAATCAAGGCCAAATAGCGAAGTAAATATGTATTTATTGTTGTCGCATTCGGTAGCGGTTTGCTTGCATCGACACTATGCAGTCAACCCGGTCGATATTGCATATTTAACCAATTGAACACTGGAGTCAAGGCTTAGCTTTTGCAGCAAACGGGCGCGGTAGGCGTCGATGGTGCGGGGTGAAACTTTCAGCAATTCAGCTATTTCGCGGCGTGGGCGGCCTTGGGCAATCAGGCTCAGCACTTGGCGTTCACGGCGTGTCAGTTGGGTGCCTTCTTCCCGGTTGTTCAACAAGTTGGCTTGATTGCGGTCGTCGGTAGTGCTGCCTTGGCCCATGTCGACGCGGGGTTCGCTGGACCTCAACAATTCTGCGGCCAAAAAACGGTTGCCGGTGGCCACGGTGTCAATCGCTTCACGCAGCGTTTCCACCGAGGATTGACGGCCCACGCAGGCCCATACGCCCGCTTTGAAGGACAGGGCTAGGATTTCTTGTGAGCTTCCTTCGCAAACCAGCACGATACGCACGTCTTCATAACGGTTGCCAATGTGCTTGACCACTTGTTCGCCGTGTGGGTTGGCCCGTTCAATGGTCACCACCACAATACGTGTTTCGGCTGTGGCAAGGTGTTCGTCAATTTCCCGAAGCGTCGTGCGGTTAGTCACGAACATAGGTTGCAAACTCACGGCTCGCTGATGTGTGAATGAAGAATGTTTTTCCTCACGCGCACCAGTGTGGCCCGACGTCAGCCCTTTCTCTATCTTTGCCATGTTCCCACCCGCATTTGACTGGTTTTCCCAGTTCGCTCTTGGATTCATTGTTGTACCGCCTCTTGTTCGGTGAAATTTATTAGCTTTCCGACTTATACCGGGGGCATTGCAAACTGGATTCACAGGTGATGTAAGAAAATCTCTGTGGTGGAAATGCAGGTGATTCACCTAATTTACTAGGAGCATTTAGCTTAATGATTGAATTACAAGTGCTGTGCAGTACCTGCAACTTTTGGTAGTATCACCCGATAAGGTGAAAAATAGTCCCACTATCGAGGTATTAAAAAATCAATATCCCCCTCGAATGAGTGGTTAAGGCGGGAAAATCCAACCTTTTCGAAGGATACGCAATCCCCCAAGCCACGTACATTAAGACCAAACACCTCTCGCTAACTGGGAACGGACGGGCTAGTCTTGGAGACAGCAAATTTAAAAGCGGAACTCGCGACCCTCATCGAAGGGGTAGCCAACAAAGACCGCCGAGCATTTGAGCAGTTGTATCAGCTGACCTCAAGAAAAATGTTCGCGGTGGCTTTGCGCATTGTGCGAGAGCCTGGGCTAGCCCAAGATGTGTTGCAGGATGCTTACATTCGACTTTGGCGCTACGCTCACACCTTCAATGGAAAGCTGTCGGCGCCAGAAACCTGGTTGCATCAGGTGGTGAGAAATCGCGCCTTGGATTTGATCTCACAGCAGTCCAACAATGTCACATCCATTCCGATTGAGGAATTTGCCGAGACTGAAGAAGTCGAGGATTACTCCGAAGCCACTGAAGAGGCCAGCCACGACGGCCGCGAGCTGAAGGTGGTGATGCAAACTTGCCTTCAAAAGCTAGAAGGGAAATACCGACAGGTACTGACTCTTGCCTACAACCATGGCATGAGTCATGCGGAAATTGCTGACCACTTGTGCGTGCCACTGGGCACGGTAAAAACTTGGGCACGCCGCGGTTTGATGGAATTGAAAGTGGTGTACGACGAACATGAGTCTGAACTTGAGAAGGCCTTGAGGGGGCGCGCCGAAGCGTACCGGGCTGACAGCAAGGCGACTGGATACATGGCCTAGGAGCAGATATGACTCAAGATGAAAAAAACTGGCTGGCTGCGGATTACGCCTTGGGCGTGATGCGGGGTGCTGAAAAGGTGGCTTTTGAAGCCGAGTTGAAGCGCGACCGGGAATTGTCGCAACTGGTGCTGCAGTGGCAAGAACGTTTGACCTTGGTGCAACCCGGGCAGTCTGCCTTTTGCGCAAGCATGTCAGAGACGGAAATTGATGATGCTTTGGCCCGTGTGTTTGAGCGGGTTTGCGAAGCGGTAGGCAGTGAGTCAACCCAGCAGGCGGGTGCTTTAAATCCTTTAAGAAAATTGTCCAAAGAGCAGTTGGCAGCCATGCGCCCTGCGGTAGCAAGATTGATTGCGTCCTATCTGGTGCTTTTAGAGCGCTTGAAAGTTCAACAGGCCAGACAGGCGAGCCAAGCCGGCTTCGCGTAAGGAATTTGTATGGGTGTTCGGTATTTATTCAAAGAAAGGTTGGAATCATTTTGGAACTTCGGCCTCAAGCCGAGTGAAGAAAATGTAGTCAATGGGGAATCCAAGGAAGAGGGGCAGACGGTCAAGTATGTGATCCGTGGCGCTTTTCCATTCCTCAAACGGGCGGCTTTGCTTTCTGTGTTTGTGAATTTGGTGGGCTTGTTTCCCGCGATTTTCTCCCTGCAAGTCTATGACCGGGTTATTTATCGCTCGGGGTTGAACACCCTGACTGCGCTGCTGATTGGCATGGGCATTTTGCTGGCGGCAGATTTGATTTTACGCTCCTTCCGAGCTCGTGTGCTGCGTGTTGCTGCAGTGCGTATTGATGGCGAAATTGCCAGCCGTTTGATGAACAAAGTTTTGTCCATCCCCCTGCGTGAATTGGAAGCAAAGTCCACCGCCCGTTGGTATGCCTTGTTCAAAGATGTGGACACGGTTCGCGTGGTGTGGAGCGGTGCGGTTGCCATGACGCTGCTTGACCTACCCTTTGCCATACTTGCCTTGGTGCTGATTGCAGCGCTGGCCTTGCCTGTATTGCCGGTTGTTTTAGTGGGATTGTTGTGTTTGGCCACTTTGTCTTGGTACAGCTCTGGCGAGTTTCGTAAGCGCAGAGTAGAAGAATTTACCCGGGCACGCCGTCGAGATGAAGTGCTGGCTGAGGTGTGCCGTGGGCGCGAGGCCATTAAGGCTTTGGTTCAAGACGATTCAGCCAAACGCGCATGGGTTGGCAGTTATAACTCTTGGGTGCAGGAATCGTTCCAGAAAAACGGTGAGATGGAAGACCAACGCGAGTTGTCAGTTTCCATCATGCTGGCTGTGAACATCGGTATTACAGCGGTGGGTGCCTTTGCGGTGATTAACCAATGGATGACTGTGGGTGGTTTGATCGCCTCCAATATGTTGGCATCCAAGGCGATTGGCCCATTGTCCGCATTGTCGGGCCATTGGAGGTCGATTGCGCATTCCCGTGAAGCCACAGACCGTTTGAACCAGGTTTTTGATTCTGAAGAAGAAAAGCAAACCACAGGGCTGGATTTGCCCATGCCCGCAGGCGCTTTGCGACTTGAAAATGTGGTTTACCAACACGTAGGCGCCCAAAAAGCGGTGCTGAAAGGTGTGTCAGCCCAAATCGGCCCCCGTGGAATTTACGGTGTAGCCGGGGACAACGGGGCAGGTAAATCCACCTTGTTGAAAATTCTTCGCGGCTTGTATCAGCCCCAAAACGGACGGGTGTTGCTGGATGAATATGATTTGTCTCAGTTTTCCCGCCAAGAGCTTTCGCGCTGGATCAGCTTTTTGCCACAGACCTCCCAGTTGTTTGAAGGCACGATTGTAGAAAACCTGCGTCGCTCCAACCCTGATGCCTCTGATGAACAAATCATCATGGCTGCGAAGCGGTCAGGCGCGCATGATTTCATCGCCAAATTGCCCGACGGTTACATGACCGAAGTGGGCGAGGGCGGTAACCGTTTGTCGGGTGGTCAACGCCGCAGGGTTGCCATCACGCAGGCTTTTTTGTCGGATGCACCAGTGTTGCTGATGGATGAGCCTACCAACGATTTGGACTTTGCGACTGAAACCCATTTGATGGCGGTGTTCAAGAGCTTGGCTCAGGCCAAAACCATCATCATGGTGACTCATTCAGTGCGGTTGATGTCTATTTCCGAAAAAATCATCTACCTGGACAAGGAATCCAAGCTGCATGTGGGCTCTACACCTGAAATGTTGAAGCTGCTGTACGGCATCAATGTGCCTAAACCTGCAACTGCTGTTGCGCCTGCACAAACTGCAGCGGCGGCACAGCCTGCGGTTCAGCCCGCTGCTGCAACCGGCACCACCGGGGTTGCAGCCACTGGGACGGAACAAGCGCGCCGCGCCATACCTGCAACGCCTGCAGCCACTGCCACCCAAAATGCCTCCAGCGATGAAGGCGGCAAAGCAGCGCAAGCTTAAATTGATAGAGAGTTAGAAATGTCAAAGTCAGAGCTAACGAAGACTGAACCTACGCTGAACAGCAATGCGGTTGCCCCTATTAGAAAGGAGCAAGAGCAGGTGCTGGGTTTGCCGACGCTGTACCGCCCAGCTGGCGGTGGTTTTGACTTAAAAAGCCGCGTTGCACTGGGTTTTATTGCCTTGTCTTTGTTTGCTTCGCTGTTTATCCGAGTGGACCAAGTGATCACCGCGCCGGGCAAGGTGGTGCCCTCCAGCAAAGTAAAGTCTATTCAGCACTTGGAAGGCGGTATTGTTAAAAATCTGGCAGTACAAGAAGGCACCATCGTTAAACAAAATGACGTGTTGGTCGAGCTGGATTTGGCCACGTCCGGTATCAACATCAATGAATTGCGCAGCCGCACCGCAGCCCTGGAAATGTCACGTGCGCGGCTTTTGGCCGAGGCTTCTGGACAGAAGCCTTTGTGGGACGCAGAGCTGTCCAAAAAATTCCCTGAGTTGTTAAGGACAGAAAGCGCCACGCTAAACGCCCGCTATGCCGAATTGGAAGGTGTGCTGGCTGTTAACGAAAGCCAGATGACCACCAACAAAGCCAAGGTGGGCGAGCTTGCTGCCAAATTGGTGGGCTTGGAACAGCGTACATCCACTTCTTTGCGTGAATTGGAAATTACCCGTGAACTGGTGCGCGAGCGCTTGGTGTCACAACTCGAATATTTGAATAAAAAGCGCGAATACGACTCGCTGGTGGCTGAAACAAGCGCCGTGCGTGAATCCATCAATGGTGCATCAGGTGGCGTGGATGAACGCCGGGCCAAACGTACTGAAGAGGTGGGTAAATTCAAGCGCCGCGCTGCAGACGAACTAACCACGGTTGAGCGTTCCCTTGCCAGTTTGAAAGACGAGTTAAGCCGAGCCACTGAGCAAACCGACCGCGCGGTGATTCGCTCCCCGATTGACGGTGTGGTTAAAAACTTGAAGCTTCAAGCCGTGGGTAACGTGGTACGCCAAGGTGAACCCATCATGGAAGTGGTTCCAGTCGATGAGGTATTGGTTGTTGAAACCCAGCTGGCCCCTTCTGACCGTGGTTATGTGATTCAAGACCAGCGCGCGGACGTCAAAATTTCAGCTTACGACTTTTTGCGCTACGGCACCTTACCCGGGCAAGTCACGCAAATTGCAGCGGACACAGACCCCGGTACCCCTGAATCTGGCCCCCATTACCGCTTGGTGGTTGCAACTGACAAGTCCTTTTTTGGCACGCCAGATGCACCATTGCGAATTTCCCCAGGTATGACTGCCGAGGTGGACATTCATGTGGGCTCCCAACCGTTTATTTGGTACCTCTTGAAACCCGTATTGAAGCTGAAGAAAGAAGCCTTCCGCGAACCTTAAATTATTAGACGCTAAAAAATGACAACAAATGGCTCACCAGAAAGTCGTATAAAAAAAACCATCGCACTGGCTGTAAGCGCCGCTTTATTGGCGCCCAGCCTGGGCTTTGCGCAGGCCACGGTGGAGAAAAGAGCACCGCTTGGTGTGAACTCGAAAAGCAGTCCATCAAGTAGTCCATCAAATAGCTCAGTAGGCAGTTCAGCAAACACAAGGTCAATCAGGCCTGTGGATGCTGCGGTGCTGTCGTCGGAGGAGCAAACCAAAGCGCGCTTCATTAACATGCTGCGTAGCAATCCTGAAATTGTGACTTCTCGCATCAATTTGGATGCTGCCCAGTACACCAAAGACGCAGCCAGCGCCGCGTTTTACCCCAAAATTTCAATTGGTGCAAACGCAAGCTCCAGCTCCACCGTGACCAACCGTCAGTCCACCGACATCACGGTCCGCCAGCCGCTTTTCACCGCGGGCCGCTTGACTGCCAAAATGAAGTCTGCGGAAACTCAAGGCACAATTGCCGAGGGCGATTTTTCCAAAACCGTTCAAGATGTGGTGCTGGACAGTTTCCTTGCGCACAGCAATTTATCCCGCATGGGTTTATTGGTGCAGGCCTCCCGTGCGGCTGAACGCGCGGTTGCCGAGCTTTTGGCGCTTGAACAACGCCGGGTGGAATTGGGTGGTGCAGGCATTACAGATGCCCAGTTTGCCAAGGCCCGTTACGCCGTCACGCTAGACCGCCTGGCCAATTACGAAGGCCAGCAAGAAGAGGCACGCGCCACGTACTTCCGATACTTTGGGGCTTATCCGGAAGGGTATTCCATTCCTGAGTTGGAAGTGACCACCGACATGGTGCCCAAAAACGTGGATGATGCGGTGGCCAAGGCCCTGTTCACCAATCCAGAAATTCGCTCCAACGAATCCAAAATCACCAAATCTCGTTACGACTACGATGCGGAAAGTGCCGCCCAGTACCCCTCGGTTGATTTGGTGGGTATTCAACAATTTTTTGGTGAAACCGACCCTTTTACAGGCAAGGATTCTGACAGTTCCGTGAACTTGCGTTTGTCCTACAGCGCTTTTTCGGGTGGCGAGCAGGTGGCCAAAGTCAACCAAGCCGCCGCAGCCGTTGAAACACGCCGGGCGCAATTGGCCGCAGCGCG
This sequence comes from Limnobacter sp., assembly GCA_029866125.1. Taxonomy (GTDB): domain Bacteria; phylum Pseudomonadota; class Gammaproteobacteria; order Burkholderiales; family Burkholderiaceae_B; genus Limnobacter. Next base: position 231,346 of record JARWZZ010000007.1, read on the forward strand.
TTTAAGGACTGAAGAAAGCGTCCGCTTCCAGTGGGGTAAATGGACTGCCGGCATGGAAAGGGCCAAAACGCTGAGAACAGCGTACGGCGATAGCTTGCAGGTGTTTAAAAACCGCAAGCGCTTGCGTGATTTTGGCCGCGAAACAGTGATCGTGATGTTGGATGCCCAAGTGGAATACTTCAACGTATTGATTGCCTATGTCAATGCGGTGTTTGATGCCCGTGATGCAAGCTTCCGATTGATGCACGCCACCGGACAAATGATGCCAGCCAACGGTTCAGAAGCACTTTGGTTTGCCCGCTTTTTTTCAAAGAACAGCGAGCGTGCTCGGCTTGAGGCCAGCTTGAAGGAAACAGAGAACATTGCCAGCAGCCCGTCTGATGCTGGAATTGCTGAGAAACTGGGTATCACCGTGGACAGGAAGGAGCTGCAAGACGCCTCACGATTCACCTTGACCCCAGCGCAGCGTTTGGAGCTGGAAAAAGGCCGCGTGCAAGGCCCTAAACCTGCCGTCTCCAGTGGTGAGCAGGGCGTTAGGCCCAGCCTTAAAACAGCACCCGGGCTTGATCCAAGATTCGTGCAGTAAATTTTGTGAGTAAAGTATTGCTTTTTGTCAGTAAAGTGCTGATCATGAAGGGGAAAAGAGGCCATTTTTCCCCTCATTTGGGCTGATGCCCAAGTTCCAAGGGGTGCCACACTGAAGGTGAATTTAGATCCCCAATTTTGGTGGGGTCTGCCTTCTAGACCGGGATGGAACTGGCATGAACGACAGCTTGGACACAAACACCACAAACACTTCGATTGAATCAAGCCTAGAGAGCGCAGAGCGAGATTTGACTCAGCCTGGCTCTGAAGGCATGCGCATTCTTCAAAGCGTGGTGACTGAGAATTTCTCAACCCCTTCGTTCGACGCTTCCAGCCCTACATCGAATTCACAAAAAATCAACCAGACCAACGCGGGGCCAGTCAATAGCGCGCTACCGAGTGGCTTTTTGCCGGGTGGTTTGGGTGCCTTGTCTGCTGTGTCAGCAGGTATTTCCGATGCGTCCTCTGCCAGCTCTGCAATGGGCTTGACGGCCCAGGCAGCCGCTGCAGCGCCAGTGGCTTTGGGTAAAGAAGCAGCTGCAGTGGCGGGTGTAAACGCCGCTGCTGCCCGCATGGCAGAAAAGCCAGTAGACCTGATCAAAGACCTACCCCCAACCGACAAATTGCTGGCCAAAGCACAAGAGATACAAGACAACCCCGAATTTCAGCAGCTGCAAGCCATGCTGAGTTCAAACGGATTGACCGCCGCTGAAAGCCAAATGTTGGCTGACTTGATTCAGAACTTGAGCACCACAGCTGGGTCTCCAGAAAACTTGGAGACCGCCATCCAAATGGTAAGCGAGCAGATCAGTGCTTTGACTTCTGCTTTTGACCCTTACATGGACAACCTTTCTGCAGACATCCAAAGCAGCGTGAACGAATTGAGTTCGCTGGGCGGTACCGACTTGGGCGTTATTATTTTGGAAAGCACAGAAAGTTTGACCAACGGATTGACCAACGGATTGACCGGAGGATCGGCTGATTTCAGCAGCTCTAGTTTGGGTCAAACACTTTCGGACGTGGGTTCCACACTGGATGATGTGCTTGGCTTGGTCGGCGGACTGCCCGACGGCGTTTCAGACACAGACAACAGCACGGGCGGCTTGGATGTGACCATACCACCCATCATTGACTCGATCATTGACCCGATCATTGACCCAGTTACAGATGTAATCGGCGGTGTAGTTGACCCAGTAACCGATGTAGTGGATACAGTGGTTGATACCGTGGTCGATCCGATTATTGACCCAGTTACAGATGTAATTGGCGGTGTGGTTGACCCCGTGGTGGACACTGTAGTTGATACCGTAGTTGAGCCAATCCTCGACCCAGTCACCGATGTAGTCGATACGGTGGTTGATACTGTGGTTGACCCAATCCTCGACCCAGTCACCGATGTAGTTGAAACGGTGGTTGATCCGGTCCTCGACCCCATACTTGACCCCATTGTCGATGTGCTAGACCCAGTCACCGACCCCATTGTTGAGGTGGTGGATTCGATTCTCGGCGGCGGTGCTGGCGATGGTGGTGGAGGCTTGTTGGGTGGTGGTGGACTGCTTGGCGGTGGCGGCCTGTTCGGTGCTCATCAAGAATCGGACGGCAGCGATCTACTGGCCGGCGGCGACACAAGTGGAATTTCTTCGGATGCTGGCGCTGGCAGCAACCCATTGTCGGGTTTGCTGGGAGCTTTGGATCCCAATAAGTAAAATTGACGGCGTGTCAATAAATGACGCGCTGGTCAATTATCTTCAGTTTTTCCCAAAAATCTGAATCTAATCCGTCTGTATGTTCGTATAATCATTTATAGAACATCATTCAGATAGATATAGTAATGGACAACAACACTTTAAGAGTCGAAGTACACAACAGCCAAGCACCCACCGTGCAAGGGGTGTTGATCGATTCCTCGTCCTCAATCTCTATTTTGCAAAACGGAGCCGCCCCTACATTTGAAGTGGGTGGCTATTCAATCTCCGCTTTTCAGTCCGGCTCTGAAATGTTTTTGGGCAACCATGCCCTCATCTCAACTCAATGCATCAGCGACGTCAGTTTGATCTCTCAATCACCCGATTTTTTGGTGTCAGGTCAAGCTTTGCTCGTCGAAGGTTCCGCTCATTTAATGGCAGCCACTGCTTTGCCAGATAGTCACGGAGGTCACAACGTGCTGGATTTAAGCCAACAATTGGTGGATAGCCTGCCCAAAATCAATTCAGGTTTGCACGGAAATTTGTCCAGCACCGAATTGTCTGGCCTCATTCAAGACCTACAAGCACACTTGCTAAGCTTGGCCAGTTCCACTCAGGACTTGTATGGCGAAATGGGTGTAGACATCGAATTCGCAAGCCAAGCCCTGGACAGCAGTCTAGGTCTGGAAGACTTGTTCGCCTCCATTCAAGCCGATTTGGCAGCAGTTGCAGATGTTTACAGCAGCCCAGTGGAAATGTCCCATGCGGCCCAAACCACGTTGGACGCCCTGTTCACAGCGCCAGAGTCTTTCCCACTGACACTCGATTTCTCTGACAGTCAACATGTGGAAACAGCCTCCGAGTTGTTTTCCTCACTGGCCTCACACACCACCTCTGGAATCAGTTCTAGCGCTGCGGATGATGCATCTTCTGCTGGCAATTTTGGTGTGGATTCCGATAAGGTTTAAACCCCACCAGCGAATGGTCTGTGTACAGGTTAGGAACCAGCCCCTGACCTGTCAAAAGTAATCACATGGTCCAATTCCAGCTTAATGCCAATCGGTTCACCGATTGCGTGGTTGTGGTGGCTAGGTACCAAAGCCATAATTCTGGACCCGCTCTCCAATTCCAAGGTGTACAAAAAGTCGGCCCCACGGAATGACTTCCTGACCACTTTGGCTTGCAACTCGCTTGCATCGTCATGGATGATGTCGTCCGGCCTGACCAACAAATCAAACTCGCTGAGGCTGGGGCTTTCACGGTCAGGCACCGACACGTCACCCAGCTCGAAGTGAATCCCCGTTTGGGTTTTAATTCCGGGTAAAAACACACCCTGGCCAATGAAGTCCGCCACCATGCGCGAGTTGGGCTCGTGGTACAAACTGTAAGGCGAGCCCCATTGTTGCAAACGGCCTTTGTCCATCACGCCGATGCGGTCAGCCATGCTAAATGCTTCATATTGGTCATGCGTCACCAAGATGGCGCTCATGTTCTCTGCTTTCAGAATTTCCCGCACCTCAAAGGTCAGGCGTTCTTTCAGCTCCACATCCAGGTTTGAAAAGGGTTCATCCAGCAAAATTAACGTGGGCTTGGGGGCCAAAGCGCGGGCCAGTGCAACACGCTGTTGCTGCCCGCCCGACAATTCATGCGGGTAACGCCCTGCCAATTCACTCAGCCCAATCAATTTCAGCAATTCCGTGCTTCGGGAATGGCGCTGCAAGGGGCTTTGTTTGTGCAAGCCAAATTCAATGTTTTTTTGGACTGTCAAATGGGGAAAGAGGGCATAGTCTTGAAACACCACGCCCACATTTCGTTTTTCTGGGCTTAGCACCCGCCCCGGCGTACTTGCAGTGGTGCCTTTGAGGCAAATTTCGCCCAAATGCGGACTTAAAAAACCGGCAATTGCGCGCAGCAAGGTGGTTTTACCGCAGCCGGAAGGGCCCAACAGGCAAGCAATCTCACCTTGGGCCAGTTCGAAACTGATGTCCTGCACCGCACTGAGGTTGGTGCCGGGGTACCTCACATCCAAATCTTTGATTTGAAGGGCCAGATTTGAATTCATGAAACTTCACTCAACAGGTCAAGCGGAATTGCAGCCGCTGTTTGAATTACAAAACTAAAGTAGAATCATTCTCACTTCCATTTTGCCACGAATAGGTTTTACTTTGCAGACAATGAGTGTACGCAGTCGGGTTTACGTCATTTTGCTCGGCCTCTTGCTGCTTCTTCCTTTCGTGTGTTTGGTGGGTATGGCTGCTTTGGGTTTGATCAACGGATCCGAGAATTTACAGCACCTATGGACCACCATTCTTCCCGACCTGTTGGTCCAAACCGCCTTGGTGTGTGCCGGGGTGATTGTGCTCACCAGCACCATGGGCGTGCTGCCCGCATGGTGGGTTTCATCGCATGAATTCTTTGGGCGCAAATGGTTGGAGTGGCTATTGCTGCTGCCTATGGCCATGCCCTCATACGTCATTGCTTATGCCTACACCGATGCTTTGCAATACTCGGGTTGGATCGCAACTTTCACACGCAGTGTAATGGGTGAATCCTTCCGTATTCCGGAAATCCGCTCCACCGGTGGCGCAGTGTTGGTGTTGAGTTTTGTACTTTACCCGTATGTGTACATCATGGCGCGCACCGCATTTTTAGGGCGCAGCCCGTCCATGTTGGATGCAGCCCGATCCCTAGGCCACAGCGCCACCAGCGCCTTTTTGAGAGTGGGTTTGCCCGTGGCCCGCCCAGCATGGGTGGCAGGGTTGGCTTTGGTGTTGATGGAAACTTTGTCTGAATATGGGGCCTTGTCCTATTTTGGCGTGCAAACTTTTACCACGGCCATTTTTAAAACTTGGTTGAATTTGGGTGACCGCGAAAGTGCCGCGCTGCTGGCTGTCATGTTGATGGGGCTGATGCTGTTTTTAATCAGTGCCGAAACCAATGCCCGAGGCAGGGCGCAGTACTACACTCAATCTGGCAAAGGGCAAAAACTGCAACGTAAAAAGTTAAAGCCTCGGCAAGCAGTTTGGGTGTTTTTGCTGACAGTCATGCCATTCGTTTTAGGCTTTGTGCTGCCCGTGTGCTTTTTATTGGCTTTGCTGGGCGACATCGAAACCGAAATCAATTGGGCCAAAAGTTTGCGCTGGGTATGGCACTCTTCTTTGTTGGGTGCAATGGCTGCGGGCGTGTCCATTGTGTTGGCCGTATTCTTGGCCTATGTGCGACGCCAAAGCAAGTTTTGGTGGGTCAATGGCGTGCATAAACTGGTGTCCTTGGGGTATGGTGCACCGGGCGCAATTTTGGCAATTGCCATTTTGCTGCCCTTGGCCAGTGTGGATGAGTGGGTGGGTAACTTCAGCGACAAGCTCGGTTGGAATTTCATCCCGGTTTTAACCGGCAGTGTATTTGCGCTGTTGTATGCCTACAATGTACGTTTTACCTCAGCTGCATTGCAATCCATAGACTCGGGTTTGCAGCAAATTACCAAGCACATTGATGAGTCTGCAAGGGTGTTGGGGCGTACGTCCAGGCAAGTGCTTTGGCAGGTGCATCTGCCCATATTAAGGGGCTCGCTGGCCACCGGCGTACTGCTGGTGATGGTGGATGTCATCAAGGAATTGCCCGCAACTTTGGTATTACGGCCCTTTGATTTTGACACTCTTGCTGTGGTTGCCTACCAGTACGCTGCAGACGAGCGTTTGGCCGAGGCCGCAGTGCCCGCCTTGATGATCGTAGCAGTGGCACTGGTGCCCATATTGCTACTCATCAGGCAGGGCGCTAGCCAAGCAAGCTCGGGTAAGTCCGCTTCAGATTAATGTAAATGTATGCCGGGCAACTGCGAATCTTCCGGCAATTCCGCATGCAGCAATTCACCTTCCGGGTTGGGGTAAAGTGGCGACCCACAATCCTCACAATACTCAAGCGGGAAGCGCTCTTCAAGCACCTTCAGGTGTTTGATACCCACTTCTTTCAGCAGTGCTTCAATCGTTGATCGTATAACCGGGTTGTCAGGCTCGGAGGAAATGTCCTTCTCATACACTGGGTCTGGCTCATTGCCATATTCTTCACCAATCAATGGCCACACCACGCCGTGAACAATTTCCGGGCTGTCATCAATTGAAAAGCCAATCCGGTATTCTTCAATTTCACCGCGGTCAACAAATGCGCCCACGCTGGCTTTGATTTGTTGCGGGTTCACTTGCAGTGAGTTTTCCAAGAAAGCTGCACTGGCTCGTACAGAGTAGGCACGTGCTTCTTTTTCAGCCTCGCGGCAAGCATTGTACAAACCATTGGGCAGCAGCATTTGAATGTTGCAACCCGCCATCAGTTTTTGAACACTTCGGCCGCCCAAAGTGCGCCAGTTTTCCAGCACTTCTTCCTTGCTTAACATGGCCCCACCAGCGGGGTTGTCTTCTTGCCACTTGAACACAGGCATGCCCTCAGGTACAGCCACTGCGCCTAGCAAATAACGCACATCGGACAAAAAGCTTTGTGTCGCGGGCAAGGTTTCCGAGTCAATTCGTACAGTCAATCGCTCCAATGCGGCATGGCCCAACTGGCGCGCCAGTTCAGCGGCTGAGGTGTAAGACTCTGGCAATTGGTCGGGGCTAAACAGCACATTGGTCAGCACCAAATGCGCATGTTCAGACAGCACATGCTTTTGGAGTTGCTTGGTGAAGTCATTGACTACATCTTCCTCAATTTTGCCGGAGGGTATGTTGTAAGTTGACCAAGCCAAAATCGGCACTGCCAACAGCAGCAAATCTTGTTGCTTGCCCAGCACCGGGGACTCAACTGTGTTTTCCACCGCAAATGCCAGCTGGTCGTAAGCACGGTAATGGTGGTTGTACAGGTATTCCAGCGTCTGGTTGAGCGTGGTTTCACTGCGGCCCTCCAGCATGGGGGTCAGCGCTGCAAAAAGTCGCTTTTTCCAGAAACGGCGCTCAAGCCGGCTACCGGAGTCGGCCAAATTAATGGCCAGGTTGGCGAGTGGTTTTGCGTATTTGGAAAGCTTGGAGCGGGACGTTGTATTAAGTGGCTTTCTTCTCATGGGTCAACCTCAACTAGATTGACCCATTGTAGCTTTATTTATCGCGCAGGTTGGACTGGTCAGTAAGTCCTGGGCGCACCCATTCTGGCGGTGCCCATATGTGCTTGATTCTCATCCAAATGCTGCCCGGCTTCATTGCATCGCTGAACATGTCGCGCCATTCATGGACGTTCAAAGTCCAAATGTTATTGGTTTTAGGCTGGCGCACAATGCCGTAGTCCACGGTTTCTACTTCGGGCTCAAATGTGCCAAACATGCGGTCAAAAACAATCAGCATGCCACCGTAGTTTTTGTCGATGTACTGTGGGTTACGACCATGGTGCACGCGGTGGTGGCTGGGTGTATTAAAAATATACTCAAACCATTTGGGTAGCTTGTTCACAGCTTGGGTGTGTACAAAGTATTGATAGCCTAGGTCAACACCATAAGCCAGCAGCACAGCCCACACGGGGAAGCCAATCAACAGCATCGGCGCCCAAAAAACTTGGTGAAAGTTAATGCCGTAAAACAAACTTTGACGCATGGCGGTGGTGGTGGTCATGTTTTCGCCGCTGTGGTGGACCACATGCGCACACCAAAACCAACGCACCCGGTGGCTGCCGCGATGGAACCAGTAATAACAAAACTCGATACCCAAAAACAGCCCGATGAAGTTCAGCGGTGTAACCTCAATCGTTGCAATTCGGAAGCTGTACATCCATTCCATGAAGTACACGATGAACACGGCATACCAAACCAACTCCATCACTTGATAGGTGCCGCCCAGCAGCATGTTGGTAATCACTTCGTCCTTGCGGAAAAAGAAGGACTTGCCTTGCCTTTTGAGGTAAAAATATTCAAGTGCTGTGGCCCCCAAAAACAAGGGGGTCAGTAGGGTCAAAAAGGCCTGCTTCCAGTCTGGGTTAGGCCCAAACACACTGTGCAGCATGGGCAACATGTCTTGAATTAATTCTTGCATCGCGGTCTCCACGTTTTATTGTGTTTGCATTATGCGATTCCGTGACGCAAGAATCTTGTCAAATCAGGCCAATTTTTTGCAGATTTGCGCCAATCAATTGAGTAAGGCCGTGGCCGTCACCAAAGATTTTCTCCACTCTATGTAATCTTTGGCCACTTGTTCGGGCTTTTCCATTTGCGGTACATGGCCCATTTCGTCCATCAAAATCACCTTGGCTTGTGGCATGGCGGCCTTCAATTCAGCAGCGCCATCCACATGCAACACGCGGTCTTGCTTGCCCCATACAATCAAGGCCGGGCCACGGTAGTCAGAGGCTGCCAGTAACTGGTCGGTGTAAACCGGGTTTTCGCGGAACTGTTTAAAAATACGGTTGTGCAACTCTTGGTCTGCCGCCGCACGGCCCGCCATCGCTTCCAACACAAAACCGGGGGCAAGGGCAGGGCGTTTAAACATCACCAAATCCAGCAGTTTTTCATATTGCTCCTTGGTGGTGGCAATCAGTAAAACCTCGCCAGTTTTCAAAAAGTGCTGGCGTACTTCGGATTGCTCACTGGCTTTCATGCCGCCAGGGGCTAAAAACCAAACGGACGACACTTCTTGTGGGTACTTGGCTGCATAGGCCCCCGCAATGGCGCCACCCATGGAGTTGCCGCCTATGTGTGGGCGTTCAAGGCCCAGTTTTTCAATAATTTGGTGAATACGGTCAGCTTGGGAAGGAATGGTGTAGTCCGCATCCATGACCCGGTTGGTGCCGCCAAAGCCCGGCACATCAATGGCGTAAACTGTGTAAGTGTCAGTCAAATAACGCGCAACCCGTGTGAAGTTGTCTTTGGACCCGCCATACCCATGGATCAACACCAGTGGCTCGCCTTTGCCGCCTTGCAGGTAGGGCACTTTAAAGCCATCGATTTGAAGCACCTTGTATTCAAGCCCGCTGACTGCACGTTCAGCGGAAAAAGCCAAACCTGCCATGCCTTGTAGCTCGCCCTCTGGCTGCTGGAACTGGCAGCCTGCCAGCATGATTGACAAACCCAACCCCGCAGCCACTGCCTTCGCCGTTCGCTTCATTTTTCCTGACAACTCGAATGCCTTCATGTCCAATCGCCTCATTTTTAATTCATTATTGTGTTTGAAATGACTTGCTGGGTGCAGAATACGCCAGCTTTTGCCGTCTGACTACAGTGATTGTCAAAACCGTTTTTTGAAGTGAAATTCAAACATGAAGCAATCAAAGGCATGAGGACATCGGTTGACAGCAACAGTAGCCCGCTCAGCGGGCACATCTCAGCCAGTTACGTCAACCTCCTGTTTGACTGGCTTGAAGCCGAGCATCCCCATTTGGTCAGTGAATTTGCATACACCCGCCCCGCAGCAGGTGAGTTAAATCGCATCAAGGTATCGGACTGGAAGGCCATGCTGGAAGCAGCCCAAGCCTTGGTCAACACGCCTGACCTGCCTTTGCGCGTTGCCGCTAGGGTCAAACAAACCAACACAGGTTTATTGGGCTACATCGCTTATTGCTCACAAAACCTTGGCGAAGCTTTTGCGCGATTCCAGCAGTTTCAAAATTTGATTTATGCCGTCAACGCCATGGAAGTCAGCATGGACCCGCACAGCCCCAATCACTCCTTTATTTTGCGGTGGGGGCAAGAGTTGGGCCGCCCCGGGCATTTGGTGGACTCCGTTGCCATTGCGGTGCTGTGTGCTTTTACGCGGCATTTGGTGGATGCCGCCGTTCACCCCCTGCGGGTAGCTTTCATCAACCCCGAGCCCATCAACCGGGCTGACTTTGAGGCATTTTTTGCCTGCCCCGTCACCTTCAACGCGGCTTTTACTGAGGTGGAATTCAGCCAAGACATCCTGTCTATGCCTATGCGCACGCCCGATTCCGTCATGCGCCAATTGTTGGACCAGCAGGCCGAGCAATTGTTGGCCAAAGTCCAAGTGGGCAGTGAGCCGATTGCCGGTTTACGCCGGGCCATTCAAGATTCAGTCAGCGCAGGGCTACCTTTGATTGAGCAGGTTGCAAGCCGTTTGTGCATGAGCACACGCACCCTACAGCGTCGTCTGCACGAATTGGGGCTTAGCTTTCGTGACGAGCTTGAGAGCGTCCGCATCGAGATGGCAAAAAACTGCCTCAGCAGCGATGAGCTCTCGCTTCCAGATGTCGCATCCCTGTTGGGTTACAACGACCAAAGCGCCTTCACCAACGCATTTAAAAGGGCTGTTGGGCAAACCCCAGCCAAATATCGAAAATATTCCCTTTGAATTCCATTGTCTTCATTCATTTGGGGGATAAAGTCCTATATCATATATAAGACTTGCAGGGGTAAAGCACAGGTTAATTTACCAGCCGTTTTTGCAGTGCATCACTTGTATATAGGCCCGATTTACCCCAAAATCGAATAGTTTTATTTCACCCCACCCAACCTAGGGAGAACCTCACATGCTTGAGTCCTATCGCCAACACGTTGCCGAGCGCGCAGCGTTGGGCATCCCCCCACAACCCTTGTCAGCCCAGCAAACTGCTGACTTGGTGCAATTGCTCAAAAACCCACCTGCTGGTGAAGAAGCGTTTTTGGTGGACCTGTTGACCAACCGCGTTCCCGCGGGTGTGGATGATGCAGCCAAAGTGAAGTCCGCTTTCTTGGCCGCCATCGTGAATGGTTCAGACACTTCCCCTTTGGTTGATCGCAAAACAGCGGTCAAGCTGTTGGGTACAATGCTGGGCGGTTTCAACATCAAGCCTTTGGTTGATGCCTTGAACGACGCTGAAGTAGGTACCTTGGCTGGTGAAGCCCTGTCCAAAACCCTGTTGATGTTTGATTATTTCCATGACGTCAAAGCCTTGGCCGACGCAGGTTCTGCCAACGCCAAGAAAGTCATGCAAAGCTGGGCCGATGCGGAGTGGTTTACAAGCCGCCCCGAAGTGCCAGCCTCCATCAAGCTGACTGTGTTCAAAGTTTCTGGTGAAACCAACACCGACGATTTGTCTCCAGCGCCTGATGCTTGGAGCCGTCCAGACATTCCATTGCACGCTTTGGCGATGTTGAAAAACGCACGCCCCGGTATCAACCCTGACGAGCCTGGTAAGGTAGGCCCAATCAAGCAATTGGCTGAACTGCAAAAGAAGGGTCACCAAATCGCTTATGTGGGCGACGTAGTGGGTACTGGTTCCTCACGCAAGTCAGCCACCAACTCCGTGTTGTGGTTCACTGGCGATGACATTCCTTTCATTCCCAACAAGCGCTTTGGCGGTTACTGCCTGGGTAGCAAAATTGCTCCGATTTTCTTCAACACCATGGAAGACGCAGGCGCGTTGCCCATCGAGTTGGATGTGTCACAAATGGAAATGGGCGACGTCATCGAACTGCGCCCGATGGAAGGCAAAGCCCTGAAAGACGGCAAAGTGATTGCTGAATTCCAGGTTAAAACCGACGTTCTGTTTGACGAAGTGCGTGCAGGTGGCCGTATTCCTTTGATCATTGGCCGTGGTTTGACTGACCGTGCCCGCGCTGCACTGGGCTTGTCACCATCACCCGTATTCCGCCGTCCTTCAGCCACAGAAGCCAGCACAAAAGGCTTCTCATTGGCCCAGAAAATGGTGGGTAAGGCTTGTGGTTTGCCAAAAGGTCAGGGCGTACGCCCCGGCGTGTACTGCGAGCCACACATGACGACCGTGGGTTCACAAGACACAACCGGCCCAATGACACGTGACGAGTTGAAAGACTTGGCCTGTTTGGGTTTCTCCGCCGACTTGGTGATGCAGTCCTTCTGCCACACAGCCGCCTACCCCAAGCCAGTGGACGTGAAAATGCACCACGAACTGCCCGAGTTCATTGAGAACCGTGGTGGCGTGGCCCTGCGCCCCGGTGATGGCGTTATCCACAGCTGGTTGAACCGTCTGCTGATGCCCGACACAGTCGGTACGGGTGGCGATTCACACACACGTTTCCCAATCGGTATTTCCTTCCCCGCTGGTTCTGGCTTGGTTGCGTTTGCTGCCGCTACAGGCGTAATGCCTTTGGACATGCCTGAGTCCGTGTTGGTGCGCTTCAAAGGCGAAATGCAGCCCGGCGTTACACTGCGTGATTTGGTGAACGCCATTCCGCTGTACGCCATCAAGGCGGGCATGCTGACAGTAGAAAAGAAAGGCAAGAAGAACATTTTCTCTGGCCGTATTCTGGAAATCGAAGGTTTGCCCAAGCTGAAAGTGGAACAGGCATTTGAATTGTCAGATGCTTCAGCCGAGCGCTCCGCTGCAGGTTGTACCGTGCATCTGGACAAAGAGCCCATCATTGAGTACATGACTTCCAACATCACATTGATGAAGTGGATGATTGCTCAGGGCTACGCCGACGTTCGCACGCTGACACGTCGCATCAAGGCCATGGAAGCATGGATCGCCAACCCAGAATTGATGAAGGGTGACGACGATGCAGAATACGCAGCCGTAATCGAAATCGATCTGAAAGACATCAAGGAACCTATCCTTGCTTGCCCTAACGATCCAGATGATGTGAAGTTCCTGTCCGAAGTTGCGGGTGACAAGATTGATGAAGTGTTCATCGGTTCTTGCATGACCAACATTGGCCACTTCCGCGCAGCCGGTAAAGTTTTGGAAGGCAAGAGCGACATCCCAACACGTTTGTGGATCGCCCCTCCAACCAAGATGGACCAGTACATCCTGACGGAAGAAGGTTACTACGGCATCCTCGGCCGCACGGGCGCTCGTATGGAACTGCCCGGTTGTTCACTGTGCATGGGTAACCAGGCTCAAATCCGCAAGGGTTCGACTGCGGTTTCTACATCCACACGTAACTTCCCCAACCGTTTGGGTATCGACACTCGCGTGTACCTCAGCTCAGCCGAACTGGCCGCTGTGTGTGCACTGATGGGTAAAATCCCAACCGTGGCAGAGTACATGGAGCAGGTTAAAATGCTGGGCGCAATTTCCAGCGATGTTTACCGTTACATGAACTTTGACCAAATTCCCGAGTTTGTGGACATCGCAAGCAAGGCACAGTTGGTGGCATAAAGACTACTTGCTGAACAACAGTAGTTAAAAAAAGCCGGAGGTTCAAATCTCCGGCTTTTTTAACGTCTGTATGATGTTGAGCAGAGACGTGTTCGCAGGTTTACTCGTACGCTTTTTCTTTTTCAATCTTTCTCAATCTTTGTGCCGGCTGAGTTTTGCTCAGGCTGGTTTTTGAAACACCGCCCTTCGCGCTGCGCAATACCATTTTCACCAATTCATCAAATTCCTCCATCGGCGACCGCTTTCCAAGGTGCGCCACCACTCGGGATGAATTGCGGTCCAGCCACAGCTTTTCATGGTCTTCTTCCATCATGATGATGTTGCTGTATGGAAACAGCTCTGAAATGGTGAGTATGAAGCCTGGCTCCAACTCAGTCTGAATGTTTCGATCGATCAAAATCAATTCAAAATGCGCTTCGGGCAATTGGGGCAATTCAGACATTTTTGAAAGCTGATGCACGGAATCACATCCGAGTTCCCTTAGTTTTTTCTCATATCCCGACTGCTTGATGGGGTAGTCGCAAATACTGAGGCAATTTAGCGAGTGATATTTCATATACCTTTGACCTATTCAGGCTAGTCGTTATGGGTTCATCATCCCAAAAAAGGGTGGGTTTGGGTATTCCCCTAGCGGGTTAGGTATTACGACCGACAAATTGTCAGGATTTGTCCTACCTCATTCGGGTTACTTTTCAGTTAGAGTGATACCGCACAAAACAAATTAAAAATCGGAGATGCTGTTCATGAAAAGACTCACGGAATATGACAAATTCGATGCATTCGGTTTGGCTGAATTAATAAGAAGGAGGGAGCTTACATCGTCTGAACTCTTGGAGGAAGCGATTACCCGAACTGGGTTAATCAATCCCATCATCAATGGGGTGATACGGCCGATGTATGAAATTGCCCGAAATCACGCAGAACTAGCGCCAGTAGGGCCTTTCGGCGGGGTGCCCTTTCTTTTGAAGGATTTGGTGGCCAGTTACGCGGGCGTGGAAATGACCAACGGCAGCCGGTTTTATAGGGGTTTTGTGCCCAAGGAAGACTCCGAATACGTCAAACGATTGAAGGCTGCAGGCCTTAATATTTTTGGCAAAACCAACACACCCGAGTTTGGAATTACCCCCTCCACCGAGCCCGATTTTACCGGCGCAAGCCGCAATCCTTGGGACACTTTACGCAGCCCTGGAGGGTCAAGTGGGGGTGCCGCTGCAGCGGTTTCAGCAGGCATTTTGCCCATGGCAAGCGCCAGCGATGGGGGAGGTTCAATCCGAATTCCAGCCTCTTGCACCGGTTTATTTGGACTAAAACCCACCCGGGGTAGGGTACCCTCTGGGCCAGATCAAGCGGATGGTTGGTTCAACTTTATTGCAGAGCATGTGGTGTCTCGTTCAGTGCGAGATTCCGCCCACATGTTGGACTGTTTGGCAGGTGATTACCCCGGCCAATTGTTAAAGTGCCCACCCCACAAAGGCAGTTTTGCCGACGCTTTAAGCAAAAAACCGAAAAAGCTGAAAATTGCTTGGTCTGTTGACCCCGCTTTGGGAGAAAGCCTTCACCCCGACTGCAAAACCGGCGTGCTAGAAACCGTGAAGCTGCTGGAAGGCCTGGGCCACCATTGCGAAGAAATCAAAATTCTACCCATTCAGAGGCATGACTTTATCTACGCTTATTCTGTTTTGGTTGCGTCGGAAATGGCCGCCACATTGATGGAGGGGGAGAGGACCTTGGGCCGAAAAGGCAAAGCATCCGACTTTGAGCCCCGCACTTGGGCCTTGATGAAGTTGGGGCGTTGCTTCCATGGCGGTGATGTCACTTCCGCCTTGTGGACCATCAGCCAATTTTCAAGGCAATGGATGACTTACTTCCAACCTTACGATGCCTTGTTGACCAGTACCTTGGGCACACCACCTTGCAAAGTGGGCGAATTAAAGCCCAATCCGGGTGAATTGCTTCAGTTCAAAGCATTGAGTAATCTACCGATTGGTCGCATTGCCAAGCAAAAAGATTTTGTAATTAAAAACGGATTCAGGGTGTTTAACTACTGCTCTCAAACCATGCCGGCCAACGTAACTGGCCAGCCATCCATGAGCGTCCCTTTGCATTGGAACGCGCAAGGCCTGCCAATTGGCATGATGTTCACAGGCCGCTTTGGTGAGGAGCATGTACTTTTTAACCTTGCCGCGCAATTGGAAGAGGCCAAACCGTGGTTTAACAATTTGGCCCCTTTGCATGCCAGCAAAATGTAATTTGGCTTATTTGGCCAAACGCATTCAGCCAAACTCATTTAGCCAAACGCATTTAGCCAAACGCATTTAGCCAAACCGTCCCAAGCCGTTGGCCACGGCTTGCATGGACACCACAATCGGCTCCACCAAGTCGTTGCTCAAATCGGGGTTGGCCTGTGCCTGTTTCAGCAATTTGGCTTGAAGGGCGTTGGACCAATTCAGTAATTCCCCTCGCACCTTGAGGCTGCTTTTCTCATCCGGGCGGTTTTGCAGCAATTCGGTTTGCTGCTTAATCGCATTGATGTAGGTGGTGGTTTTGGTGTGCTCCGCCTCAATCTGGCTCATGATGGCCTCGTTTTCAGCGCCAGTGCCTGCGTACATGCGTGCAATACCCATGTCTGCCTTGGCCAAAGCCATTTCAGTACGGTCCACCAAATTTTTAACGATAGGCCAAGTTTGGTACATGTCGCGTAATGTTTCCATTCGGGCTGTTGGACTTGAATTACCCCCCGCATCATTTAGATAGGCTTCAATCGCAGTGCCGGTGCCAAAAAATCCTGGCACCATGGCGCGGCATTGCATCCAGCTCGCCACCCAAGGAATGGCTCGCAATTCATCAATGTTCAGCTTTTTCGGCCCCGACTGTGGTTCCGCACGCTTGGCAGGGCGGCTACCCGCATTCGAATGTTTGATGTGGTTAATCGGTGTAGACGACTCGTAAAACTCTCCCAAATTCGGGTTGTTGTACAGGTCTTTGTACTTTGCCTCTGCATGATCAGCCAATTGATCCATGACCGCGCTGTACGTCTCAAACTGCTGCTGGTCACCGCCTTTGGCCACACGGCTTAAGGTTGCGCCCACCATTTGGTCTAGGCTGGCATTGGCAATTTCAACGTTACCAAACTTCGCATTGACTTCTTCGCCTTGCTCGGTCTGCCTAAACCCAGCCACCAAGGATCGCCCGTCGTGCACTGAAATTTCATCGCTGTAATTTTTACCTGCGCCGCGTGCTTCAGTGCCTCCACGGCCGTGGAAATACTCCAGCTGTATGCCGTGCTTCTCGCCAATCTGCATCATTTCCAAAGTGCCTTTGTAAACAGCCCAGTTGGACGACATGGAGCCCGCCAAGCGGTCACTGTCCGAGTAACCCACCATCACCATTTGGCGCTGGTCGCCACGGTTCAAAACACTTTTGTACCAAGGGTCAGACAGCAGGCCATTCAAAATTTCTGGGCCGTTCTTCAGGTCGTCCACCGTCTCAATTAGGCCAACAATCTTCATGTCGCAAAAGTCTGGTCCGGCCACTTGGGCATGGCGCAACAGCACCATCACCTCCATCAAATCGCTTACGGTTTCAGTGTTGGCAGTGATGCAGTTTTCCAGCGCAGCTTTGCCAAATTGGTCGTGAATGTCTTTGTAAGCGCGAATCAATTCCACTTCGCGTTTGAAGTCTTCAATTTCATGCGGTTTGTAATCCTTCAGGATTTGTTGGCGCACCTCATCGCTGGCTTGGTCTAGGTTATCGTTTAGCAAATCGCCGTCCGGGCTGTTCAAGCGTTCTTTCAGCACTGCCCGCTTGTCCGCTTCAGGTAGGCTGCGGTAATCGCTTCGCACGCCAGATAGTCTTAGTAAAATGTCCACCGTTTTTTCATTGATGGCGCTGTTCTGGCGGATGTCTGTGGTGGCGCCATGAAAGCCGTGAGCTTTGATGTCGATCACCAAACTGCGAATTTTCCGCTCGGCTTGCTCTTTCATCAAGGGTGGAAGGCTAGAAAAATCCAAACCTTTCAAGTCCGCAATGAATTGGTCGGGCGTGCTGTAAAAATTGCTGTCCAGCTCTGCCAAGGAATCTGTGAAGGTTGAGGGTGATACCCCAGCGCGAATCCTGTTTTGAGTGTTGCTCAACTTGTCTTGAATGGCGATGAGTGCAGTGTCTTGATTGGCTGTTTGAATCAATGTCCGCAAGTTGGGGTTTGAATTGCCATTCAACTTGGCACCCAGTTTCGAATCGCTGAGCTTACGCGCGTAGTTGTTGAATGTGGAATCGGAATACAGTGCCACACTGCTACGCAAGGTGTCTGCGGTTACAAATGAGTTTCCATCCCGGTCGCCGCCCACCCAGTTGCCTGTGGTAATCAGCGGCTCTTGCAAATGTTCACCTGTCAATAGGTGTAGTTGTTGGTCAATCGCTTTGTGGATTTGGTGACTGGCTTTTTGCAGGTTTTGCAGCGGTACCTGGTAGCCCTCCGCTTCTTGAATGACGGTTGGGCGTACATTTCTTCGGCCTTGCTCATTCCACAGTGCGTTGGGCAAATGACCCAGATCGCTGGGGCTGGTGCTTGGGCTGGATCCGGGGCTCTGGCTAGTTGCATCTCGTTCTCCTTGTGGGCTTCGGCTTGGCGATGTGCCACTGCCGTCAGAAAATTGCCCTAAGCTTTGTAGGCTTGCATTGCTGCGGATTGAAGGCGAGCGATAAACCAAATCACTGGCATTTGGGCGGCTTAGGTTGGTGGGGTGGGCGGTAAATACGGGTGAAATTTTCGCCTTCTTTAATTCCTTTTGTGTGTTCAAGTGGTCTTTTACAGTCCGCTCCACAAAGTCCTGAACGCCTTGGTACAAGCGACCTTCGGCCTTGTTTTTGTGCGCTTGTATATTTTTCTCCAGCGAGTCCATCATCATGGCTTGAGAGTTAATGTAAGACAGCACCTTCGTAATTAATTTCGGGTTGTGAATGTGTTGCTGAATGAAAGACTCGCAATCTTGTTGGAGGCGATTGAGGTCCGTACCTCCGTTTCGATCAATCTTGTCCAGAAAACCGCTTAGCTCTTGATAGGTTCTTTCACCCAGTTCATTGCGTATGGCGGTGCGTAGGGCTGGCTGGGCCAAGGTTCGAATTCCGGTAAGTTGTCCTGTAATGGGGTTGGCGTTGTCTCCGCTCGTGGTTGAAAGGGATTGATCAAACTCCGAGGCGTGTGTGGTTGCGGCGGTCGGCGTATTCACTTCATGGATGGGCACTTTTGGCTCCTTTTTAGCGACTGAGGTGGAGTCAAATCCTATTGAAGTTGGTCGCTGGTAATCATTTGTGGTGACCCAATATGATGAAGACTGGGCAATCTGTTTGAAGTGCGCGTAGAATCCCCGGACTCTAATGACTTGCGGGCTTTAGATGAGAAGAATTTTAGAAAAATACAAGTGTTATGTGGCCTGCCGCACGGAAAAGTTCAATGAATAAAAGCATGTAGGGGTTTACTCGGGCTTTACAGTGTAATGGATTAGTACCTTCGTATCATCTGTCACTTCCACTCACCCCATATGGAGTGAGTGGTTATGCTGCTTTATGGGTAGTGCCGATAGGGCAGTGCTGATAAGCAGTTAAAAAGAGTCACCGGGCACACGCACCCAGCCTTCCATCAACACACGGGCACTGCGGCTCATGATTGCCTTTTTCACCACCCACTGCCCGCCCTCAAGCTCAGCCTGTGCGCCCACGCGCAAGGTGCCCGATGGGTGACCAAAACGCACGGCTTCCCTGGCTGTGCCACCTGCTGCAAGGTTGACCAAAGTACCGGGTACAGCCGCTGCTGTTCCAATGGCCACCGCTGCTGTGCCCATCATGGCGTGATGCAATTTGCCCATGCTCATTGCGCGCACCAATAGGTCTACATCGCCGGAATTGACTACTTTTCCGCTGGATGAAGTGTAAGTTTTGGGTGCTGCAACAAAGGCCACCTTTGGTGTGTGTTGACGCTTTGCGGCTTCGCTTACGTCTTTGATCAATCCCATTTTGACCGCGCCGTAAGCGCGTATGGTTTCAAACTTCTCCAAGGCTTTGGCATCGCCGTTGATGGCCTCTTGCAACTCAGTGCCGGTGTAACCAATGCTTTCTGCATTCACAAAAATAGTGGGAATGCCTGCATTAATCAAGGTGGCTTTCAGGGTACCCACACCGGGTACTTCAAGGTCATCCACCAAGTTGCCGGTGGGGAACATGCTGCCGCCAGCACCGTCTTCACCTTCGTCAGCCGGGTCCAAAAACTCAAGCTGAACTTCGGCCGCTGGGAAGGTTACGCCATCCAGTTCAAAGTCACCCGTTTCCTGCACTTCACCGTGGGTGATGGGTACATGGGCAATGATGGTTTTGCTGATGTTGGCTTGCCAAATGCGCACAGTGCAAGTGCCGTTTTGAGGGATGCGCGAGGCATCCACCAAACCTGCGCTGATGGCAAAGCTTCCCACGGCTGCAGACAGATTGCCGCAGTTGCCGCTCCAATCCACAAAGGCTTTGTCGATGGACACCTGCCCAAACAGGTAGTCCACATCATGGTCGGGTTTGCTGCTATTGGCCAAAATGACGGTTTTGCTGGTGGAGGAGGTGGCCCCACCCATGCCGTCAATTTGTTTGCCGTAAGGGTCGGGGCTGCCAATCACACGCATCAGCAAATTGTCGCGTGCTGGGCCGGGTACTTGGCATGCTGCAGGCAAATCCTGCACCCGAAAAAACACACCTTTGCTGGTGCCGCCACGAATGTAAGTGGCGGGTATTTTGGTTTGAGGCACATGAGCCATTCACAGATTCCTTCTTGAATATAGGGTGGTCTTCAAGTTAAATGAGGCTCATTATTTGAGCCTCATTATCCACTTCAACTTTTGGCATCAAGCCGCTTTGTTGGACTCCAGAAAGTCTTGAGCAAAGCGTTGCAGCACACCACCCGCTTCGTAAATCGACACTTCTTCCGCAGTATCCAAACGGCAGGTGACTGGGAACTCCACACGCTCGCCATTCTTGCGAGTCATCACCACAGTCAGGGTTGCGCGAGGTGCACGTGTGCCCACCACTTCAAACACTTCCGTGCCGTCAATGTTGTAGGTTTTACGTGTGTCACCGGCTTTGAATTCCAGTGGCAAAGTGCCCATGCCAATCAGGTTGGTGCGGTGAATGCGCTCGAAGCCTTCGGCCACAATCGCTTCCACGCCTGCCAAACGTACGCCCTTGGCTGCCCAGTCGCGTGAGGAGCCCTGACCGTAATCTGCGCCCGCAATAATGATCAACGGTTGTGCGCGGTCCATGTAGGTTTCAATTGCTTCCCACATGCGAGTTACTTTGCCTTCAGGCTCGATACGGGCCAGCGAACCTTTGCGGATTTTGCCGTTTTCGTCCAATGCCATTTCGTTTTGCAAAGTGGGGTTGGCAAATGTGGCACGCTGCGCAGTCAGGTGGTCGCCCCGGTGCGTGGCGTAGCTGTTGAAGTCCTCTTCAGGCAGGCCCATTTTGTGTAAGTATTCACCTGCCGCGCTGTTCATCATGATTGCGTTGGAAGGGCTGAGGTGGTCAGTCGTGATGTTGTCGCCCAGCACGGCCAATGGACGCATGTTCTTCAACGTGCGTGGGCGTGCAGCCAATGCGCCTTGGCCTTCTGTGTCCCAGTAAGGTGGGCGACGAATATAGGTGCTTTGAGGCCTCCAGTCGTACAAGGGGCTTTTTGCTTTTTCAAAGGCGCCCAAGTCAAACATGGGGATGTAAATTTGGCGGAACTGTGAGGGCTTGACGCTTTCTTTCACGATGGCGTCAATTTCTTCATCCGAAGGCCACAAGTCTTTCAGGCGAATTTCTTTGCCATTGACCACACCAAACACATCGCTTTCAATGTCAAAGCGCACTGTGCCTGCAATCGCGTAGGCCACCACCAACGGGGGCGATGCCAAAAAAGCTTGCTTGGCGTAAGGGTGAATGCGGCCATCAAAGTTGCGGTTGCCTGACAACACAGCGGTTGCGTACAAGTCGCGGTCAATGATTTCCTTTTGAATAACCTGGTCCAAAGCACCGCTCATGCCGTTGCAGGTTGTGCATGCAAACGCCACGATACCGAAGCCCAGCTTTTCCAAATCAGCCAACAAACCGGCTTCTTTCAAATACAATTCAGCCACTTTGGAGCCGGGCGCGAATGAAGACTTCACCCAAGGCTTGCGCAGCAAACCCAGCTCATTGGCTTTGCGTGCCAACAAGCCTGCGGCCACCACGTTACGCGGGTTGGATGTGTTGGTGCAAGATGTGATTGCAGCAATAATCACTGCGCCATCGGGCATCAAACCTTCTGCTTCTTGCGCACGTGCGGCATCCAAATTACCTGCAATGCCTTTGGCTGCCAAATCGGCGGTGGCCACGCGTGCGTGCGGGTTGGAAGGGCCTGCCATGTTGCGGCCAACGCTGCTGAGGTCAAAGCTCAACACGCGCTCGTACTCGGCATTCACCATCTTGTCGCCCCACAAGCCGACTGTTTTGGCATAGTGCTCAACCAGTTTGACTTGCTCGTCTTCACGGCCAGTCAACTTGAGGTAGTCAATGGTTTGTTGGTCGATGTAGAACATGGCTGCAGTTGCGCCATATTCCGGTGTCATATTGGAAATGGTTGCACGGTCGCCGATGGTCAGGCTGTTGGCGCCTTCGCCATAAAACTCGATGTACGCACCCACCACGCGCTGTTTGCGCAGGTATTCAGTCAGTGCCAATACGATGTCTGTGGCTGTAATGCCAGGCTGGCGTTTGCCCGTCAGTTCAACACCAACGATATCTGGCAGGCGCATCATGGATGCACGGCCCAACATCACAGTTTCAGCTTCCAATCCACCCACGCCAACGGAGATGACGCCAAGCGCATCCACATGGGGTGTGTGGCTGTCTGTGCCCACGCAAGTGTCGGGGAACGCCACACCGTCACGCACCTGAACCACAGGTGACATTTTTTCCAGATTGATTTGGTGCATGATGCCGTTGCCCGCTGGAATCACATCCACGTTTTCAAACGCGGTTTTGGTCCAGTTGATGAAGTGGAAACGGTCTTCGTTGCGGCGCTCTTCAATGTCGCGGTTTTTCTGGAATGCATCCGGATCAAAACCACCGCATTCCACAGCCAGTGAGTGGTCAACAATCAACTGGGTGGGTACAACCGGGTTGACCTTGGAAGGGTCGCCGCCTTCTTTGGCAATCGCATCACGCAGTCCAGCCAAATCCACCAAAGCGGTTTGGCCCAAAATGTCGTGACACACCACGCGGGCAGGGTACCAAGGAAAATCCAAATCGCGCTTGCGGTAAATAAATTGCTTCAAGCTGTCCGTCAATGCAGACGGTTCGCAGCGGCGCACCAGTTGCTCAGCCAAAATTTTGCTGGTGTAGGGTAGTTTGTCCCAAGCGCCAGCTTCGATTGCGTCCACGGCAGATTGCACGTCAAAGTAATCCAGCGCAGTGCCGGGTAGTTTCTTGCGGAATTGTGTGTTCATGTGTTTCTCAATAATGAGGTGTATTCAATTTGCTTGACACGCGGTCAATCGCAGTTCAGAAGTAAAAGGGCTCAACATGTGAGCCCCATTTGTCTACTTACTTGCGCTGGTCAATCGGAACAAACTTCTGGTCTTCTGGGCCAGTGTAGTTGGCGCTTGGGCGAATAATCTTGCCGTCAATACGCTGCTCAATGACGTGTGCAGACCAGCCTGATGTGCGTGAAATTACAAACAGCGGTGTGAACATGGCTGTGGGTACTCCCATCATGTGGTAGCTAACCGCGCTGAACCAGTCCAGGTTGGGGAACATCTTTTTGATTTCCCACATGGTGCTTTCCAAGCGCTCTGCGATGTCATACATCTTGGTGTTGCTTTGTTCGTCGCTGAGGTCTTTCGCCACCTTTTTGATGACCACGTTGCGGGGGTCACTGACTGTGTAAACGGGGTGACCAAAACCAATCACCACTTCCTTGCGGTCTACACGCGCGCGGATGTCGGCTTCTGCTTCGTCTGGGTTGTCGTAGCGCTTTTGAATTTCAAAGGCAACTTCGTTCGCGCCGCCGTGCTTGGGCCCACGCAATGCGCCTATACCACCGCAAATGGCAGAGTACATGTCTGAACCTGTACCTGCCACCACGCGGCTTGTGAATGTGGATGCGTTGAACTCATGCTCCGCATACAAAATCAGTGAAGTGTGCATGGCGCGTACCCAGCTGTCGCGTGGCTTCTCGCCGTGCAACAGGTGAAGGAAGTGGCCGCCGATGGAGTCATCGTCGGTTTCAACTTCAATGCGCTTGCCGTTGTGGCTGAAGTGGTACCAATACAGCAGCATACTGCCCAAGCTGGCCATCAGCTTGTCAGCAATGTCGCGTGCGCCGGGGTGGTTGTGGTCGTCTTTCTCGGGGCTTAAGCAACCAAGTACTGATACGCCAGTGCGCATCACGTCCATCGGGTGGGCTGATGGGGGCAGGGCTTCCAGTGCTTGCTTTACGCCAGCAGGTACGCCGCGCAATGCCTTCAATTTTGTTTTGTAGCTTGCCAATTCAGCGCGCGTTGGCAACTTGCCGTGCACCAGCAGGTGGGCAATCTCTTCAAATTCGCAAGTGGTGGCCACGTCCAGAATGTCGTAACCACGGTATGCCAAATCATTGCCTGTGCGGCCTACTGTACACAGTGCGGTGTTGCCTGCGGCTGTGCCAGACAGGGCTACGGATTTTTTGGGCTTGAAGCCTGTTGCTGTTGTAGTTTGTTCGCTCATCTCGATCTCCAATGTTTATTAGGTCTATTTATTTTTTGGCTGCAAACAAGGCATCCAGCTTCTGTTCAAAGTCGTGGTAGCCAATGCTGTCATACAGTTCCATGCGGGTTTGCATCAGATCCAGCACATTCTTTTGCGTGCCATCGCGTCGTACAGCCTCGTACACGGCTTGAGCGGCCTTGTTCATGGCGCGGAAAGCGGACAGTGGGTACAACACCAAGCCCACGCCCACACTCTTCAATTCTTCAGTGGTAAACAAGGGGGTCGAGCCAAACTCTGTGATGTTGGCCAAAACAGGCACCTTCACTGCTTTGACGAATTGCTCGTACATGTTCAGGTCGGTGATCGCTTCCGGAAAAATCATGTCTGCACCTGCTTCAACGCAGGCACATGCGCGGTCGATTGCAGACTGCAATCCTTCAACCGCCAAGGCGTCTGTGCGGGCCATGATGACGAAGTCGTCCGAGCCACGTGCATCTGCAGCGGCTTTGACGCGGTCAACCATTTCATCCAGTGTCACAATGGCTTTACCGGGGCGGTGGCCGCAACGTTTGGCGCCCACTTGGTCTTCAATGTGCATGGCCGCTGCGCCAGCCTTAATCATCGCTTTGGTGGTGCGTGAAATGTTAAAGGCGGAGGACCCAAACCCTGTGTCCACATCCACCAGCAAAGGCGTGTCGCACACATCCGTGATGCGGCGCACGTCAGTCAACACATCATCCAAACCGGAAATACCCAAATCAGGCAAACCCAGTGAGCCAGCAGCCACGCCGCCACCCGACAAGTAAATGGCTTTGAAGCCAGCGCGCTTGGCCAGCAAAGCGTGGTTGGCGTTGATTGCGCCGATGACTTGTAGTGGATGCTCGGTGGCAACGGCCTCGCGGAAACGGGCGCCTGCGGATTTTTGAGTCATTGTTGATCTCCTTGTGAAGTTGGAGACTGTTGTGCAAGAGGTGTGCCAGATGTTTTGTGTTGGACTAGGGGGTGCGGTGTGTGGTGATTTTCTATTTAAATCAATGACATAACCCGAATGGGTGGTTTTATGTAGCTTGAAAGAGGTTTGATGGGTTGTTTCAAATGAAACTCAATTTGGTCGACTGAAACCGATCTATGAGATGTCTGTAAGGTGCCATAACCAGCACTTTCAGCAGATTAAATGGCCTAAAGGTGCAAAAATTTGGACCTTGCATCTTTGTAAAAATATTGATTATTGCTTGCTGGTTTCAAATGCGACATACTGATGTTTCATAAATTATCCGGTTGAAACATGAAACCCCGTGTCGTCGTATTCAGCATCAGCGCCTTGGCCGGCACCCTGCGGGAAATCGCCCGCGATTACTCCGCCACAGCCAACATCGAGCTGGTGTCCAAAGCCTATGAGGATGCACTGGCCTTTGCCCGTCAACGCTATTACACCGACACTGCAGACGTGTTTGTTGCCGCAGGCTCGAACGGCGCGTTTTTGCAAAACCAGTTGGAAGCACCCTTGGTGGTCATCCGCACGGACGGCTTCGACCTGATGCAAGCTTTGGCAGTGGCCCGTCAAAGCTCAGCCCAAGTGGGTTTGGTCACCTACGAAACCGCGTTTGACGAGTTGGCCCAATTTTCCCGCGCATTCGACATACCCATCACCACTCGCACCTATCGTACACCGGAGGACGCACGGCGCTCCGTCAGGGAACTGGCACAACTGGGCATGGAAGTGATTGTGGGTCCAGGTTTGGTCAACGAGATTGCGCAAGAAATGGGCATTGAATCCGTCCTCATCTATTCCCACCAAGGCGTGAGAAAAGCCTTTGACGAAGCCCTGCGCCTAGCCAGCGCAAAAGCATCCGGAGCGCCCCGCGCCGCCCGCCAAACCTACACCTACCACACCGAGCAAGACATACTGGGCGACAGCCAATCGGTGCAGAATTTACGCAGCACCATCCGCTTGTGCGGCAGCATTGACTTTTCAGTGCTGATCCAAGGTGAAACCGGGGTGGGCAAAGAGTTGGTTGCCCAGTCCATCCACGCCGCCAGCCCGCGGGCAGGCAAGCCGTTTGTGGCCATCAACTGCGCATCCCTCACCGAAACCCTGCTGGAAAGCGAACTGTTTGGCTATGAAGAAGGCGCATTTTCCGGCGCTGTGAAAGGGGGCAGGGCGGGCATGTTTGAATCCGCCCAGGGCGGCACCGTGTTTCTCGACGAAATTGGCGACATGCCCCTTGCATTCCAAACCCGCCTGCTGCGCATTTTGGAAGATGGGTCTGTGCGCCGCATCGGCAGCGCAGTGGCCCGCAAAGCCGACTTCCGACTGCTGGCCGCCAGCCACGTTAACCTTCAACGCGCTTTGGAAGAGGGGCACTTCCGCGAAGACCTGTATTACCGCCTAAACGAAATGCTGATATTGATACCCCCACTGCGCGAAAGGCCAGAGGACATTGAGGCCTTGGCCGGGCACTTTTTAAGAACCACGCCCGTGCGCGTTTCCAAATCCAGATTTGAAGAGTTTTTGAGGTTGGCACTACCCATTTTAAAAAGCTTACACTGGCCCGGCAATATTCGGCAACTGAAGAATGTGTGTAAACGCGCAGCGGTGCTGATGTCGCAGGACGTGGATCTGAAAAACTGGAAAAGTTGGTTTCCTGATTTGTTTGTTGCTTCTAGTGTTGTTGTGCAAGTGCCTTCAATTCAGGCTCAGGGTGTGAGCCCTGTTATTGATGATGAAGGTAATCGGATGAATGAATTCGCACTGGCTTACAGCCGAGCAGGTAAAGACGAGCGTAGGCAGATTGTGCTGAAGGCGCTGGATGCGGTGGGTGGAGAAGTGCAGAAAGTGGCAGCGGGGTTGGGGGTATCGAGGTCGACAGTTTGGAGGTTGGGGAAGGGGGGGTGAGGGGGAGAACTGAGGTGGGGATTGAGGATTAGGGTTGGTGGAAGGTATTGTCGGGCCGTGAGAATTTGGCCTCAGGTGGCATTAGAACCAATACAAGAAACGTTTGAGTAGTTGACGAAAGCCGATTTCTAAACTTAGACCGGAACCGATGTTGATCCTGCCCGTCGGGATCAAGTTCTAGACTCACCATTTGGCGGTAAATAATCAGAGTTTATTTTTTATACTGTTCATGCCATGATTATTAAATATTTGAAATAGTTAAGTGAAAGAGATAATTTGTGATGTTCCAATAAATGCATATCGCCAGTCTTATTCTATAAACCAAGTTAGGCGTCGCAAAGGAGGTCAGTATGAGTTATATCGACTGTTTCCTGGCTCCAGTCCCTCGTGCAAACAAGGTGGCGTATGAAGCGCTGGCCAAGCTTTCTGAGACGGTGGTCAAGGAGCACGGAGCACTGAGTGTCATGGAATGTTGGCTCGATGAATCAGGGCCAGACGCGCAGAACTATCACGGAGCGGAAACCAAGCAACCTCAGTTAGAGTACGCGGAAGACGTCTCATTGCAGGTGGCTTCAAGCCAATGCTCAGCCCCAGCCTTGGGTAAACGCCATGCATATACAGTATCTCGAGATACTGGACAAGGAAACAGATGCAATGTGCGCCCCATACGCCGCATTGAGAGCGACGGCACCTAGAGAGAAAGTAGTAGCCGTCACGACGGTGGGAAGATTGGCTTGAGATATCGGGAAGTCGATATGTATTTTCAACTCGCAGCATCACGAGGCGCTGAGCGGCTATGTCGAGCAAGGCGGTAGATGCCAAACAGGGTACCCCCGCAATTCACGAAGATTATTCCTTAATCCGACCGGTTAACGACAACTGGGGCATATTTTTTGAGATGCATTGATTATAGTGGCATAGTGTAAATAACATCCAATAACAAAGGCCCTACCCATGTCCAGCAACAGTCCATCCAGCATCAATCAGCCCAGCCCCAGCCAGCGTGAGTCACTGACTCAGCTGACCACCGACCGCGAGTTGCTATTACAAATTCACTGGGCATGGAATTCAGGCGCAACACCTGCGCCTATGCTTGATGCAGCTTTTGAGCAATGCATCGCCAGTCTTAAAAAGCTGGGCGGCAAGCCCATCACTCGTACTCAATGTGACACCCAAGTCATTGGTACAGATTCGCAAATTTGGCACACCGCCAGCGTGTGGTCATTGCCCTCACCGGAGGCTTTGCAAGCACTGGTGGACAGCAATGCTTTCACCTCATTAAACAGCCATGCGTCGTCCGTTCGCGCATTGGTGGGCATTCAGCCCAAACGGCTTACGCAGCGTGCATTGCGTTTTGCGAGGTTGATGATGCGTTTGCTTCCTGCACCCGCTGCGAACAGTGCCATTCCTTCCGCAGCCATTTCCGGTGGTGTCAACCCCACAGTTGAACAGTTCGACGCATTCAAGGGCAGCCCCCAGCACACCACCATTCACATGTTCAATTTGCTGAAATTTGTGCCCGAGGTGTCCATCAATGGTCTTACTAAAACAAGCGAAAAATGCACCAGCGGTAAAAGCCTGTATGGCGAGCTTTATGCACCCGTGGCTTGCCAGTGCATCTTTCGCCTTGGCGGGCGGATTGTGGCCTTGGGGCGTTACAAATTCACTTTGATTGGGCAGGGCGGTGACCCTTCACCCAATTTGTGGGACGAAATCGCCATCGCAGAATACCCGGGCCGCTCCGCATTTTTGCGTATGTTGTCCAACGATCTGTATCAAAAGGCAGTGGTGCATCGCGAGGCTGCGCTGGATCGCACCGAGTTGTGGGCCACAACGCCTCTTTCCAACTAGATCAAATGCATGAAGCCATGACCTTCTCAACCCATGAGGAATATTTTAAGACGGTCAGTCCTGAGGCGCAGGCTTTGCTGCTTACCATTCAGCAACAGGTAGAGACTTTGATACCCGAGGCAACCCGATGCATCAGCTACAAAATGCCCGCATTCAGGGCAAAGCGTGTTTTCTTTTACTTCGCAGCGTTCAAAAAGCACATTGGAATTTATCCTCCTGTTACAAATGATGCAGAGCTAATCAAGCTACTTGCCCCTTACCGTGGGCCGAAAGGTAATTTGTCCTTTTCGCTCAATCAACCCTTGCCCATCGAATTGATTGGCCGGGTGGCGATTGCTTTGCACAAGCAGGCAGGGCGGGGGCTTTAATCGCACAGAAAATGTTTCGCCACAAGCACAAAAAGTAATCTTTTAAGGTCATGTTGGGGTTCACTGAATTGCTCAATTACCAGTCAACATCACCGTCATTCATCAATCTATGGTCAAACTATCTAATCGTAAACGCCCACCATTCCTGTGGGACTTCTATGTATTGACTGAGCTTTTTTGACACTCAACAAGCCTCCATTCTGCAGAACCCAATCTGCTCGGGTCCCGAAAGGAACTAAGCCCGCCCGGCCGAGCACTCAACTTACACTTTAAGCTTGAGCCTCACACTTAAGCTGAACATCCAAGATGTACCACTAGTTTTAATGGGGCCTCATCATGACTGAATCTGAGAAAGTGCTGTACGATCAGATTTTCTTGTTATCGTTCAAGTATCCGGTACAGCACCTTTGGTCTGCTGAGCACTTCGAGCGAGTTGTGCACGAGTACAAACGCTACCTTCTCCTCACCTTGGTGTCGGAGCAGCAGGTCGCTCCATCCAGCGCTATACTAAAAGTCAAGCAGTGGGATTTGGAGTGTACGCGTTCCTTGTGGAATCAAATGCACGATGAGGTAGGTCGCGACGTCACCAATGGTGTTAGCGACGCTGTCAGTGACCATGTCAGTGACCATGTCAGTGAGCATGTCAGTGAGGATGTTTTTGACAATCCCAGCGAGAAAGTCCCTCACTATTTAAATACCTTAGAAATTTACCACCGCATGTTTGGTGAGCCCGCTCCTGACGACGTTTGGCCAAAGCCAATACACAGGGATGAAATCGCTGACGAGCCATACACTGACAGAATGCTACCTGCTATGTTGATTTTTTTCTGCATGGTTGCATTTGTATTCGTGTCTTGGGGAAAGGCAATTTATGACTCGATTGGGAATGACAGCTACCCGCTGATTATTTCTGTTTTTCTGGGTTTTGGGTTTTTAATTTGGCGCTCTGCTCGGATTGAACAACAATGCCCCAGTTGCAAAAAATACGATGCACTCACAAAAACTGGTTTCATGTTTGCAGCCGACCCACCGAAAAAGCAGCTAGATGAACATCAATGCACTCACTGCACTTACAAGCTATGGCGTCCATACCTAAAATACGATGGTGGGGGTGGCGGTGGTTAGCAGTTTCACCGTAAGCAATCGACCTTGTTCGAGTGCACAAAGCCGATCGCAACTTGAGGTTAATTTCTGCTGGGCGAGTTGCCTAGCCCGGTGGCTCAAAATCAACATCCTCTGAGTTTGCACCCAGCTGAGAAATTTTCACAGGCTCACCCTCTGAGCTTAATACAACCCTTCCCAAGCCTGCATGGTTCAATAGCCGTTGACCCGAATGTCTTCTGGAGGGTTTACTGGGTATTACATTCAAGCGGCTGCGTTTGGTAAACCAGTTCAAAGGTGAGGTGGTGTGGTAAAGCAGATTATTCAAACGATCAAAGAATCGCAGTAATTTTTCGGGAAACTCATTGCTTAAGCCACTGCTTGTAATTTGCCAGATGGAAGGGTCAGTGGGGGCTGTGCGCCTAACAGGTGCTGCCACAACTGGCGTCTTTCGGCGCGATAACTTGCGCCACAGGCGGGACAGGCCGGTGCGGATGCGAATCCGATAGGCGAAGGAGTAATGCACATCGCCAGACAAAATCACAAAATGCGTGGGCGTGCGGCGGTGTCTAAACATGTTCAGTAGTGTTTCGGCTGCGTTTCTGTTGGCCATCCAGTTTTCTGCATCCACCACCAGCGGTTTACCCAGCCATGTGAATGCAGCTTGAATCACTTCAATCACTTTCACACCAAATATAGGGGCAGGGGACACCATCACCACCGCGTTGCGGCCCAGCATATTCACCTGCATTTCAATCATGCCCTCCCAATCCATCAATCCTGAAGGGTGGCTAGGGCTGGTTTCAGACCACCAGCGCTGCGTTCGCGTGTCCAGCACCAAGAGCAGGGGCTCGGTGTCCCATTGATAGTTCCAGTGGTCGTAGTCAATCAGTGTGTGGGCCACTTCGTCATGCATCGGCCCACCTGGTTTCATAAGCGCTTGGCTCACTTTATCCATTAATGCCTCATCAAAACGGTCGGGGCAATTTCCCCAGCCTTGGCAAACCAAATAACCCAAAATTGCATTGCCTATCATTCGTTTGGATAGGGGGTTGCTGTAGGCGGTTTGTTCCCAATCGGCACTTAAATTCCAATCGTCGGTAATGTCATGGTCATCGAATATCATGGCCACAGGCACATGGGCCAAGCCCCGCGATACGGCTTCCAGTTGCAAGGTGAATTGCTCAATGTATTGGCATTCTGCTTGCCATCGTTCGTGATATTTTTCCTCTAGATTTTCGGGTAATTGTTTCCATTGATCACCTATGACACGCCACAGTATGGGCGACCAAACCAACAAATACATGGACAACACTTCGGCCAAAGTGATCAAGTGGTTCTGTGCATTGTCCGAGGTAAAGACCGGCTTGCGCGCACCCTTAAACAGAATTTTGACCATCGATTCCCGTTGCTTTGACACGGGCAGAAGGGATTGTCGGCAGTAAAAGGAGGGGCTTTCAAAATGCACTTGGTGGCTGCTTAGGCCTGGCAGGTTTTCGGCAGGGAAGTTGAGCGCTTTCACCACACAGTGCGTGGCGTTTAGCATAGGGCCAGCCACATCGTCCGTGTAAATTTGGTCCCCGCTCATAATCAACACACTTGGCCATTGGGCCAACATTTCCTCGGGGGTTTGGTCCAAAACGCGTTTTAATTCTGTGTCAACCCGTGTTAAGCCATCGGGCCCATTGTAGTGGGGCTTTCGGCAAGAGCCATGCAAAATCACGTCCAATTTGGGTTTTCTTACAAAGCCCAAATGCTGTTTTCCTGGCAGCAACAAATGGGGTAAATCGGAGGCAACATCCCTCCAGTCGCTTCCCCTTTTAAACTCCAGCTGGTAGTCCAGCCACTGCATATCGGGTATGGGTAACTCGCATTCAATAAGGCAGCACCAAGCCTGCTCAGCCAACTGGAAGTATCGTATGGTGTGGGTTTGTACTTGCCCTGCAATGTGGACACGCCAATCCAAGCGGCTGCCACTTGCTACCCACCAACACACGCGATGAGCTTCCAGTCTTCTTAAAATAGGCCCGGCCAAGATGTCTGGTGCGGTTTGCGGCAAATGGGGTATTTGAGTTGAGTCGGAGTTGTTCAAAATACGTCGGTTCTAAAATGCTGCGTAACGGTTGTGAATTCAATTGTTAAATAGCTTAACCCACATAGCAACGCCTATGGGTCAAATATGGGATACACCGCATGTCCTTCACACTTGAGTCGCTGGCGGGTGTAGTTCATTCGGGTGACGCCTTTGACCGCAGGTGGGTGTGCCGATAACCTCACTGGCTCGTCTAACCGAATAGCGGCCTCACAATTCAATGAAAATTATTCTCAGCTTTGTGGCCATTTGTATTTTTACACAGGGCGCCGCTTCTGCTTATTTGCTCCAAAAAACTCGGGCCGACAGTGCCAGCGTGCAGGGCATTTCACTGGCGCTTAGCCACGCTCGGGGCATGTGCCAGCTTATCGCAACAAAAGACGACACCATCCGCACCTTTCCGCTCAAGATGCAATGGCCGTGCGCATTTCATGTGGATCTGAATTCTGATATTCGCGTTGAGAAAGAGGGCTCCGCCAGTTACATCATTGTTGAATCTGCCAGAAGGCAGGACAGCGATCCCAGAGACTGCCAAACAAGTCTCAAAAGCGTCAAAATTCAACAGTCCAACGTGGAGGTGTCCAAAAACATGGCGCAGCTTGCGTCATGCCCGCCTTTTCAATGGGATTCCTATGTGTTCACCGAACTGTTCAATCGCCTCGTTTGGTGATGGACAGTGTTGCTGCTTAGTCAATGTTCTTCAGTACTTTATTGTGTTGCCATTTGCGTTACGGTCTCTCGCTATTTTGATATGGCGGGAGTGCTTAAGCACTGAGGGTGTGCCGACCGATCAAGCGCAATAGAAAGCATCACATCAGTTATGGCGAGGAAAAATGAGCGTCTAAAAAGTTTTGACGATAGGTGGCTACGGGTTTTTTGGATGCCGTTTGGTCGAGCACCTCCCGAGGCATGCCGACCTTCATATACCCTTTAGCCTATCTGCGCCCATCTTGCATTTGCTTCAACGTAGTGCTTTCGAATTACCCCGTTAAATTATTGGAACCATCCATACAAACCCGCTACTTAAACACGTGTTTATTGTTGAATAAAGTCGCAGTGGCGGTGCAAAATGGGTGTGGGTAATGGCTATCAATAATGTGTCGAATGCGTTGACACCTGAATTTCTTGAACCACTTGGCTTCTCTCCACCACCTAGCATCCAAAGTCTTCTAAATTCTGAATCTGTGTCGCCTGCCCAACTTAGGCAAGCAATATTGGACTCAGTGTTCATACCCCAGCTTCAGCAGCTGGAGCATCTCATACAGCAAGTGCAGGCGCAGTCCAACTCGTTTTCTGCACTTGAGTGTTTGAGTCAGTTCCATCAATCCGATTTGCATCCGCAGTTTGTGAGGGTGTTCAGTGAGGTGTCTGACGCCCTCGTTCATCAAGTGCAAGACGTCGACTCTGGTCAGGAACTTGGGTTCACACTCCAGTATGTTCAAGCCAGGGCGGGCTTGCCCCGTAATGCAGATCAGGCTGTTGATTTCAATATCTATTACATCCCCGAGCCGCGGCTGGACTTGATACGCTTTGGGGTACTTCAACTCAAGCAAATATCTGCGCTTGCAGAGTTTGCACTTACATATCCAACAAAAGTGGAAGCCAACAGTACGCCCATGGTTCAGCGCGTGCTTAAAAATTTAATTTCTGACTTAACGGTGTGCGGCCCTGGCGTTCTTTCACACATTGAAAATGCACTAGACACTTTGAAGCTGGGGCTTTTTTCCCCATCCTTGAGGCAGCAATATGAATCCCTCAAGCTAGAGATTTTCAAACAGAAAGTATTGGATTTGGTTCGCATTCATCAAGCCCCTCAAGCCCATTACTACATCAACAATGAAATCCATTATGTACATGCTTGGCAAAATCAATTGGCCGATACATTCAATCTACCCAAGGTGGTTGATCCCTATGCGGCAACTGATTTCTCAAGTGACATACAGCTTCAAAGTTTAATACAAGCGCAGCTTACGCCCT
The DNA here is from genome assembly GCA_029866125.1 of Limnobacter sp. Classification (GTDB taxonomy): domain Bacteria; phylum Pseudomonadota; class Gammaproteobacteria; order Burkholderiales; family Burkholderiaceae_B; genus Limnobacter. The sequence continues at coordinate 265,687 of JARWZZ010000007.1, forward strand.
GCTTGACGTTTGATGTTATTTTGTTTCAAGTCGCTGAAGTGATTCTTCAGGAGTTAACGCTGGGCTTAAACAGTGTGCAAAACAGCCCAGACCAAATGCTCTACCAAAAGCTTTCAACGCCGCTGGAAAAATTAAAGATTCGCTTGGGTGACCTTCCCATTCGTGCCCTTGCTTCCGAGGCGGATTTGCTACTTACCGATGGCAAACTCACCGTTGATGCTTCACTCATATTTCGTCATCTATTTGAATTCAGCCGCATGTCATCAGAGGGCTTTAATCACCAGCATCATGCAGCACACGCTGTCTTGCAAAAAGCGGTGCTTTTATCGCACACTGAAACAACCGACGAAGGCCCTGTGCAAACTTTCTGGGTTACGTTAGGTGCCGCCAATTGGGTAGAAAAAGTCGGCTCTCGAGGGTTGATGGAGTCACGCTTTATTGACTTGTCTGACCTAGTTGACAGGTGGTTAGACAATCCCAACGAAGTAGGGCGCGGTGTGAGCAACATTCAGCAGCACAGGGATCTTTTCGCGATCTCATTGCTGAATACACCACCCGAACTACGCGCGGGCTTGCTGGCTCGCTTAAGCACAAACTCAAGCCGTGTTGCCAGCCGTGTTGCCAGCCCTATTGCCAATCCAGAATGTGATTCATCCGAACCAAGTGAAAGGCAACCGGGTGCAGCTGCGCCTGTGTCTCCCTCACAGCTGTCGAGCCTTCCGCATGCCAAACAATTTGCGTTGGGTCAGTTGATCAAATTTTCCAACCTAAGCGATCCCGACACCCGCAGGGAAATCAAAAACTATTTTTTGAGCGATGCTGTTGATGGCTTGATTGACTTCCTTGATATCCAAAGCAAATACCAAATGCTCACCGTGGCGCAGTTGCGTAAATTGATTTACTTGTTGCCCACGGAATTCTCAATCAAGGCGCTGTATACATGTATTCGTCATCGGGACGTTAACGTGGTTCGTGCACTGGGGCAGGCTGCTCCCCACTTGTTTGAATCAAAAAGAGGGCAATCTGGTGTTGCTGCCTTGGCGTTGCTGGAATCAAGTGTTGAAGTTCTCAAAGTATTGCTTGAGATCAATGAAGTATGCGTCAATCACCCGGGTGATCTTTATCGAGTTCCACTGCATCAAGCGGCACTGTTTGGCAAAGTGGACATGGTGAAGTGTTTATTAAGCTCGCCCAGCATCGCAGTCAACTTTCAGGATCAGTACAGAGCCACTGCTTTGCATTTGGCTGCTTACAACGGCCATATGGAGGTGGTGCAGTTACTTTTGGCACACCGTAACATTGAGGTCAATATTCAGGACCGCACAGGGCTAACGCCGATTAATCTCGCGGTTTATTGCTTGGGTCAAAGTAATTGTGATGAAACAAGAAGCAATCGTTTAGAAATTGTAAAAACCTTGATCGAGCCTTCTGGCGTTTGCATCAACACACCGGGTGAAAAAGATAGGTCACCTTTGACTTACGCAATCAGCAAACGCGATGTCGAGCTTGCCAAAGCTTTACTTCAATCCAGCACCATAAAAATCGATGCTTTTGGTCAAGTACTTTTGATCGATATGGTGTTGAAGGAAAGGGTTTTTGATTTTGCGATTGAATTATTTTCGGTGAATCGATTGACCAATTCTATTCGCCCATCGTTGCTTGGCGAAATGATGCTGAGCAGCTTAGGCCGATATCCGTCAGAGTTCAATCCGACTGCTTTTTCAAGAATCATTCAATTGATGTCCGATCAGGATTTCTTATGGATGAGTGGACTAAATGCGATTGTGCTTACGCTCGCAACAGTTCCAGGAATGAGCTCAGCTGTTACTCAATTGATCAAGCGTCTTCACTTCATGGATTTGTACGTAAGTCCAACCGAGCACCGGGGTTTCCAGTTGGCTCATGCACTTATCCTGAACGATGACACTGATTCACTGAGCGCGCTGTTGGACCACCCCAAATACAGTTTTAATTGGTGCGATGTGGTAGGGCAGTCCCCGTTGGCTTTGGCCCAGCTACTCGGCAGGGTAAAGTGTGCCAACTTGGTCATCTGTTCGAATAGGCAGGGTTGCACCGCTACCTCTTTTTAATCATCTCCCAAAAGTAGCGGTAACTGGCGCGGTCATGCAGCTCGCCCTTGATCTGGATAGGCCCCCAGTCCGCTGCATTCGCTGCGGTTAAAACCTCCACGGCCTCCGCGTACTCCTTGTCACTGGGTAGCAAGGCCGACACAATATGTACAATTTGTGCAGGGTGAATGCTCCACATCCTTGTGTAGCCAAAGTCACGCTTGGCGCGGTGCGCGTCTTCGCCCGCGGCCTCAGGGTCGGTTACATTGCGGCACACATTGTGGGATGGCACTTTCCCAAAACGATGGCAAGCCGCTGCAATTTCAAGTTTGGCCCGTTTAATCAACGGGTTTTCAAACTGGCCCGGTGTATTCAATGCACTTTTGGGTATTGCACCCCGGTGGCCCGACAAAAAATCCATAATGCCGAAGGACAAGCTTTCAACCTCTTGTAGCCCAGCAATTGCATGAACTTCAGCCAACGCGCCGTGGGTTTCAATCAACACATGAAGGGGCGGGGCGCTTACACCATTTTTGTTGGCTACTTCGAAAATACGGGCAGACGCCTCTCTGACATCGCTGGCCTGTTCGGGTTTGGGCAACATCAGGTAGGCTGGCGTGGGTACCCCTTCTTGTAAAAGTGTGTCCAGTTCCATTTCAAAAACTGACGACTTCAATGGGTGAATCCGAACCCCTGGCCTGCGGTTTTCTGCGCCATTCAACCCCACGAAATGCACCAAAGCTTGTGCGGCCCATTTTACCGCTTCAGCTTCTTGGCCTACCTTGGCCCCATCTTCCAAATCCAAGGTGATGTCAAAGCACGCACCCATTTCACCGCGGATGTTGAGTGCTTTTTCAAAAAACTTGGGGTTGCCGGCGTAATGGTCACACACGGGCAGTACAACGGGTTTGTCGGCTTCAGAAAAGAGGATGGATGCAATTTTTGTCAAATCCAGAGGGGGTTTCTTCATCTATTTCTCTAAAAATGTATCAATCATCAAGAAGCACACTCTAACCCAATCCGCTTACAGTCTGATTTCAAATTGGACGAAAAAAAACCAGCCCGAAAGCTGGTTTTTCTTGTGAAGGTCACCTTGTGGATTACTTCAGCAGATGTGCAACACCTGCTTTTTCTTCTTGCAGTTCATTCAGGGTGATGTTGATACGCTCTTGTGAGAACGCGTCAATTTCCAGACCCTTCACGATTTCAAACTTGCCATTGGCGCAAGTGACAGGGAAGCCAAACTGTGTACCTGCTGGAATGCCATAAGAGCCGTCAGAAGGAATACCCATAGTGACCCACTTGCCATTTGTGCCCAGTACCCAGTCGCGAACGTGGTCGATCGCAGCATTGGCAGCAGAAGCAGCAGAGGACAGGCCACGTGCTTCAATAATTGCAGCACCGCGCTTGCCCACTGTTGGCAGGAATGTGTTGGCATTCCACTCTTGGTCGTTGATCATGTCTTTGACAGACGCGCCATCTACCGTAGCAAAACGGTAGTCAGCGTACATGGTTGGGGAGTGGTTGCCCCATACGCACAGCTTTTCAATTGCTGCGACAGGCTTGCCCGTTTTAGCCGAAACTTGTGACAATGCACGGTTGTGGTCCAAGCGCAGCATGGATGTGAAGCAGTTTGGATCCAAATCAGGAGCAGACTGTTGAGCAATGTAAGCGTTGGTGTTTGCAGGGTTACCTACAACCAAAACCTTCACTGTGCGCTTGGCGTTGTCGTTTAGTGCCTTGCCTTGTACTGTGAAAATTGCGCCATTGGCTTCCAACAGGTCTTTGCGTTCCATGCCTTTGCTGCGTGGGCGCGCGCCAACCAGCAAAGCAACATCCACATCCTTGAATGCAACATTGGGGTCGTCGGTGATCACAACGCCTTGCAGCAATGGGAATGCACAGTCTTCCAATTCCATTACTACGCCCTTAACAGCGCCCAGTGCTGGTGTAATGTCCAGAAGTTGCAAAATAACGGGCTGGTCTTTGCCCAGCATGTCGCCATTGGCGATTCTAAACAGCAGGCTGTATCCGATCTGACCGGCTGCGCCAGTCACGGCAACGCGCATTGCGGGTTTGCTCATGGTTGTTAGCTCCAAAGTGTTGAAATGCGAAGCGCACATTCTAGACCTTTTCCCTGACTACTTGTTGACGAATTTCGGTTCATAGAGCCTTAAACCTATGAAAAGTCATCTATAAGATATAAGATATGAGCCAACACGGCCCAATTTCGAGGCTCGGAGAGACAAAGTGAACCCTACGTTTAGCCCGCTCTATCAGCAAATCAAGGCGCTATTGCTGAAAAGCCTTCAAGAAGGCGAATGGATGCCGGGCGAGCCTATTCCGTCGGAAACTGAGCTTGCAGGCCGCTACGGCGTTAGCCAAGGCACCGTGCGCAAGGCCATCGACGAGTTAGCGGCTGAAAACCTCGTAGTCCGCAAACAGGGCAGGGGCACCTATGTGTCTACTCACAACGAAGACAAATCCCAATACCGCTTTTTGCGACTGGCCTCCGACACCGATGAAAACGCAAGGCCGCGTTCAGAATACGTTGATGTTGAAAAAGTCAGGGCCAACTCCGTGATTGCGAAGCTGTTGGACATCAATCCGAATGATTCCGTGTTTGTAGTCAAGCGCGTGCTGTCATTTGGTGATCAACCCCATATTTATGATGAAATCTGGCTGCCTGGCCAGCAGTGCAAAGGTTTGTCTTTGGAGCGATTGCAGGCGTGGAACTCCACGCTGTATGCTTTTCTAGAGGCAGAGTTTGGCATGCGCATGTTGCGCGCCACTGAAAAAATCAAGGCAGTGAGCGCCGGAACAGAGCATTCGCAACGTTTGCAAGTTCCAGAAGGGACGCCCCTCTTGCTGGTGGAGCGTCTGTCCATGACATACTCCGACAAACCGGTTGAATTGCGCCGGGGCTGGTATTTGACCGAAGGCTTTTCGTATCGAAATGAATTGTATTGAATTGATATAAATGTTTTATGTGTAAAACCCGTAAAAATGACCTTGTTTGGCTGCAAACAGCCTAAAAATCCCCACCAAGTTACATTAAATTGGTTCAAAATACTGGTCAAACCCATATGGGTCGGCCCACATTTTGGTGATCTTTCAAACTCTTAAAAAAGAACGTCGACATGTCAAACACTGTTGCGAAAAAGCGTCCCGAATACCGGAACATCCACGTCACACAAATCTTAAAATACCGTCTTCCATTGGCGGGTAAGCTATCCATTCTTCACCGTGTCAGCGGTGCAGTGCTGTTCTTAGCGCTTCCTGTGATTCTATTGCCCTTGTTTGACAAAAGCATCACGTCCGAAATCAGCTTTGAAGAAATGAAAAACCTGGTGGCCAACCCCTTGGTCAAGTTGGTTTTGTTGGGCCTTATTTGGTCCTACATGCATCACTTCTGCGCAGGCATTCGTTATTTGGCCTTGGATGTCCACATGGGCACCGACAAATACGCCGCCTCCAAAAGCGCCGCTTCCGTGTTTGCCGTCAGCTTGACGCTCACCGCGATTTTCGGTCTCAAATTGTTCGGAGTGTTTTAACATGGCTAAAAATATTGGAGCCAAGCGCATTGTCGTCGGTGCGCACTACGGTCTAAAAGAATGGATGATGCAGCGTGTTACCGCCGTCATCATGAGTTTGTACACAGTGGGTTTGTTCTTGGCCGTGCTTTTCACGCCAGACTTGGATTATGCAAAGTGGGTTGGTTTTTTCAACTTCACTGTGATGGCCTTCCCAATGGGTAAAATTCTGGCCCTGTTGGCCATGCTGTCCTTGTGTTACCACGCCTACATCGGCATCCGTGACATTTGGATGGATTACGTCAAACCCACTGGCATCCGCTTGGGCTTGCAAATTTTTACACAGCTGTGGCTACTTGCCGCCGCTGGTTACACCGCTGATATTCTCTGGAGGGTCTAAAAAGTGACTGCAGTTAAAACTTCCCTTCCACGTCGCAAGTTCGACGCGGTAATCGTCGGTGCGGGTGGCGCAGGTATGCGCTGTTCGCTTCAATTGGCAGAGGCTGGTCTGAATGTAGCCGTGCTGTCCAAAGTGTTTCCAACCCGTTCGCACACAGTAGCGGCTCAGGGGGGCATTGGTGCCTCATTGGGCAACATGTCTGAGGACAGCTGGTACTGGCACATGTTTGACACCGTCAAAGGGTCAGACTACTTGGGTGACCAAGACGCCATTGAATTCATGTGTCGCGAAGCCCCCAAAGTGGTTTACGAGCTTGAACACTTCGGCATGCCTTTCGACCGCAACCCAGACGGTACTATTTACCAGCGCCCATTTGGCGGCCACACAGCCAACTTTGGTGAAAAGCCAGTGCAGCGTGCCTGCGCAGCGGCTGACCGTACAGGCCATGCGTTGTTGCACACCCTGTACCAGCGCAACGTGCGTGCCCGTACGCAGTTCTTCGTAGAATGGATGGCCTTGGACATCATTCGTGACGCAGAAGGCGACGTGGTTGGTGTAACAGCTCTCGAAATGGAAACTGGCGAAATCATGGTTTTCGAAGCCAAAACCACCGTGTTTGCCACGGGCGGTGCAGGCCGTATTTGGGACGCATCCACCAACGCCTTTATTAACACGGGCGACGGCATGGGTATGGCTGCTCGTGCAGGCATTCCTTTGGAAGACATGGAATTCTGGCAGTTCCACCCCACAGGCGTAGCCGGTGCTGGTGTGTTGGTGACAGAAGGTGTTCGCGGTGAAGGCGGTATTTTGCTGAACTCTGAAGGCGAGCGTTTCATGGAGCGCTATGCCCCAACCTTGAAAGACTTGGCTCCACGCGACTTCGTGTCCCGTTCCATGGACCAAGAAATCAAGGAAGGTCGTGGTTGTGGCCCCAACAAAGACTATGTTTTGCTGAAGTTGGACCACCTCGGTGCAGACACCATCAACAAGCGTTTGCCTTCCATCCGCGAAATCGCGATTAAGTTTGCAAACGTAGACCCAATCAAAGAGCCAATCCCAGTCGTGCCAACCATTCACTATCAGATGGGCGGTATTCCGACCAACGTGTATGGTCAGGTTGTGGCTCCTAAAGTACCGGGCGGCCCAAGCGAAATCGTTCGTGGCATGTACGCCATCGGCGAATGCGCTTGCGTATCCGTACACGGTGCAAACCGCTTGGGTACCAACTCCTTGCTGGATTTGATCGTGTTTGGTCGCGCAGCGGGTAACCACATTGTGGAGCAGAAGTTCAAAACTCAGATCCACAAAGATTTGCCAGCCGATGCCGATGATTTGACTATGTCACGCGTCAACAAGCTGATGACCTCTACCAGTGGTGAGTCCAGCCGTGTTGTTGCCGACAAAATCCGCAAATCCATGCAGTACCACTGTGGCGTGTTCCGCACTACAGAATTGATGGATGCGGGCGTCAAAGTGATCAACGAGCATGCGGAAGCTGCAAACCACGTGCATATCAAGGACAAGTCCAAAGTGTTCAACACTGCACTGGTCGAGGCGTTGGAATTGGCCAACTTGCAGGAAACTGCCAAGGCAACCATGATTTCAGCCGCTGCGCGTAAAGAAAGCCGTGGTGCGCATGCGCACAGCGATTTCCCTGAGCGTGACGATGCCAACTGGATGCGACATTCGCTGTGGTACTCCGAAGGCAATCGCTTGGACTACAAGCCAGTGAACCTGAAGCCACTGACCGTTGAAACATTCCAGCCTAAAAAGCGGACTTTCTAATCAAGGATTCGAGGTATTAACATGAGCGGAAAGAGAACAGTTAAATTTGAAATTTATCGCTACGATCCAGACACCGGCGAAGCCCCTCGCATGGAAAAGCTGGAAGTGGAACTGGAACCCACAGACAAAATGCTGCTGGATGCGTTGATGCGCATCAAGAGCGATGTGGATGATTCCTTGTCCTATCGCCGTTCATGCCGTGAAGGCGTGTGCGGTTCAGACGCGATGAACATCAATGGCAAAAACGGTTTGGCTTGTATTACCAACCTGCGTGACCTGAAAGAGCCCATCGTATTGAAGCCGCTGCCGGGCCTGCCCGTGGTGCGCGATTTGATCGTGGACATGACCCAGTTCTTCAAGCAGTACAATTCGATCAAGCCTTACCTGATCAACGAAAACCCACCTCCCGAAAAGGAGCGCCTACAGTCACCTGAAGAGCGCGAAGAGCTGGACGGTCTGTATGAGTGTATTTTGTGTGCATGCTGCTCAACCAGCTGCCCATCGTTCTGGTGGAATCCAGACAAGTTTGTAGGCCCAGCTGGCTTGCTTCAAGCTTACCGCTTTATTGCGGACAGCCGTGACCAATCCACGTCTGAGCGCCTGGACAACTTGGAAGATCCATACCGTTTGTTCCGTTGCCACACCATCATGAACTGTGTGGATGTTTGCCCCAAGGGTCTAAACCCAACCAAGGCAATTGGAAAAATTAAAGAATTGATGGTAAGACGCGCTGTTTGATCGAAGTCCCCAAAGACTGCATTCAAGCTTTTTTGATCTGATCGGGGTATTGCACTGCACAACCCCGATTTTTTTGTGTAACGTATGACAAATACACACGGACATCAATCTGACCCCAAGCAAAGAGCACGCTTGAGGTGGAGGTCCCGCAGGGGATTGCTTGAAAATGACCTTCTCATGGAGCGATTTTTAGACAAGCATGAAATGGATCTTACAGACCAAGATGTTGCAGCGCTTACAGAGCTGTTGGAGTTGATTGACAATGAACTGATGGATGTTTTGTTGGGACGCAGGGGTCTCCAAGAACATCTGGACCGGCCCGAGGTTCAACGGGTGGTCAGGTTGATACAAGAAAGTTAAGTTCTATTAAAAAAAGGAAATCTGATGAGCACAGAACACAAGGCAACGCTGTCTTTCAGCGACGGCACCCCCTCTGTTGATTTTCCGATTCACAAAGGGACCATCGGTCCTGATGTAATCGACATCCGTAAGTTATACGGTGCAACAGGCAAGTTCACCTATGATCCCGGCTTCCTGTCCACGGCCTCCTGTAATTCAGCCATTACTTACATCGATGGCGACAAAGGCGAGCTGCTGTATCGCGGTTACCCAATTGAACAATTGGCGCAAAACTGCGACTTCATGGATGTTTGCCACCTGTTGTTGAAGGGTGAGCTGCCCAATGTCGACGAAAAACAGAAATTTGACTTGTTGGTGACCAAACACACCATGGTTAACGAGCAGATGAATTTTTTCCTGCGCGGTTTTCGTCGTGATGCACACCCAATGGCTGTTATGACTGGTTTGGTGGGTGGTATGTCCGCTTTCTATCCCGATTCCATGAACCTGATGGACAAAAACCAGCGCGATATTTCCGCAATCCGTCTGATTGCCAAAATGCCTACATTGGTTGCCATGGCCTATAAATACGGCGTGGGTGCTCCCAATATTTACCCCAAAAACGAACTGAGCTACACCGCCAACTTCATGCGAATGATGTTCGGCAATCCTTGCGAAGAATACAAAGTCAATGACGTGCTGGTGCGCGCCATGGACCGAATTTTCATTCTGCATGCAGATCACGAGCAAAATGCGTCGACTTCCACAGTGCGTCTGTGCGCATCTTCAGGCACTAACCCATTTGCAGCGATTGCAGCAGGCGTGGCTTGCTTGTGGGGCCCATCACACGGCGGTGCAAACGAAGCCTGTCTGAACATGTTGACCGAAATTCAGGCCAATGGCGGCGTTGAAAAGATTGGTGAGTTTATCGACAAAGTGAAAGACAAAGATTCAGGCGTACGCTTGATGGGCTTTGGTCACCGTGTCTACAAAAACTACGACCCACGCGCCAAGCTGATGCGTGAAACATGCCACGAAGTGTTGAATGAGCTGGGCTTGCATGACGACCCACTGTTCAAGATCGCAATGGCTTTGGAAAAGATTGCCTTGGAAGACGAATACTTCGTCAAGCGCAAGCTGTACCCCAACGTGGACTTCTACTCAGGTATCGTACAAAAAGCAATCGGCATTCCAGTGCCATTGTTTACAGCGATTTTCGCGCTGGCACGTACAGTAGGCTGGATTGCACAATTGAACGAAATGATTGCTGACCCCGAGTACAAAATTGGTCGTCCGCGTCAACTGTTCAACGGCGCACCACACCGCAATGTGATGCCTATTGGTCAACGCTAAATTGGGTCAACGCTAATTTGGGCCAACGCTAAATTGGTCAATGCTAAATTGGTGAACGCTATATAAACAGCACCAATCAAGCTACATTGATTGTTTGCTGATAGTCGTAGGTCAAAGAAGCCCCTTCCTTCGCGGAGGGGTTTTTCGCATCTGGGGCGCCCTGTTTCAGCATGTCGAATAATTTGTCCACACTCAGTAGGCTCAACATCCCTTGTGTGGTGTCAATGATTCCGCTAATCAACGACCCTTGCCCTGTCAACGTGGTTTCTTGGTTGATTTGACTCAGCGCAACATCGCTGATTTCGCCCAATTCTTTAATCCACAGCCCAATACGGGTCGATGAACCGCTGGACCTCAACAACACAACGCTGCCTTGCAGGTACGCGTCTGGCGAATGATTCGCAATCGGTTTGTCGATCAGAAGTGCTTCTAGATCCAGCAAGCAAACCGTCTCACCTTCCACCATGGAAATGCCCAGCATGTAGTTGGCCTGCCTGGGCACTCGGCACAGGTTTTTGAGGTCAACCGCACCGGAAATTGAGTCAGACGGAATTGCAAACCACTGTCCACCTGATGTGAAGGTGGCAATTTCAAGGCATTCTTGCTTCAGCGCCTGTTTGTTGCTTCTTAATATGGAAAGGTCAGGCGCTGCATGTGGGGCCAAAAGCACCTCTTGCGCCCCCAATGGGGAAATGTACACGCACATCAAATCATTTTGGTAGCAGTCCTGTTTGGATTTGTATTCGCGGTAGCTTCCAGAGGCACACACCCCCATCGCATAAATTTGGTTTTGATGTTCAACCAACATACTTTGGCTCACTTCACGGTCCAAGTTTTCACAGGTGCTTGGCAGTCCAAAGGCAAGCAGGCCGTCTTGTATGAATTTGTCTGTGTTGGAAGATATCACACGCTTTTGGCGGTCAATAATGTAGGCCAGCGACTGCTCTGCATGGCCACCCGCATCGCTTAAAATGGCTTCAAACTGGGGTTCACTGTCAAACACCAGCGCAATAACGCCCACGGGTTCAGTCGCACCACGGCCTGTCCCAAACAGGGCGGCGCAGTAAATGTAGGTGTTACGTTCGGCGTACAAAGCGCTGGTTTCAAACTCTGACACGCAGTACTCGCTGCTGTCGCTCAGATTCATTGCATGACTAACCCATAGGGCGTCAACTGTTTGCCCCGAGCGGTCCACCTCGCCACTGTTTGAAATGATTTCGCCGTCTTTATTAATCAGCAAAATATCGGTGTAGACGCTGTAAAGGCCATTGGTATGCACAAGGCTTGCACGCGCTTTCGCAATCGCATCAGCATCGGCATTGGGTTTTAAGGCATCCAAATATGCCCCAGTCAGTGCCCACCACCTGCAGTCGTTGGCGCGTTCGTACAAGTTTCGATCCATCAGGTCCATGGCCAGACAGGCGGAGGAGCAAAGGCTGTCCTTTTTACGCTCGATGAATGTGTGCATCAGCCTCGACACTGCGGTCGAAAACAGGGTTTTGGTTTGTTCCCCAGCCCGTCGAATCTCGTTTAGCAGTGTTTTTCCGAAGGATTTACCCATCATGTGGCTGGCGTCTCTTTGATGAATGCTTCCATTCCAAATGCTGCGGTTGAGTTGGTGCTGAATGCGTTCAGCCATTTTTTTGACCTCAACAATGCGGGGGTCAAGTAGGCGTTGGGCGTCTTCCCAGGCCAGTGGTAGGTCTTGACTTGATGGGTCCTGATCGAAGGTCAGTTGTTCAAATGCCTTGCCCAGTGGAATGGCGGCAAATCCCTTCCAGCCAGGGCCTGCATAGCCTTGGTAACCGGATGTGTTTCTGATGCTAAATAAATAGATGTGTGGGCCAATGTGCAGCGTGTTCCAGGGTTTGTCAGAGTCAGTGGGAATGTGGAAGCCCTTGGGTACCGAGTTGGAGTCACTGGAAAACACCACCTGTTGATTTTCGTCCAATACGCCGCAGACGTACCAGTTTTCGCCGCTGGCTTGGTTCAGAACCCGGCGGAATAGGGCGTTGCTTTCTTCCTGTAAATTGAACACCAGCGCAATATACGCCACGGAGACGGCTTGTTGATCCAGTTTCCAGGCATAAAAAAGGGCTTCGTGGTCTTCCAAGTGGGGCACCAACTTGCCGTAAATTTCGCAGTAAGCTGTTGAGTTGTTGATTTTCTGGGTGAGTTTGCTCAGCTGCAGGCCGCGTGGGTATTTGCCTTGCAGGTCCATTAGGATTTGGCCTTGCTTGTCCAGCAACACCACATTTTCGTAAACTGAGTATTTGTCCACATAGGCTTTAAGCCGGGCCCGTAAAAGGTCAATCTCCTTGGGGGCAGAGTCCAGCGCATTTTTCACATTCATGGTGGACAACGTATGATCAGTGCACAGAAAACCAATGTCCGCGGTGCGCTCAAACAGGTTTCTCACCAAAATATCAATTGAGTTTTGCGCTTTGCTGCCCAATTCGTCTTGAACACGCTGAATGCATTGCTCAATCATGCAGCGGCCCAAGTCATTGGCCAGCGTCTGAAATTGTTGGCGGGTGTCTGAAATATCGGTTCCAATTTCGGCCAGCTCACCCAGCAAGCTTAGGTTGTTCCAAGTGCTTTGCAGTTCTCTGAGTTCATCGGTCAGGTCTTCTAGGCAAGTCAGATTCCGGGCCAACTCGACTTGGTTGGCAGGAATTTCTAAGCCTCTGTATTTGCGCTGATTCATTGGATGGGACCGTGTGACCTACTGGAAATCACATGATCCTTAAAAGCAGGGGCTATTAAATCCCCCAATGAGTGATGGCCATGCTTCAGGGGTGTAATCCATTTGGGTCTGCTAGTTCTTTTGAAACCACATTTTTGATTTACTTTTGAAAAGGCTATTAGGCAGAGGCCTCTAATCTGCTAACATGCGTGCATACTCTTAAAGCAGGTTTTGAATTTGCTTTTTGCTATCTGACTCAGGGCGAGGCCCACACGTCAGACGGGGAGTGAGGTATTAACCCACGTGTGTAGGGATTCGGTCCGAATAGCAAATGCTGCGGTCGAGTCCGAACCCCACATCTTGAACGAGAAACTCGGAGAAAGGTGAAGCGTAAATTATGATGCGTTCTTTTCAATTGAACTCATACCTCTTTGGCGGCAATGCGCCGTATGTTGAAGGGTTGTATGAGGCTTATCTGGATAATCCAGCTTCTGTGCCAGAAAAATGGCGCGCCTATTTTGACCAAATGCAGCTTGTGCCGTCCACGCACGGTGTGCTCGACGAGCCCGATGTGGCCCACGCGCCAGTTGTAGAGTCGTTTGCTCAGCGTGCAAAGCGCGGCTTTATGGCCCCGCAAGTCCATTCTGCCGACCTCGAAGTGGCCAAAAAACAAGTGCATGTGCAATCCATCGTGGCGGCTTATCGCTATTTGGGTTCGCAGTATGCCAACCTGGATCCGCTCAAGCGCCAAGAGCGTCCGCTGATTCCAGAACTTGACCCTGCAACTTATGGTTTGACCGAAGTGGACATGGACATCACGTTCTCTGCTTCCAACACCTATTTTGGTCAGGATCAAATGACTTTGCGCGAAATCGTGAAGTCTCTGCGTGACACCTATTGCCGCAATATCGGCTGGGAATACATGCACATCAACGACCCGGCACAGCGCCGCTGGTTGCAAGAGCGTATTGAAACCAATACCGCTACTCCGAATTTCTCCGCTGATCAAAAAATCCGTATTTTGGACCGTTTAACTGCTGCTGAAGGTTTGGAACGTTACCTGCATACACGTTATGTAGGTCAAAAGCGTTTCTCACTGGAAGGTGGTGAGTCCTTTATCGCTTGTATCGATGAGTTGATTCAGCGTGCCGGTAAAGAAGGTGTTCAGGAAATCGTGATCGGCATGGCCCACCGTGGCCGCCTGAACGTGTTGGTGAATACCTTGGGCAAAAACCCAAGCCAGTTGTTTGAAGAGTTTGAAGGCAAGCATGCCGATGACTTGCCAGCGGGTGACGTGAAATACCACCAAGGCTTCTCGTCGGATGTAACAACCCCCGGTGGCCCCGTCCACTTGTCCTTGGCTTTCAACCCATCACACCTTGAAATCGTCAACCCAGTGGTTGAAGGTTCTGTGAAAGCGCGTCAAGAGCGTCGTGGTGACAAAGAAGGCAAACAGGTTCTGCCAATTTTGGTACACGGCGATGCGGCCTTTGCAGGCCAGGGCGTTGTGATGGAAACCTTGAACCTTGTTAACACTCGTGGTTATGGTACCGGTGGTACTGTGCATGTGGTGATTAACAACCAGATTGGTTTTACAACCTCTGACCCACGCGATGCGCGCTCCACCTTGTACTGTACAGATGTGGTCAAGATGATTGAGGCGCCCGTGTTCCACGTGAATGCGGATGATCCTGAAGCGGTCATTTTCGCCACTCAGTTGGCCATGGACTATCGCAAAGAGTTCAAGAAAGACGTGGTGCTTGACATCGTGTGTTTCCGTAAACTGGGCCACAACGAGCAAGACACACCTGCTGTAACCCAGCCCTTGATGTACCGTAAAATTGGTCAGCACCCAGGCACACGTGCCTTGTATGCTGAGCGCTTGGTTGTTCAAAAAGTGGTTAAGCCTGAAGACCCAGACCACATGGTGGACGAGTTCCGCAAAGCCATGGACGAAGGCCGCCATGGTCGTAACGACCCCACACTGACCAACTACAAGAGCAAGTTTGCAGTGGATTGGTCACCCTACTTGAACAAGAAGTGGACCGATGCGGCTGACACCTCAGTGCCAATCTCCGAAATTCGTCGATTGTCTGAGCGTTTAACCTCCATTCCCAGCGACTTTAAATTGCATACGCTGGTACAAAAAGTGGTCAATGATCGCGCGTCCATGGGCCGTGGTGAGTTAGCGCTGGACTGGGGTATGGGTGAGCATCTGGCATTCGCCTCACTGGTGAACTCTGGCTATGCTGTGCGTGTCACCGGTCAAGATTGCGGTCGCGGTACATTTACCCACCGTCATGCTGTGTTGCACCACCAAGGCCGTGAAAAGTGGGACGAAGGCACCTACATTCCTTTGCAAAACGTGTCCGACTCACAAGCTCCATTTGTTGTGATCGACTCCGTGTTGTCAGAAGAGGCTGTGCTGGGCTTTGAATACGGCTATTCCACGGCAGAACCCAATACCATGGTGGTTTGGGAAGCCCAGTTTGGTGACTTCGCCAACGGTGCTCAGGTGGTGATTGACCAGTTCATTTCCTCCGGTGAAGTGAAGTGGGGCCGCGCTTCTGGCTTGGTGATGATGTTGCCGCACGGCTACGAAGGCCAAGGTCCAGAGCACTCTTCCGCTCGAATCGAACGATTCCTGCAGCTGTGTGCAGACAACAACATTCAGGTGTGCCAGCCCACAACGCCGGCCCAGATTTTCCACCTGTTGCGTCGCCAGATGATCCGTCTGTTCCGCAAGCCATTGGTGATTTTCACACCCAAGTCATTGTTGCGTCACAAAGAAGCCATTTCGACTTTGCAAGACTTGTCCAAAGGCCAGTTCCAGACTGTGATCGGTGATCGCGGTGATTTGGATGCTGACAAGGTCAAGCGCGTGGTGTTGTGTTCAGGTCGGGTTTATTACGACTTGGTTGCAGCCCGTCGCGAACGCAAAGAGACCGATACGGCAATTATGCGCGTGGAACAATTGTATCCATTCCCACACAAGTCGCTCAGCGCCGAACTCAAGAAGTTCCCGAAAGTGACGGAAGTGGTTTGGTGTCAAGACGAACCGCAGAACCAAGGCCCTTGGTTCCAGATTCAGCACAACATCCTTGAGAACATGGCCGATGGTCAGAAGCTTGGGTATGCCGGTCGTCCTGCATCTGCTTCACCTGCCGTTGGCTATTACGCCAAGCACGTGGAACAACAGAAGCAGATGATTGACGCTGCGTTTGGCAAGCTGAAAGGCTTTGTGATCACAAAATAATGACATCGAAGAACACGAAAGGATAATTCCATGGCAATCGTAGAAGTGGTTGTTCCACAACTCTCAGAATCTGTTGCAGAAGCAACAATGTTGAATTGGACCAAAAAAGTAGGTGACTCCGTCAAACGTGACGAAAACCTGATCGACATCGAAACCGACAAGGTTGTGCTGGAAGTTCCAGCACCTGCTGCCGGTGTGATTGTTGAAATTTTGGTAGGTGATGGCGGCACAGTGGTGACTGGTCAGCTGTTGGCGCGTATTGACACTGAAGCAACAGCCTCAGCGGGTGCGCCCGCAGCTGCTGCGGCCCCAGCGGTGGCAGCTCCTGCTGTTGCTGTGGCGCCTGCCCCGGTGGTTGCTGCACCCGCAGTGGCCTCTTCAGGTGCAGTGGCTATGCCGTCTGCCGGCAAAATGATGGCTGAAAACAACCTGAGCGCAGGCCAAGTGGCCGGCACAGGCAAAGACGGCCGCATTACCAAAGGTGATGTAATCAACACCCTGAGCAAACCAGCAGCGCCAGTTGCTGCTGCAGCGCCAGTGCAAGCTGCAAAGCCTGTGTCTTACCTGCCAGAAGTGAAAGCACCTTTGGATGCTTCTTCATTGCTGGAAGGTCGCCCTGAGCAGCGCGTACCCATGAGCCGCTTGCGCGCTCGTGTGGCTGAGCGTTTGGTGCAGTCCCAGCAAACCAACGCCATCCTGACCACGTTCAATGAAGTGAACATGAAGCCAGTGATGGACTTGCGCAACAAGTACAAAGACAAGTTCGAAAAAGAGCACGGCGCCAAGCTGGGCTTCATGGGCTTCTTCGTGAAGGCGGCTGTTGCTGCTTTGAAAAAGTACCCCGTTTTGAACGCGTCTGTGGATGGCAATGACATTGTTTACCACGGTTACTTCGACATCGGTATTGCTGTGGGTTCACCACGCGGTTTGGTGGTGCCTATCATCCGCAATGCGGACCAGATGAGCATTGCCGACATTGAAATGAAAATTTCCGAGTACGGTCAAAAAGCCAAAGACGGTAAGTTGTCTTTGGACGAGTTGACTGGCGGTACCTTCTCCATCTCCAACGGTGGTGTGTTTGGTTCCATGTTGTCCACTCCGATTATCAACCCGCCTCAAGCCGCAATTTTGGGTATCCATGCCACGAAAGACCGTGCTGTGGTTGAGAACGGCGAGATCGTCATCCGCCCAATGAACTACTTGGCCATGTCCTATGACCACCGTATCATTGACGGACGCGAAGCCGTGTTGGGCTTGGTTGCCATGAAAGAAGCTCTGGAAGATCCAGCCCGCTTGTTGCTGGACCTGTAAGGAGTTATTGCCATGAGCAAACAATTTGATGTGGTTGTGATTGGCGCTGGCCCCGGTGGATACATCGCGGCCATCCGCGCTGGTCAACTGGGTTTAAGCGTCGCTTGCGTCGAAGGCGAGGCCTATGACGACCCAAAAGGTGAACCACGCTTGGGCGGTACCTGCCTGAATGTGGGGTGCATTCCGTCCAAAGCATTGTTGGCGTCTTCTGAAGAGTTTGAGAAGATTGTTCACCATGCCGAAGACCACGGCATTACTGTAAGCGGTGCCAAAATTGACGTGGCCAAAATGGTCAAGCGCAAGGATGACATCGTCGGCAAAATGACTGGCGGTATTCAGTACCTCTTCAAAAAGAACAAGGTGACTTTGGTCAAAGGCTTTGGAAGTTTGTCAGGCAAGGTGGATGGCGGTTTTGAAGTCACCGTGAAAGGCAAGGCAGGCGAAGAAAAGGTGGTGGGTAAAAACATCATCATCGCCACGGGCTCCAAGGCGCGTCATTTACCAGGCATTCCTGTTGACAACGACACAATCTGCGACAACGAAGGTGCTTTGAAATTTGGTGCGGTACCCAAGAAATTGGGCGTGATTGGTGCCGGTGTGATTGGTCTGGAATTGGGTTCTGTATGGCGCCGTTTGGGTGCTGAAGTGACAGTGCTTGAAGCCATGCCCACCTTTTTGGCTGCTGCCGACGAAGGTGTTGCCAAGGAAATGCAAAAGATCTTCACGCAACAGGGTTTGAAGATGCACATGGGCGTGAACATTGGTGAGGTTAAAGCCACCAAGAAGTCCGTCACTGTGAACTACACTGACGCAGAAGGCAAAGAGCAAAAGTTGGCTTGCGACAAACTGATTGTTTCAGTTGGACGCGTGCCTTACACAGCGGGTTTGAATTTGGAAGCGGTTGGCCTAAAAACCAATGAGCGTGGCCAGATTGATGTGGATGCACACTGCCAGACTTTGGTGTCAGGCATTTACGCCATTGGTGACGTCATTCGCGGTCCTATGTTGGCTCACAAGGCTGAAGAAGAGGGCGTGATGGTGTCAGAAATCATCGCGGGTCAAGCTGGCCATTGCAATTACGACACAGTGCCTTGGGTTATCTACACTTCTCCTGAAGTGGCTTGGGTGGGTAAAACTGAGCAACAATTGAAGGCTGAAGGTCGTGCTTACAAAGCAGGTCAATTCCCGTTCATGGCCAATGGTCGCGCTTTGGGTCAAAACGATTCACAAGGTTTTGTGAAGGTATTGGCTGACAAAGTTACCGACGAGGTGCTGGGTGTTCACATCATCAACTCACATGCATCGGATTTGATTGCCGAAGCGGTGATGGCGATGGAATTCAAAGCCTCATCTGAAGACATCGGCCGAATTTGCCACGCACACCCCAGCTTGTCTGAGGTTGTGAAGGAAGCTGCACTGGCTTGTGACAAACGTCAGTTGAATATGTAATTCACTGTGTTTTGAGTTTTTTTGTAAAGTAATCAGAACAGGCTGATTGGCTGTACCGCCCTTCGGCCTGTTTCCTTTTGAATCCATGCCGAATACATGAATTGAATCTATCGTGAATGTTCAAGAATATTACGTTCAAACGCTGAAAGAGCGTGGCTTTAAGACGGATGCGGCACAGCAGGCAGCTGTGGATCGCATGGAAGTTTTTTACGAAGAATTTGTGGAGTTCAAGAAGGCTCGAAGCAACCTGCTGATGAGTTTCTTGTCCCGCCCAGCCGTGCCCAAAGGCTTGTACCTGTGGGGTGGAGTGGGGCGTGGAAAAAGCTTCTTGATGGACTGCTTTTACAATGCTGTGCCGGTCAAGCGCAAAGTGCGCATTCACTTTCATGAATTCATGCGGGGTGTGCATGCGGAACTGGCTGAACTAAGCGGTATCAAAGACCCACTGGATGAGGTGGCAAACCGAATTGCAAAGCGGTACCGTTTGATTTGTTTTGATGAATTCCATGTGTCGGACATTGCTGACGCCATGATTCTTTACCGTTTGCTGGAAGGCTTGTTCGCCAATGGAGTTACCTTCTTGATGACTTCCAATTACAAGCCCGATCATTTGTACCCAGACGGTTTGCATCGCGACCGTTTGTTGCCAGCCATCGCATTGATGAACAAGAATTTGGATGTGATCAATGTGGATGTGGGCGTGGACTACCGCCGCCGCACGCTGGAGCAATTGAACACCTATTTGATTCCTTTATCGGCTGAAAACGATGCCACGCTGAAGAAGGATTTTGAGAAGCTGGCCGAAGTGGCAGACGAAGAGCCTGTTTTACGCATTGAATCGCGGGAGATACGGACTGTTCGCAGAGCGGGTAGTGTGGTGTGGTTTGATTTTCCCTCGCTGTGCGGCGGGCCACGTTCGCAAAATGATTATTTGGAAATTGCCAACCAGTTTCAATCTGTCATTTTGTCGGGCGTACCCAAAATGGGCGCAGGCATGGCGTCTGAGGCACGCAGGTTCACTTGGTTAATTGATGTGTTTTACGATCACAAGGTGAAGCTGATTATGTCAGCCGAGGTTCAGCCTGAAGAGTTGTACACGGAAGGCGCAATGGCTCACGAGTTTTTTAGAACCGTGAGCCGTATCGTCGAGATGCAATCCAAGGAGTACCTAGATACCCCCAAGCGGAATGCGGTGAAGTTGTAAGAGCTGTTATTTTTGCTTGGCTTTTGCAAACGCTTCTGCAAATGCGCTGTTTGCGAAGGCGTTGTTTGAATTGCCTTGACCGCCTGATGCATGTTTGCCCCCGCGCGACTGGTCTGAAGCGCTGTTATTGCCTCGCCCACCTGCGTCCCTGTGGTTGGAGCCACGTGACGCAAAGCCGCTTTCCCTTCCGGACTCGCGTGGTCCCCGAGACTGTTGTGTTTGCCCCGGTTCATCGGCCATGCGCATGGTCAGCGCAATCCGCTTGCGTGCCACTTCCACTTCAAGCACTTTGACTTTAACAATGTCGCCGGCTTTGACAACGGTGTGTGGGTCCTTGACGAAGGTGGTCGATAGCGCCGAAATATGCACCAAACCGTCCTGATGCACGCCGATGTCCACAAATGCGCCAAAGTTGGCCACGTTGGTGACCACGCCTTCTAGCACCATTCCCGGCTTTAAGTCATTCAAGGTGTGAACCGCATCGTCAAACTTGGCTGTTTTAAACGAGGGGCGCGGGTCGCGGCCTGGCTTGTCCAGTTCTACCAAAATGTCTTGCACAGTGGGCAGGCCAAAGCGCTCGTCTACAAAGTCTTGCGGGCGAAGGCTTTTTAGAATGTCCGTGTTGCCCAACAAGGCTGCAACTGGTTTTCCGGCTTTGTCGGCCATTTTTGCGACCACACCGTAGGCTTCAGGGTGCACTGAGGACCTGTCCAAGGGGTTTTCTGCCCCATGAATTCGCAAGAAGCCCGCAGCCTGCTCAAATGTTTTCTCGCCTAAGCGCGGAACCTTCAGCAAATCAGCTCGGCTTTTGAATTGGCCGTTCGCATTGCGGTAAGTCACCACTGATTTGGCAACCGAGCTGTTTAGGCCAGACACACGGGCCAAAAGCGCTTCGGAGGCTGTGTTCACTTCCACACCCACCGCATTCACGCAGTCTTCAACAATCGCATCCAGCCGGCTGGACAGCTGCCGCTGGTCGACATCATGCTGGTATTGGCCCACACCGATGGACTTGGGGTCGATTTTCACCAATTCAGCCAATGGGTCTTGCAGCCTGCGGGCAATAGAAACCGCGCCGCGAATGCTGACATCCAATTCTGGAAGCTCGGCTGATGCCAATGCAGAAGCGGAGTACACCGAAGCACCTGCCTCGGAGACAATCACCTTGGTGGCCTTCAGGTCGACGTGGCGTTTGAGTAAATCGGCGACCAATTGGTCAGTTTCACGGCTGGCAGTGCCGTTGCCAATTGCGATTAAGTCCACATGGTGCTTGCTGCACAGGGCGGCCAACACGGCAATGGATTCATCCCATTGGCGGCGTGGTTCATGCGGGTAAATGGTTGCAAATTCAAGCACTTGCCCGGTTGCATCCACCACGGCCACTTTGACACCGGTGCGAATGCCCGGGTCCAAACCCATGGTGGCTTTTGCGCCAGCAGGTGCGGCCAGTAGCAAATCTTTCAAATTACGGCCAAATACAGTGATTGCGTCGGCCTCAGCGGCTTCGCGCAACTGGGTCAGTATTTCGGCTTCTACGCTGCTGGACAGTTTGATTTTCCAAGTCCAACGGCAAACATCGCTTAAGAACTTGCCGCGTGGGCTTTCATCGCGATCAATTTGCCGGGATCTTGCAATATCAGTCTCAAACGGATGGGAGGCGCGTGGATTGTCGGCTTCAAGCACTTCAGGCAAATCAATTTTCAGGTTGAGCACACCTTGCTCACGCCCACGCAACATGGCAAGCACGCGGTGGGATGCCACTTTGGACACTTGTTCTTGATGTTCAAAGTAGTCTTTGAATTTAATCGCGTCGGGTTTTTCTGCATCGGCCACTGCGGAGCGCAATGCGCCTTCTTGCTTCAGGCGCAAGCGAAGCCCGGCCAACAAGTCCGCTTGTTCAGACCATTCTTCCGCCAGAATATCGCGCGCGCCATCCAGCGCAGCTTTGGCGTCGGCAATGCCTTTTTCAGCATCAATATAGCCAGCAGCCAGCTCTTCGGGTATGCATTTTTTGTCTTCAACAATCGCGTCGGCCAAGGGCTGCAAACCAGCCTCACGCGCTTTCATGGCGCGGGTGCTGCGCTTGGGTTTGTAGGGCAGGTACAAATCCTCAAGGGTTTGTTTGTTGTCTGCCAGTTCAATGGCTTTTTGCAGTTCGGGAGTCAGTTTGTCTTGACTGCGAATGGATTCCAGAATACTTGCCCTGCGGTCTTCCAACTCACGCAGGTAGCCCAGACGCTCCTCCAAATCACGCAAAATGGCATCATCAAGGCCGCCTGTCACCTCTTTTCGGTAACGGGCGATGAAGGGCACGGTGGAGCCTTCATCCATCAATGACACTGCTGCCTGGATTTGAGCGGCTTTGACGCCCAATTCAGTGGCCAATTGGGTGATAATTCGTATCTCGACTGTTGACATGGAATCTATTCAATGAGTTTGAAAAACGGGCAGGGCATTGTGCCACAGGTTTTCGCTCTGGTACTGGGCTTAACCGGGTGTGCTTCCATTCAATTGCAGTCACCCAAGCCCAACGCGCCCGATAATCTGAGTGCTGCGCGACAGTACATGGAGGTTAGGTCTTCCCAGATTGATGTGTTGGAGGCTGAGCTGAATGTGCAGATGAGGGCCTGTTACGAGCGGTTTTTTGTATCGGACTGTGTGGATGCTGTGCGCGCCAAACGTGCTGAATACCGCCGGGCTCACATCGAAGCTGAGTCTGCAGCGAATGACATCATCCGCTTGGACGGATACAATGCGCGTCAGAGTGAAAAGAAACCCCCCAAGCCAGAGAACAAAAAAGTGTTCTAACCCCTACGCCGAAAGCGATAGAATGGGCGGAAAGGAGCCTTCAATTTTAGGCAACACCATCAAGGGCGCGCATGAAGCGCCTGCAGAAAGACCGGGTAACATGGCCATCAAAGAAGACGCAGATAAAATCAGACGCCGTATTGTCGAGCTACAAGTCGAACACCGTGACTTGGATCAGATCATTGACATGCTGACCGCCCAACCCGGTTTTGATCAGTTGCAAATTCGCCGTATGAAAAAGCGAAAACTGCAGATCAAGGACTCGATTACGCTTTTACAAATTCAGTTAGAGCCTGACATTCCAGCCTAACCTGGCTGTCAAAGTCATTTGTATAACTCATTTGTTGAAATTACCCGCTAACTTACCCCATTCAGTCGTCCCCTAAGCCCTATGAGTGACCTTGAAGATTTAGTCTTGCAGGCCTTCTCCGAGACAGGAGCCCTGGCCCGCAAGGTACAAGGCTTTAGTGCTCGGGAGTCCCAACGTGAAATGGCCAGCTCTGTGGCCAAAGCCATTGAAACCCAAGGCGCTTTGGTGGTGGAGGCGGGCACCGGCACGGGCAAAACATTTGCCTATTTGGTGCCGGCCTTGTTGTCTGGACGGCGCGTGTTGCTGTCAACCGCTACTAAAACCCTGCAAGACCAATTGTTCAACAAAGACTTGCCTTTGGTGCGTGACGCTTTGGGTGTACCTGTGCAAATTGCGTTGTTGAAGGGCCGGCAGAATTACGTTTGCCACTTTCACCTTGAACGGGCTTTGATGGATGCACGCCTACCCTCGCCAAGGGAAGCCGAGCACCTGCAGAAAATCAAAAGCTTTATGCAGCAAACTTTGACAGGCGACAAAGCCGATTGTGAAGGCGTACCCGAGAATTCTGCCGCTTGGCCTTGGGTCACCTCCAACAAAGACAATTGCTTGGGTAGCGAATGCCCAAATGCGGGGGAGTGTCACGTCAACAAGGCGCGTAAAGACGCTTTGGAAGCTGAGGTGGTGGTCATTAATCACCATTTGTTCCTTGCCGATGTGGCTTTGAAAGAGGAGGGCGTTGCAGAACTGTTGCCCAACTCCGATTTGGTGATTTTTGACGAAGCCCACCAGTTGCCCGATATTGCAACCAGCTTGCTGGGATCGAATATTTCAACTGGGCAATGCCAAGAGTATTTGCGCGATTTGCTGATTGAAGGTCGAACCTCTGGCACCGATGCTGGGGATTGGGATGGCACCATTCGGCCTTTGGATATCTTGCTCAAAGACATTCGACGTTTTGTGGGCGTGGAAGTGGATTCAGCCCGTTACACCCTAGACCAATTCAAAGACATTTCAAAAGTGGTGCCCACCTGCGTGGAGTTTGGCATTCAGTTTGAAGATTTATTGGAAAAGCTGGAGCCTTTGGCGCCACGGTCTGAAGCGTGGTTGAAGTTGTATGGCCGTGCCACGGAGTTGTGCATGGCTTGGCAGCGCTGGTTTGGTTCTGGGGACGTGAGTCAGGCCAAAAGCAAGGGGGCTGAAGATGCAGGCTCGGTGAGGTGGGTGAATGTGTCTGCCCACAATGTGCAGTTTTGTGAAAGCCCGCTGGATGTGTCAGAGGCGTTTGGTAAGTTGTACCAAGACCAAGCCAAAACATGGGTGTTTACAAGCGCCACGCTGAGCGTCAAAGACTCCTTAAGCCATTTTAACCGCAGCATGGGTTTGGATGATGCACAGGATTTACTGCTGCCCAGCCCCTTCAATTATGAAGAGCAGGGTTTGTTGTGTGTGCCGCAAGACATGCCCATGCCCAATGAGCCGCAATTCAACGAAAAACTATGTAAAGCCCTTTGGCCCCTGATTCAAGCCAGCGATGGAGGGGTGTTTTTCCTCTGCACCAGTTTGAGGGCTGTGCGGGTAGTGGGCGAGTTTTTACGCGACAAAATCACTGAAGATGAGCTGGATTGGCAATTATTGGTGCAGGGAGAGTCGTCCCGCGCTGAGTTGTTGGACCGATTCCGTGACAGCGCAAAACCCATATTGGTGGGCGCTGCCAGCTTTTGGGAAGGTGTGGACATTCGCGGTGAGGCCCTGCGATTGGTGATTATTGATAAATTGCCATTTGCCCCGCCAGATGACCCTATTTTTCAAGCCCGTAGTGATGTACTTAAAAAGCAGGGCGGAAACCCATTCAGTGAGCTGTCCATACCCGATGCTGCAATTGCTTTGAAGCAGGGTGCAGGCCGCTTAATACGTGACGAGACTGACTGGGGTGTTTTGGTGATTGGCGACCGCCGCATTGTCGATAAATCATACGGCAAGATGTTGTGGCGCAGTTTGCCACCATTCAGGCGCACTCGGGAGCTAAGTACTGCCGTCGCTTTTATGAAAGAAAAGCTGGGGCGTTGATGGCGTGAATATAAAAAAATAGCCTTGAAGTTTCAAGGCTATTTTTTATTCAATCAATTTGCGGGCAATTTAGAGCTGCCTGCTTATTCCACTCAACTTGGTCCACTCAACTTCATTCGCCCAGCTTAGTCCGCCCAGAACTGCCAAGCTTTGCGTTCAGCAGTTTTCTTTTCAGGAATTTCCACTTTCCAGTAGGGGCTGTTGGGAAAGTTCTTGTCGATTACACGCTTGGTGTCTGATTCCAAGGCCTTCATACCCAGTTTTTGATACCCGCGCATCATGAGAAACAAGGCTTCTTCAATCGAAGGGGTTTGCTCAAAGCGCTTGACTACCTCTTGGGCACGATTAACTGAGGCCAAATACGCGCCACGCTTGTAGTAGTAACGCGCAACATGAAGCTCGTTTTGGGCCAAGGAGTTGACCAAAAACTGCAAGCGATCGCGAGAATCAGCGTAATACTTGCTGTCAGGGAAGCGAGTCACCACCTCTTTGAATGCATCAAACGCTGCCCGCGTGCCCTTGGGGTCGCGCTCGCTGAGGTCTTGACCGGATACCAATGAGAACAAGCCTTTGTCCTCATTGAAGCTGATCAAACCGCGCAGGTAATACACGTAGTCTAGGTTTTGATGATTGGGGTGCAGCTTGATAAAACGCTCGGTGGCTGCCAAGGACTGCACGCTGTCCCCGCTTTTGTAGTAGGCGTAGGCCGTGTCAATTTGAGCCTGCTGGGCGTAGCGGCCATACGGGTAGCGACTTTCCAATTTTTCGTACAATTGGATGGCACGCTCGTAGTTGCCGGCATCGGATTCTGTTTTGGCTTCGTCGTACAAACGTGCCGGGCTCCAGCCCTCAGTTTCGTCATAAGGCTTGTTTGCACATGCACTCAGCAACAGGAGCAGCGCGGGAATGAGCAATACCTGCCATAATGTGCGGGCTTTGGAGGCCCCAGATTTTTCATACACTGTATTCATCTCGACTGCTTGTATCCGGTAGTGTGAAGAGGTAGTAGAAAGCCAGCTTTCGGCCATTATAGCCATCTGCACCGTTTGAGGCATCCAATTAGCACCTGTTTTCACCGATTCATCCAAAGATAATGACGACCATGAGCAATCCCAGACCAACCAATCCCCGCGAAACCATGACTGCACAGGTGTCGCTTGAAATGGGCGGGCAGCGTTTGGACAAAGTGTTGGTGGAGTTGTTCCCCGAGTTTTCCCGATCCCGTTTACAAACTTGGATGAAGCAAGACCGTGTACTGGTCAATGGTGTGCCTGGGGTTAAAGGCAACCAAAAGGTAAAATCCAATGACGAAATATCGCTGGCACCCGGGGTGTTGGAGCACATGCAGTCCTTGGTTCCAGAGGCAATGGACTTGGATGTGGTGGGGCAAGACAATGAATATTGGGTCATCAACAAGCAAGCCGGTTTGGTGGTGCACCCTGCGCCTGGCCATTGGTCGGGCACTTTGATGAACGGCTTGTTGCATTTGGACCCGGGTTTGATTGATGTGCCACGCGCTGGCATTGTTCACCGCTTGGACCAAGACACCACCGGCCTGATGGCAGTGGCCCGCACCTCCCAGGCGCAGGCCAAGTTGATCCGCATGTTGCAAACCCGAATCGTCAAGCGGGTGTATTTGGCATTGGTGTGGGGACGAATCAGCAAACAAGTCACCATCAATCAGCCGCTGGGGCGTGACCCCAAAACCCGCTTGCGGATGGCGGTGGTGGACCACGGAAAACCGGCAGTGACCCACTTTATGCCTGCAGCCCATGGCACTTTGCTGGATATTCCTGTCACTTTGATGGTTTGCCGGCTTGAAACAGGGCGCACCCACCAAATTCGTGTACACGCGCAATATGCAGGTTTCGCCTTGGTGGCTGACCCTGTTTACAAACTGAAAGGCGCAGGTAGCCACTCGGCTTTGCGCTTGGGCAAAGTTGAATTGCCAGATGGACAAATTTTTGACAGGCAGGCGCTGCATGCCACGCATTTGAGCTTCCCGAACCCTGAGTTTTTTGTGGACAGACGCAAAGATCAATCGCTTGTAGCTTGGGAAAAACAACTTGCCAAAACCGATTGGCCTGAATTTTTGGCGCCTGTACCTGATGACTTTCAGCAACTGGGCATGATGGCGGGCATTGACTTACATGGCCCCGAAGTGGAGGATGCCATTTGGGCGCAGGCCTCACAACACAAAGCGTCGGCTTTGGCGCAGATTGGCCCCATTCTGGAAGAGGATGAGGACGACGAAGACGACGACGGCGATTACGATGTTGAAGTCGTTTACGCAGTGGATGAGTAAAGTTGCATTATCTGTATAGACCCAAGCTGACTGATGCCTTTCGAGGTGTTTGGGTGGCAGTAAGCCAAACGGGATTCACCGTGGCAGACGAAGGCTATGGCTTGAATTTCGGCACGCATGTGGGCGACAGCCTGGATGAAGTGAACCGCAGGCGGGCTATGCTGGAAGTTGACGTGGGTGCCCCCATTTTGTGGCTGAACCAGGTCCACGGGGTTGAGGTTTGCACAGCAACCTCAATGATTGCGAAGGAATCTGATGTAAGCCCTCCGAGTGCGGATGCGTCTGTTGCATTGAACAGTGACACCGCCCTAGCCATCATGACCGCAGATTGTTTGCCTGCGGTGTTCGTCGCGCGAAATGCGGAGGGTGTAGCACTGGGCGTTGCAGCGGCCCATGCGGGTTGGAAGGGCCTGTTGAACGGTGTGTTGTCCAATACCGCTTTGAGTTTGGCACAGGCCACGGGTCAAGCGGTGTCACAGGTTTCAGTGTGGTTGGGGCCAGCAATTGGCCCGCAATCCTTTGAGGTGGGTGGCGAGGTACGCGAAGCCTTTTGCCTGCGTTTCAGCGGGTTAGATTTCCATGTTGACTTCAATGACGGCCTGAATAATGGCGTTCAGCACGCATTCAAACCCAGCCAAAACCCCGGCAAATGGTTGGCTGACATTTACCAGCTCGCAAAAATTGACTTGAACCAGTTGGGTGTCAAGCAGGTTGAAGGCGGCAACCCGCCCCAAGACACTTTCACGGATTTAAACTGGTTTTCCCAT
The DNA here is from genome assembly GCA_029866125.1 of Limnobacter sp. Classification (GTDB taxonomy): domain Bacteria; phylum Pseudomonadota; class Gammaproteobacteria; order Burkholderiales; family Burkholderiaceae_B; genus Limnobacter. The sequence continues at coordinate 294,067 of JARWZZ010000007.1, forward strand.
CGGCGGGCTGCCCTGCAGGGGCGTCAGGCTGGGCGGATGGCAACGCTTGTTCGCCTGATTCCGCAGAAGTAACCTGAACAGTCGTTACTTCAGTTGTATTTGCCTTGTTTTCTGCCTCAGCCCGTTGGGCCTGCAACTCCTGAAACTCGCGCCTAAGCCGCCGATTTTTAGTGCCCATGATATACACCAGCACTGAGCATGGTAGTACGCCATAAAACAGGAATGTTGCCACGCCTGCGGCAATGCTGTTTTCGGTGGCGGCCATCAAAGTGACCACATACATCCAACCAATCGCGACTATATACATACTGCACCATCAACTTCTTGAATCATCCGCAATCTTGAATCAAAACACCATTCTCAATTCGGACAGATGCGCGAAATGCGTTCAAAATCACAATGTAAATCACAGTATTAGTAATGATGCGGATTGACAATCAGATTTGTTGCGGTGCACAATAGAGGAATCATTCCAATTTTAAAATTAAACGTAGTTATATCAAAAAACTGGCCTAAAAACTGCACATTGAGAAGCACCAGTGCTAGGGCTGGTAACCCCGTCCGGCAACGCACCGGCCACCCAAGGAGAAGATTGTGAAAAACCAAACGCCAGACTTTCAACAAGTCTTTGGTCAGTTTCTGCCCATGGCGCAGCAGTTTCAAAGCCAACTGCAAGAGCAAATGCAGCACATGTTTGACCCGAACGGACAACTTGGCCAGCAACTGGGCCAATTAGGTAAGTTAACAGCAATTGAATCTCCCCTGAACAACCCGGCCATGACTGCCTTGCAGCCGTTTATACAGTCGACGTTGAATGCGTTTCAGCATGCGTTTTCGCAAGTGTCTGTTCACTCTGTAGGGCAATTGCAAGCGGAGTATGCAACTGAGTTTTCTGCCTTGATGTCCTCCGCATTTGCAGCGCTGCCAAATATGGGTGATGAAACGGAGGGGCAAGTTTCATTGGGCCAGTGGATTGAGGGCGACAAACGCTTTTCCTCCAAAGACTGGCATGACCACGGCCCTTATGAAATGACTGCAGCCTTGTACGCCTTGAATGCCAAATACACCCGCAAAGTGTTGCAGCTTATTCCGCAAGACGTGCGCGAGCGCAAGCAGGTTGAATACGCGGTTGAGCAGATGGTCAGTGCGATGAGCCCTTCCAACTTTTTTGCGACCAACCCTGAAGCCCAGAAAAAGCTGCTGGAAACCAAAGGTGAAAGCCTGAAGTCCGCCATGGAAAACCTGATGGCTGACATCCAAAAGGGCAAGATTTCACAAACCGATGAAGATGCCTTTGAAGTGGGCAAAAACGTGGCCACCACGCCCGGTAATGTGGTGTTTGAAAACCAGTATTTTCAGCTGATTCAATACACGCCCACCACAGAAACAGTGGGTCAAATACCTATTTTGTTTGTGCCCCCGTGCATCAATAAATACTACATTTTGGATTTGCAACCCAATAACTCACTGGTGGCGTATGTGGTCTCGCAAGGGCATACGCTGTTTTTGGTGTCGTGGAAAAACCCTCAGGCGGAAGATGCGCATTTCACATGGGATGGCTATGTTGAAGAGGGTGTAATTACGGCAATCCGCAATGTGCGAGAGATCAGCAAACAGCCTAAAATCAACACCCTTGGGTTTTGTGTGGGTGGCACGCTTTTGGCAACAGCCCTAACAACCTTGGCGGGTCGCGGTGAAGATTGGATCAACAGTGTTACATTTTTGACCACTTTGCTTGAGTTTACAGACACTGGTGCATTGGGCGTGTTTGTGACTGAAGAGCAAGTCAAAGCCCGCGAGGAGTCGATTGGGCAAGGCGGATTGATGCCGGGTAAAGATTTAGCGGGTGCATTTTCCTCATTGCGCCCTACGGATTTAATCTGGAATTACGTGGTCAACAATTACCTGAAAGGCGAGAAGCCACCTGCATTTGATTTGTTGTACTGGAACGGTGACAGCACCAATTTGCCCGGCCCCATGTTTGTTTGGTACCTGCGCAACACCTACTTAGAAAACCGTTTGGCCACCCCGGGTGATGCCACAGTGTGTGGCCAGCCAGTGGATTTGGGCCTGGTTGAAGCCCCAGTGTATTGCCTTGCTACCCGCGAAGACCATATTGTGCCGTGGACCAGTGCATACCAAACATCACACTTGGTGAATGGGGATGTCAGGTTCGTGTTGGGTGCAAGTGGTCATATAGCAGGTGTAATCAACCCCGCCGAAAAAAATAAACGCAATTTTTGGGTGAGTGAGTCGGGTTTGCCAGAGTCGCCGGACGATTGGTTTGCCAAAGCCAAAGAGGTACCGGGCAGTTGGTGGAATGACTGGTCGCTGTGGCTAGAAGATAAAAAAGGCAAAGAAGTAAAAGCGCCTGCCAAACCTGGAAATGCGAAATACAAAGCCATCGAGCCCGCACCGGGCCGGTACGTGAAGCAAAAAGCTTGAACCCTACATTGGAGAGAGGAATGACTGAAGTTGTGATTGTTGCTGCGGGCCGTACCGCAATTGGTAAGTTTGGTGGATCACTCGCCAAAATTTCTGCACCTGACTTGGGTGCGCATGTCATTAAAGGTTTGTTGGAAGCCACGGGCGTCAAGGGCGAGCAAATTTCTGAGGTCATTCTTGGGCAGGTGTTGACTGCGGGTTCGGGTCAAAACCCTGCGCGTCAGTCTGTCATCAAAGCGGGTTTGCCCAATGGGGTTCCTGCGCTGACCATCAATAAAGTGTGCGGATCAGGTTTGAAAGCCGTCATGTTGGGTGCCCAAGCCATTGCCTGTGGCGATGCTGAAATTGTGATTGCTGGTGGTCAGGAAAACATGAGCGCCGCCCCCCATGTGATGTTGGGTAGCCGTGATGGTTTCCGCATGGGCGACGCCAAAATGATTGACTCCATGATTGTGGATGGTCTTTGGGATGTCTACAACCAATACCACATGGGCATTACTGCTGAAAACGTGGCTGAGCAGTACGGCATCAACCGTTCCGCACAGGACGAGTTTGCTGTGGCTTCGCAAAACAAGGCGGAAGCGGCCATCAAGTCAGGCAAGTTCAAGGACGAAATTTTCCCGCTAAGCATTCCCCAGCGCAAAGGCGACCCTTTGGTGTTTGACACCGATGAGTTTCCACGCCTAGGCGCCACTCTTGACCAGTTGAGTGGTCTGAAGCCCGCATTCAAGAAGGATGGCTCTGTGACAGCAGCCAATGCGTCTGGCTTGAATGATGGTGCCGCCGCTGTGATGTTGATGAGCGCCGCCAAAGCCAAGGAATTGGGTTTGAAGGTGTTGGCCAAAATCCAGGCTTATGCCAGTGCTGGTTTGGACCCCACAATTATGGGTATGGGCCCTGTGCCAGCCTCCAAGCGTTGTTTGGAAAAGGCCGGTTGGTCTGCCAGCGAGTTGGATTTGATGGAAATCAATGAAGCATTTGCTGCCCAAGCTTGCGCCGTGAACAAAGAAATGGGCTGGGACACCAGCAAGATCAACGTGAATGGCGGGGCAATTGCCTTGGGCCACCCAATCGGCGCTTCAGGCTGCCGCGTGTTGGTGTCCTTGATTCACGAAATGAACAAGCGCGACTCCAAGAAAGGTTTGGCTTCGCTTTGTATCGGTGGTGGGATGGGCGTAGCCTTGGCAGTATCTAGATAAAAATATTTTAAGAAATAGCAACGGATGGGATGTGAATCATGAGTGATGGAAAAGTAGCGTATGTAACAGGTGGCATGGGCGGCATTGGGACGGCCATTTGCAAGCGTTTGTGTCAAGACGGGTTCCGCGTGATTGCGGGTTGTGGCCCCAATTCACCCCGCAAAGACAAATGGCTTGGCGAAATGCGTGATGCAGGCTTTGAAGTGTGGGCCAGCGAAGGCAACGTGGGTGACTGGGACAGCACCAAAGCGGCGTTTGACAAAGTCAAAGCCGACCACGGTACAGTATCCATTTTGGTGAACAACGCGGGTATTACTCGCGATGGCATGTTCCGCAAAATGAGTTACGAAGACTGGAGGGCGGTGATTGACACCAATTTGAACTCCTTGTTTTATGTGACCAAGCAGGTGATTGACGGCATGGTTGAGCAGAACTTCGGCCGCATCATCAATATTTCCTCAGTGAATGGTCAAAAAGGCCAGTTTGGTCAAACCAACTATTCCACAGCCAAAGCGGGTTTGCATGGATTTACCATGGCGCTGGCGCAGGAAGTGGCTGCAAAGGGTGTGACGGTTAACACGGTTTCCCCAGGCTACATTGGTACAGACATGGTCCGCGCCATTCGCCCTGAAGTGTTGGAAAAAATTGTTGCAACCATCCCGGTCAAGCGTTTGGGCGAGCCTGAAGAAATCGCCTCCATCTGCGCTTGGTTGGCTTCGACACAGTCTGGCTTCTCGACAGGGGCTGACTTCTCCTTGAACGGTGGCTTGCACATGGGTTAAACCCCAAAAGTCAAAAAAGCGGTATGATGTTGCACTGCACGGCTAAAAACTGTGCGGTGCAATATTTTTTTGAGCTTCTCAAAAAATGCAAAATAATGTGCAGCATACAAGCTGCCTGCAACGAGGTGCGCCCGAACTTTTCACGAGGCCTGCCCATTTCAAACTCAAGAGCAAAGTAGAGAGACGCATGGCTGAGGCGAACCGATTAATTAAAAAGTACCCCAATCGCAGACTGTATGACACACAAACCAGCAGCTACATCACCCTAGGCGATGTTAAACAGCTGGTCTTGGAAAATGAAATGTTTCATGTGGTGGATGCAAAGTCGGGTGATGATTTGACGCGCAGTATTTTGTTGCAGATTATTCTGGAAGAAGAAACCGCAGGCTCTCCAATTTTCACATCCAACATGCTGTCGCAGATTATTCGGTTCTATGGCAATGCCATGCAAAGCATTATGGGTACTTTTCTGGAGCAAAACCTGCAAGCTTTTATGGACATTCAGGGTAAGTTTCAGGATCAGGGCAAGGGGATAGTGGACGGCAAACAATTTGCCAATCCGGAGTTGTGGTCACAGTTTATGTCTGTTCAAACGCCTGTCATTCAATCGATGATGAGCAATTACATTGAGCAAAGCAAAAACATGTTTGTGTCTATGCAAGATCAGTTTCAAGATCAAGCCCGCAACTTGTTTACCAATTTTAAATTTCCGGTACCGGGCGCTACTCAAAGTGACAGTAAGAGTGACACCAAGAGCGATACGACCAAGGAATAAGCCAAGTTTATATGCAAGAAAATTCTGCGAATACCAAACGCCCGCCTCGTGTGGGCTTTGTTTCATTGGGATGCCCCAAGGCATTGGTGGATTCCGAGCGAATTCTGACCCAGCTGAAAGTGGAGGGCTACGATGTGGCCGCTGACTACCAAGGGGCTGACCTCATTGTGGTCAACACCTGTGGTTTTATCGACAGTGCGGTTCAAGAGAGCTTGGACGCCATTGGCGAGGCCATGGCAGAAAACGGCAAAGTGATTGTCACTGGCTGTTTGGGCGCAAAAAATGGTGGTGAGGGCAAGTCCCTCATTACCAACCTGCACCCCAAAGTGCTTGCCGTAACTGGCCCCCATGCCACTGACGAAGTGATGCAGGCTGTGCACATCCATTTGCCCAAGCCACACGACCCGTTCATTGATTTGATGCCTGACCACGGTGTGAAGTTGACGCCCAAGCATTATGCCTATTTGAAAATTTCAGAGGGTTGCAACCACCGTTGCTCGTTCTGCATTATTCCGGGTATGCGGGGTGATTTGGTTTCCCGTCCAATTGGTGAAGTGATTCGCGAGGCTGAAAGCCTTAAAAAGTCCGGTGTGAAAGAGCTGCTGGTGGTGAGTCAAGACACCTCCGCTTATGGCGTGGATTTAAAATACCGCACCGACTTTGTGAATGGCCGCCCGGTTAAAACCCAGTTTTTAGAGTTGGCCAAAGAGTTAGGCGAGTTGGGTATTTGGGTGCGTATGCACTATGTTTACCCTTACCCACATGTGGACCGCGTGGTCCCACTGATGGCTGAAGGGAAAATTCTGCCTTACCTGGACATTCCATTCCAGCATTCACATCCTGATGTGTTGAAGCGTATGAAGCGCCCAGCCAGTGGCGAGCGTAATATTGAACGCATCCGTGCATGGCGAGACATTTGCCCCGACATTACTCTGCGAAGCACGTTCATCACCGGCTTTCCGGGCGAGACGGAGGAAGAATTCCAGCACCTGATGGAGTTTATTGAAGAAGCTCAATTGGACCGTGTGGGCGTATTTACCTATTCGCCTGTGGATGGTGCGGCGGCCAACAGCCTGCCAAACCCGGTGCCAGAAGAGCTTAAGGAAGAGCGCAAAGCCAGATTGATGGCCTTGCAAGAGGAAATTAGCCTGAAACGCAACGAAGCCAAATTGGGCAAAGTGCTACAAGTCATCGTGGATGAAACCGACGATGAGGGTATTGTGGCCCGAAGCAAGGCAGATGCGCCTGAAATTGATGGGAACGTATTTATCCCCATGCCGCAAGATCCTGCCTTGAAACCCAAGGTGGGTGATTTGATTGAGGTGGTGATCGACGATTGCGACGAGCATGACCTGTGGGGTGAGTTGGTTGCTACACCTGTGACTTTAAAAAAATAATGAATACCTAAATTGGAGATTGAGAAAATGACGCGTGAAGTGGTTGTTGTTAGCGGTGTACGCACCGCAGTGGGCGCCTTCGGTGGAAGTTTGAAGGATTTCTCCCCCACACAAATGGGCGCAATGGTTTTGCGTGAGGCTGTGGCCCGCGCGGGTGTTACACCCGAGTCCGTAGGCCATGTGGTGTTTGGCCATGTGGTCAACTCTGAGCCGCGCGACATGTATTTGTCCCGCGTGGCTGCGATTGATGGCGGCTTGAACAAAGAAGTGCCCGCCATGAACGTTAACCGCCTTTGTGGTTCAGGCTTGCAGGCGATTGTGACTGCTGCCCAATCTATTATGTTGGGTGACGCTGACGTGGCCATTGGCGGCGGTGCTGAAAGCATGAGCCGTGCGCCGTACATTATGCAGTCTGCCCGCTGGGGTGCACGCATGGGCGACATGAAGGCTGTGGACATGATGGTGGGTGCGTTGCACGATCCGTTCCATGTGATTCACATGGGCGTGACTGCTGAAAACGTGGCCAAGGAATTTGGCATCAGCCGTGATGAGCAAGATGCGCTGGCGGTTGAAAGCCATCGCCGTGCGATTAACGCGATCAACAACGGATATTTTAAAGAGCAAATTTTGCCCATCGAAACCAAGGGTAAAAAAGGCCCAGTGGTGTTTGACACGGACGAGCATGCACGTGCAGATGCCACGCTGGAAGGCATGGCCAAGCTGCGCCCAGTGTTTCAAAAAGACGGCACAGTGACAGCAGGCAATGCCTCCGGTTTGAATGACGGAGCGGGTGCTGTGGTGCTGATGGAGCGCTCTGCCGCTGAAAAAGCGGGTAAAAAGCCGATGGCCCGTTTGGTTTCTTATGCCAACACAGGCGTAGAGCCCACAATCATGGGTATTGGCCCAGTGTCTGCCACCAAAAAAGCTTTGGCCAAGGCGGGTTTGACCATTGCAGACATCGACGTGATTGAAGCCAACGAGGCATTTGCTGCACAAGCTTGCGCCGTGTCCAAGGAGTTGGGTTTTGACCCCGCCAAGGTCAACCCGAATGGATCTGGCATTTCAATTGGCCACCCCATCGGTGCCACAGGCGCAATTATTACGGTGAAGGCACTTTATGAGTTGCAGCGCACAGGCGGCCGCTACGCATTGGTGACCATGTGCATCGGTGGTGGTCAGGGTATTGCTGCAATTTTCGAACGGATGTAAGTAAAGGAACTTATTGAGTGACCGGGGTTACTTAGGGATATCCCTAATTACATTTAGGGTGTCTTTTAGCATTCCGGTCACGTTTATAAGTCAGGTTCCTCATGCATCCAGTTTCAAGTCAAGCTAGTTTTTTATTTTCCGATTCGTCACCATCCAGTCTTTCCACTAGCCTTTCATCACCCAGCCACATTTCTCAAAACAGCTCAGGCTTAAGCCTGATGTTGGCCGAGTCGCCACGGGCAGGAATTGAAAGCGGTGTCAGCCCATCCTTCAGCCAGAAAATGAAAACATTTGCCGCTGCGGCGAAAATTGCATCCGATGGCAATAAACTTGGCGTCATCTTTACGAGGCCTTCTAGGCCTGAGTGGATTCAAGGTGTTGCCTACACGGAATCAGAGGCCCGTCAGCCGATACCTTCCTATTTCGCTATGGTTTACCCCGCTACCAGGCTCTCCAGTCAGGCCCTTGAAGCTGCTTCAGACCTGCCCAGTCGGGATGAGTGTTTGGTGGAGTTGACCACTCTATTGGCTGGCGAAATTACTGAGGATGCAGTAGATGTCCAAAGTAGAGATCGACACCTGGAACGATCAGACAGCACCAATGCCATGTTTGAATTGGAAGGAAACCGCTTTTTTGGGTCGTCGTTGGGCAGTGATGACCGCCCAACCACTACGTTTTGATTATTACGCCTTGAACCAATGGGTGAGCTGTTCTAGGCCACCTTGGTTGATGCAAAAATCTGTTTTTTCCTGTACTGCAGGCTTGGCGCGGAATGCCACGCTAATGCCTGCAACACTCATCATTTCCAAGTCGTTTGCACCGTCGCCCATTGCGATGGCTTGCTGGCCTGTGCAGCCCAGTTGAGTGCAGGTGTCCAGCACTGTTTCTTTTTTCACGGTTGCATCCACGATGGTGCCCAACACGCGGCCAGTCAATTGCCCATCCACTATCTCTAGGGTGTTGGCGCGGGTGTAATCCAAACCCAATCGGGCTTTCAGCTTGTCGGTAAAAAAAGTAAAGCCGCCAGACACCAGCAGTGTTTTCCAACCGTTGGTTTTGGCAAAACCCAGCATTTCTTCTGCGCCTGGGGAAAGTTTTAGGCGTTCTGCGTAAACAGACTCCAATGCAGAAGCGGGTACGCCTTTGAGCAAAGCAACGCGGCGGTTCAAACTTTCAGAGAAGTTTTTGATCTCGCCCCGCATGGCTGCTTCGGTGATTTCAGACACTTCCTTTTTCTTGCCTACAAAATCTGCAATTTCATCAATACACTCAATGGTAATCAGGGTGCTGTCCATGTCCATGGCCAGTAGTTTGATTGCGCTTGGTGTGATTTGATCATCCAGCACGGCAAAGTCAAATGCATGGGCCTTGGCCATGGGGCGCAGAGTTTCATTGATTTGGGAGCGTGTTTTATCGAAGTTTTCTGGCACGTGAATTCGGACTTCCCGGCCATGTGCATTGGGGCGAATAATCGCCATTGCGTTTGGTAAATCCAACGCTTGCAAAGCAGTACCCACTTGTTGGGCGTTTAGGGCTGGGGCGAAAAAATAAAGTGTGCGCATGGGGGCGTTTATCCAATAAACCACTAAGTTAAACCAATTGCTTGAACAAATTTTTCATGAACTGAACTCGCTCGGGCACGGCGGGTATGCTGCGATTGATGCGCAGCTTGTCCGGGCCAGCCAACTTCATGTCTTTTTCTTTTTGAATCATGAGGATGATTTTACCCGGGTCTACTTTGGGCTTTTGCTCAAAAAGTATCACGGTGGCATCGCTTGAGCTGTCAATCTTTTGAATACCCAAATCCCGTGCAATCAGCCGCAGGCGGTGGGTTTCCAGCAGGGTCTTGGCTGCGTCGGGCAGCTTGCCAAAGCGGTCAATCAGTTCTTCCTGCACGTAGGCAATGCTGTCTGGGTCTTCGCAACTGGCCAGGCGTTTGTACAAGGTTAGGCGCTCATGCACATCGCCGCAATAATCTTCAGGCAGCAGGGCGGGGCTGTGCAGGTTGATTTCCACTGTGGCGTTCAAAGGTGAGGTCAAGTCTGGCTCCTCGCCCCGGCGCAAGCTGCGTACGGCATGGTTCAGCATGTCGGTGTACATCTGGAAGCCCACTTCGTGCACATTCCCGCTTTGGTTGGCGCCCAGTACCTCGCCGGCACCCCGAATTTCCAAGTCATGCATGGCCAGGTAAAAGCCGGAGCCCAAGTCTTCCATCATGGTGATGGCTTCTAGGCGGCGCTCTGCGGATTTGCTGAGGCCTTCCTCGTTGTTGACCATGAGGTAAGCATAGGCTTGATGGTGGGAGCGTCCCACACGACCGCGCAACTGGTGCAATTGGGCCAAGCCGAATTTGTCGGCACGGTGAATCACAATGGTGTTGGCGCTGGGTACGTCAATACCCGTTTCAATGATGGTGGTGCACAGCAACACGTTGAAGCGCTGTTGGTAAAAGTCGCGCATCACGCGTTCAAGGTCCCGCTCGCCCATTTGCCCGTGGGCAATGCCAATGCGCGCCTCGGGGATCACTCGCTCCAAGGCCTCACGTCGGTTTTCAATGGTGTCAACTTCGTTGTGCAGATAGTACACCTGCCCGCCGCGTTTCAGTTCTCGCAGCACGGCTTCACGAATGACGGAGTCTGTTTCTCGGCGTACAAAAGTTTTGATGCTTAAGCGGCGTTGGGGGGCAGTTGCAATGACGGAAAAGTCGCGTATGCCTTCCATGCTCATGGCCAGCGTTCGTGGAATTGGGGTGGCTGTGAGTGTAAGCACATCCACCTCGGCACGCAGGTTTTTCAAGCCTTCTTTTTGGCGCACGCCAAAGCGGTGTTCTTCGTCAATAATCACCAGCCCCAAGCGGGAGAATTCCACATCGGGCGACAACACCTTGTGCGTGCCGATAATGATGTCAGCCTTGCCGGTGTTAATCAGTTCAATGGCTTCTTTGATTTCCTTGGTGGATTTGAAGCGTGACAGCTCGACCACTTTAACTGGCCAATCTGAAAACCGGTCTGAGAAGGTCTGAAAATGCTGTTCAGCCAACAGGGTGGTTGGGGCCAGCAACACCACTTGCTTGCCATCCATCACGCTGACAAAAGCAGCCCGTAAAGCCACTTCGGTTTTACCAAAACCTACGTCGCCACACACCAAGCGGTCCATGGGGCGCGGGCTTGTCATGTCCGCAATGACTGCGTTGATGGCCGCGGCTTGGTCTGGCGTTTCATCAAAGCCAAATTTTTCTACGAATGCACCGTAGTCGTCCGCATTCAGTTTGAATTCATAACCTTTACGCAGGGCGCGGCGGGCATACAGGTTTAGCAATTCCGCAGCGGTGTCGCGCACCATCTTGGCGGCTTTGTTTTTGGCCTTTTCCCACTGGCCAGAACCCAAGGCGTGCACAGGTGCGTTTTCGGGGTCTGCGCCGCTGTAGCGGGCAATCACATGCAGCTGGGAGACTGGCACAAACAGGTTGGTGCCGTTGGCGTATTCCAAGTGTAAAAATTCGGATGGGCCTTCGCCCAAATCCATGGAGTTCAAACCTTTGTACCGCCCAATGCCGTGCTGTTGGTGCACCACTGGGTCGCCGATTTTAAGCTCGGACAAGTCCCGCACCATGCTTTCAATGTTGCTGGTGCGTTCTTGTTGGCGGCGGCCACCCCGTTTTTTGGGGGACAGTGAAAACAGCTCGGTTTCGGTAACAAACGCCACTTGGGCAAGCTGCACTTGCTCGCTGCCCACACCTTGACGCTTGTAAATGGCAAAGCCAGTGTCCAACGGGGCTGTGGTCAAGATGAAAGGATCTTCCTCCAGCAGCGCCATGGTGAGGTTTTCGGCTTGGCTGGGTTTTAAGCCATGCTCATTGAAATACTGCAGCAAAGTCTCGCGGCGGCCGTCTGAGGGCGCGGCCACAATCACTTTGTTGAAGGAAACATCGCCTTTGCGATTTAACAGGTCTTTGAGTTTGTGCAGTGGATTTTCGGCCCGGCGCTCCACGGCCAAATCGGGCAGGGCGGTACCAAAATACTCGGGTACCAGCGCATTGCGTGCATCGGATAAATTGATGCGGGCTGCATCATCAAAGGTTTTGAAAAATTCGTCTGCCCTTAGGTACAACTGGAACGGCGGAAGGATAGGTTTCTGATTGTCTTTGCTCAGGAAGTCGTAGCGGGACTGGGTTTCTTTCCAAAAAGTTTGGACAGCCTCGTCCACGCCGCCGTGCATAATCATCACCAATGGCCGGCCAGCAGGCAGGTACTCATTCAACGTGGCGGTGCCTTCGAAAAACAGCGGTAAATAGTATTCAATACCTGCTGAGGCCACGCCGTTGCCCATGTCGCGGTAAATGCCGACTTTGGAAGGGTCGCCTTCAAAAAAGTCGCGCCAGCGGCTGCGGAAGTTTTGGCGGGACTGCTCATCCATGGGGTATTCGCGGCCTGGCAGCAAACGCATTTCTTTGACCGGGTACAGGCTGCGCTGGGTGTCTACGTCAAATGTTTTGATGGACTCAATTTCATCATCAAACAAATCCAGCCGGTAAGGCACAACTGAGCCAGTGGGGAAAAGGTCGATAATCCCCCCACGTATGCAGTATTCACCCGGTGTCATCACTTGGGACACATGGGTATAACCCGCCAAAGTGAGTTGAGTGCGCAGCTTTTGCTCGTTGAGCTTGTCGCCTGTCTTAAAAAAGAAGGTGGAACCTGCCAAAAACGAGGGGGGGGCCAAACGCTGAATGGCCGTGGAAGCAGACACCACCAACACATCCAGATCGCCTTGCTGCAATTGATACAAGGTGGCCAAACGCTCAGACACCAAATCCTGATGGGCTGACAAATTGTCGTAAGGCAATGTTTCCCAGTCAGGCAGGTAATGTACTTTGAGCTCGGGGCTAAACTGCCGTATTTCATCTTGCAGGCGTGTTGCATCATGCGGGTTTGCGCAGACCAGCAGGGTGAGTTTATTGCCAGACATGCCCTGATGAGCAATTTGGGCCAACAAAAAGGCGTCCGCGCTACCCGGTGGATGGGCCAAGCTGAGCTTGTGGCCGGGTGCAACGTCAAAAGAGGCAGTAAAATGTGAAAACATGGGCGGTATTATACGGCCCCTTCTGCATGATTAGGATTTTAGGATTTCGAGCGATGCCATCTCAGGCGAATAAAAAACCAAATTACATTGGACTGGTGCCAGCAGGTGGGGCTGGCCAGCGTTTTGGTGGCCCAGTGCCCAAACAATACGCATCTTTGGGTGCGGCTCGGGTGATTGAGCACAGCGTTCAAGCTTTGTTGGCGGACGAGCGTGTGGCCCGTGTGTATGTGGTGGTGTCTGAAAATGATGAGCTGGCAGAAGTGCTGTTTGAGGGCAAACCCCAGGTCAAAATTCTGAAGCTGGCAGGTAAAGAGCGTGTAAACACCGTGTTGAATGCGCTTAACCACCTGATTGAAAACATGTTGATCAATGACACGGACTGGGTACTTGTGCATGATGCTGCACGGCCCGGGCTGGCGTTGGATGATTTGACCCGGTTGATTGATGTGGCGTCTGAACATGTGGCGGGTGGCCTTTTGGCATTGCAAATGCCCGATACGCTGAAAAAAGCGGAAACGACCGAAGAGGGGGAGGTGATCTCTCGCACCACGGTATCCCGTGAGGGTATTTGGGCTGCGCAAACGCCGCAGATGTTCCGCGCACAGGCCTTGAGTTTGGCGTTGACTGAGTGTTTGTACAAAGGCATGGCGGTGACGGACGAAGCCAGTGCGATTGAGGCCATGGGCATTAGCCCCTTGCTGATTGAGGGCCGCCTTGAAAACATGAAAATTACCCGTCCAAATGATTTGTCCTTGGTGGCGCGGTTGATGGGTATTGGAATAACAGTTCCCGGAGCCCGAAATGAATGAGCTTCACAACCTGAGGGTCGGGCAGGGCTATGATGTACACCGCTTGGTGGAAGGGCGAAAGCTGATTTTAGGTGGCGTGGAAATTGAATCCCCAGTGGGTTTGCTGGGCCACTCTGATGCGGATGCCTTGCTGCATGCCATTACTGACGCCATTTTAGGGGCTTGTGGGCAAGGCGACATTGGTCGGCATTTTTCAGATTCCGACCCCATTTATGAAGGCGCGGACAGTGCTGTGCTGCTTCAAAAAACTTTGGCTTTGACTCAAAGTTTGGGTTTTACCCTGATTAACGTAGACAGCACGGTGATTTGCCAAAGTCCAAAATTGAGCCCTGTGATGGCGCAAATGCATCAGCGTCTGGCTGAGATTTGCAATTTGCCAATGGGGCAGGTCAACATCAAGGCCAAAACCAACGAGAAATTGGGTTATTTAGGCCGGCAAGAGGCCATTGAGGCCCAAGCGGTGGTGTTGATGGTGAAGGGGAAGTAGTGTTAGCGCAGTCTGAAGTTCAGCCCTTTGTTTTAGGAATTTCCACCAGCGCCGGGATTGCGCAGGTGTGTGCTTTGGCTTTGCCACCAACCCCGGTTGTGCACTGGTCTCAATGGCCGGATATTCCTATTCATTTTGAGTTTGAGATCACAGACTACAAACAACAATCATTGCAGCTTCTGCCCCTTTTGCTGGAACACATGGCCCAGGCTGATGTGACGGGTGAGGGCTGTAAAGGCATTGCTTGCAACATTGGCCCCGGTGGCTTTACCAGCTTAAGGACCGCTTGCGGCGTGGCACAGGGCTTGGCCACCGCATGGGCTTGTGGGGTTTTGCCCGTTAGCAGTTTTGAGTGCATGGCGGCTGAATTTGCTTTACAGGGTGGGGATTTGGCTCAGCCTTTGGCCTGTTACATGGATGCGCGCCTGCAAGAATTTTATGCCGCAGTCTTGGCTTGGGCGCCCGTTCAATCCAATTCATCTGGTTTTGAAATGCTGCGTAATCCCTGCCAAATCAAGGCGAATGGGGCTGAAGTGCAGTTGTTTTCTGAGTCGCAACCCTCATTGCCAGTACCCCCCTTAAAATTGATTGATCAAGCCGCCTGCACAATTCTGCAAGGCCAGGGTGAGGGCCATGCTGACGTGGACTGGCAGGTGGTTAGCCCGAGTGCACGGGGGCTAGCCGTGTTAGGCGTTTTGGCTGCACAGGCAGGTAAGCTCCAAGAGCCATTTGTACTGCAGCCCCTGTATGTGAGGGAAAAAGTGGCCCAAACCACTTCGGAAAGATTGGCGGCGCGAGATGTCGGTATTTAGTATTCGCCCAATGAGTGAAACCGATGTGGCTGCTGTGTGTTTGGTTGAGCAGCAGATCTACGAGTTTCCGTGGACCCAAAAGAATTTCATTGATTCCATTCAAGCCGGTTATGAGGCCCATTGCATGTGGATCGACTATTCGCTGGCAGGGTACGTCATCATGATGCCTGTGCTGGACGAGTACCATTTGCTGAATATTTCAATACGCGCTGATTTGCAGGGGCAGGGCATGGGGAGGCAGCTGCTTCAATGGGGCATTGGGCGAGGGCGCTCCGCAGGCATGCAGGGTATGCTGCTGGAGGTACGTCCTACCAATGAATCTGCCCGCAGCCTTTACGAATCTGAAGGCTTTAAATTGGTGGGCACGCGTAAAAACTATTACCCCAGTAAAGACGGTCGTGAAGATGCGCTGGTGCTTTTCAAACGTTTTCAACAGATGCTCTAGGAACCCTCAGTGAGTGATTCAACAAACAATGCAGTGAATGAGTCCAAACTGTTTCAGGTCATGGGTTTGGGGCCGCTTTGGGAGCCAAGGGATGGCAACGCTCAAGGCCCTCAGCAGCCTGTGGCGATTGACGGTGGGCCCCCATCGAATGAGTCATCAGCAGGTGAATTATCTGTGGAAGGGTTACAAGAGGTGAAGTCCTCACTACCCACGCTGGAGGAACTTGCCATTCAAGTGTCATCCTGCCAAGCCTGTGGATTGTGCAAAACCCGCAAGCAAACCGTGTTCTCGGCTGGCGTTGCTCGAAGTGATTTGATGGTCATTGGCGAAGCCCCGGGCGCAGATGAGGACGCACAAGGTGAGCCATTTGTGGGCCGCGCAGGCCAGTTGTTGGACAAAATGCTAAAGGCCGTGGATCGCAGCCGAAGCCAGAATGTGTACATTGCCAATGTGCTGAAATGCAGGCCACCGGGCAACCGAAACCCCGAACCGGCAGAAATTGCCAGTTGTTCGCCTTATTTGATGCAACAAATTGAGCTGAGCAAACCCAAAGCTTTGTTACTGGTCGGCAGTTTTGCGATACGTACGCTTTTGAACACTCAAGACGCCGTGGGTAAAGTCAGAGGGCGTGTGCACCAGGTGCAGGTGGGCGGTATAACCCTACCCACTGTTGCAAGTTACCACCCTGCTTACCTGTTGCGTAACCCAGTGGAAAAGCGAAAGTCTTGGGAGGACTTGCAGTTGCTTCAGTCTTTATTGAAGGCTTGATGGGTTGAATAAGCTCAGTGAGACAACTCAGTGCACCACACCCACTGGCTTTTCTTCGCCAATCAAGGATTCCACGTTGTACATGCGCTGATTGTAACGGTGGCGCAAAATCATCAAAAACATGGACGCCATCACAAAGAATCCAAACAACAGGATTACGTCGTTCACATGCACGTCTAAGCTGATCAGCACAGCATAAAGGCCCAACATCACAAGTACAGAAATATTCTCATTGAAATTTTGAATGGCAATCGAACGGCCAGCCGACATCAACACATGTCCGCGGTGCTGCAGTAGCGCGTTCATCGGCACCACAAAAAAGCCACTCAAAGCTCCAATGACTACAATCAGCATGTAAGCCATGTTCAACTCGTTCACCAACGTCATCATCATGGTGACGGCGCCCATTGCAATCCCCATGGGCAACACCAGCATCGACTTTTTAAGTGGAATGTATCTGGCGGCAACAATTGCACCGCCCGCCACGCCAAAAGCACACACGCCTTGCAAAATAGCACCTTTGTCCAAAGACAAATCCAAGGCCACCGAAGCCCATTTCAAAACAATAAATTGCAGCGTTGCCCCAGCACCCCAAAACAGCGTGGTTACACCGAGGGAAATTTGCCCTAAGCGGTCAGACCATAGTTTTTTCACGCAGCCGTAGAAGTTGCGGGTCATGATGATGGGGTGGTTCAGTTGGGATTCGTATTTCGCGCCGGTTAGCGGTATACGCAAGTTGAAAATGGCTGCGATTACATAGCCCAGTGCAATCACCAAAATTGCGGCTTCGGCTGGGGTGTCCAAGCGTGGAGTAATGCCCGGAATATGTAGTTTCATCAGGTACTCGGCTGTGCCGGGCGCAATCAGAATACCACCAACCACCGTGCCCATAATGATGGACATCACGGTCAAACCCTCAATCCAGCCATTGGCCTCCACCAATTTGTCATGGGGCAATAACTCAGTCAGGATACCGTACTTTGCTGGCGAATAAGCCGCAGCACCAAGCCCCACAACGGCGTAAGCCAACAGCGGGTGGCTTCCAGCAAACATCATCAGGCAACCACCAATCTTGATGGTGTTGGTGACAAACATCACCCGCCCTTTGGGAAAGGTGTCAGCAAATGCACCTACAAACGGCGCAAGTATGACATAAGACACCACGAAAAAAAGCTTCAATAGCGGGGTCATCCACTCAGGGGAATGAAGCTGGAATAGGAGTGCGATGGCCGCGATGAGCAGCGCATTGTCAGCCAGCGACGAAAAAAATTGCGCCGCCATAATGGTGTAGAAGCCGGGTTTCATGCGATGGTTAATCGGGTGCTTGCAGTAATTTGGGCACCTCGTTTTGTCGACTCGTTGAATGCTATGGAGCCGTTATATCATATCCAGACGGCAAGAATATAAAGCATTGCCAATTCACCCCTTGTCTCATTGATTAACAATTACATGTCCCGACCTATCCGAGCCATCATCTGTAAGTCTGCTTTGGCTCACAACATCCAGCTGATTCAATCCAGAAACCCCGATAAACACTGCATGGCGGTGGTGAAGGCCGACGCCTACGGCCATCGGTTAAATGCAGTCATTGATGGGCTCAAGCCTGCAGATGGTTTGGCCATCCTCGAAATTCACAAGGCTGTGGAGCTGCGGCAACTGGGTTGGACAAAGCCCATCCTGTTGCTGGAAGGCTTGTTTCATCTTGATGACTTCAAGTTGGCGATTGAACACCAATTGGACTGGGTTATTCATTGCCAAGCGCAATTGGACTTTTTGGTCCAATGCACGGCTGCCCAGGTGTCAAGCTACCGCCCCCGTATTTACCTCAAACTCAACACAGGCATGAATCGCTTGGGATTCCCGATTGCGCAGGCCCCTCAAGCCATTGCGCAATTGGATGCTTGGGCCAAAGCGCTTGGTTGCCCAAGCCCCGTGTTGATGACGCACTTCGCCAATGCAGATGCCCCCACAGACCAACAAAACGGCGTAGAGGTTCAAGCCCAGCACCAAGCCTTGTTCAAACTCAAACCGGCTGATTGGGCCAGTAGCCTAGGAAACTCTGCTGGGGCATTGAATTGGTCCGCACTTTCTGGAGACATCATCCGGCCAGGCATCGCCATTTACGGTGCCAGCCCCGGCCCTTTGGATGCAGCCAGTTATGGCTTAAAGCCGGTGATGGAATTTCAAACCGAAGTGATTGCGCTCCAAGACGTGCCCAAAGGCGCTAAGGTTGGCTATGGCTCGCGTTGGCAAGCACCACGTGATTCAAAAATTGCTGTCATTGCCTGCGGTTATGCCGATGGCTACCCCCGCCATGCCCCCGACTGCACTCCAGTTGTGGTCAATGGCCAAATGGCTGCATTGGCTGGGCGGGTGTCGATGGACATGATGACCGTGGACATCACAGGCCTGCATGGCATTCAAACTGGCAGCACGGTTGAGTTGTGGGGTAATCAGTTACCCGTGGATGTGGTGGCGCAACAGGCCGGTACCATCTCGTATGAATTACTGTGTGCCCTTGCGCCCCGGGTGCCTTTTACCCTCAAGGATTAAAAACCAAACACCATGGCCAAAGCCAAACTTCAATACCAGTGCACCGAATGTGGTGGCGTTTTTGCCAAATGGCAGGGCCAGTGTTCGGAATGCAGCAGTTGGAACACTCTGGTGGAGTCCGCTGTGAGCACCAACACCTCCAAATCGTCTCGATTCACAGCCTTGGCGGCCAACACGGCTGATTTGGTTAAGTTGTCAGAAATTCCGGCTGAAGAACACCCGCGTTTCAGCAGTGGGGTGGGGGAGTTTGATCGCGTGCTGGGCGGTGGCATGGTGCCGGGCATGGTTGTACTACTGGGGGGTGACCCCGGTATTGGCAAGTCCACCCTGTTGCTTCAATCCATGGTCATTTTGTCTGAAGCAAAAAATGTGTTGTATGTCAGCGGTGAAGAGTCTGCTGGGCAAATAGCCCTGCGGGCCCAGCGTTTGGGCTTGGGTGACACAGACCTAACTGTGCTGACTGAAATTGAACTCGAAAAAATCCTGCAAGCGGTTGAAAAGTTCAAACCCGCCGTGTTGGTCATCGATTCCATTCAAACCATGTACACCAGCGAGCTGACCGCAGCACCCGGCTCGGTTAGCCAAGTGCGAGAATGCGCCAGCCAAATTACTCGTGCAGCCAAAACTTTGGGCATTACCACCATATTGGTGGGCCATGTCACCAAAGAGGGCACATTGGCCGGGCCTCGCGTGCTGGAGCACATTGTGGACACGGTTTTGTACTTCGAGGGGGATTCCCAATCCTCATTCCGCTTGGTGCGCGCATTCAAAAATCGGTTTGGTGCGGTCAATGAGCTGGGTGTTTTTGCCATGACAGACCGCGGGTTGAAAGGGGTTAGTAACCCCTCGGCCCTGTTCCTTTCCCAACATTCAGAGTGGGTTGCTGGGTCTTGCGTGATGGTGACCCAAGAGGGCGCCCGCCCACTGCTTGTGGAAATTCAAGCATTGGTGGATGCCTCACACGCGCCTGCGCCACGTCGGTTAAGTGTAGGCCTTGAGCAAAACCGTTTGGCCATGTTGCTGGCAGTGTTGCATCGCCATGCCGGGTTGGCTTTTTTTGATCAAGATATTTTTATCAATGCAGTGGGTGGGGTGCGCATTTCCGAACCTGCAGCCGATTTAGCGATTGCACTGGCCATGGTGTCATCATTGAGAAACAAGCCTTTGCCCCGCCATTTGGTGGTGTTTGGTGAGGTGGGTTTGTCTGGCGAGATTCGTCCTGCACCGCGCGGTCAAGAGCGCCTTCGCGAAGCTGCCAAGCTGGGCTTTACCCACGCCATCGTGCCCTCCAGCAATTTACCCAAACAAGACATCGATGGAATTGAAGTCATCGGGGTCGATCGGATCGAAAAAGCACTCCAAGCGCTGCGAGAAAGATTCCTGTAGCCCCTAGTGTATAGAAATTGTCTTTTGAGCAGCATTTTGCACGAAAGCCAAGCAAAGCTGACCTGCGCCCTTTGACCCAAGCTTGGAAACCCACCACAATTGGCGGGTTGAATTTGAGTAGTCACAGTGGTCAATTTGATCACAATAAAAAAAGGGTGAAATGTTGTATTCAGGCCGCCGGTTTAACTCCCACGCATTTTTAAACGCCTTGGTCGCTTTGGTATTTGCTGGCCTACTTATCAGTGGCCTGTCCGCCTGCTCTCGCAAAGCACCCGACACCTCTGAAATTATTCGCCCTGTGCGCGTGATGGAGTTGCAAAGTGCCGCCGCTGCTGTGCAGGAAAGTTACCCTGCCCAAATTGAACCCCGTTATTCATCACCCCTTAGTTTTTTGGTGGGTGGAAAACTGCTTGAACGCAAAGTGGAGTTGGGCCAACGCGTCACCAAAAATCAGGTAATTGCGCGGATTGATCCTCAAGATTTGCAACTCGGCCTTAAAGCGGCACAAGCCCAATTGGATGCAGCCAAGGCCGATCAATCTCAAGCCAAAACTGATCTCGATCGTTCTAAAACGCTGAAAGACCAAGGTTTTGTGAGTCAGGCTGAGCTGGACCGCAGGCAACTCGCCTTGGATGCGGCAGCCAGTAGGCTTAATCAGGCCACAGCCCAATTCAATGTGCAATCCAACCAAGCTCGCTACGGCACCCTACTAGCACCCAATGATGGCGTCATTGCACAAGTGTTTGTGGAAGCAGGCCAAAATGTATCCCCCGGTCAGCCCGTGGTGCAGTGGGCCGACCCCAAGGCTGTTCAAGCACGAATTGCAGTGCCCGAGGGCAGAGTGGCAGCCTACAAAGTAGGGCGCGCAGCTCAAGCCAGGCTTTGGGCAGGGCAAGACGCCTTGGACGCTACGGTTAGAGAAGTATCCCCGGTTGCCGACCCACTCACACGCGCTTACCCCGTGCTTTTGGACATTAAAGACCCCAAAGCCGAGGCCCGCTTTGGAATGAGTGCAACTGTGCTGTTTAGCCGGGAGGTTTCGCAGTCTGCATTCAAATTGCCCATAGCCTCACTTGTTGCGTCTACCCAAGGGGCTTATGTGTGGGTGTTTGACGAAAAGCAGGGCATTGTCAACAAGCGCGAAGTCAAACCGTTTGATATTTCCGAAAGTGATTTCCTAGTCAAGGAAGGCCTCAAGGAAGGTGAATTGATTGTCACCGCAGGCACACACGTGCTCAACGATGGACAAAAAGCCAAGCGCTTTATTGAGCCCAAAGACATCGAAAAAGCAGCGCGCGCCACAAAATGAAAAACATCAATTTGTCACGCTGGGCGCTTGAAAACCAGCCCATGGTCCGCTTCCTGTTGGCGGTTTTTCTGTTTGCAGGCGTGTTTGCGTATTTTGCGCTGGGTCAAGAAGAGGATCCACCTTTCGTTTTCCGTGGCATGGTCGTCCGGGTTTATTGGCCCGGTGCAAGCTCCATGCAAATGGCCCAGCAAGTGGCTGATCCCATTGAAAAAGTGCTGCAGGAGGTGCCTTACGCCAACAAGGTGCGGTCCTACTCCAAGCCGGGTGAAACCGTTATTTTCCTGTTGCTCAAGGACAGCGCGCCTCCCAAGCAGATCCCAGACGTGTGGTACACCACCCGTAAACGGGTCAACGACATGGCATTTTCCCTGCCACGCGGCGTAATTGGCCCTTTTTACAACGACGAATTTGGCGACACGTTTGGCGTCATGCTGGGTTTCTCCGCCGACGGGTTTAACTACGCCGAGCTCAAAGACTTTGTGCGCCAAGTTCGGCAAGAGCTGCTTCAAGTGCCGGATGTGGCCAAAGTGGAAATGTTCGGATTGCAGTCCGAGAAAGTATTTGTTGATATTTCACATCGTAAATTGGCTGAACTGGGTATCAGCGCCAGTCAACTCATCCACGATTTGAACGCTCAAAATGCAGTGGTGGATCAAGGTGTACTTAGCCTTGAAGACCAAAAAGTGTGGTCCCGGGTGCAAGGTCAGTTCAGCTCCGTGGATGAATTGGCCAATATGCCCATTCGTGCGGGCAAAAACACCATTCTGCTCAAAGACATTGGCGTGGTCAGCCGGGGTTACCAAGACCCGCCAGTCACCAAAGTTCGCTTCAACGGGAAGGAGGTGATTGGCGTTGGCATTTCCATGGTCAATGGTGGCGACATCATTCGCCTGGGCGAGAATTTGGACAAAGCCGAGCGTCGTATTTTGGAAGCCTTGCCTCAAGGCATACAAATGGCGCGTATGACAGACCAACCTCGGTCTGTGAAGTCCTCAGTCGATGAGTTTATCAAAGTCCTGATTGAAGCGATTGTGATTGTGCTTGCAGTCAGCTTCGTCAGTTTGGGCTTGCACACCAAGCCTTTCCGGGTGGATATTCGCCCCGGCCTAGTGGTGGCGCTGACCATCCCGCTGGTGTTGGCACTCACATTTTTGTCGATGAAGTTTTTCAACATCAACCTGCACAAAATTTCACTCGGCGCGTTGATCATTGCCTTGGGCTTGTTGGTGGATGACGCCATCATCGCCGTGGAAATGATGGTTCGAAAGTTGGAGGAAGGCTACTCACGTTTTGACTCAGCCATTTTCGCCTACGATTCCACAGCCATCCCCATGCTGACTGGCACCCTGATTACCGCAGCGGGGTTTTTGCCAATCGCCTTGGCAAAGTCCTCAGCAGGCGAATACACATTTTCCATATTCGCAGTCACCTCACTGGCTTTGATTTTGTCTTGGTTCGTGGCCGTTATTTTTGTGCCGTACATCGGCTACTGGCTGCTTAAAAAACCAACTGGCGAGCAGCATGAGGTATTCGACACACCTTTCTACATGGGCTTTCGCAAGCTGATTGAAGGCTGCATTAACCACCGTTGGCTAACCATCGGCGTAACTGTTGCAGCCTTCGTGTTGGGTGGTTACTCCTTCAAGTTTATTGAGCAACAGTTTTTCCCTGATTCCAACCGATTGGAAGTGATGGTCAACCTTTGGTTGCCTGAAGGTTCGTCTTATTACGAGAGTGAGGCCCAAGCCAAAAAGCTGGAAGCTTGGCTGGCACAACAACCGGAAATTGAGAGTTATTCCACCTTTGTAGGCAACGGTGCCCCCCGTTTTTATCTCTCGCTGGATCAAAAGTTTGTTCAAAGCAACTTGGTCGAGTTGATTGTTTATCCCAAGTCATTCAAAGACCGGGAGGCCATTCGTCCACGAATGGTCGCCTATTTGGAAGAGAACTTCCCCGATGTTCGCCACCGCACCACCTTACTGCCCAATGGTCCGCCAGTGGCCTATCCCATTCAGTTTGTAGTGCGTGGCCCAGACCCATTCGTGGTCAGGGCTGTGGCTGACGAGGTAAAAAAAGCCATTTCAACCAGCGAATATGTGCGCGGTGCGCATGACAACTGGAATGAAAACATCAAAGTCATGAAAATGAACGTGGATCAGGCCCGTGCTCGCGCCTTGGGCGTCACCAGCGAAAGCATTGCCCAAAGTTCTCAAGTGGTTTTGTCTGGCGCAATCATCGGTCAATACCGCGAGAACAATCGCTTAATTGACATCGTATTGCGTAACCCAGAGGATGAGCGCAGCTCGCTTGAAGAATTGCAAAACGCCATGGTGCCCACCTCCAACGGCAAATTCGTGCCCCTGTCTCAAGTCGGCAAATTGGACATTACTTTCGAGCCGGGTGTTATTTGGCGTGAGAATGGCGACTTTGCAATCACCGTCAAAGCCGATGTGGTGTCGGGCATTCAAGGCACCACAGTGGCATTGGCTCTGAACAAAGCCTTGGAGCCCATGCGCGCCCAATTGCCTTTGGGTGTCAAAATCAATTTGGACGGCTTGGCCGCCGACTCGGGCGATGCCCAAAAATCCATCCTTGCCAATGTGCCATTGATGCTGTTCATCGTCATGACTTTGCTCATGATGCAACTGAAAAGCTTTGGCCGTACGCTGTTGGTTTACCTCACTGGGCCGTTAGGCATTATTGGTGCCGCTTTGGCCTTGTTGCTGTCAGGCAAACCATTCGGTTTTGTGGCTCAACTGGGCGTAATTGCCTTGTTTGGCATGATCATCCGGAATTCCGTGATTTTGATTGATCAAATTGAACAAGACCGCGCTGCGGGAGTCAGCCCATTTGAGGCCATTGTGGGGTCCACCATCCGCCGTTCAAGGCCTATTTTGCTTACCGCCGCAGCAGCGGTGCTGGCCATGATTCCATTGATGCGCTCCCAATTTTGGGGGCCAATGGCCGTGGCCATCATGGGCGGGTTGATCGTAGCCACCTTATTGACCCTGTTTTTCCTGCCTGCTTTGTACGCGGCTGCCTACAAAATACGGAAATGAATAACAAATCGTTGAACCAACCCCCGGCTTTTGCTGCCTTCACCGAGTCACTCACTGCGTTATCTTCTCAGCACCTGCGTGGTCCATGCGGTGCTGAACTTCTTCCAAGGGCTTAGTATTTTTTGTTCAGTCAACAGCAAATACCCAGACTGACTGTGTAATTTGAATTCAGCCTCGCGCATTCTAAACAAGGCCCTTAGTGGCCTGCACCCCAATTGCAGTTTGCTTGGCAGGCTTTTCCAGTGCCTGTTGGCCTCGCGGATCAAGAACTCACCCGACTCCTTGAACAATGCTTGAGTTGCAGCAGTGTGCTCTCGCTTCTTCAATTGCTCGGCCGTCACCTCGTGCGCCTGCAACCAATCAATCGGCAAAGGCTGAAAGCCGTCATCCAAGTATTTCGCGATACGCAGCAATTGGGTCAGTTGCAGCGACCGGGCCCAGAACAGCAATAAACCATCCGAAGTCCCTTGACCTTGCGTGGCCGACGGCTTTGAACCCAATTGCACAGCCAGCGCTGATTCCAAAACCGCCCCCCAGGGTTTCACAGAGGCCAGCACACTTTGAAAAGCCTGCTGGTCGGTTTGATTGCGCTTGATGTCTGTGGAATCCACCACCTGATTAATCAAGTCACCCCAATGTTCATCTGGCAAAGCGTTAATGACATCAGGCCCGATTGCAAGAATCACTGGGTGTTGAGCCTGTTTGCTGCGGCAATCCAACAAGGCATTGCGCCACCAACCCAACTTGACTTGAGCCAAGCCTGCCTCAAATTGCAACATCGCAGCACGTTTAATTTCATGCGTCAAGGCGAAGCAGCCCAGCCAAAAAGCCTTATCCCGTGGCTGTTGAAACAACAAAGCGTAGTAAAGAGAACTGCCTTCTTTCCCCACTTTTTCAGTACAAAACGCGATTTCCTTCTCAAACATAACTGGCCTTGCTCACAAATCAATACTTCACAAAGCAGGGATGCTAGCACACAGACATAAATTCGAGTTATACTGCACGCCTTGCGGGGTTGGCGGAATTGGTAGACGCACTGGATTTAGGTTCCAGCGCCTTACGGCGTGAGAGTTCGAGTCTCTCATCCCGCACCAAACAAACGGTGTACAAATAGTGCCTAAAGGCAGTTTCATGGTTTCATGAAGCTGCCTTTTGCTTTTCCAGCCCCTGTCTTTATCACCGATAATCCTCAAACCGATCCGGCCCCAGTCAAACCCCCTTCATACTTGTGTAAGATATGCAGCATGTGAAGGTGCCTGCATTTTTCGGGCGCGTTCGTTTTAACCCATTAGCCGATTAACAGGGTGCGGACCTCTCGCCCCCTATTCAAGTGTAAGAGTTATCAATGTCTGAGAACACCCAACCAGTCAGCAGCCTTGAGAAAACCATTTCTTTGAAGCTTTCAGTCGACAAAATCAATTCCGAAGTGGAAAAGCGCCTGAAAAGCGTGGCTCGCACAGCACGCATGCCTGGTTTCCGTCCCGGCAAAGTGCCAATGAAAATGGTGGTGCAAAATTACGGCCCGCAAATCCACTCCGAAGTGCTGAACGACGAGATCGGTCGCACATTCTCGGAAGAAGTGACCAAGCAAGAACTGCGCGTAGCCGGTACACCCCGCATCGAAAAAGCCAAAGATGCGTCTGACGATGCGTTTGAATTCGATGCAATTTTCGAAGTGTTCCCAGAGATCAAGTTTGGCGACTTTGGCGCCTTGGAAGTTGAAAAAACAATTTGCAATGTGTCCGACGCTGAAGTGGATAAAACCATTGAAATCTTGCGCAAGCAGCGCGCTTCATTCGCTGAAGTAGATCGCGGCTCACAAGAAGAAGACAAAGTCACTTTGGACTTCCTGGGCAAAATCGACGACGTCGCATTCCCCGGCGGTACAGCTGAAGACTTCTCGTTCGTCATTGGCAAAGGCCAAATGCTGCCCGAGTTCGAAGCAGCCTCCAAAGGCATGAAAGTCGGCGAGAAAAAAACCTTCCCACTGGCATTCCCAGAGGACTACCACGGCAAAGACGTGGCTGGTAAAACCGCCCAGTTTGAAATCACAATCAAGAAAGTTGAAGCACCCAAGCTGCCCGAACTGAACGAAGAGTTCGCCAAAACAATGGGTATTGCTGAAGGCACAATTGAAAAGCTGCGTGAAGACGTACGTACCAACTTGGCTCGTGAAGTCGGCAATCGCGTTAAAGCACAAACCAAGCAGTCCGTCATGGACGCTCTGGTTAAAGTGGCTGAGTTCGAAGTGCCCAAAGCGCTGGTTTCCTCTGAAACCACCGAACTGTCTGCCCGCGCCCGTGAAGACTTGCGCGCCCGCGGCATGCAAGGTGTAGAAAACATTCAGTTGCCTGAAGATTTGTTCACCGCACAAGCCGAGCGCCGTGTGCGTTTGGGCTTGATCGTGTCCGAATTGGTCAAAGTGCAAAATTTGCAAGCCAAACCCGAACAGGTGCGTGCATTCATTGAAGAACAAGCGCAAAGTTATGAAAACCCGGCTGAAGTGTTGCAGTGGTACTTCCAAGACCGCTCACGCCTGGCCGAAGTAGAAGCCGTGGTTTTGGAAGACAACGTGGTGGAATGGACGCTGTCCAACACCAAAGTGGTTGAAAAAAGCCTAGCATTTGACGAACTGATGGGAAATAAATAAATGATTTGGAACCCTCGCAACATGACGACTTATTCAAACGGAAGTAGCAGTATGGAACCCCAGGGCAATATGTACGTGCCCATGGTGATTGAACAAAGCGGCAGGGGCGAGCGGGCCTATGACATTTATTCGCGACTGCTCAAAGAGCGCGTTATTTTCATGGTCGGTCCAATCAACGACCAAATGGCCAACGTAATCGTTGCTCAAATGTTGTTCCTTGAGTCAGAAAACCCAGACAAGGACATCTCCCTGTACATCAACAGTCCAGGTGGGTCCGTGTCTGCCGGTATGGCCATTTATGACACCATGCAGTTCATCAAGCCCGACGTGTCTACATTGTGCACAGGCTTGGCTGCCAGCATGGGGTCATTCCTGCTGTCATCAGGCACCAAAGGCAAGCGCTTTTCCCTGCCAAATTCCCGCATCATGATTCACCAACCTTTGGGTGGTGTTCAGGGTCAGGCGTCTGACATCGAAATCCATGCCAAGGAAATTCTGTATTTGAAAGGCAAGCTGAACGGCATTTTGGCTGAAAACACAGGCAAGACAGTCGAAGAGATTGAAAAAGACACGGACCGTGATAACTTCATGAGTGCAGACTCAGCCAAAGATTATGGTTTGATCGACCGTGTAATCAAGAACCGTACAGATCCAATCGAAAAGATTGAAAAGTAGTCCATAAAAATACCGAAATCGTAGTCAAGCAAAGGGCTTGTGAGGATCAGTAATGTCAGAAAAGAAAGGATCGAGCGAAAAGCTGTTGTACTGTTCGTTCTGCGGAAAAAGTCAGCATGAAGTTAAAAAGCTGATCGCAGGTCCGTCTGTATTTATTTGTGACGAATGTATCGAGCTTTGCAACGACATCATTCGTGACGAAGCAGCTGAGGCCACCACCACTGCGTCTGGTGACAAATTGCCCACGCCGATCGAGATCCGCGAGATCCTCGATCAATACGTCATCGGGCAAGACAAAGCCAAACGTGTGCTGTCTGTGGCGGTGTACAACCACTACAAACGCCTGCGCCACATGGGTGGCAAGAAAGACGACATCGAGCTAACGAAAAGCAATATCTTGCTGGTGGGCCCAACAGGCTCAGGCAAAACCTTGCTTGCGCAAACGCTCGCCCGTCTTTTGAATGTGCCGTTTGTGATTGCAGATGCGACCACGCTTACCGAGGCTGGTTATGTGGGTGAGGACGTTGAAAACATCATTCAAAAGTTGCTGCAAAACTGCAACTATGAAGTGGACAAAGCCCAGCGTGGCATTGTTTACATTGATGAAATCGATAAAATCTCCCGCAAGTCTGACAACCCCTCCATCACGCGCGACGTGTCGGGCGAGGGTGTTCAGCAAGCCTTGCTTAAATTGATTGAAGGCACCGTGGCTTCCGTACCCCCACAGGGCGGACGCAAACACCCCAATCAAGACTTTGTTCAAATTGACACCACCAATATCCTGTTTATCGTGGGTGGCGCGTTTGAAGGCCTGGATAAAATTATTCGTAGCCGGTCTGAAAAGTCCGGCATCGGGTTCGGCGCTGAAGTTAAAAGCAAAAACGACGAAAACGTGGGCGTCATGCTGCGTGATGTTGAGCCTGAAGATTTGATCAAATTCGGTATTATTCCCGAGCTGGTGGGGCGCTTACCCGTCATTGCCACGCTGGAAGAGCTGAACGAAGAAGCCCTCATCCAAATTTTGACCGAGCCCAAGAACGCCGTAATCAAGCAGTTCAACAAGCTCATCGAAATGGATGGCGCTGAACTGGAAGTTCGACCCTCGGCCCTTAGCGCAATTGCCCTCAAAGCCATTCAGCGTAAAACAGGTGCACGCGGTTTGCGCACCATTCTTGAGCAATCTTTGTTGGGCGTGATGTACGACCTGCCCAACAACAAGAACGTCAAGAAAGTGGTGGTGGACGAGTCTACAATCAAGGGTGAAGGTCAACCACTTTTGATCTATGAAGATCAGCCCAAAGTAGCCAGTAGCAAAGACAAATCCTAGTTGTCCCAAAAGACAGGAACCTCCCTTGTATACGTAAATTGGGGTAGTTGAAGTCAAAATGAAATAAAAAAGCCCAACTTCGTGTTGGGCTTTTTTATTTCAGTGGTATTGTTTATGTGCAGGCTTGAATAAGCGCGTTTTGGCCCCATTGTCGGGTTATGAACCAAAAAGGAAAAATATATGTCAGCGACTAACGTGCTTCCTGAACAACCGATCGACCTGCCACTTTTGCCATTGCGTGATGTGGTCGTCTTTCCTCACATGGTGATCCCCTTGTTTGTGGGTCGCCCCAAGTCCATCAAAGCGCTTGAAATCGCGATGGAAACCGGTAAAAGTATTCTGTTGGTGGCTCAAAAGTCAGCTTCCAAAGACGAGCCTACCGAAAAAGACATTTATCCAATCGGCTGCGTGGCCAATGTACTTCAAATGTTGAAGTTGCCGGACGGCACAGTCAAGGTGCTGGTTGAAGGCGTGCAGCGCGCCCGTGTCGAATTGGTGACTGATGGCAACACGCATTTCTATGCCCGCGTTCTGCCTTTGCTGCCAGACCCGAGCCAAAGCCCAGAAACAGAAGCCATGCGCCGTGCGGTCATGGCCCAGTTCGACTCATATGTGAAGTTGAACAAAAAAATTCCACCCGAAATTTTGACATCCCTGGCCAGCATCGACGACCTGGGTCGATTGGCCGATACCATTGCCTCGCACCTGCCTTTGAAGCTGGAGCAAAAGCAAAGCATTCTGGAAACATTCGGCGTGGGTCAGCGCCTTGAGGCGCTGCTGTCACAGCTTGAGACTGAGATCGACATTCTTCAGGTGGAAAAGCGTATCCGTGGTCGCGTTAAGCGTCAGATGGAAAAAAGCCAGCGTGAGTACTACCTGAACGAGCAAGTCAAAGCCATCCAGAAAGAACTGGGCGAGGGCGAAGACGGTGCCGACATGGAAGAGCTCGAGCGTCGCATTGTGGCTGCCAAAATGCCCAAAGAAGCGCTTAAAAAGGCAGAGTCCGAGCTCAAGAAGCTCAAGCTGATGTCCCCCATGTCTGCTGAAGCCACTGTCATTCGCAACTACATTGACGTGTTGGTCGGTTTGCCTTGGAAAAAGAAAACCAAAATCAGCGACGACTTGGCCAAGGCCGAAGAAGTGCTGGACGCTGACCATTATGGCCTTGAGAAGGTCAAAGAACGCATTGTTGAATACCTTGCAGTCCAACAGCGCGTGGACAAGCTCAAAGCCCCCATATTGTGCTTGGTAGGCCCTCCCGGAGTGGGCAAAACCTCCTTGGGTCAATCCATCGCCAAAGCCACCAATCGCAAATTTGTGCGCATGGCAGTGGGCGGTGTGCGGGACGAGTCTGAAATTCGTGGGCACCGCAAAACCTACATCGGCTCCATGCCAGGCAAGGTGTTGTCCAATCTGACCAAAGTAGGCGTGCGCAACCCCTTGTTCTTGCTCGACGAGATTGACAAGATGGGCATGGATTTCCGGGGTGACCCCGCTTCAGCTTTGCTGGAAGTGCTGGATCCGGAGCAAAACAGCACCTTCGTCGATCATTATGTGGAAGTCGAATATGACTTGTCCGACGTGATGTTTGTGGCCACAGCCAACTCATTGAACATTCCTCCGGCCCTTTTGGACCGTATGGAAGTGATTCGGTTGGCTGGCTACACCGAAGACGAGAAGGTCAATATTGCCCGCAAGTACCTGTTGCCCAAACAGTTGAAAAACAACGGCGTGAAAGAGGAAGAGTTAAGCTTGGCTGACGCGGCTGTGCGAGACATCATCCGCTACTACACCCGCGAGGCAGGTGTGCGTGGTCTGGAACGTGAAATTTCCAAGATTTGCCGCAAGGTAGTGCGCCAAGTTCTTCTTGAAAAAGCCAAATTTAAAAAAGTGTCTGTCACTTCAAAAAATCTGGACAAGTTTTTGGGAGTTCGACGCTTCAGCTATGGTTTGGCCGAAAAAGAGAACCAAGTGGGTCAAGTCACTGGTTTGGCCTGGACCGAGGTGGGCGGTGATTTACTGACCATCGAAACCGTGTCCATGCCCGGCAAAGGCGTCATCATTCGCACCGGTTCTTTGGGCGATGTGATGAAAGAGTCTGTTGAAGCCGCTCGCTCGGTTGTTAGGGCCCGTGCTGCGCGCTTGGGTATCAAAGCAGATGCATTCGAAAAGTGCGACATCCACGTGCACGTACCTGAGGGTGCTACACCCAAAGATGGGCCTTCAGCGGGTATCGCAATGACCACTGCACTGGTGTCAACCTTAACCGGTATTCCAGTGCGTTCGGATGTGGCCATGACGGGTGAAATTACCCTGCGTGGTGAGGTGTTGGCCATTGGTGGATTGAAAGAAAAACTGCTGGCAGCCCACCGTGGCGGCATTAAAACCGTGCTGATTCCTGAGGAAAACGTGAAGGATTTGGCCGAGATTCCGGACAATGCCAAGAACAGTTTGGAAATAATCCCGGTGAAATGGATTGATCAGGTGTTGCAAAATGCCCTGACACGAGTACCACAGCCACTCCCAGAGGAGCCCGAGGTTATTGCAGCCAAGACCGACGATCCAGCTTTGGCCGCAAATGTAAAGCATTGATATCAATGAAGGTTTTGAAGTGCCCCGCACACTTATTCGGGCGGGGTGCTGCAGTACGGCAATTTCGAAACGTTTTGAAGTTCGTGCAAGGGCAGGCATTTTCCTTGGAAATGGCTTGACAGCTAGGTTTCAGCCGTGTCTAAATTGTAGATTGAAGCATCGAGGTGTCCATCCGGGCACTGTTTTTTTGTCACCACGAGGGGGCTTTATAAATGAATAAAACAGAACTGATCGACCAAATCGCTGAATCAGCAGAAATCTCCAAGGCAGCTGCCGGCCGCGCGCTGGACGCCATGATTGATGCGGTTAAAGCAACCTTGAAAAAGGGCGGTACAGTGACTTTGGTTGGTTTTGGTACATTTGCAGTGGGAAAACGCGCTGCCCGTACAGGCCGTAACCCACGCACTGGCGCAGCCATCAAGATCAAGGCAGCCAAAGTGCCAAAGTTCCGCCCAGGCAAAGCATTGAAAGACGCAGTCAACTGATCTCTTCAACTAATTTCGACGAAACACTTGCCAAGCTCCAAAAAAGTAGTATATAATTTTGGTCTTGGCTGATTCGCAAGCCGCTTGAAAAAAGTTGTTTGGGTTAAAAACCCAAGCAACGCAAAAGCGACAAGCAAGCATTAGCCAGTAGCAGTGAGAAGTAAACTAATAAATGACGTGGCGACACGTAGGTAAATCGACACAGCAGTGGTATCGAATTTTGATAGTTTGAAAAAACTGAATAAGTTTGTATGTTGCGGCAAAAGTCGGGTGCTTAGCTCAGTTGGTAGAGCGGAACCCTTACAAGGTTTAGGTCGGGAGTTCGAGCCTCTCAGCACCCACCAGTTATTAGTTCACATTGATCTGTAGCTCACCACCATTAAAAGTGGTTGGTTAAAGCGCGAATCTAAAGCAAGTGAATACCGATTTAGGAGTGGTAGTTCAGTTGGTTAGAATACCGGCCTGTCACGCCGGGGGTCGCGGGTTCGAGCCCCGTCCACTCCGCCAGCAGTACGAAAAGCCCTTGAGAGCAAACGCCTCAGGGGCTTTTCCTTTTTACGAAAGCCTATGTTTTTGCTTGGGTGCTTAGCTCAGTTGGTAGAGCGGAACCCTTACAAGGTTTAGGTCGGGAGTTCGAGCCTCTCAGCACCCACCAAGCAATTTAATGGGCAAACAGACTAGTAAGCGAATTAGGAGTGGTAGTTCAGTTGGTTAGAATACCGGCCTGTCACGCCGGGGGTCGCGGGTTCGAGCCCCGTCCACTCCGCCAACAAAATAGTTTATAAATCCAGCTTCAGCGTGATTTGTGGAATAGAAAAGACAAGGCAACCTCTGCTGCCTTTGCCACAGAACAAAACGCATTCAGGCAGTTTTCAAGCGCGGTTTGTTTCCACATGATGGGTTTCCTCTGACAGGGGTAATCACAAATTCATTGTGCATCTGCCCCTGGCTTCTCAATTTCATGAAATGCATGGAAATCCCCCCTCAGATCCACATTGAACCTCATGTATGATGTCGGCTGTTCTCATTTGATTCATCAAAGCAGCCATCCATGTTTGATTTCATTCGCAATCACCAAAAATTAATGCAGTTCTTGTTGCTGATTTTCATTGCACCGGCATTCGTGTTGATGGGCGTCGAAGGTTACAGCACGTCAACTCAGGCGGATGCTTATGCCGTGGTGGGCACCCATTCCATCACTCAAGAAGAATTTGACGAGTCAAAACGCCAACGTATTGATCAGGCCCGCCAAGAGTCGCAGGGTAACTTTGATCCTTTGGTGTTTGATCGACCCGAAGTGAACAACCAGCTTTTGCAAAGCATGGTGACTGAGTATTTGCTGCAGCAGGCTGTAATCAAAGGCAATTTGACTGCTTCAGACAAAGCACTTCAAGACAACATCATGAAAACCGCCTTGTTTCAGGTGGATGGCAAGTTCGATTTGGAGTTGTACAAGCGTGAATTGACTGCACGTGGACTGAGCGCTACACAGCATGAGGCCAATCTCAGGTTTGGCCTTGCTCGCGCTCAAGTGTTGGACCCGTTGTTGCAGGGTGCGTTTATGACCAAACCTGTTTCGGCCATGATTGATGATGCCCAATTGGCTGGCCGTGTGGTGCAAACCAAGCGCTTGGATGTGGGCGCATATGCGGCCAAAGTGCAGGTTGGTGATGATGAGATCACCGCCTTCTATGACAAAAACCAAGCCCGATTTGCAAACCCGGCCCAAGCTGATGTGGAATATTTGGCGCTGTCGCCAGCTGCGATCAAGTCACAAATTACGGTGAGCGATGATGATGTGTCGTCTTACTATGAGCAGAATAAGGCCCGGTTTTCTGAGCCAGAGCAACGCCGTGTTCGCCACATCCTGTTGATGCCCGAGGATGCCAAGTCAGAACCTGATTTGAAAGCCCATGCAGAAAAGGTATTGGCTGAGGTGCAAAAGGCGCCCAAGCAATTTGCTGAACTGGCTGCCAAGTATTCCAAAGACACCGTGTCCGCCCAGCAGGGTGGGGATGTCGGGTTTTTCGGCAAGGGCATGATGGTGCCTGAATTTGAACAGGCTGCTTATGGCCTCAAAAAGGGCGAGTTGAGCGGTTTGGTCAAAACCCAATTTGGTTATCACATTTTGGAAGTGACTGACATTAAAGGTGGAACCACAAAATCATTGGCTGAAGTCAAAGAGTTGGTGGTTGAGGACATTCGCAATCAAAAGTTGACAGTGAAGTATGCCGAGGCACAAAACACGTTCTCCGAAGGTGTGTTTGAAGGCGGCAAGTCATTTGACGCAGTGGCCAAATCCTTGGGCTTGACTCCTCAAACTGGAAAGGGCCTTACAGAGGCGGGTGTCAAAGACAACCCACTTTTGTCCGACAAAGCCTTGCTGGCTGAGGTGTTTTCTACTGAATCCGTGACTGCACGCAACAACAGCAAAGCTGTGACTGTGGGCGATACTTTGGTGTCAGCTCGCGTGGTGAATTTTGTACCCAAAGCCACGAAGCCGTTGGCTGAGGTCAAAGCGGAAGTGGTCGCTATTGTGCGTCAAGAAAAAGCGCTTGCTGAAGCCAAAAAGGATGCAGAGGCTTTGGTGGCCAAATTGAACTCCAGCAAGGGCCAGGATGCTGCATTGTTGGCAGGGTTCGAAGCCGAAAAAATGGTGTCTGCGCTCAGTGTTGCTGGCCTTGAGGGCAGTGTGGGTGAGTCTATCTTGTCCACCGGTGTTGCAGAGCTGCCAAAGGCCATTGCTGTTTCAGCAGGCAATGGCGGAGTGGTAGTGGCCTGGGTCACCAAGAATGTGCCGTCTGCTGAGGTGAAGGCCAAGGCAGAGCCGCAGATTGTTCAGTTTTATGAAGGCATTGCCTCACGTTCATACCAAGAGGCTTTGGCGATTGCTGCACGTGAGGCGCTTTCCAAGCGTGTGGGCGTGGAAGTCAAAAAGACTTTTTAAACTGAGCCTTTCGGTTTATTGAATCAACACGGGCGAGGGTGCTGGATAAATTCCAATTGCCCTCGCCCTGTTTTTTTATGGCACCAGCGTGGATGATACGGCTGGCCACAAATTGTCCAAAATTTTGCCTTGAAAGTCCGCGTTGGGGTGAATGCCGTCGGCTTGAAAGGCTTTTGGATTGTCCGCAAAGCCTTCAAGCATAAAAGGTACCAAGGGTACCTTTTGCTTTCTTGAAATGTCATTGAAGGTTTCTGCAAACTTTCTTGCGTAGTTTTGGCCGTAATTGGGTGGTATTTGCATACCCACCAAAATGGTTTGAGCTGTGGCCCGACGTGCCATCACTGTCATCGCCGTGAGGTTGTCTTTCATTGCTTCCACGGGCAGTCCGCGCAAGCCATCATTGGCACCCAGTTCCAAAATCATGTGGCTGGGCTTGTGGGTTTTGAGCAAAGCCGGCAAGCGGGATTTGCCACCTGCTGTGGTTTCCCCGGACACTGAAGCGTTGACCACCGAGCATTTGGGGAACTTTTGCGCCAATCGGGCCTCCATCAACGTGACCCAGCCTTGTTCCTTCGCCAAACCGTAAGCGGCAGAAAGGCTGTCCCCCATCACCAAAATTTTGCAGGTTTTTGAGTTGGCCACCGCTGTTTGTGCAGCTTGCACCGATTGGGGTGCAGAAATGGCCACTACACTACACGCAGCGACCAAGCCCAAGGTGATGGTTTTAGAAGTAATTGCCCTAAAAGTGCTTGACCCGAATTTCATCGCTTGGCTATCCATTGAAGGTATTTAGAATCGAATGAGTGAAGTGATACTTGATGTTAAACAACTTGGCCACTCCGTGGTGGATGGCGACACCAAACTGAAGATTCTGGAAGGAATCAACTTTCACATCCGGCAGGGCGAGGCGGTGGCAATCGTGGGTGCCTCTGGCTCAGGTAAATCCACTTTGCTGGGTATGTTGGCTGGCTTGGATATTCCGTCCACTGGTCAAGTGATTCTGAAAGGGCATGATTTACCTGCTTTGTCGGAAGATGCGCGCGCCAAAGTTCGGGCTGAACATGTGGGTTTTGTATTCCAGTCCTTCCAGTTGCTGGACCATTTGACTGCGCTTGAAAACGTGATGTTGGCGACCGAATTGCATTCCATGCCCAACAAGGAGCAAGCCGCAATCGCCATGCTAAAAAGGGTTGGCCTTGAAACTCGGCTCAATCACACGCCAAAAACCTTGTCCGGCGGCGAGCAGCAACGTGTTGCACTTGCCCGCGCATTTGTGCGCAACCCTGCAATTGTGTTTGCAGACGAACCGACGGGCAGTTTGGACTCAGCCACCGGCAACAAGGTGATCGATTTGATGTTTGAGTTACAAAAGGAAAAGGGCACCACGCTGATTTTGGTCACTCACGACGAAGAACTGGCAGCACGTTGCGCCCGGCAACTGACGATTGCGGGCGGGCAGTTGGTGTCTGCCAATTGAGACATGGTTAGTGAATGATATGATTCCGCGAAATTGTTCACCGGCTGCTGGTTGAGTGTTCGTGAAGTAGGCGATTGAAATGCCCTTGAATGCGCAATATCAACCCGCTGGCTGAGCAAATGGCGGGGGCATATTTTTCGCTAGGCAGTGGCTCACAGGCTAGGCCATGCAGCCACACGCCCAGCTGGGCAGCATTGAGGCCAGTGGAGTCAACCTGCTGAGCCAGCAAGGCCCCGATTGCCCCTGCAAGCACATCGCCGCTTCCAGCCGTTGCCAGCATGGGGCCGCCCGTGCAGTTGATTGTGGTGGCTCGCTCATCTGCAATCACGGTGCCCGCACCTTTCAAAACCACCGTGCATTGAAATCGTTGCGCCAGTGTTTGCGCAGACTTAACTCGGTTGGCGTTGACTTTGGCGCTGGTGCTGCCCAGTAGGCGCGCAGCTTCAAGCGGGTGGGGGGTCAAAATAAGGGCAGCTGGGGGCGTGATGGGGTTGCTCATGGCCTGGTCAATTCCGTCCTCGGTACGCAGGTTGTTGCGCAACTTGATTAACTTTTCCTGCAAGTCGGGGTGGGCGGCCAGCAAGTTGAGTGCATCTGCATCCCACACCATGGGTTTGTGGAATTGATCATCCAGAATTCTGTGCAAGGTGTGTACTGAGTCAAAGCTTTCACCCATGCCGGGGCCTACCACCAAGCAATCTGAAAAGTTGAAATTGTCATCCAGACTTTTGTTCATCAGCTCAGGGAATAAGGGGTCCAAGTAGGGTTGAAAGCCCTGCACTTGAACGTCGGGCATGCGTTGATCCAATTCGCTGATGAGGCTGAGCGCAACACGCCCTGCGCCCAGTTGAATGGCAGTGCGGGCTGCCAGTAAAGCAGCTCCAACCATGCCGGGTGCGCCCCCAATCACAGCCAAACTTCCAAAGCTGCCTTTGTGGTGATTGTGTTTGCGGCGGGGAAGGTGGGTTTTAAAAGTTTCGTCGCTGAATACATGGGCTGGAACATGGGCCATGGGCGTGGTGTTAACTATGCCATTGCAACCCAAGCTGTCCACACGCACCTCACCAGCCAAGTCTTTGCCTTGATTGCACAACAAACCCGTTTTTAAAGCGATGTAGGTGTAAGTGCTGTCCGCTTGTATGGCGGCTCCCGGGGCGAGCCCTGTGCTGCAATCCAGCCCGCTCGGGCAGTCCAAGGCCAGCACTCGAATGTCGGCGATGTTTGAGCGTGCCTGATTGACCTGCTGGATTAGTTTTTCAAAAACTGGAGCGGGTGGGCTGTTGCATCCAATCCCCAAAAGCCCATCCACAATCCAAGTGTTGGGCTGAATCAGCGACTGAATGTCATCCAGCATGGCTGCTTTGGGGCTGTCAGTGCAAGGCTCTGTCGATCCGTTTGAAATGTGCCTCGCAATCAGGCCAGTTGAGCGACACCATGCCTCAGCCTTTTGACGGTCTTGGGATGCGGGTTTGTCGCTTTTAACCTGAACCCAATCGACCCGAAAGCCCGCCAAATGCAATTTACCTGCCACAAGGCAGGCGTCGCCGCCGTTGTTGCCCGGCCCTGCAAGCACCAAAAATCGGGGTTTTCCTTCAGGTCGATGAGTCAACTCCTGAACAACATGCTGGGCTGTTCTAAAGCCAGCAGCCTGCATCATCAAGTATGAATCCACTTTTGCAAATGCGGCTTCTTCCAATTGGCGAATTTGCTCAACATTGCAAACAGGCAAGTCATGTTCCCTCACGGATTTCCAATTGGCCGTGTTTAGGTTTTCTAGATTCAATTCAATGGCTTGGCTCATGTTGTCGTCATTTTATGTGGTAAAAGGAGAGGTGGGGCAATTTGTCCTCCGTTTCTAAGGCCGAGGTGCCAGCCGAATGGGTTGTAAGGGTGCTTCTGGTTTATAATCCAAGATTACCTCAATCACCACGTCCCACGCTTTATGTCCCTCGCGCTTTCCTCGGCTGATCAGTTTGTTGTATCCACATTTTACGGCGCCAGTGCGTTGTCCCAGTTCCGTGCAGAAGGCTTGTTAAAGCGCCTGCAAGCTGTGGATGCCCATGTGATTGCGGTTTCCGCCCGTTTTGTGCATTTTGTGGCCAGTCATTCTGCACCCAGCCCACAAGCTCAAACTGTTTTGGAAGGCTTGTTGGATTATGGCAGCCCCGCAGTGGCTTTGGACCGTGTGGATGTGTCTGCGGTGGTGGTGCCCCGTTTGGGCACAGTCAGCCCATGGGCCAGTAAGGCCACTGACATTGCCCACAACGCCGGTTTGGCAGATGTGGCACGCATGGAACGCGGCGTTGAATATCAAATTCAATTTAAAAAAGGATTGTTGGGCGGTGCCAAGGTGGCTGAGGGCGCGCAGCTGCAGGCCTTGAAGGCATGCCTGTTTGATCGAATGACCGAAACTGTGCTGCCGGAAGGCTTTGAAGTGCGTCAATTGTTTGTGTCGCTCCAGGGCAAAAAACTACAAATGATTGACTTGGGTAGCACTTCGGCTGACCCAAGCACCGCAGGCCGTGCAGCCTTGATGAAAGCCAACAGCGAACTGGGCTTAGCGTTGAGCGACGATGAAGTGGATTACCTGCTGGACGCTTACACAACCATGGGCCGTAACCCAACGGATGTAGAGCTGATGATGTTTGCGCAGGCCAACTCTGAGCACTGCCGCCACAAAATTTTCAATGCCACCTGGGTGCTGGATGGTCAGGCCAAGTCTGAGACCCTGTTTGGCATGATTCGCAACACCCACAAAACCACGCCACAAGGCACGGTGGTGGCTTATTCCGACAATGCAGCAGTGCTGGAAGGCAATGAAGCGGACCGCTTTTTCTCGGACGAAAATGGCGTTTACCGCGCTGTGCGCGAAACCACTCATTACTTGGCCAAGGTGGAAACACACAATCACCCCACTGCCATTTCCCCTTATGCGGGTGCGGCCACTGGGTCGGGCGGCGAGATACGCGACGAAGGTGCAACTGGCCGTGGTGCAAAGCCCAAAGCCGGTTTGTGTGGTTTTACCACCTCCCATTTGCGCTTTGAGGACAGCCCTCAGCCTTGGGAGAACGGCCAAGACGCGTTGGTTCCGGTGGAGCAACGCGGCGCATCTGAAGCAATTGGCGCACCCAGCCGAATTGCAACACCGCAACAAATCATGATTGATGGCCCCATCGGTGCTGCCAGT
The DNA here is from genome assembly GCA_029866125.1 of Limnobacter sp. Lineage (GTDB taxonomy): Bacteria > Pseudomonadota > Gammaproteobacteria > Burkholderiales > Burkholderiaceae_B > Limnobacter. The sequence continues at coordinate 333,924 of JARWZZ010000007.1, forward strand.
TTTAACAATGAATTTGGTCGTCCCAATTTGGGTGGTTATTTCCGCACCTATGAACAAACCGTGGGCGACAAGGTATACGGCTACCACAAGCCCATCATGATTGCAGGCGGTATTGGTACCATCCGCGATGCTCATACACACAAGTTGGATTTGCCTGAGGGTTCACTCCTGATCCAACTCGGTGGCCCTGGCATGCGCATCGGAATGGGTGGTGGTGCCGCCTCTTCAATGAACTCGGGTACCAATACTGAAGCGCTGGATTTTGATTCTGTACAGCGCAGCAACCCCGAAATGCAGCGCCGCGCCCAAGAGGTGTTGGATCGTTGCTGGTCCATGGGCGAGAAAAACCCTATTTTGTCGATCCATGATGTGGGTGCAGGCGGTATTTCGAATGCTTTCCCTGAACTGGCAGACACAGCTGGCCGTGGGGCCACATTCGATTTGCGTAAGGTTAACTTGGATGAATCAGGCCTAAGCCCTGCAGAAATTTGGTGCAATGAATCCCAAGAGCGTTATGTGATGGGCATTGCGCCCGAGTCTTTGGAGTTGTTTACCCAGTTGTGCGAGCGCGAGCGTTGCCCATTCTGCGTGGTGGGCGTGGTTCAAGACGAGCGCCAACTGCGAGTGTTGGATGCTGAAAGCGAACGTGCCCCGGTGGACATGCCCATGGATGTGCTGCTGGGTAAGCCGCCGCGCATGGAACGCAAAGACAAGCATGTGGAGCCTGTGAAGGCTGCGCTGGATTTGACCCAGACTGAATTGAAAGACGCCATCGAGATGGTGCTGAAGTTTCCGGCTGTGGCCAGCAAGCGCTTCTTGATCAACATTGGTGACCGCACCGTGGGCGGTATGACTGCGCGCGACCAAATGGTTGGCCCTTATCAAGTGCCGGTTGCTGATGTGGCCGTCACTTTGAATGATTACACCGGCTACACCGGTCAAGCAATGGCCATGGGCGAACGCACACCCATGGCGGTATTGAACGCGCCTGCCTCTGGCCGTATGGCCGTTGCCGAAGCCCTGACCAACTTGCTTGCAGCGCCCGTTGATAAGCTGGAAGATGTCAAGCTGTCGGCCAACTGGATGGCCGCTTGCGGTATTGAAGGGCAAGATGCTGCGCTGTTTGACACCGTGGAAGCGGTTGGCATGGACATATGTCCCAAGCTGGGCTTGGGTATTCCAGTCGGCAAAGATTCCTTGTCCATGCGCACACGCTGGGAAGATCAAACGGGTGGCGTGGCCGTGAAGAAAGAAGTGTCCTCCCCGGTGAGCTTGATTGTGACTGCATTCGCCCGCGTGGGTGATGTGCGTGAAACATTGACACCCGCTTTGGACACGCGTGAGGATTCAGTCCTTATTCTGGTGGATTTGTCCAAGGGCAAAATGCGCATGGGCACTAGCGTGCTGGCCCAAGTGATCAACCAGTTGGGCACAGACACTCCTGATGTGGATCACCCCGAGGCAATTAAAGCTTTTGTAGAGGCCATGAAAGGATTGCGCGCCAAGAAGTTGGTGCGTGCTTATCATGACCGTTCAGACGGCGGACTGTTGGCAACCCTGTGCGAAATGTCTTTCGCTGGGCGTTGTGGTTTGTCCATCAATCTGGATTTGTTGACCATCGACCCTTATTCAGCCGATTGGGGTGATTTCAAAATTCGCCCTGAACAAGTGGCAGTGCAGCGCAGTGAAATTACACTGAAAGCCTTGTTCAACGAAGAGCTGGGCGTGGTGTTGCAAGTGCCTGCTGCTCAAAAAACCGAGGCAATGGATGTACTGCGCGCCCATGGTTTGGGTGCCATCAGTAACATCATTGGCAAGCCAAATGACCGCGACGTGATTGAGATGTACCGCGACGCCAAATGTGTGTATTCCGAAGGCCGTGCACGTTTGCAAAGCCTGTGGGATGAGGTCAGCCACCACATCACCAAGCGGCGTGACAACCCAGCCTGTGCAGAAGCAGAACACATTGTTGCTGCTGAATTGCCTCAGGGTTTGGTGTGGCAGCCCACGTTTGATGCGCAAGAGAATGTGGCTGCAGGCGTTATTGCTGCGGCCATTGGCAAAGGTGCTAAGCCGCGAGTTGCCATTCTGCGCGAGCAGGGTGTGAATGGTCATCTGGAAATGGCAGGTGCGTTTACCGCTGCGGGTTTTGAGGCCGTGGATGTGCACATGAGCGACTTGTTGTCTGGCCGTAAAAGCCTGACAGGTTTCCAAGGCCTGGCTGCTTGCGGTGGTTTTAGTTACGGCGACGTGCTGGGCGCTGGTGAGGGTTGGGCCAAAACCATCCGTTACAACAGCGTGCTGGCCGACCAGTTTGCTGCATTCTTTGCCCGTCAAGATGTGTTTGGTTTGGGTGTGTGCAATGGCTGCCAAATGATGGCGACCTTGTCTGACCTGATTCCCGGTGCAGACCACTGGCCGCGTTTGATGCGCAATGAAAGTGAGCAGTACGAGGCGCGTTTGGTTCAGGCTCGTGTGGTGAGCTCACCTTCCATTTTGCTGCAAGGTATGGAAGGCTCTTTGATTCCGGTGGTGGTGGCGCATGGCGAAGGCCGAGCAGACTTCTCGCGTCAAGGCAGTATGGAAGGTTTGAAGCGCGACGGCTTGGTGGCCATGCAGTATGTGAATGCGCAGGGCGAGGTGACCCAACAGTACCCGTTTAATCCGAATGGTTCACCGGACGGATTGGCTGGCTTTACCACGCCCGATGGCCGTTTTACCATCATGATGCCGCATCCCGAGCGTGTGTTCCGCAGTGTGCAGATGAGCTGGCACCCCGACAACGCAGGTGAGTTTTCACCGTGGATGCGATTGTTCTTCAACGCGCGCAAAGCCTTGGGTTGATAAGCGGATGGCCAAGGCGAAGTTAAGTGAAAGTCTGTTGAATTTTGAAGTGTGGCAAGCAGGCGCAATGGACCAGCAATGGCCTTCAAGCCTGTTTGATGTGGGCTGTACGGCTTGCCCACGTTTGGCAGAGTTTCACGAAAGCAATCGCAAGTTGCTGCCCGGCCACTTTAATGCACCCGTGCCACCCTTCGGTGATGTGAATGCCGAGCTTTTGATTGTGGGCTTGGCACCCGGATTGAACGGCGCCAACCGCACTGGGCGGCCTTTCACTGGCGACTTTTGCGGTGAGCTGCTGTACAGCACTTTGAACAAGTTTGGTTTCGCTAACCGCCCGGTGTCCGTGGCTGTGGGCGATGGTTTTGCGCTTAGCAATGCGCGTGTTAGCAACGCAGTCAAATGCGTGCCACCCCAAAACAAGCCTTTGCCTTCCGAAATTACAATCTGTAATTCTTTTTTAACCAATGAGTTTGCTTTGCATCCCCCCAAAGCGGTGTTGGCACTGGGTTTGGTGGCCCACCAAGCGGTGTTGAAAAGTGCAGGACAGAGGCAAAGTGCGTTTAAATTTGGGCATGCTGCGCAACATGATTTGGGCAAGTTCCGACTGTTTGACAGTTACCACGTTAGCCGTTACAACACACAAACCGGGCGTTTAACAACCCCCATGTTTGAACGTGTGTTGAGCGATATTCAAGAATTTTTGAAGGCATGAGTCCTGAAAACAAGGGCTCAAGCAACGAGCCTGAAAGTGCTCCTTCCGATGAGCCGAAACACGAAATCAGGGACCTACCCGAGCCATTCGATATTCCTGCGTTTCTCAAGGACCTGACCACGCGCCCCGGCGTGTACCGAATGATTGATGCCAAAGGCACGGTCATTTACGTGGGCAAGGCCAAGAATCTCAAAAAACGGGTGACCAGTTACTTCCAGAAAACCCATTCCAGCCCACGCACCACGCACATGGTGGAGCGGATTGTACGAATCGAGACGACGCCCACTCGCACTGAGTCGGAAGCCTTGTTGCTGGAAAACAATCTGATTAAAAGCTTGGCACCACGCTACAACATTTTGTTTCGTGATGACAAAAGCTACCCCTACTTGCGACTGACTGCACATGAATTCCCCCGCGTGGCTTATTACCGTGGGGCGGTGGACAAGCGCAGCCAGTTTTTTGGCCCGTACCCGAATGCGTGGGCGGTGAAGGAAAGTATTCAGATTCTGCAACGTGTGTTTTTGTTGCGGACTTGTGAAGACACAGTGTTTGCTCACCGTTCACGCCCTTGTTTACAGGCGCAAATTCAGCGTTGTAGTGCACCCTGCGTGAACCACATCAGCCCTGAGGATTATGCGAAAGACGTGGATGCAGCCAGCCGCTTTTTGCGCGGTGACCACAAGTCGGTACTCAGCGATTTGGAAGCCAAAATGCTTGAAGCTGCTGAGCTGTTGGAGTTTGAGCGGGCTGCCATGTACCGCAACCAAATCAGTGCCCTAAGCCGCGTGTTGCAAAAGCAGTCGGTGGACACCACAGGTGGCGATGACGATGCAGACATTGTGGCAATTTTGGTCAAAGACGGTGTGGTGTGTGTGAATGTGGCCATGGTGCGTGGCGGCCGACATTTGGGTGACAGGCAGTTTTTCCCCAGCGTGGCAGATGCCACTGAAGAGTCAGGCCCCGAGGTGTTGGAGGCTTATTTGTCGCAAGCCTACATTGACATACCCATCCCACCGATGCTGATCGTGAATCAGGACTTGGATGCGCCCGAAATGCTGATGGCTTTGACTGAGCAAGCCGGTCGCCGCATTAACCTGATTCGCCAACCCCAAGGTGACCGCCGCAAGTGGCTGGCTATGGCGGTAGACAATTGCAGTATTGCGCTGGAGCGGCGGATTGCAGAGAAAGGATCGGCCAAATTCCGCACCCGGTCTTTGGTGGACACCTTGGGCTTGGAGCCTCGGCTTGAGGCATGGGCCGAAGCCAAGGCTTTGGAGGGCGCAGTGGGTGGTACGCAGGAAGCCAAGGAGGCCACCAAAGCCCAAGTGGAAGAGGGGGTTGCTGAAAACACGGATGACCCCATCGACCTGCTGGCTGCCTTGCGCATTGAATGTTTCGACATCAGTCACACCGCGGGTGAGGCCACACAAGCCTCTTGCGTGGTGTACCACTCGCATGACATGCAAAACAAGGAATACCGCCGTTACAACATTGAAGGCATTACGCCCGGTGATGATTATGCGGCCATGCGCCAAGTGCTGATGCGCCGTTACGAACCAGCAAGTAAACAGAAAGATTTGCCTGCCATGCCCCATGTGGTGCTGATTGACGGGGGCAAAGGGCAAGTTGAAATTGCCCGCCAAGTGTTTGTTGAGTTGGGTTTGGACATTGGGCTTTTGGTGGGCGTCAAGAAGGGTGAAAACCGCAGGGTGGGTTTGGAGACCCTGGTGTTCTGCGATGGCAAACCCGAGGTTGAATTGGGCTTGACCCACCCAGCCCTGATGCTGATTGCCCAAATTCGAGACGAAGCGCACCGTTTTGCAATCACTGGCATGCGGGCCAAGCGGGCCAAGGCCCGTCAAGCCTCTGCCATTGACGAAATTGAAGGCATTGGTGCCAAGCGCAAACAAAAGTTGTTAGCTAGGTTTGGTGGTTTGCGCGGTGTGAAGGCCGCCAGCGTGGAGGATTTGATGACTGTTGAAGGCATTTCGGCCACCTTGGCAGAGGAAATTTACCGGCGTTTGCATTGAAATCAGACCTGCGCTGCTATAGTTGAGACGAATCGAACTTTTATAATAAGAGAGGCGTGCAAATATGCCCATGAACATACCAATGGTGCTTACCTGGGTCAGGATTATGATGATCCCCCTTGTCGTTGGCATTTTTTACCTGCCTGAGTCCGTAATGACCCAGCCCACCCAGAACTGGATTGGTGCGTGGGTGTTCATTATTGCAGCAGTGACTGATGCATTGGACGGCTATTTGGCCCGTAGATGGAATCAGACTTCCAACTTCGGTGCGTTTCTGGACCCAGTTGCTGACAAGCTGATGGTGTGCGCTGCGCTCATTATTTTGGTCGAAATGGGCCGGGTGGGGCCGTTTATTGCGTTGATTATTATTGGCCGAGAAATCACCATTTCAGCGCTTCGTGAGTGGATGGCTCAAATTGGCGCGCGCAACAGCGTGGCGGTCAATTCATTGGGTAAATTCAAAACCATTGCACAAATGACAGCAATCCCCATGCTGCTGCTCAATGAAACCTGGCACGGCATTGATTTTGCTTTGTTGGGTACATTGTTGGTTTATGTGGCAGCTGTGCTGACAGTGTGGTCGATGTGTTACTACCTGAACAAGGCTTGGCCGTCCCTGAAAGGGCTAGATGATTAAGAATAAAAGCAATTCACTGCCGAAGGCTTATGCCCTGAGGCAGGCGCTGAACGACGAAGTCCATTCCCGCCCCACCGAAGCCCTTTGGGCACAAGAAAGAGTGTTTCACATCGCCATGCTGGTGGAGCGTGATGTGACTCCGCAGGTGGTTGAGGCGTTGCGTGGCTTAATCGATTATTCCGGTGCCAAACCCCATTCCGATCAAGAGTTGAGCGCCCCGCAGGTCAGCTTGAGCTTGTCCATGGGCGAGTATGCCCTGCGTTTGCGGTATGAAAAGCACAACGAATTCATCACCTTTACCTTTTTTGAACGCGCTGACCATGCCATGATTTTTGACATGCCGGTGACGCGCCGCTTGCCGCCCAGCTGGGTGGCCAATTTGCCCGGTGAAATGCTGGTTGCGATTGAAATGAGCGTTATGAAAGTGGAAAAGCTGAAATTGCCCACCGATGTGTCGGGTTATTTTGATGGCAACACCTTGATTGGCGGCACGGTTGGCAATGGGGCGGGGCAAATTTATTCGGATTTGCGAATTGCCAGCCGCAACGCCACTCGCATGCTGATTTTGAATCAGGACATGGGCTCCCGTCAGCTGGGCCGCGTTGTGCAGCGAATGATTGAAATGGAAACTTACCGCATGATGTCGTTGCTGAGTTTTCCGGTGGCCCGTAAAACCCTGCCCAAACTGGCTCAGTACGAAACTGCCTTGGTGGACTTGGCTTCAAAAATGGCTGCCACCAGCAGCGGCGACAATTTGGCTGAAGTCACTGCCAAAGACTTGGAACTGGACCGCGAGCTTTTAAGCAAACTGACCGACTTGGCTGCCAATGTGGAAGAGTTAAGTGCCCAGAACCGCATGCGATTTACCGCGGCCGAGGCTTACACGGATTTGGTGAAAAAACGCATCAGTGAACTGAAAGAAGAGTCCATGAGTGGCATGCAGACTTTCAGTGAATTCATGGAACGCCGGCTTGGCCCGGCGATGAAGACGTGCACATGGACGGCGCGAAGGCAGGAGGAGCTCGCGACCCGTATTTCACGCGTGACGCAATTGTTGCGAACCCGTGTGGAAATTGAGCGGGAATCGCAAAACCAGCGGCTGCTTACTTCAATGGACAAACGTGCAAAAACCCAGTTACGCCTGCAAGAAACGGTGGAAGGCTTGTCGATTGTTGCTATTTCCTATTACGGATCCAGCTTGGTGGGTTACCTGGCCAAGGGCCTGAAGGTGTTGGGCGCGCCAATCGGCTACGAGCTGGCGGTGGCGGTTTCCATACCTGTTATTGCTGTTTTAAGCTACGGATCACTGAAGGCCATGAAAAAGCGCATGGGTATTTCTGTTCACGAATAATTCCGACATTGAATAATTTCGACTCAATTTGGCATTGGGTATTCCCACCCGAAGGAGATCTGGTTATAATCGCTGGCTTGGAAGCTTGGGTGAGCGGTTTAAACCAGCAGTCTTGAAAACTGCCGAGGATGTGAGTCCTCCGTGAGTTCGAATCTCACAGCTTCCGCCAAGAACGTAATGAAATAGCGCCTTTCGGGGCGCTTTTTCATTTCTACCCATGTTCCTACCCATGTTTTTTCGCTCGCTTGAGCGTGTCAGATAGCCCTTTGTGGCCACTCTGAATCCCTTATCGCCGCCACTACGCGTTTGTTGTGTTTTTGCAAATTACTTTAACCGTTGCGGTCCAATCCGAGCAGGGGGGAAGATTTTTGCCACAATAGCAACACAGGCCAAAGGAATTGGCGTCTGTAATATCTACTTTTGACAATCAAAATATTCATCCTACTGGGCATAAGTCATGTATTGCAGATCTGCTTTTATTGGGTTATTGCTTTTGAGTGGTGCTTGCTCAGATGGCCCGACCGCACGAAATACGGAAAATATTGATGTAACGCCAATCCCGGAACAGGCATTTTATTTCGGAGCCAAAGAGGCCCCTTACAAAGAGTTAATTCTGAGGGGAATTCAAATGGTTCAGAGAGATAATCCAGTTTGCCGCAAGGATATTCAGCCTTACTCCTTGGCTATGTCGCCCTCAAAAGGCACGGCTGACGACCCGGTCTTTTTTATTACATGCGGGTCTGACGCCAAAGCCTTTAACGTTTGGTTCTCCAAATCGCAAATTGAGAACGACCAGAGCGTCAAAGCACCTGAAAACCTGCCAAGAGCCAAATTGTTATCGTTGTGTGAGGATTGGATTCGCTCTCAGGCAACAAATCCGCACACGGTCGACATGTCTCTAATAGTGAACGCCAGGATAGAAAACTTTGCGAACGGTAACTCAAGGCTATCAACCACTTTCAATGCCAAAAACAAACTCAACCAAGAGTCGAAATTTGGTGCTACCTGCTTGGTTGAACCTGACGGCCAGGTGGAAGGTCAAGTGACGTTGCTAAATTGATTACCCTGCGTGTTATGGGCGGTGGTCACTAATCAAAGTTTTGTAACTAACTCAATTAATTTGATCTTTAGATAACTTATGCGAGTTCGCATGACCCGCAAGGGACACCCCCCGGGAAGGACCCAAGGGGGTGGGGGGTGTATGGCCCTCTGCCCAAGCCTTGTCTCATTCAGCGCCGCCGGTCATTCGGGCAGGGGTGGTGGGTCTTATGGTAGCTTTGGGGGCTCTTTCAAGAAAAGCAGCACTAGTAGTACCAGAGGAAACAACAAAACGATCAAGGTAAATTTAATGAAGTTTGCCAAAGTCTAATCTCCAATTACCAATCGCCTGGTGGTCGGGTCGGCCGATTGTCTGAGCGTCCATCATAGACTAGCTTTTTGAATTCTGCATATAGTCTCCCACCTTGGGCCATGTGGAGTTGTCGGGCAGGATGGCTATCCATAAAAATTGGTTCCAGACAGCGGACAAACGGACACACCTATAGGTGTGTGTCCGTGTATGTCCGGTCTTGGGAAGTGGGACGGACAGACATTGTCCGGACAATGTCTGGAGTTTGTCCGGTGTCCGGTATTAAAATTTCCAGAAATAGCCATGACTGCCCGCAATCAATCCCATTTTGCGAAGGTCCTCCACTGCCCGCCGAAAAGCCTTTTGCCTTGTTCCCACCGGAGCCCCCTGATCGAAACTAGGGCATGCATAGAACAAATCCCGCCAAACGTGTTCGGGGACACACTCCCTTGGCGCGTCCAAGCCCATCTTTTCGACTACTTCATAGGGCGTTTGAACCGCCTTCCCGTTCTCGCTGGCGGTGGTTAGACACTCGAGCGCATCCACCTGCCTGGCACTTAATTTGTGTCTTTTGGCGGTGTTTGTTGGTGCTTCAGTGGGCACCAGTACCGCAGACATTTGCAGTTCCCCGGTGTCAGGGTCAACAGGCCAGTCGTTGAGCACTACGTCCAGTAGATCGAAGGATTGGTCTGGACCAGGCTCGATCTCCTTTTGCTTGGTGGTCTTGAGTGTCCGTGTCCCTTCCTTGTTTGTCAGCGCGAAGGCGGAATCCACCCCAGCGGGTAGGGCACTGGCTCCGCGCGACCTATCGCCTTCCCCGTGGCCTACATGGTGCACAATCAGCACAGTGCAGTTGAAGGGGCGAAGGAAGAATCTTTCGATGTGGTGCAGTATTTTGGCTACATCCGAGTTTGAGTTTTCATCCCCACCACCTGTGCGGTTAAATGTATCCAGCACCAGCAAGGACAGTGGACCGTTTGTCTCCACAATGTAATTAACGGCGTTGTGTGCATCAAAGCAGGACGTTTCATCAATCAGTTGCACCGTACGTTGATTGAAAAACATTGGAACCTCAGCAATTTCCACCTGGTTGTATTTTGCCCAGGCAGCGCAGCGACGACGGAAACCCGCAAACCCTTCCCCTGCAAGGTAACAAACCCCACCCTGCTTAACCTTTCGCCCATTCCATTCACGCCCGGTAGCGACACACAATGACCAATCCAATGACAAAAAACTTTTGCCGGCAGATGGGGGGCCAAATAGCAGGGCCAGCGCCCCCGCTTCAATGTGTCCATGAATGAGCCAGTCAGGCGGTGCTTTATCCTTGAGCATTTCGCCGATTGGAACGAAATAGCTTTCCACCGCATCCACTGCACCTGGTGCGATGGGCCTTGGAGCCTTGGACGCGGGATTGATCCACCCGAGGGCTTGGGCTTCCTTGAAAATTGCAGGGTAGCCCGTTTGCACGCCGTTAAAGCTATCCCATTTTTCGGCGGCTTCTACTTCGTCAAAACGCGTGTCTGTCTCGGACCATTCAAACCACAATTCCCGGCCAACCTCGCCCAGTGCTTTCAATCGTTGACCGTTGCGAATCCAGGCGTCGTAATTGGTCGCCTCTAGGCTGCGCAGTGCAGATTTAATGTCCCGTATGGTGGTCGCGTCGATGTGGTCAGTTTCCACTTGGTGAGTTTCTTCGGCTGGTATTTGGGTCGCAGCATTGGGTTTGGGTTTGAGCAATTGTGATAGCCGCATTTTCACACTCTCGGGCAGGGATTTCACTTCGTTAGAATTCACCCTCTGCCCGGTGAATGTCACGAACCCATTACGCCCGAATACCTCCACCCCTATTGAATTGTTTTTGGCGCTAGGCATGCTGCCCATCCAAATTGCATGGATACCTTTCCCACCCGGTGATCGTTCAGCATAGGTGGTGCCTGCTAAGGCTTCAGCGTCGGGGTGTAGCCCCTGCCCGTGTTTGTCGTCAAAGTCGCCAATGGTGATTCCAAATTCGGGCAGTGTGGCAATCCCAAGGCCTGCATATCCACCGCCATTGAGCACATCTAGGGCTACATCAAACATGGCCAGCTTGGATTTGTCTTCCTCAGTGCCATGACCACCCCGGGTGGTCCCGTTGACGTAATAGGGAATCTTTGCAACTTTCCCACTTTGTTGTCGGATTGCCTTCCACAGCACCCAGCATTTAAGGTGGCGTAGGGCTTCAGGGCAGGCGGCTTGTAAACGGTCGGTGATGGTTACAATTTGTGGGTTTTGGTTCACCGGTGTATCCCCCCAAAAAGTCGGGCGGTGTCCCTGCTGATTCGGTAACGCGCCAGCAATGGGTTGACTTCTTTCTCCCGTTCTACTGGCCAACCTTGTTTTATGAGCCAGTCAATGATTTGCGATAAGTCACCAAAAGCGTCAAACGCCCACTCGATTGGGTCCAGCAGGTGCCCGTGCGCCATTAGCTCCAAGGCCTTGTACTCCAAGGTGTAGCGTGGTGGTAGGGCGGGCTTTCGATAGCGAATAAGATGCACCAATGAGGCTTTAGCGGGCTTCATGTTGTCGGGGGTGTTGTGCGTTGTCATGCCAGCACCCCTTTGCTTTTCTGAATCAGGTCGTTAATCCAGGCCTCCACCACGCTTTCAGGCCAAAGCGCGACTCGCTCCCCAAATTTCACGGGCGCAGGGAATGAGCCCACAGCAATGAGTTGATATATTGTGGAACGTGATATACCGCAGCGGGTAGTAACATCCCGCATACGCAGCAATCGGGCAGGGGGTGTAGGCGTTTGGGGTTGTGTGTTGTTGTCCATTTGAGCACCTTGTACTTGTTGAGGTGCTTCTTATTGAATAGATCGGAATGAGGGCTAGAAAGGAAACAATTTATAAAACAATTGTTCCCCCCTTAGTCTCCATTTGGAACTTCTGTTGCCTGGACCGGTAATCCCATTAACTTGAGTTGTCCAGGGTCTCCACCAATTTTCAGGTATCGGCGCTGCCCGCGATTCAACTTGGTTTTGAAAGACTCGCAAAGTTTGCCAGCGGACTCATCGTCGATACTCGGGTGTGCGGCTAACACTTTCTGCCTGACAAATTGATTTTTTGAGAGTGTCCGGTCATTTGACCACCTCCCAACAAACTCGATAAACAATTCCAAATCTTCCTGCCTGAGATTTCGTCTATCAGGCCCTTCGATATTTCCGCGTAGGGTTTCCGCGATAATCCACCTTTCAAAAGGATTAAGGGAATTCGCCTGCTCAACCACGTTGGATAGAAGGTCAATATCTCCCGAGTTGAGGTAATCCAACAAACCGGTCAAAAACTCGCCGGTTACCTTACCCTCTTTACCGTTGACCTTTGTCGGAAGGTCTACGCCCCCAAAGGAAATTCCTAGTTTGCTCATCAACACCCTTCAGATGTGTTCCTTCGTAATCGGGACCACCGCCAGGGGGTGAAGGAACCCCTTTTCGATTCGCGGGTCTAGGCGGTGGTGCTTAAAACTTGGCGCTCTCAGGGTGCCTTATTATTCAAGGCTTCCCCCGCCTGCTCGAGTAGAGTTTGAACCGCCCAAATCGCTAATAGGTTTGTTTGGTCTAGGCCTGGGCGCGACATGGCGTCCTCCCCAACCATCAAGTCGAGAATTGCCCGCGCCTGGGTAATGCGTTCGTTAATCAAATCTGAGTTCATTTAGTTAGTTCCTCGCTAGAAAATTAGTTAATCAAGCCGTTCTAATCGGAATGACCGTCGCGGGGGAATCTGCCTTATCGCAGAAGTCGGCCCAATCCTGCATCAATCGAATCCTTTTATCGAGCAAGTTGCCGCGCATGTAAGCGGCGACCACCTTGTCGGTCAAGTTGTGCGCCAAAGCCTTTTCAAGCACCTCATGTGGATAGGCCGTGCGCTCTCCACCCCAAACTCTGAATGTGGACCTGAAACCATGAACCGTGACCGTCCTAGGCTCTTTGCCTGGCTCCCCTTGCTTGCGGTCCACCCATCCAAGCCCATCAGCCTTCAGCTTTTCAGCGTGTAGCCTTCGCAAAGTTGCGGTCAGAGTCATGTCGGATAACATTGAACCACCAGGGGAGAAAAACACGTAATCTGAAGCGGTCCGTGGCAAAGACTCGAGCAAACGTATTACCTGGTCTGACAGTGGGACGGTGTGCTCCCTGCCTGCTTTCATCCGGGCAGGGGGGATGGTCCACAATTTGTTAGCCAAATCAAACTCGTTCCATTTCGCGCCTCTGACTTCCCCCGATCTGGTAGCGGTCAACATGCAAAACTCAATCGCCTTGGCTGCCATGCCTTCTCTTTGCCTAAGTGCCGCCAGGAATGCACCAATCTCGACGTAATCAAGCGCTGGGAAGTGCCGTTCCCCCTGCACCTTGCTAGGGGTTGCCAATTGGTGTTGAAGGTGCCCCTTCCACCTAGCAGGGTTTTCTCCCGTGCGGTATTCCCTAGAAGTCGCCCAGTCAAGCACCGCCTCAATCCTCCCGCGCAAACGGGACGCGGTTTCGTTCTTCGTCAGCCATATCGGCTCTAGCACTTGGAGCACTAAGCCCGTGTCCACGGCAGACACGGGCAGTTTGCCTAGTTTGGGCTCCGCGTATGTCTCCAAAGTGGACACCCACTGGTTCACATGCTTTGTGTTTTTCCAGTCTGGCGACTTTGCTTTGATGTAGAGTTTGGCGCATTCACTGAAGGTTAGGTCCTTCGCTGCCTCTACCCTTGCCCTGGACTTCGCTGCATCCCTTTCCACAATTGGGTCACGGCCCTCATGGACACTTTGCCGTGCCTGGCCTGCTCGCTCTCTGGCAGATGAAAGCCCAAAGGTATCCAGAGGCCCTAAACCCATTTCCCTGGGCTTGCCAGTTACTGGGGAGGTGAACCTAAAGACCCATGACTTAGCCCCACTGGCGGTGACCTGGAGAAACAATCCGCCCCCGTCACTCAAATGTCCCGGCTTGGTGGCCTTGGTTACAGCCAAGGCTGTCAGCTTGTGAATTGATTTGGCCATAATTGGTCCGTTTCCTACCCATGTCCCTACCCACGAAAATATAGCAGATTTGGGTGGATTTTCCTGTATTTCTTTGGACGATAAATCGCTCAGATAACCAATCTGCGCGGGTCTTGGGTGGGTGTTGTGGATCTTCCTCGGACTACCCTATGGCGGACACAGCTTCCGCCAAAAACACCAAAACCCGCCCTTGTGGCGGGTTTTTTGTTTTTGCGCCCTGTGAGTGGATTCGAACGAACGGATTTGAAGCAAGAGTCGCATTGGCTGATTCCATTCCCGTGGTAACCTGTGGCTCGGATTTTATGCAGCAGTAGAGCTTTATCCATGCCGTCACTTCTCGCCTTATTTGCTTTCATGTTGATGGTTTTAGGGGGCTACGGTTACGTCAACCAGCCTGTTCAGGAACCACCTTGGACGCGGGTCATACCCGGGTTTGCCTTTTCTCCTTATCAGGAGGGGCAAAGCCCGTTGAACAACAGCCTCCCGTCTGTTGACGAAATTTCCAAAGATCTGGCCTTGCTGGCTGGCAAAACTCAAGCAATACGTACCTACACGGTTGCTGGTGTGTTTGGTGAAATTCCCCAGTTAGCAAAAAAGCACAACATCAATGTGGCCTTGGGCGCTTGGATCAGTGCTGACCTCGACGCCAACGCCAAAGAGTTGGACCGGCTGATGGAGGTGGCCCAAAGCCCTTCGCACAATGTGGTCCGTTTGATTGCGGGCAACGAGGTTTTGCTGCGCAAGGAACTGCGCTTGGACCAACTGACCGGGTATTTGGACAAGGTGCGAGAAGCCACGGACATACCCGTCAGCACCGCTGAGCCATGGCATGTTTGGCTTAAAAACCCCAAGTTGGCTGAGCATGTGGACTACTTGGCTGTCCATTTGCTGCCCTATTGGGAAGGGGTTGCGCTGGATAACGCGGTGGAGTTTTCCATGAATTCCTACCGGCAGTTGCAGCAGGCATTTCCGGGCAAAAAGATTGTGATTACCGAGGTGGGCTGGCCCAGTCAAGGCCGCTCCATCAGGCAGGCGGATGCATCACCCGCCAATCAAGCCAAATTTTTAAGAAGGTTTATTCACCGCGCTGAACAAGAAGACATCCTGTTTTATGTGATGGAGGCGTTTGACCAACCCTGGAAGGCTGACATCGAAGGCAGTGTAGGTGGCTATTGGGGCGTATTTGACAGTGGCAGGGCACCCAAATTTGAAACCCGAAGCCCGATTATTGCCATTCCTGAATGGAAGCTGCTTGCTGCCACCTCGATTGTGGTGGCCTTGCTGCTGACCCTACTTTTGTTGACAGACGGTTCTGCTTTGAAGTTACGTGGGCGCGCATTCCTGATGTTCAACGCGTTTGTGGCTTCATCCTTGATTATCTACGTGGTGTACGATTTTTCGATTCAATATCACACTTGGGTGAGCGTCACGGTTTCTGCTTTGTTGCTTTTGGGCATGGTCGGCGTTTTTGTAATTGTGCTGGCCGAGGCGCATGAATGGGCTGAAGCCATGTGGTACCGGCAGCGTAGAAGGTTGCTTATTGCACCGGGTTTAAACCGTAAGCCTGTGCCCATGGTTGATACGCAAGAAGCGAGTCTAGGGCAGGGTGAACGCCTTCCATTTGTGTCTATTCATGTGCCTGCCTATGAAGAGCCTGCTGACATGATGATTGCCACCTTGAATGCTTTGGCCAATTTGGACTATCCGCATTTTGAAGTGGTTGTGGTGGATAACAACACCCGCAATGAGTCCACATGGAGGCCGGTGGAGGCGCATTGCAAGGCGCTCAATTTGCAAAACCTGAGTGTGCAAAATCCCCGCGTTGAAGACAACAGGCGACCTGAAATTCAAGAAAAGCAGTTTCATTTTTACCATGTGAGCCCACTTTCAGGCTACAAGGCCGGTGCGCTGAATTATGCTTTGGAGCGCACCAGCAGCAAGGCTGAAGTGGTGGCGGTGATTGATGCGGATTACAAAGTCACTTCCAACTGGTTGAAAGACTTGGTCCCCGAGTTTGCAAAACCTGAGCTGGCGATTGTGCAGGCCCCGCAGGATTATCGGGATGATTCGGACAGCCCCTTCAAAGCCATGTGTTCTGCCGAGTACAAAGGGTTTTTCCACTTGGGTATGGTCACTCGTAACGAGCGGAATGCGATTATTCAGCATGGCACCATGACCATGGTTCGTCGAACCGTGTTGGAGTCTGTTGGCGGCTGGGGCGTCAACACCATCACCGAAGACACCGAGTTGGGCTTGCGGATTTTCGAGCATGGATTTGAGGCGGTGTACATCGATCAAAGCTACGGCAAAGGGTTGATTCCTGATACGTTTACTGATTACAAAAAGCAAAGGTACCGGTGGGCTTACGGCGCAATGCAAATTTTGCGTGAGCATGCAGGGCAGTTAATCGGATCCAAGGACAGTAAGCTGACACCCGGGCAGCGTTACCATTTTGTATCCGGCTGGTTGCCTTGGATTGCCGATGGTTTTAATTTGCTGTTCACTTTGATGGCGGTTGTGTGGTCTGCGTTGATTTTGTTTGACCCGATTGCTTACAATGCACCCCCGCTGTTAATTAGTGTGGTGCCGTTGATGTTCCTCGCCTTCAAAATTGCCAAATTGTTTACGCTGTATTTGGGCCACATCAAGACTGGTGTTGGCACAGCAATGTCAGCCATTTTGGTGGGCTTGTCTTTGAGTTACACCATTGGCAGGGCCACCTTATCGGGTTTGTTTATTGGGCGAAAAATTCCGTTTATACGCACGCCTAAAATGAGCAGTGGGTTTGCCTTAATCAGCGCATTGAATTCAGCCCGAGATGAGGCTTTACTCGCATTTGTATTGCTGGGCTTGGTTGGCCTCTTTTACTTTCAACTTGGATTTGAGTCTCAAGAAAACTGGATGTGGTGCTTGGTGTTGGTGTCGCAAAGCCTGCCCCATTTGGCAGCCATTTTGGTGGCGATGATCAGCACCTTGGGTAACAACACATCTCAACAAATACCTCAAACAACTGCCTGAAAAATGACCAGCAACCTGTTTAAACAACTTTCTAATCCTGCACGGTTGGCCTTGCTGCTTCTTGCGCTGGTGTTTTTAAATGCGGTGCTGAGTTTTACCGCTGTGTGGCCCACTTTGTTTGTGGTGCCCGATGCACGAATTTCCCCCGAGTTTATTGGCTTTTTGGTGGTGTTGACGGCATGGATGGCCTTGGCCGGCAAACCTGCGCAGCGAGTTTTGGCTGTTGCGGCAGGCTTTTATGCTTTGTTGGTGCTGTGCAGGTATGCGGATGTGGTTATTCCCAATATATTGGGGCGCCCGGTTAACTTGTATTGGGACGTGCCTGAATTGCCCCGGTTTGCATGGGTAACAGCCCAAGGTTTGCCGTGGTGGCTTTCAGTGTCCGCACTTGTTTTAATGGTAGGGGCGGTGTGGGGCTTTCACAGGCTGTTGCTCAAATCCATGTTGACTGTGGTTGATGGTTTGCAACCCTTTGCGCGTCGCCCATGGCTGTGGGGTATTTTGCTGCTGCTTTCTGCAGGCGCCGCCACTTGCTATTTGGGTTTGCGCAATCCAGATTCACCCCTTGTAAAAGCCGTGGCCACAGTGGTGTCCAAGCCTGTGCTGCCCACCTATGTCACTGAACTTGGCAAGCTGTGGGACATCATGTCCCCAGAACGTGCAGCGCGCCTACTGCCCGAGTCCACGGTGGTAGACGCTGCGCTTAAAAAACCAGTTGGCAGGTCGTTGGCCCAATTGCAGGGCCGCGATGTGCACCTGATTTTTCTTGAAACCTATGGTGCTGTGCTTTATGACCAAGCAGAATCTGAAGCCGCCACTGTGGATACGCGCAACCAGCTTGAAAAGGCCATACAAACCAGTGGTCGGCAAGTGGTGTCTGCGTTTTACAAATCACCCACCATTGGTGGCGCAAGCGATTTGGCGCATTTGTCGTTGTTATCGGGTATTGATTTGAGCGATTCCCGCAAACACGATGTGCTGCTGACCACAACCCGGCCCACTTTGTTGAAGGTGTTTCAACACGAGGGTTATGACGTGTTTGGTTTATACCATTCTGTGGCTTGGGACTGGGTGGAACGTGTTTTTTACGGCTTTGATGTGTATTTGAGTGGGCCAGATTTGGGTTATGAAGGGCCTGCATTTGGGTTTTGGAAAATACCCGACCAATTTGCAATTGCGCGTGTGGAGCAAATGTACCCGCGGACCCAAAGCGCAAAGCCACGCTTGACCCTGTTCCCAACCATATCAAGCCATTTTCCGTTTCACCAAGTGCCGCCTTACCAGCCAGATTGGCAGCGCCTTTTAGGGCCTAATCCCTTTGAAGCGGACGACGCTGCTCGCGCACAGGCTGAGCCTGTAAGCTGGGAATACATGAAGCCGGACTACCTACGAACCATCAATTATGTGAACACGTGGTTGGCGGGTATGTTCAAGCAACCGGAGCCACGCGAGACGGTGTACCTGCTGATTGGCGACCACCAACCCACGGGCAGTGTGACCCGTGAAGACACGCCTTGGGATGTGCCCGTGTTTGTGGTGTCAAGTGATGCCCAGTTGCTGGATGCTTTTCGCGCCCAAGGCTTTAGTGATGGATTACGTCCCAAGCAACGCAAACCCCTCGGCGGCCTTCACGACCTGACCGAGGTGTTACTCAAAGGGTTTGGGGGCAGCGTCACCGAACTTACATCTAAATAGACGGGCAGGAGTCAAACCAGGGCTTGGCCACTTCAAGTTGGGAGGCCAATCTGAACAAACGCCCCTCTTGAGCAAATGGCGCCATAAATTGCACACCGATTGGAAGCCCATCTGGCGTCCAGTGCAAAGGCACGCTCATGGAAGGTGTGCCTGTTAAATTGGACAATTGGGTAAAAGGCACCCGCCGCAAATTGGCTTGACCCGTTTTGTGCACTTGGCCACTTTTAAGCAGCAGCTTGCCCAGCTTCATAGACAGCAAGGGTTTAAGCGCCGCTTGTTGCCAAGCCGGGGTGTTTTGCTCGCCGATGAGGGCTGGAATGGCTGCCACGGTGGGCGTCATGTAAATGTCGTAGGATTTATAAAACTTGCCCAAAGCACGGGCATAGCTGTTCCACCTGAAAAGGGTTCGAGTGTACTCACCCGCGCTGAGTGCGCTACCCAAAGCCGCCAATGCTTGAGTGTCGGGTTCAAAATCACTGGCTGAAGCTCCAGTTTTGAGTTTTGCTTCAGCCATGTTTGCGGCGGTTTGGCCCATGTACATGGTCAAAAACGAATCAGCCAGTTCAATGCCATCAACCTCGGGCTCTGCTTTTTCCACTTCATGCCCAAGACTGCGCAAAAGCTGGATGGTGTCGAGCACGGCTTTGATGCATTCGGTATCCACCTCCAAGCCTAAGGGGGACCTTGTGGAATAAGCAATGCGAAGCTTTCCGGGTGCCATCGATACCTCTTCAAGGAAAGGGCGTGATGGCGGCTTGATGTGGAAGGGGGCACCTGTATCTGGCCCATGAAGGGCGTCCAGCATGGCCGCACTGTCACGCACGCTGCGGGTAAGCACATGCTCACTGGAGGCCCCGTGCCAGAATTCCGCAAAATGTGGCCCGGAAGGTACGCGCCCACGTGAAGGGCGCAAGCCAAACAGCCCGCAGTGGGAGGAGGGTATGCGTATAGAGCCACCGCCGTCGCTTGCACCTGCGATGGGGACAATGCCCGAAGCAACCGCTGCCGCTGCGCCGCCGGAGGACCCGCCCGGGGTCCGGTCCAAATTCCACGGGTTGCGTGTTGGGCCCCAAAAAGTTGGCTCGGTTGTGCCTTTGAGTGCAAATTCGGGTGTGTTGGTTTTGCCAAATATGACCAAACCTGCGTTCAAGCACCGTTGTACATATTCAGAATGCTCGGTGGGTACAAAGTTTTTAAGTGCCCGGCTGCCCGCTGTGGTGGGCACACCCGCGTAGTGCTGTGCAATGTCTTTGATCAAAAATGGCACGCCTGCAAAAGGCCCAGTCAGTTTGCTGTGGGTTTGCTTTTCGGCAAGCTCATACATGGGTATGGTGATTGCATTCAATTTGGGGTTCACTTCATTGGCCCTGGCCAAGGCGCAGTCCAGCAGCTCTTTGGGGCTGACCTCTCGTTTGTGAACCAGTTCGGCCAAGCCCACTGCATCGTGCTTGCGGTATTCCTCAAATTTCATGACTGCCTCTTCCTGCTGGGTGTTGAATATTTTTGTTCAGTTTACAAGTAAAAAATGCGGATTGCGGGGCCCAATACTGCACTTTGAGTGGAGGCTACTGGCAGATTGGGTCTACTATCACGCTAATTCAAATCCAAGCGGAGAACTCCAATCATGAAAGCAAGACAATTAAAGAAACTGCACCTGGGTGAGTATGCAGAGTTCATCCTTCCCTTTACTGCAGTCATGGGTGAGAAGGTCAATGACGACGAATTCGGTGTGTTTGTGACTGAGTTTTCTACCTTTTTGAACTCAAACCACTTGGGTTTTGGTTTTTTGACTTTGGTTGAAGAAGGCCCACCCATGAAAGTTTACGGTGCGGTAGAGCCCCTTCGCCGTCCATGGAACAAGGATTTTGTGGGTTTGACTGATGCGCAGCAGGCGCTGGTGAAAACATGGTTGGAAGGCAGCCGCCATGTGACCAACGTGAACATGCACGAGCTGAAAGATGCTTGGTACGGTGAGTTTTGATTCAAGGGTCAATGGTGATGCAAGACATTCTGATTAATAAAGAACCAGTTGAACTGTACAAAATCCTGAAGTTTATGGGAATGTCAGCCAGCGGCGCGGATGCCAAAAACAGGGTGGCGGACGGCATGGTGAAAGTAAATGGTCAGATTGAATTGCAAAAACGCAAAAAAATCATGTCTGGCGATGTGATTGAGTTTGATGGGCAGAAGTTCAAGGCGCGATTGGAGTCGATTTAGCGTTTATCGAGTGAGCGGCTATCGAGTTTCTGCCTGAGGTTTATTTGCTCTATGCCCAGCACTATTTTAACGCCCGCACACAGCGAACTGATCGTCAAAAAAAGTCGGTTTATCGGCTGTGTGCAGCCAGTGCCAGACCGCAGCACTGCCAAACAGATTGTTGAAAGCCTGTGGGCACAACATCCGGGTGCCGCACATGTGTGTTGGGCTTTGATGGCGGGCGGACAGTCGGCTGCAGTGGATGATGGTGAGCCCAGCGGCACAGCCGGTCGGCCAATGCTGGACGTGTTGCGGCATCAAGACCTTGAAGGTGTATTGGCCACGGTGGTGCGTTACTTTGGCGGGGTCAAGCTGGGCGCAGGGGGCTTGGTGGGTGCGTACACGGACTGTATTGCTCAAGCCTTATTGAATGCCGACAAAATTCCAATCCTGAAACAATGCCATTTGCACTGCCAAGCGCCTTACTCTTTAGAAGGCTTTATTCGTCGGCAGATAGATGCTTCAGGGGCCATGTTGACAAGCGTACAGCATGGGTCATTGGTGGATTTTAAAATCACTTTGCCTGAATGTGCCGCTGCGGAATTTGTGGCGCGAATCAATGAGTTTGGGCAGGGGCGAGTGGGGTGGGTAAAACCCGTGGGTGAGCAAAGCTAACTTTTTTGTAGATCCGTGGGCTGATTCCTACGGTCGTTTCCTTGGTCATTCATGCAAAGCCAAGTTGAGTTGGTCCACGATGCCAGCCCAGTCGGAGTCAATTTCTATGCACTTTCTAAGCGCGGTGGCTTGGCTTTGTGTCCAAAATGTGGCGTCTTCCAGTTTGACATGCGAGTCCAGCGGTGAATGCCTCTCCAAAAATTGAGTGATTGATTCATCATCGGATGGCAGGCCTAGCGAGTCAAATAGCTCGGCAAAGCGGTGAATGGGTTTTTCCATGGTGTGGCTCAATCCAAATAAACGAGCATCTATCCTACTCCCTTATGGGTGCAAATCTCCATTTTGTACACAATGGGTTGGGTTCTGCTTTTAAGTTGTAAGTATTAGCTGGGGTAAAATTCAAGCATGAATTCATCCAATCCACTCCAAAATGGCTCTGCCAAGTCTTCTGCACTAAGAAGCTTGCCTTTCATTCAATTGATGCTGTTCCGCATAGGAATCACATTGTGCTATCAAACCCTATCTGTGGCGGTGGGTTGGCATGTGTTTGATTTGACCAAGGATGTGATGTCTTTGGGATGGGTGGGGCTTGCCGAGTTGATTCCTTACTTTGCCACTGCCTTGGTGGCTGGGCATTGGGTGGACACTTATTCCCGTAAAAAGCTGACCATACTGGCAGGCTTAACACATGTGATTTTGGCCCTTGCCATTGCATTATTTACTGCCGATGAGCACGCTTGGACAGTGGCCTTTTTATACGCAGCAGTGGCGGTGGGCGGGCTGGCCCGTGCTTTTGTGCGCCCTTTGTATCAAACCTTAATCGCTTCTGTTTTACCGCGCGAGGATTACGCCCGTGGTGCAGCAGTCAGTACCACCACCTTCCAAGCCTGTTTGGTGCTGGGGCCTGCCACCAGCGGTTTGGTAATTGCTTATGGTGGCGTAAACAGTGCCTACATGCTGGCTGCTGCATTTGCACTGGTTGGGCTGATCGCGGGTTGGATGTTGAAAGAGGTGTATGCCGTGCATCAGGCCAAACCTGGGCCGATTGTCCAAAGCATTCGTGAAGGTTTGTCTTTTGTATTCAAAAGCAACATCATTTTGGCGGCGTTGTCCCTGGACATGTTTGCAGTGCTGTTTGGTGGGGCAGTGTCCCTGTTGCCTGCTTTTATCAGCGAGGTGTTGCAGGGTGACCCCAGCGTATTGGGTTACCTAAGGGCTGCCCCGGCTTTGGGGTCTACGATTGTGGGCCTGGTACTGGCCAAGTTTATGCTGGACCGTTATGCGGGCAAAATCCTACTGCTTTCGGTGGTTGCATTTGGTTTGTGCATCATCGGTTTTGCCTTGTCCACCACGGTTGTCATGGCATTTGTATTTTTATTTTTGTCCGGTGTGTTTGATGGGGTGTCAGTGGTGGTGCGCTCGACCATTTTGCAGCTGTGCACACCGGATGAAATGCGGGGCAGGGTGTCTGCCATCAATGGGCTATTTATTGGCTCATCCAATGAGCTTGGGGCATTTGAATCGGGCTTGGCCGCCAGCATGTTGGGGCTGGTGCCTTCGATGGTGGTGGGTGGCGTAATTACAGTGCTGGTTGTGGGTGTAACCGACAGGTTGGCCCCCGCATTGCGTAAGCTAAATATGTCCGATCTTCAATAGTGTCTGATCTTCAATAGTTTCTGATTTTCAATAGTGCCTTGTTATTTCCAGGTGTTCCACATCTTCGGTTTGGGTGGGGGTGTGCACACACCTCTTCTGGGTTTCATCTGACTGTCCAGTATTCGGCACCACACAATCAGTAGTTTTCTCATTTCACCCGGCTCGCGCAACAAATGCGCGTCAGCCGCCATGCCCCGGACCACCCACTGGGTCAGGGTCATGATGTCGGGTATGGTTTCCGCATGGGCTCGGGGTTCAAAGTAATGGTGGGTGGCTTGTATCAACATCTCCATACACACGCCTGCCAGTTGCCGCATAATCTGCGCCAAATCCGCATCGTTGCGGCTGGCATTCATCAGCTCAAGAATGACCAGATTTTCTCGTGTTTTGAAAAGCATGTCCCAGCAGTTCAAAATCATTCCCTCAAGCTGGCTGTTGGCGCTTGCTGCAGGTGAACTTTCCTCGGCTGAATGAACCCCGCCTGAATAACCCACCGTTGCCACTGCTTCACCCAACAGGCGATAAAGCCTTTTAGCCAGTTGCAAGGTTGCCGCTTCGATCAACAGTGATTTGTTGGGGAAGTGGTGCAGAAAAGCGCCCCGCGACGTATGTGCCGTTTCAATGATTCGACTGACTGTGGTGCTGGCGTAGCCCTCTTCGGCAATGCAGTCCAGCGTGGCTTCAATCAGCCGTTCCCGCATTTGCTCGGTGCGTTCACCCTGTGAGCGTCGGGTGGAGTTTGATTTGATGGATTCCATGGGCTGGATTATCTCAAAGAATTTTCGGAATGTAAGTGGCCGGGGTACACAGTGTTATTAAAAAACAGTATGCTTGTACTGTAAATAAAAATTATCACAGGAGATACAACTTGAGCGCATTGCCACCCATGGATTTGGTCCGCCCCATGATTCCCCGGACTTTGTTTACTTCCGACCATGATGACTTCCGCAACACGGTACGTCGTTTTTTTGAAGAGCAGATTGCCCCCCACAGCGAGCGATTTGAAGAGCAGCAGCACATTGACCGCAATTTGTGGAACAAGGCAGGCGAGCTTGGATTGCTGTGCGCGACCATGCCTGAGGAGTACGGCGGCTCTGGTGTAGATCGCTTGTACAGCGTGATTTTGATGGAAGAGCAGGCCCGCGTGGGTGATTCAGCTTCTGGCTTTTCATTGCATTCCGACATTGTTGCCAACTATGTGAACAACTTTGGCAACCACGAGCAAAAGCTGAAGTGGCTGCCCCGCATGGCCAGCGGCGAAGTGGTCACTGCCATTGCGATGACAGAACCGGGCACAGGTTCCGATTTGCAGCGCATTAAAACCACCGCAAAACTGGATGGCGATGCGTATGTGGTCAATGGCTCCAAAATTTTTATCACCAATGGTTATTTGTGCGACATGGCGGTGGTGGCTGTTAAAACCGGGCCAGATGAAATGGGTGCAGCCAGTGTGTCGCTGCTGATTATCCCGGCTGATTTGCCCGGCTTTAGCAAAGGCAAACCGCTGAAAAAAGTAGGTATGCGTGGTCAAGACACCTGCGAATTGTTTTTCGACAATGTGCGCGTACCCAAAGAAAACCTACTGGGCCAGGAAGGCATGGGCTTCATCATGCTGATGCAAGAGTTGGCTTGGGAACGTTTGATGATTGGTATCGCATGCGTTTCATCTGCTGAGTATTGCCTCAATTGCACGGTGGATTACGTGAAAAACCGTAAGGCTTTTGGCAAAACCGTGGCCTCGTTCCAAAACACCCGTTTCAAGCTGGCTGAAATGCGTTCTGAAACCCAGATTGCACGTGTGTTTATTGACCGCTGTATTGAAGAAGCACTCAAGGGCAAACTGACGGTTGAGGCTGCTTGCGCTGCGAAATACTGGGTGTCCGATTTGCTAAGCAAAGTGGTCGATGAGGGCGTGCAATTGCATGGCGGGTATGGCTTTATGCTGGAATACCCAATTGCCCGAGCTTTCATTGATAGCCGCGCCAACCGGATTTACGGTGGCACGAATGAAATCATGAAAGAATTGATTTCTCGGTCGATCTAATGTGGAAGGTGGCTGCATTTAAGCCCCCACCTGCGAGCTGACTCCACCATCTACCGCTAAAATTTGCCCAGTGATGTGCTTACCCGCATCACTTGCAAACAGCACTGCGGCGCCCTTCAAGTCTTCGTCATCGCC
The DNA here is from genome assembly GCA_029866125.1 of Limnobacter sp. GTDB lineage: Bacteria > Pseudomonadota > Gammaproteobacteria > Burkholderiales > Burkholderiaceae_B > Limnobacter. The sequence continues at coordinate 359,278 of JARWZZ010000007.1, forward strand.
CAAGCGTTTCAAAGGGGCTTGGTTGGCAATGGCTTCTTCACCTGCTGCTTCCAACAAACCCTGTGACATTTTGCTGGGGAAAAACCCCGGTGCAATGGCATTGACTGTGATGCCGTATTTGCCCCATTCACAAGCCAGCGCGCGGGTGAAATTGACCACCGCGCCCTTGCTGGTGTTGTAGGCAATGGTGGTCATAAAAGCAGGGTTGCCGCCTATGCCGGCGATGGATGCAATGTTGATAATGCGCCCGTGTTTGTTGGGAATCATGCTGGCTTTGGCGATGTGTTGCGACAATAAAAAGTAGCCGCGAATGTTCAGGTTCATCACCTTGTCCCACGCTTCCAGAGGGTGGTCTTCCGCAGGGGCACCCCAACTGGCGCCCGCATTGTTAATCAAAATATCCACTTTGCCCAGGCGGGCCAAAGTTTCTTCAGCAAGCCGGTGGATGTCTGCCTCTTTGCCTGCATCGGCTGCAATGTAACTGGCTTCAATGCCTTGCTTGAGAAGTTCATCCGTGGCTAGTTCCAAGTCGGCTGCTTTGCGTGAGCTGATGATAATTTTTGCACCCGCCTCACCCAGCGCTTGTGCCATTTGCAAGCCCAAGCCGCGAGAGCCGCCGGTGATCAAGGCGGTTTGGCCTTTCAGATTAAACAGGTCGTGGGTTTTGCGAATATTTTTGTTGGTCATGGTGTCTCCTTTTTATTTGTTTTAAAGGCTTTCGGGTGCCACATTGAGGCAAGTCATGTCGCCTGCGTTGACAACACTCAGCCAGCTTTGTACTTTGGGTAATTCATAGGCAAAAAAGTAATCACATGCAGCTTGTTTGCCTGCAATGAAATTTGCTGTGTAGTGATTCTCAGGTTTGATGGTGGCGAGTTTAAGATCCAGCCAAATCCATGCCAACACCATGTGCCCAAATGCCTGCAAATACGGTGTGGCATTGGCCAGTGCGTGTTGCGGGTTGTTGGTGGTCCATGCGTTTTGAGTAGCGCGGGTGATGCTACGCACAGCTGCTTTCAAATGGGTGGAGTGGGTTAGAAAACCGTCGCCTATCGCATCTGCTTTGGCTGTGGTTTTTTCAATTTCGGCTATCAGTGTGCGCAGGGCTTTGCCTTCATTCATCAATACTTTGCGACCCAACAGGTCCAGCGCTTGAATGCCATGTGTGCCTTCGTGAATCATGTTCAAGCGGTTGTCGCGCCAATATTGTTCCACTGGAAAATCGCGGGTGTATCCGTAACCGCCCAGTACCTGGATTGCCAGGCTGTTGGCTTCTTGCGCCCATTCGCTGGGCCAGCTTTTTGCGATGGGAGTCAGCAATTCCAGTAGCAGTAGTGCGTGCTCCTTTTGTTCAGCATTGCCGGTGTAATCCTCATCCACCAATCGGGCGCAATACAGGGCCAGTGCCAAGCCGCCTTCAGCAATGGCCTTTTGAGCAAGCAGCATACGCTTCACATCGGTGTGTTCAACAATGGGTATTTGCGGGCTGCTGTGGTCTTTGCCCCCTGCGCCTGCTGCTCGGCCTTGCGGGCGTTGCTTTGCGTAATCCAGTGAGGCTTCAAAACCGGCATAGCCCAACATGCTGGCACCTAAGCCGACAGCAATACGGGCCTCGTTCATCAATGTGAACATGCAATTGAGGCCTTTGCCTTGGCCGCCAATTAAATAACCGATTGCACCGGCTTGCCCATTGATTTTGAATTTGCCTTCCCCAAAATTCAGTAGGGTGTTGACTGTGCCCCTGTAGCCGCATTTGTGGTTGAGTCCAGCCAAGGCAACATCATTGCGTTTGTTTGAAATTCGTCCGTCGCTGTGTACCAATTTACGCGGCACAATAAACAGGGAAATGCCTTTCACGCCGGGTATCAGTTTGCCGTTTTCATCGGGGATTTTGGCCAGCACCAGGTGGACTATGTTTTCGCCCATTTCGTGTTCCCCACCGGAGATCCACATTTTATGACCCGTCAAACGGTATCGTTTGCCTAGGGTATCAATGTCCCAATCCGGTTGTTCCCAGTCTGTAGCGGGTGCTATGTCTGGCACTGCTTTGGTCAGAATATCTGACAAGCTGGACCCAGCTTGAGGTTCGCTTAAACACATGGTGCCAAAAGTGCGGCCTTCAAAGCCAGGCTTGGCAAATACTTCAATCTGTTGTGCGGAGCCGTGTGCCAAAATGGTGTTGGCATTGCCTCGGGTTAGCATGGGGTAGGCAGCCAAGGCCACGCTGGCTTTGTAGAAAAAACTCATGGAGGCCATCTCGACCACAGTAGGCAATTGCATGCCACCGACCTCGGCGGACTTGCTGGCGGCCATTAGGCCGGCTTCATTGAAACAAGCCAAGGCCTTTGCGGTTTCAGCAGGCAAGTGCACCTTGATGCCGTCAAACTCGGGTTCATGAATATCGGTCAGGCGGTTGACGGGTGCAAACTGGTCACGGGCGATTTGCTCACTCAGGTCCAAAACGGCATCGAAGGTTTCTCGGTTGTGCTCGGCATGGAATTCCCGTTCGCACAATGCACCGGCTTTTAACCAGTCGTGCAATAAAAAATCAAGGGTGATTCGATGGCTCATTTTTACTACCTTTGTGATGTCTGATTCATACAATGATCAGGTTATGATTCGACCATTATGTATCAAACCAAAAACAAATATTGATAAGGGTATGAATGATGGAAATTCGTTTTGATGGTCGTGTCGCAATCGTGACAGGAGCGGGTAATGGGCTGGGTCGCGCCCACGCAATGGGTCTGGCATCCCGGGGTGCCAAGGTGGTGGTCAATGATTTGTCTTTGGAAACAGCCCAAAAAGTCGCTGATGAAATCAATCGTCAAGGCGGCGAAGCCATTGCCCTTGCGGCCAATGTGGCGGATGTAGACCAAGTCAATCAAACAGTGGCCACAGCCTTGGAGAAGTGGGGCCGCATTGATATTTTGGTCAACAATGCGGGCATTTTGCGTGACAAAACATTTGCAAAAATGGACATGTCAGACTTCCGTTTGATTGTGGATGTGCATTTGATGGGTTCAGTGTATTTTTCCAAGGCGGTGTGGGAAATTATGCGCAATCAAAACTATGGTCGGATTGTGATGACCACATCAACCTCGGGTATCTACGGCAACTTTGGTCAAGCCAACTATGGTGCTGCGAAGTCAGGCGTAGTGGGCTTGATGAATGTGCTTGCCATTGAGGGAAAAAAGAACGACATCCGGGTAAACTCCTTGGCTCCAACCGCAGCCACAGCCATGACTCAGGACTTGCTGAGTCAAGAAGCACTGGCCCAACTTGCACCTGAATTGATTACGCCCGGCTTGTTGGTCTTGGTTAGCGAGAATGCACCCACCGGAACCATATTGGGAGCGGGTGCAGGTTGTTTTGCGGTGTCAAAAATGGTGGAAAGCGATGGCGTGTTTTTTGAAGGAAACAAGTTGACTCCAGAAAACATTGCCGCACACTTTGCCGACATTGCCCAACTTCCTGCGACGGATACACCCCTTACTGCATTTGACCAAACCAGCAAGTATTTGAAGAAAGGTGGCCTCAGCCCTGTCTAGGTTTATCGATCCTGATTCAATTGCGCTTGAGCAAAACCTAAGCCTCAATTCTTTCGCAATAAAGCTTGACTGTTTGCTCAAGCACTTCGATGGAAATGGGTTTGGATAAAAAGCCCACCATACCCACATCCATGCATTTTTGCCGTGCTTCCGTAAGTGTGGATGCGGTTAACGCAACCACAGGAATAGGGGGCCGATTGTTTTCTTGTTCGTAGGCTTTGATTTGCACAGTGGCCTCGTAGCCGTCCATTCTGGGCATGTGCAGGTCCATCAAGATAAAATTGGGTTGCAGGCCTTGTTTAATCCGTTGCACAGCTTCCTCCCCGGATGCCACACACTCGGAGCTAAGGCCCATTTTTTTCAGGAATGACACCACCACCGTCTGATTGATTTTTTCGTCCTCTGCAATCAACACATGACCTTTGTATTGTTGTAATCGGTTTGTTTTTACTGCGTAAGGTTGATTGGTTAAATCAACGGCTAAGTCATTGGCTTCATCATCAGCCACGCCTTGAATGGTTTTGGTCCTGACTTTGATGGTGAACCAAAAGTTGGATCCAACCCCTTCTTGCGAGCTCACTCCGACCTCACCATCCATCAGTTCAGTTAGGTTTTTAACAATCGACAAGCCCAAGCCCGTGCCCTCGTATTGGCGGTTGTAGGCATCATCAAGTTGAGAAAACGGCTTAAAAAGTTGGGGAATGTTTGCTGCTGAAATTCCAATGCCGGTGTCTTGCACATTGAACTTTAGGAAGCTGGAGCCATCGTCTTCAGTCAGCTGGTGGGCCTGAATGGTCACACTGCCGTCGGCTGTAAACTTGATTGCGTTGGCCACCAGATTGTTCAAAATTTGCTTAATACGCACTTCATCGCCAGAAAATTGGGCGTCCTCCAATCCACTCCAGTTGATCGAAAGGTTGAGATTTTTTTCGCGGGCCTGAATTTCAAACAAGCGGTGAATGTCTTCCAGCAATGCTTTGGGTTTGAAGTTTTGAATTTTAAGGTCAAGCTTGCCAGATTCAACTTTTGCAAGGTCAAGCACATCATTCAGCAATGCCAGCAGGGTTTCGCCCGACGAAAGGATAATCCCGGCCTGCTTGAGTTGATCGGCGTTGTTGGACTCAATTTGCATGAGTTTTGCAATGCCCAAGATGCCGTTCAGCGGTGTCCTTAATTCATGCGACACAGTGGCGAGGAACCTGGACTTGGCTTGGTTGGCCGCCTGTGCTTGGGCGCTGGCAATTTCCAGTTGCCTATTTTGATTTTCGATAAACTGGGTTTGCTCGTGTACTTTTCGGCGTACCAATTCGGTTCGACCTGAAATGGCCATCAACATCACCTGCAGCAATGCGGCAAAAAATATGCCCATAACGCCTGCCACCCAAGCAAATAGAGGGCGTTGGGCCTGCAAGTAAGCGGTGGAGGGAATCAGTTCAATCGTCCAACTGCGGTCAGCCACATTCAATGTATTGGTCCATCCAAATTCCTTCATTTTTTGATCATTCTGCCAATCTTGTTGCCAGTTGTTTGATCTGAAAAAGTGAAGGTCGGATTGAATTTTCTCGGTGTCTGAAAGCCGCAGCGCAAGCTGGGGGTTGAGTCGGTCCTGCAGCGCAATTCGCACCATTTGATTGACCTTGATAACCCCGACAGCAAAGCCAGAGATTTTAAGGTCGGAGGCTGTGCCAGGCTTGGCCAAATTGTTGCCCGTCAAAATGGGTTCGAGCAACAACACACCCATATCAGGCTCGGCATCCTGAATCAAGTTGACGGGTGCAGTTACAGCGCCCAATAAAGAGTTCAGGCTGCTTTCAATTGCCGAATGCCTGATTGAGTTGGAATGAATGTCGTACCCCAACGCGGACTTGTTTTTGATGATGGGGGATATGAATGCGACGGGTGCATAAATGTCTCGCACAGCGGCCGTGCCTAACTTCCCATTGGCTTGGTCTTCTCTGATTTCAAAATCAGCAAATTCAGTTGTGCCCAGCAAGTCTCGCATTCTGCGCTCAAAAGCGTCGCGGTCTTCGTGTCGCACCAAAGGATTGAAGCTGAGTGCAAATACGTCTTTTTGCTTGGCCAGCGTAACGTGGGTGAAGTAATTAAACTGCAGCAGGCTTAGTTCTGGGTTTACCTCAATAAGTCGGGCCATCGAGGCCAGCATTTCCCGATGGGCAATGATTCTGTTTTCCAGTTGGCGCTGTATCCGCTCGCCTTCCTCCGCAACCTGGGCGCGGATTTCTTCCTTCTCGTAATTGGCGGCCACAGTAAACACCATGGCAGACAAACCCAATGCCACACTCAGCGGGATGAGGATGGTGCGCAAACGGGGCCAGTCCCGCTTTTCACCTTCTTTAAACAGCAGCAGAAAAAACGGGGCCGCTAAAAACACACCCAGTACGTCCCCGGCATACCAAGTCCACCATGTGAAAAACACATTGTCCGCAGGAATGATGCCCAATCCATACATGCTACCCACACCCACGGATGCGCTGCACACACAGGCCAGCACCCCACCTGTCATGAGCAAGGCAAGCGTGTGTTTTTCATTGTCAAAGTATTCCCAGCCCGGCTTGAGTAAGCGCCTAACCAATTGGCTACCGGTGAAAGCTTGAAAAGTAGAGCCACATGCAATCAAGCCCGCCAAAAGGGCAGAGCCCGCAATTGGCTGGTCTTTAAAAATGGAGACACTCAGATTGAGAAGAAATGAGCCCAACAACACCGAGGCTAAGCCTGTACGCCTAAACCGCAATGCAACAGCCAAGCCCAAGCCGGCTGCAGGAAACATGGGGGATGAGTACCCAGGACTGATTGCCAGTGCCAGACCCAATGCGCCCAGAATCCAATATGCAATTGCAAGGGTGGGCATTAGTCGAGCAGAGGGGCTAACGTGCATTGTTTTTCTAATAGGTAGCTAAAAGCCGAGCTCTAAATCATATAACTTTCCCGGGCCGCCTATTAATGAGAATAAGGTGAGATTTCATCTAATTTGACACAATTAGGCGCATTTTTACCTGTTTTTTGATTGACAGCTTGTCTTTATTTGCCTAATCGAGCCTGATGTCCGCCTGTCTGATTAGACGCTCCCAAACAGGCATTTCCTTGTTGTATTGGGTTTGGAACCTTTCTGGCGAGCTGTCAATAATTTCAAAGCCAAATCCTTCCACACGTGCCGCAAATTCAGGGCTTTTTACAATATTGCCCAGTTCCCTTGCCAGTTGTTGTTGTATGGGCTTGGGGGTGGATGCGGGCGCAGCCAGCGCAATCCAGCCAATGATGTCAAATATTTCATCTTTGAGCCCCAATTCGCTCAAAGTGGGTACATTTGGCAGTAATTTAACTCGCTTTGCCCCAGAAACACCCAAGACTTTGAGTTTGCCCGCATCCAAATGCTGCTTAACCACCAGTGTGGACGCAAACCCCATTTGAATGCCTCCGGATAAAAGCTCCTGAATCATGGGTGCCTCGCCTTTGTAGGGTATGTGTGTCATGTCTGCGTTGTACGCCTTGCTAAGCTGGGCACTAGCCAAATGGCTGTAACTACCCGTGCCGTAAGACCCATAGTTCAACGCGCCCTTGTTTTTTTGCAGGTATTGAATGAAGCTGTTGACATCATTGACAGGCACGCTAGGGTGCACAGCCAGTACCAAGGGGGCAGAGGCAATTTGATAAACCAAAGCGAAATCTTTGGTGGGGGAATAGGGCAGTTTGGAGTATAGGAATTGATTGGTCAGCAGGGAGTTGCTAAGGCCCACCACCAAGGTGTAACCATCGCCTTTGGCTTTGGCCACTGAGTCTGTGCCGATTATGCCTGCTGCCCCAGGTTTGTTGTCCACGATAAATGGCTGGCCCAATTTGGTAGCCAACTTATCGCTTAGTATGCGGGCGACTGCATCGGTGCCGCCGCCAGGTGGGTAAGGTACTACCAGTTTGACCGGGCGGGTGGGGTAGTCGTCCTTGGCATACGCTGCACCTTGAATCAAAGAACAGTAGGCTAAAACCAAGGCAATACCCGTTGGGAAAAGCTCTTTAGCAAGCAAGCGGGGCAATATCAAATTGTGACTCCTTCAGTGCGGCAACTTGTTCTGTCACACAGCTTGGTTAAATTGTGCAAACTGGGATTACACTCAGCATACCTTTTTTTATTATTTAACAATGTCATCAATTAATGTCATTACTTTCTAGCCTCTTATTACTGATTGTTTTTGCACGACTCTTTGGTCGATTGTTTGCACGTTACAACCAACCCGAATTGATCGGCGAAATTTTGGCTGGCGTGCTGCTGGGCCCGGCTGTGCTGCATCTGATTGAACCCAACTTGGCCTTGGCAGGCATCACGGAATTGGCGGTATTTCTAATCATCTTGAATGCTGGTTTGGAAATGCGTTTTTCTGACATCTTTGACGCCATGAAAGGCCGAGGCATGGTCTTGGCGGCCATTAGTTTTATTGTGCCGTTTGGAGGTGGGGTTGTGGTGGCTGCAATCTACGACTTGGATGTGATGCGCATGATTTTCTTAGGCCTGTGCATATCCATTACCGCGCTGCCGGTTGCGGTCAAGTTGATGGACAGCATGGGCATTCTTCACACCCCGATTGCCAAATTTGCACTGGCCACAGCGATTGTGAATGATGTTGCGGCCCTGTTCATTTTGGGCATTGTATTGAACCTGCCCGAAGAGCTTGTGTTTAACGATGCAGTCGGCGCGGTTGGGGTTGCAACGCTGAAATTAATTGGGCTTGCTGTGTTTGTGTTGGCCATCAACAAGTTGTTGGAATGGTTTGAAAAACGCAATTACAACGTACAGGCGCTGCCCGAGACGATGATTCGTATTTTTGGCCCCGAAGCGCTGTTTGGCATTGTGATTGTATTCGTTTTGACTTTTGGAACCATCAGCGAAGCCCTTGGTTTTCACTTTGTGATTGGCGCGTTTTTTGGTGCCTTGTTTCTGGACAAAAGGCATTTTTTGGCCTCTCGGTACGAGGATTTACAAGGCACCCTGTCCTCAGTCACCAACGGGTTTTTAGCGCCGGTTTTCTTTGCCTATTTGGGTTTGGAGTTGCAACTTAATTCCCTCAGCGAGGTTGACTTCCCGATTGTGGTCATTCTGGTTTCGGTGGTGACAAAAATGCTTGCAGGTTGGTGGGGCGGGCGAATTGTGGGCATGGGTACGCGCGAGGCGATTGGCTTGGGTTGCGTGCTTAATGGTCGCGGGGTGATGGAATTGGTGGTGGCGGGTATTGCCTATCAAAAAGGTTTTATCGGTCCAACCATGTTTTCCACCTTGGTGCTGATGGGCATTATTACCACCTTTTTGACGCCATTGTTTTTCAAGCAAACCTACCCTGGTAGGCTGCTTGAAGATTACCGGGAGCGCAACCGGTCCTGATTGTTAAGTCTATTACTTGGCTTTTCTGGCGGCTGCCAGCTGGGCTTGTAGCGCATCTATCCGGTTGTGGTTGTCTTCAGAGCCAATATAAGACCTGAACAACCACTCTTGCGTGCGCATGGACATGTCCAAGTCCTGATTCAGCACCACGTTGGACAAACGCTTGGTTTCAGCCAAGCAGCCCCGGTCATAGGCGGCCATGTCTTTGGCAATTTGTGCCACCGAGCTGAGTAACTCACCTTCAGGAAACACCTTGCTGACATAGCCCATTTTCTCAGCTTCAGCCGCATCATAAATACGCCCTGTAAGTGCCACCTCTTTGGCGCGGCCCATGCCAATAATGCGCCACAGTGGGTCCATGATTGGGGTTAGCGACAACACAATTTCACGTTGCCCAAACTTGGCGCGTGTGGATGCGTAGCGAATGTCACACATCATGGTCAAATCAAAACCGCCAGCAATTGCAGCGCCACCCACTGCACAAATTACAGGCTGTTCACAGAACAAAATAGCGCGATAAGCCCGGTGGAATAGGGCGGTGTAGGCCTCGTTGCTAACCTTCTCCAGTTTGCGGATTTCGTTGAGGTCAAAACCCGCTGAGAAGTAACGCTCACCCCCGGTGAACACAATCACATTCACATCTTGCCGTTGGCCCAAGCTGTTGAACATGGCGGTCACTTCGTCCAACACATCGGGGGCCAAGGCATTGCCTTTGTCCGGACGGTTGATGGTGACCGTTGCAACTTTGTCGGCTACTGAAAGGGTGAGGTATTGAAATTCCATGGCTGTCTCTTTAAGTTGTGGTTTCTATTGCAATTTAGATTGATGCGAAGATTGATACAGAGGTTACCACCGAAGTTACTGAGGAGTACCAAAGTACTGTCAATTCAAATCTGATGTTGTGTACACTGTATCCATTTTAATAGGAGACATATCATGACTGCACTTCAAGCCGTATTGGGTTTTGCCGGATGGACTTTGCTTTTGGTTGCTGGTGTTTTTGCTTACCGGGGTTTGCGTTTTGCAACCGGAACGCCGATTAACAGCTGGGCCCGTGGCAACAAGGCCACACAAGACGCGCCTTTCATTCAACGGTTGGAAGATGCCCATGCCAACTGCCTAGAAAACCTACCCGTGTTTGCCGTCATTGTGTTGGCTGCCGCCGCCATGGGCAAGTTGGACGTGATTACACCGTTTGCAGCTTGGGTTTTGTACGCGCGGGTGGGCCAGTCATTGGCACATTTGTCAGGTTCAGGCCAAATCAACGTTTTTGCACGCGCCAATTTTTGGGCTATTCAAATTGGTTTGATGTTCTGGATGTTTTATCAGTTGTTGTGTGTGGCTGTGTAATATTGAGTAAAGCACTAAAAGGCCAACACCATGGTTGCAAACGCCCCCTATAGCCTTCCTGAAGAAATTGCCAACGCAATCAGCCACGGCATCGGCACCATTGCGGCAATAGTCGCCATGGTGCTGCTTTTGGTGAAAGCCAGCCCAGTGCTGGATGCGCCCAAGCTGGCGGGCGTTGCAATTTACGGCCTTAGCCTCATCCTGCTGTTTTTGTGCTCAACCCTTTACCATTCCATCACGCATGTGGGGGCTAAAGCCTTGTTCAAGCGGCTGGACCATTGCGCAATTTATTTATTAATTGCCGGGTCTTACACGCCCATGTTGATGATTACGCTTAATACCACATCGGCACAGGTGATGTTGTGGGTCATTTGGGCGCTTGCGTTTGCGGGTATTGTATTCAAGATTTTCTTCATTCACCGTTTCAAGCGTTTGTCCCTTGTAACCTATTTGTTGATGGGGTGGTTGTCGCTGGTATTGATCAAAGACCTGTGGGATGCACTTGAGCGAGCCGGATTCTGGTTGATGCTTGCCGGGGGTTTGTGCTTCACAGTGGGTGCCGCTTTTTATGCGGCCAAGCAAGTGAAATACACCCACGCCATTTGGCATGTGTTTGTGGCCGCCGGTGCAGCTTGCCATGCAGTGGTGATTGGGGTTTACGTCATTCCCTAGCCATTGGGTTGGGGTCCTTTTTTCGCAATTTTTCTTGATTTAGCCCCTGTGCCTACCTATAATAGGGATACTCATTGGGGAGTAGCTTCTTTACCCGGCTTTAAAACTTGGTAAAGGCTTACGTCAACACACTTAGCCGGCGCATCAAAATAAGGCGTCAACACAACGGCTATGGCGTAAGCGGTTTATGACATGTTCATCAACTTGGCAAGACCTTTGACTACATCGTTTCCAGTTTGGCCTGGAGGATCGGTGTGGTCATTTGGTTTTTCCAGGCCCAGGAACTTTTTAGATGTCATCCGCACTTCTCGTCTCCACCGGCGTTATCTCGCTGGCTGAAATTGGAGACAAAACTCAACTCCTTGCATTCCTTCTCGCTACACGGTTCAAAAAACCTGTTCCAATTATCATTGGTATTACGCTGGCTACCCTGATTAATCATGGATTGGCGGGTGTACTCGGCGCTTGGATAACTGCCAATATCAGTCCAGAAACCCTGCGCTGGGTACTTGGAATATCCTTCTTGGCCATGGCTGCATGGACCTTAATACCCGACAAAATTGAAAACGAAGAAACCCAATTGGCAACCAAGCTGGGTGTATTTGGCGCTACTTTTGTGACCTTCTTTTTGGCAGAAATGGGTGACAAAACACAAATCGCAACCGTGGCAATGTCTGCCCACTATGCGGATGTGGTGATGGTGGTTGCAGGTACCACCTTGGGCATGCTGATTGCCGATGTGCCTGCCGTTTTTGCGGGTGACAAACTCTCTCAAAAAATACCGATGAAGCTGGTGCACAGCATTGCTGCTGGCATGTTTGCGTTGCTGGGCTTGGCCACCTTGTTGGGGCTGGGTTCTAACTTTGGATTTTAAGAGCAGGAGTTTGAATCATGAAATCATGTCGTTTGTGTAATCAGTCATTCATTTCCAACTGGTCTTCCAAAGATGCAAAATCGGGTGAGTCTTTGCAAATGGCCTTGTGCGGAGCTTGCGGTTTGGTGCAACAAACCCAGTTACCCACCGATGAAGAGCTACGAATTTACTACTCCCATCACTACAGGGAGGATTACAAAGCCACACACAAGCCCAAGTTGAAGTATGTTGCTCGTGCAGGCAATGCAGCAAAAGACAGGCTTGCATTCATTGAACGTGCAGGCATTCAATCCGCAGGTAGGCAGTTGTTGGATATAGGTGCTGGCGGAGGGGAATTTTGTTACCTTGCTTCACGGGCTGGGTTTGAGGTAGGTGGGATCGAGCCTCATCAAGGGTATTCTGAGTTTGCCCGTGACGAGTATGGTGTGGATATACAAACTTGCGGTATTGCTGACCTTCAAGCGCGGCAAGCCGATGTGGTGACCTTGTTTCATGTGATTGAACACATGGCCCGCCCCACGGAAGCGGTTCGTAAAATTTGGTCGGTATTGGTGGAAGATGGCCATTTGGTGATTGAAGTCCCCAATATCCATCAAGCCGATGCAAGCCCCCATAATATTTATTTCAAAGCCCATTTGTTTTATTACTCGCGTTTCAGCCTCATGGCTGCAGTCAGTCAATTTTTTGAGCTGATCTGTGTGGAAGATGAAGGCAATTTGTTTATGGCTTTCAGAAAGCGGGCTCAACCCTTGAGTCAGATGATCTTGCCTACCCAAGCCCAAATAAAAATGACTGCTGACCGATTGTCTAGAAAAGGCTGGGTGGAGTACTTGACCGTGGGTGGTGGCCTGAAAAAACCTTTCAAACGCCTAACAAAAATTGGGCAAGAGTTGTTGATTGGAAGGGCGAGGCCGCGCGTGGTGCTCGACCAGGTTTGGGAATCAAGCAGGAACTACAAACCAGCTTACCTTATGCTGGTTGTTGGGCTTGGATACTTTGCTTGGACTTGGTAACAAAACTTGTTTTGAGTTTTCTCATTCCTCTTCAAAGGACTCGTATTCACCTGACAAAAAATCAATGAAGGCTCGAACTGCTGGCCGCATTCCTCTTTTGGACGGAAATACCATGTGGATGATTTCCCGCCGAAGTGACCAGTCTGGGAGCAGTCGTACCAACTCACCACTTGCCAGTTGTTTGGGAACCATCAGGTGCGGTAATTGCACCACTCCTAAACCTGCAATCGCAGAGGTTCTTAATGCAACCATATCTGTGGTAGAGAACCTGGGTGAGTAAGGCACGACTGCTCGTTCGCCGCTGAGGTGGGTTAAGCACCATTCGAAGGTGTTTTGCGCCTGGCCGATGCCCAAGCTTGGCCAGGTTTTCAAGTCATTTGGATGGGACGGATTTCCAAGTTTTGCAATCAATGAAGGAGATGCGAACAGGCCGAGTCCGCGGTCTGACAATATCTTCAAAATTAAATCGCTGGCCTCGAGTGGGTAGGGGCGAACCCGGATTGCCAGGTCAATCCCTTCTGCCACCACATCGACCCTGCGGTTGCTTGCCTCCAAGTCAATAGAAACATGCGCGTATTTCAGCATGAATCTAGAAATCATTCCCCCGATGTGTGCGTACAAGAGTGCCGTGGGGCAGGTCACTCGAATCAGCCCTCGGGGTTCAGCGTGGTTGTGTTCAATCAGTTCCTGTGCGTTCTCAGCCTCGATCAGCATTGATTTGCAGTGTTGCAGGTAGGCTTTGCCTATTTCAGTGACATGAAGTTTACGGGTAGACCTGTAAAGCAACTGGGTATTAAGACGTTCTTCCAGTGTTGAAATTCGACGGCTCAGCGTGGATTTTGGGATACCCAGTGCCCTTGCTGCTGCCGAAAAGCCTTGGTGTTCTACAACCTTGGCAAAGTAGTACAAGTCATTGAGATCGATCATTTTTCGCAGTTAAGGTTCGTCTATTGTTCCGTAAATGGAACAAACAGTTGTCCCAGACGCATATTATCAAGAAACTTTGCTCCATGTAATATTCGCTTGCCTTAAAAACTCGAATCCCACAGGAGATCTACATGAAAAAGCCTTACATCCGCCTCGACAAAAATGATGCTGCTGTTTTACTGGTGGACCACCAAGCCGGATTGCTTTCTTTGGTGCGCGACATTGAGCCTGATCGTTTTAAAAACAACGTGTTGGCTCTCGCAGACCTTGCCAAATACTTCAAGCTACCTACCATTCTGACCACCAGTTTTGAAACAGGGCCCAACGGTCCACTGGTACCTGAGTTGAAAGATATTTTCCCTGATGCACCTTACATCGCTCGTCCAGGTCAAATCAATGCATGGGATAACGAAGACTTCTTGAAAGCTGTTCAAGCGACTGGTAAAAAGCAATTGATTATTGCCGGTGTAGTGACTGAGGTGTGTGTGGCCTTTCCCGCACTTTCTGCACTGGAAGAGGGTTACGACGTTTTTGTAGTTACAGATGCTTCCGGCACATTCAATGCGCTGACGCGGGACTCCGCTTGGCAACGGATGTCAGATGCTGGGGCTCAATTGATGACCTGGTTCGGTGTGGCTTGTGAGTTGCATCGCGACTGGAGAAATGACATTGAGGGACTAGGTGCGCTATTTTCCAACCATATTCCCGACTACAGGAACCTGATTACCAGTTATACATCCCAGACCAAGTAAATTCATCACTCAAGGCAAGGTGCATGTCACTCAGGTTCAGGAGGTGAGCCTCAACACCAAGCCCTCCAGCAGCAGCACATTCACATCAACCAAGTCGTCGATGGGGGTGGAAAAGTCTGACACGATCCATGCCATGGTCAGTTGGCTGACGGCCCCCACAATGCCAACAGTGAGCAGGTTTTCCTGTGTTTCGCTGAGGGCAAGGTGGGGGTACAAGCCTTTAATCATCAGTAGCAACATTTGTCCGTATTCGCGAATTGTTCCCAAATAGGCCTGATTGACTCGGTCACTCACGCCCAGTACTTCAAACCACAATGTTTTGGCCACAATGGGGTTTTGCACCTCGGTGAAAAAACGGTGAAGGGCGGGTCGCGCAACTTGGCTTACGGTCATGCCGGGCGTGATGTTGTTCATCGATTCAAATATAGCGGCCACCATGCGCTGGGTTTCACGCTCGTACACTTGAATCAGCACATCCTCAACCGACTCGAAAGACTCATAGAAATACCGGTCGGTCAGTTTGGCATGTCTGCACAAACCCCTGACTGAAGTGCTTTTGAAGCCTATGGTGCCAAACAGCTCAAGCCCTGTGTCTAGGAATTGTTCCCTTCGGCGTTGAACGCGGTCCTCGGTGCTTTCGCCACCATACACGCGGCTATTGGGTTTGGGGTTTAAGGTCATGGTTTAAATTTGACTACATTCCTCGTCAGATGTAAAGAAGCATTAGAGTTTTTCTACGACGATATGAATTGACTACATTTGTCGTCACATATATTTTGGGCGGATTGGTATTCAAGTTTGCGCAGGAACACTCAACATGAAAAAAACAATTGCGTATCTCGCTTTGGCAGGTGTGACGGGTTTGGCATTGGCCAATGCAGCCACCTACCCAGCTGTGGGCGAAAAAACACTTCAGGTGGGTGGGCAAATTGAAGCGCGTGTACACGGTTTGACCGAGAAATCAGTGTTGGCGGGTGGCATAAGTCACCGCATTTATGAAGGTGGCGATGCGCAAAAGCCTACGCTGGTTTTGTTGCACGGTTACAGCGCCGACAAGGATGTGTGGCCACGGTTTGCCGCGCATTTGGTGAAGGATTTCCACATTGTTATTCCAGACATGGCTGGCCATGGCGAGACTGGTTTTCACAAGGACTGGACTTACGACATACCCAGCCAAGCCGCACGGATCGTGGCTCTGATGGATGAAATGGGTGTGGACAAATTCCACGTGGCGGGCAATTCGATGGGCGGTTTTATCACCGCCACCTTGGCTGCAAATTATCCTGGCAGGGTGATGAGTGCAACGGCCATAGACCCCGCAGGTGTGATGCCGCCCGTGGCCAGTAAAATGGACAAAATGATTGCTGCTGGGCAGAACCCTTTTGAAGTGCAGGATCGCGCCCAGTTTGATGCTTTCTACGCCATGACGATGGCCAAGCCGCCTTACATGCCCAAGTTTGTGCTGGATGGGCTTGCAAAAACCTACCAGGACCGACGCGAGGAGTTGGCGGTGATCTACCAAGGATTCCATCGCAAAGACATGTTGGATAACAGGTTGGCTGACATCAAAGTACCCTTTTTCCTCATTTGGGGTAAAAAAGACGAGTTGCTGGACGTGAGTTCAGTATCTGTTTGGCAGGCGGGTGTGCCTGGCATTAAGGTGCATGTATTTGAAGAGTTGGGACACATGCCCATGGTTGAAGCCCCCAAGGCCACGGCTGATGTGGTCGGTGGTTTTTTGAAATCGATTTAAACCAATGAGTGTAAACAGCGTGGTGGACAGGCTTAGGTTATCCACGCTGTTTAATGAAACACGCTCTGTTTTCGTTTTCACGGATTTTTAAGGCGTATGTCGTTTTTAACGGCAGAAACGCCACCAATGCTGCGTGCTAACACTTCGGCTTGGGTCATTTCAGCCACTGAGTTTACAAACCCGCTCAGTTGTACTGTTCCCTTGTAGGTTTCCACATTGATTTCGGTCGATTTGAGTGTGGGGTCATTGACGATTGCTGACTTTAATTTGGTGGTGATCACCGAGTCATCAATGTATTCGCCCGTGCTGGGTGTGCCTGGCTTTGAATCGCATGCAACGGCTAGGAATAGGGCAAGTACTGCCAAAGTCTTGCCCAGTCTGTAATTCATTCGCATAGTGGTTACCTCCAAATTGATGGTGCCTTACACTATCGATACCTTTGAAGGTGGTCTGTTCGG
The DNA here is from genome assembly GCA_029866125.1 of Limnobacter sp. Lineage (GTDB taxonomy): Bacteria > Pseudomonadota > Gammaproteobacteria > Burkholderiales > Burkholderiaceae_B > Limnobacter. Next base: position 376,017 of record JARWZZ010000007.1, read on the forward strand.
TGTCGCACATTACTACTACTCAATCGACACTACATACTTTCTTTAATCACGCGTTCATTAAGGGCTTGAAGGGGTCGGGCATTGCCTTTGAATAGATTCCTGAACGCTTTAATTTGACTGCCACTCAATGTAATGGGTTTCTTCACCACCATGAAGCCATTTGCCATGGGGAGACTGTGGTGTTAGGTTAAGCGCTATTTTTGCCTTCGTCAGATTCCCTGGACGCAACGATGTCGATTGAGAGGTAGGTAATGGGTTTGTGGTTTTTGTCGCTTATTCAAATGTTGGTTTCGGCGTATTTTTCGGCTGTGCCGGAAATGACGACCCGACAACTTTCCCCGTCGATGGTGTTGGTGGATGTGCGCAGCCCAGAGGAATTTGCTGTCAGCCATATTCAGGGTGCGGTCAACCTGCAAAGTGTGGAGGATGTGCTTCATCTAAGCCGCAAACACCCCAATCAACACATTGTTATTTACTGTTCAGTGGGTGTGCGCAGTGGCATTGTGGCGCGTGACGTGTTGAAGCAAATCAAGACCGACTCGCCCATGGGCAAAATTTACAACCTTCAAGGCGGAATTTTCCGATGGGCCATTGAGGGCAAAGCCTTGGTCAATCAGCAGGGCAGCGTTGCGGTGGTACACGGTTTTGGCTGGCCGTGGAAGTACCTTTTACCTGCCGAAATAAGGGGTCAATGAGTAAGGTATTAAAAAGCGAAAAATCATGCACTCAGTGGCCAGATTTCACCTGATTAAAATAGTTGAGCAGTGCAGTAATAGTTACTGCAGTTTGTGTTAGCTTATTGCTTGCAATAACTAAAAATCAGTGTCGAGGAGAGAGACGAATGAGTTGCTACATGTCTACCAAGGAAATCGCGGCCTATGGACCTTACAAACTTGAAAATGACGGACTAACCCCCAAACAACGCGCGCGCAAACGGATGGAGGCGCAAGGCTTGATGACCAAGGGCCAGCATTTGGGCCACCGCTGGGCCATTGGTTGCGTTTCCTTAGAAATTACCCAGCGCTGCAATTTGGACTGCACATTGTGTTACCTGTCTGAAAGTGCAGAAGCAGTCAAAGACATTCCCATCGACGAAGTGTTCCGTCGCATTGACGAAATTCGTGCCATGTACGGCCCCAATACGGACATTCAAATCAGTGGCGGTGACCCCACTTTGCGCCAGCGTGATGAGCTGATGGCCATCGTGCGTAAAGTACGTGATTCCGGCATGCGCCCATCCTTGTTTACCAATGGCATCAAGGCCAGCCGCGACATGCTGGAAGAATTGGTCGAAAACGGTTTGGTGGATGTGGCCTTCCATGTGGATTTGACCCAAGAGCGCAAGGGCTACACCACCGAGGTGGAGTTAAACGAGGTGCGCCAAGAGTACATCGAACGCGCCCGCGGTTTGCCTTTGTCCATCTTTTTCAACACCACGGTGTACGACGGTAACTTCCATGAAATACCGAAGATTGTTGATTTCATGGTGAAGAACAGCGACATTGTGCGACTCGCTTCCTTCCAGCTGCAGGCGGACACTGGCCGTGGCGTGTTGACTGAGCGTGATTTCATGATCAGCCAAACCACAGTGGCTGACCAAATTCGCAAGGGTGCGGGTTGTAATATCAATTTTGATTCCATGGACATTGGCCACTCCAAGTGCAACAAGTACGCCATGACTTTGGTGGCTGACAACAAAGTACATGATGTGTTTTACAACACTGAATATGTGCAAGATGTACTGGCCACTATGGGCAGCGACATTGTGTTTGACCGCCAAAACAAGCGTCAGGTGGTTGAGCAAATGGCCAATTGGGTCATCAAAAACCCCAAGTTGTTGCCAAAAAGCTTGGGTTGGTTGAAAGACAAAACCAAGGACATGGCAATGGATATTTTCCGTGCCAAAGGCAAGGTCAATAAGTTGTCTTTCTTCATCCACAACTTTATGGATGCCTGCCATCTGGAAAAAGACCGCATCGACTCTTGCGTGTTTATGGTGGCTACAGCTGAAGGCCCAATCAGCATGTGTTTGAACAATGCCAAGCGCGATGACTTTTTGCTCAAGCCGATTGCCATGCCGCAAGCCGAAGGTGTGATCAAATTCTGGAACCCCATCACTGGCAAACTACAAGACAACAAGCCCGAGCGCCTTGTGGTGGAGCACACTCGCAAAACTGCGCGCGGGCGTACCAAAGAGAAAATGGACGCCGAACGTTTGGCAGCCAAAGCAAACTTTGGTAGAACCGAGAGTGATGTGCTGCAAGATGATGTTTCAGTGAATGAGATTGCAATGAATGAGGCGGTGGCAAAGCAAACTGTAGAGAGCTGATATGAATACACCCAGCAAATTCCAAGTCAGCCCCGAGGGCAACACACTGAGTCGGTGGATACGTTTGGCACTGACTTTGTTATTGCCCAGTTTGGGTTTGCTGGGTTGTTCAACTTTGATTGCACCGCCTCAATCTGCGGAAAGCGCTGCTTCGTATCAACAGGCCATGGCCACGTTTGATGCCGTGTTGAAGAAGCATGTGGATGCGCAGGGCAGGGTTAACTTTGTTGCAATTGCTCAAGCACCTCAGGCCTTGGAGTCGGTGGTGCGTTTCATCGCCAATGAGTCACCTGCCAATCGGCCTGCAGTGTACGACACACCGCAGAAAGTATTGGCCTACCACATCAATGCCTACAACGCCTTGGCCATGTATGCAGTGGTTAAAGAGGGTATTCCTCAAGCACTCAAAGGCTTTACGTTTTTCCGCTTTTTCTTGTTCAACCGCGTGGTTGTGGGTGGCGAGTCCATGTCGCTATATTCCTATGAGAATAAGATAATCCGAAAACTGGGCGACCCCCGCATTCACTTTGCCTTAAATTGCATGAGTGTGGGCTGCCCCCAATTGCCGCAAGATATTTTTGAACCGACCAAGTTGAATCAACAACTGGATGCGGAGGCTCGCGAATTTTTTGCGGACCCACGGCAACTTGTTGTGAAAGACAATGTGGTCATGGTGTCCGAAATTCTGAAGTTTTTCACTGAGGATTTTTTGGCTGCTGCGCCATCCCTTCAGGCTTACATCAACAAGTACGCACCCACCCCCGTACCGATGGACAGCAAAATTGAATTCATCAAGTACGATTGGACGGTAAACCGCTGGCCAAATACTTAGTCAAACATTTAGTCAAACACTTAGTCAACAACACTCAATAAGCCAGTGGGGGGGTATCCATGAACAAAGGTTTTGTTGGGTTGGCCCGCACCTTTTTTGCCTTATTGATGTTGGCCAGTGCCACTGGAAAACTCTTGGACATGCCCGGTTTTTACGGCATCGTCCGCACCTACCAAATGATGCCTGAATGGCTGATTATTCCCGGCGCTTGGGTGCTGGCTTTGTTTGAGTTGGCCTTGGGTTTTGCCTTGTGCAGTAAAGCATGGCGCAAAGTCGTTTGGGTGCTGCTGCCCTTGCATCTGTTTTATTTGGTGGGCCTTAGCCAAGCACTTGTGCGTGGATTGGTCATACCCAACTGCGGGTGTTTTGGTGTGTACTGGGGGCGGCCACTTACGCCGTACACCCTGCTGGAGGACATTGCCTTGCTTGTCCTTGCATTTACCTTGTATCGACTTGCACCCAAGGTTCAGTGAACTGCATGCGCTTCTCCATTCCCCGTTTTTGTTCCGTTTTTGTGTTCGGGTCCGTATTGGCTGTTTGCTTCAGCTTGCCTGCGCATGCCTTGCAAGTGGATGGGGTTGAACTACCCGATACGTTTGCCTATGAAGGGCAAACCTTGACCGCCAATGGTTCGGGCACGCGCTTGTATTCTTTTCTCAAAATTAAAGTGTATTCAGCAACGCTTTATCTCCCTGTTAAAAACAGCAATCCCGAACAAATTCTGGCCAGCAAACTGCCACGTGTGCTCCACCTTAAAATGCGTGTGGATGCCAAGCGGGATGATGCCATGGAGGCTTGGGCATACTACCTGAAGCAGAACTGCAGTAGCCCTTGCAAAATCAACCCGCAATCTCAAGCCCGTTTTTTGGATGCGCAAGCCAACCTGAAGGAAGGCGACACTGAAACCTACTTTTTCACAGCGCAGGGTTTGATGATCAAGCGCAATGGGCAAGATGTTTTGAATATTGGAGATGCTGATTTTGCGAATCTGGTTTTGGCGGGTTGGCTGGGTAAAGAGCCCACCACTGAGGCATTGAAGGCCAAATTGCTTGGAAACTAATCCATGCAATATTCCTGTGTGAGTGGAGGCTAGGCGACCATTTTTATATAAAAAAAACCACCCATGGAAGGGTGGTGTCGAGCGTAGTCCATCTTTCGGAGTTGATAACCACGGAGGCCTGAAAAGCCCCTAGACGAGAAGACATTCCTTGGGGTTTCTTACCCGATCAATCAAAAAGCCTTGGATGCTGTGAGGGCGAGGAAATCCCTGTCGCGCAGTACGTCATAGTCAGCAGCATTGATGTATTTGGTGTAGTTCACCGCTGCTTTGGTGGCGGAGTCAAATTCAAAGGTGACACCCAAGCCCAATGTTTGGCGACCTTCATTGAAACTCTGACCGGGTTCAGGTGACCAGCCTTCCACATCATGCGAGAAAGCAATACTTGGCAACATTGCAATGCCTTTGTAGACATCCCGATAATTGCCGGCTAACCGCAATCGATAGCCCCAAGAGAAGTCTGTCACAAAGCCTGCATTGAAGGTGTTGCCTGCATCGGCACCCCCACCAAACACGGAGGATCGACCATAACGCTGGGTGCGTGTATCGGGTAATCCACTGACAAACACGGCACCCACTTCGCCGGCAAGACTGTATGCCGATGCACCCAGAATCCGATCAAATTGGCGGATAAATGAGGATTGGATTTGGGTGACATTGAATCGGTCGTAACCTTTGACGATTGAACCATTTGGCGCCGCTGCATAACGGCTGCTGAATGTAGAACCCGTGCCAGGTCGATTGGCTTGGTTATCGATTGTAGACACTTGATTGCTACCGTTGAACACAGGTATGGATTGTCCGAAAATTCCAGCTCTGAGCAATTCCACCGTGCTGATCTGGATGGGTACATCCATTGCACGACTGACTTCTCCAGCCCATGCCCAGCCTTTGTAGTTGGTGGAGAAACTACCACCAATGATGGAAATGTTTTCTGGGAAGTCCACCACATATTGACCGTCATAGGATGCGTTTTGCACAGGTGCGCCTGCGGTGGTGACGCCACGCGCAAAGGTGCTTCCGTCAGATGCTTTTTTCAAACTGAAGAGTGGTAAACGATTGTGGTAATTCATGTAATAAGCGCCGAATTCGGCACCCAAACTGGAGGCATATTTTCTAAATGCCAAGCCGAATTGGCCACCGTTTTTCGGATCTTGATCTGGACCACGGTTGATCACAAAACCGGCTGGGTAATTGTTTTGATCCGCAGCCGAAGCGGCAAACGCCAAGCGGTTGCAGCCATCGGCACCCACATCGGAGCTTGAGAAATAGGTGCCACACAACTCGGGTACTGAGTTGCGCCACTTCAGTTGGTAAAAGGCTTCCAGACTGGTGGATTCTGTGGTCGAGATATTGGCATACAGCATTTCGGATGGGGTGAAGGCTTCTTTCAATTCTGCACCGGGCCTGCGCAGTGCAGACACATCAATTGGATTCAAGCCAGAGATCGGGCTTTGAATAAAGAAGCTTTCGCCCCATCCGATAACCTGACGACCCAAGCGGATGCTGGACTCCTTGCCCATTAACTGAGTGTTCCAGTATCCATAGGCTTCCAACAAATTAATACCGTCAAATTTTGCATAAGGTGCTGCGCCCGAATCATTCAGGTGACGGTCACGTGCATTGGATGTCGGCTCATGGCCATGGTAGACGCCGCTGTTGTTTAAAGTGGAGTCATAAAACCATTTGACCCGAGTGAAGGCACCGTAGTTGTCCCTTTTCAGCTCCAGTTCATGGATGCCTTTCACAATGGTTGAGAACGCATCGCCTTTGTCGAAGTTCAGGTTGCCGTCATCGCCTGTATTGGATTTACCAGTGCCTTTGGTTCCATCCCGCGAAGAGTTGCCGGGCGAGTACAATGCACGGTCGCGGTTTTCCATGCGAATGCTTTGACCGACGCTGACTGTGCTGTTGATGGTTAAATCCATGTCACCGATTCTCAGCTCAACCGCATATACGGAGGTGCTACCAAGCAGGATCAAGCCTGTCGCCAATTCGGCTGCCACTCTAGTGGCTTTGTGTTGTTGAGTATTCATCATCTGTCTCCTCGATTTTCTTCTTGTGACTCAGCGACCCATACGGCGCAGGGCAGATGTTGAGAAATCTGCAGCAGCGAATTTTTTACCGAACTCCACGGGCTTCTCTTCATTGGTCAAGGCATTGACCAAATAGCGACGAGCTTGAAGGTCGTACATCACTTCGCCGGCCTGAGCAAAGGCAGGGGCGTTGTAGAACTGGACGCCATAGACCTCGCGTACACGCCACAAACCGCCGCGTGAGTCGTATTGGTCAGCGTGCAAAATAGTCCAGGAATCTTCATCGATGTAAAACACACGCTTGGAATAAATATGGCGCGCACCGGGTTTTAGATTGGCCTCGACCACCCACACGCGGTGGGGCTCATAACGCACCAAATCCTGATTGACATGAGACTGTCCGAGAATTTGTGAGTACTTCAAGTCCTTGCTCGTCATTTTGTAGTTGTTGTAGGCCACGTACATTTCTTTTTTACCAACCAGTTTCCATGTGTAGCGGTCGGGTGCACCGTTGAATCCATTGAAGTCATCATTGGTGCGAAGGCCGTCCGCACCCGTACCTGGGCTGTCATACGCGATTTCAGGCGCGCGAATGACACGTCGCTGTCCAGGGTTGTACTGCCATGCCAACCTGGGTTCTGCAACCTGATCCAGAGGTTCATGCACCAGAATCACCTCACCTGCCGCATTGGCAGGGGCGGTGGTTACACTCATGTAATAGAAGTTACGGTTGGGTTCCGGATCAGACAGAAATGCAGCCGAGGCGATGCTCTCCTTGCGTTTGCCCAAGGTATATACCCCATTGGTTTGTACAGGGAAGTCAGCCGATTCTCTGATGATCGATCCACCCAAATCACGCATAATGTGATTCCAGATGACCTGCACGCCTTCGGTTGGAACAGGAAAGGGAACCGTGGATTTTTTCAGGTTTTGCAGTCCATTTCCGCCTGCTGCCAGTTTGATGTTTGCAGCTTCCTCTTTGGCGTATTTGTACACATCAGGCCGATAAGCTGCTGTGCGATGCGAGGGGTACACATTCATTTTGAATGTGGGGTAACGCTTCATCATCTCCATTTGGCCGGGAGCCAGCTTGTCTTTGTGCTGCTCCATGTTGGCGGCTGTGATGGTCACTGTGGGTTTTTCTGATGCAAAAGGGTCTAAGTAGCCTTTGGCGGGGTTAAAACCTGCAACAGGCTTATCCAAGCCACCTTCCCATGAAGGAATGGTTCCCGACGCATTGCCTGCTTTCTCCGCGCCCATGGGTGTTAGTGTACTGCCCAGTTTGGAATAATCCTGCGCCAATGCGGGCGCACCGATTGAGCCCAAGATTGAGCCCAATATTAATCCCAGAATGGTAAAACTCAATCGACTTTCGGTTTTCTTGACTTTCATTGTTTCTTCTCCCTTTGATTTTTGTCGTTTAATTTGGGCTAGAGTTGCCACACCACCGGTTTTGCACAATTCACCCAGCCTTCGATTTGCTCTGAATACCTCTCTTCAATGATGTTTCTTCGAATTTTCATTGTGGGGGTGAGGAATCCGTTGGCTATGGTCCATTGCTGGTTTACAACCACCAGGCAGGCCAATTGCTCATGCGGGTCCAGGGAGGTGTTCACTGCGTTTTTTAGATCGGTGAGCTCATGTGTCAATTTGCTGACCTCATCTGGACTCATCTTCAACACAGTTTCGGCATTCAGCATCAGTAGCCCGACAGGTTGTGCTTCACCTGCGCCCATGACACAAGCCACTTCGATGATCTGATTGGTCATCAGTTTGTTTTCGATCGGTGCAGGGGCTACATACTTGCCCTTGCTGGTTTTAAACAACTCCTTAATTCGACCTGTGATTCGAAGTCTTCCTAGCTCATCCAATGAGCCCATATCCCCAGTTTTGAAGTAACCGTCTGAAGTGAATGCGTCAAGTGTCTTTTCGGGTTCAAGGTAATAACCCAGCATACGTGCGGGGCTTTTGATCAAGACTTCACCTTGGGTGTCAATTCGGCGCTCAACGCCATCCAGGGGCTGACCCACATAGCCAATGCGTTTGGCATCAGGCCTTGAAAAATGGGAGTAAGAGAAGTCCTCCGACATGCCATAGCCCTCTAGCAATTCGAGTCCAATATCCCAGTACCATTGGAGTAAGCGGGTTGGAAGAGGGGCAGAGCCCGATACTGCAAATTTGACTTGATCCAACCCTAGGCTTTCCAGCACAGCTTGTCGGCAGGCTGATGCGGTGTCAGGATTCTGCAGTTGTTGATTCAGCTCTGCTTCTGACACACTACGGAAAATGCTTTGCTGAAATTTCACCCAGAGCCGTGGTACGCAATGGAAGATGGTGGGGCGAGCCCGCTTGATGTCCCGATTGAATGTAGCCAGAGATTCGATAAAGAATATTTGGCATCCATGGCGCAATGCGGTGGCAAAGACAACCGCGCCCTCAAACACATGGGCCAGCGGTAAATAGGACAGCATCCGATCTTCAAGGCACACTGGAGCAACTTGGGAATAAGCCTGAGATGAAACCTGAAAGGATTTGAAACTGAGCATCACGCCTTTGGGCACACCGGTTGTTCCCGAGGTGTAAACAATGGTTGCAAGGTCATCTTCATGGGGCATGTTTACATGGGCAACCGGGCATTCTGTACTGATGATTGATTCCCAGCATTGAATGCTTTTGGATTGCAGTTCCAGCGAGGTGCCCGGTAAACAGACCACCGGAGTATCGATATTCAATCCATCAGCCATGGTTTGCCAATCATCCACCTGACCCAGAATAATCAGCCGGCTGTCGCTGTGCTCCAAAATGTACTGAAAGGTTTTGGGATTGAGTGATGGGTAGACTGGTACACTGACATGGCCTGCCATCCAGATTGCAAGGTCTGCCATCATCCAGTGGGCTGAATTTTTACCCAAAAGCGCAATCCTTGAGCCTTTGGGATACTCCAAAGACTGGAGATAAGACGCCATGCGGCGCACCTGGGCTGCGGTCTCTTTCCATGTGTAGTCTTGCACTCCGGTGGCAAGTGGCTGAGACAGAAATACCGAGTCTGGTTGAGATTTCTCCCAGTGCAACAACCCCTCCAGCGGAGTCCACTGATCGTGCCGCAATCCGACAGGATTTGACAGAGTGGAGGAGGGGGTATTGGCCCTATTTAATACATCAAGCATTTTGATCGTTCTTTTAGGTAGTTTGAGCTGCAAGACTCATGGTGATTTTCATCACTGCATGTGTACGCCACCATTCACATTCAATGTAGTGCCCGTGATGTAGCTGGCCTGGTCAGAGCACAAAAAGGACACAGCAGCGCCAATGTCTTGGGGTGTACCAGGACGCTTCATCGGAATGATGTCTAGAATGGATTGGCGAATGTCTTCCCGAATGGCCAGTACCATTTCAGTTTCGATAAATCCGGGGGCAATGGCATTGACTGTTACGCCTCTTGCCGCTACTTCTTGAGCAAGTGCCTTTGTAAATCCAATACACCCTGCCTTGGCAGCTGTGTAGTTGGTTTGTCCGGCTTGGCCACGAAGGGCATTGACTGATGAAATATTGACTATCCTGCCCCAACCCCTCTCCGTCATTTTTGAGGAGACCTGATGGGTAACGTTAAACAGGCTGTCCAAGTTGGTGCCCATCACCGCGTCCCAGTTTTCTTTGCTTAACTTGGGGAAAAATTTATCGCGTGTAATTCCTGCATTGTTGATCAGTACATCCACTTGTCCAAACTCTGCTTCAATGGAGGCAATCATTCGGGTACAGGATTCGTAATCCGAAACATCGCCTTCGGCAGCATGAAATTCGTAACCCAAGCCGCGTTGCTTTTCCAGCCAAGCTGCTTTTTCGGGGTAAGCAGGAAGACAGTTGACGAGCACCTTGTACCCATCCTCGTACAAGCGCTGGCATATTGCGGTTCCAAGTCCACCCATTCCACCTGTCACTAGCGCGATTCGCTGATTCATTCTTTTCCCTTCATTCAATTGAAAGCCTGTTCTCCAAGAACGATGTGGAAATTGTAGGTGGGGGGTTCTTGTGGGGGCAGTCGGATATTTCCAGTAATCGGCTCAGACAATTCCTATAAGGCGTGGGCACTTTGGGATCTGTTCAATCCTTGTCTTTGAAGATATGCTCAGATATTTCCTACACGGTATGTAGACGATTCTGACTACGCCCATTTTGGTCAGGAAATTAATATGAATGTCGATGATTGAGGAACAAATCATGAACCCCGACGATAAGACCTTCTATTCCGATATCCCTTTTCAGGCAATCGTAGAGCAGTCACTGGCGGGAATCTACATCATTCAAGATGAGAAGTTCATGTATGTGAATGAAACTTGGGCCAAGATGGCGGGCTATACCCCGGATGAGATTGTGGGTAAAAATATGCGTCAATTCATCCACGCGGATATTTTGGAAGAGGTGATGGACCGGTACTACAAGCGCATTCATGGTGAACTGAAAAGCGTGCATTTCATCACCAAGGCGATTAGTAAATCCGGGGCGATTGTTCGAATTGAAGTTCATGGAAGTTATGTTGAATTCCAGGGCAAACCGGCGGTAGCAGGTATTGGAATTGATGTTACAGAGCGTCTTGAGCGTGATGAAGAGTTAAAGCGGTCCAAGGCGCAGTTGCAAGAGCTTGCCGCCCACATTGATAAAATCAGAGAAGAGCAGCGAGGCAAGTTTGCAAGGGAATTGCATGATGTGCTGGGCGGAATGCTGACCTCGATGAAGATGGACGTCACGCGAATTATGCGTCGCGTGAATACCCCTGAGCTGCAAGAAATTACCCGAGGCTTGCGGCTACTGACGCAGGAAACCATCGACACCGTACGAAAAATATCCGAAGAGTTACGCCCCAGTGTATTGGATCACCTTGGCTTACAGGCAGCAATTGAGAAGGACATTGCCGAGTTTTCCAAGCGCTATAGCATCAATTGCCATGTGGATCAGGATGAGGGCATTAAAGACCTTTCCCCACGCAAAATTACAGCCACCTACCGCATATTTCAAGAGGCACTGACCAATATTGCTCGACATGCCGATGCCTCGGTTGTGACGGTATCGCTGTCTTGTGAGGGCGAGAATTTCAGTATGGAAATAATTGACAACGGTATCGGCATTGATTTGCGATCATCTCGGATCGGATCGATTGGTCTGTTGAGTATGAAAGAAAGGGCGCGGGCCATTGGTGGGACACTGGAAGTGGGGCCTGGACTGGTGTGCGGCACACGCTTGTGCTTAATGGCAGCGATGAATTAACCGCTGATATGACTGAATGGAATTTATCGTAAAGGTGGATACGAAATGATTGATGTATTGGTGGTCGATGACCACACCATTTTCCGTTCGGGTCTGAGACGTTTGTTCTCTGATGAGCAAGATATTCAAGTGGCCGATGAAGCGCGCAACGGTGCCATTGCCCTGTCCAAACTGCGTCAACGAATGTTTGATGTGGTCCTGCTGGACATTAGCATGGAAGGCCGCAGCGGCCTTGAAGTGCTGGAGTCCATGAGGGCTGAATATCCTGCCCTGCCGGTGTTGGTTTTGTCCATGTACCCCGAAGAGCAATATGCAATGGTGGCCATGAAGTCTGGTGCCAATGGGTATTTGTCCAAGGATGTTGAACCGGATGAGTTGATCCGTGCCATCCGGCACATTGCCAACGGGCAGCGTTACCTCAGCAGCAAAGGTGCGGAGATGGTGTTGATGCAACTGGATGGGCGTGATGAACGACCTGCGCATCAAAAGTTATCGGCGCGGGAGTATGAGGTTATGCGAATGATTGTCAATGGGGTATCGCTGACTGAAATTGGCGCAAAGATGTTTATCAGTGTGAAAACTGTGAGTACGCATCGCACCCGGATACTGGACAAACTGGGGTTAACCAGCAACGCAGAGTTGGTGAAATTTGCCATACGGCAGGGTATTGAAACTTGAATGCCGATGTAAATGTCGGAATGTTCTGAGGATGTTAAGGGAAAGGTCTGACTAGCAAAAGCAAGCCTTGATTTAGACAATCGACGCAGATTTTATAGGGATAAATAATGAGTGTTCTGATTGTACTGATCTCGCTGGCGTTCCTGATGCTGGTGGCTTATCGCGGCTTCAGCGTGATTCTTTTTGCTCCGATTGCTGCCATGGGTGCGGTGTTGTTTACTGATCCCAGCCTGGTCATGCCCATGTTCACAGGCTTGTTTATGGACAAGCTGGCGCACTTTGCCAAGTTGTATTTCCCCGTTTTTCTTCTGGGTGCCATACTCGGAAAAGTCATCGAGCTGTCTGGCTTTGCCAAGTCAATCATTGCCGCTGTGGGTAAGTTTTGCGGCCCCAACAATGCGGTGATAGCAATTGCCCTTGTGTGCGGTTTGCTGACCTACGGCGGGGTGTCTATTTTTGTAGTTGTTTTTGCAGCCTACCCCTTTGCCGCCGAAATGTTCAAGGCTGGAAATATTCCAAAGCGCTATATACCTGCAACCCTGGTGGCGGGTGGTGCCACTTTCACCATGGATGCATTGCCAGGTTCACCTCAAATCCAGAACATCATTCCCACCACATTTTTCAATACTGACACCTGGGCCGCCCCTTGGTTGGGTCTGATTGGTGGCATTTTTGTCTGTGTTGTTTCACTGGGCTATCTGATTTGGCTAACCCGCCGTGCACAGCGCAAGGGTGATGGTTATGGTCAAAATCTTGTGAATGAACCTGAGCCGTTTACCCTTGAAAAACTACCTCATCCTTTGCTGGCTTTGTTGCCATTGCTTACGGTTGCGGTGATGAACAAGTTATTTGGCTCCAGCATTATTCCCGCTTTTTATGGGAAGACTGTGGAATTCGTTCCGGCAGTTATTGGATCTGCGCCACCGGTTGTACAGGAAGTCCAAAAAGTCATCGCCTTGTGGTCTGTAGAACTGGCTTTGTTGTGTGGCATTGCCGTGTGTTTGTTGACTGCTTGGAAAAGTGTAGCGCAGAGGTTTTCGGATGGATCCAAAGCGGCCATCAACGGGGCCATGCTGGCCACTATGAACACAGCGACTGAATATGGTTATGGTGCAGTGATCGCCGCATTGCCAGGGTTTTTGATCGTGGCTGAAGCTCTGAAGGCAGTGCCAAATCCTTTGATCAATGAGGCCATTACCGTTACTACACTGGCTGGTATTACCGGTTCTGCGTCTGGTGGGTTGAGTATAGCTCTGGCTGCGATGTCTGAGACCTTCATGGCCAGTGCCACCGCAGCGGGAATACCGTTTGAGGTGTTGCACCGCGTGGCTTCTATGGCTTCCGGTGGCATGGATTCTTTACCTCACAATGGAGCAGTCATCACCCTTTTAGCGGTGTGCGGCTGCACTCATCGGGATGCCTATCCCGCTATCTTCGGAATCACGTTGATCAAAACATTCGCAGTTTTTTTCGTGATCGCTGTCTATTATTTGACTGGCATTGTCTAGTCCTCAAATCTAAAAAAACAGGAAATAACAATGAGCAGGGAAGTTGTGATTGTAAGTGCCGTTCGCACGGCAATTGGTACATTTGGCGGAAGCCTCAAAGACACTCCACCGACTGAGCTGGCCTCACTGATGGTGAAGACTGCATTGAGTCGAGCCGGTGTAGATGGTCAAGAAGTAGGGCAGGTTGTGTTTGGACATATTCTCAACACCGAGCCCAAGGACATGTATTTGTCCCGTGTTGCTGCGGTCAACGGCGGCTGCCCAGTAATCACCCCGGCATTCAATGTGAACCGCTTGTGCGGTTCAGGTTTGCAGGCTGTGATTTCTGCCAGTCAAAGCATTTTGCTGGGTGATACCGATGTGGCCATTGGCGGTGGCGCAGAATCCATGAGTCGTGGGCCTTATGTGAGCACCACCTCACGTTGGGGTTCTCGTCTGGGAGATGTCAATCTGATAGACATGGTGCAGTCATCCTTGCATGACCCTTTTTACAATACTCACATGTGCGTAACTGCTGAGAATATTGCTGCGGACTGAGGTATCACGCGTGAAGATCAAGACCGTGTTTCTCAAAGACAATGGCACTGTAACCGCGGGAAATGCCTCGGGAATCTCACTGGGGCATCCAAGTGGGGGCGACCGGTGCCATCATCACAGTCAAAGCCGTGCACGAGTTGTAACGCACGCAAGGCCGCTATGCATTCGTGACCATGTGTATTGGTGGCGGGCAAGGTATTGCCGCTATTTTGGAGCGTTGCTAGAAAAGAATGTGACGGTGGGCGTATCTATGCGATGGCATAGATACGCATAATCATTAATCCGGCCAGGCACCATTGGTCAATTTCACAGCATGGAAACCGTTGTAGATATCGGTGTACCAAACCTCTTTTCGCTCAGGTGCAAAAGTAGGACTAGACATTGCAAAATTGATGGCCTGTGATGGCACAGGCAAGGGGCGTGGTAAAACTGGAGCGTTGAAATAAGCCACCTCCACAGGATGAAAAATATCCCGAATATCAAAAATTCTCAAGCCTGAAGAAATCATGCTGCAAGCCACAATCGTCGGATTGACGCGTGTGGGAATATTGCAATAGTGCCCCGCATAACCACCTACCAAACCTGTCCCTGTACCATTGCTGTTTGCAGGGTCGTTGGCAATGGCAGCGCGGCTTTGCGGGCGGTGTACATCAAGCCTGATTTCTGAAACCACTTTGGGTCGTTTCTCATCCGAGATGTCAATAATTCTGGACGCACCGACTACAATTCCATTGCCCGCGGGGGTGGTGCCGGCCTCATCAGCTGCAAACTCATCCGCTTCCAGCAAATAAGGTTTACCGTCTTTTGTAAATGGCAGCGCAATTTGTGGAATGGTTGCTGTGGGCCAAGCCAGCGTGGCAATTTCTTTCACTTTAGGATTGGGCTTTCGCGCTTGAATTTCTGAGGTGTCCAAAATACGCAAATACACAGGTTTGTCATTGGTTGCCATGTACACGCGATTGCCATCATCGCTGACGGTGATGCCATGTGCGCGATACACACCTGTCCAGAGCGTCTTGGTCAGTTTTGGATTAGACAAATCAACCGCTGCCAGAGTACGTGCCATTGAGGAGGCGGAATAGAAGGTTTTTCCATCGGGTGAAATGCCACTTTCATGGCCCAGAATGCCGGTTGGAAGCGACGACAAAAGCACCGGAAAACGGCAATCTTCTTTGAGGTCATACACATCTACAAATCCGGGAGCAGTCACAGGGGTTCCCATTACCGCAGCCAGAATACCGGCTGACTCACTCACCACCAGTGACTCATGGGCAGACATCATGGCTGGTGTGCGAAGGGAAGTTGTTTTCTTGGGGCGAGTGGGGTCTGTCATGTCCAAAACCACAACACCCACGTCTCCATCCAAGGCATCGGTTGGAAACACCAAGGTGGAATCGTAGTAAGCGCATTCGTGACCTTTGTTGTCCTTGTACCGCACTACCTTGTAGCCGCCTACTGTACCAAAAGGGCTTTGCTCAACATAGGAGCCCACTACCTCTGTGTTGCAGCTGAACCCCGCTGCCGCTTTGCCCGAGTCGTAGTCTTCTTTTGATACACGCCCCTGCATACCCGACTCCGGCTTTGAGCCGGGACCGCACTGTGCCTGCGGCGTGGCGGGGATTTTACTTGCTTCCGCTGCCGCAGTTTGAGTGGGTGCCACTGTGCTGGTGATGCCGTTGTTGGTCGAACCGCCGCCACATGCCGAAAGCGTTGCCAAGCAGACCATCGCTGCTTGAGCCAATTTTGTATTTGATGCTTGAGTCATGTGACTCGTCTCCAATTCACTGTTGTCTGTGTTGTTTGCTTTTTTATCTATACTCCGGAAGCCCGGGTTTTAGATCTCAATTGTGGAGTCAGAATTTTCCTCTTTGGTTTTCCGGACCTTCCCATAGTGTTGGCCTTGGATTGCTCAGCTAACAGTCGGATGATTCCATTGGATCTGTCAGAAAAATCTGAATTCGCGCTGTGTTTAAATTTATGCAGACAAAGCAGGACGGTTGGTAATAGTGTGCCAAGTATCAATCCAACGCATGACCGGAGACTGTGGTGAATTTCCCTTTCAATCAACGAGACAGCCTAAAAGCGGGCTTAGCCATTCCATTGAGTATTGCGCTGCTCACTATGTTGGTAGCTTGCCAATCCGATTCGCCTACCCCCTCAAGTGGCATTACCTCTGCTCCCCAAGGCAGCGGCACTCCAGTGGGAGCCAATCAAGCGTCGCCTGCGGTGTGTGGCGCAGGGTCCAAACCCGAGACTGGTTTGCAGGGGCAAGTACCCTTGGTTGATCGGGAAAGTGGTCGAAGTGAGCAGGGCTATTCTTGCAACATGGAACTGGTGGGCCAATATCAAGGTGAGGGAGCGACCTGGGTCAACCCCTCGTATTCGCATTGTGCGTACATGGGCACTACTTTCACAGGCATCTTGCAGAAAAAATCCCAAGGCGTACAGGTAGTCGATGTCAGTAATCCGGCCAAGCCTGTGTTGTCCACCAACCTAACAAGCCCCGCATTCATGCAAAGCCCTTGGGAATCCATGAAGGTCAATGAACAGCGTGGGCTGCTTGCAGGTGTAGCGGTGGGGCCAGTGGTAAGTGCTGGATTTTTTGATGTGTATGACATCAGCAAGGATTGCGCCAAACCTGTTTTGCTCAATTCTTTCGCTGGAAATTTCACCTTGCCTGCAAACGTGATTGGACACGAAGGGGCGTGGTCCCCCGATGGCAACACTTACTGGTCTACGGGTTTGAACCCAGGCTCTGTCACTGCAATTGATGTGAAAGACCCGAAGAATCCGAGGGTCATTTATTTCGGCATACTCAGCTTTGACAACCACGGATTTGAGTTGAGTGAAGATGGCAATCGCATGTACCTCACCACCAAGGTGCCTAGTGGCATCATAGTTTTGGACACGTCTGCTGTTCAGGCGCGCAAACCACTTCCAGTGATTACCCCGATTGGCAGCGTGACATGGAAAGACGGTGGAACAACTCAACATTCCATCCCAGTGACCTACAGCGGCAAACCGTATCTATTGGCTGTGGATGAGGGCGGGGCAGGTGCGGCGCGCTTTATTGACATTTCAGACGAGAGAAAACCCAAGGAAGTGTCCAAACTTAAGCTGGCTATACACGCGCCTGAAAATGCGGATATTCGGGCAGCTGACACCGCCAACAATGGCACCTTCGGGTATGAAGGGCACTATTGTCAGTTCGATAAGAAGATTGATCCCACTGCTGTGGCCTGCGGCTACATTCAGTCTGGCGTGCGGGTGTTTGATGTTAGAAACCCTTTGCAACCCAAAGAAATTGCGTATTTCAACCCCCCGGCACAAACCACCAAAAAAGCTCAACTAAAAGGGTCTGAACATGCAACCAGTGTGATTGGCGCCACGGCGGATTTGTCCACCGACTGGTGTACTTCACCACCGCGTTTTGTGGCGCCCGACCAATTGTGGGTGACCTGTCAAGACAACGGCTTTATGGTGCT
Organism: Limnobacter sp.; assembly: GCA_029866125.1. Taxonomy (GTDB): domain Bacteria; phylum Pseudomonadota; class Gammaproteobacteria; order Burkholderiales; family Burkholderiaceae_B; genus Limnobacter. The sequence continues at coordinate 393,741 of JARWZZ010000007.1, forward strand.
GAGGTTCACCAATGGAGCTTATCCGCTAGTCAGATGACGAAAACACAAGCAGAACATTCCGAGGAAGAATTAGGATCTTTCTGACTGACCTGCGAGGAACACCTTTTTTATACTCAAAAACACATTGAGTGTTTGAGTTGAATAAGGTCCCTCTCCGTGAAAAACAAAGTCATCGCCTTTCTTGAAATCACATTAACCAAGCATTCTCTGATTTTGGGATGCCTGAGTTTAAGCGGCTTGATGCTGACCGCATGCAATCAATCGGACGATACTTCGGCCACCCGCATCAATTCCTTTCAAGCCAACTCCTTGTTTCAAAGCGAGGAGGGCTACCGTCCAGGACCAGAAATTTTGTATGCGGAGCCTGCCAAAGCGCCTCAATTGGAGAATGTGCTTCCATGGAGTGCTTCACCCATTCTGGTTTCTGGTTCATCGGCCTACCGCAATGGCGAGTTTTTGTATCAGGATTTTTTATACGATGACCACGGTGCGGCTGGCATCATCGATCCCATCGATAACCCCTTTTTTATGGAGTTCTCGTTTACACCTGCATCGGGCACGATGACCTACCCCAAGGCACCAGAGTATGCCAACAACGCGGCTGACTTGGTCGAATTTCGGGTCAAACCGCTGGACGGAGAAACCGCATTCCGATTGACTTTGAACACACTGATCGATGCCAGTCGAAGTGCATTCACTATTGCAATCGGGGATTCAGATTCTCCCCGTGTTTGGCCGCACGGTGCAGGGGTTAAGTCACCTGCAGCCATGTTCCTCACAGTTCATGGTGATGTTGCAACCCTAATTGATGCAAGCAACGGTAAGGAAATTTTACCTGCCCCTGCTGTTAAAGTGGACTTGCAAAGGCGTCAAATCGATGTGCGGGTGCTTCACTCCGCTTGGAATCCAGGTCGAAATACTGTCAGAATGAGCAGTGGCGTGGGTGTGTGGGATGTAGCATCAGGCTCATACCTTAAGCCTAGGCTTTCTGCTTCTGAAACAGCACCTGGCGGTATGGCGCCTGGCGGCGCTTCGCTGTTCAATATGGCATTTCGCTTCAATGAGCCCCTTCCTGATTTCAAGACTTATGGGCTTGGTCTTGCCTATGTAGATTCATTGGCCATTTTTCAAGCAACACCCAAAATGTTCTGGCGTGAGTATGCGCAGTCTCAGGCTCTGCGTGATGGGGATGTCACTCCGTTTTTTGCGCAAGTGGATTTTGCCAAACTGTCCAGCAAAACGGACGATGATTCAGGTGTTCCCAAGACCGGAAAACTGAATCGGATCTTCGCCAGTCAGTTTGCATTTGCGCAAGGTGTGGATTTCACAAAAATGTGCGATAGACTTGTTGATGGCGGCACATGTGAAGGCTCCTTCCGCGGCCAGTTACAGCCTTACTCCATTTACATTCCAGACCGCGCGCAACCTGCTGATGGTTGGGGCATGACCCTCTTGCTGCACGCTTTGGGCACCAATTACAACTTATTTACCAACAGCAAATACCAGTCCAGTCTGGGCGAAAGAGGCAAGGGTTCATTGGTCGTCTCTCCGTTGTCCAGAGGGCATGACGGTGACTACACTGACATCGCAGAGGCAGACGTGTTTGAAGTCTGGGCTGACGTGGCCCGTCACTACCCTTTGGATAAGACATGGAGTACGGTCACCGGATTCTCAATGGGTGGAGGAGGCACATTCTCCATGCTTGCCCGCTGGCCCGACCTTTTTGCAGCAGGGGCAGGTGTAGCTGCCTTGCCCGAGGGCGATCGAATCAAGTCAATGCGTAATACACCCGTGATGACTTGGATCGGTTTGCTGGATGAAGGGTCAACACCAGATCGACAAACGACTTCCAGCAGTAAACTCCAAAAAGAGGGTTTGCGATTTGTATTCGATCAGTTTCCAGCAGCAGACCATTTGACGCTTGCAACGAATGACGAATACAGTCCGCTTGTTGAATTTCTCGAAACGCCCAGATTGAATCCAGACCCCTCTCATGTGACTTTTGTCGTGCAAACCAAGCGTGACTCTGCTCGCGCAAAAACAGTGGCAGACCATGCGTACTGGTTGTCTGGCTTGAAGTTGCGAAACACGGAGTCGCCTGATGGATCCGTTGTGGGCCCAAGCGGTCAGATTGATGCGTATTCACAGGCTTTTGGTCTTGGCCCAGCCATGGCAAAAGGGGCGGTCACTTCAATGGGCGTATTGCAGGGCGGAGCACATGGCCCTACGCCGTACATCAGGTCCAGTCAGGAGCTAGACCCACCTGCAAAAACTCAAGCCATGGACACACTGGTTTTGACTGCCAAAAACATTGCCAGTATGACCGTGGACGTGCGCCGTGCGCGGCTTAGCTGTAACCCCATTATTAAAGCAACAAGCGATGGGCCTTTGAGCATACTTCTGAAAGGCTGTGACCGAGTTGTTCAAGTGGATTCATGAGTACGGCTGGCTTTTATACTCAATCCAATGGTGACCTGATCACCCTCGCAACTGGCGCGAACCTCACCACCATGAAGCCTGGAAATGGCAGCCACAATAGCCAATCCCAATCCATGGTTGGCATGGCTTTCTGTGCGTGATTTTTCCACACGGTAAAAGGGTTCGAACAGTCGGTGAATTGCATCGTGTGGAATGGGTTTACCCGTGTTGCGAACCTCAATCCAAACCAAGTCACTTTCATGTTCCTGCTGAATTGAAATGTTCACAGTGCTTCCTGCATTGGCGTACCGAATCGCATTGGATAGCAGGTTGGACACTGCGCGCTTCAATAGCTCGGAGTCGCATTCTGCCGACGCATCACCCGTCAGCTTGGCATCCAATTGTGCATCTTCCAGACTGTAAGCAAAGTACTCCAACACCCCTTCAAGCGGAGCCCGAACCGAGGGTAGGGTGGTGAAGTTTCCACGTTGGCCTTGGGTGGTATGCGCCAAAAAAAGCATGCTTTGGATAATACGGTTCATGCGCTGCAATTCTTCAAGATTGGAGTGAATCGAGTCTCTCCAATGCGCGGAATCTACGTCTTTTTCTTTCAGTAAAAGTTCATGGCTAATCGTCAAGCTGGACAAAGGGGTGTTCAGCTCATGGGCCACATTGTTGTTGAATGAAAGCAGCTGTTGGTTGTACTGGGTAACCTTGCCCATCAGCATATTGAATTGCTCGATCACTGGCAGCAACTCATCGGGCTCCTTGCTGGAGTCAATTGAAATCATGCTTTTTTCATTCGATTGCGCAGGGTTAAACTCGGCAATGCGACGACCAAACTCCCTGAGGGGCTTAAGTTGGAGTTTGGCCAGTATGGCGCTAATCACCACCACAATACCTGCCCACACAATGGACGCAATCACAAACAAGCCACCAATGAAGGTCAGGAAGTTTCGGTCTTCTGTGATGTTCATGGCCAATTCAAGGTCTGCCATGGGCATTTCGCCACCCAAACCCGCCAGCGAAATCATGTAGGTTTCCTTGTACTTGGCATCGGCCCAAAGCACTGGCGGGCCGTACATAATTTGCCCATCTGCACCAATCACTTTGGCTTGCACATTGCCAATGCTGAGTAAAACCTCATCCAATCGTTGCCACATTTCAGCAGCGTTGGCCATGCTGTTTTTGATAAGCACTTGTTCCGCCGCCAGCGTGGCTTGTTCAATCGCGTCGTGATGTCGCATTTGCTGCCACATCCAAATACTTTGGTAGGCAAATGCTGCAATCACGACTACGCCCACCATGCTAAGCAAGGAAATTTGCAATGATGCTCGACGCGCCATGGAAAATTTCATGATTCATTTCCATCCTGTGGTGGTTCTGGCCGCAATTCCAGCACATAGCCCATGCCCCTTACGGTGTGCAAAAGTGGGGTGTTGAAAGGGTCGTCCATCTTGCCCCGCAATCGGCGAATGGCCACATCCACCACATTGGTTTCGCTGTCAAAATGCATGTCCCACACCAACTCTGCCAACTCGGTGCGGCTGAGTACTTCGCCTTTTCTACGCAGTAATAACCACAGCAATGTGAATTCTTTGGCGGTTAAACGTAGGTCTTGTCCGGCACGGCGGGCTTGACGTTTAAGTGCGTCCAGTTCCAAATCTGCAAGCGATAAACTGGTTGCCGCCGCTTGGGGGTTTCCGTTGTTACCAACGCCAATGGTTCTGCGCATCAGCGCATGTACGCGTGCAACCAATTCAGAAAATGCAAAAGGTTTGGTCAGGTAATCGTCCGCCCCGGCTTGTAGCCCCTTCACACGGTCTTCCACCATGGATCGCGCTGTCAGCATCAGCACTGCGGTTGATTTTTTATTGCTCTGACGCAAGGCCTGCAAAACTCCAAGGCCATCAAGGTCGGGAAGCATGCCGTCCAGAATGATGAGGTCATATTGACCTTCCGTGGCCAAGTGCAAGCCGTCAATGCCTGAGTGGGCAATGTCCACAACAAAGCCTTCTGCCACCAATCCCTTCTTCAGGTATTGGGTGAGTTTGATTTCGTCTTCAATAAGTAGGAGTTTCATGAAAGCAGTATATGCAAACCAGCTGGAATGTTCGATTACAAATTTGTAATGTTGCAGTGGGGGTTTGGTCATGAGGGGCTGGTTAAGCTGGGAACCATGTCGAAGCAAGTCGCCCAGACAACACTGAAAACCGAAACTTAAATCCTTAGGAGAATTACCATGAACACACGCCAATTCAACGCCAAGTCTTTCATTGCCACAGCAGCCATCGCGTTTGCCGCCGCAGCACCCACATTTGCTTTTGCATGGGGTACTGGTGAACAAACTGAGCACCCAGTATTTAGCACCAGTGTAAGCCGCTCTGCACCCTTGAACACGCTGGCATGGGGCCTCGGTGATCAAACTGAGTTTCCTCAATTCAATCCGGTTATCAAGTCTGAAGGTGAGGCCTTTTCTGGATTGGTCACAGCGAGCGATCGCATGCAAAAGAAAGCCATGGCAACAGCGCTGAATCAGAAAACCCGGATGCAGGTTTTAGATGAGCTAAAAATGGCAAGTGATTTTGAACGCGCCCAGCAAAATGTAAATTGAGTTCTTAGGTGCTTGGGTCACTGACTGCTGTCAATTGCCAATATCAATGTGGCAGCAGTTACTCAAGCCTTCTTGACCTGAAAACCTTGGCCCTTCAGGTTCTCGACCATCTTGTCACAGTGGTCGCCTTGTATTTCAATGACTCCATCTTTGACTGTGCCGCCCGATCCGCATGCAGTGCGTAATTGTTTACCCAGTGCAGCCAGTGCGATTGCGTCCAGCGGCAGCCCCTTGATCACCGTAACGCTTTTGCCCCCACGCCCTTTGGTTTGAAGCGACACGCGCACCTGCCCATCACCCAGTTTATTGGCCTGCGCGGCCTGCTTGCAGCTGCATTGTGCCAGCGCGTTGCGGCATGTGGGGCATGTACGGCCCACCTCGGTGGAGTACACCAGTCCACCTTTGGGTTGATCGCTTCTCGAGTTAAATTTCATGGTTGGTTTTGCAGTATTCTTGTTGGGTGCTTAAGCTTAAGGCAATTTAGATGCCTTTGGCAGCCCCCTCATGTGTAGCACTTCTTGAACATTTTCTTCAACCCAACAATTTAAACACGATGCACTCTTTGTTAACCCCACTCGCTGACCTTGTTTTGGTGTTGCACACGGCAGTGGCTGCATTTGTGGTGTTGGGTTTGCCTGTGATTTGGATTGGAAATTGGAAAAGTTGGGTTTGGGTCAATAAGCTTTGGTTTAGGCTGCTGCATTTGGGCACCATTGGCTTTGTGGTTGTTCAATCGCTACTGGGTATGGTGTGCCCGCTCACCATTCTTGAGAATTGGCTCCGCACGCTGGCTGGCGGGGAAGGGCCTGGCCCCAGTTTTATTGAGTATTGGTTCACACGGCTTCTTTTTTACCAAGCGCCCACCGAGGTTTTTACCCTCGCTTACACGCTTTTTGGGCTTGCTGTGGCTTGGACTTGGTGGAAATTTCCGCCGAAGCCGTGATCGGTAATTTTTAAAGCATCCCCTTCATCATCAACAACTCTTTCAATTGTTCTCGCTTGATCTGGTTGGTCAGGCTTTTAATCAATTCTGATTGGGCATGTCGCCCCGCAAACTCCGCCATTTCCACTGCCGCTTCGTGGTGTCTAATCATCAGTTCCAAAAACAGACGGTCTTTTGCAGGCCCAGTTCTGGATGACAACTGCTCAAAATCATTCATGGTAGGGGAGCCAGGCATAAGCCCACCTTCGCTGGCTTTGCAGCGGCTGATGTAGTTCAGGTCTTCAACTGAAATTTGTTTGCTGGGAAGGTCCACCCAGTCCATGGTGGAGCCCGATGGCACCACAGGTTTTCCCCATGCGGTCAGCCAGCCTTGCATCAAGCCTCGCTCATGGCTTTGCGCAATCACTATTACGTGGGTTAACTTTTCGATCTGCGGATCGGCCGAATGTATGGCCAGAGTAGACAATATGATGGCCTCATCATGGTGTTTCATCATGGCCTGTGCAAAGCCAATGTCCACATCATTGGGGTTTAGTACAAGGTTGTTGTTCGGTTTTAAATAAGAAATAAAGCTCATTGATTGAGCCTGATTAGAAAAATGACTCACTCCCAAGCCCACTGAAAGCAAGCTTATTGTGACCAGGCCAGCCACTTGCACTTTACGTTTTATATTCACTTTCAAAGTCATCATCTTTTCACTTCAAAGGGTAGGTGCCGGGGGCAAATTCAAGCGCCATAAACCCATTGTCTACGCACACCACCCAAAGCTGTCCATTGGGTTTAAACACAGGGGGAGACGTGCACCAATCCGTGCTGAAGTCTGCATTTTGCCCAGCAAGAGGTGAATTGTGTTCAGACCCCTGCAGCTGTAATTTTTTGTTGGCTTGTGCTGGGGGGTTAAAGTAAGCAAACTCCTGTGGGGCGCTGGGGTTGCGAATATCAAATACACGAATACCTGATTCGAAATACCCGCAGGCCATGGCCGTGGGGTCAATAGGGCTGTCCAGCGTGCAGTAGTGGGACTCATAACCAAAAAGTCCGTTCCTGCCCAACAGGCCTTCGACCTTGAAATCATTGTCTGATTGGCGAGTTGCAGCCTGACTGGCTTGGTGAATATCCAGTTTCAGGTGCGATACCATCACTGGTTTTTTCTCATCCTGAATGTCCAGAATACGCACCACACCTGTATCCAACTCGTCTGCCACCACCAACAATTGGCGACCGTTTTGTGTAAACGGAATGGTTGATTGGGTGTTGCCCTCAGTGCTCCAGTGCAGGCTACCTACCATCCTAATTTGTGGATTGGGTTTGCGCAGCTGAATGTCACTCACATCAAAAATATTCACGCCAGTGGGGTTGATGGATGCAGCGTACATACGTGTGCCATCTGCATTGAACTCAAACCCATGATTGGAGTTTGTGGGGGCTGCCATGTAAAGCATTTTTGGCTTTGTTGGGTCTTCCAAACCAATTGCTGCAATGTCTCCTCGTGATGAGGTTACCCAATAGGTGTTGCCATCAGGAGACCACCCACCTTCATGGCCCAATATGGTTTGTGGAAGTGTGAGATTGCCCGCCAGTTTATTCAGCAACACGGGTTGTTTGCAGTCTTTGGAAATGTCATACACATCCAAAAATACTGCACCTAAAATTGGCCCCACTGCTGCGCCTGCAAGTAAGCCTCGCTTCTCATTTACCTTCAGCGATTCCCAAGGCCCGATCGCAAATGCAGGGCTGGTTAGGTTGGTAGCAAACTTGGGATTACGTGGGTCACTTACATCCACAACCTGCACGCCTTGGCGAGCTTTAAGTGGAATTCCAGAAAAGCTGGTGCCCATGTACGCGCAATCTTTGTAAATGGGATTCACCCAGGTTGCCCCTTCCCCCTGATACTGTCCTATCAAGCTTAGGTTGCATGAGTAGCCTTGCTGACTTCGACCGCTGTCTCGGTCTTTTTTGCTCACCCGGCCTTGAATATCAGTTTCTGGCTTGTCGGTCGCTTGGCAATTGTTGGCGCGCGTCACCGATTCATTGGCGGCAATTGGGGCTGCATTCCCGCCCACTCCCGATGAAGCTGTGGAGCCAGACGATCCCCCCAAGCATCCGCTTAAAACAAGGCAGGAACTCAAAGCAAATATGCCAAGGCCAACGGGGTTCTTATGCTTCAGAAAGCTGAAAAGCTGCGTGTGATTGTTCATGTCTTATGATTTACAAATGTAATTTTTATGGATGGCAAACTCATCTTGCTCTTTGATTTCATGACAAGTTTTGCCAGTGTCTCGCTTACAGTAAAACCCATTGACTCAAGCATGGCAAGGCTATGAGTCATCTTGTTTTGAGATACCGGCATGCGAATTCAATACTGAGTCTCCCCAATTACTTCTGGTTAGACTAAGCAAACAAGCTGCGTCAAACACAAGGAACGTAAGCTGAAAAAAATACAAAAGGAGACAGATGTGATTGCCAACCCAGACGTTCTATTGTCCAAACCGCTAGATGCGACGGATATGTCCAGTACCTACCGCAAAGTCACACTTAGACTGATTCCATTTCTTTTTGTCTGTTACATCGTGGCGTATTTGGATCGCGTCAACGTGGGTTTTGCCAAGTTGCAAATGCTTTCCCAGTTGCAGTTCAGTGAAACGGTTTATGGACTAGGTGCTGGAATTTTCTTCATCGGTTATTTTATTTTTGAAGTGCCCAGCAATGTGATGCTTCACAAAATGGGCGCCAAAGTTTGGATTGCACGAATCATGGTGACCTGGGGCATACTGTCCACGCTGATGATGTTTGTGAATTCACCAGCAACCTTCTATATCCTTCGATTTTTTCTAGGCGCGGCAGAGGCAGGCTTTTTCCCCGGCATCATTCTGTACCTCACTTACTGGTACCCTTCACACCGTCGCGCCACGGTTGCAGCCTTGTTCCTTACAGCCATTCCAGTGTCTGGTGTCATCGGCGGCCCCTTGTCTGGATGGTTGCTTCAGCGCTTTGATGGGATGGCCGGATTGGGCGGTTGGCAGTGGATGTTCTTCTTTGAGGGCCTACCTGCAATTGCTTTGGGCTTCTTGGTTCTGGTTTTTTTGGACAACAAAATCAGCGATGCCAAATGGCTCAGCGAAAAAGAGAAGCACTATTTGGAAAGCGAGATTGCCAAGGACATCAAGTCCCAAGGTGGTGAAACTTCCATGCGTGAAATGTTTAAAAATCCACGCGTTTGGCTAATCGCGGTGATCTATTTTTGCTTGATCGCCGGTCTATATGGCATCAGCTTTTGGTTGCCTTCCATCATCCGTTCCACAGGCGTAACCAGCCCATTGACCATTGGTTTTCTGACCACCATTCCCAATGCGTTTGCAATTGCTGGCCTGATTTACACCAGTCGCAGTTCAGACCGTAAAGGTGAGCGTCGCTGGCATGTGGCCATTCCCGGACTGATCGGTTGCGTGGGCTTTATTCTCAGTGTGACTTACGGCGCAAGTACTTTCTTAGCCATCTTGAGTTTGTCCATGGCCATGACCGGTGTGATGAGTGCATTGCCCGCGTTTTGGAGCATTCCAACCGCGTTCTTGAAGGGCAGTGCTGCCGCAGCGGGTATCGCTTTGATCAACTCCATTGGTAACTTGTCTGGTTTTGCTAGCCCTTATATGGTCGGTTGGGTGAAAGACTTGACCCAAAGCACCAACGTTGCGCTGTATATTTTGGCTGGCACTTTGTTTGTGGGCTGCATGTTAACCCTGCTGTTGCCTGCCAAAGAAGTCAATCGATAACAAGAATCACCTGAGACAACATTTTGTTGAGTAGCCACAAATGAGTGCTGAATTCGTACAAACCAAAACCGTAGACACTCTGCCCACAGAGTTCGTGAGATTGCTGTCTGATATTCCAGAGATACGATTCAGCACGGGTGAGGCCATCTGCCTGCAACACGGGTCGGATGAAAGTTCACTGGCAGGTATGCCCCCACACGGCGTCGCTTTTGTTAAAACACTGGACCAAATCGTGGCTGTAGTGAAGCTGTGTTATGAGTTCAAGATCCCGGTCATACCCTATGGCGCAGGCACTTCGCTGGAAGGGCAGCTTCAAGCTATTCATGGCGGTGTGTGCATCGACATGTCGGAAATGAATCAAATTGTTCAGATTCGTCAAGACGACATGGACGTGACCATTCAACCGGGCGTTACCCGCAAGCAATTGAACAATGCGCTGCACGGCACGGGTTTGTTTTTCCCGATTGACCCAGGCGCCGATGCTTCAATCGGCGGCATGGCTGCCACCCGTGCCTCGGGTACCAATGCAGTGCGTTACGGCACCATGCGAGAAAACGTGCTGAATTTGGTGGTTGTACTGGCTGATGGCCGGGTCATCCGCACCGCTGGCCGTGCCCGAAAATCGTCTGCAGGTTACGACCTCACTCGTTTGTTTGTGGGTTCAGGTGGCACTTTGGGCATTATTGCTGAACTGACCGTGAAGCTGCATCCGTTGCCGGAAGCCGTTTCTTCCGCTGTGTGTGCATTTCCCACCATGGAAGCAGCAACTCGCACAGTGATTGAAGCGATTCAAATGGGTATTCCATTGGCCCGGGTGGAGTTGGTCGATACTTTGTCTATCAAGGCTATCAACGCGTACAGCAAAACCACTTTGCCTGAATCACCCGCTTTGTTCTTTGAATTTCATGGTTCTGACACTGCTGTTGCAGAACAGGCTGAACTGGTGCAGGAATTGGCCTCCAACAACGGGGGTCACAACTTTGAATGGGCGCGCAGGCCAGAAGACAGAAGCCGACTCTGGCAGGCAAGACACGACGCCTATTTTGCGGCACTCTCCTTGCGGCCCGGTATGCGGGCTGTCACCACGGATGTGGTGGTGCCGATTTCTTCTTTGGGAAAGTGCATTGATGAAACCATTGCTGATTTTGAGGAGTTGGGCCTGGTTGCCCCGATTCTAGGGCATGTGGGCGATGGTAACTTTCATGCGATTATTCTTGTTGACCCCAACAGCGATGACGAAACTGAAAGGGCGCAAGAAGCCTCCAGCCGACTCGTCAAACGTGCACTGGCCATGGATGGCAGTTGCACGGGTGAACATGGCATCGGCTTGACCAAGCAAAAGTACATGAACCTGGAGTTTGGCGAAGACACTGTGGATTTAATGGCCAGTATCAAAATGGCGATTGACCCCCACAATTTGATGAATCCGGGCAAAATCTTCACTTTAAAATAGGGATTTGGCTCTGTGCTATAGTTTCCGCATAACAAGAAATTAAACGGAGACACACAGCTTGGAGCTACGCCAATTCAAATATTTTGTGGCAATCGTCGACAGTGGTAGTTTGTCTCGTGCTGCCCAAACCCTTTACATCGCCCAGTCTGCGCTCAGTAAACAAATAGCTGACCTGGAAGGGGAGTTGGGTACCCAGCTTCTCGACCGCACTCGCAATGGTGTTCGAGTGACGGAAACTGGTCAAATCTTCTACGAATATTCTCAGGCCATTCTCAAGCAAGTTGAAGACGTCAAAGCCGCTGTAAAAAGCACAGCCAGTCACATTGTGGGGCAGGTCGCAGTGGCTATTCCACAAAGCGTGTCCAACGCATTGGCCTTGCCATTGAATATTGCGGCGCGGCAAAAGCTGCCTGGAATTACCCTAAACCTGAATGAAGAACTGACCGGCAATTTAATTGATCAGTTGCAACAGGGGCGGGTGGATTTCATTCTTTTCACCGACAATATTTCGCCCAACAGTTTCAAGGTACGCCCCATTGTTCAAGAAGAATTGTTTCTTATTTCAGCCACCCACAACCCGCCATTGCCCGAGGGTTCGCCGCTTACTTTGGCCAACACAGTCGAACTGCCATTGCTGCTTTCCAGCAAAGAGCATGACCATTGCTTACGCGCATTGGTGGACATTCAAGCTGCCAATCAGGGCATAGCCATTAAAAATGTGGTGGCAGAAATTAACTCAGTCCACATTCTGAAAAGCGCCGTGTTGGCCGGTTTGGGGCACACCATTTTTCCCAAGGCCCCAGTGCAAGTGGAAATTAATCAGGGCCTATTGAAAGCCACGCGAATTGGTAGCGAAGGTGTGTTCAGAAACTTGGTGATTTGTACTTCAAAAAGCATTCCCATGACTACCCCTAAACGCGCAGTATTGGGCTTGATACTCGAAGTCATTTATGGCTTGTGCGAAAGCGGGGCTTGGCCGGGTGCTACAGCACTTTTTGACCACGATTTGAAGGCCTCTTTGCTGACGGAAGGCGCTGGGTTTTTTGGGTGATGCGAAAAGACCCAATCAGGCGCAACGCCGGGTCAATCTGGGTTTCTATGCGTGAAGCGCAATTTAATCAACATAAATGACCAATTCTAAACTGCAATTTTGATAGTCAAAATAATCTAACAAAATCAGCTAAATTAGTTTTAATCGACTAATTATCGATTTTTTTGGATTCAATTTTGGTGAAAAACCGTGATGCCTTAAGCCTATACTTTTTGTAGGTTAACGCAACATCACTCACGGTAAAAAACCATGGCAGCCACCGCATACAAGCACGATATATATTCAAAAACCGAAGGCAAGGTGTACATGACCGGCATTCAAGCACTAGTCCGCCTTCCTATGGTGCAGCGCACTCTCGACCGCAAACGCGGACTGAATACCGCAGGCTTGGTGTCCGGTTATCGGGGCTCACCGCTGGGTGCGTATGACCAACAATTGTGGAAAGCTTCCAAGCAATTGGCCGAGCATGATGTGGTGTTTCAACCCGGTTTGAATGAGGATTTAGCCGCCACAGCTTTGTGGGGCGCCCAAATGCACAAAGCCTATGGCGAAACCAAGGTGGATGGCGTGTTTGGCGTATGGTATGGCAAAGGCCCGGGTGTAGACCGTACGGGCGATGTGTTTCGCACAGCCAATATGTTGGGTACCAGCAAGTTGGGTGGCGTGTTGGCGGTATCGGGTGATGACCATGCCGCGCAGTCCTCCATGTATCCGCATCAAACCGACGGTATTTTTCAATCTGCATCCATTCCAATTTTGCAACCTGCCAATGTGCAAGAAATCTTGAGTTTGGGTTTGGCTGGCTTTGAAATGTCCCGTTACGCAGGTGTTTGGGTGGCTTTGAAAACCATTGCTGAAGTGGTGGAAACCGCAGCCACATTTGATTTGAGCGATGTGCCACAGTACAAAGAACCTGAAGATTTTGTGGTACCCGCACATGGTTTGAATTGGGACCCCAGCATTGCATGGCCCGAAAAGCGCGCCGAATTTGAGCGTCGCATGATCGAAGAGCGTTTGCCTGCGGTCAAAGCATGGGCCAAAGTCAACAAAATTGACCAAACGATTGTGAAAGCCTTCCAACGCAAATTGGGCGTGATTACCGTGGGCAAGGCGCATCAGGACTTCATGCAGGCCATGGAAGATTTGGGTTTGAACACCGCAGATTTGGCCAATATGGGTGTGTCGGTGTACAAGGTGGCAATGAGCTGGCCTTTGGAAACTGACGGTATTTTGGCATTCGCAGCAGGCCAGAATGAATTGATGGTGGTGGAAGAAAAACGCGGCATTGTGGAAGCGCAAATCAAAGAAGCTTTGTACCACCAGCCCACAGAGCAGCGCCCACGTGTGACAGGTAAATTTGATGATCGTGGTGTGGTGTTGTTACCCGAGGTGTCAGAGTTCACACCCTTGTTGGTGTCCAAGGCATTTGTAGGCCGCCTGATTGCCAATTCTTTGCAGGACTGGAATTTAGGCTCAAGCAATGAGCTTGGGAAGTATGTGCCCACCATTCATGAACGATTGGACAGGGCAATGGGTCGTTCGACGCCTGTGTCTGCAGTCCGCAATAAAGTGATTCCTATCCGCGCACCATTCTTTTGCTCAGGTTGCCCGCACAATACTTCCACCAAAACACCTGAGGGCTCTATTTCTGGCGGGGGCATAGGTTGCCACGTGATGGCATTGTCACAACCCGCATTAAAAACCAAAACCTTTAGCCAGATGGGTGGGGAGGGCGCGCAATGGATCGGTGCTGCGCCATTCTCAAAAACGGAGCATATTTTTCAGAATTTGGGTGATGGCACATACCAGCACTCTGGCCTGTTGGCTATTCGTGCTGCCGTGGCTGCCAAGGCCAATATCACTTACAAGATTTTGTATAACGATGCCGTAGCAATGACAGGCGGACAGGCTGCAGAGGGGCAGATTGACCCCGCGCGTATTACGCGCCAGTTGCAGGCTGAGGGCGTCGAAAAAATATTGTTAGTCTCAGACAATCCTGATCGTTGGACTGGAGACCCAGCCTTGGCCAAAGGCGTAACCATTCATCACCGCGACCACATGGATGCCGTGCAACGTGAGTTGCGTGAGATTGGCGGTGTAAGCGCCATTGTGTACGAGCAAACTTGTGCCGCTGAGAAGCGTCGCCGCCGCAAGCGGGGTGAATTTCCTGACCCCAACAAGCGTTTGTTTATCAACCAACGTGTGTGCGAGGGCTGTGGCGATTGTTCCGTGCAATCGAACTGCATTTCAATTGAGCCCGTGCAAACCGATTTTGGCCGTAAGCGCAGCATCAATCAGAATGCCTGTAACAAGGATTTTTCTTGCGTCAAAGGCTTTTGCCCCAGCTTTGTCGAAGTAGAAGGCGCGCAATTGCGCAAGCCAGACTCCAAGCGGATCAAAGAGTGGGAGGTGTCGCTGAGCCAGTCCATGCCCAACCCGGTTGTACCCCAGTTGCATTCCGCTTTCAATGTGGTGGTTACAGGCATCGGCGGTACGGGTGTCTTGACCATGGGTGCATTGATTGGTGGGGCTGCGCATGTCCAAGGCTTGGGCAGCACAGTGCTTGATTTCACTGGCCTAGCCCAGAAAAACGGTGCGGTAATCAGCCAAGTGCGAATCGCCAAGCATTCCAAAGACATTCACGCGGTTCGCATTGGCCCAGGCAGTGCAGATTTGTTGTTGGGGGCTGATTTGGTGGTGTCCGCCGGTGCAGATACCCTGAGCAAACTCGCCTCGGACAGCACCGCCGCCGTGGTGAACACGGGTGAAGCACCCACTGCTGCCGTGATTACTGATCGCGATGCAACCCTGCCGATGGGTATGCTGCATGAGCGGGTCAAAGAGCGCTGTGATGCATCACGTTTTTACTCCTTTGATGCCAGCGAGTTGGCCGAGCGATTGTTTGGTGACACGGTAACAGCCCATACCTTGATGTTGGGCTACGCATGGCAAAAGGGTTTGATCCCCTTGAGCAAAGATGCAATTGAGCAAACCATCGAGTTGAATGGTGCAGCGGTGACGCAGAACCTTCGCGCGTTTTTGTGGGGCCGTATCGCTGCAGAGCTTCCGAATGTGATGAGCATGTTGGAAGGGCATGAAGTTTCAATGACTCCCGCACCCATGGGAGTCGATGAGTTGATTGCTAAATTTTCTGCAGAATTGGTGGCATATCAAAATCAAGCCTATGCTGATCGCTTTGAGGCCTTGGTTCAGACCGTGCGCACAACTGAGCAGAAAGCAAACCCGGGCCAAACCGGCTTTACCGAAGCCGTAGCCCGCAGTGCCTACAAGCTTATGGCGTACAAGGATGAATATGAGGTTGCACGTCTTTACAGCACGGATGAGTTTATAGCCTCCTTGCAAGGGCAGTTTTCCTCCAGTACAGGTATTTCGCTGTGGTTGGCTCCACCTCTGATGAGCAGAATTGACCCCGCCACAGGGCGCCCCAAGAAAATCAAGTTTGGTTCCTGGGTGTTGAAGGTATTCAAGGTGATGTCTGCTTTCAAAGGCTTGCGCGGCACAGCTTTGGATGTATTTGGTTACACACAAGAACGCCGTCACGAACGTCGTTTGATCGCTGAATACTTCCAGATGATTGAAGGTCTGTGTCCACAATTAAACGTATCCACTATTCAACATTTGACCGAGATTGCCAAGTTGCCCATGGATATTCGGGGTTATGGCCCAGTCAAGGCACAAGCCATGGTGGCGTATGAACAGAAAAAGGCTCAAATGTTGAGCCTAGATGGAGAACTGGCCCAAGCCACCGATGCTCAAAAGGAAGTTGAATCCCCATTGGCGGCTTAATTGCTTTGATGTGCTTGCTAGAGGAGCGGTGCTGATCTAAACAGCACCGTTTTAAGGGCAAAACTGGATTTGATGTTTGCTACACCGGGTATGCGTGTCAGTGTGCGTGTCAAAAAATGGTGGTAGGCATCCAGGTCTTTCACCACGACTCGCAGGTTGTAGTCTGCGTCTCCTGTGGTCATGAAGCAGCTCATCACCTCGGGCGCTAACCCAATCTCTTCTTCAAAACCTGAAATGGTGTCTTCGGATTGTTTGTCCAGTGACACAGCTACAAACACGCTGATGCCGCCTGCAAGGCGTGTCTCATCCAGTTGCGCGCAATAGCCCCGGATAAAGCCATCGTCTTCCAGCCGTTTAACCCGCCTTAAAGTGGGGGTGAGGGTGAGGTCAATCCGCTCTGCAAGCTCCTTCCACCCCAAACGGCCGTCTTTGGACAGTTCTCGCAAAATTTTAATGTCGATACGATCGAGCTCAAGTTCACGGGTCATCTGGCGAAGTAATACCTAAAATGGATTTTACAAAATGGTAATCCAAAACGGGGGTACCGTATAGATAAATGACGGGAAGCCCATCTTTGCCATACCGAAGCAAGATACCGCAATCTGATTTCCATGTTTTACTTCGCGCGATCTATCAAACAGACTAAAGGCATAGACAAATAAAGTCAGACTTCTCTGCGCGAGATGATCAAAACAACAAGAAACATGGAGACATCAATCATGCGTGTGAAGGGTATTTTCCCCACAACGCCGTTCCCGCCATCCTACACATTATTGGGCCTGTTGGCAGTCTGCCTGATGTTGTCTGCTTGCAGCGGTGGTTCCACTGTAGCCAGTGCCACAACAGGCAATTCGGTAACGGCCAATCCCGTGGTGCCGTCTGCTTTTGTAAGCACTTCAGCCCAACAAGAGCCTTTAACTTGTTCGCCCAAGCAAGTGGTGAGCGAAGGGGGGTACTCCACTTGCAACATCAAATGGCTGGGGCGTCTGGCATTACCCCCATCTACTATTTCTGGAAAGCTGATTGGTAATATCTTTTACCTGACCAGTTTTTTGAGTGGGGTTTACACATTCGATGTCACTGTTCCCGAAAATCCGAAGCAGTTGGCCAATTTAAGATTGGACATGGGCCGTTTGATGGACGGCACAACTGCCTCTGTGGTCGAGAACGAAGACCCAGCCACAAATGGGAAAATTCTTGTCCTGTCCAGACGCCCCATGATGGACACTGTGATTATTGACAACAGCGATCCAAAGGATTTGAAAATTCTTTCAACCGTCTTTGGCGCGACGGCTCACACCTACACTTGCATTGATGATTGTAGGTACGCTTATGGCTCTGATTCAGGCGTTATTCTTGATTTGCGTGATCCCAAAAAACCAGTCTTGCTCCCAAACAAGTGGTGGGATGTAACCGGCAGAGTAGGCGCACACGATTTAACTGAAGTACAACCCGGCTTTGTGGTTGTTTCAGCAAACCCAGCCAGCTTTTTGGACACCAAAGACCCAGCCAACCCCAAGCTGATATTCAGTTTACCCAAAACGCCTCCCCCTTTGATTGCAGCAGTCCGCACGTCTGCTCAAGAAGGACCAATTGGACACAATGTGATTTGGCCTGGTCAAGGAACGGATAAGTTTTTTATGGGTTTGTCAGAAGGCATATACAACGGCCGCTGCGAAGTGTTCCCGCAGGATGGGCGTTCGCTCTATTTGTATGACACGACCGATTGGCAAAGCACCAATCAGTTTAAATTACAAAGCAGGTACACCCTGGTGTCTGGGAATATTGCAGACACCCTCAATGGAGGCGGCATTCAGGGGGTGGATTCCAATGGCAATCCGTCTACGTTGGAAGTGGGGGTGGAAGGTTGCTCGGTGCATTGGTTCGAGCCCAATCCCAACTTCTCAAACGGTGGGTTGTTGGCCATGTCATCCTTTTCACACGGCATGCGCTTGCTCAAAGTCACCGAACAAGGTCAATTCAAACAAATGGGCTATTTCGTTCCAAACGGTATTGCATCAACCGTTGCGGTGTATTGGATTACGGATCGCATCCTGTATGCACTCGACTTCATCAATGGGCAGGTCGATATCCTTCAATACGATGGTCCTTTGTGAGTCGGGTAAAAGGACTGCTGGTAAGCCTAAATATATTTCACAAAACGGTAATCCAATTCAGGGGTACCGCATATATAAAAGTAGGTAAGACCGTGCTTGCTATCTCAATGCAAGATACCGCAATCAGATTTCCATATTTTACACCGCGCGGTATTTGCAACAGACTTCAAACATAGACACACATAAATTCGAACTACTCAAACGAGAAGATTCGAAACATAAGAAATACGGAGACATACATCATGCGCGCGAAGGGCATATTCCCTACAACGCCATCCAAGCCGTCGTTGCTGGCGTTTGCGCGGCCACTCGGCCTACTTGCGGTCAGCTTGGCTTTGGCAGCTTGCGGCAGCGGTGGTGCTGCGGGGGGCTCATCAAGCAGCTCGGGAACTGGCAGCTCAACAACACCCAGTACAACTGCTCCAACTGGTTTTGCTGCAACCTCCGCTCAGCAGGAGCCACTGGGTTGCAAGCCCAAGCAGGTGGTCAGTGAGGGGGGTTACTCCACCTGTAACATCGAGTGGCTGGGCCGCTTGGCAATTCCCGGGACCACCATCGGTGCCAAGCTGATTGAGAATACCTTTTATTTGTCGAACTTCGGGAACGGGTTTTTTGCTTTTGATGTCAGCACGCCTGAAAACCCCAAGCAGTTGTCAAACCTGCGGGTCGACTTGGGGAGAGTGCTGGATGGCACCACCGTCTCTTTGGTAGAGAATGAGGACACTGCCACCAACGGCAAAATTGCGATTTTGTCCAGAAGGCCGATGATGGATGCAGTTGTGATTGACAACAGCAACCCAAGGGCCATGAAAATTTTGGCTACAGTGCCCGGTGCAATCGCCCATACCTACACGTGTTTGGATGATTGTCGATACGCTTATGGCTCTGACACTGGCACCATTGTTGACCTTCGTGACCCTACTAAGCCTGTTTTATTGAGAAACAAATGGTGGGATGTGACGGGCGGCGTGTCAGCACATGATCTCACTGAAGTGGCCCCAGGCTTTGTTGCAGTTTCTGCCGACCCTGCCAGTTTTCTGGACACACGTGACCCGGCCAATCCCAAACTGATTTTCAGTTTGCCCAAAGCACCTCCCCCTTTGCTTCCAGTGAACGTCATATCCTCACAGCAGCCAGGACCTATTGGCCACAACATTCTATGGCCAAGGCAAGGCACTGACAAATTCATGATGGGTTTGTCCGAAGGTGCTTATGTGGGCCGGTGTGAGGTGTTTCCCTTGGATGGCCGTACTTTGTATTTGTACGACACAACCGACTGGCAGAACACCGGCAGCATGAAATTGCGAAGCAGTTACACCTTGGTGTCTGGAAACATAGCGGACACCACCAATGGCGGTGGAATTGAGGGCATCGATTCCAATGGAAATCCATCGACCTTGGAATTGGGCGTACAGGGCTGCTCTGTGCATTGGTTTGAGCCGCATCCCAATTTTTCCAATGGCGGGTTATTGGCGATGGCGTCTTTCTCCCACGGTGTTCGAATGTTAAAAGTCACCGAACAGGGCCAGTTCAAGCAAATGGGTTATTTCATACCACACGGTATAGCTTCAACGGTGGCGGTTTACTGGATAACCGACCGCATCTTTTATGCACTCGATTTTATCAATGGGCAAATCGACGTTCTTCAATACAACGGACCTCTCTGAGAGGGAAATCATCATGAAAACTACAATTAAACAGTTGGCTTTCCTTGTTGCTGCATCATCAGTCGGTGCGGTCAATGCCCAGACTGCTCCAATGAAAGAAGAAGCGCCCGCTACCGCACCCAAAATCACCGCCCCCGTGATCTACGGCCGCATCAGCGCAGCCATTGAGTCCTCCTCCATCGGCGATGCCGGTTCACGATTGGCCCTAAAAAGTTATTCATCCCGTTTGGGCGTTCGCGGTGAGCAATCCATTGACGAGGATATGACCCTTTTCTATGGCCTTGAAGCCCAGGTGTTGTCGGATTCCGGAGCCACTGGTTTGGGCGGTGATTTGCGCAATGCCTACATGGGTATTAAAAGTAAAGAGTGGGGCAATGTGGTTGCAGGCCGCTTGGACCCATTGGTGAGTGCACCCTTGTATTTGCAAATTTACACTGCGCTGGACCCAGTGGGTATGGATACGGGCAGCATCCAGATACTGGCACCTTCTGGTCGTGACACCGGCACCGGTAGCCTGTTGGCCCGCTCAGCCACCACACCTGCACCAACCGGTCAGCTGACCCAATCCACACAAACCTTGCTGGCCCGTGCGCGAGTCAGCAATGCGGTGGGCTATTCCACCAAGTACAAAGGCTTTGATGTGGCAGCGCGTTTTGTCAGTGATGGTCCAAATGATGTGGTTGGAATTTCACCGAATCAGCTGGGTGAAACCAGCGCTCGCGCTTTGGAAGTTGCAGCCACCCAAAAAGCCGACAATTGGATGTGGGGTGTGGGTTTTGAGACCAACAGTTACTCGGCAGACCCTTCCACCACCTCATCCCGGTTTGGTGATCGATTCCAGTTTGTGACTTCAGTCAAGCTGGGCACCATTCGCTATGGTGCAACTTTTGCGCGCAACACCGTGGAAACTCGTCGTGCTGGTGCGGACAAAAGCGGCAATGAATTTGCGTTGGCAGCCAAAATGCCAGTCATGCGTGGCAAGGCTCACCTGATTGCAAACTACGCAATTCGTGATTTGTTTGGCACAGACAACAGCACACCCACCGCAGCTGGCGTACCCAAGCCACTGGCTACGCCCGGCGCGAAGCGCAAACAGTTTGCGATTGGCCTGCACTATGACATTAACCCTTCCACCATGTCCTATGCTGTGTACAACCTAACGGACGGCAGTAACAAGGCCAGTGAAGACGAGTTGACAGTCATTGCTGCAGGATTGCGCCATAATTTCTAAACCTCAAGCAAGCGACTATCGAAGGGAGGCCCACCTCGCCATGAATCCACAATGTTTGATTCAGCGTGTGCAAGCCTCCTTTTTTGCATTGCCATTGTTGCTTTTCCCCAGCTTTGTAAATGCCCATGCATTTGGTCGCACTTACAGTCTGCCTGTACCTGTGTGGTTGTACATGTATGGCACGGTGGCTGCCTTGTTGTTGTCCGTTATTGTGTGTGCACTGGTGGTTACAGCACAGGAGCCGGAAACCGCCCCACGCACGCTGACCGTCAAAATCGTCCACCGAGTCACTCGCTTTCTAATGTGGGGCAGTGTGGGTTTGTTGGCATTCGCCATGGTGACTGGTTGGTTTGGAATTCGAAATGCGTATTTCAATTTCAACATGACCTTTTTCTGGATCATCTGCTTTCTGGGTTTGTTTTATTTGTCTGCGATGTTCGGCAACTTTTTCAGATTGATCAATCCTTGGGAAAATTGGGTTCGTCTCCTCCAACTGCGCAACGCTTCTGTGTTTGAGGGGCAGCGTTCCTATCCTGTGGGCCTGGGCCTTTACCCCGCTTTGGCTTTATACGTTGTGCTGATTTGGATCGAATTGTTTGGTGGAACCAATCCTTGGTCGCTCTCTTGGGTACTGCTGGCTTACACAGGCCTTAACCTCCTGGCAGCATGGTGGTGGGGAAGGGAGGCATGGTTTTCCCAAGGTGAGGTGTTCAATGTCTTGTTTGGGTTTGCAGCACGCATTTCGCCTTGGTCATTCAAGCGTGTGAATGAGTCTCAGTCTTCCCCAGTACAAATTCAAAAAATGGCTTGGTGTAGCGGATTGTTACACCAACCCGTCACACACCTCAGTGTATTGATGTTCGTTCTATTTATGTTGTCTTCCACCGCTTTTGATGGACTGAAGGAAACGGTCATTTGGAAAGAGGTTTTTTGGGGAAACATCTACCCCTGGTTGGTGCCCCAATTGGGCGACAACGCCATTGTTTTGTATCCGCTTTTTAAAAAATTGGAGATTGCATTTGACTCTGTGGTCATGGGCCTTTCCATGTTTGTGTATCTAAGTTTGTATTGGATTTGTATTGCCAGTATTCGCTGGATTACAGGTTCTGAACTGAGTACCCAGCAGTTGGCTTTAAGATTCACACTGTCTTTGGTACCCATTGCCTTTGTGTACAACCTGGCGCATTACTACACGCTACTTTTCACCCAAGGTGTGCATTTGCCGCGCTTGATGATTGATCCATTTGGTTGGGGTTGGAACCCTTTTGGTGTGAAGGCTTTTTTGCCTGCTCCCATTTTTCTGGATGGTGGCTGGATTTGGCATTCCCAAGTGGGTGTGATTGTAGCTGGGCATATTTTGAGTGTGTATCTGGCCCATATGGAAGCCACCCAAATATTTAAAACGCGCAAACTGGCATTGTTGAGTCAAATTCCAATGCTAATTCTGATGGTTTTCCTCACTTCCATGGGCCTGTGGATTATGGCTCAACCGATGAGTGCGGGTGGTCGATTCTAAGTTTCCTGAACTCCGTGGGCGAATGGTTTGTCCATTCCTTGAAGGCCCGTGTGAAACTTTTCTGATTTTGATAGCCGACAGCCGCCGCAATCTGTTTTACCGATTTTCTGGATTTGTGAAGCAGCTCGCAAGCCCTGTCTTTTCGGGCATCTTCCTTGAGCTGGTTTAGGCTCGCATCCTCCTCCTTCAAGCGCCTCTGCAGGGTGCGGGTGGACACATTCAAGGCTTGGGCAATCGTGTCAATGCCCAAATTTTCTTGGCAGCGTTGCTTTAAAATTTGCTGTACTTTTTGCACCAGCAAACGGTCTCTGCGGTATTGAAGTACTGTCAGCAGAAGGGCTCGTTTCAGCATTTGTTGAAGGCTGGCTTCATCACGCCGAACAGGCAAATCCAAATAGCCCTTGTCGAAAGTGACACTTGCTGTGTAAGGGGTTTGGACATTGTGGGTGACGCATGTGCCAAACTCGACAGGGCCTGGAAACATCAGGGAATAAGCCTCTGCATGGGGCGGGGCCGGGTATGGAAAGCTGGAGTGTTGCAAAGCGATTGCAGAATCCACCAGCCAGCTTGAATAACCCAGGGCGTAGCGCAGGCAGGTAACAAGGCATAGCTCATGCATGTCGCCGAAGTGGGACTGCCTAACCGAGCTGTCACAAAGCGGGTTGTCACAAAGCGGGTTGTCACAAAGTCCAACATCAAGTTTTACACTGAGCGTCACCATATTGCCGCTTGTGCTTAGGGAAAGGTTGACTTCATCGGTAAGCAAGCGGTGATGCCTGCACCAGCGTTGCAGGGCGGTGCCTAAATTATTGGCGGTCAACGAGGCGCGGCACAACATGCCATAACTGCCCCAAGGCAATTTGCGGCTAAACCAGCCGAGGGCTTCATCATCCAACTCTTGCATCGCATAGGCAGACAAAATCTCCATTTGCCCCGCAGTGATTTTGGTTTTTGGGTTTTTAAGCTGCGCCGGTGTGATGTGCGCCGCCAGTAGTGCTGCACTGGGGTCCATGCCATACTTGCGGTAACCCAGTACAATGCTTTGCGCAAAGGCAATCGGTGTCATGGCCACGCCCGCGTTGGGGTCTGCTGGGGGTAAAACTGGCAAACTACGGGTGGCGGGTGAGGTGGTTTTCATGGTTCAATCATTTCAACTTAAATTGTCGTGTTTTGCAACCACATTGGCGCGGAGAATGCATGCTCTGTGCCTACACTGGAACCCATTCAGATCAGGAAAATAGGCAAAATGAACAGCCCAGTACGTATTGTAGAGGTAGGCCCAAGGGATGGCCTACAAAATGAAAAGGCCATTGTGCCAGCGACCGTTAAAATTGAATTGATTCGTCGCTTGATTCAAAGCGGCTTGAAGTCAGTGGAGGTGACGTCTTTTGTGTCTCCCAAATGGGTGCCGCAAATGGCCGACAACACGGAGGTGTTAACCGCTGTGTTGAAAGAATATTCCGCCAATCCTCAACTTTCATTTCCGGTTTTAACACCGAATGTGAAGGGTATGGAGTCTGCCATTGAAGCCGGGGCCAAAGAGGTTGCAATCTTTGCTGCAGCGTCGGAATCCTTCAGTCAGAAGAACATCAATTGCAGCATTGCTGAGTCTCTTCAACGCTTTGAGCCTTTGATGCAAATGGCTATCGACCACAACATCAAGGTGCGGGGGTATGTGTCCTGCATCGTTCAATGCCCCTATGAGGGCGAGGTTAGCCCGCAGGCCACGGCCAACGTAACCAAGGCCTTGCACGATTTGGGTTGTTACGAAGTCAGCTTGGGCGACACGGTAGGTGCAGGTAACCCTTCATCCATTTCCCGTGCAATTGAGGCCTGTGCTGCGTATGTGCCTGTTGCCCAACTGGCTGGGCATTACCACGACACAGGGCTACAAGCCATTGCCAATATTCGTGCGTCGCTGGATCTGGGTGTGCGTGTGTTTGACAGTTCTGTGGCGGGCCTGGGTGGTTGCCCTTATGCACCGGGTGCCGCTGGCAATGTGGCCACAGAAAAAGTCCTTGCCTTGATGAATGAGCTGGGTTTTGAGACGGGCGTTGATGCACTTGCATTGAAGGCTTGTGCCGAGTGGATACGTGGGCAAATTCAACTGGTCAAGCAGGGCAATCTTCGGTAGCATCAAACCTTGTAGTTTTATTACATGGTTTTTCATGAGTCTTTTAAATCGATTACGTCAATCACTGGGTACCTTGTCCCCGGCGGAACAGGCGGTGGCCCGTTTGGTGCTGGCTGATGCAGCGGCTTTTCAGCGCACTTCCGTGTCTGAGCTGGCAAGATTGGCGGGCGTGAGTAGCCCCACCGTGGTCCGTTTTTGCAGGGCCATGGGCTATGAGGGTTTAAGCGATTTCAAATTGAAGCTGGCTGCCCAGTTGGGCGATGGCGTGCCTTTCGTTCATCAAACGGTTAAGGCCAGCGATTCGTCTGCAGATTTAATTCAAAAAGTTTTAGACAATGTGATTTTCACCTTGTCTGATTACAAAGCCAGTGTGCCTGCAAAGCCATTTGAAATGGCTGTAGAGGCCCTGTGTGGGGTCATTCAGAGGCAAGGCAAACTTGAGTTTTACGGTGTAGGTAACTCTGGTTTTGTAGCTTTGGATGCGCAACATAAATTTTTCCGGATGGGTTGCAGTGCCCAAGCCTATTCAGACGGGCACTTGCAAATCATGGCTGCAGCCATGCTGGATAAGTCTGATTTATTGGTGATTATTTCCAATTCGGGTCGCAGCCAAGATTTGCTGGACGCCTGCGAAATTGCCAAGAAAAGCGGCGCAACAACCATTGCCATCACCGCCACAGGTTCACCCTTGTCCCAACTTGTGGATATTCATTTGCCCGCGGACCATGATGAGCTTTACGAACAATACAGCCCAATGGTGTCAAGGGTGCTGCATCTGTGCATTGTGGATATTCTTGTGACTCATGTGGCCATTAAGCTGGGCAATAAGGTCCAGAAAAACATGGCCAAGCTGAAAAAGAATTTGATTGAGAGACGCTACTCCCGATGACACCGGGTTGCCAATCAGCCCCACACCGCAATCGCTTCCGCCATGCCTGTAAAGTTTGTTTTACACGCAATTACACTGGCCTGTTCAAACCCTTCAAGGTTAGGGTGTTGGCCGTCTGGCTTGCCTGAAGTGACAAGTAGGGTGGATAAACCTTCGCCCCCGAAGCAAGGCATGGTGGGTTTTGCGATGGGCAGGGGAATGGACTCCACAAATTGCCCATCACTGCCAAAGCGGTCTAGCCTGTAGCCTTCCAGTACAGCAACCCAATAGCTGCCGTCAGTACTCATGCAGGCACCATCAGGCCGTTCATTGCCCTTTGTGTACCGATGAACCAAATGACGCTTGCCCAATTTGCCTGCGCTCAAATCGTACTCATACCGCCAGATGCATTTGTGGCGAGTGTCCGCCAAAAACATGTTTGCCCCGTCGGGTGTAAAAGCCAGCCCGTTTCCAACAATCAAGCCATCCACCTGTTGCTGGATTTTACCTTCGGTTAAGCAAAACAATTCAGCCGTAGCAGGGGCCCTGGCATCCACTAAGCTAGAAATCCAGATTCGCCCCTTTGCATCGGCACGCCCATCGTTATAGCGGTGTTGGGTTGCGTCGTAGGTGGGATTTTGAAGGTGGGTGTGCCCTTGGGTCTGGCTGGTTCTCCAAACCCCGCCACGGCCCAAACCAATCCATGCTTCAGGATTGGCCGTTGGTAAAATGCAAGCAATCTCATCTGGAAGGTTGAACACTTGTGTATCAAGGCTCAAGTGGTGAGCTTCAATCAAATCGGGATTTTTACACACAAACATTTTTCTTTGGTGAATATCCAACCACACCCACCTACCATGGGCGTAGCGTGGGCTTTCGCCCAAGTCGCAGGCGGGTACGTCAAGTGCCTTCCAAGGCAGTGAATTGGAGTTCATCATCAGGCGTTACTCTGCAAGTCTTTGTACAAATTCAGCAAATGGCGGGTCACGGGGTCTTCATTGGTCTCTTTCATTGGCTCATCATAGGTCTGAATTTTCTTCTCGATTTTTTCTGCAATCAGCTTACCCAATTCCACGCCCCATTGGTCAAATGGGTTGATCGATTGTATGGCTGCCAAGGCCACGGTGCGGTGTTCCCACATGGCTAAGAGGTAACCAAGCGCGTGTGGGGTCAATGAGTCCAGCATCATTAAGCTTAAAGGCTTGTGACCTGGGCAGGTTCGGAAATTCAATGAGCTGTCTAAAAACTCACTGGGCCGGTTGAACTTGCCCACCGCAAAAGCTTCGGCCTGGGCAAAGGCATGCGAGATCAGTAAATCATGTGAGGACTGTTCTGCATGGTCTGGCCGTGCAATTGCCAAAATTTCAATCGATGTTTGGAATGGCGCCTGATGCAGCATCTGAAAAAACGCATGCTGGCCATTTGTTCCCACATCACCCCACAACACGGGGCAAGCTGCATGCATCAATGGTGCGCCCTCGCTGGTGATGCCTTTGCCCAGTGATTCCATCCACAGCTGCTGCAAATAGGGCACCAATAGAGACAAGCGTGAGTCATAGGGGCTCATCATCAGGGAGGTGACGCCATTGCGTAAATTCAACCAATCTGTGAATGCAAGTTGCGATGGAATGGAATGGTCAAAGTCGCTGTTCAGCACATGGCTGTCCATATCGGCTGCACCACGCAAAAATTCATTGAAAGCTTGGTTGCCATATACGATGCGAATGGCGATTGAAACGGGCCCCCACAGCGAGTAACGGCCGCCCACAGTCTCGCTGAATTCAAAGATCTGATTGTCAGCAATACCCAAGGCTTTGGCTTTCTCTGGCTTGCAGGTTGCAGCCACTATGGAGTGCTTGACATATTCTTCCCCGGCACTGTTTAACCAGTTTCTAATGTGCCCAAAATTGTTCAGTGTTTCGCGGGTGGAGAATGATTTGCTGGCAACCACCACCAAGGTGGTTTTGGGGTTTAGGGCTTCCAGTGCCAGCTTCATTTCATGGTAATCCACATTGGAAACGAAGCGGATGTTTTTGATGGATGTGCTGCCCGGCTTCCCGCTGCTTCCCTCGCACTTGGCCAATCCCAATTTGCTGAATACCTCATTCAGTAGGCGCGGGCCCAAGTCAGAGCCCCCAATACCCAAATGCAGTATGCTGTCATACTCAGTGCCTTCAGGGCTGCGGAACTTGCCTTGGCGCACCTGTTCCACAAATCGCTCCATTTGGGCCTGCACCATTTGTGCGTGGGAAATTTCATCACGCTGGTTGTGCATAAGGCGCACTGCGCTAGGGTACAAATCCAAGTTGCCCGCAGCCCGTAGGGTCCAATGACCTGCTGCTCGGTTCTCAGAGGGATTGACCACTCGGCCTTTGAACATCGCATCGAAAAACAGCGCAATCCGACTTTTCTCTAACACATAGGAAGTTTCATCCAGCAAGGATGCAGTGTAGGGTTGCCTGCTGGTGTCTATGTGAAGTGGTCCATCTTCAAGCGTCTTGAAGGTATCCAGTTCCGGTGCATAGGCAGTCAATGTATTCATGCTTCATTCCTTGCTTGTTCCCATGCTGTTACTGCCTCGCGTGTGCGCTGGGCCACTTCTTGAGGGATGGATTTCATGTGCTCTAAGCCGGATGTCAGCCATGATCCACCAACCGCTGGTACCGCTTTCACTTTGGCCCAATCTTTCAAATTGTCCAGCGTCACTCCACCTGTAGGAACCACTGTCATCTGAGCGAGTGGTGCAGTAATGCCTTGCAAGGCTTTGGGGCCACCGGCTGCCATGGCAGGAAAGAACTTCACAAAGTCAAAGCCCAATTCCAGCGCACGCATCATTTCAGACGCTGTGGCCACACCGGGTACCCACACGTAATTGTGCTTGATGGCATGGGATGCCAGCGCCTCAGTCAAACCCGGAGAAATAAATAGCGTAGCCCCAGCATCATGACATTGGTCAAATTGCTCGGCTGTAATTACCGTACCGGCAGACAATTGAAGGCTTGGAAATGCTTTTGCAATTGCCCGCATGGCTGGCAAAGCAGCCTCAGTCCGTAGCGTAATTTCAATTTGGGCAATACCCCCTTCGATTAGGCCCTCGGCCACTTGCAGACCTTGCTCCACGGTGTCAATGACGACGACGGGCAGCACACCGGCCCTCAGCCAAGCGTGTGTGGTGGATTGTGTATTGGATTGCGCAGGGGATGAAATACCAGATGTTTGAATAGTCATGTTTGTACCTTGAATTTTTTCCTGAAGCTGATGATTGGAATTCACTGCGGCGCAGTGTGAAAGAGGTTACTTGCGCCTTCCTCTGCAGTTCCAACCATGGATTTCCAGTTATTGAAATAGCCGCGGCCATGGCTACCTGATCTTCTGGGTGCGGGCATTTGTTCACGTTGACTCAAATCCACTTCGGTGGACAAGGTGCCTTGTTCCGCATCCACATAAACCCAATCCCCATCACGCAACAAACCAATCGGGCCCAAAGCATGAGCCTCAGGGGATACATGGATGGCGGCGAGTACCTTTCCAGAAGCACCGCTCATCCGTCCATCCGTCACCAAGGCCACCGAATGACCTTGATCTTGCAAAATGCCCAGTACAGGCGTCAGTTTGTGTAGTTCAGGCATGCCATTGGCCCGGGGGCCTTGATGAATCACAACCACCACCATGGATTGATTCATCTCACCGCGCTCAAAGGCTGCAATCACATCCAGTTGGTCTGTGAACACGCGGCAGGGGGCATGCACCACTCGGTGCTCTTTTTTGACCGCAGACACTTTGCACACGCTGCGGCCCAAATTGCCTTGTAGTAAACGAATGCCGCCGTCAGCTTGGAAGGGGTCTGTATACTCTCGCAGCACTTCCGTGTTGCGTGTGGCGTCGGGTTTTTTCACTGAGAATGTTTCGGTAACTGGCAACACTTCGCCTACCGTGTCGCCTAGACTTTTTCCCCACACCGTCATGGCATTTCCATCCAGCAGCTTGGCATCAATCAGGGTGCTGATTAAACGGGCCGTACCCCCAGCAGCTTGAAATGCGTTGACGTCTTCCGTGCCGTTCGGATACACGCGGGTCAGCAGTGGAGTGACGCTGGAAATCAAATTCAAATCATCCCAGTCAATCAAGTAACCCGCAGCGCGTGCCACCGCAATCCAGTGGATGGTGTGATTGGTTGAACCTCCAGAAGCCATCAAACCCACCAGGGCGTTCAACAAGCAAGAGGAGTTAACAATCTGTGCCATGCTTAATGCTGGGTTACGGGTTGCACTTTCAATGGCCCGTACACTTTCTTGGACCAACATTTTGCGCTGAGGGCTGTCGGGCAACTCAAAAGCCCCACCCGGAAATTGCAAGCCCATGAAGTCCAGCATCAATTGGTTGGAATTGGCTGTGCCATAAAATGTGCAGGTGCCAGGGCTGTGGTAGGCCTTTTCCTCGGCTTCCAGCAGCACTTCACGAGTGGCTTTGCCTTGGGAGGCCAGTTGGCGAATTTTGGCCTTCTCCGGGTTGGACAAACCCGAGTGCATAGGCCCTGAGGGGATAAACACAAAGGGTAAATGCCCATAAGCCAAAGCACCAATCAAAAGGCCCGGCGCAATCTTGTCGCAAATGCCCAGCAAAATGCCGCCATCAAACACATCGTGGGACAAACCCACGCAGGCCGACAAGGCAATCACATCCCGAGAGAACAGGGACAACTCCATGCCTTCCCGGCCCTGAGTTACCCCATCGCACATGGCGGGCGTGCCGCCGGCCACTTGGGTGGTAGCACCCAGTTCTCTTGCATATTGGGCAATTAAATCCGGGTAATGTTTGAAGGGTTGGTGCGCTGACAGCATGTCGTTGTAGGCTGTTACGATGCCCAAATGCGGGGCTTGGTGTAATGAAATTACGCGCTTGGTGGCCGATGGAAAAACGGCTGTGGTGTGGGCCAAATTGGCGCATCCCATCACCTGGCGATTGGCTGTTTTTGCAGGCAGATCTGCCAGATACTCAGACCTAGACTGGGCTGAGCGCTTCTCAATTTTTTCTTGAAGTTGAAGCAGGGTGGGGTGCATGTTTTTACTCACTGAATTAGCTTGCGACTGGTTTCTATTTGTAACATAATTACATATAATAATCAATCAATGTAATTTGTTTTCCTCTTTGGGAGTCTGGAATGAATCAGCAAGGAAGTGCGGGCGATTTCACCTTTGTATTGCATGGTGCCAGTGGTGATTTGGCCAAGCGAAAAATCATTCCAGCTTTGGCTCATCTTGCAGAGCGTGGCTATTTTTCCGAGCATGCGCGAGTGGTTTTTTCACAGCGAGAAAAGCAAACTCCTGACGAGGCATTGGCAGGCGTCGATGCCTTTCTCAAAAATGCCGGGGATGAGGCAGGGCGCAAAAATCTAGGCAAGTTGAAGCCTTTTTTGAGAACTTTACCCATCACCCTGGGGGCGGCCGATGCCAAAGCCAAGATGGACGAATGCCTCAAAGGCCTGCCTGAGCCTCATGTGCATTATGCGGCGCTGCCTTCGTCACGATTTGCCGACCTACTGTCTTGTTTGGATTCTGTTCGTGACCCCAACCGCCTTCGCCTTGTGTTGGAGAAACCATTGGGTTTCAATGCCGCAGAATCTGCTGCGATTGAAGATGCAGTAGCCGCTAAGTTGGATGAATCTCAGGTTTATCGAATCGACCACTACCTGGGCAAGCAAGCTGTTCAAAACCTATTGGCTTTGCGCCTGGGCAACCGAATTTTTGAACCGCTGTTGACCCGTGAACATGTGGCCAGCGTACAAATTACAGTAGCCGAAGACTTAGGTGTCGAGGAGCGTGCCGGTTTTTATGAACATGCCGGTGCCATCCGTGACATGGTGCAAAGCCACATGTTGCAAATGCTTGCAATTGTGGCGATGGAGCCCCCAGTCTCGCTGGAAGCCAACTCCCTTCGGGATGAAAAACTGAAAGTTTTGAAATCATTGAAAGTACCTCAAATCACGGGCACGCCAGAAATTGTGGTCGGTCAATATGGGGAGGGCTATGTCAAAGGGCAGCCCGTTCAGGAATACAAGAAAGAAAAGGGCGTGAATCCCAATTCCACCACCGAAACCTTTGTGGCCTTCCGCACTGAAGTTCAAACTTGGCGTTGGGCTGGGGTTCCGTTTTTATTGCGCACTGGTAAGCGCATGCCCAAGCGTTTTGCAGAAATTGTGATTCAATTCCGTGATGTGCCCAAGCCCTTGTTTGAGCCTGTGGGTGGGCAATGGACGGGTAACCAGTTGATTATTCATTTGCAACCAGCAGACAAGCTTGAATTGCGCCTTTTGGCCAAAACACCGGGTGAACGTGAGCGCTTAAAGCCTGTGAGTCTCGATCTGGATTTTTTCAACACTTGGCGCATTCCTGTGCGCGATGCCTACGAGCGTTTGATTTCCGATATTTTGCGTGGTCGATTGGGCCTGTTTTTGCGTCGTGACGAAGTGCAAACCCAGTGGGCATTCACCGACAATGTGCTCAATGGTTTGAAGCGTGCGGGTGTTGAGCCTTCACCTTATA
Organism: Limnobacter sp.; assembly: GCA_029866125.1. GTDB lineage: Bacteria > Pseudomonadota > Gammaproteobacteria > Burkholderiales > Burkholderiaceae_B > Limnobacter. The sequence goes on from JARWZZ010000007.1 coordinate 425,872, forward strand.
CCAGTGGCACCTATGGCCCATCTTCTGCGACGGCAATGGCTTTGAGAAGTGGCGCTTTGTGGGCTGAAGACAGTGTGTAATAGAGGTTTCCTCTGCGCGTCAGAAATAACTTAGCCCCTATAAGCAACTTAGCCCCATTTAACAACTCAGCCCCAATGGGGGCTAAGTTTTTTTGCATCAGATTGAGTAACAAGCGGCTACTTTTTATCCAACCTCACTTTCAACATCGCCACAGCAGCGAGTATCAAAAGCCCACCTGCAAGTCGAATGACATTCTCGGGGTTGCTGGACAAAAGTGATTTGTAATACAAGGGCAAGGTGGCAATTTGCACCAGCATGGGCACCACAATAAACATATTGAATATGCCCATGTACACCCCGGTACGTTCTGCGGGAATACTCTTGGCCAAAATAATGTAGGGGTTACCCATGATGCTGGCCCAGGCCAAGCCCACTCCCACCATGGGTATGTACAAAAGGTGTTGCTCTTTGATTTCCGGGATACACATCATGCCCACGCCCGCAGCAACCAAACAGGCTGCATGGGTCAGTTTGGGGCCAAACTTGCGGGTGACAGGAATCATGGCCAAGGCACTGACGAAGGCCACCAGATTGTAAAAACTGCCGATTTGACCATTGATCAAATTCGCATCCCGAAAGGCTTGCGAGGTGGGGTTTGTGGTGCCAAACAGAGTGGTTGAAATCGACAAGGTGATGTACTGCCAATAGCAAAACATGCCATACCACTGCAGCAACATCACCAGTCCCAATTGGCGCATGGTGGGTGGCATGTCGCGAAAGGCTTCTACGATTTCGGCAAGAATGGCTGTGGGACTTTTACTCTTGGCCCGCATGGAATTCAACTCAGCTTGGCTCAGAGGGTGTTCTTTGGTGGTTTTAAGCGTCCATGCAATCGACACGACAGAAAACACCGCACCAATTAAAAATGCAGTCACCGTAATTTGGGGAATGTGGTTTGCACCCACGGCGTCTTTGTTCAAGCCTATCCACACCAAGATGGTGGGTGTTAAATAGGACAAGGTTTGACCCAGCCCGGTCATTGCGCTTTGAATTAAAAACCCGGTCCCTTGTTGTTCGTCACGCAACTTGTCGCTGACAAACGCGCGATAAGGTTCCATGGTTACATTGTTGGCTGCATCCAGTATCCACAACAAGCTAGCCGCCATCCACAATGCAGAGCTGTAAGGCATGGCCAACAAACTCAAGCTGCACAATATCGCGCCAATTAGAAAGTAGGGCGTGCGCCTGCCCATGCGGCTGCTTGTGCGGTCGCTCAAGGAGCCAATAATGGGTTGAACAATCAACCCAGTCATTGGGCCAGCCAGCCACAACAGCGGCAGTGAGGCTTCATCTGCACCCAAGTAGTTGTAAATCGGGCTCATATTGCTTTGCTGTAAACCAAAGCTGTACTGAATGCCGAAAAATCCCACATTCATATTAATGATTTGGGACAAACTCAGCCGCGGTTTAGGGATACTGCTGCCCTCATTCCGGCTGCTGGTGCTTGGGTTTGAAATACTGCTCATGTGTGGATGTCTCCGAGTGTTTTATGAAACCAGTCTCTGTTGGAATGGTTTGTAGAAATCAAGGTTTGGGGGTACGGCACCCCTTACACCACAAATGGCCGAGGCAAATTCGGCTGCCAAAGCCAATGCGCGATGCAATGGTTGGCCTTGCAAATACGTAGCCAAAGTACAAGCCAAAAAGGAATCTCCCGCACCGACCGTGTCCACCAGGTGGTTAATGGGTGCTGCTGGCCCTTCAATGCAGATCAAATCATCTTCTTTTTCGGATTTACCGAAGCACACATAGCCTTCAGCGCCGCGTGTAATAATGAGTTGTTGAATGGAGTACAAATCCAGCAAGGCATCGGGTTCACTTTCATCCAGGCTCAGATATTGAGCCAGAAGAGACCATTCCTCTTCGCTGAGTTTGAGCCAGTCTGCCTGTACTGCAAAATCAACTGCCACATCTATGGGTGTGTGCCCACTGCGCCAATTCAAATCGCACACCACCAGTGGCCTTGTACGGCTTGGCATGCTTCTCACTTGTTTGAGTAGATCGTCCAAAGCAAGTCGGCTGTGATTGCCTCTCACAGACAAAGTCCCAAAAACAATGGCCTTGACAGGATTGTCTAAAAACCAAGCTGGGGGTGGGGCGTCAATAAAGTCCCAAGCGCTCGGCCTTTCGATTTGAAATTGGTGGGATCCGTCAGCACCGAGGCGCACAGCCACTTTTCCAGAAGGTGTTGTACATTCCTGTGCGGTTAGGCTCAGCCCCACACCAAATTGCTTTGCGCTTTCTACAATCGCATGGCCAATTTCATCCTGTGCCAACCGGGACATCAAATGCGATTCGCAGCCCAACTGTGCCAAGTGGCGGGCTACATTAAACGGGGCCCCACCTATAATGACCTCTGTTGGAAAAACATCGGCTAAGGCCTCCCCAATCACCAACACTTGGGTCGGGTTTGGTGAAGACTTTGCGGCTACAGGCGATGTAGAGTTCTGAATCACGGGCATGGTCAATCCTCAAAATGACTTCAATGAGGTTCAGAGACCGTTGGAGGCCTGGGAAGCAGTGCGCTTAAGCCAGCGGGTCTGCCAAGGTTCCAATATCAATCCATCTGAACAATCCACGGATTGTCCGGGATTCAGCAGGTCCGTGTAAAGCTGCTGACCAAGACTGAGCCTACAATCCGCTTTTTCCGCAGAGAAATTGAACAGGCAGATCACCTCACCATTTTTGAACGCCAACACCCCGGGATGTGCTGTTTCCGGTTCCAATAGTTGGAGTTCACTGGTGTTGTTGGCTGTCAAATGTGTCTTTTGTATTGTTCGAAGACTTCTGATGCAGTGGATTGCCCTGACGCTTCTTTCCGCGGTTTCTGATGGGTTTGGCGTACTGTGCGCCTTGTTCAAAGCGTCTTCATCCATGGCAGGCCGATGAATGTCGCGTGAGTCCACACAATCTTCCGGGGTTCCGTAATCCTTGTTGTTGCTTTGAGCAAGTTCGTCACCCATATAAATCATGGGTATGCCAGCGCTGGCAAAAACCAGAGACATCAGCAGTCGATAGCGCGCAAAACCGTGCTCGTCCTGCTCGTCTTTCCAACCGACCAAATCGCTCAACATGCCATTTGTGCCATGAACAGCATTTGGGTCATTTGCCTGAAAACTAATGCCATCCGCATAGCTGCCCGGCGCATTGCCACTGAAAAATTGCGAAGCAAATTGAAGCTTGCTGTACCCTTGGGCATTCAACTCGGGTTTAAGTACATTCCAGCCTATGTCGTCGTGACAACGAATGTAGCTGATCCATGTGGTATCCGCTGCCATGCTGGGCAACTCACGGATCATCTTGTTCAATAGGCTTGCGTCTTGATTGGCAAGGCAGTACCAACTCGCCGCCATGATGCTGCTTTGATAAGCCAGATGACATTCTCGGCCTTGCGCATCGCCTTGCCCAAAGTAGGGTGGAAGTTCAGCGGTGGGTACTATGGCTTCAGCCTTTAACAACACCCCGGGTGCCGCCAAGTCAATCACTGCCCTTAGGCACTGAAGGATCCAGTGGCATTCGGCGTGGTTCATGCAATTGGTGCCGTCGCGCTTCCACAAAAATGCAGCGGAATCCAGTCGGAACGCTTCAATACCCATGTTGGCCAGTGCCAGCAGTGTGTCTGCCATGGCAACCAATACATTCGGGTTGCTGTAGTTCAGGTCCCACTGGTAATTGTAGAAAGTACTCCAGACATACTTTTGTACCTCCTCCACCCACACAAAATTACCCGGCGCAGTTTGGGGGAAAATTTGCGGCAAATGGGCTTCTAAACTTTGGCGCTGAGCCTCATCTACCCAATAAAACATGGCCTGTGCCTCTCGATCACCCAGGCGCGCGGCTTGAGCCCAAGCGTGGGTATCGGAAACATGATTAAGCACCAAGTCCGAGCACAGACTGATGCCATTGGCTCGAAGTTCTTGAGTTAAATCCAACAAGTCTTGATTGGTACCTAGACGAGGCTCTACCTGCAGGAAATCTTCCACTGCAAAGCCTCCGTCACTTTGACCGGGGCGCATCTTTAGGAAGGGGAGTAGATGCAAATAATTCACACCCATTGATTTCAAATGGGGAATTCTTCGGCTTACGCCTTTCAAGTTCCCAGCGAATCGATCCACGTAAGCGCTGTAAGCCATCATCCGGTTGCTGCAATGCCAATTGGGATTTTGAACCCGCTCAGCATCCAGTTTTTTCAGCTCAGTTGAACGTTCCGCAACCCGCTTCTCTACCAATGCTAGCAAGGCTGTCAAACAAGGCTCTACCCGCGCTGGGTCTTTGTAAACATTGATCAAGCGATTCCTGATGAAGGACTCGGTTGCAGAGGGTGATTGTGCTGTTGTCATGGTCATCTGAAGCCATCGGAATGGAGCCAATGTAGCACAACCTTTTCAAAATGCAATCGTTTGCATTAAGTTACGATAGTTAACAAAATATTTTCTGTGCCCTTGAAAAATCACAGTAACTCTATGAATCTATTGATAATAAAAATATGACCAAAAAGTCATTAAGAGTTTATGCAGTGCATCAAAATCAGGCGCTTTGTTCGCTTAAAACTGTTTGTTTTTATGGCGAATTTGCCTCGGAAGGCTTTAGAGTCATTGCTCTAATAGGGTATACCCCGAATCTCTGCTGCATTGCAATATTGAAAATTATCAATTTAATTGTGAAATGTTTTCGTCTATTGCAATCGTTTGCAAGATGGGTATAGTCACGCTTCAAGTCCTGTTGCTTTTTATCGTGCAGGGTTGATTCACCACCAAGGAGACATAAGAAAGTGCATAACTTCCCCAGACCATCCCGCATGGCCGCCGCTGTGGCCCTTGCCGTAATACAAATGGGTTCTGCCCTGGCGCAGGACGCTCAGAAAGACAATTCCAACGCCGCTGATGGTTTGAAGCTGGATTCGGTTGTGGTTACAGCAACAACGACCAAAGTTTCCAAAATGAAGCAGTCAGTGTCTGTGTCCGGTTTGAATGCCGACCAGATTCTTCAACAAGCGCCCACCAATGCTGCTGAAGTGCTTCGCTCCATCCCTGGCGTCCGTGCTGAGTCCAGCGGTGGTGAAGGCAATGCCAACCTGACCGTGCGTGGTGTTCCCATCTCTGCTGGTGGTGCACGTTATGTGCAGTTGCAAGAAGACGGCCTGCCGATTCTGCAGTTTGGCGATTTTGCTTTTGGCACGCCCGATTCATTTTTGCGAGTTGATTCCAACCTCGATTATTTGGAAGTTGTGCGTGGTGGTTCAGCCTCCACAATGGCTACCAACTCCCCAGGCGGTGTGATCAACTTCATCAATAAAACAGGTGAAATTGAGGGTGGCTCTGTTGCTTTGACCAAAGGTCTTGATTTTGACCAAACCCGTTATGACCTCACCTACGGCGGAAAAATCAACGATAAAACTCGTTTCCAGATTGGTGGTTTCTACCGCGTGGGTGAGGGCTCTCGCGAAGCAAACTTCAATGCAGAAGAGGGCGGCCAAATTGCGGGTAACATCACTCGCGAATTGGACAATGGATACATTCGATTCAGCGCCAAAGTGCTAGACGACAAGGCTCCCACATTCCTGCCCGTTCCGGTCAAAACAGTGAATGGACAAATCCAGGAAGTGGCGGGTATCGACCCTCGCAATGCGTTCTTCATCAGCAGCAAGTTTGGTCCAGACCGCACTGTAGATGGAAATGACAACACAGTGGGAACCGACCCACGTGATGGACTGCGCGTGAAAAGCAGCACGGTGGGCGTTGAGGCCAGCTTCAATTTGCCAAGCGGCTGGAACGTGACTGACAAGTTCCGCACCAGCGACAATTCCGGGCGCTTCATGGGCTTGTTCCCACCATCAGGTGTGGAGTCAGCCGCTGCAATTGCAGGTGCAGGCAACCAGTTGTTTTACGGCACAGGCACCAGAAAAGGCCAGGCCTACACAGGTGATGCATTCAAAGCGGTGATGTTCAACACATCCATCAATGACTTGGGCAACACAGTCAATGATTTGAAGGCATCCAAGTCATTCACATTGGACGACAAGTCCAAAATTACCACCACGGCTGGTTTGTACACCTCCGTACAAAACATGGCCCTGACTTGGTATTGGAACCAGTACATTTTGGAAGCCAAGGGTGACAACCCTGACCTGTTGGTGCGCAACCCCAACCAAACCACATTGACGGATGGCAATGCAACCACCACATTTGGTGGATGCTGTATGCGCGACTACAACGTGCAATACACCACGACAGCTCCGTACCTGGGCTTGGGTTATGAGGTCGGTAACTGGACGTTTGACACCAGCGTGCGCTTTGACAATCAAGATGCTTCTGGCTACTACATTGCAGGCGATACACGCTCAACACCAAATGGCAGATTCTCCACCGGTACGCGAAATGCTGTGGATTATGAGGTCGATGAGGTGTCCTACTCTGTGGGTGCAAACTATGCAATGACGAAGGATTTGTCTTTGTTTGGCCGCACCAGCAAAGGCACGTCATTCAATGCAGATCGCATTTTGTATGGCTCAGTCAACACACTGGACGGCAACACCGTGCCAATCAATCAGGTTATGCAGAACGAGTTTGGTGCGAAGTATCGCCAAGGCAAGTTCAACTTGTTTGCCACTGTGTTTACAGCCAATACAGAAGAGTCCAACTACGAAGCGACAACCAATACATTCTCGCAAAACGAGTATGACGCCACTGGTGTGGAATTGGAAATGTCTTACCGCGCGGGCGGATTCAAAGTGCAAGGTGGCCTGACTTACACCGACGCGGAAATTGCAGCGTCAAATGACAGAACCACCGTAGGCAAAACACCCCGCCGTCAAGCAGACGTGATTTATCAAATCACACCGTCTTACACCTTTGACGACCGCAATACGGTAGGTGTGGCTTTGATTGGGACCACCGATTCGTTTGGTGATGATGCCAACACCATCAAGATGGACGGCTTCAATGTGGTGAATGCTTTTTATGACTTCAAGTACGACAAAGCCACAACGATTAGCCTGAGTGCAAACAACTTGTTTGACCAGTTGGGCTACACGGAAGTGGAAGGCAGCGGTCTGGCAGCACGCTCGATCAATGGTCGCTCTGTGAAGGCAACAGTGAAGTACGCCTTCTGATCGACACCCCGGTTTGAAGGTTGATTGCTCGTCTCACCCTCCAAGGTAGAGACTTTGAAGGCCGACCCACAAGGTCGGCCCCTTTTGGCCCTCTTTCTAACCTGAATGCAAGGCGAATCTCAAAATGAATTTTTCAAAAACTCAACAAGATCCCAAACGCAAATATGTCGGTATCGGCATAGTCGTGCTTTTGCATGTGGGTGTTGTGTATGCATTGATGACTGGGTTGGCACGCAAGGTCGTTGAAGTGGTGCAAGCGCCACTGGAAACAAAAATCATCGAGGAGTTGAAAAAGCTTCCTCCTCCACCCCCACCCAAACCCAAATTGCCTGAGCCTGTGGCTCAGCCCCAGCCGCAACAAGCGCCTCCACCTGCGTATGTACCCCCTGTGCAAGTGGCTGTGCAAGCGCCTGCGAACCCGGCTCCAAGTATTACAGTTTCGAATCAGGCGCCCCCGCCTGAGGCACCTAAGGCCGCACCTGCACCTGCAAAAGATCCAGTTCTAGTGGCCCCGGTCATTAATGCTGCGCAGAACTGCCGCAAACCAGTGTACCCGTCCATTTCACGTCGGGAAGAGGAAGAGGGTGTAGTGGTTCTTCGCTTCTTGGTTGCTGCAGATGGCAACGTGATTGACAGTCAGGTCAAGAGCTCAAGCGGTTACACGCGCCTAGATGAAGCCGCTCGACAGGCTTTGAGCCTTTGCAAATTCCAGCCAGGCACTGCTGACGGAACACCCACGCAAGCTTGGGCACAAATGAAATACGAATGGCGACTTGAATGATTCAAATGAATCAGAACAGCAAAAGCAAGCGCCAATTTTTGAATACACACTACATACACTGAATTCCGTCAGGAGAGACACATGACAAGCAAATCAAACATCCTGTTGAAGGTATTGGCAGCAGCCTCTTTGAGCCTGAGCCTCGGATTTTCCGCCGTGCAGGCGCAAGATCAAAAGCCACAAGCAGCAGCAACAGAAGCGTCTGCACCTGCAGCAGCATCCACCACCGAGGCTGCACCCGTTGCACCGCCCATGCCCGCCATGGTTAAAAAAGAAGAGGTAGAAAACCCGTATGGCCTATCCGCCATTTGGGCGCAAGGTGACTTTGTTGCCAAGGGTACTTTGATCATCATGATCATCATGTCCATGGGTAGCTGGTACATCTTGTTCACCAAGTTAATGGAGCAGCGCAAAATGTTCAGCCATGCAAAGCAGGCCCGCGCAAACTTCTGGGCTGCAGCATCCTTGAAAGAAGGATTGACCAAGTTGGAAGAAGGCGGTGCATTTCGCTTTGTGGCTGAAAATGCGATCGAAGCCAGCAGCGAGCACACCGGGGCCTTGGCTCAAGAAGTCAGCAAAAACACATGGATTGAATTGGCCTTTAATCGCTCATTTGAAGAGATCCACGCCAAGCTTCAAGTCGGTTTGTCCTTCCTTGCAACTGTAGGTTCTACAGCACCATTCATTGGCCTGTTTGGTACGGTTTGGGGTATTTACCACGCGTTGACTGCAATCGGTATTGCTGGTCAAGCTTCCATCGACAAAGTGGCTGGCCCAGTGGGTGAAGCTTTGATCATGACAGCAATCGGCTTGGCTGTGGCTGTTCCCGCCGTATTGGGTTACAACTGGCTGGTCCGTCGCAACAAGAGTGCTTTGGCTGAGGTGCATGCCTTCTCGGCCGACCTTGAAAAAGTATTGCTGGGTGGTTCCAAGCCCCGCACGGCCTAACAAAATTTTCGAACCAGTTTCTGGAGTAATAACATGGGCATGAACATCGGTTCCAAAGGTGAGGATGAGGTCATTTCCACCATCAACACCACTCCGCTGGTGGATGTGATGTTGGTGCTGTTGATCATTTTTTTGATCACAGTTCCAGTGGTGGTGCAAACAGCCAAAGTGAATTTGCCTGAAGAAGTTAATCAGGTGCGTGCTGCCAAGCCCGAAGACATTAACCTCGCGGTGGATGCGCAGGGGCGAGTCTTCTGGAACGAGTTGTACGTCAAGGAAGAGCAGGATTTGCTTGATCGCCTTAAGGACGCTTCACAGAAAAAGCCCCAACCCGAGGTTCACATCCGCGGTGATCAAACCACTGCGTATGAGCACATTGCCAAGGTCATTCTGAACGTACAACGTGCGGGAATTGCCAAGGTGGGATTCATCACCATTCCCCCGTCCAAAGGTTGATGTGGGTGGGTTTGACTGTTTTACATATTGGAGATAAATCATGGGTATGAGTACGGGCGGCGGCGGTGAAGATGAGGTGATGTCGGAGATCAACACCACACCGCTGATTGATGTGATGTTGGTGTTGCTGATTATGTTCATCATTACCATTCCGGTGCAGTTGCATTCAGTGAACATGAACATGCCCACCGCCACTTCGGCACCGCCTTCGGATGAAAAGCCCATTGTGTTGAAGATCGACATTGATGAAAGTGGAGCAGTGTTTTGGGATGGAGAGCAATTGCCCAACCGGACAGTTTTGGAGCAAAAATTGTTAGCGATCAGCCAGTTGCCCAAGCAGCCGGAGGTTCACCTCAAGCCGCAGAAAGCCACTGAATACAAATATGTGGCGGCCGTGATGGCATCGGCTCAACGAATTGGTGTAACCAACATCGGGATTGTGGGAAATGAACGTTTTGTGCAATAAGGGTGTAATTGGAAAGCTAACTTTGTGCTTGATTCTGACCTTGGGTATGAGCGCGGGTTTTAACATTGGCGATGTCGCTGTTAATCCCAACCATGAAAAATCAGGCGCAGTAGCTGAGCCTATAGTGCCAATATTCTCGTTTGGGCTTGTTCGTTCAGCTTTGGCGCAAGGGTCTGGTCCTGAAGTCAGTCCATCTGTAGGTGCTGTCTTAAAGCAGGCCAGCGATCATCTGGGTTCTCAAAAATTTGGCCCTGCGGCAGCCGTATTGAGGGCTGGCCTTGGCGCTTCGGGTTTAACTGAGTTTGAAGTGTTTTCCATTCACCGATTGCTGATTGGTGCGGAATTGTCCAATCAGCAGTTTGCTCAAGTGATCGAATCTGGCCGGCTTGTGTTGTCAAGTCCCTTTCTGAAAGATTCAGAAAAGCCGTATATCAGGCAAAGCTTAATTACGGCCAATTTTAAGCTGTCGAAGTTTGCGGATGCTGCCCAACTGGCTGAAGCAGGTTTGAAATCCAATCCACAAGATTTGAGCTTGCTCGAAGTTAGACTGAAGTCTCTCTATTTGGCTAAAAAGTATGTAGAAGCTGCTGGTGCTGTGGAGGATTACTTAAAAGCTTCTTCTGGCAACAAGCCCAGCGAAGATATTTTGAAAATCTATGCGCATTCCGCCTCCGAGTCCGATGCGGAAAAACAGTATGTTTCTGCATTGATGCAGTTGGTCCAATATTACCCTTCCTCCGATTATTGGTCTGATCTGCTTTATCGTAAAAATGCATCGGGTGTATTTCAAAAACTGGGTGAGATCCAGTTTTACCGACTGCTTCAGGCCACCCAATCATTCAAAGACCCAGGCGAGTTCATTGATGCAGCAGAGCTGGCCATCAAAGCAGGATTTCCGGTCGAGGCAGGCCATTATTTGGACACGGGTGTTCAGCTGGGTTTATTGCCCAACAAAGAGTTGCAGGCAGTTTACAACGACAAGCGCAAGCAAATTGCAGGGTTGATCCAACAGGATGTAGCAGCGCTTGAAGCTAAGGCCGTATCGAAAGTCACATCAAAGGCCACTGCACCAAAAAATGCAAAGTCGAAACCCATCTCGGCGTTGATTGCTGAAGGTTATAACTTGGTGTTGCAAGGGCAGAAGGATTCCGGACTGGAAGCTCTTCAAACTGCCTTGGCCCAAGCTCAAGGCAAGCCAGAGGTAACTTCCGCCCGGTTGGCTTATGCATTGGGTTTTTACAAAGCGGGCAAGTCCGAAGATGCCATTCGTGAGTTCAAATTACTGAAATCTGACGCCCCCGATATCGCGAATTTGTGGCTGGCAGTTTTTAACGTAAAGTAGCGGTTCAGTTTTAATTTTTTATTCGGAGTATGGGATTGGCAGACAAGCTTCAAATGGCTGACATTGCGAGACTGGCCGGTGTGTCCACCGCAACCGTATCGCGCGCCTTGTCTGGCAGCAAGTTGATCAATGAAGAGACTCGTACCCGAATTCTCGAACTTGCGCGATCGCTGAATTACACCGTCAACGTGGGTGCCAAAAACTTGCGTATGGGCGAGAACCGCACCATTGGCGTGGTTATTCCTTATGACTCAAAATCCAAGCAGGCTTTGAGCGAGCCATTTTTTCTGAGTATGGTTGGGGTTTTGGCGTCAGCGTTGACGGATCAAAACTATGAAATGCTCCTCTCCCGTGTGGATGAAGATGACATGGTCAGCATCGCAGACCTGTACACAAGTGGCCGCGTTGCTGGATTAATTGTGATCGGCCAGTGGCACCACCATGATGACCTCAACTCCATGGCTTTACGCAAAGTGCCCTTGGTGGTTTGGGGGGCAAAAATGCCTCAGCAGTTGTATTGCTCGGTGGGTAGCGACAATGAGCTGGGTGGTTATCAAGCCACCGTGCACTTGTTGAATTCAGGTTGCCGAAAAATTCTGTTTTTAGGTGATGTAACACTACCCGAGGCCGAGGCCCGCTATCAAGGCTATGTACGTGCCCACACTGAATTGAAAATCCCTCTGCCCGAAGGGCTAACCTTGTCCTTGCCCTTTGAGGCTTCAGCAGCCCGAGCTATTTTGTCCAAGCGTTTGGAAAAACTGCCACTTGGGTTTGATGGCCTTTTTGCCAGTTCTGATTTGCAGGCCTTTGCCGCAATTTCCTTGATGAATGAATTGGGCTTGGACGTACCAGGCCAAGTTCAAGTGGTTGGTTATGATGACATTGAAATTGCAAAGCACTTTCGACCTCGACTCAGTACCATACGTCAACCTGTAGAGCTTGCCGGTACGGCCATGTTGAACAGTCTGATTCAACAAATCAAAGGGGAAGGGTGTACATCGATCAGTCTCCCAACCCAGTTGATTGTGCGTGAATCCAGCGGAATGAACCTAGAAGCCAAGTCATGAGCCAATCCGCTTACCATTTGGTGGGTGACGTGGGGGGAACTCACGCCCGCCTTGCCCTTTTGCAGGGCGACAGCAACCAGTTGGTGTCGATAGAAACCCGCCACTGCGCGGACTTTCCTAGCCTTCAGGCTGCAATCCATCATTACTTGGAAGGACAGCAGGTGGCTCATCTGGAGTCAGCTTGCTTGGCTTTGGCTTGCCCTGTGAATGCCGATCGAATTCAGTTTACGAACAATCCGTGGAGTTTCAGTCGCGAAGAGTTGCGCACGGAATTCAATTTAAAGGCAATCCGATTGGTGAACGATTTCACCGCGATGGCACTGGGTATGCTGCATGTTCCTCAGGATCAACTGCTAAGCCTGACACCCCAACTTCAGTGGACTCGTGAAGTCCGTGCTGTGATTGGCCCCGGTACGGGGTTGGGCTTTTCTGCATTGATTCCAAGTCAATCGGACTGGCAGGCCTTGTCCACAGAAGGAGGGCATGTGGCATTTGCCCCGCGTGATGAATTGGAGCTCGAAATTCTTCGAATTTTGATGAAGCGCCACAACAACCGCGTGTCTGCAGAGCGCGTACTTTGCGGTCAGGGATTGGTCAATATTTATTCAGCACTCGCTGAAATTCATCGTCTAGATGCTGTGTACAGCACGCCCGCAGAAATTACCCAGGGTGCAATGAAAGGCGATGGTTTGGCGAAACAGGCTTTAAATCGCTTTTGCAACATGTTGGGTGATTACGCCGGGGACATGGTACTTGCCCTTGGGGCAATGGGGGGTGTCTACCTTTGTGGTGGAATTTTGCCCCGTATTCAAGATCAATTTTTAGCCAGCGATTTCATGGCCCATTTCACCAACAAGGGTAGGTTCACTGAATACCTTGCAGGTGTTCCTGTGGCGCTTTCCTTGGCTGAGCAGCCCGGTTTGATGGGTGCGGCGGTTGCATTACGTCGCTGTCCAGACTAAATGGATTTGAGCCGCAGTGCAAGGATTCTGACTAAAGCAAACAGTGGATCGTGAGGGCTACCTATTTGGAGTGATTTATTCCGGGTGAGTGTTTTGACGGACTGGTTATGGGCACCTAGTCTATTCACCTTCGTCATTTTTCATCACCTCCATGCCTTACGTGTATTCCAAAGTTATTGAGCTTCAAAACAAGCCCAAGGTGGGCTCTCACCATTGTGTTGCATTGATTCAACATTACGCCATCGCTCCTCCCACCTCAAGTTGGAATGAAGGTGCCGTAGTGAGGGGGGCCAACTTGCCGGTGGGTACTGCAATCGCAACTTTTACGAAAGGCCGCTATGCAAATGCCTCTACTGGTAACCATGCCGCTTTTTATTTGGGTCAGGACGACAAAGGGATTTGGGTTATGGATCAATGGAAAGACAACATTCAGAAGCCACTAATTAGCAAGCGCCATATCCGGTTTTTGGATGCGCAGCCGGCAGGTTCGAAGCCAAGTGCCAGTAACAATGGCGATGCCTATTCAGTCATTGAATAATTCAGCCACAGCCAAATCAACCAGGTGATTTCTATGAATAAACTGGCAATACTCCTTATGTCCTTCCTGTGGTGCGCAAGTTTGCAAGCCGAGCAAACCACTCGACTTGAGTGTCCTGCAACAATCATGATTGAAGATGTTGCAATAGACAAAGCCACTCAGGACAAATTAGGGAGCTTGGGTTGGAAGACAGGTGTTCCTCAACTTCGCGAGGTCCAACTGAGCGGTTTCAGCCTCATGCTTGGGCATGATGAGCCTTATGCGGACCAACAGGCTGACACAACAAGCCATTCCAAAAGCGGAAAATACCTTTCCAGCTATGCAACGGGAGGGGCTAGCGATGTGTCGATCCGCTGTGACTACCAACTGGGCTTGGTCCGGTTGGTCAAGCATTTGGATGGGCAGTTCAAGCGTTGCCAAGTGACAGGTCAAATGAAAGGCAAGCAATTCAATCCAAACCAACCTAACTTTATTTCCAGCCATCAGTGGACTTGTTTCAAATAAAAAAAAGCCCAGTGATTTTCACTGGGCTTTTTCAATTGAATCTACCTCGATCTTATTTGTACAGCACCTCAGGCAACCACAATCCAATTGCTGGGAAGTTGTACAGCAGAATCAGTGCGAAGATCTGGATCATCATGAACGGTATCATGCCCAAGAAGATCTGATTCAGCGTCACACTGGGCGGCGATACCCCCTTCAGGTAAAAGGCAGCCATCGCTACCGGCGGCGACAGGAACGCAGTTTGCAGGTTTAGTGCGACCAGCAGTCCAAAGAACAGTGGATCAATGTCAAAGTGCCCAAGCAGTGGAATGAAGATTGGCATGAAAATCACGATAATCTCGGTCCACTCCAACGGCCAACCCAACACGAAGATGATGACCTGAGACAGGATCATAAACTCCAGCTTGGTCAAGCCCAAGGACAACACCCACTGCTCGATCAACTCTTGACCGCCCAGCAGCGCAAAAGCTGCGGAAAAGATCGAAGAACCCACGAACAACCAACACACCATCGCACTGGTTTTTGCAGTGAGGTATGACGACTCTTGAACAACATTGAAACTAAGTTGCTTGTATGCTGCAGCGAGGAATAAACCCCCAAAAGCACCCACAGCAGCCGCTTCGGTTGGAGTGGCCAAGCCGAACACAATGCTACCCAACACCGCCAAAATCATAAAGGCCAAGGGGAAGAAAGACTCAAGCAACATCTTGAATACTTCAAACCGCTCGTAGGTCAACTTCATGTAGAAGTAGATCATAAACAGGGCGGCCACCAGTGCTGCAATCCAGAAGTTTTGGCCTGCGTCACGGGGTGGGTTTTCTGCGACTGCGGCAGCAGCAGGTTCAGCAGAGTTTGGTTCAGCAGAGTTTGGTTCTGCCGCATTGGGTGCAGCAATCGCAGCGGCAGGCTCTTCAACAGCAACAGGCTCAGCACCGGGTGGCTCTTGTAGGCCAGTGGCTTCCATCGGGGGCTCTTCCAAACCGCCTTCAGCAGGTGGCTCAGCCAAATCCGAGCTGGATGAAATCGCTTCGGCATTGCTGGAGTCAAAGCTCACCAATCCAGAGGTATCGTCCGCGATTGGCAAGGGGGCAGTTAATTTGGTGTAAACCAAACCAAACATGAAGGCCACAAACAACGCGGGCAGCAGGGCAATAAAGAGTTGCTTGCCCACGTCCGCCGTGCTCAATGTGCCATTGGCACGCCCTTGCAAACCGCTTACCAATGCAGACACGGCACGCTTGGTGGTGTAGCTGCTTTTAAGCGCAGACATGACTGGGCTGAGGGGAACCCTGCGATCTTCCTCAGACAGCGGGGGAGCCATTTTGGGGTTGATCCAAGCGCGGATGATTACATAAGCGATGTACAAACCGGCGAGCATAATGCCGGGGAAAAACGCACCTGCATACAACTGCACCACAGAAACACCCGCAGTTGCGCCATACACAATCAACATCACGGAGGGTGGAATCAAAATACCCAAGCAGCCACCGGCTGTGATTGCGCCAGCAGCCAAGCGTGTGTCATATCCCGCCTTCAACATGCTGGGCATCGCCAACAAGCCCATCAGGGTAACCACTGCACCCACAATACCGGTTGCTGTTGCAAAAATGGCGCAGGTTACCAGTGTTGCCACTGCCAATGCGCCCGGCAAACGGGCCATGGACAAATGCAAACTTTTGAATAGTTTTTCAATCAGGTTTGCACGTTCAACCAGGTAGCCCATGAACACAAACAAGGGGATGGAGATCAACACATCGTTGGTCATCACCTTGTAAGTGGACTGCACCATCAGGTCCAGCGTTTTGGTGATGTCCCTGTCATACGCCAGATAGGTAAACAGCACGCCCATTCCCATCAGGGTAAAGGCGGTGGGGAATCCCAACATGATGGCGCAAACCACCAGTGAGAGCATCAGTAGGCCCAAGTGTCCATTGGTCATCTCGGAAGGGGCGGGCATTGCAATCGCCACCCCGATCAAGATGATGGCCATGATGGACAGGCCGAAATAGAGTTCTTTTCTCATGGTTTTTCCTAATTATTGTTTGCCAACCATGGCTTTGAGTTTGTCCACGTCCACTTCCTCGACGTCCTCTTCGCGGCTGGGCCATTCACCATTTTTCAGGCAAACAATGCATCGCACAATTTCCACGATGCCTTGGAACAGCAGCAAGGTACCGGCAAGGGGGATGATTGCTTTGAAGTGATAAATAGGGGGGCCATCGGCTGTAACAGACGACATTTCTTTAATCGCAAAGGCTTCAGCGGCGAAAAAATAACCTGCATAAGACAAAGCAACAACGCCAGGTATGAAAAAGACGATGTACAAAATGAGGTCAAAAAATGCTTGGGTGCGGGGCTTGAAAAAGCTGTAAAGCACGTCGCCGCGAACATGGCCATTTTTTGAGAGTGTGTAAGCACCAGCCATCATGAACAATGCGCCGTAAAGCATGTAGGTCACATCAAACACCCAAGGGTTGG
This sequence comes from Limnobacter sp., assembly GCA_029866125.1. Classification (GTDB taxonomy): domain Bacteria; phylum Pseudomonadota; class Gammaproteobacteria; order Burkholderiales; family Burkholderiaceae_B; genus Limnobacter. Next base: position 442,606 of record JARWZZ010000007.1, read on the forward strand.
GGTGGTTGGCAATGTATCGTGAACCTACTTCAAACACGATGACGGCTGTCAAAATGACAATCAACCACGAGAAGGCTTGGCCCACTTTGGTGGATAGTTTGTCAATAAACAAAAGTAAGGATTGCATGAGTTAAAACCTCGAGGTCTTAAAAAAAGCCAACAACCAGCTTCCCGATTGTTGGCCCCTTTTTAGCTAGGCACAGAATTACTTCTTGCCAGCGAAGAAGTGGTTGTATGCCATTTTGTAGTCGACTGTGGTGTCGTTTTGCCACTTGGCTGTGCGCTTGGCGAAGTCACGCATGGATTCAAACACTTTCTTGAATGTTGGGTTCTCAGCGGATTTCGCCTTGGTTACTTCGTCCCATGCTTTCAATTGTGCTTTGAGCACGCTGTCTGGAGTCTTGTAAAACTTGACGCCTTGCTTGCTCTGCATTTCTTGATAGTCTTTGGAGTAGCGGTCGATTGCTTTCCAGCTCATTTCAGCAGACGAGGCTTCGGCAGCATGCTTGATGATGGACTTCAACTCGGGTGACAGTGAGTTGTATTTGGTCTTGTTGAACAAGATTTCAAACTGCTCAGAGGCCTGATGGAAAGACTGCAACATGCAAACCTTGGATACATCTGGGAAGCCCAACAAGCGGTCAGATGATGCGTTGTTGAACTCCGCCGCGTCCAGCAGGCCACGGTCCATCGCTGGAACAATTTCGCCACCGGGCAGGGCATTCACTGCAACGCCCATTTTTGTAAACACGTCAATTGACAGGCCTACAGTGCGGAATTTCAAGCCTTTCAGATCTTCTGGCTTGGTCACTGGCTTTTTAAACCAGCCCAGTGGTTGTGTTGGCATTGGGCCATACAGCAAGGATTCAACATCCAGGTTCAGGCTTTTGTAAATGTCGTCCAAAAGCTCCTTGCCGCCGCCATAGTAGTGCCATGCCAGCATCATGTTGGCATCCATACCAAAAGCTGGGCCAGAACCCCACAGCGCTACCGCTGGGTTTTTACCATACCAGTAGGCCACCACGCCGTGGCCGCCGTCCAGCGTACCCTTACTTACGGCATCCAGCAGGTCAAACGCTTTAACCACGGCACCAGCAGGCAGCACTTCAATCTTCAGTTTGCCGCCAGACATTTCGTTGACTTTCTTGGAGAAGTCAACTGCATATTCGTGGAAAATGTCCTTGGATGGCCATGTACTTTGGAAGCGCAGGGATGTGGTTTGTGCTGTGGCAATCATCGGGAAACCGACTGCACTTGCTCCCACTGCGGTGGCTGTTGCACCTTTGATAAAGTCCCGGCGTTTATTCTTCTTTGCTGAATCCGTCATCTTGTCTCCTCGGAATATATGAAATCTGCTTCTAACCTTGTCATATTCTGACCAGTGCCTCATTTTGAATGCCAGCAAGCCTGAACTGAATAGTGACAAACCCCACTAGGGCTAACCCCAAGGGTGAATGATCAGGCCCGTTTCCTCAGGAGATTCCTTGCAAATTTCTGAGAGGGGTTTTCAACCCAAGTCCAAGTGATGTGGCTTAAAACCAGCGTTAAAAAAATGGTGACTGCTAGCATCAAACTCAGGTCATATTGTTTAATCCACTGCCCACTTTCTTGGTGTGCCCAATAGAAAATGCTGTACATCACAACAGGATGTAAAAGGTAAATGCTGTAGCTTATTTTTCCCAGGTACAAGAAGAATTTGCTATGAAGATTCATGCCATAAAAACTCAAAAAAAGCACGATGGCAACTGTCTCAGTCAGGTGGTGAAACCCTTGCCCACCCCCTTGGAAAATTTGGTAGGCATCCATGGGTTTTTTGACCAAAAAATAAGCAATAACAAGAACCATTGCCAGTGTATCCAGCCAGTTCCTGTTTTTGTTCATCAGGAAGTTGCGTAACAACCATCCCAACAAAATGAGACGCAACATGATCAGTAGAAAGAGTGGGATACCTAGGCTGGAATCTGGCTGAACTCCAGATTTTTGTAACACGTAGGCTGCACCCACTGAGCCAAACATTAAGAGTGCGATCCTTGTTTTATCAAAAATCTTGAAATAAACAAGGGTAAAAACGACTGCATAGAACAGGATTTCGACTTGCAAAGACCAGTACAAACCTTGGGCAAATGGCGCATTGAAAAAGTTGGGAACAAGCAATGCGTTGAGTGCGAAATCACTTGCACCAAACGGCTTTCCCCATAACCAATGACTTGTAAACGCGCCTAAGGGGATGCTTATCCAAAGCAACGGAAAAATGCGAAAAAAACGCCGAACTGCAAATTGTTTTGATGACTCTGCGCCTTGGCCTTGCACTGAAAATGGGATGACAAATCCGCTCACAATAAAGAACAGGTAAACCCCCATTACCCCGAAGTTAAACCCGTGGCTGGCTTGTATCATTACGTTCGCTATCGAATGGTGAGCTTGAGCAAAAGGTGCCCAGATTTCTGTCACATGCATTGCAACCACGACCAAAGCAGCCACTCCGCGGGCAGTATCTAACCATTCAAGTCTCTGATTCATAGGGTCGGGCAAATTAAAAAAAAGGGGCTGAAAGTTCAGCCCCGCATTATTACACCGGTTGATTATTCCGGGTTGCTTAATGAGTTAATTAGGAAAACTCAATCTCCAAATTTTCCAAGTGGTGGTGCCAAATTGGCGAGCAAATGACCCTGTGTTGTACGGCAGTTTGTATCGACTGGCCAAGGCTTGTACGCGCGGTGCCATTTCCGGGTAGCGGTTGCTGGGTACATCGGGGAACAGGTGGTGCTCAATTTGGTGGCTCAAGTTGCCCGATAGAATATGGAAAATTTTGCCACCCCCAATATTGCAACTGCCCAGCAATTGGCGCACATACCAAGCAGCGCGGGTTTCACCTTCCACTTCTTCTTTGGTAAACAGGTGAACCCCTTCAGGAAAGTGACCGCAGAAAATAATGGCGTTGGACCACACGTTGCGCATGCCGTTGGCGATGAAGTTGCCAATCACCACCGATAGATAGGCATAGCCCGCGATGGCCAACACATCTAGGCCCAGCACCAAAGTAACTGGTATGGTCAAGAGTGCGCCAAATGCAGGCCACAACAGGTAGTCTTTGCGTACTTGTCGCACCACTTTCCACCACACACGTTTCAGCATGGGTATGGCTTCTTTGATGTCTTTTTTACCTTCCAATAGTTTGTCGGCTTCCAAGTCGTGCAGGGCCACGCCCCATTGAAACAGCATCATCAATACAAAGTTAACAATGGGGTTGGCCAAATATTTGGCCCGCCACTTTTGGTCTGCAGACACGCGCAGCACGCCGTAGCCAATGTCCGGGTCTTTGCCAAACACATTGGTCCAAGTGTGGTGCACCACGTTGTGGCTGTGCTTCCACTGGTCGGATGGGCACACGTTGTCCCACTCCCAGGTGTTGGATTGAATTTGCGGGTCGCGCATCCAGTCCCACTGTGCATGCATCACATTGTGGCCCAGCTCCATGTTTTCAATGATTTTGGCCAATCCCAAAAGGATGGCGCCCAAGCCCAGCACGGTTACAAAAGCGCCCCAACTGGCAATGGTCAGCCCGCCCCAAGGGGACACAATCAAACTCAAAAAAATCACGATTCGACCGCCCAAGGCCATCAAGCGTTGCCACTTGATCACGCTCATAATGTAATCGCGGTCTTTGGCGCCGCGGCTGTCCATCACTTCATTTCGGATGGCATCCATTTCCCGGCCAAATTCTTCAATTTCGCCAGCGCTTAAATGTGTAGGCATTCCCATATTCGTTACTCCTGGTGTTCCAACGGTGCCCTGTTAGGCGTCAATCACTGCGTCGCCCACCGAGGCGCATACGCAAATTTGAATGGTTTGACCTTGTTCTTGTATCAACTCATTGGTGCGTAGGTCTCGCACACAACCCTCCATTAATTTGACATTGCATCCGTGGCAAATGCCCATGCGGCAACCGTGCTCGGGGTTTAAACCGTTGTCCTCTGCCAAGCGCAAAATATTGATTTGCCCGTCAGAGTCAAACACAGCCTTGCTTTTGGAGAAGGTCAGCTTGCCTGCCGTGCCCGGAACGTTGCTTCCTGCAATCGCGGCGCGGAATCGCTCAGTGTGCAGTTGGCGTCGAAGGCCATTGGCTTCCCAAAAGCTTTCCAGCGCGTCCAGCAAGGGCTGTGGGCCACATGCGTATACATCACGGGTACGCCAGTCGGGGCAAATTTTTTCCAATTGGGCCTGCGTGAAATGCTGGTTGCGCAGGCCTTCCTCTGTTACTTCGCCACCGGGGTCGCGGGTAAAAATGCGGGTTAGGTTGTAGCGGCTGTATTTTTTACCCAAATTACCCAGTTCTTCCCCAAAAATCACATCGTAGTTGTGCGGTGCATAATGAATATGAACCGTGTCGGGGAAGCGCTCTTCTGCATCCAAGCTGCGCAGCATGCTCATAATCGGCGTGATGCCGCTGCCTGCTGTAATAAACAGAGGCTTAACCGGCTGCGCATCCGGAATGTAAAAATCGCCTTGCGGCACACCAATCGGTATGTAGTCGCCGACTTTCAGTTTGCGGATGATGTGGTTGGACACAAACCCGCCGGGTATGCCTTTGACTGTGATGGTGAAACACCCGTCGGACCTTTCCGGAGCTGAACTAATCGAATACGTGCGTGTAAAGTGCCGCCCACCAATTGGAATGCCCACGCGCAAATGCTGGCCAGGTTTGAATGACCGCCAATTCATACCGGGACGTAGGGTTAAAGTGCGGGCTGTGGCGGTTTCATCCCACACTTTTTCAATCCTTGCCTGCATGGAATGGCTGGTCCACAGGGGATTGACCAATTCAATGTAATGGGAGGTTTTCAGTGGGAATGCAAATGCATCAGTCAGGCCTTCTACAAACCGACCGAGGGCCGATTTTTGTTCGATTTGCCGCATCCGTGTGTCTCCTGGATAGATGGGTATCTCTTGTGCCGAGTTTTGTTGTAAGTTTCGGTCTATATTGTTTAGAGAACTTACTCTAGTTTCACATGTTTATTCAATATTTTTTGTGAGTTTTGTTAATTCTTTTTTACATTGGATTGAGTCTTCGAATGGTTTGATGTTTCAATGGGCGCTGATTTGAAAACAAGTGTCTCAACCCTATGAAAAAGTTTTTGGGTTTTGTAATAACCCTGTTCAGCCTTGGATGCCTGTGGGCTGGAATCACCTACCCCACAGTGGGCCGGTTGATTTATGAAACAGCCATTCACGCAGAAAGTGATTCCATTGGGTTTGACAAAGCGACGTATGAGGTAGATGGAGTGCCAATGGCTGTGTACCAGCCTGAAAGTCAGCCTGAAAGTCAGCCTGAGAGCCGACCCGAAAGCTTGATCAATTCAGCTGCTACGCCCAAGCCAGTCCTCATTTTGATCCACGGTTTTAGTGCCAACAAAGAATCTTGGCTGCGGTTTGCCAAGCATTTTTCCAAGGATTATCAGGTTTACATTCCAGACTTGGCTGGACATGGGGACACTGGTTTTAAGCCGGAGTGGGACTATTCTGCGCCTGCGCAAGCCAGGCTTTTACTGAAGTTGATGAACCAACTTGAGATTGAGCAAGCCCACGTCCTGGGGCATTCCATGGGTGGGTTTGTAGCCGCTACAATGGCAGTGAACTACCCGCACCGCATCCAAAGTGTTGTGCTGATAAGCCCCGCGGGTGTGGTGCCACCCAAGCCTAGCAAAATGGATGTTGTACTGGAACAGGGCAAAAACCCGCTGCTAATACAAACCCGCGAGGAATTCGCCACCCTACTGAGCATGTCCATGGGCAAGCCACCTTATGTGCCCCAGCCTGTGCGTGACTATCTGGCTGACCAATACATCGAGCAGCGTGAGCAGTTGACCCATGTTTTTGGGGACTTTCATCGAAAGGACATGTTGGACAGCCGTTTGGATGAATTGCGCAGCCCAGTCTTGGTGCTTTGGGGCAGTAAGGACGAACTGGTTGATGTGTCTTCTTTGCCAGTCTGGACGAAAGGCATTAGAAACGTCAGATCCACAGTGTATGAAGACTTAGGCCATATGCCGATGGTTGAAGACACCCCCCGAGTCGCGAAAGACGTGTGGGGGTTTCTGAACAAGGCGGGAGAAAAGAGAAACTAATCAAATCTCATGAACAAATAACTCGCGTTCAAATCTGACTTGCGGCCAAAACACGCCATCATCCGCCCGCTCGCCAGCACCAATCACCATGATTGGGAAGGCATCGTCGCTCAGCTTCAGTAGCTTGCGCACCCGTGCCTCGTCATAGCCTTCCATCATGCAAGTGTCAAAGCCGTGTGCCCGGAAAGCAAGTACCAAATTTTCGCAAGCCAAAGCTGCACTTTTGGCCGCCCACAGTTCCACTTCAGACTTGGTGTAAGGGCCGCGCGGCAAGGGTGCCACAATTCCACCCACGTTAGACGCTACTTTTTTAACCATCGCAAAGCTGTTGAGCGGGCCCGGCGCGTAGTTGTAGGGGATTAATTGGTAATACCTGCGCACCAGGGTTGGCACCTCAGGCATGGGCCAGTCTTGAATCATTTTTTTAGAAAACTCGCTGACCCTGTCTGTCCGGGCCACGCACACGATTAGCTCTTGAGCGGTTTTGGCGGCAAGTTGGCCCAAGCAGGCCGTCACCAATTTTGTCTTTTTTTCCTTGGATTTGACCACATAAAACTCCCAAGGCTGAAGGCCGGAAGAGCAGGGTGCTAGTAAGGCCATGTCCAAGCAATCGTCCAACACTGCTTTGGGTATGGGTTTGTCTGTGAATTTGCGCACCGAGCGGCGGCTTTCAACCACCTTCTTGAAATTGCTGACGCTGATGCCTTCCGGGGCTGGCTCGTAATAGCGCTGCTTTCCGTCTATCTCAATTGTTTTAAATTTCTCTGTGGGGTTTTTTACTGTCTTTTTTGTTTTATTTGCTGTGCTTGTAGTCACGACTTGTACTCCTATTGATGCCACTTATTCTGCATGTGAAATCATGTGCAATGTAGAGAATCCAGTCTATGTCAGGCAAACGACTTTGATGTGAATCCCGATGCTTGTTTGAATGGTAATGTCTCGTAAAAGATTGAAAACAAATTAGAAAAGTAAAAAAGGAGACAGAGTTGAACCAAAGCGTTGTTTTGAGCGTGTTTTTGCCCGTTTCATTGGGCGTCATTATGTTGGGCTTGGGCCTTGGGCTTACCCTTGCCGATTTCAAACGTGTGTTGGTGTACCCCAAAGCCGTGATTGTGGCCTTGGTGTGCCAATTGATTGTGCTGCCGATTGCCTGCTTCGGCCTGTGCTATGTATTCCAGCTGCCCCCTGTGTATGCGGTGGGCATGATGCTTTTGGCGGCGTCGCCAGGTGGAACCTCCGCCAACCTTTATAGCCACTTGGCCAACGGGGATGTGGCGCTGAATATCACCCTAACAGCAGTGACCTCAGTACTGGCCATTTTGACTTTGCCTTTCATCGTTAACCTGTCCCTTGCACATTTTTACGATGCGGGCACCGTGTTGCCTTTGCAGTTTGACAAAGTGCTGCAAGTGTTTGCGATTGTGTTGGTGCCAGTAACGGTCGGTATGTTGGTGCGCAAACGCTTCCCCAATTTTGCCGAACGCATGACCAAGCCGGTTAAAATTTTCTCGCTGGTGTTCTTGTTTGCTGTGGTTGGAATTGTGGCGGTTACCCAATGGGATGTGGTTACTTCTACTGGCATGACCCTGACTGCACCGGTACTGGCCTTCAATATTATTAGCCTCACAGTGGGCTACTTTGTACCGCGATTCGTAGGGATTGAGAAACGCCAAGCCACCGCCATTGGCATGGAAATTGGTATCCACAACAGCACCTTGTCCATCACGATTGCGATGAGCGCAGCGTTGCTGAACAATCCACAAATGGCGCTTCCTTCCGCCATTTACGGCTTGATTGCGTTTATCACTGCGGCTATTTTTGGGGTGTTGGTTAACAAGACTAAATAAATTGAGTCTCAATTGAATCGAATTCAATTCAGTTTCAATTCACATTGATTGGATATGATTGGGGGTCGTTTTGATCCCCATCGGTTTGTATCCATGTATGCATTCGTTTTAACGGTATTGCTGAGTGTACTCGCCCCGCTTGACGCCCAGGCCAGCGGGGATGTGTCTGCGTCTGAAGTTCGCCGTCTAGAGGCGACCGGTAAAATTTTGCCCCTCCAAACCATTTTGTCGAAAGCCCGTGAAACCAAAGCTGGTCGAGTCATCGACATTGAGTTGGAATCGAAGAGTGGGCTTTGGATTTATGAACTGGAGTTGATTGAGGATTCTGGTCGAGTCTGGGAAATGAAAATCAATGCATCCAGCGGCGCATTAATTAAGTTGAAGGAAGACGACTGATGCGCATCCTATTGGTGGAGGACGATCCAGTTTTGGGTGCGGGGTTGCAAAAGCAGCTCCAGCAGTCGGCTTATGCCGTGGATTGGGTCCAATCGGGTTTGCAGGCCTTCGACTATGGGAGTGTAGAGCCTTATGACCTGTGTATTTTGGATTTGGGCTTACCTGACCTACCCGGGCTTGACCTGTTGGAGTGGTGGCGAAAGCACGGGTGCACATTCCCAGTGATTGTGCTGACTGCCCGCGGAACATGGCAGGAAAAAGTGTCAGGTTTGCAGAGGGGGGCGGATGACTACATGGTCAAACCCTTTCAAATTGAAGAACTGTTGGCTCGCATGAGCGTGGTCATCAAGCGATCTTCAACCGCTGGTACTCAAGCCGGTGTACACCCTACACGTGCGAATGATTTTGGATTGGACCTAAACGAAAACACCCAATCAGTCAGGGTACATGCCACAGGTGATGTTCATGTACTGACCCGCACAGAGTTCAGCCTTTTGCGCTTATTTGTAATGCACCCCAACCGTTTGCTATCCAAGTCTTGGTTAACTGACCATTTGTATGACATGGACAGCGACAAAGACAGCAATGTGCTGGAGGTGTATGTTCGCCGATTGCGCACCAAAATAGGCGATGGCCTGATACAAACCCGGCGTGGCCAAGGCTATGTATTCGGAAAGCTGCCGGTATGAAAGTTTTCAGCTTAAAGGGGCGCTTGAATCGGCAGCTTGGAATTGCACTGTGTTTGGTTTTAATCGCCCAGTGGTTTGCAAGCAGCTTGGTGATGCGCAGCCTGTTTGAGAACAAACTCAATCATGACTTAAGCAGTCAGATGGACCTTTTAACCAGTGTGCTTCAGCGGGAGGGCAAGCAATGGCGCATTGATGAGTCTAGAGTCCCAGTGCTTTATCAAAGGCCTTATTCCGGGCACTACTATCGTGTAATTGTAGGTGGCCAGTTGTTTGAGTCCAGGTCGGTTTGGGACCATGATTGGGCAAAGCAATCCAGTGTTTACCGTCAAAATTACTGGATGGGCCCAGATGGACAAACATTGCACTCCGCGTCACGTGACTTTCAAAAGCAAGGGTCAAAGGTTAGCTTGTGGGTTGCCGAAGATGTTTCTGAGTTTGAGCAAGATTTAACCCGCTGGCAGCTTTACAACGCGATTTTCTCGAGCCTAGTGCTGTTGGGCTTCTTGATGTTTCAAAGGTATTCAGTGGCTCACAGCATGAGCCCATTGACCGATATTCAGCAGCAATTAAAGGCATTGCAGTCAGGCAATATTTTGCAATTGGATGAAGTGCCTTTGCAGGAAATTCAACCTTTGGTTCAGGAAATCAATCGACTTTTATCAGCTTTGGACAAGCGTTTATCCCGGTCACGGGAGGCTGCCAGTAATTTAGCCCACAGCCTTAAAACCCACTTGGGGCGGCTTCAAATCAGCAGTGAAGGTACCCCACCTGGTTTTCAAAACGAGCTTGAAGCCTTGAATTCACAACTTGCCCGGTTGATTGACCGCGAAACAAGCCGCATGCGTATTCAGGGGCAGGGCGCAAGAGAGTTTCAGACTGACCCCCTGCCAATACTGAACGCTTTAACTGAAAGTTTGCCCAAGCTGTATCCCGAAAAGCCTTTGGTGCTGACCTTGGATGCAGACCCCAATGTAAAAATGCCTGTTGACCCTGATGACTTGTTCGAGCTGGGTGGAATATTACTGGACAACGCCTGTAAATGGGCAAGAAAGCAAATTGTAGTTTCTGTGGTTTCAGGGCGTTTGACTATACAGGATGATGGACTACCTCCCAGTGCGGACCTGCTTGAGGTGATTGGTACAAGAGGGGTGAGGGCAGACCAGCAAACCAAAGGCAGTGGCTTGGGTTTATCCATGGCACATGACATTGCTACACTTTACGACGCCGAGCTTGCTTACGATGCAAGCCCCCAACTTGGAGGCTTGCGAGTCAGCTTAAGTTGGGCCTCGCTTAAAACCAATCCTTCTTAGACTTCAGCACCGCCCCTGTTTTGGCGTCGATGTCCACTTCCCATTCGCGCCCATTTGCATCCACAATTTCAACTTCGTATTTCCAGCCTTTGCCATTTTTTCGGTCATCCAGTTCGATCTCTTTCACTACGCCTGGTGCAGATTTCAATGCGATTTGTATTGCCGACTCTTCAGAGATAAGGCCAAACTGCTTGGCCATTTCTGCAGTTTGAGCTTGATGTTGTATTGAGTTGTGGTGCTTGTGATCATCGCTGGCTATTGCGGTACCAGCAGTTCCGAATGTTCCGATATTCAGGGCGAAAAGTGCTGCAAATGTAGTTGTGCGAGTAATGGATTTCATGATTTCTCCTGTTGAGTGTTTGTGTTGATCCATGAATCACACTTTAAACACTCAACATGAATTCAAACTGAATATCCAAACCTGATGTTGTAACGCCTAACTACCCACTCAAGCCACCTTGCTCCCCGGCTCTTTCAACTTCGCACGGTGGCGGCTAATGTCATCCACCTTGCGTTGTTTTTCATGCAAGAAGCTCAGCACCTCAGCCCGGTAATGGTTGTACTTGGGGTCATCCGCCAAAGCAATCCGGTTGCGGGGTTTGGGCAAATCGATATCCAAAATTTGGCCAATCCCTGCTGCGGGCCCATTGGTCATCATCACAATGCGGTCTGACAGCAGCACTGCCTCATCCACATCATGGGTAATCATCACCACGGTGTTTTGCAATTCGCTTTGAATACGCATCACCTCGTCTTGCAGGTGGGCCCGTGTTAAGGCGTCCAACGCGCCGAAGGGTTCATCCAGCAGCAGCACCTTAGGCATCATGGACAGGGCACGCGCAATGCCTACACGTTGCTTCATGCCGCCTGAAATTTCAGAGGGCAGGCGGTCCAGCGCATGGCTCATGTTCACCATGTCCAAGTTGTACAAAATCCACTCTTTGCGTTCTTTGGAAGTCTTCGTTTTTTTGAAGATTTTTTCCACAGCCAACTCAACGTTTTGGTACACGGTAAGCCATGGCAAAAGCGAGTGGTTTTGAAACACCACAGCACGGTCTGGGCCGGGTGCATTCACTTCTTTGTTGTCTACAATCACCACGCCTTCAGTGGCTTTCAACAAGCCTGCAATGATGTTGAGTACCGTGGATTTTCCGCAACCGGAGTGACCAATCAAGGAGATGAATTCACCCCGACCCACTTCCAAATTGATGTCTTTCAATACGGGGTTGGTCACGCCGTTTTTCTCAAAATTCATGTGAACTTTGGAAATGCTTAAATATCGATCGTTCATGATAATTTCCTATTTAGGCCGCATTCAGTTTAGGCAGCACTCGTGCCGCGTGTAATCCTGTTACCCACAAAAGCCACCAAGCGGTCCAAGAAAAAGCCCACTACACCCACGTAAACCAAAGCCAACATAATGTCGCTGATGCGTGAGGAGTTCCAAGCATCCCAAATAAAGAAGCCAATGCCCACGCCACCAATCAGCATTTCAGCCGCCACAATCGCCAACCAACTCAAACCCACACCGATGCGCAAGCCCGAGAAAATATAGGGCGCAGCAGCCGGCAACATCACCTTCCAAAAGTATTCAATGCCGTTGTGCTGAATCACCCTGGACACGTTGCGGTAATCTTCAGGAATGTTGCGAATACCCACCGAGGTGTTGATGATGATGGGCCAAATGGCCGTGATGAAAATCACGAAAATTGCAGATGGGTGGCCATCTTGAAAACCAGCCAATGACAAAGGCAGCCAAGCCAATGGAGGCACAGTGCGCAGCACTTGGAAGAGGGGGTCCAAGCCTTTCAATGCCCAGGTGGATTGACCCACCAAAACGCCCAAAGAAACACCAGCAATCACCGCCAAAGTGTAGCCATATGCCACGCGTTTAAGGCTGGCCCAAATTTGTAGGCCCATGCCCACATCATTACCGCCGTTGTTGAAGAATGGGTTAACAATCAATTCCCAAGTTTCATCAATCACCTTGGACGGGGCGGGCAGGCGCGCGCCTGCGCCTGAGCATAAAATTTCCCATACCAAAAGCAGTAAACCGATCACAACCACCGGTGGAATCAAATCGCCCAAGGTGCTTTCAATTTTCTTGAAGGCAGCGGTTTTCATCAATGGCGTGGTTTTTTTTGCTCGGGATTCCCGGTGCAATTTCTCTAGCGTCTCAGTATTAATCATGATGTTACGCCTTCAACGTTTTAATCTTCAAACTGTCCAGGTAGGCTTGTGGCTTGGCTGGGTCAAACACTTTTCCGTCAAAGAATTTCTCAACGCCGCGTGAGGTTGATTTTGGAATGTCAGCTGCCGCAATTTTCAAGTCTTTTGCCGCTGCCCTCCAGATGTCCTCACGGTTGACTTGCTTGATCAAAGCCTTGGTGTCCAGTTTGGACGGCAGGTAACCCCAGCGTATGTTCTCCATCAAGAACCACAAATCATGGCTCTGGAAGGGGTAAGAAGCTTGGTCTTTCCAGTAGCGCATTTGGTGCGGGCTGTTGGTAACCACGCGGCCTGTGCCGTAGTCAAAGTCGCCTTTCATGCGGTCCACAATGTCAGCCATGGGCGCATTAATCCACTTACGTTGTGAGCAAATCTTGGCCACTTCTTCGCGGTTGGCTGGGTCTTCGCAGTACATTTGCGCTTCCATCACGGCCATCATCAAAGCCTTGGTGGCATTGGGGTTGGCATCCACGTAGTCCTTGCGCATTGCGAATGCCTTCTCGGGGTGATTCGCCCAAATTTCACTGGTGGTGTTGGCTGTGTAACCAATACCTTGGTGAATCAATTGAAGGTTCCAGGGTTCGCACACGCAGAAGGTATCCATGTTGCCCACTTTCATGTTGGCAACCATTTGGGGTGGGGGCACCACAATAGTAGAAATATTTTGCGTCGGATCAATTCCGCCCGCCGCAAGCCAATAGCGCATCCATAGATCATGGGTGCCCCCGGGGAAGGTTACGGCTGCATTCACCGGTTTACCGGTAGCCTTTTTTGCAGCCACGGCTTTGGCGAATTCCTTCGTATCTAAGCCGACTTTCAAATCCTTGTATTCATTACCTACAGATATACATTGGCCACCCAAGTTAAGTCGCGCCAAAATGTACATTGGCGTTGGAATGTTGTTGGCGGTAATGGCCCCAACAGTCATGAGGTAAGGCATGGGGGTCAAAATGTGAGCCCCGTCAATTCCACTGTTGGCCGAGCCCAGTACCAGGTTGTCCCGCGTGGTACCCCAAGATGTTTGTTTGGTGATTTCCACGTCCGTCATGCCGTGCTTTTTGAAAAAGCCTTTTTCTTCAGCAATAAAGAACGGCGCTGCATCAGTCAGCGCAATGAATCCCAGTTTGGCTTTGGTGGTTTCCAGCTTGGTGGATTGCGCCATCACAATGGAAGGGAAACCCATTCCACCGATCGACCCCAGCCCCGCAGCCAGTCCGAACATCGAAGCTGTTTGTTTGATGAAGGTGCGGCGGTTGCCCGACATATCCGTGGCTGCATCAACAGCAGTGTTTGCAGCGCAATCTACAGCGGTTTCAGTTTTTTTTGGGGATTCCATGGCAATTCCTTGTGTGGTGACTGCCTAGTGATTAGCGAAAGCCGTGCCAGATCATACTGGGAGTGGTTTGCAATGTATTGGTGCCTGATTTGGCTTGAATTGAAGCGTTATTTAGGCAAGTTTGAGGAAAAGTTGGTCGAACTTGGTGCGCTGCATCATACCGTGGTGCGTCAATTACCCAAATTGGAGTGCACCAAAAAGGTGTTATGGAACAAGGGCGATGATTATGCACCCCATTCGGATTGCTTATGCCTGCGCTTTAATTCAAGAATGCCTTCTGTTGCCAACATTCCAACTGCGAGCCAAATCGGGATAAAGGTCATCCATTCGTGGTCTTTAATGGTTTCGCCCAACAAAAGTGACACACCCACCAACAGCACGGGCTCCACATACCCCAGCAATCCAAACAGCCCCATGGGTAAGTAGCGGCTAGACATGACATGGCATATCAGCGCTGAAGTGCTAATTAAACCCAAACCCGCCACCAAAAACCACAAGTTGGAATTCACGGCAAATGGGTTCTGCTGATCAAAGCCCTGCCACACAAACCAAAGCGCCAGCGGCAGTGTTAGTAATGCTTCAATCCACAGCCCGCCCATGTTGTTGATGTTTAGTTTGCGGCGCAGTACAAAATAGATGGGGTATCCAATATTAATGACCAGCACAGGCCAAGAGAAAGTGCCCACCTGAATCAATTCATTGGCAATACCGACAAATCCCAAAATGGCAGCGACGCACTGAAACCGGGTAAGCCGCTCACCAAACACGATTCGCCCGGTCAATATCAAGCTAAGTGGCAGAATGAAATAGCCCAGCGACACGTCCAGCGACAAGTGGTGCAGCGGTGCCCACATAAACAGCAGCAGTTGAATGCCCAGTAAAAAGGAGCTGAAGGGCAGGGCAATCCAAAGTATTGGCTCACTGCGCAAGCGCCCTAATATGGCGTGCACCAAAGGCCAGTCTTTGAGACCAAACATCAGCACCGTCATCATGGGCACGCTAAGGGCCATGCGCCAGCCAAAAATTTCCTCACCGCTTAAAGGGTGCAGGAAAGAAGTGAAGTAATACATCAGCCCAAACAGAAAGGAGGCTGATATGGACAGAAAAACGCCTCTGCTTTGGGACATGTTGGCTAAACAGGAAATACGGGTATTGTAAGAGTTGTACCGATTGTAAAGCTTATGCTCATATTGCGCTTATATAATCAATCAGTACCATTCAGCGTGTGCTGTTGTCAGGAGGTTGCGCGTGCAACAACAAGATCAATTCAACAAGGCAAGCCGTTGGCTTGTCAGTAATGTTACGTCGATGGCGGCGTGGGTTGCTATTTCGGTGAGTTTGGGCGTGTTAGCACCCGCCCATGCACAAAGCCCGCCAGCGGTGAGCCCCTCCGCAGCAAAGCCCTCTTTGTCAGTGCAACTTCTTACAGTTTCTGCCCAAAATTTAGACGACACCCTGCAAGTCAATGGCAGCATTGCCCCTTGGCAAGAAATGAGCGTGGGTTCTGAAGCCAGCGGGCTGAGGGTGACCGAAGTGTTGGCCGAAGTGGGCCAAAGCGTCAAAAAAGGCCAAGTATTGGCCCGCTTTGATGCTGAAACCATACAGGCAGACCTTTTGGCAGGCCAAGCCGCTTTGATGGAAGCACAAGCCAGCTTAGACAACGCCAAAGCCACAGCCGACATGGTGCGCAGCATCAAAGAGCCGGGCGCAATTAGCCAGCAGCAAATCAATGAAACTTTTGCAGCAGAAAAACTGGCCCAAGCCCGTTTGAAGTCCGCCCAAGCGCAGGTACGTTTGCGCGAAATTCGCCTCAAAAACACGGCTTTAACAGCCCCAGATGATGGGTTGATTGTGAGCCGTCAAATTTCAATCGGCAAAATTTCCAACCCCGGTGAGGAGTTTTTTAAGCTGGTGCGCAAAGGCCGTTTGGAATGGCGTGCCGAGCTCAGCGACAAAGACCTTACCCGCGTCAAGCCCGGTCAAACTGTGCAAATTGATTCCGCACAAGGCCCGGTGCAAGGCAAGGTGCGAGTGGTGTCCCCCTCGGTGGATACGCAAAGCCGCGTGGGCTTGGTTTATGTGGACTTCCCCTCCGCCAACAACAGTTTGAAAGCGGGCATGTATGTCAAAGGAAAACTCACGCTGGGCAATCAAAACAGTTTGATCGTGCCCCAAACCGCCCTGATGGACAGGGACGGTTTTTCTTATGTATTCAAAGTAGCAGCAGACACCTCCCGCGCGCAGCGCATCAAAGTGCAGGTGGGCGCTCGGCAAGGGGACAAGGTTGAAATCAAGTCTGGCTTGAAGGCAGGCGACAAAATTGTGCAATCCGGTGTGGCCTTTCTGGCAGACGGCGACTTAGTGAAAGTGCTGCCATGAGGGTGCTGCAATGAATGTCTCCACATGGTCAATTAAAAACCCCATTCCTGCAGTGATGCTGTTTTTCATGCTCACCTTGATGGGCCTGTTTGGTTTTCAGCAAATGAAAATCCAAAACCTGCCCGACATTGATTTGCCGACTGTCACCGTGACTGCCAGTTTACCCGGTGCATCCCCAGCCCAGCTGGAAAATGAGGTGGCTCGCAAGCTTGAAAATTCCATCGCCACTTTGCAATCCGTCAAGCACATCACCACCAAAATTCAAGACGGTTTGGTCAGTTTGATTGTCGAATTTCGGCTTGAAAAAGGCACCCAAGAGGCTGTGGACGATGTTCGTTCTGCGGTTTCTCGCGTCCGTGCGGATTTACCCGGTGAATTGCGCGACCCAGTCATCAACAAGTTGGAAATAACAGCAGCACCCATGCTGGCGTACACCGTCAGTTCTGACCAAATGGATGAGGAAGCCTTGTCTTGGTTTGTGGACGATACCATCACCAAAAAGCTGCTGGGGGTGAAGGGCGTTGGTGCCATTACCCGCGTGGGTGGCGTTAGCCGCGAAGTCAAGGTAGAGCTAGATACCGTCAAAATGCAAGCCTTGGGCTTGACCGCCGCCGATGTGTCCCGCCAATTGCGAGCCACCCAAATTGAATCTGCCGGTGGCCGTGCAGATTTTCAGCTGACCGAACAACCCCTACGCACACTGGCTGCAGTAGGCTCAGCCCGTGAGCTTGAGACCCTTCCCCTGACACTGGGTAATGGTAAAAAAATAACCTTGGGCGAAGTCGCTCAGATTGAGGACAGCTACGCGCAACGTCGATCCATTGCCATGTTGAATGGCAAGCAAGTGGTGGGCTTTGAAGTAACCCGCAGCCGTGGGGCAGGCGAATTGGACGTGGGCGAGGGCGTTAAAAAAGTACTCGCTGAACTTCAAGCCACACGGCCCGATGTCAAGCTGACCGTTGCCTTCGATTTTGTAACCCCTGTTGAAGCTGAATTTGATGCCAGCATGGCCATGCTGTATGAAGGTGCAATTTTGGCGGTGATAGTGGTGTGGTTTTTCCTGCGGGATTGGCGTGCCACATTTGTATCCGCAGTGGCATTGCCCCTGTCGGTGATACCTACATTTTTTGGCATGTACTACCTTGATTTCACGCTGAATGTGGTGTCATTGCTGGCAATGTCCTTGGTGGTCGGCATTTTGGTGGACGACGCCATTGTTGAAGTGGAAAACATTGTGCGCCACCTGCGCATGGGCAAATCCCCGATGGATGCCGCCCGCGAGGCTGCCGACGAAATTGGCCTTGCCGTCATTGCCACCACCTTCACTTTGGTGGCCGTGTTTTTACCCACCGCGTTTATGAGCGGTATTGCTGGCAAGTTTTTCAAACAATTTGGTTGGACAGCCGCATTGGCCGTGTTTGCATCCTTGGTGGTGGCCCGCATGCTCACCCCGATGATGGCAGCCTACATGTTGAAGGCGCCTGCCAATTTAGACCAGCAAGAAACCGATGGCCGCGTGATGCAAACCTATTTGAAATGGGTTGCATGGTGCCTTAATCACCGTTTGGTTACTTGTATAGCAGCCGGCCTTTTCTTTGTGGGTTCAGTGATGTTGATCCCGCTGTTGCCTGCTGGTTTTATACCGCCTGATGATGTGTCGCAAAGCCAAGTTTATTTGGAATTGCAGCCGGGCTCATCGCTGCAGCAAACCCAAGACATTGCTGAAAAAGCCCGCTTGTTGGTGGCTGATGTCAAGCACGTCAAAAGCGTGTACACCACCATCGGCGCGGGTTCTGCAGGTTCTGACCCCTTCACCACCTTGGGCGGTGGGGAGGTGCGCAAAGCCACACTCACCATTATTTTGGATGAACGCACCCAGCGCCCAGTCAAAAAACAAATCATCGAAAACCAAATTCGAGATGCACTGCAAAACCTGCCCGGTACCCGCTATAAAGTGGGTCTAGGTGGTTCGGGCGAGAAGTATATTTTGGTGCTAACAGGTGATGACCCCAAAGCCCTAAGCGAGGCTGCACAGGCTGTTGAACGGGATTTACGGACCATTCCCGGACTGGGTTCCATCGCATCCAGCGCCGCCCTTGTACGCCCGGAAATTTGGATACAACCCGACATGGCCAAAGCAGCTGACTTGGGAGTCAGCACACAAGCCATTGGCGACACACTGCGCATTGCTACCTTGGGCGATTATGAATCAGCGCTATCCAAGCTGAATTTGCCACAACGCCAAGTGCCTATTGTGGTGCGCTTGGATGAATCCGCAAGAAACAACTTGGACACGCTTAGGACTCTAACCGTGCCCTCAAGCAATCCCAATGTAGGCGCAGTGACGCTCAACCAAATTGCCACCTTGGGTGTCAATGCTGGGCCTGCAGTGATTGACCGTTACGACCGTTCCCGCAATGTGAATTTCGAAATTGAACTGTCAGGCACGCCACTGGGTGATGTCACCACCGCTGTTCAAAAATTGCCCAGTATTCAGAATTTGCCGCAGGGTGTTAAGCAGCAGGACATTGGCGATGCCGAGGTGATGGCCGAACTTTTTGCCAGCTTTGGTTTGGCCATGTTGACTGGCGTGTTGTGCATTTTTGTGGTGCTGGTACTGCTGTTTAAAGATGTACTTCAGCCCTTCAGTATTTTGGCCGCGCTGCCCTTGTCCTTGGGTGGAGCCTTTGTGGGCTTACTGCTTGCTGGAAAAAGCTTCTCCATGCCCTCGTTGATCGGCTTAATCATGCTGATGGGCATTGCCACCAAAAACTCCATTTTATTGGTCGAATACGCCATTGTTGCCCGCGAGCAAAAAGGCATGAACCGCATGGACGCATTGATTGATGCTTGTCACAAACGCGCGCGCCCCATCGTCATGACCACCATCGCCATGATTGCAGGCATGGTGCCGATTGTCATTGGCTTGGGCGGTGCCGACACCAGTTTCCGAAGCCCCATGGCCATTGCGGTGATTGGTGGCTTGGTAACGTCTACGCTGCTTAGCCTGTTGGTCATTCCGGTGGTGTACACCTTGATGGATGATTTTGAAGGGCTATGGAAGCGGGGGTACTCGTGGGTTTTTAAGCGTCAAGTTGGGTAGCCGAAATTCGGACCAACTCATTGATACACACATTCATTCAGAGGGAACTCAAATGTCCGACTCTCCTATCCACTACTCAAAAAGTGTCTTGAACCCGACTGAGATTCGGGGTGTTGAGCTCGCTTTTGCAATTGCAGCTTACAAAGCCAACCAAGAGGGGAGGCTTGATTCTGCTGTCAATGGTATGGACTCGGTTAACAACATGGAGCCTGGCATACCCAAAATGATGCTCACCAAGAAGCACCAAATGAGCTTGATCGGGGACGTGATTTGTAATTACTCTACTTTAGAACGGTATGCATCCGATGTTGCGAAACGCCACAGCCAAAAAAGTCAAAGTGTCCCTGGTGTGGAAACCAAAAGGCGCCCAACTTCAATCGAAAAGAGCCTTTCAAAATTGTCCGATTTTATGGAAGATCTTCACTCAGAACATAGGAAGTTAAGAGCAGAATTTCTGGAGCCGTTTTTGCCATCCGCTAGAATTTTTGCGGAAAAATTTGATGCCGCGAAAAGCCTCCATTCGGATTTTGCGAAGCTCGAATTGGAATTCCAGAAAAAGATGCCCGAACTCAAGGAGGCCATGAACCAGCTTTCCGATCATTACAGTTTGCCTACTGCACTCACTGCAGCCAAGCAGGAGTTGGAATTGAGGAAGTCCCTTGTCTTTTGTTTTGAAGACAGTGCAAATTGCTTGAAAGAGGTTGACGCCCTTAAATCTGAATTGAAAACATCATTTCCCGGTGGATTTGCGAATTACTACCCTTACCCCCACCCCTACAGTCTCGACATTGACGTTAAATACATAGAAAGGAGGCTGGATTGTCTTAAAGAGGACTGCCAGCGCGCAGAGACTCAAGTTGCCACGCTTGAAGCCCAAGTTGCTGACGATTTAGCCGGTGAGGTGCTGATTGAGGTTGCAAATGAGGTTGCCACTGAGGTTGCCACTGAAGTTGCAAATGAGGTTGCAAATAAGGCAGCGACTAGCCAAGCAAACCCAGTGCAAGCACCTGTGTTTCAAGGTGTAACACCTGCAAACCGTAGAACTTTCATGGACCGATTCAGCCGAATTGGCCGCTTGAGTATGCTAAAGCCTTTCAATTCTGGCTTTGGAAGGACTCAGCAAAGCCTAAGTACCCGTTAGTTGCCCAAAGTTCAATCACTTGCAGTTTTCATGAAAAAAACTCGAGTTATTTCGCTAGACCATTTCTTTTATTTGAACTATCCCGGTGTTATTGGCACTTAATGCCAGATGTTACAACCGTGGGTAGTTCAAACATGATTTCAAGTTCAACCACCACTTCAACTGAAATGCGGCTGCGTTTCAATATGCCCCCGTTTGACCCTGCTAACTTTCATCAGCTTGCAATGGGCGCATTGATACAAAACTGTATTTCAGGTGTTCGCCATGGTTTCATGTTGGGGTTTGTGCCTGCCCCCCTGTTTGTTGAGCAAAAAAGTGAACAGACCGCCCCCACTTTCACAGTGGATGTTTACAGTGACTTTTCGGGCTTAAGCACCGACCAAGCCAAGAAAACCCGCACTCAACACTTGACTGCCCAAGTTCAAAAGTTGTGGCAACACACCACCAGCAATCCGCTTCAACGCTGTGAACTGGGTTCTGACCCCAGCCCTTCAACAAGCGCGGCAAAGCCACCCCCAAGAATGCCGATTGCATTTGACTCCTACCGCTGGGAGCGCTTGATGCATGACTTCGCCCGCAACCGGGGCATACCCAATCCGCATGATTTTTCAAAAGTAAGTATTTTCAATTTGAATGGATGCGATGCCCAGCTTTTTTACACCGACAGCAGGCCTGACCGTTTTGAAATTCGAGTGGATGTGGGTGCCGTGCCCCAAGGCGTATCTGAGCTTTTGGTTTACCAAACGCTGTTGATGCACAACGCCCTAGAGGGTTTTGAGACCGATTTGTGGTGGGCCATGAACCCCAAAAACGGACACCTAATCTTGGTGATGGACCAACCCCTTTCAACCACTGAAAGCTTTTTTACGCCCATTTCGGAAGCAGAACTGGCCGAGTTGATGGAAGGCGTAGTAGCACAAGCAACACACATGTGGACCGACATGCAAAGCCACCTGCGTGATGTCGAATCCTTTCAGTTGTCAGAAATCCAAACGAATTAATTATTCAATTCAGGAAAAAGAAACGCAAATGCCCATCACTCTCCAAGAACTTAATGCCAGAGCGACTGCTTTTCAACAAAGTCAGAATGAACTTCATCATGCTTTGAATACCTACAAGGGCAATACACAAGGGCGGCTGGATGAGGCCCCTCAAAACCCCTTGCAAACCCACTTACCCAGTTCCACTCTTTTTAGAGGATTGGTGCGTAGCTCCCTGAAGATTGAGCAAGCCAATGCACTTACCCAGAAATTTCATAATTATCGACAGGATTCAATCCAGCTCAAGGCGGCATTCCAGGATATCGGAAGCATTCCTGAGGAGTTGGATGTGGCGATGAACGAGTTGCTGTCTTCAATTCCATCCGATGAAGATTTTCGTGTCATTAAAAATAATCTGGATGAGATTGAACTTGATGCAGATGTATTAAGAGCGATGAATCGTGTGCAGTACCCAGAAGTTTTACGCGAATATCAAGACACTGTGAATTCGCTGGTGCAGTGTGTAGAAAACTCCGAACAATCAACGCGAGCTTGGTTAGACGATTACCAAGGTAGAATCGACGCAATCGATCCCCTTTCAAGCAATTTCAATGTGCTTAGCGCAAGCTTCGCTGCAAGGCACGAGTTGGCTTTGACACAAACTTTTGTCGAGCATTTTGAAAATGGCTTGAAGCTGGAAAAGGAAGTACGAGATCAAAAGGTGGTTATTGAGTCAGTGTATTCAATGTCATCGCCTGGCCTTCCAGAGAATCCGGCCAGGTTTAACTTTGAATCCAAGCGGGGTACATTGGTTTCTGCAAGGCAGCAATGTCAACAATTAGAATCTTTGATTGCATATTTATCAGCTCAAGGCGCGAGTCAATCTGCAGCACTCGCAGCCCAATCACCTGTAATCCAATCACCTGTAATCCAATCACCTGTAATTCAATCACCTGTAATCCAATCACCTGTAATCCAATCACCTGTAATCCAATCACCGGTAGCCCAATCACCTGCGGTCCAAGTACCTGTAGCCCAAGTACCTGTGCTTCAAAGCGCGACGCCTGTGGCCAGGCCGAGTTTGACCGACCGGTTTAGTCGTTTAAGTATGACCAAAAAGGTATTAACAGGTATTGCCTTGGCGCTGCCGGCTGCTGCTGGTCTGGCTGTGGTGGGTACAGCCCTCGCTACGGCCTTGGCCGTGCGCAAGGTAGTCAGCCTGCCCGTGTCTTGGCCCATGTTGCTGGCAAAAGTTGCAGGGCATCAATTCGATGCAAATCGGCTACGCGACAATAAAATCCTCAGTGCACTTCTTGGGCCAGTTGTGGTGGACGCCCTAACCAGTACGGGTAAAAATCATGCTGCGTTTATATTGTGCGTCGAGATGGTGACCGTGGGAGCGGCAATTTTAACCAGTGGCACTGCATCATTTGCTTTGGGATTGAGCACCCTTTTGGTCGCAGAGCTGGGGGTGATTGGTACCATCGCCGCCGAGCTGAAGGGGGCCTACGCGAGTTTAAACAATCAATATGCAGGCCAAACGCCTGCGAATTTCCCAGTCGTGTAAAATTGGGCTCAACAAATCAAGCTCAATAATTCGAGCTTAATAATTCGAGCTCAATAACTTAAGCCTAAATAAGCGAAAAAAAACCGGGGCAATCGCCCCGGCTTGATTTCAATCCACTACATGTTTAAACTCAGTTGGCCAAAAAACGTAGCCAAATTATTTGGTCAAACGGCGTCCCTG
Organism: Limnobacter sp.; assembly: GCA_029866125.1. Taxonomy (GTDB): domain Bacteria; phylum Pseudomonadota; class Gammaproteobacteria; order Burkholderiales; family Burkholderiaceae_B; genus Limnobacter. The sequence continues at coordinate 465,888 of JARWZZ010000007.1, forward strand.
TGACACCGCATAGCTGCCTGCACGGGCCACCAACATGGGGTCATCACCCGCTTCAACACCTTTAGGCACTACCAGTGGGTTGAAGTTAATGCCGTCGCAAGAGGCTGAACCTTCCGCTTCTACAGATTTAATCTTCAACTTGCCAGCAATCACAGACTTGCGCTCAGCAGGCAATGGGATTGTTGGGTTGTTGGTGACATCACCTGCCTCTGCCAACATCAACTTGAAGTTGAATTCGACTGGCTTTGCGGCCAAACGTGTGCGCAGTTCTTCAGGTAAGAAGTTGGGTGCAGTACCTGCCACTTTGTCTTCGGCCAAGAATTCTTCACCGCCTACAGGCTCAAATACCCACTTGGCAGTGGTGGCTTTGCCTTTGGCATTTACAAATTTAAAGCCGTGTACACCCCAATAGTTTTGTGCGCCATAACTTGCTGGCACGCCACGGCTGGCTAAAAATGCGCCTTGAAGTTTGTGGTCAGGGTTGGCGGCAGTGGCTGCAGCAATTTTTTCTGGGTTTGGTTTTTTGGTTTCTGGGTCAGGCTTGCGTGCATCCAGAAAGGCTTGGAAGCTGTCTGGGCTTGCCGCGCTAAACACAGGCGTGTTGATGTTAGCCATCAACCATTGCTCGCCTTTGGGCAAGTCAAACTGCAGTGCCATTCCGCGCACTGTTTTTGCATTTTCTGGCGCTTTGGGGTTGCCGCCACCGACTGAAAAACGCACAACCACAGGCACTTCTTTACCACTGAACGCTGTTGAAGAAGACAAGGTTTTGCCGTCTTTGGTACCTGTGAAAGTACCCACAGCACATACACCCTTGGCGCCAGAGCGGCGGAAACCATCGTGTTTACCGAACACACCTTCCAAGCCATCCACCAGCGAAGTTGCATCCGCAGGTTTCATTGTAGTTTGAGCCAAAGCAGCTTGAGAACCCAATGCTGCGATGGCTGCAACGGCGGAAATCAAGGTCATATTCAAAGTAGTCTTCATGTTTTACTTCCTTAAGAGAGAATACATAAATAAGCGTCCGGGCTTTGTTACCCGCACTTGCATCATAGTTCGCTCTGAAGGCCAATAAGTTACAAATCGCAATAAGTAATAATATATTTCATTATTTATCGAATGTGTACCGCATTCCAACCCATGCAGTCCTGGGGGCGCCAGGTGCAAAAAAGGTCGAGTTCACCAAGGTGTCGTTGTCCCCTGTTGCGGAAAAGGGTCTTGCAACAAACCGCCCGTCAGCATCAAAACCTGTTGCACCCAATTGAGAGGCATTGGCATATTGGCGATCAAACACATTATTGATGTGCGCAAACAGCTTTGTGTTTCTGCTGACTTTGTATTGCACACCCAAGTCAAACAAGGCGTAGCCGCTGCTTTCCCCAGGCCCTAAAAATGTGGTGCCGTTTGCTTGGTGCTGGTTGTTTTCATTGCCACGTGCAAATGAACTACCCACTGCTACCATTCCCACACGGCTACTCCATTGTCCGTTCATTGCCCAGTCTGCTTTGACCTTCATGAGGTGCTTAGGCACCAAAGGTATTTGATTGCCCTTGTTGATTTGAATTCGGCCATCTGCGTCAGCGCTGCTGTTTGCTTCGCCGTTGACTGTTTCGGGGGAATTGAAAGTTGCTTCCAGGTAGGTGTAGTCCGCGCCTAAGTTAATTGGCCCAATCTGGGTGTCAAAGCCCAACTCCACGCCTTGTCTGCGAGTTTTTCCAAAGTTTTTGAAAAATCCAAAGCCCGAGGTGTTGTCCGACACAAACAGCAAATCATCCTTGTTATCAGCCCTGAAAACGCTTGCACGCCAGCCTGTGTCTTTGTTGATGCGGCCATGCACACCCGCTTCTTTGGTGGTGGTGACCACTTGGTTCAATGGCGGGTCGCCTGCCAGTGAGTTGGGTAACTTGCATGGGTTATTGGGGTCGGCACAACCCAGTTCAATGGCGCTGGGTGTACGGTTTCCTTCGTTGTAACTTGCATAGGCATTGAACTGCTGGCTTGGTGCATAAGCCAAGCCTATGGCGGGGTTAAAGCGGCTAAATTTGTGGTCGCCATCCAGCGAGCCCGGCCCGCCGCCCGCCAAAATCGCATCCCTATTTTTAACCTTGGTGCTGTTAAACCGGCCCGATAAAGTCAGGTGCCAAATTTCGTTAAAGGTCATGGTGTTTGTGGCGTACACACTGTAGGTGTCAGTGTCGCCGCTCAAGTCCACACGGTTGTCGAATGGCACGCCGTCGGCCTCGCCACCGGTTACGCCGTCTGCGAATGCATTCAGCCCGGTGATGCTGCGGTCGGCATTCAAATAACCCAGCTGGGTCGATTGCAAAAACTTCACTCGACTGGAGTCCAAAGCTGCCCCCACAGTCAACTGATTCTTCCTGCCGAATAAGTCTGCATAGCGGGTCAGTTGGCTGCTTAAACCGTAGTTGTCTTGGTCCGTGTTGGTGCGGTTGATCAAGCCATTGCATTTTTCTGCAGGCTCATCCCGTAAGCCCACTTGCGCAATACAGGCCCACATGGGGAAGGGCGTGTTACTCGTATTTTCTGCAGTGGTCGGGAAGCGGCCTGCAAAGCCGTTGTTGAACAAGTATTGCCGGTTCGCGCTGTGGTTGGCTTGGCTTCCATCCCCCGTGCCGGTCAGGTAAACGTTCTGGTCCAAGGTGTCGTCATTGATGTCGCCGTTGAATGTGCGGGTTTTGATGTTTCGAAAATAAGCATTGCCTGAGAGCAACAAGCTATCGCTCAATGAATGCGTACCCGCAAGGTTCAGGAAAAGTCCTTTGTTGTTGGTTTCATCGGGTTTGGTGTACACACTGGAATAATCGCGTTGTAGCAGTCTCAACTCTTGTAGGCCGTTGCCCGTCAGTTCATTGTCTGCAAGGCCCACACTCAGGCTCAACTGGCTAGCCCCATTCCTCCATCCCAGTTTGCCAAAGAGTTGGCGCACATCGGTGGGCGAGTCCACACGCCAGCCATCTTCACTGAATGTGTTGCCGGTTACAAACCAGTCCAAGCCGTCTTTGTTGCTGCCGCCATGTTCAAACTCCACTGCAAAACGTTGGTGGCTACCTGCCAGCGCTTGAATGGAAGTACCCGGGTCGCTTTTGCCATCCTTGGTGTGAACTGACAAAGCGCCACCCAGAGTGTTCAATCCAAACACGGGGTTTGAACCGGGCATTAACGCAATGCCAGAAATTGCTGAGCGAGGAATTAAATCCCAACTGACCACATCGCCAAACGGCTGGTTAAGCCGCACGCCATCCAAGTAAACCGAAAGCCCTTGGGCGGTGCCCAGTAGCGGCGAGGCTGTGAAGCCACGGTAATTCACATCGGGTTGGAAGGGGTTGTTTTGAATGTCATTGACAAACACGCTGCCCAATTGCTTGTTCAACAATTCAGTGAGGTTTGCATGGGCTGGGTTTTCAACTTGCGCCTTATCCAATTGCTGCACATTGGCGGGAACTTGCTCACGCTGCAATTCAATGCCGGGCAGGGGTGTACTGTCGATAATCACCACGGAGGGTAATAAGTTAACAGCAGGTTCAACGGAAAATGCAACGCTGGGGGAAAGTACGCTTAATACTGCAGCGGATAAAGAGACAAGTTGCGCGGGGGCGCCGCATGTGGGTGTGGCACGGTGTGTGTGCATGGTGGGTTTCCGGATTATCAAATGAGTGAGAGAGAGGTCTCATTTGATTCTCCGGATTTCAGCGGTGGATGCTAGGGAAGTTTTCCCGTCTTTCCTGCGGTTTAGACCAGTACATCCTGGTTGAGTACATCGCTCAATTCATCACTGAGGTCACCACTGAGTTCGTCATTCGTAAATGCATGCACGCGGGCTTGATTCGTTTTTCCCGCGCGGGAAGGCATATTGCACAAACCACATTCGTAGTCTTTCACCAACTCAAAGGTATGCACCACAAACTGCCCATGGCATGTTGTGCACGGTGTAGACGTCAACATGCCTGCATCAAAAAATTTGACCAATCGCCAAGCACGGGTCATGGATAGCACTTCAGGCAAGCCCAAATTCAAAATCTCACTGCGGTACATTCGGTACGCGTGGAGGATGGCCACCGACTCGTCAATGTCACTGCTTTTGATCAAGCTTTGATACAGATTAATAAACAAAGAGGAATGGATATTCGGTTGCCAAGTCATAAACCAATCGGTCGAGAATGGCAGCATGCCCTTGGGTGGAGATTTCTTTTTGATTTCCTTGTACAGGCGAATCAATTTTTCTCGAGACAGTGTGGTTTCAGATTCCAGCACTTGCAAGCGGGCGTCCATGTCGATGAAGCCTTTGGCAAGTTCGATTTGTGCCACATCGTTTAAGACGGATTTTTTGCTGGGTGTACTCATGATGTTCCCCTGTCAGAATCATGCACTACCGGTTGGAATATTTTGTGTTTTTACACGCACTGTTCTGCGGCTTTACCCGCCATCAAAATTGCAGCATGCAGCCCACTGACTTGTGGGTCTTTTTTCTCATTGCTCAACAATTTCCAAACCTGCTCGTCTTCAAATCGAAGGCTGCACATCATGACATTGTTGGATGCAATTTTTAAAACCTGTGCGGTGGTCAATTGGTCAAGCAGTTCCGCTGTGCCTTCGCTAATACCCAGGCGAACCACTGCTTCAGCACGGTCTTCGCGGATCAGTTGTTGGGCCAACAGCAGGTAAGACAGGTTGGCGTCACGAATTTCTTCAATTAGGTGAGTGCTTGTCATTTGAACATCCTCCAATTCGCATTCAATTCTTTGAGGGCTTTTCTAATCGCTTCCCACAAGCAACAGTTCCCTTAAACGTATTCTCGGTTAAAGCACAAAAGAATGAAGTCGGCCGCTTTCCCTAATTGAGGACAGCAAATGGCGCTAAATTTTGTAGGTGTTTGGATGACAAAGTTGACGAACACCCCGGAGCCTTCGCAGAGTCCAGGGTGTGGGGTAGGCGGGTAGGTTTTTCGAATCAGTTCAAGCGATCACTGCAGTCTTGGCAGATTTTTTCTTACTCAAACTCATGCTCATGTAGAAAAAGGCCAAATCCAGCCCCATTCCCCACGTGGTGGCAAGTAGGCACAAGTCCTCCAAGCCGGGGGTAATGGCGCCAAACGGGCCTTCACGGCATATTTGGTGCATGGCCTGTGGGCGATTGTGGAACAAATGAATTTCCAAATCATCCATGGCTGCGACACGTGCACCGCTGTTGATCAAGGCCTGAGTGTGCTCGGCATGCAAGTGTTCGCTGACCCAAATCAGCTTGGCTTGGCTGCGGGTACTCAAGTGCGCTAAACTGGGTTGGTCAGCATTCAAGATCAGGATGCAGTCTTCGGTCAGCAAATCCACCGCTGCTTCCCAAATCCGGATTCGGCTGGCTTCTGAGGCAAGTCCAAATTCTTCCAGTTGGGTACCCGAGCATTGTGGGGAAGCAATGACCAAGGTACCCGGCCTGTGGAATGGCAAACCCGTGGTTAACATGCTGCTGGATTCAAATTCAAAAATAGCTGCATCAATGTGTTTGCTGGTCAAACTACGGCGGGCCAATTCGTCCCGAGTGGTGCTTACGGTTGCTTTGGAAAACTCATCTTCCAGCCACATGCCTTCTTGGTCATGCAACACAGTGCGCAAACCTCTGGCCCGTAAAACCTTAGCCATGCGCTCGCCGTAATGTGTAAGCCCTTCTGGGCTGTAGCACAGCACCGGGATCTTGCCTGCAAGGTCGTGATTTGACGTTGGGGTGGGGAATAGCGATTCAACAATTGGGGTGCCAATGTCTCTGGGGGTTCCATTGGACGGCTTCAAATGCATCAACAAACCAGGGCCAGCATTCACTTCCACCACACCTGCCGCTTGGCTGTGTATGGGGGCAGAGATGTCTTCACACACCAAATCAATACCCGCCACATCCAAGCCCACCACCTTGGCCGCCAGCTCACACATTTGCGCAACGCTGGGGTGTATCAAGTCGGTTACGTCCTCAGACGCATTGCCGTTGCGTTGAATCAGCACTTTCTGGCCCATTGCAGGCACGCTGTCCGGCTCGAAGCCTTGGCGCTGCACCTCCAGCAGGGCAAGTGGGTTGCTGCTGAATACGATGGGTTCCAGCGGGTATTCTTCGGCCTCGCCACGGCGTGGGTCAATGTTAATTTGCTCGTCAATCAGCTTTTGAATGTCGGATTGTCCGTCACCCACCACTTCAATCAGCTCACCACGCGCAACAGCTTGGACTTTGCCTGCCACCACCAACACGCGGTGTTCAGACCCGGGTATGAATTTCTCAACAATGACTTCGCTGCCTTCAGCATTGGCAAGGTGCCAGGCTTTGTGAATTTCCGCTTCGGCCTTCAAATCCAGTGACACGCCACGGCTGTGGTTGCCGTCTGAGGGTTTGATCACCACGGGTACGCCGATGTCCTGCGCTTTCTCCCACGCATCTTCTGGGCTTGTTGCAATTTCACCTTCAGGAATGGGCACGCCGCAGTAGCTTAAAAGCACTTTGCTCAGGGGTTTTTCGCAAGCCACGTATTCAGCAATGGCCGAGGTGCGGGAGGTTTCTGCAGTCCAAATGCGCTCTTGCAGGGAACCATACCCCAGCTGCACCAAATTGCCGTCATTCAAGCGAATGACGGGTATGTCCCTGCGGTAAGCCGCTTCCACAATGTGGTTGGTGCTCGGGCCAAATGCGTTGTAGTCCACCGAAGATCGGATTGCTTTAAGCCGCTCTTCTTCATCAAAGACGGTATTTTCAAGTTCGGCATGCAAAGCGTCTAAGGCGGCATCGAGGCAGATTTTTCCAACCCGGCGGTCAGGGCTTCTGAAAACCAAACGGAACAAACCATGTGTTCCGTGCTCTTCAGCGGTGTGAAACTTCACACTTTGACCTGCCTTGGCATGAAGATCCATCACAAGCTGGCCCAGCTTATTCAAAAGCTTCAGCGGGGAATTATCAAAACCTGCCAAGTCACTGGGCTTGCCTTTGAACTCAAACAGCGCCAACACACAAGGACGGTCGGCCCACAAGTTGGGGCCGTCTAGCCAATAGCTTTGATGAAGGGCGAGGGTGGAAATGATGGTTCTCCAATGGGTGGATTGTGGAATACCTCCATATTAAAACCGATAGCCCAGTGCTGCGCGAATCACGGGGTAAATTTTGATGTCATCTGCACTTTGTTGCAGTTTTTGGCGTTCTACCGCCACTTGATCGGCCCCAGCTTGGTTTTGTAGGTTCTGGCTTAGGTCCAATGTGCTATCCACACTGACAACTGTAACGCCCAAATCAACCGCATAGGCAAGCCCCAGTTCCTTGCTGTTTAAATTGCTCCAGCCAATGCCCAGGTAAGGGGCCGCGCTTGGAAATTTGAAGCTAGCCCGCACAAAATCCCCCTGAGCGACCAAAACCCGGCGGTTGCCAATGGTGATGGTGTCGCCCTGGGTCGCCAAAGCTTCCAACCCAATGTCGCCACCAAAAACCAGCAAACCCAAGCTGCCTTTGAAGCGGCCACCAAAAAAGTGGTAATCCGCCCCCAGCAGGGAGGTGTTTACTTTTAGCTTGGCGTTGTAATTGATACTGCCCTCAGTGGTTTTTTCTTCACCGCTTAGCCTGCCAATACTGGCCCTGCCCACCCAAGGGGTGTTTTCAAAAGGGCGGCCAATACTCAATTCCACTCCTGTGGTGCCCGCGCCCGTCATGACGCTGTATTCGGTGAATATGCCTTCTGCGAAGGCTGTAGGCGCAGCGGCCATGCCCAAAAGAAGTGCAAATGTGAGGTGAATTTTTTTGGAGAAATCGTGCATGTGTCGCATCCTTGCAGTGTGCGTTATTGGTTGTAATCAATATATCAGGGAGTTTTCTCACAATGCCCCCCCAGAGTGCGTTGGAATCTTCCGGATAAACGAACTTTTAAGCGCCAATTCACACTTAAGGTTTTATACACACGGCGGGCGAATCATGAATCTGAGAAACTTGGCTACCTGTTCTACCCTTTGGCCTCTTGGTTTGGCCCTTGTCGCCTTGATTGGATTGTGCTCGTGCTCCGATCCTATAAAAAGTCAAACCGTCGGTAGTCTTGAGTCGCAGAAGCGCGAGCATGCTGTGTTTATGACCGATCAATCAAAACCCGCCATACAAAGTATTATTGAAGAGTCTGCTGTGGAGCTGGTCAATTCCCTGTCATTTTCACTGGGCTTTGAGGGGTTTAATATTGAAGATCAGGACATGGAAGTCATTGACGAGCAAACCATCGCCTTTTATTCCAATTTGCTGAGTGACCCTGCAGTGGTTGAGGCCCAAACGCGTTTGTACGAGTCCACCTTCAGTGCCGAAGAGCTAAAAGCCATTGCGAATTTTTATTCAACAGAGCCCGGTCAAAAGCTGTTGAAAGAAAGCAGCCGATTGAACCGAAGTGTGCGTTCTGCCGTGCAATCAAGAATGTATGAGCAAATGCCGCAATACATGAGTGCACTCAAGGTGCATTTAAAGGCACCTCATGGTGTAAGCAGGGGGGTGACACTTTCCAACCCGCTGGCTATGCCCGTTGGTATGCCCATGGATATACCCATGGATATGCATATTGGGCCGCCACTGGAGATGCCTCAGGCTGTCCAAGCCACCAGTTCAAACGCGGCATCTGTTTCCAGTTTCAAATAGCCGCCTTTGTTTTGCCCGGGGGCTGGGGTGTCGAAATTCCAGTCTGGCAGCACAATCCGCATGCCGGGTTGAATCTTGCCCTTTCTTTGCGCCGCCTGATTTGCGTGATCTGCGTGATCAGGTGCGTGGTCAGTGGAGTAATGAACCGCGCATCGGTGGGTGTGTCCGTGAATAATCACGTCATTTTTGCCAACAAAAGTACCATCAGGCCAACGGCCTTGCAGGCAGTTGCCCACGGCGGTGGCGTTTACATCCATGATGTCAGAACTTACATTCGCTTTGTGGGTTTTGCTTTCCGCCCTGGCTTGCTGGGCAATGGCCAATCGATTTTCCAAAGGCAGGCTTAGGAATCGTTGTTGCCAGGCTTCATCGCGGCTTTCTGCGCGAAATTTTTGATAGGCTTTGTCGTCTGTACACAGGGCATCGCCATGGGTAATCAGGCTGACCATCCCGCCGGTGTTCAGAAACTCAGGGTCGGGAAGTAGCTCTGCACCGCATTGCTCGGCAAAGTCGTCGCCAATCAAAAAATCACGGTTGCCGTGCATCAAAAACACGGTCGCACCGGTTGAACGGGCACTTTGCAGGGTTTTGGAAAAACGTTGAGTGGTGCCGTCGGTGTAATCGTCCCCACACCACACTTCAAACAAGTCGCCAATCAGGTAGATCAGCACATTGTCATCAGCAATGCTTGCCATCCAAGCCTCAAAGGCTTCTAGGGTGCGAGGGGTGTGGGCCGACAGGTGGAGATCCGAGGCAAAGTAGGCTGTTTGACGAGACCCAAGTTGTTTCACCTCGAATACCCGGTGCTTACTTACAGTACTTCAGTGGCTGTAATGACTACATCTTCCAAAGGCACATCCTGATGGAAGCCTTTGTTGCCGGTTTTTACGCCTTTGATTTTGTCGATTACTTCTTTGCCTTCAACCACTTCACCAAACACGCAGTAACCCCAGCCTTGTGGCGTTGGGCTGCGGAAGTTCAAAAACTCATTGTTTTCAACGTTGACAAAAAACTGAGCTGTGGCTGAATGTGGGTCGTTTGTACGGGCCATTGCAACGGTGTACTTGTTGTTTTTCAGGCCGTTGTCAGCTTCGTTCTTGATGGGGGCTTTGCCACGCTTTTCTTTCATGCCGGGCTCAAAACCGCCGCCTTGAACCATAAAGCCATTGATAACACGGTGAAATACTGTGTTGGTGTAAAAGCCTTCTTTGGCATAAGCCAAAAAGTTGGCAGCTGTTACTGGTGCTTTTTCTGCATCCACTTGAACAGTGAAGTCGCCGAAGTTGGTCTTGAACTTAATCATGGGTTTTTTCGTCCCTTTTGCAAATACGTTGGAGGTAAACAGACCGCCAATGCTAGCAGCAAATCCAGATAATCCAGTCCAAACGATGAATTTACGCTTTGATTTATCCACAACAATCCTTAAAGTTCAGGGTTTAGAGTTTGGTGCTTTGCTCTTGAACAATTTGCCAGCGGGTACCAATCTTCTTCCAATACTGTTCTTTGTGAACTTGCCCAAACTGGGCATCATTTTGCTCGAAAGACACCAGCATCATGTCGTCAGGGCTGGGGTACTTCACCACGGACACTTCTTCAATTTTGACTTTACCCAAACCTTTGGGGATTTGAGGCAGTTGGTTGCGCCACTCGGTGAGCTGCATGCCGTCAATGACCACCTCGGCAGAATAATGGCGCATTGCGGTTTGCAGGCTGGACTCCAAATCGTCACGCCATGCTTTGACCATTTTGAGGGCGGCTTGGCGTTGGCCTTTCCACAACTCAACAGGCACGAAGTCCAAGTTTTCTGAAATGATGACTTGGGTGCTGCCAATGTCGACGAAGTCTTTCAGGGCCAACAAGTCTTGGTTGGCCAACACCACGCAGCCATCGCTGTCACGCGGTGGGCGGCTTGCATATTTGGCGGGCATGCCATGCAACCAAATGCCGTAGCCTGTTTTGCCGTGGCGTTTGTCCCAGCTGTTGGGGTAGTTGATCGGCAAAGCCATGGGGCCGTAGAAGTCGGTTAACTTCTCTTTGGGTAGTAGCTCGGTAATTCGATAAACCCCAATCGGGGTTTTTTTGTCGCCTTCGCGCTCCTTGACTGCGCCCAGTTTGCCTTGGGACACATAAAAATCGGTCACCAAGCGGGGGTGCGGAAAACTGTTTTCGTACAAAAACAAGCGTGAGCGGCCTGTGTCCACCAAAATAATGTACTTTTGGTCGCGATTTAAAACCATCAACTCGCTGGGCAGCAGGTCCTTTTTAGGGCGGTCTTTGACGGCTTTGAACCGGGCATAGGCCTCGTCACGCAACTTTTCAAGGTCGTCTTTTTTGGCGGAAGGCAAATTGGGTATATCGCCAATTTGCTTGATAATTCGCCCCGATTTCATGGACAAAATATCACCGCGAAGCAGGTGGGCCACTTTGAAGTTTGGAAACTCCTTGAGCAGCGCATCGGTGCTTTTCAAGGCTTCATCCAATTTGTGTTCCGCCAAGGCTTTGTAAATGTCTTCCACGGCGGTGTCAATCACCGGTTTGTAGCCTTGCCGGTCAAAAAAACTGCCGGACATGGAAAGTGGCCTTGCGTTGGGGTCACGCATGGCCACGGAATCCATTAAAAAGTCAGCTTTGTAGCCTTTGGGCGCAAAACTAGGCGCAGCAAGACCCATCCACAATACAAACGGGATGCTTAATTTAAAGGCAACAACAAACCACTTTTTCAAGCTACTCATAGAACGCACTACTCACTTGATCTCAATTGGCCACACGTTCTTCGACAATTCTCCAAGTGCCTCCTTCAAACTTCATGTCCAGTATTTTGTTGGATACGTTGTTGAGTTTGTCAGAGAAATAACTTTGCTTGAACTTGACAGACGCTGTGTTGCCATTAACCGTGATAACTGGGTTGTCTACCACCACCCGAATGGTGTCTTTTCCTACAATGCGTTTTTCGCGCTGCTCTTCCCAAGCATTTCTGCCCATGCCACGAGGCGGGTTAAATTCCTGGCTGTAAGTACCCAAGTACCTATTGATGTCCTGTTCAGACCAAGCCTTCGCCCAGCCTTCCACGGCCGCCAATACCGCACGATCGTCCCCGCCCGCAGCTTGTTTTGACACCACCTTGGGCGGTTCAATACTAGCAGTTCTGGTGGGTTGGCTGATGGTTGGTTTGGGTGTGCTTACCACCGGTGCCATACCTGCAGCCATGGCGGTGGTTGCCGCAGTGGCTGCCGCAGTGGCTGCTGCCACAACCGGCGCGCTGGCTTTGGGAATGTCAACCTTGGCCGGTGCTGGGGCAGGGCTAGGCACAGGTGCCGGCGCAATGGTGGGGGCCGCTGTTGGAGCCACTGTTGGGGCTGATGTAGGTGCAGCAGTTGGTGCTGCAGTGGGCGCGGCCTTCAACGGCGCTGTAGCAACAACGACGGGCGCTGTTGAAGCGGCCACGACAGAAGGTTTGCCGCCAATCAGGTCGCGCACCATGGACAATTTGGTTTTGGCCGTTGTGTTGCGGCCATCCAATTGCAGTGCCTTGTCATACGACTGGCTTGCCAGCTTGGCGTACACATCGCCTAGGTTTTCATAGGCTGTGGCATAGCTGGGGTGTGTGCGAATGGCCATTTCAAGCGATTCACGGGCTTTTTCGTAATCACCACGGCCTGCATACAACACGGCCAGGTTGTTGTAGGGCTCTGGCAGCTCTGGGTAATCCTCAGTCAATTTGGTAAAAACAACAATCGCATCGTTTTGCTGATTCTTTTCAGTCAGGATCAAGCCTTTCAAAAAGCGCATTTGCGGGTCTTTGGGGCGGCTGGCCAAAAATGCATCGGCCCGCGCAAGTGCTTGATCAAAATTGTTCTGCTGAATCAAGCGAGAAACTTCGTTAGCCTCATCAGCAAAACCCATTTGTGGGTTGCTGGCTACAAATGCGATGCCCAGAGCAACAGCCACGGTGAATTTCACAGGCGTGTTCAGGCGGAAAGCGGACTGGATCATTGTTTTTAGTGTGGACTGCATGCGCGGAGCCTTTTGCGTGTTGCCAATTCAGGAGGTATCTAAATGATATACTTCATCCCAATTGTATCAAGCCCTTCCTGTAGGTTAGTGCGACAACCCCACTTCGAAGCGGTTTGAATTCTTTCGGTGGCTTTTACGCCCTAAATATCATTAACACATGAAATCAACTTTCCAAATTTACAACTCACTGGCCCGCCAGAAGCAGGTCTTCAACACTTTGACCCCTGGAAAGGTTGGCATGTATGTGTGCGGCATGACAGTGTACGACTTCTGTCATTTGGGCCACGCACGCGTCATGGTTGTTTTTGATTTGTTGCGTAAATGGTTACGTAGTCAAGGTTACGACGTGACTTACGTGCGCAACATCACCGATATTGATGACAAAATCATTCGCCGTGCAGTTGAAAACGGCGAATCCATACGCAGCCTGACTGATCGCTTTATTGCGGCCATGCATGAAGACGCAGATGCCCTAGGCATTGAAAGGCCTGACTTTGAGCCTCGCGCCACTGAATACGTGGAAGAAATGAAAACCATGATTCACCAACTGATGGACAAGCGCTTGGCTTATCGGTCTGAATCGGGTGATGTCAATTACTCTGTACGCGCTTTCCCCGGCTATGGCCGATTGTCCGGTAAAAGTTTGGACGAGCTTCGAGCCGGTGAGCGGGTGGATGTGTCCGACAACAAGCAAGACCCATTGGACTTCGTGCTGTGGAAAAGCGCCAAAGCCGAGGAGCCTGACGATGCCAAGTGGGAAGCCGATTTTGGCGTGGGCCGCCCCGGTTGGCACATCGAATGTTCAGCCATGAGTTGCAAACTGTTGGGCAACACTTTTGACATTCATGGCGGTGGGGCTGATTTGCAGTTCCCGCACCATGAAAATGAAATCGCCCAAAGCGTAGGCGCCACCGGCGAGAATTTTGCCAGTTATTGGATGCACAACGGGTTTGTGCGGGTGGAGAAAAACGGCGTTGAAGAGAAGATGTCCAAGTCGCTGAACAACTTTTTTACCATTCGCGACATCCTCAAGCATTATGACCCTGAAGTAGTTCGCTTCTTTATTTTGCGCGCCCAATACCGCAGTCCCCTGAATTATTCCGATGACCACCTGGACGATGCCAAGCAGGCTTTGACTCGCTTGTACAAAGCCGTGGGTGACGCGCAAGCTGTGGGCGAAATTGACTGGTCTGCCGATTTTGAGTCCCGCTTTGCCGCCGCAATGAACGACGACATCAACACGCCGGTGGCTGTGTCCGTGTTATTTGACATGGCTTCTGAAGTGAATCGATCCAACAGCCTTGAGCTTGCCTCCCGCTTGAAAGCTTTGGCTGGAGTGCTGGGTATTTTGGGCCGCAAGGGTGATGAGTTTTTAAAGGCTGAAGTGGCAGGCGCTGAAGGTTTGACTGAGGCTGAAATTTTGGTGCTGATCGACGCACGTGCCCAAGCCAAAAAAGACCGTGACTTTGCCCGTGCAGATGCTGTGCGTACTGAGTTGCTTGAAAAGGGTGTTGTGCTGGAAGACATTCGAGGCGGCGGCACGGAATGGCGAAGGGCTTAAAGGCTACTGGCGCCCCCCGCGTGCATTCGGTAGACCCTGAAGCGCCACACTACTGGCAGCAGGGTTGCGAAGCGTTGGGTGAAGTTCACCCCCGATGGGCAGAACTGATAGCGATGTACCCAGACCGGGCTATTCGCACCCGGGGCGCACCGTTTGAAACCTTGTTGAGGTCTTTGATTGGGCAACAAATTTCAGTCAAAGCGGCTGATGCAGTGTGGGGCAGGTTTGTGGCCTTGGCCGATCAGCAGGGGTGTTGTAAAAAAGATGCCTCCGGTGAGGTGTTTCAAAGTCAGTGTTTACTCAGCCTTTCCGATGAGTCGCTTCGCGCAGTCGGTTTGTCAGGCCAAAAAGTGAAGTATGTCAAAGCCTTGGCGCAGTTTGAGCAATTGGGTGGTTTGGCGCATGCAGTGTTGGATGCGATGGATGACGAGGCTTGCTCCAAGCATTTGTGCCAAGTCAAAGGCATAGGCCCTTGGACTGCGCAGATGTTTTTGATGTTTTGTTTGCGCCGGCCTGATGTGTGGCCGGTGGATGATATTGGTGTGCAGCGTGGAATAGGGCGTCAGTTTTTTGATGGGGCTGCAATCAGCGCCAAAGAAGCTCTACAATTCGGTGAAAAATTACGACCATGGCGAACGGTTGCTGCTTGGTATTTGTGGCGCAGCTTGGACCCGGGAGTCGTTGACTACTAAGAGAACCTCATGAAGCAAACCTTTTTGGAATTTGAAGCACCCATTGCAGAACTTCAAGGAAAAATTGAAGAATTGCGACTGGTGCAAGACGGCTCGGCCGTTGACTTGAATGAAGAAATCAAGCGACTGGAAGCCAAATGTGACAGCTTGACCAAAGATTTATACGCCAAACTCAATTCATGGCAGGTGTCCCAAGTGGCACGACACCCACAGCGCCCGTACACGCTTGATTACATTGAGCATGCTTTCACTGATTTTCATGAAATGCATGGCGACCGCCATTTTGCGGATGACGCAGCCATTGTGGGCGGCTTAGCCCGTTTGGATGGTGATTCCGTGATGGTAATTGGTCACCAAAAAGGCCGGGATGTGAAAGAGCGCACACGCCGAAACTTTGGCATGTGTCGTCCTGAGGGTTACCGCAAAGCCCTGCGCTTGATGAAAACTGCAGAAAAATTTGGCATTCCAATTGTGACACTGGTGGACACCCCAGGCGCTTACCCTGGCATTGATGCAGAAGAGCGGGGGCAGTCCGAGGCAATTGGTCGCAACCTGATTGAGATGGCTCAAATTGAAGTGCCCATTGTCAGCGCCATTATTGGCGAGGGTGGTTCAGGAGGTGCTTTGGCTTTGGCAGTGGCAGATCACGTCATCATGCTGCAATATTCCACATACTCTGTAATTTCTCCCGAAGGTTGTGCTTCTATTTTGTGGCGCAGTGCAGACAAAGCACCAGACGCTGCTGAGGCATTGGGTATTACAGCCAAGCGCCTTCAGCAGTTGGGCCTGATTCAAGAAATTGTGGGCGAAAGCTTCGGCGGCGCGCACCGCAACCCGAAGGAAACCGCGCTAAACCTGAAATCCTCCATCAAAGCCTCGCTGAATCACTTAAAAGCTTACAAAGTCAAAACTTTGCTGGATTCCCGTCATGACCGTTTGATGGGCTACGGGCATTACAAGGTGGTGGCATAAGGCTTGTTGAAGGCGGCCGGGGGCAAAGGGGTATCATGCGGGCTGCATTTGACACCATCAAGCAGGCTGTCGAGTCCTTTGTTGTGACTCGGCACAACCCCAGCCCCAAGCCGTTTGCCTTGGCCTACTCGGGTGGTGCCGACTCGACTGCGCTGCTGCATGCTTGCCATGAATTGTCGTCCAAATTGGGACTGACCTTCCATGTGGTTCATGTCAATCATGGCTTACAAAAACCGGCTGATGATTGGCAAGCACAGTGCGGGCAAATTGCCCAACAACTGGGTTTGCCTTTTCAGGCTTTGCCTGTAAGCGTGAATTTGCAATCTGGCGATGGGCTTGAAGCCGCTGCGCGAAATGCCCGTTACGAAGCCATCGCAGATTGGATGCAATCCATCGGTTTAACTGAGTTGTGGACTGCCCACCATGCCGACGACCAGTTAGAAACCGTGCTGTTGCAGTTGTTCAGGGGCTCTGGGTTTCGCGGCTTGACGGGGATGGAGCCTGTGTCCGCTTGGCCTGTTTGCACCTACAAGTACCCATCATTAAAAATAGTCCGGCCCTTACTGGAAGTTAAACGCAGTCAGATTGATCAAGCGGTGGAGGAATGCGCGTTTGTGCATGTGACTGACCCCAGTAATCAAGATGAAAGCCTACGCCGCAACTGGGTTCGGCACACCTTGTTGCCACAACTTCAAACCCAATTCCCGCAAATGGAGGCTAGCCTTCATCGCTTGTCAGACTTCTTTAAAACCCATTTTAATGAGGTGGACGAGCGGGTGGCAGCGGCAATGCCCACTGTATCCACGTCCCATGGCCAACTGGATTTAATTGCATTTCGGGCGCTGGATGCCGATTTGCGTCTTGAAGTGTTGCGCGCTTGGCTGCAGGCTCAAGGTGTGCGCTGCGGGTCTGATAAATTGATTGAATTGAACCGCCAACTGGATTTGGAAAAAGGTGGCATGCGGCAAGTGGCTAAAGGCTGGTCGCTGCAGGTGCAGCAGCACAAAGCCCGCTTAATCATGTAGCTTGTATTGACATCAAATACCTATAAATCAAGGAAATTAAGTTTGAATTTCGACAACATCGACCCTGAATCCATTGCTGCTTGGCTAGAAGCCACGGGTCAATACAAAGTGCTGCGGAAAATCGTGCAGCGCGACCATTTTGGTGGGCAAGTGGACCACCCCGTCAAAGTGTTGATTGTGGACACTGAAACCACCGGGCTGGAATTTGACTCGTCTGAAGTGATCGAGATGGGCGCCATTGCGATTGAAGTGGACCGCGACACCGGGGCGCTTGGGGCCGTGTTGGGTAGCTTTGGCGGTTTGGAGCAGCCCTCGGTGCCCATTCCACCAGAAAGCACGGTCATACACGGCATTACAGATGAAATGGTCCGCGGCAAAAAATTTGATGAAGAGGCTTTCAAGCAATTGTGCGAAGGTGCTGAGCTTTTTATTGCCCACAACGCCGCGTTTGACAAACCCTTTGTGCTGGAGCGTTTCCCATGGCTGGAAGGCAGCATTTGGGCTTGTACATTTAAGGAATTGCCGCTGGATGAAGAAGGTTACTCTGGCAAAAAACTGGAGTATTTGTTGTCCGATTGCGGTTATTTTCACGGGGCACACCGTGCCGTGGAAGATTGCAATGCCTTGGCCCATGTGTTGAATCAACCGCTAAAAACCTCGCACCGCATGCCCATGCAAGTGTTGTTTGAAAGTGCGAATGAGGCCATGTATGAAATTGCCGCAATCAACTCCCCATTCGAGAAAAAGGACGTGATGAAAGCCAAAGGGTTCCGCTGGAATTCCGAAGACCGGGTGTGGCAAATCGATGTTTTTGGTTTCGCCGAGGGCAAAGTCATCATCGAGTTTTTGCGCGAGCATGTGTACTGCACCACCGGAAAAATCAAGTTGGGCTTTCGCACCCGCAGTGGCGCGCAGCGTTATTCCCGGACTGAAATCAAGCAACAGTTCAAGGATGTTTAGCCTGAATGAGCGGCCCAATGACCAACCTCGTGAATAAGCCAAGCGCGAAAGCCCGAATATTTCCCTCCGACTGGAATAACCTTCCGGCTGAAGGCCTCTGGGGGCGCGAAGCGGACGCACTGCAAATTTTGGCAAATGGGCTAGGAGAGGGCTACACCGTTTACCACGGTATACACTGGACGCGGCTAGAACAGGGCTTGACCGTACTTGGCCGTATTCAGTTTCTGGTGCTTACACCCAGCGGGATGTTGGTGTTGATTGCCATGAAAACTGGAGTGGTCCGGGTTGAAAACGGGCGGCTCTATAAATCGCAACAACAATCACAACAACAATCACAACAACAAGCTAAACAGCCAGCCCAACAGGTGGACCTACTTGAAGACCTGTTGGAGCAGGGCAGCGGCTTGGCTCGCCAGTTTTTTACGCAGCATCAAAAAACACTGCGCTTTGAGCCTTTGCTGTATTTTCCTGATTTTAAAGTGCGCGTGCTGGATGGTGTGGCCTTGCAAGCAAGGCGCGTGGTGGATGCCACTGCAAACCCAAGCCTTTGCGACATTATTCGGAAAATCAATGAGGCCACTTCAAAAGCCAGCCCACCCAGTGCGGGTGTTGATGCGAAGGAAATGCATCGTTTCCTAAGCAACTCCCTGGACTTGGTGCCTGAGGTTGGGGCCTTAAGCGAAGCGTCTGAACATTGGTTGACCCGCCTTACGCAGGGCCTGGAAGATTGGGTTGAACGGTTAAAATTTGAGCCTTTTAAACTCAGGGTGCAAGGCACGGCGGGGTCGGGCAAGTCGCAATTGGCACTGAAAGAAATGGTGCAAAACCACAAAGCCAAAGCGCGTACTTTGTACGTGTGCTACAACCGCCCTTTGGCGGCCCACATGGCTGGGGAGGTTCGCGGGCTGGACCTCATGGGCGCATCAGTTTTTAATTTTCATGCGCTGTGCGATCGGGTTTTGCGAGATGCCGGTCAACATGTGGATTTTTCACAAGCGGGGGCTTTTGATTCATTGGTTAGCCGTACTCGAGATTTACCCATCGACCGTCGCTGGATTTTCGATTCGATTGTGATTGATGAAGGTCAGGATTTCGAAGCTGAATGGCTGGAGGTTTTGCAGCGCTTCGGCCATGAACGAACCCGCTGGATTTGGCTGGAAGACCCTGCACAAAACCTGTATGCAAAAACGCCTGTACAGCTACCAGCTTGGGTCACCTTGCAAGTGCCTTTGAATTATCGAAACCCCCAGCGCATTGTGGAGGCCTTGCAAAGCTACCAGCCCGCATTTGGATTGCTGAATGATGCCGAGTTTCAAGTGCAAGCCATGTGCCCGCTGGAGGGCTTTCCAGTTGAATACATCAGCTATGAAGAAGCACAAGGCCCGCTGGATGCCACTGCAAAAGCAATTACCGGGTGCTTGAAGCAAGGTTTCAGTCGCAACCAAATTGCACTGCTGACCTTGCGCGGGCACGAAAAGTCTCGAGTGCTGAAGGAAAAGCAACTTGGTCCTCATGCTCTGCGCCATTTCACTGGGCAATATGACGAGCAGGGCAACCCCGTTTTTACCGAGGGTGCCGTGTTGGCTGAATCCGTGTATCGCTTTAAAGGCCAATCGGCCCAAGCGGTGGTGGTTACCGAAGTTGAATTTGAAAGCTTTTCAGATTCGGACTACCGCAAGCTTTTTGTGGCAATGACTCGCGCCAAAATGTTGGTTGTTCTGGTGGGTGAAGCCCGTGTTTTGGAAAAACTCAAAGGTGGCATTAAAGATGATTAGAAGCCTGCAGAAACTACCCCTTTAGAGTGACCAAAGGTGTATCTTTAGCAGAACTCAATCCACCACAAAGAATAAAAATGGGGACAACACACAAACCAATCTCTGTCATTGACTTGGGCTTGGGCGCACTGGATTTCGTACCCGATCTACCAGAACTGTGCATGAAGTTTTTGGGTCTGGTCACCTTGCGTCCAGCGTCCAAACGTTCACTCGGGCAATTTTTCGAAACCATTGCTGGCCAATATCCTGCAAACGTCTTTATTAAAACCGAGCATGCGGTATACACCTATGCGCAAGCCAATGAGCGGGCCAACCAAATGGCTCGTGGCCTGATCAGCTTGGGTGTGAAACAAGGTGATTCAGTCGCGCTGATGTCTGAAAACTGTGCCGAGTTGCTTCTGGCTGTACTTGCAATTGCAAAAATTGGCGCAGTGGCGGCTTTAATAAACACCAACCAGCGCGGTGACGTGTTGCTTCACAGCTTGAAGTTGGTCAAGCCCGTAGCCTTGTTATTGGGGCAGCAGGGCGTTCCTGTTCTGCAAGAATTGCTGGATCAACAACCCAAACTTTTGGGTAAATCACCTGTTTTTACCCTGGCTCAGGAATCCACAGACCATGCGGCTTTCCCACCCTTGCGGCCACTTTTTATCAGCCAATCGGTTAAAAACCTGGCTCAAACAGGCCAAATCATAGCAAGTACGCCTTGTTTTTATATTTTCACCTCGGGTACCACCGGCTTGCCCAAAGCCTCGGTGATGACTCACTACCGCTGGTTACTGGCCATGACGGGGATGAGCTCCGTGATTCGACTCAAACCTGAGGATGTTTTTTATTGCTGCCTGCCGATGTACCACAACAATGCGCTGACCGTGTCCTTGGGGGTGGCAATGGCCGCTGGGGCCACGTTTGCGATTGATACAAAGTTCAGCGCCAGCCGCTTTTGGCAGCGCATTCAGTTTTTTGAAGCCACAGCATTTTGTTACATTGGCGAGTTGCTGCGATATTTGATTAACCAGCCATCGTCGCCCACTGATCAAAAACACGCTGTGCATTCCATCATTGGCAATGGCCTTCGACCCGAAATTTGGGGCGAGTTTGAGGACCGTTTTGGTATTCATCGCATTCTGGAGTTTTACGGCGCCAGCGAGTCCAATATGGGCTTCATGAATGCCTTTGGCTTGCGCGAAACGGTAGGCTTCTCACCGATTCCCTATCAAATTATTGAGTGCGACCCAGACACCGAAATGCCTGTCCGCAATGCCAAGGGCCATTGCAAATCGGTCAAGCGCGGTGAGGTGGGTTTGTTGGTCAGTGAAGTCACAAGTCGAAGGCCTTTTGATGGCTACACCGACGCATCTGCCAACGAGAAAAAGCTACTTCGCAATGTGTTCAAAAAAGGCGACGTGTGGTTTAACTCGGGTGACTTGGTACGCAGGCAGGGTTGGTGGCACATCCAGTTTGTGGATCGGTTAGGCGACACGTTTAGATGGAAAGGCGAGAACGTCGCCACTTCAGAAGTGGAAGGGGTCTTAGGCCAGCTGCCTTGGATCGAGCATGCAGCTGTTTATGGTGTCAAGGTGGACGGTGCAGATGGCAGGGCGGGTATGGCTGCAATCACGCTCAAAGCCGGTTGCCAGTTTGATGCAGAAGGCTTGCTTCAGCATTTGCAACGCAGTTTACCCGCCTATGCTGTGCCCCTGTTTGTGCGCTTAACACCGGCGGCTGAAACCACCGGTACCTTCAAATACCAAAAGGTCAGCTTAAAGAAAGAGGGCTACGACAACACACTTGTAAAAGACCCCTTGTATTTTTGGGATTCGCAAAACAAGAAAAAAGCCTACCAGCCGTACTCTACTGAATAGTTCGAGCCAAAGTCTCTGTCTTGCCTTCCAATGTTTTAAGGATCAGGTTGAGGCTTTCCTCGTCGTACAAAATCCCACTGTGTGATGAACGGTTGTTGGGGTAATAATCCTGCAGAAGAATGTTCTGCACTCCCGGCTCCCTTAAAAATTGGCTGTCCACAGGTACCACCACCAAATCTTTGTTGGTGGCTACAATGCTGTACTTCACGCCATTCATGGCCACAGGTGTGTTGTGCAAATCTTTAATCAATTCGGACTGCGGGTGTTGGTCTGCACAGGCCAAACAGTAGCTTACGTCATTGCGGTTTGGCGTTTTGGCAATTTGGGTGCCCCGCAGGCTGGGGGCCAGTGCCACAAATCGATTTACCTTTTTGCTGCCACCCAGTTTTTTGAGGTAGTAAAAGCCCAGCAGCCCACCTTGAGAATGGCCAATCAAGTCCACCTTTTGTGAACCAGTTTTTTGCAGCACTTCATCAATAAAGTCGGACACTTCTCGGGCGGATGTGTCTACGCCGCGTGTTGCTTTAAACAACACGCCAGGCTCGTGCGAGCCGAAATCTTGCGCGTACACGCAATAACCCTGGTTGGCCAAACGGGGGGCCAAAGCGCCAAAGGAGTACATCGTGCTGGAAAAAGTACCATGCATCAATACCACATGGCTGCGGCCCGCTGCGGGCACGCAATCCCAACGGTTAACGCCTTTTGGCATTTCCTCGCCACCTAAAACCTGATTCAGAAATGACCTGGTCCAAGAGGACATTTCCTCATAGCTGGGGACGCCAGTTTGCTCCAATGTTGGGTTCGATGTTTGACCGGATGTTTGAACCGATGTTGGGCCCACCGCGCACGCGCTACCCAGCCAAGCAAAAGCGATCAAACACAGCCAACGGCAATTCCACTTCATGATGATTTCCCTGCGCATTGCTGCAATCCACTCCGAATTCGAATCATAAACAAAAAAGCCCTTGCGTAGTCTGCAAGGGCTTTTTCTTTCACCACTCAGGGCGATCTCACTGCCATGTACTGCGACTGAAATTACTCAGCTGCAGCAGCTTTCTTTGTGCGAGTTGCTGGCTTTTTGGCAGCAGCTGGCTTCTTGGCGGCCTTGGCTGGCTTGGCTTCAGCCGTGGCTTCAGTTTTTACACCGATTTTCTTGAACAGCTGGTCAGCGATTGCTTCAGCTTGCTCAATGGCGGGCTTCAATGTTTCGTTTTTCTTGGCTGATTCCAAGGCACTGTTGCCCAAGGTAATCGCGTTTTCTGTCAAAGACTCAGCTTGTGACAGGGCCAAAGCAACGTATGAAAAGCCTTTGTCGATTACAACTGGCAGTTGTGTTTCGAACAGCTCTACGCCCTTCTGAGTGTAAGTTTGGCTAACGCCAACTACTTTTTCCAGACCCGCTTTCAATTCTGTGCGAGTTGAAATAACAACAGGCTTGTCAGCCAATGGCAGCTTTTCAGCGGCTTCAAACACTTGACCCAGGCCTTGCTGGATCAGGCCGAATTGGCCCTGAACGAATGAGTTCAGAACTTTGGATGCGGACTGGTGTTGAGCTTTCAATTCAGTGTTTGTTTTGTTCAGCAGTTCTGCTGTTTTTTCGAATGCGTACATGGTGAGACCCCTAGGTTGTAAAGTGACTTTGTTTCAAGACCAACGCCACTCTATCGAAAAGCCCTTTTAATTGAAAGGCTTTGAACCTGAGGCTCTACACTAAAATTGCACCTCTGAACCCATACTTTGGCGAATTTTCAAATTTAACTGGTATCGCATCGAAAATTTCGAACAATTGTTTGATTGAACAGTTTCCATACACCCCTCCAACTTGCTTGGTAGTCCCGGTTGAAAGGTGTAGAATCACGCGTTTTGCACCCGGAATACCCGTGAGTACCCCTAAAGAAATTACCAGAGAAGTCAAACGCAGGCGCACCTTTGCGATTATCTCTCACCCTGACGCGGGTAAAACCACACTGACAGAGAAGTTGCTTCTGTTCGCGGGTGCAATTCAAATCGCAGGTAGCGTGAAAGCACGCAAGGCCTCCCGCCATGCCACATCCGACTGGATGGAAATTGAAAAGCAGCGTGGCATTTCGGTTGCCAGTTCGGTTATGCAAATGGAATACCGCGACCAAGTCATTAACTTGCTTGACACCCCCGGTCACCAAGACTTTTCTGAAGACACCTACCGTGTGCTGACCGCAGTGGATGCAGCGCTGATGGTGATTGATGCTGCCAACGGTGTGGAGCCCCAAACCTTGCGTTTGATTGAGGTTTGCCGCGCACGCAACACCCCCATCATCACCTTCATCAACAAGTTGGACCGCGAGGTTAAAGACCCTCTGGAACTGCTGGACGAAATTGAAGCCACCTTGGGCATGCCTTGTGTGCCTTTCACCTGGCCCGTGGGGCAGGGCAAGTTATTCCACGGCATTTTTAATATTCGCAAAAACTGCATGCGGGTGTTTAAGCCGGGTCAAGACCGCCGGGGCAGCGAGGACGACACGCTGGACGGCTCTGACAAAGAAACCCTGCGCACTAAATTCGGAATGGAATTTAAGCAAGCCGAACAGGAAATTGAGCTGGTTACCGAGGCCTCACCCGCCTTTGACCATGCCAAGTTTTTGGATGCGAAGCAAACGCCTGTGTTTTTCGGTTCTGCCGTCAACAACTTTGGTGTACAAGAGGTGTTGGATGCTTTGGTGGACATTGCGCCATTCCCCAACTCCCGCCATGCTCTAGAGCGTGAAGTTGCGCCAGACGAAAGCAATTTCACTGGGGTGGTGTTTAAAATTCAAGCCAATATGGACCCTTCGCACCGCGATCGCATCGCCTTTGTGCGTGTGTTGTCTGGCAAGTTTGAGCACGGCATGAAGTTCAAAGTGCTGCGCACAGGCAAGGACTTCCGCCCCACCAGCGTGGTTACTTTCTTGAGTCAAAGGCGTGACCGTGTGGACGTGGCGTATGCTGGCGATATCATTGGCCTAAGCACCCACGGTGGCCTGCAATTGGGCGATTCTTTAAGCGAAGGCGAAAAGCTTCAATTCACCGGCTTGCCGTTTTTTGCGCCTGAGCTTTTTGCTGCGGTGGAGTTAAAAGACCCTATGCGCTCCAAGCAACTGCAAAAAGGCCTCATGGAGTTGGGTGAGGAGGGCGCCATTCAGGTTTTCAAACCGATTGTGGGCTCAGAAATGATGTTGGGCGCAATCGGCCAATTGCAGTTTGAAGTGGTTCAAGCCCGGTTGAAAGGCGAATACGGTGTGGAAGTGCGATTGCAGCCTAGCCGCTACACCTGCGCGCGCTGGATTACAAGTAAAAACGCCACTGACCTGCGGCGTTTCATGGACGCCAACCCCATGCGCATAGTCATTGACGCGGCCAACACCCATGCGTTTTTGGCCACGTCGAGATTCGACCTGGATATCATGCAAAAAAAGTGGGAAACCATTGAATTCCACCCCATGCGAGAGCATGCAGGTTTGTTGTTAAGCAATTAGTAAAACACGCAAATAGGATTGATTGTTTCAAACACAAGTGGGGCATAGTGCCCCTGCCACTTTGGGCGTACACTGTGAGAAAATTAACAGTAGCACTTGATATAAAGAGAATAATCGATGAGCGAACTTGATTCACTGTTGGAACAAGTGTCTGGTTACTTTGCGGTGTTGTCCGAGCCTACACGGTTGAAAATCATTCATGCCTTGTGCAATGGCGAGAAGTCCGTCAATGACATTGTGGACGAAGTGGCCTCTACCCAATCCAACATTTCTCGCCACCTGAATTTGATGTACCGCGCGGGTGTTTTGCAACGCCGCAAAGAGGGCACATTGGTGCTGTATCAGGTTAAAGAACCCACGGTGGTTGAACTTTGCCGTACCGTGTGCGTGCATGTTGCCGCTAAAATGGAAGAAGTTCCTGTGCAAAGCGAACACCTGCCTGACTTTTTCAAGCAAGCGGTCACCAAGTAAACATTCATTCAAAGTGACTATTACAGCGCTTTTGCATTGTCCGAAATGCGAGTGGCAAGCAGCTTAATTTTGCGTGATGCCATTCGCTCACCCAACTCCTTCATTTCAATGCCCGCTGCCTTTGCTTGAGGAAACATCTCGGTTTGTTCCTCCTTGACGTGGTGTTTGACGTATTCGGAAAGCACTTTCACTTTGGCATCAAACATTTCGTCATCAGGTTCAAGCGCCTCAATTTCCACCATCAAGCGCTTAATCCCTTCATGCTCCACCACCGCTTCCGATACCAGAAGCGCATTCTTCAAAGCGGACTGCACAGCAGGGTAAAAAAGCTCCTCCTCAATTTGGACATGAATACTCAAAGCCGTACAAATGTCGGTCAGCAGGGCCTTTTTTTGGCTGTTTCCAATCCGGTTTTCATATTCACCAAACATTTCATGAATTGCTTGGTGGTCTGCCTTCAGTATGGCTATGGCATCCATGCCTCCAGCGGTATCGGTTTTGCGAAAGTTCGCGGTTAATTTGGTCATTGATTTGCTCATTTTGTCCTCAATCTTTTTTCTATGAATTAGATGTTCAGCGTTTTTAGCTGATGAATATTGCGATCAAAATAATGATGGGAATGGGTATTCCCAAGAACAGCAATAAAAGTGAGCGCACAGGGCCTCCAAGTCAAAAATAGTCGATTTAAATGGATTCTTTAAATTAATAGTTATCCCGCTCGCGGCCGCCTAAGGTGGCTGCAAAACTGGCAATAAAGGCACCCACCAGCAGGGAAACAAACAGCCAAATTGCCCCGTAGGCTGAGGCCTGGCGAGCTTTGTCAGTCATTTCGCGGGTGCTTTCTTCCAATTGATTGAGACGCGCTTGGGCTTGTGCATAAGTTTGAGTCACACGCTTTTCGGCATCCGCTTGCGAAAGGCCAGTGCGCGATGCAATCAGTTGCCCCACGTAGCGCACATCTTCTGGAGGCATAGGCTGGGTGCGGCTTGCGTTCATGAATATGCGGCTTACCTCAGACAAAGTTGAAGCATCCACTGGACCTGAGGCGTCATTTCCAGCCACTGGCCGACGAAACAATGTGTCGATGAAATAGCCCATCGGTGAACCGCTGGCGCTGTTGCTTTCATTGTTTGGGGCCATTGCAGACTCTGCCGCAGCAGCACCTACACCTCCAATCGCACTGGCACCCGCTTGTACGCCTGTGCCCAAAATTGAGCCGATCACCGAAGTCAGCAGCACCGCTGTGGCCAAAGCTGCAACTGCCCATGAAAGAAATCCGTGTGCAGTATCCCGAAAGTACACTTCATCTGCGTGTAGCCCTTCCCAGCGCGTCCGTAGGCGGCCTGCCAAATATCCACCCAACGCAGAAGCCAATAGTTGGGTGAAGGTAAGCCACAAAATGGTAGACCAACCAAAAGTAGTCGCCTGTATGCCTATATTTGACCATGGCGACACCGAGGAAAGGCCAAGCCCCACACCCAAGATAAGCAGAATCAAAGACAACGACGCCGCAGCTGCACCGCCTGCAGCGATGGCGCCCCAAGCCACTGCGCTGATTGGTAAGTTAGGCAATGTGGGCCCTGCAGGCACCGGTAAGGACGGGTCAATGGTATTGTGGACTGGCATGGTGGTTGAGTTCATGGTTTAAATTCCAATGTGTGAAATAGGTGGTTAAGTTGTGGAAGCACCATAACTTCCAACAAGCCATCGTGTATGTGCGAAACCGCACACTGGTTTTGCCTCATCTGGAATAGGGTGTGCAACCCATCAAAATATTTGGATCAATTACAGATGACAAAACGCAAGGGTTCTACCTTCTGGACAAAAGGCATGCAGAGCAAGTTTCTCTCGCTAACCAGCAGCATGCTCAAGGCCGGAAAAAAGGTGCAGAAGATTGCATTGAAGTCAAAACCGCGCACCAGCCTTCGAAAGCCTGGTGCTCAAAAGTCTGTTCCTACCCAGTCATTCAATTGGGAATCTTGTTTGGCAGCAAGCGCTGGCGGTTTGCGCCGCTATTACCTGTTTAAACCAACAGGCAGGTCCACTTCAAAACCAATACCGTTGGTGGTAATGCTGCATGGCTGTAATCAGGATGCCAGCAGTTTTGCCACCAGCACCCACATGAATAAATTGGCTTCTGCCAAAGGTTTTATGGTCATGTACCCCGAGCAAGACCGCATGTCGAATCTCCAAGCCTGTTGGAACTGGTTCGAAACCAAATCTGGACGCGCACAAGGTGAGGCCAGAAGCATCATGTCGGCGGTTGATCAAGTGTGTGCCAAACATCCGATTGACCCCAAACAAATTGTGGTTGTTGGAATGTCTGCAGGCGCCAGCATGGCGGCTTTGCTGGGTATGCAGAACCCTGATCGTTTTGTGGCCGTGGCCATGCATTCCGGCGTGGGGCCGGGGATGGCCGATTCAGTCTCTACCGCCATGGCCTCCATGCGAGGAGTGAGGCAATCCGCAAAACCCCATTCGGCGCTGACTGCTGTGCGCCTACCGGCCTTGCTTGTGATTCAGGGTACCCAGGACCGTGTTGTTGTGCCATCCAATGGCATTTTAGCGGCCAACCGCTGGGCCACAGCCCTGAATGCAAGGCCTCTAGCACCCCGTGTTGTTAGACGCGGCGCGCGCTACCCAGTGGTTGTAAGCGATTGGAAGGTCGGCCGACAGGTGGTGACCACATTGGCGCAGGTTGCTGGTTTGGGGCATGACTGGAGTGGGGGTGCAGCAAAACAAGCCTATTCCGACCCAGCAGGCCCGGATGCATCGCGCATGGTTTGGGCATTTGCCCAGCGGGAGATAGTACGGCGAGAGGGGGCTACACGGGGAATTGTTAAGGCGGACACCACGCGGCGGGTGTCGTCGCGCGGTGTTTAACTGAATTTCTGCTTGGAATTACTTCAGCGACTCAATCAAATCAATGTAGTTTTGCATCGCTTGATCTTTGCTTGTGCCTTCAAGACCTTTCCACGCGTCGTATTTTGCGCGGCCCACTAAATCAGTAAAGCCGGGGCGCTTGCCTGTGTTGTCGCCTTCGCTGGCTTGCTTGAACAAGGCATAAATTTTCAGCAAAGTTTGATTGTCAGGGCGGGCGGTCAAGTTTTTGGATCCAGCCACAGCCGCATCAAAACGTGCTTTCAAATCACTCATCTTCATCTCCATTATTATTTTTAAACAGACTAATTTATTCGTTCAGTTATTCAGTAATGAATGCCTGCGATAGGCTTTCGAACAACTCTTTGGCGTTGCCATCCAAATAGGGCTGCAACAGGCACATGGTTTGATACACACCTTGGGCCAATGCGGCACTCATGGTGGCTTCGTCATTAAAATGGCGTGGGTCTCGCACGTATTCAAATGACAACCAGTAGGTGGCCACAACCACCATATTGGTAGCCAGCGCCTGAATTTGATTGTGTGAAGCACGCATGTCGCCTGACTCTACCAAGCCCTCGCAAAGCCGCTTGGCCACATCCACTTTGTGCTTCAAAATGCGTTTGAAGTGAATTTCAAGTGTGCGATTTCTAGACAGCAAATCGTTCAGGTCTCGGTACAAAAACCGGAAGCGCCAAATCAATTCAAACAACACTTGCAGGAATAGCCAAGCGTCCTCGATGTTGGCTTGGCGGTTTTGCGGTACATCCAGCAAGCCGTCAATCTCTTTCTCGAAACCCGCAAAAATGCTGTTGACAATGTCGTCTTTGTTTCGAAAGTGGTAGTACAAATTACCCGGGCTGATGTTCATCTCATCAGCAATCACCGTGGTGGTGATGTTGGGTTCACCGAATTCATTGAATAGACGCAACGACAAGTCGAGAATTCGTTCTCTTGTTCTTCTGGGGGGTTTACGTTCCATTCTGGGAGTGTCTCCTGCCGGCCCTTGATTGCCCTTTGTTTTTCCGCTTGTTGTTAGAATTTTAAAGCGCTTCACACAAAGTATACTTTAATCCACCAACTCACGACTGCGGACGATTTTCAAATAACCTTCCAACTCATTCAATGAGTCCTCCAACTGGTCAAATTTCGACACAATTGAACCCGCACGCGCTGGGCGGCGAGCTGCCTTCTGGCCCAAGCGCATGGTCCCGTCCCGCAACACATCCAAATTGAGTTTGTAGCCATGTTTGTCTAACTTCTCTGACAAGTCATGCCTGCGGTTCCAAAGCTCCTCACGGGTTCGTTGGTAGGCATGCTCACAAAGTCGTCGGCGGCTTGCATAACTAAACGGATTGGTGAAGAAAAACTCGCCATCGCCATGTTGGGGTTCGAACAGCATAATGTCCGCATTCGGGTACAAATGGCCATAGCGTTCCATGCCAATGTCCATGCGTGAATGGATAATCGAGCGGAAGGTTTGCGACAACACCAGTGGCAGGCCGCCGTCATACAGTCGCGTACCCGGCTGAAAGGCCTTGCCTTTGGCACGTCTGCGGCTGCGTGGGTTTAAACTGTCGTCGTAAGGCACCAAAGGGTTTAAGCAAATCAGCAGCTCAACGCCTTCTTTCAGTGCGGTGGAGGCGTGCAGGGTTTTCTTTAACGCGCCATCCACATAAAACCGATTACCAATTCGCACGGGTGGAAACAGGCCGGGCAATGAGGCGCTGGCTTGCACCGCTTTTGAAATAGGAGTGTCTTGGTGACCGGGCATACCGAAAGGTACTGATTCACCCGAGTCCAGGTCCGTGGCCACCAAAATCAACTTGGATTTAAGCGAACGGAAATCATTTGTACCGCCGCCCTTGGCAATTAAATCCGCCATCCACTCGTGCAAATGGTCGCCATTGAACAACCCGGTGGGAATTGCAGCCCCAAGCCGCTCGATGCAGCTGACCCAAGTGGCGTCATCTCTGAGGAAATAGTCTGTGACTGCCGTGGCCAACAAACCGGGAATTTTGCGGATCCGCGTCCAGTACTCTTTCCACGCGGGGTGCAACAAGACAGACGGGTCAAAGGCAAATTCTTCCGGTTCGCCTTCAATGAAAAGTTTGTAAATTTGTTGCGGGGTTAAGCTGTGGGCCAAACCGGTTGCAACAATGGCCCCGGCCGACACGCCCACATAAATGCCCATTTCATTGAAATCGATGCCTTCAATGGCTTCATCCAGCGCAACCAAAGCGCCAATTTCATAAATGGCACCCAAAGGGCCGCCACCGGCCAAGGCCAAACCCACTTTGGGATTGGGAGAATGTTCATTCATAAGCGCGAAAATTCATTACCCCACCTACCAAGTAGGGTAACTGAACACTCCTTCACAAGGCGAGTTATAACAATTAACTTGAAGACGCTGGGGCTTCGAACTTTAGACCTTTTTCGCCTTTGCAACTGGCTTCTTGGCGGCGGTCGGTTTGGCGGCACCTTTTTGGCCCGTCAGCTCATGCACGGCTTCTGACAAAGCCTCAATGCGGTCAGCCAACTGTTGGATGTCTTTGTGGGTGGGCACACCCAAGCGGCTCAAAGCACGGGCTACGCGCTCTTCAAAAACCTGCTCAAGCTTGTCCCAATGTTGAGTGGCTTTGGTGGATACAGAGCCAGCCAATTTGCTGACTTTGTCGGTCACTTCAACCATTTTTTGATCTGCAAATTTCACAGAGCGCTCCTGAATGTCGTGACCCTCTTTCACCAAGCTTTCGATGACACGTGTACCTTCTTCCTGCGCTTTGGTAATGGCCCCCAGACCTGCGGAGAGAATTTGCTGTGCACCATCTTTGACGACATCAGTCACATTGGGAATGGATGCACCAGACTTTGTACCTTTTTTACCAACCATGGGTTTTCTCTCCTCGTATTTTTTTTGATTGTCAGTGTGCTGCGCTGCAACATGCGCCATTGCACAATTGTCAACTGCGGAATTCCTCTACGTTCGAAGATTGTGCACCAACATGAGGGTGCTGTAGAGCCCTAAAACTAGAGAAAATGCACTAAATTGGATCCGGACTTTCCCTTAAGACCTTGAAACAAGCTTCGGCAAACTTCCACAGTTCAGCGCCAAACGGCTATAGTTGAAAAACTAAACTCCAATACAACATGTGACTAAAGAAACAGGAGAGGAAGGGATGAATTATTTTGTTACAGGTGCAACCGGATTTATTGGTAAACGACTGGTCAAACGGCTGATCGATCAAAAACGAAAAGGGACTATTTATTTCCTGATGCGTGAAGAAAGCATGGGTAAGGTCGCTGAGCTCCAAAAATATTGGGGGGCCAAGAAAGGGCAGTGTGTACCCGTTGTGGGCGATTTAACCAAGCCTAAGTTGGGTTTGAAGTCTGATCAAATCAAAGAGTTGAATAAAAACATCGCTCACTTCTTCCATCTTGCAGCCATTTACGATTTAAATGCAGACCCCGAAAGTCAAGAAGCCACCAACATCAAGGGCACCGAAAATGCAGTGGATTTGGCCAATGCGTTGAGTGTGGGTTGCTTCCAGCACATGTCCTCCATTGCTGCTGCGGGCTTGTATGAAGGTATTTTCCGGGAAGACATGTTTGAAGAGGCGGAGGGCCTAAGTCATCCTTACTTTCGCACCAAGCATGAATCCGAGGCCATCGTTCGCAAAAAGGTAAAAGGCGCTTGGCGTGTTTATCGCCCTTCTTTTGTGGTTGGGGATTCTCAGACTGGCGAGATGGACAAAATCGACGGGCCTTATTATTTCTTCAAACTCATCCAGAAAATGCGCAGGCTAATTCCAGCCTGGGTTCCCACGATTGGTATTGAAGGCGGTCGCATCAACATTGTGCCGGTGGATTATGTGGTCAATGCCACAGACCACATTGCGCACAAGGCAGGTTTGGATGGAAGGGCATTCCACCTGACCGACCCCAAACCGCACCGCATCGGCGATGTGATGAACATTTTTTGCAAAGCCGCACACGCCCCACGCATGGAAATGCGCCTGAATGCAGCCATGTTTGGCTTCATACCCAAAGGCGTGAAAATGGGTTTGATGTCGCTGACGCCCGTGCGCCGCATACGCGATGCAATCATGAAAGATTTGGACCTACCCACCGAGGTGTTTAGCTACGTCATGTGGCCCACCCGGTATGACAATCGCGAGGCCACAGCCGCACTGGAAGGCAGCGGAATCCAATGCCCGCGTTTGGAGGATTATGCTTGGGTGGTTTGGGATTATTGGGAGCGTCACCTCGACCCGGACATTTTTGTGGATCGCACTTTGTCAGGGCAGGTTAAGGGCAAGGTGGTGTTGATCACGGGTGGGTCATCGGGTATTGGTTTGGCAACAGCCCAGAAAATGGCTGCCGCAGGGGCAATCACCATTATTTGCGGCCGTGATGAAGAAAAGCTGATTGAAGCCAAAGCCTTGATTCGCTCAGAAGGCAATGAGTTGCATACTTACGCGGTGGACATCGCCAATTATGAGGATTGCGACAAGTTCGTTCACCAAGTGTTGAAAGACTTCGGCCATGTGGATGTGTTGGTCAACAACGCGGGCCGCTCAATTCGCCGTGGGGTGGAAAACAGTTTTGACCGCTTCCATGATTTGGAGCGGACCATGCAGCTGAACTACTTCGGTGCTTTGAGGGTCACTTACGGTTTGCTGCCCATCATGAAAGAGCGCCGCAAAGGCCAAGTCATTAACATTTCCTCGATTGGTGTGCTGACCAACGCGCCACGTTTTTCAGCTTATGTGGCATCCAAAAGTGCGCTGGATTCTTGGACCCGTTGTGCAGCGTCCGAGTTTGCAGACTTGAACATCAAGTTCACCACCATCAACATGCCGTTGGTACGCACCCCAATGATTGCACCCACCGCAATCTACAAAAACGTACCTACATTGAGTCCTGAAGAGGCAGCTGATTTGATTGCGCAAGCCATTATTCACAAACCTGTTCGAATTGCGACTCGCTTGGGTGTCTTGGGGCAAGTGATGCATGCGTTGGTGCCCAAAACGGCCCAAATCGTCATGAACACCTCATTCCGGATGTTCCCAGACTCGGATGCTGCAGCCAAAGGCAAAAAGAGCAGTGGGCCAAGTGCAGACCAATTGGCCTTTTCAACATTGCTGCAGGGTATTCACTTCTAAGGTTTTCAAAGCGCAGCACTTTCCACTGCGGGTACGACGTATTCACGTGCGTCGGCCCGCAGCCAATCCTCAATCAATGCCACCGTTTCTGGGTGGTGCATCAAATACATGTGGCCGCAGCCTTGCAGCATGATGTTTTGGGCAAACTCCAATTTGCACGAAGTGGGCGGGCTGACAATCGTGTCATGCGCGGTCCACACTGAAATGATTTTCTTTTGAAAATCAACATCCCTGGGGTGTTCGCGCAAAGTCCTCAAGAAAAAACTTCCCCACGCCATTTGCTTGACGTTTTTGCCTACACCCAGCAGGGACAAAGCCGTGCCGTAATGCGGGCTGCCCAAGGTGATTGCAGCTGCCACGTGGTTGTGTCCGTATTCAGTGGCGTAGTAGCGAAGCGCCACACCACCCATGCTGTGGCAAATAATCTTGACTTGGGGCGCACCTGTTTTGGCCTTCAGTTCCAGAATGGCGTTGTGAATCCGTAAGGGGTATTTTCGGATGGAGCCAATCGCGGGCTCTAGCGTGATGGTCATGTGCGAAACCCCAGCCTTCTCCAAACGCTGCCGGGTTTTTACCCAAACGCCGCTGTTGCACATGTACCCATGCAGCAAAAGCACGGGTAGGGGCTTGTTTTTGCGCCACTGTTTGTCGGCGATGTACAAGTCGTCAATTTTACTGCGCCAAGGCATGTTAAGCAGTGTCATTTCCAAGGTGTCCAAACTTTCATAGAACACTGCTTTGACCCAATCCCATCCAATCATGGCATTGATTTTTTCATTCTCAATTTGATGGAAATGTAAGCGCTTGTCCTTGATTTGCGGCAGCTGCCGCACGCTGTAAGACAAAGCAAACGCAGTGCCGTGAAAAGCAGCATGGGCTAAAATCAAGCCGGTGGCCACCACCAGCAGGGCCGCTGTGGCGGCGTCATCTGCTTTCAAACCAAATAGAAAGTGCAAGCCAAGGGCTAGAATTGCAAAGGCACCGACGTAAGCCAGCCAGTAAAGCCGATTCAAATATCGAATCAATCTGAGGTCCTCGTGTAAAAAAGGATCAATCGCGTGTGGCGTATTGATCCTTATCGGGTTTAACTCAAAACTAGAAGATTTTGCTTAAACCTTTCGTGTGAGCAAGCCCGTCATGATGGAAAACAGTTTGCCATAAGGAGGTGCCAGCAATTCCATGCTGTTGTATTTGGCTTGGATGAAAATCGGCTTTAACTTGGACATGGTGTCGAAA
Source organism: Limnobacter sp. (assembly GCA_029866125.1). Classification (GTDB taxonomy): domain Bacteria; phylum Pseudomonadota; class Gammaproteobacteria; order Burkholderiales; family Burkholderiaceae_B; genus Limnobacter. The sequence goes on from JARWZZ010000007.1 coordinate 500,638, forward strand.
CCGAACTTGCCATGGTAGTGGCCCATGCCCGAGTCACCCACACCGCCAAAGGGCATGTTGTCTTGTGCAATGTGGAACAGCGTGTCGTTCAAGCAAACACCACCGGCGATTGTTTTGCGCATTACCATTTCTTGAGTGGATGCGTTGTCATCAAACAAGTAAAGCGCCAGTGGACGAGGGCGGGCACGCACATATTCCAGCGCTTCGTCCAGCGTGTCATAAGAAATGATGGGCATCAATGGGCCAAAAATTTCCTCTTGCATCAATTTGGTGTTTTCAATGCTGTTAAACACCAAAGTCAGGCCGATTTTGCGGCCCTCTTGAACCGAAGTTTTCATCAAAGGCTCTACCCGCCCACCTTTTTCACTGCTTTCAACCAGCATGTTTTGCAGGCGTGAGTAGTGGCGGTCAGACACAATGCCCGTCAAATCCTTGGAGGCCACGCCATCTGGGAAGCGTTTGGCTATGATTTGCTTGGCCAGGCTTAAAAACTCATTTTCAGTACCACGGGGAATCAACACATAATCAGGCGCGATACAGGTTTGGCCAGCATTCAGGGACTTGCCAGACATAATACGTGCAACCGCGTGGTGAAAGCGCTTGGGGTTGCGAACCATGTCTGGGCTTACAATCGCTGGGCTTTTGCCGCCCAATTCCAGCGTAACTGGCACCAAATTCTCGCTAGCAGCCTTCATCACCATGCGGCCTACAGGTGTAGAGCCGGTAAAAATCAAATGGTCAAAGGGGAGGCGTGAGAATTCTGCTGAAGTTTCAGCTTCGCCATTGATAACCTGCACCAAATCAGCGCCCAAGGCCTTGTTCAGCAATTCATCCAGAAGGATGCTGAAGTTGGGCGAGTATTCACTCATTTTGATAAAAGCCCTGTTGCCCGCAGTGATTGCGTTGGTCAATGGGCCAACTGCCAGCAAAAGTGGGTAGTTCCAAGGCACCATAATGCCAACCACACCCAAGGGCTGGGGCATCAATTTGCCTTTGGCCGGTTTAAACCAAATGCTGGTGGCGGCGCTTTTGGGCTTCATCCAGGATTTGCCGTGGCCTATTGCGTGGCGAATGCCTTCAAGGCTTGGAAACACCTCAGCCAGCAAAGTGTCGTTGGGAGAGCGGTAGCCAAAGTCCTGATTAATCGCGTCGCAAATCCGCTGTTTGTTGTCGAAAATCACCTGACTCAAACGCTGCAACCACACCTTCCTTTGTTCCCAGCTTGGGTAAGGGTTCAGGTGGTATGCTTTTTTAAGTGAATCAAGGCGGGAAGTCAGTTCGACGGCAGACAATTGGGACTTAAAATCGGGCGTGGACGCATTCATGGCGTTCTCCTATGGTATTAACGAATGTAAACACAGTTTTTGACTTTTTGCCATGTCTGATCGTTTGTGCAGCGCAATGCAAAACTGCTGAGTATTGTGGTTCCAAGCACTTTGACCTGGGTAGTGAATTCAGGCCTAATTTCAGCGCTAATTGGATATTCACTCATTATTTTTAGAAAAACACACATCATGAATCCTTTGGATTTACAAAAAGAAATCTCCAGAATGCGGTCTGGTGCAGGTCTAAGTCCGGCAATTACCGAAATTAAAAATCAGGTAAAAATATTCCAAAACAAACGTTTGGAGTCAACACATCAGAATTTACTTCAATCAGAGAACACCCGACCAGCGGCCCGATTTTTTTTGGATCGACTTTACGGCACAGGCAGCACCCACAAGCGCGACCAACAGGTAGAACGGGTCATTCCTAAGGCACAGAGAATCTTGCCATCGGTGGGCGTAGAGGTTGTTCAGCAGGTGTTGCACATGGATTGGCTTGCAGAACAAATGGATGTAAAAATATCCATTCAATTAAATGAGTTAGGCTATAAACCTGACACTAAGCTTGAGGTCGATGCTTATTTGGAGGCTTTTTATGCGGCTGGCCAGTTTGAGGTGCGTCGGCAACAGGTTCAGGCAGTATCAGCAACAGGTGAGCGCTTGGTGCGCCTAATGCGCTTCCCCATGTTAAAAACCATGTTGAGTATGACTCGTGGTGCGGCGCACAAAGCGAATTTAGAAGATTTCCACGAATTCTTGGTCGAGGGTGTGTCGGCCTTTAAATCCCTTCAGTCTCCCCAAAAGTTTTTCCAAGCCATTGAATCTGAAGAGATGGTTTTGCTGGAATTTATTTCTTCCCGCCGATTCAAGGAAATACCCGAAAAGTTTTTCTGCAAGCTGTAATGTGCATTAAAATCTGGGGCTGATTTGGATGGTGACTGACTGCGCCAGCTCAACACTTATTATAAAAATTTAGCCCTGCAACGGCGCAGGGCTGCTGTATTAGGAGACCTTTGTGATCGAAAAGGCATGGATCCCAAGCTACCCGCCGGGTGTGACAGAAGACATTGAAATGTCCGAATACCCCTCAATTCGGGAGATTTTTGAACGCAGCTGCGAGCGGTTCGCGGAAAATACAGCGTTCAGCAACTTGGGCACATCCCTCAGTTATGGCCGACTAAACGCGCTTACGCGTGATTTTGCGGCCTATCTCCAAAGCTTGCCCGGCATGAAAAAGGGCGACCGAGTTGCCCTGATGATGCCCAACACTTTGCAGTACCCCATTGCCATGTTGGGTGTGATTCGCGCCGGTTTTGTGGTGGTGAACGTCAACCCGATGTACACGCCCACCGAATTGGAGCATCAGCTTCGGGATTCAGGCGCGAAAGTGATTGTTATCATCGAGAACTTCGCCCACACACTTGAAAAGGTGCTTCAAAACACGCCGGTTGAGCACATTGTTGTGAACTCCTTGGGCGAGATGCATGGCTTTTTCAAGCGTTTATTGCTTAATTTCGTGGTTCGCCATGTGAAAAAGCTGGTTCCAGCCTTCAACCTGCAGGGCACCTTAACCTTTCGAAATGCATTAAAGATCGGGCAAAGGCATGAGCTCAAGTCCATCAATTTGTCTCATGACGATTTGGCATTCCTGCAGTACACCGGCGGCACCACCGGCGTGGCCAAAGGCGCCATGCTGACTCACGGCAACATTGTTGCCAATTTGCAGCAAGCCTCTGCGTGGCTGAGTCAAGACATTGAAGAAGGCAAAGAAATTGCCATCACCGCTTTGCCGATGTACCACATCTTCTGTTTGACGGCCAATATTCTGGTGTTTATCAAAGTGGGTGGGCATTGCCTTTTGATTACCGACCCTCGGGACATGAAAGGCTTCGTGCGTTTGTTGTCCAGCGTGCCTTTCACAGCCTTGACGGGTGTAAATACGCTGTTCAATGGTTTGTTGAATACACCCGGGTTCGACAAAGTTGACTTTTCTCACGTCAAGCTGTGCTTGGGCGGCGGGGCGGCCATTGAGCCTGCTGTAGCCGACCGTTGGAAGAAGGTCACTGGCACTCGTTTGTCCGAGGCGTATGGCCTCACCGAATGCTCCCCAGCTGTGTGTATCAACCCTTTGCATGAAGAGTACAACGGGTCCATCGGTTTACCAGTGCCTTCAACTTTGGTGTCCATTCGGGATGACAATTTCAACGAATTGCCAGTCGGACAAGAAGGTGAGTTGTGCGTGAAAGGCCCGCAGGTTATGCGTGGTTACTGGAATAAGCCTCGAGAAACTGCTGAAATTCTGACCCAAGATGGCTGGCTGAAAACCGGTGATATCGCCTACATGAATGACGGCGGCTATTTTTACATCACAGACCGCAAGAAGGACATGATTCTGGTTTCCGGGTTCAACGTGTACCCCAAGGAAATTGAGGCAGTTGCCACTTTGCACCCCGGCGTATACGAGGCTGCAGCGGTTGGCGTGCCCGACTCCAAAACCGGAGAGGCGGTGAAGCTGTTTGTGGTCAAGAAAGACGAAACCTTGACCATTGAAGCCATTGTCGAGCATTGTCGCAAGCACATGACTGCTTACAAAATTCCGCGTCATGTGGAGTTTGTGTCTGACTTGCCTAAATCACCCGTTGGCAAAGTGTTGCGTCGTGAATTGCGCGACATGGAGCGTAAAAAGCTGGCGGATGCCAAAGCGGCTGCGCAATAGCACGCTTTTCACTCTTGTTTTGAGTTGAAATAGCCGCTATAATCTTGGGTTACCTGCCGCAAAACCATGGGGGTTTAGCGGCTTTTCCTTCAAATTGTCGAAGGGAAATCCACAGGAGCTTAAGTAATATGCGTCACTATGAAATCGTATTCATTGTGCATCCCGATCAAAGCGAGCAAGTGCCTGCAATGGTTGAGAGGTACCGTGGGATCATCGAAACAAACGGCGGTAAAGTACACCGTCACGAAGATTGGGGCCGTCGCCAATTGGCATACCCAATCGAAAAACTGGCCAAGGCCCATTATGTTCTGTTGAACATTGAGTGCGCCCAAACTGTGCTGGAAGAACTGGAACACGCGTTCAAGTTTAACGATGCAGTGCTTCGTCACCTGGTTGTAAAGATGAAGAAAGCTGAAACAGTTGCTTCACCGATGATGAAAGAAGTACAACGTGAGCAAGAGCGTAAAGCTGCTGCTTCTACTTCTTCAGCAATCGAAGAGCCGTCTGACGACGATTCTGACGAATAAGTCGTTCTGAAGAACGGAACTGTAGAGTTAAATGTATTGAATAGCGGATTGAACAGCGAAGCCCCTAAACAGGATAGCCAGAACAACCAAAACAACAACGATGCTTTCGGTCAAAACCAGTTTGTTTGCTCTGCAGCACTGGTGGCCAAATCGGTAGTCAGGTACAACCCTCGTGGTTTGCCTATTATTGAATTTGAGATCGAGCACAAAAGCGAACAACTCGAAGCCAATGCCACCCGTGTGGTGGTTTGCGCAATCAAAGCGATTGCGATGGGCGTAGTTTGTGAGCAAGTGCAACAGGTGGAGTTGGGTGAGTTTCGTGTCTGGTCAGGTTTTTTGGCTCAGCGTTCAGTGAAATCAAACAGTCTTCGTTTCCATGTCAGCTCATTGAGCAACATTTGAAGACTTACGAAATATTTGGAGAAATTTATGGCTTTTGGTCGTAAAAATGATCGCAAAGGACGTCGCCCACAGCAGAATCCTTTGTTCAAGCGCAAAAAGTTTTGCCGCTTCACAGTGGGTAAAGTTGAACAGATCGATTACAAAGACATCGATACACTGAAAGACTTCATCAGCGAAAACGGCAAGATTATGCCTGCTCGCATTACCGGTACTAAGGCCAACTACCAGCGTCAGCTGGACTCAGCGATCAAGCGCGCGCGCTTCTTGGCTCTGTTGCCTTACACTGACAACCACTAATCGGACAGGAGAGTACCATGCAAGTTATTCTGTTGGATAAGATGCCCAATCTGGGTCAACTGGGCGATGTGGTTCGTGTAAAAGACGGCTACGCTCGTAACTTTTTGATTCCTTATGGCAAAGCCAAGCGCGCCACAGAGTCAGCAATTGCTGATTTCGCTGCACGCCGCGCTGAACTGGAGAAAGCCGCTGCCGAGAAGTTGGCCGCTGCACAAACTCTGGGTGCCAAGTTGGCTGAAGTCACTGTTCAGTTGAGCGAAAAAGCTGCTGTTGACGGTCGTTTGTTTGGTTCAGTAACCACAAGCACCATCGCTGAAGCTTTGACAGCAAAAGGTTTTGCTGTTCACAAGTCGCAAGTGCGTATGCCCAACGGCGCGATCAAAATCGCTGGTGAGCACGGCATTTCCATCGGTCTGCATGCAGACGTGGTGGTTGATGTGAAAGTGATTGTTGCTGGCGAAGCTGCTTAATTTAGTTGATTGACCTCGCTTTTTAGCTGGGCAATAACTTAAGCACATGGAAAAGGCTGCCTTCATCGGTGGCCTTTTTCTATTGGCGAGCCCCATTTTAATGGCATCATTTGCCACGCCCACTGTTTTTTGAGTTGAATTCAGAACCTATGTCCGACTTTCCCGCCCCTGAATATGATTTGGCCTCTTTGCGCACCCCTCCCAACTCCTTGGAGGCAGAGCAATCTGTGGTGGGGGGCTTGTTGTTGGACAATCAGGCTTGGGACAGAATTGGCGATGTAATCCGCGCCGACGATTTTTATCGCTACGACCATCGCGTTATTTTTGAGCACATCGCCAAGTTAATTGACGGCAGCAAACCGGCCGACGTGATTACGGTGTATGAGTCTTTGCAGTCATCTGGCAAAGCGGAAGATGTTGGCGGCTTGTCCTACCTCAACACCTTGGCTGTGAATACCCCCTCAGCAGCGAATATTCGTCGATATGCCGAGATTGTGCGCGACCGCGCCATTTTGCGCCGATTGATCACCGTCAGTGATGAAATCACAGGCACTGCACTGAACCCGCAGGGGAAAGACACCAAGTCCATTCTGGACGAGGCAGAAAGCAAAATTTTCAAAATTGCTGAAGACGGGGCCCGTGGCGCAGGCGGCTTTCAAAGCCTACAGCCCGTCTTGGGCAAAGTGGTGGAGCGTATTGACGAGTTGTACCACCGCGACCAAAGCAGCGACATCACAGGGATTGCAACAGGTTTTATTGACTTGGATGGCAAAACATCTGGTTTGCAACCTGGTGACTTGATTATTGTTGCTGGGCGGCCTTCGATGGGTAAAACGGCCTTCAGCCTGAACATCGGCGAGCATGTGGCGGTCGAAGAAGGGCATGCGGTTGCGGTGTTCTCTATGGAGATGGGCGCATCTCAGTTGGCCATGCGTTTGTTGGGTTCGGTAGGGCGCTTGGACCAGCACCGTTTGCGTACCGGGCGCTTGAATGATGAGGATTGGCCGCGTTTGACCTATGCGGTTGAGAAAATGCAAAACGCGCAGATGTTCATTGACGAAACTCCGGCTTTGTCATCCATGGAGGTGCGCGCCCGCTGCCGCCGATTGGCCCGCCAATGCGGCAAATTGGGCTTGGTGATTATCGACTATTTGCAGTTGATGGGCTCGGGTTCGGCCGGTGAAAACCGTGCCACTGAAATTTCGGAAATTTCCCGTTCACTCAAAGGCTTGGCCAAAGAGCTTCAATGCCCAGTGATTGCTCTGTCACAGCTGAATCGCTCGCTGGAGCAACGTCCGAATAAGCGCCCTGTGATGTCTGATTTGCGTGAATCTGGCGCGATTGAACAAGATGCCGACGTGATTTTGTTTATCTACCGTGATGAGGTTTACAACCCTGATTCGCCTGACAAGGGCACGGCAGAAATTATTATCGGCAAGCAGCGTAATGGCCCCATTGGTACGGTGCGAGTGACATTCTTGGGCCAATACACCAAGTTTGACAACTACGCCGGGCCACAGCCTGAGGGGGAGTAAGCTAAACCGATGGGTTCAAACCAATGAGCCCTCACCTTGAAGGTGAAAAAAAGCCCTCAATAAAGAGGGCTTTTCTTAATGTACGAATTGAATCCATGTTTTGAATGAATAACTTAACTCATCAAATTAAGTTGCTCTCACTGGTCAATTACAAGGCTTCCGACGCATAATCCGCCAACCGTGAACGCTCTCCGCGTTGCAGGGTAACGTGCCCAGAATGCGGCCAACCTTTGAAGCGATCCACCACATAGGTCAAACCGGACGAACCTTCTGTCAGGTAGGGCGTGTCAATCTGAGCCAAGTTACCCAAACAGACGATCTTGGTACCCGGGCCTGCCCGTGTAATCAAGGTTTTCATTTGTTTGGGCGACAAGTTTTGTGCTTCGTCAATAATCAAGAACTTATTTAAAAATGTTCGACCACGCATGAAGTTCATGGACTTGATCTTGATTTTTGTCTTGATCAGTTCATTGGTGGCAGAACGACCCCATTCGCCACCAGCGGGGTCAGGTTTGTTGAGTACTTCCAAGTTGTCCTCGAAAGCACCCATCCAAGGGGCCATTTTTTCTTCCTCGGTACCTGGCAGAAAACCGATGTCCTCGCCCACAGGCACAGTGGCTCGGGTGACGATGATTTCGGAGTACTGCTTGGTTTCCAAGACCTGTGAAAGCCCCGCAGCCAAGGCCAACAAGGTTTTACCTGTGCCGGCTTGGCCCAGTAACGATACAAAATCGCAGTCTGGGTTCATCAACAGGTTCAGGGCTAAGTTTTGTTCACGGTTGCGTGCAGTGACACCCCAAACTGCATTTTTGTTGTGGGTGTAGTCACGTAGGGTTTGCAGCACCGCTGTGCGGCCGCTGATCTCTTTAACCTGAGCGGTCAGCGGCATGCCTGAATTGCAAAACACAAACTGGTTGACCAGCATGTCTTTGACGGCAGGCCCACTGATTTTGTAGAAGGTTACGCCCGCATGCTGCCAGCTTTCCATGCCTTTGCTGTTTTTTTCCCAGAAGTCATCTGCCAGCTCAAGGAAGCCTGAATACAGCAGATCGCGGTCTTCAAGCACCTGGTCATTGAAGTAATCTTCGGCCAGCAATCCCAAGGCACGGGCCTTGATGCGCATGTTGATGTCTTTGGACACCAACACAACTTGCTTGTCCTGGTATTGCTTGGAAAGAGCAAACACCACCCCCAAAATCTGGTTGTCGGCTTTGCCAACAGGCAGGGTTTTGGGTAGCTCAGCAGCAAGCTCTTTGGTTTGCACCAGCAGCTTACCCATGGCGTCCACATTGCCCAAGCGGTTCAAAGCCACGCCTGATTCAATGTCATCCATGTCTTCCATCAAGGAGTCCAGCGCACGGCTGACTTGACGGGCGTGGCGAGCCACTTCGGACATGCCTTTTTTGTGGTCGTCCAATTCCTCCAGCGTAATCAGGGGTAGGAATACATCGTGCTCTTCAAAGCGGAACAGGGCAGAGGGGTCGTGCATCAACACATTGGTGTCAAGCACAAACACTTTTGCGCCTTCCACTTTGGATTGGCGTCTTGCGGACTTGGCTGATCGGTTGGTTTGAACTTTACCTGTGATCACCGCTCCAGTTTTGCCCAAATTGGGTACGTAGCCGGTGCTTGGCGACTTCAACAGTGAAGGTGTAGGTGCACTGCTTGCACTGCCCATGCGCAAAACTTCAGCTGATTTGCGGGTGTTTGACTCTGGCTCAACTGTGGAAGCTGAAGCGGAAACTTTGCTTTTTGCAGCAGTTTTTCTTTGGGGTTTACTGGCTGCGATGGGTGGAATTTCTGTCAGTATCGAGGCGCGTTTCGTGGGCTCTTTGGGAAGGGGCATGTCAACGAATATGAATAAGGGGTTAATTCAAGAATGCAGGGTCGTCACGCCCACATCCGCTACTTATTAATTTGAAAACAATTTCAAAAATTCCGATGTCGAACTTGCAATACCGAACTTGCAATACCGAACTTGCAATACATTAATCCTTCAAGGTTTGCACAAAGTCAAGTACCGCCTGTGCGTGACCCGGCACCTTTACACCTCGCCATTCTTTGATCAATACGCCTTTCTTGTTGATTACAAACGTACTTCTTTCAATGCCCTGAACCTGTTTGCCATACATGTTTTTTGTTTTGATGACGTCAAAAATTTTGCACAGGGTTTCGTCGGAATCGGAAATCAAGTCGAACGTGAATTCTTTTTTCTCAATGAAATTGAGGTGAGATTTAATCGAGTCTCGGGACACGCCAAACACTTCGCAGTTGGCAGACTGAAATTGCGGATGTAAATCCCGGAAGTTTTCGCCTTGCGTGGTACAACCGGGCGTGCTGTCCTTGGGGTAAAAATAGATCACCAGGTTTTTCCCAGCTTGGGCTTTGAGGTTGAACTCGCCTCGGGTGGCTGGTGCTGTAAAGTCTGGAACTGGGCTGTTTACTTCGACAGTCACTTGAAACTCCTCGTGTTAAAACTCTCGTCAAGTATAAACACAGGAGTTCCGGATGTTGTGGGGGCAGATTCAGGAACGCGCCAAAAGAATCACGCCTACTAGGATCACGCCGATGGCAACCCATCGTTGGGCGGACACCATTTCGCCCAAGTAATAATGAGCTGCCACCGCATTCATGACGTAACCCAATGACAACATGGGGTAGGCCAGCGAAACATCAGTCCGAGAAAGTGCCATCAACCACACCAACAGCGACACCCCGTAGCAAATGAGCCCCAGAATCATTGGCCATTGTAGGAAGATGGCGGTCATTGCTGACATACTTAAGGCACTAGAGGCCTCAATCACACCCACTTTGTTGGTGGCCATTTTGAGGAAGAATTGCGCTGCGGCGTTCAGAATTACGCCGGTCAGAATGAGTAGAAACGCGTTCAGTGTCATGGCTTAGGGGTCAACTTAGTGGTCAAAAAGTGGGTCTAAAAGCAAATAAATAATATCGAAATGACATCAATATTGTTTGTTAATCGCCCGTAAACATTCAAATAATGATTGCAGCCACTACCTGCCTGCCTTCACCCACCAAGATGTTGTAGGTGCGGCAAGCGGCTTGGGTGTCCATGTATTCCACCGGGCAGTTTTTTTGTGCAAAAAAGCGGCGAATCTCAATGGGTGGGAAAACTTGTTTGTCGCCCGTGCCCACCAACAACACTTCAGTGCCTTTGGGGCATTGCTTGTACAGCCATTCGAACGGTGTCAAAACCATTTCGTCACTGGATGCATGTTCCCAAGCCTGTGGGGCCAATTGGCTACCAAAAATCAGGCTGCTTTGATGCCGAATCCCGTTGATTAAAACCCCGTTTTCGTCGTAACCGTGTACTACCCAGTCACTGCTGAGCTTTTCTGGTTGAAATTTCATCGAAAAACATCTCCAAGTGAACCCCAAGGCTTGGCAGACTGGGGGCTAAAGAGGTAAATTATAAGGCTTTGCTCGAGTTCGGGCACAACCCTTTTGTTCAGGTCGATATGAAGCCCATTCTAAAATCAGCCAAGCTGGCCAATGTTTGCTATGACATCCGCGGACCCGTCATGCAGCGAGCGCGTCAATTGGAGGAGGAGGGGCACCGCATCCTGAAGCTGAATATCGGTAATTTGGCCCCGTTTGGTTTTGAAGCGCCCGATGAAGTGCGGCTGGATGTGATCCGTAATTTGGGCGATGCGTCTGCTTACAGTGACAGCAAAGGCTTGTTTTCTGCCCGCAAGGCGGTGATGCATTACACCCAGCAAAAAAACATCAAGGGTGTTGAGCTGGATGACATCATCTTGGGCAACGGCGTCAGCGAATTGATTGTAATGTCCATGCAGGGCCTGCTGAACAACGGTGACGAGGTGCTGGTGCCTGCGCCCGATTACCCTTTGTGGACTGCAGCTGTCAGCATTTCCGGGGGCACTCCTCGCCATTATCTGTGTGATGAAGCCTCAGACTGGGCACCAGATTTGAACCACATGCGTTCATTGATCACTGAAAAAACCCGGGCGATTGTGGTGATCAACCCCAACAACCCCACGGGTGCAATTTACTCGGATGAAACCCTGAAAGGCATTATTCAGATTGCGCGTGAGCACAACCTGATTATTTTCGCGGACGAAATTTACGACAAAATGTTGTATGACGGTGTAACACACACCTCCATGGCGGCTTTGGCCGACGATATTTTGTTCATCACCATGAACGGTTTGTCCAAGAACTACCGAGCATGTGGTTACCGTGCCGGGTGGATGGTGATTTCGGGTGACAAGCGCCATGCCAAAGACTACATCGATGGCTTGGGCATTATGGCTTCCATGCGCCTGTGCTCCAATGTTCCCGGTCAGTATGCGATTCAAACCGCTTTGGGCGGCCATCAAAGTATCAATGATTTGGTAGGGCCCGGCGGGCGCTTGACCCGCCAGCGGGATTTGGCGCATTCGCTGATTACTTCGATCCCCGGTGTGACATGCGTTAAGCCCAAGGCCGCTTTGTATTTGTTCCCACGTTTAGACCCGAAAGCTTATCCAATCCAAAATGACCAGAAGTTTATTTTGGAACTGCTGGAAGCTGAAAAGGTACTGGTGGTGCAGGGTACCGGCTTTAACTGGGTACACCCAGATCACTTTAGGGTGGTTTTCCTGCCTAACTCGGACGATTTGGGCGATGCAATGGGTAAAATTGCGCGATTCCTCGACACTTACCGCAAACAACACGCGCGTTAAGTCATTTTTGAAGCCTGTTTTAGACTGTTTGAAGATTTTTAAACCATGAATACACCATTGAGAGTGGCCCTGCTGGGTCTGGGCACCGTCGGTAGCGGCACATTCACCGTTTTGCGCAACAATGCTGCTGAAATTGAGCGCCGCGTCGGCTTCCCAATTGAAATCAAGGTGGTTGCAGACCTCGACACCGCCAAGGCTCGCCAAGTGGCGGGTCCGGAAGTGGAAGTTTCTGCCAATGCGTTTGATGTGGTTACGCGTGATGACATTGATGTAGTCATTGAATTGATCGGTGGTTACACGATTGCCAAGCAACTGGTTTTGGCGGCCATTGAGGCGGGCAAGCATGTGGTTACTGCCAACAAGGCTTTGCTGGCTGTGCATGGTGAAGAAATTTTTGCAGCCGCCGCACGTAAAAACGTGATGGTGGCGTTTGAAGCCGCAGTGGCCGGTGGTATACCCGTCATCAAGTCCATCAAGGAAGGTTTGGCGGCCAACCAAATCGAATACGTGGCTGGCATCATCAACGGCACATGCAACTTCATTTTGTCTGAAATGCGTGACAAAGGCTTGCCATTTGCCGATGTATTGGCCCAAGCGCAGGCCTTGGGTTATGCCGAGGCTGACCCCACATTCGACATTGAAGGTATTGACGCAGCCCACAAAATTACATTGTTGAGCGCTTTGGCGTTTGGCATGCCGGTGCAATTTGACAAAGCCTATGTGGAAGGCATTACCAAGCTGACCAAGGACGACATTACATTCGCTGAAGAACTGGGTTACCGCGTGAAGTTGCTGGGCATTACCCGCCGCACCTCTGAAGGTGTGGAGCTTCGCGTCCACCCCACGATGATTCCCGCCAAGCGTTTGATTGCCAATGTGGAAGGTGTGATGAATGCGGTGCTGGTGAAAGGCAATGCAGTCGGCCCCACTTTGTACTACGGCGCAGGCGCAGGCAGTTTGCCAACAGCATCTGCCGTGGTTGCAGACATCATTGAAATTGCACGTATGAATGCGGCACCGATTGAATGCCGTACCCCTGTGTTGGCTTTCAGGTCGGAGGCGGCGCAAGCCATTCCAATGCTTAGCATTGATCAAGTGGTGACCGCCTATTACCTGCGTATGCAGGTTGCAGACCGCCCAGGTGTGTTGGCTGAAGTGTCCACCATTTTGGCCAAGCACAGCATTTCAATTGCAGCAATGATTCAGCATCAGCCTTCCCAAGAAGGTGCCAGTGCGCAAATCGTGTTGCTGACCCAGCGCTGTGTTGAAGGCGAAATCAATCAGGCTTTGGCCAAAATCGAAGCACTGGATTCCGTTTTGGACAAAGTGGTGCGTATTCGTGTAGAGGACCTAAGCTGATGAAATACCTCAGCAGCCGCGGGGGCATGGCCCCTGTTACCTTTTCTGAAATTTTGTTGGAAGGCTTGGCCCCTGACGGTGGCTTGGCCGTGCCCGAAAGCTACCCGCAAATTGGTTTGGCCCAGTTGGAAAGCTGGAAAGACCTCAGCTATTCCCAGTTGGCGTTTGAAGTGCTCAAGCACTTTGCCACTGATATTCCAGAATCGGACTTAAAGGCACTTACTGCCAAAACCTACACCAAAGCAGTGTACGGCAGCGAGGAAATTACCCCCATCCGCGAACTGTTTGATGGTTTGTCGGTACTGGAACTGTCCAACGGTCCCACGCTGGCATTCAAAGACATGGCCATGCAGTTGCTGGGCAATTTGTTTGAATATCAATTGGCCCGAGTTAACCAAGAACTGAATATCTTGGGCGCCACGTCCGGTGACACAGGCTCTGCTGCTGAATATGCCATGCGAGGCAAAAAGGGTGTGCGTGTGTTCATGCTAAGCCCGGCGGGCAAAATGAGCGCGTTTCAGCGTGCGCAAATGTATTCCCTGCAAGACCCCAATATCGTCAACATTGCGGTTGAGGGCTTGTTTGATGATTGCCAAGACATCGTCAAATCAGTCAGTGAAGACTTGGAATTTAAGCAACGCCAGAAAATTGGTACCGTAAACTCCATCAACTGGGGTCGTATTTCGGCTCAGGTGGTTTATTACTTCAATGCCTACATCCAGGTCATCAAAAAGTCAGCTAAAAAAATGGGTGACCCTGTGTCATTCGCGGTGCCGTCTGGCAACTTTGGGAACGTGCTGGCTGGGCATATTGCACGCATGATGGGCCTGCCCATCCGCAAGCTGGTTGTCGCCACCAACGAGAACAATGTGCTGGACGAGTTTTTCCGCACTGGGGTGTATCGTCCGCGTAAATCTGCGGAAACCTACATCACTTCCAGCCCGTCGATGGATATTTCCAAAGCCTCCAATTTTGAGCGCTTTGTGTATGACTTGCTGGGCCGTGACCCTGTTGCTTTGAAATCCCTTTGGGATGGATTGGCCAAGGACGGCTACTTTGATTTGTCGCAAGACGCACGCTTCAAGGAAGTGGAGGCCAAGTACGGATTCCAGTCTGGCTCGTCCAGCCATGCAGATCGTTTAAAAACCATCCAAGAAGTGTACAAGCGCACCGGTACTTTGATTGACACCCACACCGCTGATGGTGTGAAGGTGGCGCGTCAGTTCATCGAACCGGGCGTGCCCATGGTTGTGCTTGAAACAGCTTTGGCCGTTAAGTTTGCTGAAACCATTGAGGAAGCTGTGGGAATTTCCCCCCCGGTGCCCGAGGCATTCATTGGCATCGAAGCCTTGCCACAGAAAGTGGTCAACATGCCCATCTCGGTTGAGCAGGTCAAAAACCTGATTTCAAACGCGACAGGTTTGTAGTCCAACAATTTCCGTAGGGATTCACCTGATGGTCAGTCCCTGCGGTATCACCGACAATCCAGACGTACTTCACTCTTTTTAGCGATACGCTGTGGCTGTTACTTTCGAATCATCAACAAGTTCGAATTCCTCTTTGTCTGACGAATTGCTGGTGAATCAAGCCCGGAAGGGTGCATATGCCTTGGTTGTAGATGACGAAGCGGGAATGCGACACTTTCTTGAAAAGGCGCTGGAAACCCGCTTTTCTCGGGTGGACCCCGCCTGCTCGGTCGAAATGGCCAAAACCCTGTTTGAGCAAAATAACTATTCCTGCATCGTCCTTGATATTTCATTGCCGGGTATGAGCGGTTTGCAATGGTTGTCTGAATTGCGGCAAGGCGGGTTTGAGGGTGACGTGATTTTGATCACTGGCTATGCTGACATGGACACTGCGATTGCTGCACTTCGTGCGGGCGCGCAGGACTTCCTGCAGAAACCGTTCCGTATTGACCAACTTTGGTATGCATTGGACCGTGCGGCAGATCAAAACCGATTGCGCAGGGAAAACTTCGTGCTCAAGCGCACGGTGACCAGCATCCAGCAAAGTGAACAAATGATGGTGGGTGAAAGTGCCGTTATTCGTCAACTTAAGAAGTTGGTGGGCCGTGTTGCGCCTACGGATGCCACGATTTTGCTGACTGGGGAATCGGGGTCAGGTAAAGAAGTACTGGCACGCACAGTCCACCAAATGAGCGGAAGGCGAGATCGCCCGTTTGTGCCTTTGAACTGTGCCGCCATTTCCCCCGAATTGATTGAAAGTGAACTGTTTGGGCACACCCGCGGTGCATTTACCGGGGCCACAGAGTCCAATCCAGGCCTGTTTTACTATGCCCAAGGCGGCACGCTTTTTCTAGATGAAATTGGCGAGCTGCCCTTGAACATGCAGACCAAATTGCTTCGGGTGCTGGAAGACCGGAAAATCAGACCGGTTGGGGCCAACAAAGAAATTGAGGTGGATGTGCGCATATTGGCGGCCACCAATGTGAATTTAAACCGAGAGGTACAGCGAGGCCGATTCCGCCAAGACCTGTATTACCGGCTTCGAGTGGTGCCTGTAGAGGTGCCGCCACTCCGGTCCCGGCCTGAAGACATCGAACTGCTGGTGAAGTACTTCATGCAGTATTTCTCTCGCAAACTCAGGATTGACCCGTTGGCCTTAACGCCCGACATGTCAGCCCGATTCTTGGCCTATGAGTGGCCGGGCAATGTGCGCGAACTTAAAAACTTCATCGAACGCAGTATGATTTTGGGTTACTTCCCAAAAGATGATTTGCCATTGAATTGTATTTTGGACGACGAAATCGATCAGGAAGAAGCAACAAGTTCGGATGGATTAGAAGGCAAAGAGTCGCTGGAGCAGGTTGAAAGGGCTCACATTTTAAAAGTACTTTCATCTTGTCAGGGCAACAAGTCCGAAGCGGCACGCCGCTTGGGTATTTCCAGAAAAACCCTGGAGCGCAAATGCGTGGCTTGGAGTCAGGAGTAACTCAGCGCCCCCAATCAATCAGGGGGCAATTTTGGCCAAAGCGCTGGACTGTCAAAACCAAATTGATGGTGACAGCGTCCATCCCTTTGCTGTTGCTGATTCCCATGGTTGCGTCTTTGCTGTGGTCTGCAGGGCAGGCGGCTTACACCGAAGTACTTGTATCCAAAGTGCGAAGCGATTTGGTGCTTGCCCAGCAGGTTTTTGACGGGGCTCAAAAAAACAAGCTTCAAGAGTTACGTGCCTGGGCTGAAAGTGCCAACCTGCGAAATTTCCTGCTTGCCAATAAAATAAGCCGTGGTGGTCGGTTACCCGAATCGTATTTGGACGCTCAAACAGAAAAGTTGGGCTTAAGTTATTTGCGCATGGTGGGGCAGGACGGCAAAATTTTAAATGCGTCCCCTGAGTCTGCACTGACGACACAGCAAATTCTCGATCCCAGCAGCTTGGAGAAAATCACCTCGCAATCCGGTTCAGTCCATATTGCCTTGCTCAGCTCCGAGGATTTGGCTGCCATTTCCACCGATTTGGCCAAGCAAGCCAAAATGCCAATCGTACCCACCCCCAACGCCACAGCCGACGAGCGCACTTTGGAAACACGAGGCTTGGTGATGCAAGTGGTTAACCCACTGTATTTGGACGGCGTGCTCCTAGGTTGGCTAGAGGGTGGTGTGCTGTTGAATGGCAACCTGGAGTTTGTGGACAGTCTCAATGAGCTGGTGTACCCCACGGGGTCTTTGTTGGATGGGTCGTTCGGCACCGCCACCTTGTTTTTGGACGATGTGCGTATTTCAACCACGGTA
This sequence comes from Limnobacter sp., assembly GCA_029866125.1. Classification (GTDB taxonomy): domain Bacteria; phylum Pseudomonadota; class Gammaproteobacteria; order Burkholderiales; family Burkholderiaceae_B; genus Limnobacter. The sequence continues at coordinate 517,727 of JARWZZ010000007.1, forward strand.
CGTTCCAGCGACGACACACGCGCAATTGGTACCCGCGTTTCAGACCAGGTCAAAGAAAGAGTCTTGGGTCGAGGTGAGATCTGGCAAAACCGAGCTTATGTGGTGGACGACTGGTTTATGTCCGGCTATGCACCCTTGATTAGCTCAGCCGGGCAGCGCATCGGCATGCTTTATGTTGGTTATTTGGAAGCACCTTACGCCGCCATCAAAAAACGTTTATTGATTTTGTTTTTGTTTGCTGTTGGCGTCGCCATGGCGATTGGCGCGGTGTTGGTGGGGCGCTTGAGTGGAGGCATCTTTTACCCGCTTCGGCGAATGAATTACATCATGAGCCGACAAGAGGGCGGGGATGCCCAAGCGCGGGTGGGAAGCTTGCAGCGCGAGGACGAATTCTCGGATCTTGCCTCACACTTTGATGCCCTGCTGGATCAGCTGGACACACGCCGTGGCCAATTGGAGCGACTCAACTTGGAGCTGGACAGCCGGGTGTCCCAACGTACGGCAGATCTGCATGCAGCCAATCAAAAGCTGCACCAAGCCGTTGAGCAGTTGCTGGCCTCTGAAAAGCTCGCACTGATGGGGCAACTGACAGCGGGCTTGGCGCATGAATTTAACAACCCTTTGGCCGTGATGATGGGTCATTTGGATTTGTTGAGGATCAGTATTTCCGACCCCGCCAACCAAGCCAATTTGCGTTTGCTGGATGAGCAGGTCAACCGCATGCGCAATATTGTGCAAAAGCTTTTGCAGTTTTGTAGGCCCGACGAATACGCATCCTACAGCAGCGAGCTGGATGTACATGATGTGATTCAAGACGGATTGTTGTTTGCCAAAGCCGAGCTGGAGCAGTCCAAAGTACGCATTCACAAAATATACAAGGCCACACAGCCGGTACAAATTAGCCCCACCGAGCTGCAACAAGTCATGGTGAATTTATTCATCAATGCGGCACATGCGCTTGAACATTTTGATTCAAGCCCTCATGCCGCGGACGATGCAGAGCCCACTTTGACCCTCCTCACCAACGACATTCAATTGCCTGATGGTCAAGCCGGGGTAATGATTGTTGTAGAAAATAACGGGCTGGCCATTTCAAATGAACAACTCGGTTTGATTTTCAAAATGTTTTACACCACCAAGCGCGAAGGCCGAGGCACTGGTTTGGGGCTGCCCGTGTCCCAAATGCTGTTGCAGCGTTACGGTGGCGACTTAAAGGCACAAAGCCCAGTATTCCCGGCCGGTGCGCCGCCCAACCCTCCGCCCACCTACGGTGCCCGATTTGAAGTGATTTTGCGCTGCAAGGCCAAGCCTTCTGCGGACATTCTGCGAGAATCCAACCAGCAGGCCAGCAAAATGGGTCAGCAGATTTTAGAAGGAAATTGAATTGCCGAAGGTTTTTGGATTTGCAGGTTTTTCTGGAGTTGGAAAAACCACCTTGGTGGAGCAGTTGATTCCGCTCTTGATTGCCAAGGGTATTCGGGTGTCTGTCATCAAACATGCGCATCATGATTTTGACATTGATAAACCCGGGAAGGATTCACACCGCCACCGAGAGGCAGGGGCTTTTGAAGTGCTTATTACTGCCGGCAAGCGCTGGGTGCTTTTGCATGAGTTGCGTAACGAGCCCGAGCCCACCTTGAGTGAACAACTCGGCAGACTTTCCCCCTGTGACTTGGTGATTGTGGAAGGGTTTAAAAAAGCCTCAATTCCTAAAATTGAGATTTGGCGAAAAGCCAACTCAAAGCCATTGATGTATCCTGAAGACCAAAACATCATTGCGGTCGCCACTGATGAGCAACTCGACACCGGAAAGCTGCCGCTGTTGCCTTTGAATGACCCGCCCGCAATTGCACAGTTCATTGTAAAAACCTTTTTAACCGACACCATGCCAAGTATTTCCTGATGATTGAGCTTAACGAACTTTTGCAACAAATTTGGCCATTGGCCAATTCACACGTGTTGGCTGCAGAAGAAGTGCCAATCCAGCAGGCATTGGGCCGTGTACTGGCCCAAGCAGTGCACTCCACCCTGAATGTGCCGCAACATGACAACAGCTCAATGGACGGCTATGCGGTCAACACTGCTGATTTTCCATCCCTTAAACCCTTTGCTGTATCCCAGCGTATTGCAGCAGGCCATTCGCCAGATGCTTTGATGCCAGGCACAGTTGCCCGTATTTTTACGGGTGCTCCCATCCCGAAAGGCGCCAATGCAGTCATCATGCAGGAAGAGGCCGAGCTCGAAGACGGTGGCCTCGTGAGTTTCAAAAGCGCTCCCAGTGCTGGGCAATGGGTGCGTTACGCAGGAGAGGACATAGCCGAGGGGCAGGTGGTTCTTGCTGCAGGTGAGGTCATCACGCCGTTTCAGATCGGCTTGCTTGCCTCCATTGGCATTCCGACCGTGCGTGTATTTCGACGATTGAAGGTGGGCGTGTTGGTCACCGGAAGTGAATTGGTGAATCCCGGCCAGCCACTGCAAGCAGGTCAAATTTACAACTCCAACGAGTTTGTATGGGTGTCCATGCTGCAAGAAATGAATGTGGATGTGCACTCCCTAGGCATCGTCCAAGACAGGTTGCAGGACACTGCAGACGCGCTTCAAAAGCTTTCAGATTGCGACTTGGTCATCAGCTCGGGCGGGGTGTCCGAAGGTGAAGAAGACCACATCAAACCCGCTGTGGAGCGGGTAGGGCAGTTGCGCTCATGGAAGGTGGCTGCCAAGCCTGGCAAACCCATGGCGTTTGGGCACATTAACCGGAAAGATGGCGGCCAGTGCTGGTTTTTCGGTATGCCTGGCAACCCAGTGTCCAGTGCCGTCACCTTTTTGCTGGTGGTGCGTCCATTTCTCGCCCAGTTAATGGGCCAGCACCCCGAGCGTGCGGATTGGCGGCCGAAAGTGCAAAAGCGCAAAGTGGGGTTTGAATGGCTTAAACCCGATTCACGCCGAGAAGAGTTTGTGCGGGTTAAAGAATCCCATGTAGGTGGACCCTTGCAGCTATTCCCCAACCAAAGTTCAGGTGTACTGACTTCCATGAATTGGGCCACTGGCCTGGCCCGTATTCCAAAAGGGCAAGTTATTCTTGAAGGCGAAGAAGTGGACTATCTGGATTTTCGAGAATTGACAGCATGAACATTACCGTTCGATTTTTTGCAAGCTTGAAAGAGCAAATGGGCGTGGATCGCCTGCAGCTTGATACCGCTTTTGAGCCGCGTACTGTGGCTGGACTCAAGGCGTTTTTATGCGTCCACAATGCGCAGTTTGGCAACTCGGTACAACAAATTGGTCGGATAAGGGCGGCTGTCAATCAAGACATGGCCGATGAAGACACAGCCATTCCTGCCGCGGCTGAAGTGGCGTTTTTCCCGCCAGTCACTGGAGGGTAAGCATCATGAGAAAGTCCATCTTAAAACGGTCTAAAGTGATTGTTCAAGAGGCAGATTTTGATTTAACTGAATCAACCCGTTGGTTGCGCGAAGGCCTGCCCCAGGTGGGCGCCGTTGCATGCTTTGTGGGTACTGTGCGTGACATCAATGACAATTCAAGCGTTAGCGCCATGACTTTGGAGCATTACCCTGGCATGACTGAAAAGTCACTTGAGAACATCATTCAGGTGGCCAGCGAAAGATTTGAGATTGTGTCGGCCCTGATTATTCACCGGGTTGGCCCCCTGCTGCCGCAAGACCAAATTGTGCTTGCCGCCTGCACCAGCGAACACCGTCAGCAGGCATTCTTGGCTTGTGAATTCATGATGGATTACCTAAAAACCGAAGCACCGTTTTGGAAAAAAGAGGACACCGACAAAGGCTCCAAATGGGTGTCCGCACGCGATTCTGACGACACAGCAAAAACCCGTTGGGAGCAAAACAAGTGACCCCAGCCCTAAGCCCCCAGTTTGCAGCACTCGTATTTTTAGGTGCTGGCTTGGGTGGTTTGTTGCGTTATTTGGCTGGCCTTTGGCTGGTGCAACCTGCATGGCTGCCCTTTGCTGTAGGCACCTTGGCGGTCAATCTGGTAGGTGGCTTTTGCGCCGGTGTTTTGTTTGCCGCGCTGGGGCCCGTGGTGCTGAAAAGCAGTGCAGCAGGCTTGTTTTTAATGACAGGTGTATTGGGTGGTCTCACCACGTTTTCAGCATTCACCGCTGAGGGCATGGCGCTTATTCTGGAAAAGCCATTGATTGGCATTGCCCATGCTTTGGTGCACGTGGTGGGCTGTTTAATGGCCTTCGCTGCGGGTCACAGGTTGATCATTGCATTTCATTAATGTTGTTCCCAAGGCAAGCCATGTTTGCGCCAACCGTTGATGGATGACCTGCGGTGTAGGTCGTCTTTATCCCCCTCAAAACCTTCCAGCACGTTGATCGCTTTGTCAAAGCCGTGTTTGACCAACAAAGCAGCCGCATTGTGGGATCGGGCACCACTCCTACACAGCAGCAAAATCGTTTGGTTGGGATCTATCCTTGACTTAACTTGCGCAACAAAATCCTCATTGCGGGTGCCTTCCGGGTAAGTGCTCCATTCAATATGCATCCAGCGGTCTTCTGAAAAACTCACTTGCCCCACCCAGTCCAGCTCTGCTTGGGTGCGCACATCCACCAACACTGCATCTGGGTCAGATTGCAAAAGTGCCCATGCCTCTGTTGGACTCAAACTTCCACAATAAGGCAGTTCATTCTGAGCGGCTCGCTCTTTGGCTTTGTCCAAAAGACTTTGGGTGGTTGAGTTCATGCTTATACAAGTAATTAGCGTCGTAGTCAGTATATCTCAAACCGCTTGAGGTGAAATCATGATGAAAACCCTGAATGCATCTCTATGGTGCGTGTATGCACCAATAATGTGCAGTGACAGGTTCCCCAAAAGGATGCAAGGCCGTGCACTCCTTCTGAGCACGTGATGTGTGGGCAGCCTGTCAATTTTAAAATCTTGGCATGGTGTTTGCTTTATCCCCCACGTAGGCGATGGTTTTCGCATCCAGCCCCGAACAAACAGCCCTATCGGTGATATTGTTTCGAAAATATTGGGTGCGGCGCGCCCAAAAAGATTTTTGCGAAAGATTACTCATCCATCTTGAATTTCAGGAGATTTTGAATGGCGACCGCCCAAGACGTAATGAAGATTGTTGCGGAAAACGAAGTGAAGTTCGTTGACTTCCGTTTTACAGACACACGCGGCAAAGAGCAGCACGTGTCAGTGCCTATTTCCCAGTTTGATGAAGACAAAATGGCCGAAGGTCAAGCCTTCGACGGTTCTTCAATCGCTGGTTGGAAAGGTATCGAAGCGTCTGACATGTTGTTGATTCCCGATGCGAGCACTGCCCGCATGGACCCATTCCGCGAAGAGCCAACACTGATCCTGACTTGCGACGTGGTAGAGCCTTCAGACGGCAAGGGTTACGACCGTGACCCACGTTCCATCGGCAAGCGCGCAGAAGCCTACTTGAAGAGCACAGGTTTGGGCGACACAGCCTACTTTGGCCCAGAGCCAGAATTCTTCATTTTCGACTCCATCACTTGGGGCGACGAGATGAACGGTAACTTCTTCAAGATCAAGTCTGATGAAGCGGGCTGGGCATCTGGCATTGATTACGAACACGGTAACTTGGGCCACCGCCCAGGTACAAAAGGCGGCTACTTCCCAGTGCCACCAACAGACTCATTCCAAGACATTCGCTCAGAAATGTGCCTGTTGTTGGAACAGCAAGGCGTACCCGTTGAAGTGCATCACCACGAAGTGGCTGGCGCAGGTCAAAACGAAATTGGTACCAAGTTTTCAACACTGACAGAACGTGCTGACTGGACTCAAATCCTGAAGTACACAGTGTGGAACGTGGCTGCCTCCTACGGCAAGACAGCGACATTCATGCCCAAGCCAATGTGGGGCGACAACGGTTCTGGTATGCACGTACACCAGTCCATCTGGAAAGACGGTCAAAACCTGTTTGCAGGCAATGGCTATGCTGGTTTGTCTGATTTCGCCTTGTTCTACATCGGCGGTATCATCAAGCACGCACGCGCATTGAACGCAATTACTAACCCATCTACAAACTCTTACAAGCGTTTGGTACCTGGTTACGAAGCGCCTGTGAAGCTGGCTTACTCAGCCCGCAACCGTTCAGCATCTATCCGCATTCCTAACGTACCTAGCCCGAAAGCTCGCCGTATCGAGGCACGCTTCCCGGATCCAATGGCCAACCCATACTTGGCATTCTCTGCCTTGATGATGGCTGGTTTGGACGGCGTACAGAACAAGATTCACCCTGGTGAAGCTGCTAGCAAAAACCTGTACGACTTGCCACCCGAAGAAGACAAATTGATTCCAACAGTTTGCCACTCTTTGGAACAGGCTCTGGAATGTTTGGAAAACGACCACGAGTTCTTGACTCGCGGCGGTGTATTCAGCAAAGAAATGCTGGAAGCCTACATTGCCTTGAAGATGGAAGAAGTGCAGCGTTTCCGCATGACTCCACACCCCATCGAATACGACATGTACTACGGCCTGTAATCCAAGCCTTACCTGTTAATGTGGTGAATATGCAGTGAAAAAGCGACCCTCCAAGTGAGGGTCGTTTTTTATGGGTAACCTGATTTGTATCGCTAGCAGAGCCCTTCGGGGGATGGGCTACACACTGAGTCGAGTATGATTCACTTATGTGTTTTATTTCGAGTGGTGTAATGCAAATCAGACTACCAGTTCTTGGCGCAATTTTAACTTGTGCGGGCTTCGCTCCTGCAGGCCTGGCCATGGGTACTGAGCTGTATGTGTGTACGGATGGCAATGGCGTTCGTACCTATCAGAATTCCGATTCGGGCCAAGGTTGCGTGTTGCTTAACTTAAACCCAATCACCGTGGTGCCAGCTGCCAAAGACCGCAGGCAAGCCGTTAAAAAAGCAGAAGATTTTGAACCCCGTCAAAATGAAAGAGGCGAATCAGAAGGCAGGCGAATGCAAGGTAACCAGCCCATGCAGCCCGCATTCAGCGCCAGCGATGACCGTGCAAAAATTTTGCAGGAAGAGCTTCGGGTAGAAGAAGGCAAGTTGAACAGCTTGAAGGATGAATTCAAAAAGGGTCAGCCAGACCGAAACGGCGATGAAAAAAATTACCAAAAGTACCTTGATCGAAGCGCTCGACTTGAGCAGGATATCCGGAGTACGCAAGAAAACGTAGACATTCTGAAGCGGGAGATCGGCAAACTTCTCCGCTAGGAATCAACCAGTGTGAGAGGGCAGATTGCTTAAAGATCGTTTTCAGGGTTTGGATTTACTGGCCACAGCGGTTGTTTTAAGCGATTACCAAGGCACCGTTGTGTATGCCAACAGCGCGGCTGAAGGCCTGCTGGAAGTGTCGAGGCGCAGCTTAGATGGCCAAGCGCTGATTGCTTTTTTTGTCGACAAAAAGCAGTTTAAACAGTTCGTTGAAATGGGTGTGCGCGATCCTTTTGACGTCAAACGCCAAGTTTTTGAAATATTGCGGCCCAACGGCACCGTTGAGCATGTGCACGTCACCTTGTCCTCACCGGACGTTCGCCAAGACCTTACCCTGATTGAATTGCGCGAAATAGAGCAGCAAATGAAAGTGGACCGCGAGGCCCGCATGCTGGATCAATCCTTGGCCAACAAAGAGCTGATACGCAATCTAGCCCACGAAATAAAAAACCCACTGGGCGGTATCCGCGGCGCAGCCCAGTTGTTGGAGGCCGAGCTGCCTTCGCCCGATTTGCGTGAGTACACTCAGGTTGTGATTAAAGAGGCGGATCGCCTTCAAACCCTTGTGGACCGGCTTCTGGCTCCACACCGCAAGCCCCACATTGTGTCGGTCATGAATATCCATGAAGTGTGCGAGCGTGTGCGCTCCGTCATTCTGGCAGAGCATCCCAAAGGCCTGCGTTTCGTGAGGGATTACGACATCTCCATCCCCGAATTCATGGGCGACCTGGAGCAACTGATTCAAACAATCCTAAATGTGGTGCGCAATGCCGCTCAAGCCCTCAAAAAACAGATCGGAGATGGCTTAGCTCAAATCACCGTACGCACCAGAGTGGTGCGCCGAGTCACTCTAAATAGGCGTCAATGCAAGCTGGCATTAGATTTGCAAGTCATTGACAATGGACCGGGAATTTTGCCGGATATACAAGAAAGAATCTTTTTCCCATTGGTATCGGGGCGGGAAGGTGGAAGCGGTTTGGGCCTGACTTTGGCGCAGACCTTCGTGCAACAGCACGGTGGAACCATCGAATTTAACTCCACACCGGGAAAGACAGTCTTCCAGATATTGCTACCCATACAACTTGAGCATTCGGCAAAGTCCGATGTTTAAAAGGATTTAAATAATGCGTCCCATCTGGATTGTTGATGACGATCATTCCATACGCTGGGTGCTGCAAAAAGCGGTAAGCCGCGAGGGTATCCCCTGCGAAATTTTTTCTTCTGCCAATGAAGTGTTGGACAGGTTGGACATCGAGTGCCCGCAGGTTTTGGTGTCTGACATCCGCATGCCGGGGCAGAGTGGTTTGGATTTGCTGAATGTGGTCCGTGAAAAATATCCGGACCTGCCAGTGATCATCATGACTGCCTATTCCGACCTTGACAGTGCGGTGGCCGCATTCCAAGGCGGGGCGTTTGAATACCTGCCCAAACCCTTTGATGTGCAAAAGGCCGTCGAGCTAATTATGCGGGCTGTGCGGGAGTCCGAGTCCGAAGGGTTTGTTGAAGAACAAGCCGCCGAAGCGCCGGAAATTCTCGGGCAAGCACCCGCCATGCAAGAGGTGTTTCGCGCCATTGGGCGCTTGTCCCAATCGAACGTGACGGTGTTGATTACCGGTGAATCAGGTGCTGGTAAGGAGCTTGTTGCCCGTGCGCTGCATCGCCACAGCCCAAGGGCCACCCAGCCATTTATCGCCTTGAACACCGCAGCAATTCCCAAGGATTTGCTGGAGTCCGAGCTGTTTGGGCACGAGCGTGGTTCGTTTACCGGCGCACAAACCCAAAGGCGAGGGCGCTTTGAGCAGGCTGAGGGCGGTACCTTGTTTCTCGATGAAATTGGCGACATGCCCGCAGAGCTTCAAACCCGATTGTTGCGGGTTTTATCGGACGGGCATTTTTACCGTGTGGGTGGGCAGCAACCCATCAAAGCCAATGTACGCGTGATTGCGGCCACCCATCAAAATTTGGAAGCGCATGTGCGTCAAGGCTTGTTCCGTGAGGATTTGTTTCACCGTTTGAACGTCATCCGCCTGCGTTTGCCTTCGTTGAAAGAGCGCAGGGAAGACATCCCCCTGTTGTCCAAACACTTTTTGACACAATCTGCACGTGAGCTGGGTGTTGAAACCAAGCGGTTGTCTGAAACGGCATTAAGCGTGCTGACCGCGTTTCCGTTTCCCGGCAACGTGCGACAACTTGAAAACATTTGCCGTTGGATTACGGTCATGGCCCCCGCTCAATCTGTGGAAGCGCGTGATTTGCCCCCTGAAGTGAAAGAGGCGGTGGATCCCTCTATGTTGGGTGCACCCGAGGCAGGTCACTCACTTTCGGCAGCGGATTTGATTGCCCCTATTGCGGACCCCGTTACCGAGAGGGCGGCCAGTTCACTGTATGCACATTCCCCTGCAGCGGCTGCAACAGCAGCACCGAACGCAGCATCGCCACTATCCACCGTGGCTTCAAGTAGCAGCTATGCGACCAGGCACGGGGGCAGTGGGGATTCCATCGGTATGCCTTTCAACAGCGACCTAGGGCAACATTCTGTGCCTGGGGCTGTGAAGCAAGTCGACTGGAGTGAGCTTTTGACCGCCGAAGCGGCCAAAGCCTTGGCCAAGGGTGCCGACAACATCATGGATGAGTTTGCTGCCAAATTCGAAACCACCATGATTCAAGCGGCATTGAAGGCAACCCACGGCAAACGGATAGAAGCGGCACAGCGCTTGGGTATTGGAAGAAACACCATTACCCGAAAGATCCAAGATTTGGGTATTGATCTTCCAGACTAGATGTTGTGTCTAATTAGCCCGCCGCAAATCCATCTACAAACGAACCAAACAGGCTGAAATCAGCCTGTCCGGAGGCAACTCCGACGATGGAAGCTGTGGAGGCAATCAGTAGGTCTGCCAACTGCGCATCCGAGAAGATGGGTGGGGTTGCCGGGTCTTCAAAAACGCTGATAATCAGCTTAATGTACTGATCGAACAAAGCGCCCTGACCGTTGGACACCTCGTTGGCCAGAGCTTGGGCGTTTTTGTCTACAAAGTCACCAATTTGCTGTATTTCTTGAAAGTCGATGGATTTGTAGGTGTTAATTAAGGTGTCGAAATACAAGGACTGAATGTTATCGGGTGTGGCCGCCAAATTGGTGAAGTTGATCAAGCCCAAATCGGTGGCACCAATTTGCCCGTCGCCATTGGTGTCAACTCCACTGCTCGAAAACAAGCTGTTGTAAGCGGCCAGTCCGGTTTTGCTGACGATTCCATTTTTCAGATTTGCTGTTGAGAGTACGCCAGTCTCAGTATTCAGCTTGACCAGGTTTGCAAACGCGGAATTGGCAAGTTCGGCCGGAAATGCGCTATTTGTAGGTGCATTACCGCTGCCGCCCGTGCTAACCGGGTCTAAACTGCGCGAATCAATTCGCACCGAATCAAAAAATGAAATCACTTCCTGAGTAGTCACACCACCGTAAATCTCAGCCAGAAAAGCATTCGTTACTCCAAACTGTTTGGCAACATTGAAGATTTCTTGCGGATTATTCAAATTGGCGAGAATAAACTCTTTGGCTTGCGCCACTGTGACACCAAATTTGGCTAAATGTTCGGCTGCGCCCATGTGTGCAAATACCTATAAAATACGTGAGTAAAAGTAACAGTATTCCACATTTTGTAGTCAGTTACTTTTACATGTCAAGTTCAATTCTTCCAGCTTGGTTTAGCTATTTTTCACTTGAAACTTGCTCACTACATTGGTCAAATCTGAGGCAATTCCTTTCAGGCCTGAAACAGCTTGAGCTGCTTGTCGCGCCACACTCAAATTGCGTTCAGACAGTTGTGCAACCACTTCAACTTGGCCGCTGATGCTGTCTGAGGCTTGGTTCTGCTGGCCCAAAGCATCGTTGATGTTTTGAATTGCACCTGCCACAGCCTGAGATTCACTGGTAATTTGATGCATGGCTTGGCCTGCTTTTTCCACTAGGTTGACGCCCAAACGTACGCTTTCCACGGCATCACCCATGTTTTTAACCGCAACATCAGAGCTTTGCTGAATGCCTTCAATCATGCCGTGAATGCTGTCGGTGGACTGGCGTGTGCGCTCAGCCAACTTGCGAACCTCATCTGCTACCACTGAGAAGCCACGTCCTTGCTCGCCCGCGCGCGCAGCCTCAATGGCAGCGTTCAAGGCCAACAGGTTGGTTTGTTCAGCAATGCCTTTGATAATTAGTGCAATCTCAGAAATTTGTCTGGATTGGTCTCCCAGCTGAGCGATCACCTCAGAGGTGCTTTCCACATTCTGTGAAATTTTGTTCATTTGGATGGTTGCTGAATTGATTGCGCCCAGCCCGTCATCTGCAAGTTGTTTGGCTTTGGCGCTGACTTCCATGGTGTGTGAGGCAGACTCTCCCGCGCTGGCAATGGAGGATGACATTTGTTCAACGGCAGAAGCCATGCCTGATGCTGCATCACTTTCCTGTGCGGCACCGTTTTCCAATTCATTGCTGCTTTGTACCAGTTGCTCTGAGGCATCCTGCACGCGGTGCGTATTGAGTTTGACTGCACTTACTGCGACTTCCATGCTGTCTGCCATGCGGTTCATGCTTCGGGCCAGCAGACTCATTTCATTTTTACTGTCTTTGCCTGTGTTGCAAATGTTGTCAGCTGCACGGGCAGTTAAATCTCCGTTGCCAAGGCGCAGGGCCAGTTGGGTTAATGTTTTACTGGGACTGGTGAGTTTGCCTGCAATGGCAGCCAGTGCCAACGACATAACCACTGCGGCAACAAGACCACTGACAACCAAAAGGCCAATCACTTTGTAAACCGGGGCATACACTTCGTCTTTTGCCACGGGTGAAACCACGGCAACACCCCCCCAGGCTTGGGTAACCTCATAGGCTGCAAACTCGTCCTTCAGCTTACCCTCAGCGGTTTTCCAATTCAGTTCTTGAATCCCAGATTGCTTTTGCCCCAAGTCAGTCAAAAATGTTTGAAGTTCAGGATTGCCAGCAGCAAGTTTCTGCCATTGGTCGCCTTGCAGCGTTTGGTGGATAAAGGTTTCGCCCGCTTTGGTTCCTTTTACCCGCAACACGTAAGGCACGCCGGTGTCTCCCACTCGGGTGGCCAAAACAGACTCACTTAATTCTGCAAACAAGGCATCAATGTTAAAGCCGACAAACAGCACCACATCAAACTGGCCTGAAGCGCTTTTAACCGGCACATACTGGGTCATGTAAAACTTGCCAAACAGCTTGGCTTCACCGGTGTAGGTTTCGCCCTTCACCACGGTTTGGTAGGCTGCGCCTTTGCGGTCGAGGAAAGTGCCGATGGCCCGGTCGCCATTTTCTTTTTTCAGGCTGGTTGAGACCCGAATGAAGTCATCGCCTGTTTTGGCAAAAACAGTGGCCACTCCACCTGTACTTTGTGTGAATCGATCGACCAGCTGAAAATTACCAGTGATAGAGTTTCCACCTAAGAACACGGCAGGGGCGTCTTTTTCGCCCAGCTTCGTGGTTTGATTCGCATCGATTCGCAGTTCGCCTGCAAACCAAGATTGAAACAGGTCAGCAAGTCTTTTTGTGGACTCTTTAGACAAGTCGTAGGCGATTTCGAGCTGATTCACCAATGCGGTGTTTTGCGTGCTGACGTTTTTGTCTGATGCATCGCGTGCTGAGTTCGCTGCATACCAAGCAATCGACCCGATCAGTAAAACAAATATAACTCCAATGATCAGCGCACTAGAAATACTGATTTGTCTGGAAAGTGGTTGAGATGAGAGGTTCATGGCAGCGGAACTTAGGAAGTTGATACTCAACAAAGTATCCGACGGACATATCCTAGGCGAAGTATTGATTACAGCGGTAAAATTGCTTCAATTGATCAGCTTGACCCCCGAAATCGTTGCGATGGCCGGGGCATGGTCAGAGGGTTTTTCCCATTTGCGGGGTGCGCGGTCAACCACGCTGGCAGTGCAGGCAGGCACCAACGCATCAGAAAGCAGCACATGATCAATGCGCAGCCCTTTGTTTTTTTGAAACCCCAGCATGCGGTAGTCCCACCAGCTGTAGGTTTTCGGGGCTTGCTCAAACAAACGGAAGCTGTCTTTGAGGCCAAAGCCAAGCAGGCGCCGAAAGCGACTGCGTTCCTCTTCAGAGCATAAAACTTGCCCAGCCCAAGCGGCGGGGTCGTGCACATCACTGTCTTCTGGCGCAATATTGAAGTCACCCACCAAGGCCAACTTGGGGTATTTGGCAAGCCATCCTTCGCAGTCTTTAAGCAGGCCATCCAGCCATGCTTTTTTGTATTCAAATTTGTCTGAGCCCACTTCAGACCCATTGACCACGTAAGCACTTATAAAGCGCAAATCGCCAAAAGTGGCGGCAATGACACGTTTTTGCTCGTCTGGGAAGCAGGGCAGGTTGACCTCTACATCCACAGGCTTGGGCATACTGGCCAATTTGTAGAGGATGGCCACTCCGTTGTAGGTTTTTTGACCTGCAAACACGGCACCATAACCAGCCGTTTCCAGCTCTGCAACGGGAAACACGTCATCTGTCATTTTCAGCTCCTGTAAACCCAAAAGGTCTACAGGATTGGCTTCTAGCCACTGCAACAGGTGCGGCAAACGCACCTTCAGTGAATTGACATTCCAAGTGGCTAGCTTAATTTCAGGCAAATTGGATTCAGACATGGGTTTCCGCACTGTCAGCTACCATGCCGGTGTGGCGTAGCAACGCTTCAATAGACGGGTCGCGCCCGCGGAAAGCTTTGAATGATTCCGCTGCTGGGCGGCTGCCGCCGACTGACAATATTTCCTCAAGGAATTTCTTGCCAGTTTCTGGGTTGTCGATGCCGGTTTCTTCAAACATGGCAAACGCGTCGCATGACAACACTTCAGCCCACTTGTAGCTGTAATAACCTGCAGCGTAACCACCTGCAAAAATATGGGTAAACGAGTTGGGGAAGCGGTTGTAGGCCGGTGGGTTCAATACGGTGACTTCTTTGCGTACATCGGCAAGCACATCCAGCACAGTGCGGCCAGACTTGGGGTCCAGCTCGGTGTGTATCAACATGTCAAACATGGAGAACTCGACCTGACGCAAAGTCATCAACCCGCTTTGGAAGTTTTTCGCAGCCACCATTTTGTCAAACAGGGCTTTGGGCATGGGTTCGCCGCTGGTTTCATGCGCAGTCAAAGACTCAACGACTGACCATTCCCAAGCAAAGTTTTCCATAAATTGGGAGGGCAGTTCCACTGCATCCCACTCCACACCATTGATGCCTGCTACATCCAGCTCATCCACACGGGTCAACATGTGGTGTATGCCGTGGCCAAATTCATGGAACAAGGTTTGCACATCGTCATGGGACAATTGCGCGGCCTTGCCTTTGGGCGGTTTGGTGTAATTGCAAGTGAGGTAAGCCACTGGTGTTTGAAGGCCAGTGGGCGTGGCTTTGCGGCCGCGTGCATCGTCCATCCATGCGCCGGACTTTTTGCTTTGGCGGGCATAGGGGTCGAGGTAAAAATGTGCGATCGCTTTGCCGTCTTTGATAACCTCAAAAAAGCGCACGTCGTCATGCCACAACTCGGCTGTGGCCGCCTGAATTTTTACACTGAACAGTTTTTCGGTCAGCTTGAACAAGCCATCCAGCACCTTGTCTTCCTGAAAATACTGGCGCACTTCCAAGTCCGAGAATGCGTATTTTTTCTGTTTCAGTTTTTCAGAAACATAGGACACATCCCAAGACTGAAGGTCGTTCATGCCCAACTCTTCGGCAGCAAAGGCTTTGAGCTCGGCTAAGTCTTTCTCGCCAAACGGTTTGGCTTTGGTGGCCAATTCACGCAAAAAGGCAATCACTTCTTCAGGGCTTTTGGCCATTTTGGGCACCAGCGACAAATCGCCAAAGTGGCGGTAGCCCAGCATTTGTGCTTCTTCCAGTCGAAGCTCAAGCAGTTCTTTGGTCAGCGCGGTGTTGTCCAGCTCGGCTGGGCCAAATTCGGAAGCACGTTTGGCATAGGCTTCATAAAGTGTTTCACGCAGTTTGCGGTTGTCGGCATATTGCAAAACTGGAAAATACGAGGGGAATTGCAGCGTAAATTTGTAGCCTTCTTTGCCTTCGGATTTTGCCAGCTCGCGCGCACCTTCCTTGGCGTAGTCTGGAATGCCTTGCAATTCAGATTCGTCAGTCACAATGAGTTCAAAGGCGTTGGTGGAGTCCAGCACATTCTCTGAAAACTTGGCTGTGATGGCTGCCATGCGTTCTTGAATGGCTGAGAAGCGGGGCTTTTTATCCGCCGGCAATTCCGCACCGCCCAGCTTGAAGCCGCGCAGTGAGTTTTCAATGACTTTTTTACGCGCTGGGGTAAAGTTTTTGGCCTCTGCAGATTGGCCGATTGCTTTGTAGATGGAGTACAGGCGTTCGTCTTGGCCCAAGTTGGTCCAGAACTCGGTGACCTTGGGCAGGCAGGCGTTGTAGGCTGCGCGAAGTTCTTCACTGTCTGCCACAGAGTGCAGGTGGTTGACTACGCCCCAAGCGCGGGAAAGCTGCTCGGTGGCCAAGTCCAGTGGGAGGCTGGTTTTGTCCCAAGTGGCTTGATCCGCCGGTGTGCTGGCAGTGTCTTCCAATTGCGTGGAGGCCTTGGCCAACAGATGGTCAATCGCGGGGACCACATGCTCGGTTTTGATGTCTTTGAATCGTGGAAGGCCGGAAAAATCCAACAATGGGTTTGTATTAATGTCCGTACTCATGATGCTACCTCGCTTCTTTCAACTGCTTCCAATGTGTTTTGCAACAGCATGGTGATGGTCATGGGGCCAACGCCACCCGGTACGGGCGTAATCCATGCGGCCACTTCTTTGGCGGAATCAAAATCCACATCGCCGCACAGTTTTCCATCGTCCATGCGGTTAATGCCAACGTCAATCACCACTGCACCGGGTTTAATCATGTCGCCTGTAATCATTTTGGCACGGCCAGTGGCCACAACCAATACATCTGCACGTTGGCAATGGGCCTTCAAATCCTTCGTTTTGCTGTTGCACAACGTCACGGTTGCGCCAGCCTGCAAAAGCAACATGGCTTGCGGTTTGCCCACAATGTTGCTGGCGCCGATTACCACAGCTTCGGCACCCCGCAAATTGATGCCAGTTAGCTCCAGCATTTTCATCACGCCGTATGGGGTACAAGGGCGGAATAGGGGTTTGCCGGTCATCAGCAAACCTGCGTTCGACACGTGAAACCCATCCACATCTTTTTCACTGGCAATCGCTTCAATCACATCATGCGAGCTTAAGTGTGCAGGCAAGGGCAGTTGCACCAAAATACCGTGAATGGAGGAGTCCTTGTTCAGCTCGTCCACTTTGGCTAACAGTGCCGCTTGTGTGGTGTCTGCTGGCATGCGGTGCAGCTCGGATTTAAAGCCAGCCTTCTCGCAAGCGGATACTTTGTTACGCACATACACTTGGGAGGCTGGGTCTTCACCCACCAGCACCACGGCCAAGCCGGGCCTGCGGCCAGCAGCAGTTAGCGCAGCAGCGCGTTGGGCAATTTGTTCGCGAATGGAAGCCGACAGCGCAACGCCGTCAATGATTTGGGCAGTCATTGGGTACTCAATAAAATACGAGGTAAAAATTAAGGGTTCGAATGCTCGGGCAGTTTGCGCAAAGCAATTTTTAGCAAATCAGCAACGGTGGTTACTTCCAACTTGTCCATGATGTTGGCACGGTGCGCTTCCACAGTTTTGATGCTAATACTCAAATCATCCGCAATTTGCTTATTCAGGCGGCCAGCCACAATGCGTTCAAGCACTTGAAGTTCACGTGTGGTCAGCTTGGAATACAAGCGGCTTAAACGCTCATCCACTTTGGCGTTTTCAACCAGTGATCGGGCTTTTTCCATGTGCTGGTCAATCAGGGATTTAATCCGAGCCTCATTGAAAGGCTTCTCCAAAAAATCCACTGCGCCTTGCTTCATGGTTTCAACTGCCAGAGTCACGTCGCCGTGGCCTGTGATAAAGATAATCGGGATGGTGATCCCTTTTTCCTGCAGAATTTTTTGAACTTCCATCCCGGACAACTTGGGCATACGCACATCCAACAGCAACACCGCAGGGGTGGGCCACTGCAGGCTGCTTAAAAACTCCTCGGGGTCTGCAAAGGTTTCCACCTTATAGCCTTCGGGCTCAATGAGCCAAAGCAGGGAATCACGCACTGCCTCGTCGTCGTCAACAATAAAAACGGTTTCGAGTGGTTCCCTATTTCTACTTGGATGCATTCGCGGTGTTCCTTGAGTCTTTGCTTGCGGTGTCGTTCGTCGCCGTGGGTTTGTTGGTGATCGACTCCGAGGTGGGCAGGGTGAATTTAAACTCACTGCCGCCATTTGGTGCCGGGTCTACCCACAATTGACCTTGATGATACTCAATAATAGTACGACAGATGTTCAATCCCATACCCATACCGTTGGATTTGGTGGTGAAAAAGGACTCAAACAACCTTTCACGGATCTCTTCGGGCACGCCAGAGCCGTAATCTCGCACCCGCACCATGGCCATGGTGCTATTTACGCGATTCACGTGGATTTCAATCACCCTGTCAATCACGTTCAAATGGCCCATCGCTTCAATGCCGTTTTTAATCAGGTTCATCAACACCTGTTCAATCAAAATTGCATCAGCCACCACTTGCAAATTGGCTTCAGGGTTGTTCACTACAATTCGCGTGCCTTGGTTACGGGCTTCCAACCTTGAAAAACCGATTGCATCCTGAATAATTTTGTCCAAAAGGCACAAGCTGCGGTTAGGTTCTTGTTGTTTGACAAATTCCCGAATACGGCGAATCACATCGCCAGCCCGTTGGGCTTGGACGGACACTTTTTCCATCACCGGCAATAAATCTTCAGACTTAACCGTGCCAGCCTTCAAACGTGCAACCCCACCCATGGTGTAGTTGGCAATGGCGGTCAGGGGCTGGTTTAACTCGTGCGCCAAGGAGGACGCAAGCTCGCCCAAGGTGATAAGACGTGAGGTGAACTGCAATTTTTCCTGCTGTTGGCGGTTAACCTTCTCTGTTTCTTTGCGGGATGAAATGTCTGTAGCCACCTGCATCAGCACTGTGCGCCCATCCACCCAAGAAATAGGTCGGCGACGCACCTCGTACCAGCGCTGTGTGACGGGGTTTAGCCATTCAATGGACTCCATCGCACTTCGGTCATTCAGAGTTTTATCCAAACCCGGTGGGCTGGCTTTGGAAAACCAGTCTTTGTGCAGTCGATTTGTGAATATTGGCTCGGGCGAATCGCTTTGGGGATCTTCCACCACCACGGCTGCATCCAGCTCTTCCAAAATCCGCACGAATCGGCGGTGGGCGGCGGCCAGTTCTTCCCGAACCCGGCGGGGCTCAGTGATGTCAGTGATGGAGGTCATCCACCCGCTTTGGCTACCTTCACTGTCCACCAATGGGGACACGTACATCCGCGCTGCAAAAATGCTGCCTTCCCGGCGGCGTATATTCACCTCCAAACCTTGGCGTGGGGCGCGGCCTGACAAAATCAGCCGGAGTGCCTCTTCTTGCTCTTGGTAGGAGTTTTCGGGCCAATAGGGGAAGGGCGGGGTCATGCCGACCAACTCGCTTTCTTTATAACCCGTCATTTTACAAAATGCAGGGTTGACGTAAGTGATGCGGCCTTGCATGTCGAACGCACGCATGCCTGTAATCACTGAGTTCTCCATCGCACGACGGAATTTTGTTTCTGCCAGCAATTTCCGTTCTGCCTGATTGCGCATTTTTGAGTGGCGATACAGCAGGATAAAACTCCATACAATCACGGCGGACAAGCCCAGCACAGCCCAAGTCAGCATGTCTTGGAACAGCTCTGTGGTGGTGCGGTACAGCACGGCTCGTAATTTTAAACCGTGGCCGGGTGGGTCTAGCTGCACCTCATGGCTGAGTTTGGCGTTGTCGATGGACCGGCTGGAATTGGATGCAATCATGTTGCCGCCACTGTCCACCACACTGACCAAATACAGCTGGGTGAAGGAGGTGGGTACCGCATCATTTAAAATGGCGCTAATTGGCAGTGTGGCTGCCACTACACCCTTGAACTTGCTGTCCACAATCACGGGCACATGAATTTCAGTGTACACCGCACCGCTGATGCTTAAAAACGGGCGTGCAAACACGGGCAAGCCGCCTTCCTTGGCGGTTGCAAATGCCCAGTAACTTTCCGCATCCTCAATAATGACGCCCGGGTCGTGCACCACCTCTGTGCTTCGCCCGCGTGGCAGCACCACCAAAGTGGCTTCTCGCTCTTGATTGATGTACAGAATGCTGGAGACCTCGGGCGTATCACTCAAAATGCCATTGGCTTGCCGTCTAAATGAATCTTCTTCAAACCCTTGCTGTTCAATGCTACGGGCAATTTGAATCAGCCGCTCCTGTGAGCCCAGGAGCCGTGTACGGATGGTTTGGCGAGCCAGTTCTACATCCCGAATGGTGCGCAGTTTGGCTTGGCTTTGATCTTCAGAATGAAGGGTATAAAAAAACGCCCCCATTGCAAGAATGAACAAAATAATACCCACCAGCGGAGTGGCCCACACCAAAGGGCTTGTACGAGGTTGGTCACTGATGCGCAATTGGGTAATTCTCTTTTCAAGGGTATTCATTAGTTTACAAAGAGTTGGGGTGGGTGGACGCTGAGCCGGTTGAATTCAGGGCAACTCTAGTCAATTGTGTGGTTGCTGGGGCTTAACTGGTTCATTTCTACCCAAAAGTACTTGGTGAATTCCACAATATGAAACTGCAAATCATTATTTGAAAAATAAAAGAATTAGTGGGATAATTCTAATAAGGGATAAACATACAAAGGAGAAACTGATGTCAGCGCTACCCCATTTCCCAGAGTCGGATGACCCCGACTTCCAAGAAACCCAAGAATGGCTTGATGCACTGGAAGCGGTGCTGGACAGAGAAGGCCCAGATCGCGCCCATCAATTGCTGGAAAAGCTGATCGATAAAGCCCGCCGCAGTGGGGCGTTTATCCCTTTCTCAGCCAATACAGCCTACGTCAACACCATTCCCGTGCATTTGGAAGAGCGTTGCCCCGGCAATATGGAAATGGAAGAAAAGCTGCGCTCCTGGATGCGCTGGAACGCCATGGCCATGGTGGTTCGTGCCAACAAGAAAAGCCCTGCTGATGGCGGTGACCTGGGTGGTCACATTGCCTCGTTCGGCTCACTGGCAACGATGCTAGGCGTAGGTTTTAACCACTTTTGGCACGCTGAAACGGAAGACCACGGCGGCGACCTGCTGTACATCCAAGGCCACGTGGCGCCCGGTATTTACGCACGCGCCTTCCTTGAAGGCCGATTGACTGAAGATCAGCTGGACAACTTCCGCCAAGAAGTGGACGGCAAGGGCTTAAGCTCCTACCCACACCCCAAGTTGATGCCCGAGTTTTGGCAGTTCCCAACCGTGTCCATGGGCCTGGGCCCATTGATGGGTATTTATCAAGCGCGTTTCCTGAAGTATTTGCATGCACGCGGCATTTGCGACACATCCAACCGTAAAGTGTGGGTGTTCTGTGGCGACGGCGAGATGGACGAGCCAGAAAGCTTGGGCGCAATCGGCATGGCAGCCCGTGAAAAGCTGGACAACTTGGTGTTTGTGGTCAACTGTAACCTGCAACGCCTAGATGGCCCAGTACGTGGCAACGGCAAAATTATTCAAGAATTGGAAGGCGAATTCCGGGGCTCTGGCTGGAACGTCATCAAGACCATTTGGGGCGGTTACTGGGACCCACTGCTGGCGCGTGATAAAGAAGGTTTGCTGCGCAAAGTCATGGAAGAAATGGTCGACGGCGAGTACCAAAACTGCAAAGCCAATGACGGCGCCTACGTGCGCAAAAACTTCTTTGGCAAGCATCCCAAATTGCTGGACATGGTTTCACGCATGACGGATGAAGACATCTGGCGTTTGAACCGTGGCGGCCATGACCCCCACAAAGTGTTCGCAGCCTATTCTTCAGCCATGAAACATGCTGGCCAACCGACAGTTATTTTGTCCAAAACCGTGAAAGGCTTTGGCATGGGCAAAGTGGGCGAAGGCAAAAACACCACCCACCAAACCAAGAAGCTGGATTTGGAGTCCATTCGCCAGTTCCGCGATCGTTTCAGTATTCCAATTCCTGATGACAAACTGGAAGAAATTCCATTCTACAAACCCGCTGACGACTCACCGGAAATCAAATACCTACACGAGCGCCGTAAAGCTTTGGGTGGATATTTACCCAAGCGTAGGAAAGAAGCCGACGAGAAGTTGAAGGTGCCCGGTTTGGATGCATTTGAAGCGGTGTTGGAACCCACCAAAGAAGGCCGTGAAATTTCCACAACCCAAGCCTTTGTGCGTGTGTTGACTGCCTTGGTGCGTGACAAAGAAATTGGTCAGCGCATTGTGCCCATCGTGCCTGACGAAGCCCGCACATTTGGTATGGAAGGCATGTTCCGTCAATTGGGTATTTACTCCTCGCAAGGCCAGTTGTACGAGCCAGTGGACAAAGACCAAGTGATGTACTACCGCGAAGACAAAGCTGGTCAAATTCTGGAAGAGGGTATCAACGAAGCAGGTGCATTCAGTTCATGGATTGCGGCAGCCACGTCTTATTCCACGAACAACCGCGTGATGATTCCGTTCTACATTTATTACTCCATGTTTGGTTTCCAGCGTGTGGGTGATTTGGCTTGGGCTGCCGGCGACATGCAGGCGCGTGGCTTCTTGCTGGGTGGTACCGCAGGCCGCACCACATTGAACGGTGAAGGTTTGCAGCATGAAGATGGCCACAGCCATATTCTGTCTTCAACCATTCCGAACTGCGTCAGTTACGATCCCACCTTTGCCCACGAATTGGCTGTGATTATTCAGCACGGTTTGAAGCGCATGGTGGAAGATCAAGAAAATGTGTACTACTACCTGACGGTGATGAACGAAAACTATGCCCAACCTGGTCTGACTAAAGGCACGGAAGAAGGCATTATCAAAGGCATGTACATGTGCCGCCAGTCCACCGAAGCCAACGACAAGCGTGTGCAGTTGATGGGTTCAGGCACGATTTTGCGTGAGTCCTTGGCCGCTGCTGAATTGCTAGAGCAGGATTGGAAAATCAGCGCCGATGTGTGGTCCGTGACTAGCTTTACCGAACTGCGCCGCGAAGGTTTGGACACAGACCGCGACAACATGTTGCACCCTGAACAGCCCCGCAAGAAGTCCTATGTGGAGCAAGAGATGGAAAAGCATGGCGGGCCTGTTATTGCATCAACCGACTACATGAAGTTGTTTGCAGACCAAATTCGCCAATTCATGCCCAAAGGCCGCGAATATCGCGTACTGGGTACAGATGGTTTTGGCCGCTCAGACTTCCGTTACAAGTTGCGCGAGCACTTTGAAGTCAACCGCTATTTCGTCACCGTGGCTGCCCTGAAAGCATTGGCCGATGAGGGTAGCATCCCTGCATCAACCGTGACAGAAGCCATCAAGAAGTACGGAATTAACCCCAACAAAGTTAACCCGGCCTACGCATAAGGCACAGGGTCAACATGAAAATCGAGAGGGATGTTATGACAATCGAAGTCAAAGTGCCGGATATTGGTGATTTCGCCGAAGTTGAAATCATTGAAGTGCTGGTGAAAGTGGGCGACCGTGTGGCGGTGGAGCAATCCGTCATCACGGTTGAGTCTGACAAAGCCAGTATGGAAATTCCCAGCCCGGCCGCTGGGGTTATTAAAGAACTGAAAGTGAAAATGGGCGACAAAGTGGCGGAAGGCACTTTGATGATGGTACTGGAAGCGGATGGTGGCGACGCAGTTGCTCCCGTCGCTCCGGTTGCCACGCCTGCTGCCTCTGCACCTGTGGCGTCGGCTTCAGCGCCAACCCCAAAGGCTGAGCCGACAGAGCTTAAAGCACCTGTTGCCGCTGTTGCTGAGACTGCAGCACCCGCTCAAGCTGCGAGTTTAAACCGCACACCGCCCGTGCCTGTGGAATTGCACGACCCCACAGCCAGCCATGTGGTTAAGCCGCATGCAAGCCCATCGGTCCGCATGTTTTCGCGTGAACTGGGTGTGGACCTGCATTTGGTGCGGGGTACTGGCCCCAAGCAACGGATAACGAAGGAAGATGTACAAAACTTTGTTAAAAATGCGGTTGCTGTTTCGCTGACCGCACCGGTTGCCGGCGCATCGAAGTCAGCTGGCACTGGCGGTGGCATGGATGTATTGCCATGGCCGAAAGTGGATTTTGCCAAGTTTGGCGAAATTGAAGAGCTTGAACTGTCGCGCATTAAAAAGCTGTCTGGCCCCAACTTGCATCGCAACTGGGTCATGATTCCTCACGTCACTCAGTTTGACGAAGCGGACATCACCGACCTAGAGCAGTTCCGCAAGGACACCAACACCTCCATGGCCAAGCAGGGTGTTAAAACCACCATGTTGGCTTTCGTCATCAAGGCGTGTGTGGCGGTGTTGAAAAAGTACCCAGCGTTCAACAGCTCATTGAGCGAGAACGGCGACAAGCTGATTCTCAAGAAGTTTTACAACATTGGTTTTGCGGCAGACACACCCAACGGGCTTGTGGTGCCAGTGGTTAAAAATGCCGACAAAAAGGGCGTTGCCGAAATTGCCAAAGAGCTCGGTGACCTGGCCGCATTGGCCCGCGATGGCAAGTTGAAAGGTGGTGACATGCAAGGTGCCACATTCACTATATCCTCATTGGGTGGTGTGGGCGGTACAAGCTTTACGCCCATTATTAATGCGCCTGAAGTGGCTATTTTGGGCCTGTCCAAGTCGCAAATTAAACCTGTTTGGGATGGCAATGCTTTTGTTCCACGTTTGATGTTGCCATTGTCCCTGTCCTATGACCACCGAGTGGTTGATGGCGCGCAGGCCGCGAAGTTCACAACCGAGTTGGCTGAAGTGTTGGCCGACATGCGTCGCGTCTTGCTGTAAGGGGGCATCATGAAATTATTGGTTCCAGACATCGGCGATTTCGCCGAAGTGGAAATTATCGAGGTGTTGGTGAAAGTAGGCGACACAGTGAGTAAGGAGCAATCCCTAATCACCGTGGAATCAGACAAAGCCAGTATGGAAATTCCAGCTGCTGAGGCTGGTGTAATCACCGAAATGTTGGTCAAGGTGGGCGACAAAATAGCCGAAGGCGCAGCGATGTGTGTCATCGAACCAGCGGCTGGTTCCAGTGCGGCTGCATCGGTCGCCCCGGATGCTTCCCCTGCGTCGGCAGCACCTGCAGCAGTTACTTCTGCTTCAGTTACGCCCGCTTCGGTAAATGCCGAAAATTCAGCCCCAGTCCTAGCTTCCGTTGCTGCTTCAAGCTACACCGGTACTGTAGACGAAACCTGTCAACTGCTGGTGTTGGGCGCTGGCCCCGGTGGTTACTCTGCGGCATTCCGCGCGGCGGATTTGGGCATGCAAACTGTGCTCATCGAGCGTTACTCCACCTTAGGTGGCGTGTGTTTGAATGTGGGTTGCATTCCCTCCAAAGCATTGTTGCACACAGCGCAAGTATTGGAAGAAGCGCAGCACATGGGCGCCCACGGCATTTCATTCGCAGCGCCCGCCATTGATTTGGACAAACTGCGTGCCCACAAGGCAGGCGTGGTTGGCAAACTCACGGGTGGTTTGGCTGGCATGGCCAAGGGCCGCAAGGTCAAAGTGGTGCACGGCATGGGGCAATTTGTTTCGCCCAACCATGTGGAAGTGACTGCGGAGGACGGCACCAAAAAAGTCATTCAGTTTGAAAAGGCAATCATTGCCGCAGGTTCACAGCCAGTGCACTTGCCATTCATTCCGAAGGACCCACGTATTGTCGATTCAACCGGCGCACTGGAATTGCCATTGATTCCCAAACGCATGTTGATCATCGGCGGTGGCATCATCGGGCTTGAAATGGCCACAGTGTATTCCGCATTGGGTGCACGCTTGGACGTGGTCGAAATGATGGACGGCTTGATGCAAGGCGCCGACAAAGATTTAGTCAAAGTTTGGCAAAAGAAAAACGCCCCGCGTTTTGACAACATCATGATGAAAACACGCACTGTGGGTGTTGAAGCCAAACCCGAAGGCATTTTGGTTAGCTTTGAAGGTGAACAAGCCCCCAAAGAGCCCCAGTTGTATGACTTGGTGCTTTGCTCAGTAGGCCGAACACCGAATGGCAAAAAAATTGGTGCTGAAAACGCAGGCGTTCAGGTCACAGACCGTGGCTTTATTCCCGTGGACAAGCAGCTGCGCACCAACGTACCGCACATTTTTGCAATTGGTGATGTAGTGGGCCAACCCATGCTGGCGCACAAAGCCGTGCATGAAGGCCATGTGGCGGCTGAAGCTGCCCATGGTGAAAAGTCTTACTTTGACGCGCATGTGATTCCAAGCGTGGCTTACACCCACCCCGAAGTGGCTTGGGTTGGCCTGACTGAAGACCAAGCCAAAGACCAAGGCGTGAAAATCGGCAAGGCCGTGTTTCCATGGGCGGCATCCGGTCGCGCTATTGCAAACGGAGCGGATGAAGGCTTCACAAAACTGATTTTTGACGAAAACACTCACCGCATTATTGGTGGTGGCATTGTCGGAACCAATGCTGGCGACCTTATTGGTGAAATTTGTTTGGCAGTGGAAATGGGCGCAGATGCAGCCGACATCGGCAAAACCATTCACCCACACCCCACCTTGTGTGAGAGCGTGGGCATGGCTGCCGAAATTTTTGAAGGGGTGTGTACAGACGTACCGCCAGCACGCAAAAAGTAAAGCTTGTGAAGTAAAGCCGCACTAGAAGCAGCAATCAAAGCCGCAGTCCAAAAGACTGCGGTTTTTTATTTGAGTGATGTTTTATGCATATTCCACTTATGGGCGATGATTGCACCAAGTGCGATACTGAAGATTAAAACAACGAGGAAATGAATAAACCACATCAAGTCTTGTAAGCCGTCCTGACTCGTTATCCATTCATGCTGTATTAGATGTGACCAAACCGACCTAGGCACAGGAAGTCGCAGCGTTGGAAATTGAATCCACACACTCGCACCTAAAATGGCCAATATTAGGCTGGCAGCGAAGATTTTCAGCGATCTCAATTTACGAGACTCTAACAATGGCATAAGCTTTGAGTCCGTTTGCAGTAACAACTACCGGAGTTTGTGATTTAAGTATCTGATGTATGATTTGATAATCTGATGTCGAAACTACAGTGATACAACCAAGGCTAATTCCACCATCTCCCGCGGGATGTAATCTAAACTGACCACGAGTGATTCCGTTGCATTTTGTGTAGTCGTCAATATTTTCATCCACAGCATAAAGTGCAAACCAGTCTCCCTTTTGAGTCAAGTATGCAGCCATTTTTTGAAGCGTTCCGCTCACCCTGTCTACCACGTAGTATTTTCCAACAGGAATAGGGCCTGAGTTTGGAGTGCATTGTTTAGATTTTTGATTAATGTTTTCCTCAAAGCCAGAAAAAGCTAAAAACGATTGATTTCCGACCTTGAATCGGCTTTCAAGTTTTCCGTTTAGCTTGTATGTACATTCAAGCATTTTTTTCCCAAAGCACTGAAAATACTTCAAATGCTTGGCGAATCAAATCGAGTGAATGTTTCATACCTCGATCAAGTTAACTAGCCTATCTCACAGCTTCACCACTTCACCCCAACACCCTCACCAACCCCTCACCCTTCAACCAAGCAGCCAACCCTTCAGCCACCCCGCTGGTAAAAGCTTCAATCACCGGCCCGGCAATAAAACCCAAATGCGGTGTTAGTAGCAAATTGGGGCATGCCCTTAATGCATCGCCGGAAGGAAGAGGTTCAGCGTCATACACGTCCAAGGCAGCTTGCCCAATTATGCCTTTGTGCAAAGCATCAACCAAATCCGCCGTCACCACCAATGCGGATCGGGATGTATTCACCAAAATCGAATCTTTGCGCATCAATGCCAAACGCTCTGCATTCATCAAACCTTTGGTGGTTGCCGCAGGGACCAAGTGCAATGACACTATTTTTGAGCGTTGCAAAAGCTCGTCCAGTTCAACAAACTCCGCACCTGCTGCATTGGCGCGGGCCGCCGTCATGTTGGGGCTCCACGTCAGCACCTTCATGCCAAACGCTTGGCCAAATCGGGCCACTCGGCCGCCAATTTCACCCAAGCCCACAACGCCCAGGGTTTCACCTTTTAGCACCGGCAGTAAGGAATTTCCGTCGCGCCATGCTCCATTCATCAGCAGCTTGTTCTGCTCTACCACGCGTTTGTGGGCAGCCATAATTAAAGCCCAAGTCAATTCAGCAGTGCTGTCTTTTGACGGGCCCCATTCAGTGTGGCAAATGGGAATGTTGCGGGCATGCAAAGCATCTGTATCCAGCGCCGCGTTGCGGGTGCCAGTAAACATCACAAACTTCAAGCGTGGCAGTTTGGCAATCAGGTCTGCTTTGAACGGGGTTCGGTCCCTCATCAATACAATGGCGTCTGCGTCCTCCAGGGCGGCAAAAAGAGTGTCACCTGAAAGCTTTTCGGTGTAAATTTTTACATCCGCCAGCGCCGCAACTTCGCTCCAGTCGGTCTGCGCACCTTTTGAAGTTTCCAGTCCGGTTTCAAATGCCGATTTGAACGCCATTTCGTAGTCGTCCAACACAACCACTTTTTGCTTGCTCATGAGTATCTCCTGCTTCAATTTTGTATCTCAGTTTAAGCCAGAACACATTACCCGCCTAAAGCCGAAATCCCGCCTGCCTGAAACCTTTGCTCAGTAGTTTCCCTAGACACGTGTTTGCGTCAATCTTGTTATGCTCTGCTCAGAATTAAACAAACAGAGAGGTAACAGGATGTTGAAGAAATTTCTTGCCACAGGTCTAGCCGCAGGTGTGCTCACAAGCCTTGCTTTAAGCACTGGCGCCGCTTTCGCTGCTGAATGGCCTACTCAAAAGCCTATCCGATTGATTTCCGTGTTTCCACCGGGCGGGTCGGTTGACCAAGTGGCTCGTGTTCTGGCCCCCGCACTGCAAGCTGGTTTGAAGCAAACCGTGGTGGTAGAAAACGTGGCGGGTGCCTCAGGCATGATCGGCACGGCCGCTGTGGCCAAAGCCGATCCAGACGGCTACACCTTTGGCGTGGTGTTTGACACGCATGCCGTCAACCCAGCTTTGAAAGAAAAGATGGCCTTCGACACCCGCAACGATTTGGTCACCATCACTTTGGTGGGCACTTCCCCCATGGTTTTGGCGGCAGCAAAAAATGCGGGAATCACCAGCTTCAGCCAGTTGATTGAAGCTTCGAAAGCCAAAAAGCCTCAAACTTTTGGCTCAATTGGTACAGGCAGCCTAGGTCATTTGGCCATGGCATCTTTGGCTCAAAAAGCAGGATATGACTGGACCCACGTTCCCTACAAAGGCGGTGGCCCCTTGATGCAAGACGCCATTGGTGGTCATGTACCTTTGTCTGTCGGTTCGCTGTTTTTGGTCAAGCCTCATGCGGATGCGGGTAACGTAATTCCTTTGGCGGTCACCACAACAAAGCGGTCTAAAGACATGCCCAATGTGCCGACCATTGCCGAAAGTGGTTTCCCAGGGTTTGAAGCGCCAGCTTGGTGGGCTGTCATTGCCCCGGCCAAAACACCCCCAGCAATCATTGCCCGTGTGCATCAAGAAATTGCAGCCGCATTAAAATCCCCAGCCATTGCCAAGCGCTTGGACGAGCAGGGCATTGACATCATTGGTGGTGACCCTGCCTACGCCAAAGACTTCGTTGAAAAGCAAATGGGCATTTGGGGCAAGTTCGTGACCGACAACAAAATCAAGGATTAATTTTGGTTTCGAGAATTGTTCCTTATCAGCCGCTGGACTTGCAAGAGCCAGCGGATCTGGTCTCGGCCATCCGGCAGCGTCGTGGTGGCCAGCTCATTAACTTGGACCGGATGTTGTTGCACAGCATTCCCTTCGCAAAAGGCTGGAATGCCTTTCTGAAGGAGGTTCGCGAGAACCTGCACATGGACGCGCAGTTGCGTGAGTTGTCCATCTGCGTGGTGGCTGTGCTCAACGGCGCAGACTATGAGTTTATGCACCATGCACCTGTGTATGTGGCTGCAGGTGGGCCTCAAGCGCGCATGGACATGTTGCGTAAATTGGGTACCCATGAATTTGATGCTGCTGCCTACACCGACATCGAAAACGAGGTGATTGAGCTGACCAAGGCAATGACATTGTCGGTCAAGGTGCCCGAATCAATCATGACCTCGCTGCAAGCCCAACTTGGAAATTCCCAGTTGGTGGAGTTGGTGGGGGTTATTGCGACATACAACATGGTGTCCCGTTTTTTGGTGGCTTTGCAGGTTACGCCTGAGGGTCATTAAACAAGGTTGGAGTCACCTTGCGTCGCAATAAGGCCACCACCCAGTCCCAACTTCTGAGACAATTCCGTCCTCAAATAGATTTTGCAGGACGCCTTAAATATGGACGCAACTCAGCTTAAAAAGTTGGTGGCACAAGCCGCTATGCAATATGTTCAGCCCAATACCATTTTGGGTGTGGGCACCGGGTCTACAGTGGATTGCTTCATTGATGCATTGGCAGAGTCGGGTATCCAACTCACAGGCGCGGTGTCGTCTTCTATTCGTTCCGAGAAAAAGCTCAGGGAAATAGGAGTCACCATTGTCGACTTGAACGATGTGGCGGGCTTGGCTTTGTATGTGGATGGCGCTGACGAGATCGACCCTGCATTCAACTTGGTCAAGGGTGGCGGTGGTGCTTTAACCCGCGAGAAGATCGTTGCTGATGCGTCTGCCAAGTTTGTGTGTATCGCTGATGAAAGTAAGCTGGTAAGCACTCTGGGTGCATTCCCGCTGCCGGTTGAGGTATTGCCAATGGCCCGTGAACTGGTTGCCCGCAAGCTGACCAAGCTGGGTGGTACAGTGAAACTGCGTGAGGGTTTTATCACAGACAACGGCAATGTTATTTTGGACGTACATGGTCTAAAAATTACCGACCCCAAAGCCATAGAAGCTGAAATTAACCACTGGCCAGGCGTTGTAACCAATGGCTTGTTTGCGTTGAGGCCCGCCGATGTGTGCCTAATTGGTGGTCAGAACGGTGTTAGAACCCTATAAATTGACCCGAAATGGTGAGAAGTCAGGAAAATACCGGTTTTATGGCGCTCTTTTGACAATAATTTGTCATAATCAAGTGGCATGCTAGATGGTGTTATCAAGCTTTATTATTCGGGATTTTCAATGACAGAACATACCTCCAAACAATACGACGCAGAACTTGAATCCCTGCGTTCCCGTGTGTTGCAGATGGGCGGCTTGGTGGAAAACCAAATCGTGTCTGCAATCGAAGGCTTGAATTCAAGTACCGACACCGCGGTATTTAAAGAGGTGATTCGCCGGGAAGCTGAAGTGAATCAGATCGAAATTGAGATTGATGAGCTTTGCAACCACATTTTGGCGCGTCGCCAACCTGCCGCAATTGACCTGCGTTCAGTGATTGTTGCAATCAAAATGATTCGTGACTTGGAGCGCATCGGCGACGAGGCTGAGAAAGTGGCCCGCATGGGCATGAATATCGTCGAAAACGGCAAAAACTTCGTGCCCAAGGTGGACCTGCAAAGCATGGCAGCCCATGCAATTGCCATGTTGCGAAAAGTGTTGGATGCCTATGCGCGTGTGAATGCGGTAACTGCAGCCGAGGTGGTTCGCGCCGACTTGGAAGTGGATGACGAGTTTCGCGCCATTATTCGCCAGCTGATTACTTTCATGATGGAAGATCCACGAACAATTACTCGTTCGATTGAGATTCTATTTATCGCAAAGGCGATTGAGCGCATTGGCGACCATTCCAAAAACATGTCAGAGCACGTGGTTTACATGGTCCGCGGACGCGATGTGCGTCACAAAGGCGTGGAAGAGATCGAAGTCGAAGCCGCTTCGGACAATTGAAGCAGTGCAGCGTGAAGGTTTTAAGTTATCAGGGCTCTAACCTGCCCATCAAAATCCATGCAGCCAGTATTTTTGACAGGCTGCATGCAGACAACGAAGCCACCGTGTAGAAAAACACGCAAGCAATAAAGCCATGGTGTTCCAGCAGGGCACCCATGGCAAAACTGCTTAAAGTGACAAAAACCCAGCGGCGTAAATAAACCAACAGGTAGTGACGGTGGGCCAAATTGTGGCGCACCGCCGCGGCACGCTGAAACAACTCTTTGGCATTCACATCCCTAAACATCCACTGAAAAGCAAAATACCGGAAGTAAATGCTGTAGTGCGTCGTGGTCGCCGTCGTGTTTTTGCTTTGCATAACTGCCCCATCCCAAAATGAAGGTTGGCGTGGGGCAAGCATTCTGATTTACTGGCTGGGTGGCACGTACCCAACAGCCTTGTCAGCACCTTCACCAAAAAAGTGCTTTTCCATCTGTTCCATCAGGTACTTACGCGCACGCGCATCGGCCAGACTCAGGCGGTTTTCATTCACCAACATGGTCTGATGCTTCAGCCAATCTGCCCAAGCTTGCTTGGACACGTTTTCATAAATCTTTTTACCCAATTCGCCGGGGGCTGGTGGAAAATCCAATCCATCAGCCTCAACGCCCAGTTTTACACATTTCACAGTTCTTGCCATCTTTTAAACTCCTGGAAAATCGTTATCTAATTCTCATCTTGTTCTTACATACTTCACAAAGTCAAAGCCCCACGGTCTTTCCGGCGTGGCTGGGTTGTGAATTCTTTCAATTTCCTTAAAACGGGTCTGCTCCATTGGGGGGAGAAAAGCATCGCCTTCAAAAGCATGCTGAATTTCAGTCAATATCAATTCATCAACCAAATCCAGTTCCAAGGCCTGTTGGTAAAGGTTACTCCCGCCGATCAAACAAACCTCGCCTGCCGTATTGTCCTGCCCCAGTGCCTGTGGGTTTTGTTTCAACCAGTCCAAACCTTCTTTTAACCCATATGCACAGGCAATACGGGTGGCAGGTTCACTGCCCAAGGAGGATGGGTACAGGGTGAAAGGCCTAGGATCGCCCTTTGCATCTGCCAAAGGTTGCCAGCCAGCATCCCGCGTGATCACCATGTTCAAGCGACCGGGAAGGGGGCGTCCGATGGAATCCCAAGTTTTGCGGCCCATTATCATGGGTTTGCCCATGGTGGTGGCTTTGAAAAAAGCCAAATCTTCGGGCAGTTGCCAAGGCAGGCGGTTATTAATACCGATAACCCCGTTTTGGGCCACCGCAGCAATCAACTTCACAATCATGGGCGAGTCTGGTGTCTCTCAGAAGACCCACAGTCTACACCAGTGATACACCAGTGAAGTACAATCTAGGTCAGCTTAACGTCACCGTTTACGGCGAATTTCCGGGGATTAACCTAACACCATGAAGCAGTATCTCGATCTGTGCAAACGCATCATTGACGAAGGCGTCTGGGTTGACAACGACCGCACCGGCAAGCGTTGCCTGACGCTGATTAACGCCGATTTGACTTACAACGTCGATCAAGGCGAATTTCCGCTTGTTACCACCCGCAAAAGCTTCTACAAGTCTGCCATCGCAGAAATTCTGGGCTACTTGCGTGGTTATGACAATGCTGCCGACTTTCGCAATGCCGGCACCACCACTTGGGATGCCAATTCCAATCAGAATCAAGCTTGGTTAAATAGCCCATACCGCAAAGGCGAGGACGACTGCGGCTTTATTTACGGCAAGGTGGCGCGCAATTTTCCCAAGCCCGATGGCGGTACAGTGGATTTGGTGCGTAAGGTCATTGACGACCTTCATCAAGGCAAGGACGACCGGGGCGAAATCATTACCTTCTACCACCCAGGCGCTTTCCACTTGGGTTGCTTGCGCCCCTGCATGTACAGCCATCACTTTTCCATTTTGGGCGATACTTTGTACCTTAACAGCACCCAGCGCAGCTGCGATGTGCCTTTGGGGTTGAACTTCAATATGGTGCAGGTGTATGTTCTATTGGCTTTGGTGGCGCAAATTACTGGATTAAAGCCGGGTAAGGCCTACCACAAAATTGTAAATGCCCATATTTATGAAGACCAGCTTGAGCTGATGCGAGATGTGCAACTGAAAAGGGAGCCTTTTCCGTCGCCCAAATTGACCATCAACCCCAACATCAAAACTTTTGAAGATGTTGAAACATGGGTCACGGTCAATGATTTTGAGCTTCATGGCTATCAATACCACGAGGCGATTAAATACCCGTTTTCGGTTTAATTCGATTGGAGTTTAGGTGAGCGCTTGAAGTGACTTTTCCGCATTGCCGTCGATGAACTGCAGCGAGGCCAGTTTGGCATAAAGGCCTTCTTGGCTCATCAAATCGCGGTGATTGCCCATTTCCACAATTTTTCCTTCATTGATCACTACAATGCGGTCTGCCGCCATCACCGTGGCCAATCGGTGGGCAATGATCAAAGTGGTTCGCCCATGGCGTGACCGCTCAATCGCCATTTGCACCAAACGCTCGCTTTCAGCATCTAGGCTGGCTGTGGCTTCATCCAGCAAAAGCAAGCCTGCATCGCGCAAAATTGCCCGTGCAATCGACACCCGCTGACGTTCGCCACCACTCAATCGCACACCTTTTTCGCCCACGGGTGTATCCATGCCCTCTGGCATGCGGGCCACAAATGCGGTTGCTGCCGCGTCTTCCAATGCTTTTTGAATTTCTGCTTCGGAAACCTGCCGCGTACCGCCCTTGTCGGCGCCGTAGCTGACGTTGTCCTTTAAGCTACCCGAGAAAATAACCGCTTCTTGGGACACATAAGCACACTGGGCGCGCCAAGCCTCCAGTTTCAGTTGGTCAATCGGCTTGCCTTCAATCAGAATTTGCCCGTCGGTGTTGTCGTACCAGCGAAGTAGCAAATTAAACAGGGTGGATTTACCCGCGCCAGATGGACCCACAATCGCTACTGTTTCGCCACGCTTAATTTTGAGGTTGAAGTGAGTCAGTATTTTACGATCCGGGGCTGAGGGGTAGGCAAACTCCACATCCTTGAATTCAATCTCAAATCCACCTTGGTTTTGAGGGGCAGGAAGGCCTCCGTCTGAATGAATGGTGGTGTCTAAATTCAACAACTCGACCAGGCGCTCTGCCGCACCTGCTGCGCGCTGGAATTCCCCCAACACCTCTGACATGGCTGCAAAGCCAGCGCCCACGAAGGCTGCATACATCACAAACTGGGCCAATTCACCACCACTCATTTCGCCGCTGGCCACAGCTTTCGCACCCATCCACAACACAACCACCAAGCCTGAAAACGCCAGGCCAATGGCCACTAAAATCAGCGCTGACCGGTTCAGGGTTCGTCTTTTGGCCACGGTGTAAGTGTGGTCAGATGAATCTGAAAAACGTTTCGCCTCGCGACGCTCTTGGTTAAAGGCTTGCACAGTGTTCATTTGGTTGAGCACTTCTTGCGCAATCGCGCTGCTGTCCGCCAACTTGTCTTGACTGGCCCGTGACAGTTTTTTTACCCTGCGCCCCAAAACCACAACGGGAATCAACACCACCAGCACCAAGCCCAGCACCGCGCCAGAAAGCAGGGGGCTGGTTAAAACCAGCATCACCAATCCACCAAGGGTAGTCAGGCTGTTGCGTAAAAAGAAAGACAAACTACTGCCCACCAAGGTTTGAATCAAGGTGGTGTCTGCCGTTAGCCGAGAAAGTACTTCGCCGACTTTCAAGGTTTCAAAAAACTCGGGGCGTTGAATCAGCAAATGAGAGTAAACGCGGGTGCGCAGGTCTGCCGCAATGCGCTCGCCCAAGGTAGTAACCAAGTAAAAACGGGTTGCCGATGCAAAAGCCAACACAAACACCAAGGCCAGTAAAAGTCCAAATGCGGAGTTCAGCCCTTCCGGGTGTTCCCCCGACAGGAAGCCGCTGTCGATTAACCAACGGAACATCACGGGCATGCTCAAGCTCATGGCCGAGCCCAATAGCAATGCGCCCAAAGCTGCCAAGCCCCAGTTGCGGTGTGGGGCCATCAAGCTCGTCAATGTGGAACTTAATGATCGGTATGGGGAGGTTTTATTTGACTTGCTCAAATGGATCTCAATGACGGGTTATCAACACATATTCAAGGGATTAAATACAAGCTAGAGGGACATGGGGCGGTCATAGCCGGTCATTTCCAAATAAC
The DNA here is from genome assembly GCA_029866125.1 of Limnobacter sp. Classification (GTDB taxonomy): domain Bacteria; phylum Pseudomonadota; class Gammaproteobacteria; order Burkholderiales; family Burkholderiaceae_B; genus Limnobacter. The sequence goes on from JARWZZ010000007.1 coordinate 553,079, forward strand.
CTTTACCCCACATTTGTGGTTTGGATTCTGGTTTCGATCCCGAGTTAAACTCACTGGCCACTCTTTCTACCTTGACTGCTCCTTCCCAATACAGTGTGCCGGAACTCATTCGTGCATCCAGCTCTTGATCATCAAACAAGGGTCTCAAAATATAGGTGTTTCCGTCCAAGTGTATGGATTGCGACACTGGGTACTGGGTACCAGTTTTGGTCGATTTCCAGTTTTTCAAGGTGTTGAACTGTACATTTTTGAAGTCCCGTGTGCGGCCATCCGCCTCTCGAAGGCAGGCATGAGTCCATACCGGTGGCTTACCGGGGGTTTTGTTCCGTATCTGAAAAGCCATCAAAGACGACCCATCGTCGCCCAAAAGCCCCACCCAGTCCCAGCCCTGAGCATCAGGTGCAAGCACAGTGCTAGACCATTCATGGTCCATCCAGAACTTGCCTTGTAGGGGCAGCTTTTTGCCTTCCAATGTGACAAAGCCTTCCGTTTGCATGTGGGGCAGGGTGATGTAATGGCTGGACTGTATGGCGTCTGGGCCTTTGCGAGAAAAACCGTTTTGCCCCTGTAACCAAGGTGTCTGAGTTTGTGTTGCTTTCAGTTGCAAGCCAATTTTTTGCCCCTCAATATTGCAAGTCCAGGTGCTTCCATCTTTGCTGCGTAAATTCCATTTGGGCAAGTTGATGTTGAGGCATTCAACATTTGAGCCTGAAATTTCAGCTTCCCCTTTTTGGGCGCGCAGCGCAATTTGGTCATGCACCAAAACACCTTTTTTAGGGTCAGCAACTGCCACGTGGGCAATTAGCAATTGGGCTGGGCTAAAGCGGCTTGGGTTGTTTAAATCCACATCGGGTGCAGACCTAAAAAATGTGATTTGAATTCCTAGCTCCTGCGCCAGCTCATCCACCCCTGATTTAAACCAACCCGTGAAGTACCACCACTCATTCCTAAACTCGGGGTGGGGGCCGTGGTCGCGGGGCAAGACAAGCAAGTTTTCAAGTCTGGGTTGTTGAAATGCGCGGGGTTTGGTTTTGATGTCATCCTTGGCCTTATTCGCGCCCGCCAAACCATGGGATGCTAAAAAAGGCAACATTCCGCCTGCAAGCAAGAATCGCCTGCGCATGGCTTTATGGAAACCAGCGGAATTGCTCAAGACCAATCCTCCTTCAATTGCCCCACCACTTGTTGGCCCGCACTGCGTTGAATTGCAAGGGCGACGGTCACCGTGCCCATTACCAGCAAAACCGCAACCATGAAAACCAAATCCCGCCAGGGTGTGTACCACTGCATGGTCCAATGGAAGGATTGGGGGTTGACCACAAAAATGAGAATGGCGGCAAATGCCAAGCCCATTGTCATGCCCACCAGGGCGGCTATCCAAGATGCCAAAAAGCCTTCTTGCAACACCAGCTTCAACAATGTTTTTCGGGATGCGCCCAAGGCGCTTAGCAATGCAAACTCCCTTTTGCGCTGCAAGGCCATGGCCGAAAATGTGGTGCCCACTCCAAACAGCCCAATGACCACGGCGGCCACTTCCAACAAATAAGTCACTGCAAAGCTTCGATCAAAAATCGCCAAGCTTAATTCACGAATTTCACCGGGTTGAGAAAATTGAAATTCATCCTGCAAGCCCAGTTTCTGGGATTCTTCTTCAATCAGCCCAATCAGGTCATCCACGCTAACCCCGTCCACAGGCCATGCCGAGGCCTGTCGTTGGGTGGCCTCATGGTTGTAAAGAAGTTTGAGTAACTCCTGAGGCATTGCAATCGCACCATGTTGCCGGGCGTAATCTCGCCAAACCCCAGCCACCAAGGCATTGATTTTCAGGCTACCATCCATGTTCAACATGAGCGTGTCACCCGTTTTTAACTGGTACAAATCGGTCAAGGGTTCACTAATCCAGATCGGCAGCAAGTCGGGCGTCTTGGCCATGCGCAATTGAATTTCATCAGCGCTTAAATAGGCTCCAGTCATTGGCAACTTGCTGGATGCTTGATCCAAGGGTAGGGGCCGAATTACAAGTTCCACAGCGGGTCGGTTACCGTCCAGAATCAATTTTTCTTGACCCCAAAATTGAATGTCTGCAAATTCTGCACGCGCGCGCAAATTGGTTTGAAGGGCATCGGGAATGGCGGGTAGGGCGCTGGTTTCTGTTACCCGCATATAAAGCGGGGCTGGCAGTACCTGCACCAACCAGTCATCCAGTGATTGCCTGAAACTGAAAATCATCACATGCATGGCAACCACCAATGCAAAACTTGCAACCACGCCCGACAAGCCCACCGCTAGCAGGTTGGGTGTACTTGCCAAACGCGACTTGGCCAATTCACCCAAATTGCTCAATGTTTTTGCGGGTTGGATGGTGAACCGAACCACGCTACCAATCAAGCAGATGCCACCAAACAGCCCAAAGGCCACTGCCAAATATCCACCCACGGGAATGCTTTCAAAAGGAGGAATCAACAAGGAGAAGCCTGCACAGGCGCACAAGGTGAGCCCCAGCCATTGGGCACGGTTCATAAATTGCAAGCCTGACTCTTCACTGCCAGCCTTCAACCTTGAGTTGACAGCAATCTTGCCTGCTTGGCCAGATGGCAATATTGCACCCAGCCCCGTCGCAGTCAAACCAAAGCCGAGGTAAAGCAATGCATCGCCCAGTCGCAAATTCAAGCCAGAGTCGCTTTGTTCAAAGTACCCAGCGCCCAGGTCAACACCCAACTGGTTTAAAATTAGCGTGGCTAAGCCATAGCCCAAGGCCAAGCCTAGAAAGCTACCTGTTAAACCGCATGCTATGGACTCAAAAATAATTTGCCGCTGTACGTCCGTTTGCTTCATGCCCATAGACGCCAAAAGCGCCCACTGCCGAGAGCGTTGCGCCACAGCCAGCATTTGGGTGGAAAAACTCAAAAAGCCACCTGTTAGCAAAGCCACCATAGCCAAAATCGACAAATTGGCCCGGTAAGCTTGCGACACACTTGCGCCACGGGTGCCTTGCTCTTTGGGGGTTTCAAATCGCCCTACATCTGCAAACTGTTTGCTGTGTTTGTCTTTAAACGTGTCGGCAGTCACGCCCTCAGCAAGCTTGATGTCTACACGCGAAATTTTTCCCGGTTCGCCCAACTTCCATTGCACCGCTGCAATATCCGACACCGCCACCCATTGATTGCTTCCTGCTGCTGGCACTGTGCCCGCAACTTTCCAAATGTATTCTGTTTGATCTTTTCGCAAGGTGCGGAGTGTTGATCCATTCGCTGAACCACTGATTGGACCACTGATTGCGCCACCGACGACTCCACCGAGCGCCTCTTTCAAAGCTGGGCTCAAATACACGCTGTCGCTACCCAGCAATGACATTCCGCCGGTATTCTCTACATGCTCATCCGTTTGTCCAATCCAATTTGGAGTGATGGCAGCAGCCTTGAACACATCCAACCCAAGCCACCGCACAGGTTTGTCCAGTCCTGCTATACGCACCTGTACGTCAATCACGGGTGAAAACACAGCAACATCAGGCAGGCCCACAAGCTGCTCAACCACGGCGTCGGGTAACTCTGATGAATGGGGCAAAAGCTGAATATCGGCTTGACCAGAAAACTGCCGAACACCCGAGTCGAATTGCTCCAGCGCTTTTTGATGAATCAAATGAATGGCCAAACCCAAGCCAACCCCAATGGCAATGGCTGCGGTTGCAATCAACCATTTAATGGGTTGGTCTTTGAACGCACCCCACAGCAGCATCAACTTCAAACGAAGGGCGGGGCTCATGAACTGGTGCTCACTAAGTTACGCTCACTAAGTTACGCTCATTAAGTTAGGCTCATTGGAGTTGGGCTCAATGAGTTGCATGCACAGGGTTCAGCGCATTGTGGTGAAGCTCATACCTTGAGCTCAATCGCGAAGCCACTTTGTCTGAATGTGTAACCATGACCAAAGCACAGCCTTGGTTGCTACAAACATTGAGCAAGATGTCCAGCACAGCCTCGGCATTGCGCTCATCCAAATTGCCTGTGGGTTCGTCCGCTAAAATAAGGGGCGGCTGTAAGGCCAATGCACGTGCAATGGCAACACGTTGTTGCTCGCCACCAGACAACTCACGCGGAAATCGGCTCACTTTGTCCAAAAGCCCAACAGACTCCAGCAAATTTTTGCAATGCTGCACCAAGGGTTTTTTATTGGCTAATAGGAAAGGCAACTCGACATTTTGCAGCGCCGTCAGGTGGGGCATTAAGTAGTAGGCTTGAAAAACCAAACCAATATGAGCCAGCCTTTTCGATGCAATTTGGTCTTGGCTCAAGTCGTTAAGGCTAGCTCCAGCCCAGGCGATGTGACCCGAGTCCACAGCATCCAACCCTGCCATCAAGTGCAGCAGGGTGGACTTGCCACTGCCAGACTCGCCCAATATTGCAATGCTTTCACCCGCATTGACTTCCAAATGGATGTCTTTAAACAGCATGCTGCCGCCCAAAGATTTAGAAATTCCATCCAGTCTGATCAAAGAATTGCTCACCAGAATACCGCCATGCAGGTGAAATATTACAAAATTGGACTATGACTTAATCATCAAACTCATTGATCAAACTTATTGACCAAGCTTTTTGACAAAACTACTCGCTCATGCCACTTACAACTGTGCTGTAACCACCGTCCACATAAGTGATTTCGGCAGTTACACCGCGTGCCAAGTCGGACAGCAAAAAGGCAGCCACATTGCCCACATCTTCAATGGTTACATTGCGGCGCAGGGGGGCTGCATCTTCCACCGCATGCAAAATTTTGCTAAAGCCTTTGATGCCTGCTGCTGCCAATGTTTTGATTGGGCCTGCCGAAATACCGTTGACGCGTATGCCGCGCGGCCCAAGGCTTTCCGCCAAATAGCGCACAGAGGCTTCCAAAGATGCTTTGGCCAAACCCATGGTGTTGTAGTTGGGCACCATTTTTACCGCACCCAAGTAACTCATGGTCAATAGCGAGCCTTCACGGCCTTCCATCATGGGGTAAGCGGCCTTGGCCAACGCACCAAAGCTGTAGGACGAAATTTCGTGCGCGGTTTTAAAAGCCTCGCGCGAGAACCCTTCAAGAAAGTCCCCTGCAATTGCCTCACGCGGTGCAAACGCAATTGCATGGACCAAGCCATCCAAGCCATCCCATTCCTTGCCCAATTTCTCGAAGCAAGCCGCAATTTGATCATCGTGTTCGACATCCAGGGGAATGATGATTTTCGAACCGAATTCTGCAGCCATGTCGGCCACGCGCTGCTCAAAGCGCTCGTTTTGATAAGTGAAAGCAAGCTCCGCACCTTGGCTGTGACATGCTTTAGCAATGCCATAAGCGATAGAACGGTTGGACAACAAGCCTGTGATTAGAATTTTTTTGCCTGCGAGAAATCCCACGTGGACGCTCCTGAGTTGATGGATACAGTTGCGTCATTATAGGCGCTGACAGTTAAAAATCAGCGATGCCCGTATTTTTCCTGCTTTCAAGCTTTGTAGTGCAGTTACGCCTCTAGGCTACGCGGCAACCAATAGGTAAAGCCATACAGGAATGTTTTACCAATGACCTCAGTGGTAGGGATGTTTTTCTTGCGCAGCACAGCCAGCGCCACCGGAATTTCCGCCAAGTGCAAAAGGCCCAGCACCAAAGCCAATACGATCAATACCGGCATAAACAGCGACAGCACGATGTAGGCGGGCACGGCAATCCATACGCCTTTCAAAAGCTGGCGGGTCATGGTGAATGATTTTGGGGTAATTTTAAGCACTGTGTGTTTCCTTTTATCTGGCCTCAATTCAGGCGATGGGCTAAGGTTTTTTAATGATGTTTCTGAATGGTCTGACAATATTCGTTGTCAGTAAATAAGTCAATATCAACAAACTCACCTTCTGTATTTGACAATCAAAGCGCTTGTTGTATACTTGCGCCCTCAGCACAGGCGCGTAGCTCAGTTGGTTAGAGCACCACCTTGACATGGTGGGGGTC
>JARWZZ010000009.1 GCA_029866125.1 Limnobacter sp.
GCCTGAGCCGTTGCTGCTTGAAGGGCCTTGACTCCGCACACCCTCTGCCTGTCCATGCCCCGCACGCAACTCGCTGAACCAGAACTTCCCAAGTTCTGGTTCTAGCTCAAACATGCGTGACGCGGGGGCTCTTCAGCCTTGGGGCTGAAGACCAATGGACAGTTGCGAGGGCTTGGCGGCGGCCCTTCTTCAATCGCAGCAAGACTTCAGGCTGACGGCGCGTAGGTGACAGCGCTGGGGACGACGCTGGTGCCGATGCCGATGCCGAGGCCGATGCCGATGCCGATGCCGATGCCGATGCCGATGCCGATGCCGATGCCGATGCCGATGCCGATGCCGATGCCGATGCCGATGCCGATGCCGATGCCGCCAGCATTATCGCCGCCCCAAGCTGCCGCGCAAGCGCAGGCAGGCTGAACCGAGTCTGCGATTCAGGGGACGCGCCGGGCGACAAAACACATCTACACCGATGAATCTAAGCACGTTGTGGAGCCCGGAAACAAGCGGCACCAAGCAGACCGGTCAGTCGACTGCACTTGAGATAGGCAGCGAGAATCGACAAAACACATCTGCACCAATTAATCTAAGCACGCTATGGAGCCCGGAAACAAGCGGCACCAAGCGTTCCGGTCTGTCGATTGTGATTGGGAACGGCAGCGAGAAGCGACAAAACACATCTGCCCCGATCTATCCAAGCATGCTGCGGAGCCCGGAAAAAACCTACACTTAGCCTTCCGATCTGTCGATTGCGATTGCAAGATGCAAAGGCAAAGAAACACTTCTACACGCCCAGATGCTGATGGATGATCTCTGGCTGCGCCTTGAGCTGTACACTCGGACCATCAAACATCACCTGCCCTCGCACCATGATCATGGCACGATCGCAAATACTGGTCAGCGCCCGATGATTTTTATCAACTACCACCGCCGCAATTCCTGTACTGCGAATGTGCTTCACAATTTCCCAAATTTCTTGAGCAATAATGGGAGCCAAACCTTCAGTGGCTTCGTCCAGAATCAATAGATCTGGATTGGTCATCAAAGCTCGACCAATTGTGAGCATTTGCTGCTCGCCACCGGACAATTGCCAACCCCCATTGTTGATGCGCTCGCCAAGCCTTGGGAATGTATTCATGACACGGTCGAAGTCCCAGTCGTTGCGGCCATTCATGCCTGTGCGGGCAGCCATCATGAGATTTTCACGCACATTCAGGTTGGGGAAAATCCCCCTGCCCTCAGGCACATAAGCCACGCCCAACTTGGATATCTTATAGGTGGGTGCTGCACTCATGTTTTGCCCACGTACATGCACCTGCCCACTGCGCGCGCGAACGATACCCATCAGGCTTTTTAACAAGGTGGTTTTACCCATACCGTTGCGGCCAAGCAGTGCAATGCCCTCGCCTGGATGAATGCTAAAGTTAACATCTCTTAATATGTGGCTACGACCATAAAAGGTATTTAGTGAATTTCCCTTAAGAATGGGCTCAACCGATAAGCTTTTTATTGTGGACTTCAATGGGGTATCAAACATAAACGGCCTCCTTGACTAAACCCAAATCATTGCGACTTTGAGTGTCACCTTCGTCTTCACCTAAGTATGCAATTTTGACTTGCGGGCTGTTTCGAATGACTTCGGGCGAACCTGTTTCTAGCACTTCACCATTGACCATTACCGTGACATCATCAGCCACTGCGAATACTGCATCCATGTCGTGCTCCACCAGCAATATGGCATGGCTACTTTTAAGTTCATTGAGTAACTCCACCATCCGAGCGGACTCGTGCGAACCCATACCGGCCAGTGGCTCGTCGAGCAAAAGCACTTTGGCATCTGTAGCCAGCACCATGGCAATTTCCAGTTGACGTTGCTCGCCATGGCTCAGCTCAGAGGCTTTGCGTAGTGCCTTTTCTTGCAAACCTGCACGCTCTAAGCTTTGCATGGCTTTTTCAACGGATGCCTTTTGATTCATTGCCAAGGAAAGCCATTTCCAAGCCTGTTGATTGCGAGACTGGGCGGCCAATCGGGCATTTTCCAGTACAGTGAAATCCAACATGATGTTGGTGCGCTGATAACTGCGGCCCATACCGGCCAAGGAGCGCTGAGTGGCGGTTAGGCTGGTGATGTCTTTGCCAAACAATTCGATACGTCCCTCACTCACAGGTAAATCCCCAGACAGCATGTTGATGCAGGTGGATTTACCTGCACCATTGGGGCCCAGCAAGGCATGCAAACGGCCTATGTGCAAAGTAATATTCAAATTGTTGTTGGCCACCAGTCCACCAAATCGCTTGGTGATGTTTATTGCTTTGAGCGCAACGGGGTGGGTATCTGTAAGCTGATCGATGGTCGGATGGTTAACCTGCTTCATGAGGAACTCCTTGAGTTGAACCAGTGTTTCATTTTCTTGATTTGACCAGGCAGGCCCATCAAACCACCGGGCAGAAACAGGACTGCAAATACAATGACTGTGCCCATTAGCAAGGCCCAATGCTCGGTGATGTCAGCGAAAAATTCCTGCATGGCAACAAAGGCGAAAGCCCCAAGAATGGCACCCATCAAATTGCCCATTCCACCCAAAATAACCATCAAAAGCACGTTACCAGACTCGTGCCAACTGAGTAATTCTGGCGTTACAAAACCAAACATGACTGCATACAAAAATCCAGCCAATCCTGCGAGTGCACCCGCAATCACAAAGGCGAGTAGCTTGTACCAGTAGGTCGAATAACCCAAGGATTGCATGCGATGCTCGTTGCTACGAATGCCCTGCAATACGCGACCTAGGGGAGATTCCAACAAACGACTCAGGAATGCAAAAACAAGAAGGGCAAATACAAATACCAAGCCATAAAGATGAGACATTTCGTTCAAATCCAAAGGGTTGAATCCGAACAATGTTGCACTGGGTTTGGCATTCAAGTAGATACCGTCAGACCCCCCACCCACTGGCGTGTCATGAAAAATGAAGAACAACATTTGCGCAAACGCCAGCGTAACCATGATGAAGTAAATACCTTTGGTACGCAGTACGAATAGGCCCACAACCAAGGCAGTCAGAATAGCGGCACCGATGGACTGCAGCATGAGCACCCACAGATTGGCGTCCGACTGGCCTGCACTAAGCAGTACAACAGCGTAGGCTGAAACTCCAAAATAGGCAGCATGACCAAAGCTGACCAAACCGGTATAGCCCACCAGAAAATCCAGACTCATGGCGAAAATAGCGAATACCAATACTTTGGCAACAAGCTCAATGTAAAAATTACTCAAACCGAATGGCACTGCAAGCAGCAGCAAAAGCAGGCTCAGACGAAAAAGAAGTGTAGACAATGGGGGCGAAACCATGGGTGCAGTAGATGATTGAATGTGCATGATGTGGCTCCTTAGCTTTTACTGAAAAGGCCTTCGGGACGCCACAACAGCACGATTGCCATTACCACGTACACCAACATACCTGAAAGTTCTGGCAAAAAGACTTTGCCGAATGTGTCTGTAAAACCAATGATGAGTGAGGCCAGTAGTGCCCCCCATACTGAACCTATCCCACCAATCACGACGACCATAAAGGAGATGATGAGCACATGCGAACCCATATTGGGAAACACAGAGGAAACAGGCGCAGCCAGTAAGCCTGAAAGCATGGCCAAGGCCACACCTAGCGCAAACACCAACCGGTAAATTTGATTGATGTTGATACCCAAGGCCTGAACCATGGTGCGGTCGTGATTGCCTGCACGAATCATCATGCCCAGACGGGTACGCTGGATGAGAAAGTACATACCAACTGCCAAAACAATACAAACACCTGAGATGACGAGTCGATAGACAGGGTAGCTTTGCACATCAGTCAGCTGGATAGAGCCTGACAGTATTTGTGGCAAAGGAACGCCATGCACATCATTGCCGATAATGAGACTACGTAGCTCTTCAAAAATTAGAATCAAGCCGTAGGTAAGTAGCACTTGTTCAAGGTGATTGCGTTTATACAAGTGGGAGATAAGCAACCACTCCATGGCGGCACCGAATGCGAAGGCCAAAGGCACGCCCAACAACACGGCATAAAACAGGCTACCTGTGAGTGAAGTCAGTGCAAATGCCATATAGGCACCGATCATGTAAAAACTGCCATGGGCGAGATTGATTACACCCATAATGCCAAACACGAGAGTCAATCCGCTGGCAACCAAAAACAGCAGTAGGCTGTACTGGGCTGCGTTCAGCGTTTGAATGAGAAAGGAAATGAAATCCATGGTCAGCCTCCGTTCTCCCCTATTTCGGGACCGAACGATCAAAGGTCAGAAAGTATACTGATTTGAAAAATAGGCTCAATTGATGAGCCTATGAACACAACTTTTACAAACTACAACCGCGAGCTGGATCTTCCAGATTGGGTGTCGCAATGCTGCTGACTTGATTCAAACTTCCTTTGACTTCGCGCAGGTAGACATTCTGGATGGGGTTATTGGCTTTACTGAAGGCCATGGGGCCACGCGGGCTATCAAATTTCGCGGCTTGCATGCCGGCAATTATTTTATCCTGTTGGTCTAACTTTCCCGCCGCAGCCTTGAGCCCCGCTTCATACAATTGAGCAGCGTCGTAACCTTGCACGGCGTACACATCGGGCACCATATTGAAACGCTTTTGGTAGTTGGATCGGAAGTCTTTGTCCTCTTTGTTGTTCAGTCCATCGGCGTAATGCAGTGTGGTCATCACTCCGGTAGCCGATTCACCTGCGGCTTGTAATACACCATCTGTCAAAAAGCCAGAGCCGTAAAGTGGAATGGATTTTTTCAGACCAGCGGCTTCGTAGTCTTTGAGGAATTTGGCTGCACCACCCCCTGCAAAAAATACAAACACAGCGTCGGGTTTCAGGGCTGCAATTTCAGTCAGGAAGGGCTGGAATTCAACGTTGGGGAATGGCAGGCTCATGTCCTTGATTACCACACCACCTTTCTTCGTAAAGCTTTCTTTAAAGCCATCAATCGATTGCTTGCCCGCGGCGTAGTTCCAGGTCAATGTGACCACTTTTTTGAAGCCTTTGTCGGCCATGACTTTGCCCATGGCATAGGCAGGCTGCCACATGCTGAATGAGGTACGGAATACATTTTTGGCGCATTGGGCACCCGTGATTTCGTCAGCGCCCGCGTTGGGCACAATCATCAGGGTTTTGTTGTCGCGGGCTACTTTGGCCATGGCCATTGCAACGCCGGAATGGACTGTTCCAACGAGTACATCCACCTCATCACGTTTGATCAATTTACGTGCATTCTCAACAGCCTTGGCGGGATTGGATTCGTCATCCACAATCGCATATTCCACTTGCAAACCGCCTAGCTTGCCGCCCTGCTCATCGACGTACTGCTTGAACCCGTTGGTGATGGCCGTACCCAAACCGGCATAAGTACCTGAAGAGGGTAGCATCAAACCCACTTTGACTTTACCTGCTGGAGTTTGGGCAAAAACTGCACTGCTTGTTGCAAGTGCAAAACCACCCACAGAGGCCAAGGTGGCGACAAGGGCTTTGCTGCGGAACGCCAAAGTGGCCTGACTCAAACGGGATCTATCTGAACGTGACATCTCAACTCCTCCATTGCATTTCTAATTTGATTTGAATTGAGAAAAGTCATACGTTTGGTGCATGACTACTCAACTTGAATCGAAAGGTAATGGAGAAGAATGTGACTAGTCCAAGACTGAATAAGTATTTATACGATACTTTTTAAGTATCGATTAGTGGAAAGTCTCGGTTTTATTGACTTGCTGAGCAACTATCCCATTCAGGTATGGAAAAATCATTCAATGCGATCATCGGGTTTGACATAGGGAATACCTTCGGCACGGTACAGGCTATACACCACATTCAAAAACGATTGAATGGCCTCAGAGCGATCAAAAATGCGAGTACTCATGATGACGGGGGAGCTGAGATTTTCTTCGTTCAACGGCTTGTAACAAATGTCAGCACGCCTCATACCAGTGACACTTTTGGGCACTACAGTAACGCCAGCACCCGCTGCGACCAGCAACAAAGCCACTTGCAAATCACGCGCCTCCTGAATGCGGTAGGGCTTTAAGCCCCTGTCTGTGAAGGCATCCAAAACTTGATCAGCAAAACTGGGACGCGGGCTTTTGGGGAACACAATCACGGTGTCTTCCATCAAATCAGACAACTTGAGCATTTCTGTAGACTGCGCATACCGATGCCCCATGGGCAGTGCCGCCACCAGGCTTTCATGGCGCAATACTGTTCGTTTTACTTTGGGGTCTTCCCGCCGGATACGGCCAATGCCCACATCAATCACACCCTCTTTCAAAGCTTGAATTTGCTCCATGGTGGTCATTTCATGGAGGCTGACCTCCAGCTTGGGATTGGCCGCCTTGAAACGCCTCACCACCTCAGGCAACAAACCAAACAAGGTGGAACCCACAAAGCCCAGGGAAAACTTGGACTCGATCTTGCCCAACCTGCGGGTCATGTTGACCAATTCGACTGACTGGGCCAACAAACGTACTGCATGTTCGTAAAAAAAGTGCCCCGCTTCGGTCAACTCCAAAGGTCTTGAACCGCGCTCAAACAAGGAAACTTCCAGCTTCTCTTCCAGCTGTTGAATTTGCCTGCTCAAAGGCGGCTGCGCAATATGCAAGCGCTCTGCAGCTTTGGTGAAGTTGCGCTCCTCAGCCACTGCAATGAAGTATCGGATATGGCGAATTTCCATGCTTAATACCTTTTAAGTATTCAATTGATACTAAATCGGTGTTGGACACCCTCATTTAGGACTTTTATTCTAAATCGAAATTGCGATTCCGATGAAGTTTTCCATACCCAAAAAATATGATCAATCAAATTCAAGTGTACAAACTGGAAGTGCCAACCATACGCCCTCACCAGTTGTCAGTCGCCACGATGAGCAGCCAAACCATGGTACTGGTGCGGGTGATGTGCGACGACGGCCATGAAGGCTGGGGCGAGGCCACCACCATTGGAGGACTGAAGTACGGGGAGGAAAGCCCAGACAGTATGGTGATCAATTTGCAAAAGTATTTGATCCCGATGCTGGTAGGCCAGGACGCGTACAACATCAACGCATGCATGCGCAAGCTGAACAGTTCCATTCGCGGTAACCGCTTCGCAAAATGCGCGATTGAAACAGCGTTGATGGATGCGCAAGCACGGCGTTTGGGCATTTCTGTAGCCGAGTTATTGGGTGGTGCACAGGTGGATGCCCTACCCGTGGCATGGACCTTGGCCAGTGGCGACACGGACACGGACATACAAGAAGCCCATAGCTTGCTGGAGCTTCGCAGGCATCGAGTTTTCAAACTCAAGATTGGTGCGCATCACGTACAACGTGATGTGAACCATGTGGTTGCAATCAAGCGCGCATTGGGTGACAAGGCCAGCGTTCGTGTGGATGTGAATCAAGCTTGGGATGAACCGACTGCCAACTTCGCCATTCCCCAATTGATTGAAGGCGGAGTGGATTTGATTGAGCAACCCTTAGCGATTGCAAACATAGCGGGTATGGCGCGACTGACCCGCCGCTTCTCAGTACCCATGATGGCGGATGAAGCACTGATGGGCCCGCAAGATGCGCTGCGCTTTTGTAATCAAGCGGCGGCCTATGTCTTCTCAATCAAAATTGCCCAAAGTGGTGGTCTGACACAAAGCCGACTGGTGGCAAACCTGGCTGAACTGCATGGGGTGTCGCTCTACGGCGGAACGATGTTGGAAGGCCCGATTGGGACGATTGCCTCAGCACACTTGTTTTCTACATTCGATGACCTGCAGTTTGGTACTGAGCTGTTTGGGCCTTTGCTGCTGACTGATGACATTCTGAAAAAGCCCTTGGAGTACCGTGACTTTTGTCTGCACTTACCCAAAGGGCCGGGCTTGGGTGTTGAGCCTGATTTGGAAAAAATTCAGAACCTTGCAAGCCACACGGCATAACAGAACACACCAAACTGGAGATTGAAAATGCTGTTCCATGTACGAATGACAGTCAACATTCCACGCGACTTGCCACAGGAAGTTGCTGACCAACTCAAAGTCACTGAAAAGGCCCGTGCGCAAGAACTTCAAAAGCTGGGCAAGTGGCGGCACCTGTGGCGAATAGCAGGTCAATACGCAAACTACAGCGTGTTTGATGTGGAAAGCGTGGATGAATTGCACCAGCTGATCTCAACCCTGCCTTTGTTTCCATTCATGAGCATTGAAGTGGAACCGATTCTTCGTCACCCATCTTCGACGTGGGAAGACGATCGGTAAGCAGAAAGTAAGCGATTCAGAAGCACCCAGTCATTTTTAAATTCACTGTAAAAACCGAAGCAAGCCGAAACAAGCACTGCAGAAATCGGCAAATCCATTCCTAGGAGAAAGACATGAACCACCAAGACATCAACAAACTGGCACGTAGCTACGTTGTGGACACCGCAAATGGTCCTGTGAACAAACGCGTACAAGAAATCACACTGCGTTTACTGAGTGATTTGATGAAGGCCATTGAGGACCTAGATATTTCTGCCAGTGAATTTTGGACAGGCGTGGACTATTTGTCCCAGACCGGTGCAAAGGGCGAAATGGCTTTGTTGATTCCTGGCCTGGGCTTGGAACGCTTCTTGGACATTCGCGCCGATGAAGCAGAGGAGCGTGCTGGCTTGGCGGGCGGCACACCTCGTACGATTGAAGGACCATTGTATGTGGCGGGAGCACCCGTTGAAAAAGGTTTTGCGAGACTGGACGATGGCACTGAAGTCAATGATGGTGAAGTGCTGTTCATGAGCGGAACGGTGTACACAGACGAAGGCAAACCCGTTCCAAATGCAACAGTGGAAGTGTGGCATGCCAACCTGAAAGGTGGCTATTCGATTTTTGACAGCACTCAGACCCCTTTCAACCTACGCCGCTCCATCATTACCGATGAAAACGGCAAGTATGAGTTCCGGAGCATTGTACCCAGTGGCTATTCATGCCCACCTGAAGGACAAACACAGAAGTTGTTGACACAGCTGGGCCGACATGGACATCGCCCTGCTCACATCCACTTTTTTGTAACTGCGGAAGGCCAAGCCAAGTTGACCACACAAATCAATATTGATGGAGACCCTTACTTGTGGGATGACTTTGCATTCGCCAGCCGCGAAGGATTAGTGCCTGCAATTAACCGGGTAACGGATGCAACTGAGATTGCCAAACGTGGCTTGGACAGGCCGTTTTCCTCCATCCACTTTGATTTCAATTTGCGTCCTGTACAAGCCAAAGCAACTGCCGATGTGGAACGCCCACGTCGCGCCGCTTAAGTCCAATTTGCTTTGAAGGAGCAAAACACATGATTCCAATTTTCCCAGCCAAGGCAGGCAGTTTGAACTCGATTGATGAGTTCCTGGTTGAAGACGAAGAAAAAGGTGACTTCCGAGTGCACCGCAGCGCCTTTACGGATGAGCGTTTGTTTGAACTCGAAATGAAAACCATTTTTGAGGGCAACTGGATTTATCTGGCCCATGAAACCCAGATACCCAATAACAATGACTTTTACACAACGCACATTGGCCGCCAGCCTGTGTTTATTGCACGCAACCGTCAGGGTGAATTGAATGCCTTTATCAATGCATGCAGCCACCGCGGTGCAATGATTTGCCGCACTAAAAAGGGCAACAAGGCCACCTACACCTGCCCATTCCATGGCTGGACCTTCAACAACAGCGGCAAGCTGCTGAAAGTAAAAGACCCAGAAGATGCAGGTTACCCAGACTGCTTTAACAAGGAGGGCTCACACGACTTGAAGAAGGTTGCACGCTTTGAAAGCTACAGGGGTTTCTTGTTTGGCAGCATCAATGAAGACGTACAAAACCTGTCCGATTTTTTGGGAGAATCCAAGAAAATTATAGACATGATTGTGGATCAATCCGAGGAAGGTCTGGAGGTGCTA
Organism: Limnobacter sp.; assembly: GCA_029866125.1. Taxonomy (GTDB): domain Bacteria; phylum Pseudomonadota; class Gammaproteobacteria; order Burkholderiales; family Burkholderiaceae_B; genus Limnobacter. Next base: position 9,931 of record JARWZZ010000009.1, read on the forward strand.
CGTGGCTCATCCACCTACACATTCAATGGCAACTGGAAACTACAAGCAGAGAATGGCGCAGACGGTTACCACGTCAGTTCTGTGCATTGGAACTACGCAGCAACCACCAATGCGCGCAAACAGCGTGAGGCAGGTGCTGACCAAATTCGAGCCATGGATGCTGGATCTTGGGGCCGTCAGGGTGGCGGATTTTACTCATTCGACAACGGTCACTTGCTGCTGTGGACCAAATGGGCCAATCCACAAGACCGTCCAAACTGGAACAAGCGCGAGCAGTATGCCGAAAAATATGGCAAGGCCACTTCCGACTGGATGGTAGAGAACTCACGCAATTTGTGCCTGTACCCGAATGTGTATTTGATGGATCAATTCAGCTCGCAAATCCGCGTACTGCGGCCCATTTCTGTGGACAAAACAGAAGTGACGATTTACTGCATCGCACCGAAGGGAGAGCCAGCAGATGCACGTGCACAACGCATTCGTCAGTATGAGGATTTCTTCAACGTATCTGGGATGGCCACACCCGACGACTTGGAGGAATTCCGTTCTTGTCAGGAAGGCTACAAAGGCTTGGCCTCTGGCTGGAATGACATGTGCCGTGGCTCTGAGCACTGGATTAAAGGTGCAAATGAGGAAGCCGAAAAAATTGGCCTGAAACCCATCATGAGCGGTGTTCGCACCGAGGATGAGGGCTTGTACACCGTGCAGCATGCTTACTGGCGTGATGTGATGAAGCAAGCGATTCTAAATGAAGCTGAGAACAACACTGTGGAGGCCAAATAATCATGACCACCATTACACGCGAACTAGTTGAAAGTTTCCTGTTCAAAGAATGTCGTCTTCTGGATGACCAGAAATGGGATGAGTGGCTGACTTGCTACCACCCCGAGGCACAGTTCTGGATGCCTTCTTGGGACGATGATGGACAGTTGGTCAGCAATCCGCAAACTGAAATTTCGCTGATTTACTACCCAAGCCGCAGTGGATTGGAAGATCGAGTGTTCCGCATCAAAACAGAGCGCTCATCGGCCACTTTCCCAATTTCCAGAACAAGCCACAACATCAGCAATGTGGAAATCGTTGGGCAGGAAGGATCAACCGTGGAAGTGCGATTCAACTGGAACACATTGAGCCACAGGTCCAAAGTGGATTACTCGCATTTTGGATCTTCGAAGTATGTAATCGATTTTTCGGGATCATTGCCTTTGATCAAAGACAAGTATGTGGTCCTGAAAAACGACTACATCCATCAAGTGATCGACATTTACAACATTTGATTTTTGATCAAGCACGGCAATACGGAGACTTATAACATGACCTACACCATTGCGCTTCAGTTTGAAGATGGCGTAACTCGCCTGATCAATTGCAATGCCGGAGAAAAGCTCTCCGACGCCGCTTACCGCCAGAAAGTGAATATTCCCTTGGATTGCCGTGATGGCGCTTGCGGCACCTGTCGTGGCTATTGCGAATCGGGGAAATATGACATGCCAGAATCCTCTTACATCGAGGATGCCCTGACCCCGGAGGAAGCGCAAGCAGGCCATGTACTGGCTTGCCAAATGAAGCCCGTGAGCGATTGCGTTGTGATGATTCCCGCATCGTCTGCAAGCTGCAAAGCCAGTGTGGGTAAATTTGCTTCCCATGTGGAAGAAGTCAAGTTGTTATCGGACTCGACCATTGAGTTCACCTTGAATGTGAGTGGTGGTGCAGTGGAATTCCTACCCGGTCAGTATGCCAAGGTGGGAATTCCCGGCACTTCGCTGAGCCGTGCTTATTCATTCAGTTCAAAATCAGGGGCTCAACAAGTAAGCTTTGTTGTACGAAACGTGCCTGATGGCAAGATGAGTACATTCCTGACTGATGCAGCCAGACCCGGTGTGGCTGTGGACTTTGAAGCCCCGTTTGGCAGCTTTTACCTACGCCCAATCAGTCGTCCTACTTTGTTCTTGGCAGGGGGCACTGGTATTGCACCGTTCCTGTCCATGTTGAGAACGCTTTCTCCTGAAACTTTAACCCACCCATTGAACATGGTGTATGGCGTTACTAGAGATGAAGACTTGGTGGGTCTGGAGGAGTTGGAAGAAGCCCGTCAGCGTTTGCCGCTTTTTAACTATGAGTTTTGCTTAATAGAAAGTGCAAACTCCAACTTGAAAAGGGGCTATGTGACCGAGCACATACAAAGCGATTGGCTGAACAACGGAGACTACGACGCTTACCTTTGTGGCCCTGTAGCCATGGTGGATGCGGTACGCAAATGGCAGGAGTCCTCAGGCCAAAACGCCAAAAACTTTTACTTTGAAAAATTTTCTGCCAGCACTGAGGTGTAATCACAATGAGCATCTATCCCCGTTTTACAGATCAGGTTTGCGTGGTCACAGGCTCAGCCCAAGGGATTGGCCGTGGTGTGGCACTGGCACTGGCTCAAGAAGGCGCCACGGTGGTTTTGGCAGACAGGTCTGAACTGGTGCATGAGGTGGCTCAAGAAATTCGTGAGCTGGGTATGCAAACCTTGGTTGTGCAATCCGACTTGGAAACATTCAAAGGCGCACATCAACTTGCAAAGGCCACTTTGTCTACTTTCGGCCGCGCGGATGTACTGATAAACAATGTGGGTGGCACGATCTGGGCCAAGCCCTTCCAGGAGTATCAGGAAGAAGAAATTGAGGCTGAAGTACGCCGATCCCTCTTTCCAACTCTGTGGTGCTGCCGTGCATTTCTAACTGACATGATTGCGCGTCAAGCCGGTGTAATTGTCAACGTGTCTTCAATTGCCACACGCGGCATTCACCGCATTCCCTACTCTGCATCCAAAGGGGGAGTCAATGCGATGACTGCAAGCCTTGCATTTGAGCAGGCTCACAATGGCATTCGAATCAATGCTGTGGCCACTGGAGGTACGGAAGCGCCACCCCGTAAAATTCCACGCAATCCTAAGCCCCTCAGCGATCAGGAAAGGGTTTGGTATCAGGGAATTGTTGACCAAACACTTGAAAGCAGTTTGATGCACCGATACGGCACGATTGATGAGCAGGTGCGGGCCATTCTGTTTTTGGCCTCAAAAGAATCCTCCTACATCACTGGCACGGTACTGCCAGTGGGTGGTGGTGATCAGGGATGAGAATCCCAAATCAAAAATAAATCGGAGATGTGAGATGACTGAAGTTGTTGAAATCAACAAGCGAGATCGTGTTGAGAGCCTTGAGAAGGGTCTGAAAATCATTGAGGCGTTCAGCGACATCAATCAACGACTATCCCCTTCCACGGCTGCTCGTAGAACTGGAATCAATCGCACTGCTGCGCGTCGCCATTTGTTGACGCTTAAGCATCTGGGTTACCTAGAAAGTGACGGCCAAATGTACTGGCTAACCCCGCAAATACTGCGTTTGGGTTGGTCCTATGTGGAGTCTGCAAAACTTCCAAAAACGGTTCAACCTTTCTTGCAGCGCATCAGTGCAAGTTTGTCTGCCGAGGCCTATTTCTCAGTACTCGACCAAAACGATTTGGTGGTGGTAAGCCGGAGCGGATTCATGAAAGAACACCACAGCAATGTGATGGTGGGTGCACGGGCCTGTGCACGGCATTTCGCAGCTGGGTTGGTGTTGATGGCGCAACGCACTGACCGCGAGATTGATCAGTGGTTGGAAAAGGATAAGCCCTTCATTGCACTGACCGCTCACACCTACCAAACCAGTGGGCAAATCAAGGGAAAGATTCAGGAAACTCGACAGTTTGGTTATTGCCTGTTGGAGCAACAAGTCGAAAACAACGCACGGAGCATGTCGGTGTTGGTGCGCAACTCTGAATCCAAGGTGGTGGGCGCAATCAGCGTTCACATGTCCATGAGCTATGAAACGCAAAAGGAAGCGTGCAAACGTGTACTTCCGGTACTGGAAGAAACCATGCAGTTTTTGCAAGCAGTTCTATAAGAAATGAGCAAAGAACACAAAAGAAAGGGAATGAAATGATCAATAAAACACAACTGAGCATGGTGGATGCAATCGCTCAAATCAAAGATGGATCAACCATCATGATTGGTGGCTTTGGATCTGCAGGGCAACCCGCTGAACTGATTGAGGCCCTTATAGAACATGGCCCACGCGACCTGACCATTGTCAGTAACAACGCAGGCAACGGCGACACAGGTCTTGCCCTGCTGATCAAAGCACGACTTGTGAAGAAGATGATTTGCTCATTCCCTCGTCAACATGACTCTTGGCATTTTGACAGCTTGTACCGCGAAGGCGGCATCGAGTTGGAGTTGGTTCCACAAGGTAATTTGGCTTGCAGAATACAAGCGGCAGGCTCAGGTTTGGGTGCCATTTTTACACCCACAGGTTACGGAACCTTGCTCGCAGAAGGCAAAGAGACCCGCACCATCAACGGTAAAAACTATGTACTGGAAATGCCGATTGTGGCCGATGTGGCTTTAATCAAAGCCCAACAGGGCGACCGCTGGGGCAATCTGGTGTACCGGAAATCCGCTCGAAACTTTGGCCCCATTATGGCAATGGCTGCAAAAACCACCATTGCTCAAGTGGCAGAGGTGGTGGAGCTGGGTGACCTGGACCCCGAGCAAATCATCACCCCGGGAATTTTCGTTCAGCATGTGGTATTGGCGCATCCAACTACAACACAACAACTCATCACAGCGAAGGCGGCCTGATATGAGCGGCAAATACATCAAAATGAATCGAGACCAAATTGCACAGCGTGTTGCTCAGGATATTCATGAAGGTGCTTATGTCAACCTTGGCATCGGCCTTCCCACGCGGATTGCCAATTTCCTACCGGAAGACAAGGAGGTGTTTTTGCACAGCGAAAATGGCATTCTGGGTATGGGCCCAGCACCTGCGCCCGGCCAAGAAGACGATGAACTGATTAATGCAGGTAAGGAGTACATCACTCTACTCAAAGGCGGAGCGTTTTTTCACCACGGCGATTCCTTCGCGATGATGCGTGGCGGCCATATTGACATCTGCGTGTTGGGTGCGTTCCAAGTGGCTGAAAATGGTGACCTAGCCAACTGGCACACAGGGGCACCGGATGCCATTCCAGCTGTGGGTGGAGCAATGGACTTGGCTGTAGGCGCACGCCAGGTGTTTGTCACCATGGACCACACCACAAAAACAGGCGAACCCAAAATTGTGGGGCGATGCAATTACCCAGTCACAGGCTTGAATTGCGTCAATCGAATTTACACCGATTTGGCTGTAATTGATGTGACGCCTGACGGCCTGCAAGTACTAGAAATGGTGGACGGACTTGATTTTGAAACTCTGCAGAGTTTGACGGGCGCAAATCTGATTCCAGCCAAGTTGGGCAATGCCGATTCATGCACCTCCAACACCTCAAAATCAAAGGCTGCAGCATGAACATAAACACGCAATATGCCTATATTTGTGATGCCATTCGCACCCCCTTTGGCCGGTACGGTGGCACGCTAAGCAGTGTGCGCGCGGACGACCTGGGTGCGCTGCCCTTGATTGAATTGATCAAACGCAATCCTCAAGTGGATTGGTCTGCGATTGATGACGTGGTGTACGGCTGCGCCAATCAAGCGGGTGAAGACAATCGAAATGTGGCACGCATGAGCCTGCTCCTTGCAGGGCTTCCAGACACGGTAACTGGCAGCACAGTAAACCGCCTCTGCGGCTCTAGTCTGGATGCGCTAGGCATCGCCAGCCGTGCCATCAAAAGCGGAGAATGCAATTTGATGATAGCCGGTGGTGTGGAAAGCATGAGCCGTGCCCCCTTTGTGATGGGCAAAGCAGACAGCGCATTTTCACGTTCAGCGAAAATTGAAGACACGACCATTGGCTGGCGCTTGATCAACCCCAAAATGGCCAAAATGCATGGTGTGCACAGCATGCCAGAAACAGCAGAAAATGTGGCCGAGCAATTCAATGTGTCCCGCGAAGACCAGGACCTATTTGCATATCGCAGCCAAAACAAAGCGGCTGTCGCTATTGCAAACGGCACGCTGGCTGAGGAAATTTTTACAGTGAATGTGCCGGGCAAAAAAGGCACCATTACAGAATTTTCAGTGGATGAACACCCGCGCCAAACGACGTTGGAAAAGCTGGCTGAGTTAAAGGGTGTAGTCAAGCCGGAGGGCACGGTCACAGCTGGCAATGCATCGGGCGTCAATGACGGGGCATGCGCCTTGTTATTGGGCTCTGAGGATGCCGTTAAACAACACGACTTAAAACCCAAAGCGCGAATAATTGCAGCCGCCGCTGCTGGTTTGGCACCGCGTATCATGGGCTTTGGACCGACACCTGCAATTCAAAAAGTGTTGACTGTGAGTGGCTTGAGCCTAAACCAAATGGATGTGATTGAGCTGAACGAGGCCTTTGCAGCACAAGCGCTGGCGGTGACCCGTGCATTGGGTTTGCGTGATGACGACCCACGAGTGAACCCCAATGGCGGGGCCATTGCCTTGGGCCACCCACTGGGTGCATCCGGTGCGCGTTTGGCCACTACAGCCATGTACCAATTGCAACGCACACAGGGCAAATACGCCTTGTGCTCCATGTGCATTGGTGTGGGCCAAGGCATCGCATTGATTATTGAGCGGGTGTAGACCATGCCACTGACACAGCAAACCCCGGTGGCGTTGAACTACCGCCTTGACGGCAACCCAGATAAACCAGCCCTCCTGTTTTTAAACTCCCTGGGTACGAATTTACACATGTGGGATGTACAGGTTAAAGCGCTGGAAAATGATTTTTACATGATCCGCATGGACACACGCGGACATGGTCAGTCTTCAGTACCTCAAGGCCCCTACACGCTGAACCAACTGGGACTGGATGCAGTTGAACTACTGGATGAATTGAAAATCAGTGAGGCTGCTGTGTGTGGCATCTCAATGGGTGGAATCACTGCACTGTGGCTTGCTTTGAAATTTCCACACCGATTCAAGAAAATTATTGCTGCCAATACCGCAGCAAAAATTGGACATGAACCTGCCTGGAATGAACGCGCCACACAGGTTATGGAACAGAGCCACAGAGCCATGATTGACTTGGCGAGTTCCGCCCCCCAGCGCTGGTTTACGGCAGAATTTACACAGCACAACCCTGAATGGGTGGATGGCATTTGCAATATGTTAAGCAATACGCCACCCGCAGGATATGCAGCCTGTTGCCAAGCGCTAGCCGTGGCTGATTTAAGGGATACCCTAAGTCGCATAAGCGTCCCAGTGTGCGTGATTGCAGGGCAATTTGACCCAGTTACAACAGTGGAAGACGCCCAATATATTTGCAGTGCAGTACCCCATTCTTGCCTGAAGACTTTGAAGGCCTCTCACCTGTCAAACATTGAACAAGCGGACGCCTTCTCGCAAACACTCAGAGACTACCTGCACAAGTAAGCCAGATAAGCTGATTGCCCTCCAGATTCAGGATTCCTGTATCTGCCTCACAGACCGTATTCGCACCCTGCTGAATGCGGTCTTTTTTTATTGATTCACTCATTGAGGCTCATTTATTGAGCCCATCACGCATGTTCAAAAAGGTTCAACTCAACTGAGCGAGAAAAGCCCCTTTTGAACGCTCTGCGCTCACAAGTCCACTTGCGCATCTAGGTGAATGAGGCTTTGAAAACTATCATTCTTCCTACTAGAACCAAAGGAGGAATACCCTGTGAAACCTACAAAAATTAGCCTTGCCTTGCTGTCAGGAGTGATCAGTCTGAGCGCTCAGGCTCAATCATCCAACGCAACCAGCAATGGCCCATTGTCGATGAAAGTCGGCTCCGCAAACTTCACTCTTTACGGTAACGTGGACTACTACCTAAGCTATCAGGAGAGTGACTCAGGCCGGTCATTTACCACATTGGAAGAAGGTGCATTTTTAAGGACTCGCTTGGGTGTTCGGGGGGACAAAGAACTGGCAAATGGCCTGACAGCCAAATTTACTCTAGAGCAAGGTGTTAAAGGCCTGAGCGGTGAACAAGCCCAAGCTGACCGCCTGTTTGACCGACAGGCTTGGGTGGGCTTGGCGGGTGATTTTGGTGAGGTACGTATTGGTCGTCAAAACACCCTGATTTTTGCTCCAACCGCCTTGTATCAGGATTTTACATACCGCTCGCTGGGTTCCTTGGCCAATTCCTTCTCATTTCCAGCTCGTCTAGATGATGACATTGCTTACATATCTCCCCGCATCAATGGACTCAAAGGTGAAGTGCATTACTCCTTTGCAGACGATGATGGCGTAGCTGCAACCAGTGGTGCAGGCAACGCGACTGATGACAATGAAGATTTGGGCATTTACCAATATGGTTTGGATTATGAAAATGGCCCCTTCCGCGTAGGCTTTGCAGGTTTGAATGCAGACACACCGCCCTCTTACAAAAACCAGCGCGATGCCTATTTTTACAATGCTTATGCCAACTACGATTACGGCAAAGGCAAAATTTATGTGGCGCACACGCAAAGTAACAACCGCAGCGCGGGTGGCCCTAACTTCCCTTTGTTTCCATTGGGGGGTCAGAATGACGTAGCAACCCGCCTAAAAGACTACGGCATCACCACACTTTCAGCTGACTACAATGTCACAGACCGGCTGCGTATCGGTGCCTTGTACTCCACCATCACTGACGACACGGCAGGGACTGACGAAGCAGATGGCTATGCAGTTGGGGCCTACTGGAAAGCCGTGAAGGACACTACCGTCTATTTGATCCTTGCTGGCATCGACAACGAAAATGGCGGAAGCTATCAGTTTGATGGTTCAGCACCCCTTCGCAAACGCTTTGCCGCCGCTGACGTAACGGGTCAGGGCCTAACCTCAGTCAACGTTGGATTTGTTTACAACTTCTGATTTTTGAGCGAAGACTTTATTTCAGGCGGAGGTAGTTTGTTAAACTTCAGGTAACAAACTGCCATCCTCTGGAATTTTCAAAATGAATGTATTGATCGTCCATGCCCACAATGAGCCGCAGTCCTTTTGCGCATCCATGAAAAATGTTGCCATTCAGGAGCTAGAAGCCCAAGGTCATGAAGTGGTGGTTTCTGACCTGTATGCCATGAATTGGAACCCGGTTGCAAGCGCGGCAGACTTTGGCAACCGCGACAATCCGGAGTATCTAACCTACGCGCTTGAGCAACGCTTGAACCACAAATCAGGCACGCTGGCAGCTGATATTCAAACAGAGCTGAACAAGCTGCTGAAGGCCGACTTGGTTATTTTTAGCTTCCCGATTTATTGGTTTTCAGTACCGGCCATTTTGAAGGGTTGGTTTGACCGGGTGCTGGTGTCAGGCGCCTGTTACGGTGGCATGCGCTTTTACGACAAAGGCGGCTTGGCTGGCAAAAAAGCCATGCTGGCAGTCACCATTGGCGGGCAACCTCATATGTTGGCGGAAAACGGTATTCATGGTGCATTGAACGACATGCTCAAGCCCGTGCTGCGCGGCACATTGGCCTACACCGGCATGAGTGTGCTGCCCCCGTTCGTGGCCTACCACGTGCCTTACATCAAGCCTGAAGCACGGACTGCCATCATGGACGACTTCAAAAACTGCTTGAACAATTTGGATGCTCTGGAGCCATTGAAATTCGTATCCATGGCGGATTTCGATGAAAAGCTGAATCCTCGTCACTAAGGTTACAAAACTAAGTTTACAAAACTAAGTTTACAAAACTAAGTCTACGAAACTAAGCCCTAACGTTTTTTAGCCAATCCAAAGCCCCCTGCCCTGCGGCCATGCCTGTTGCAAAACAGGCATTCAGCAAATAACCGCCAGTGGGGGCTTCCCAATCCAGCATTTCACCAGCTATGAATGTTCCGGGTAAATTGCTGACCATCAAGTTTTTATCCAGCCCTTCAAAGCACACACCGCCTGCGGTGCTGATGGCTTCTTCAATCGGGCGGGTGGCTGTGACCGTGATGGGAAGTGCCTTCAGGGCTGTGGTCAGCGCGGCCTCATCGGTCAATTGCTCAGCAGTTAACACCTCGCGCAACAAAGCCATTTTAATGCCTTTGATACCCAGCTTGTTTTTGAGATAAACAGACCAAGATTGGGTGGTGCGTGATTTACCGGACACTTCGACTCGCACGCGTTCAAGGCTGCGGTCGGGCAACAAATCAAGAGTGAAAGTGGCACTGCCCGCCATGTTCAGTACTTGGCGTATTTCTCTGGAAAAAGCATAAATCAAACTGCCTTCCACACCATGCTGGCCAATCACCATTTCACCAGGGCGGCGTAGCCTATTTCCCGCTTGATCCACAAAAGTGAGGGCCACCGACTTCAAGGGCGATCCAGAAAACTGCTCACGAAATTCGTCGCTCCACTGCACTTCAAAACCGCAATTGGCACTTTCAAGCGGGGCAATTTGCACCCCCTTGCTTGTTAACCAAGGCACCCAAGCTCCATCCGACCCCAGTTTGGGCCAACTTGCGCCACCCAGCGCCAACACGGTTGCATCGGGGCTCAACACAATTTCACCTTGTGGGTTGGATAGTGTTAAAGCGCCCTCGGTATTCCAACCTGTCCACTTGCTGCGCGCATGCAAGCGCACTCCCTTAGCCCGCAAACGGTGCAACCACGCACGCAACAGCGGTGCGGCTTTCATCTCTTTAGGAAATACGCGGCCCGATGTGCCCACAAAAGTTTCAACACCTAGCTTGTGAACCCAAGCGCGCAACATGTCGGGTGTGAATTGATCTAATGCGTTTTGAAGATTGTTTTGTCGGTTGGCATAACGGGTGCAGAACTTGGCATAGTCCTCACTGTGCGTAATGTTCAAGCCGCCAATACCTGCCAATAAAAACTTGCGTCCAAAGGATGGCATGGCGTCATAAATATCTACCTGAATGCCAGCAGTGCTAAGTACCTCCGCAGCCATCAGGCCAGCGGGGCCACCGCCAATCACAACAACATTGGGGCGGTGTGAAATGTTCATATCACTCATTGAATTTCAACTCATTGAGGTTTAATTCAATTCGCTTTCGGTTGTGCTCAACTTCAGTCATGGGCTCGGTTTCCACCATGGAATTGAAGCAGCGGCGGGTTAAGTCATGGTAGGCGGCAGTCCCCATCCGTTTGCCAGCCATTTCCTCTTCGGACAAATCCCTGACTTTACGGGCGGGTGCACCGGCCATCAACACACGGGGTGGAATAATCAAACCCGCTTTCACAAATGACGAGGCTGCGACGATTGCTGACTCGCCCACCACAGTTTGGTCCATAACCACCGCATTCATTCCGACAAGCGCATTCTGCCCAATTCGGCATCCATGCAGCACAGCGCCATGGCCAATGTGTCCGTTCTTTTCGACCACAGTGTCCGCACCCAAAAACCCGTGAATCACACAAGTGTCTTGTACGTTGGCACCTTCCTCAAGGATCAATCGGCCAAAATCTCCACGCAGGCTTGCACACGGGCCAATGTAGCAGCCGGGCCCAACAATCACATCCCCAATCAGCACGGCAGACGGGTGGACATAGGCACTGGGATGCACCACGGGCGTAATGCCATCGATGGAAAAAACTCGCAACTTGTTTGGCATGGTGCAATCACACTCCCGTGGCTTTTTTAAAACAAGTTGAATCATATCCTGAATGAATGAGCCCCATCGATTACAATCTGGAAATGCACTTGTCCCGCTGGTTATCGCTGTTTACCCCCACCCTTGCACTGCTCTGCCTTTCCGGGTGTGGTGTTCTGTCTCCATTTGCTAGTGAGGCCAATGCCCCCATTTCTGCACGGGAGCAGGACAAAGTGTGCGTACAACTGGCTAATGCGGACTACCCGGCGGATGCCTTACAGGCAACACAAGCTGCTCAACAAATCGCAGGCTCCACCATGGCCTTGCTGGATTCTGAGGCTTCTACTTCGGCAGACCCTATGTTTCATAGCGTCTTAAAGGATTGGGAGCACTTGACTTTTTTCCCCTTCAAAACCCCCACCCGCTACACCTTGCAGCAGTGCGACCCCGTCAGTGGAGATCGGTTTTTGTCTGTGGATGCCCAATCCTCTGCATCATCCATGGTCCGAATGGTCAACAAGGCAACCAATGAGCAAAGCCGTGTGCGCTGGAAATGGTGGGTATCCAAATCCAATCAAAAAGCCAAAACTCGGGAGCGTACGCTTGAAGACTCACCCATCCGTGTCGTGCTGTCCTTTGATGGGGACAAGAGTAAGTTAAGTGAAGAGGAACAAGGGTTTTTGTCACGCATGGAAGTGGTAACACGCCGACCTGCGCCTTATGCAACCTTGATGTATTCCATTGGATCGGGTGTAGAAAAGTATGAAATCATCACCCCCCAGTACACCAAAACCATACGAATTAAGGCGGTTCAAACCACCCACGAGAAAACCGGCCAATGGCGTGTTTTTGACCGCAATATAGAGAATGATTTTTTGAAAGCGTTTGGTGAAAAGCCGGGCCGTTTGATGAGCATTGCCATCATGGGCGACGCAGACAACACGAAAAGCAGCAGCCGGGCTTTCATTGCTGACTTGGAACTGCTGGGGTTGAACAACTAAAATACTCGCTTGGGATACTCCTTTTTGGCGTCAAAACAAGCCCATCGCCAACCCAAGTGCAATTGCCTGCCCAACTTCTCGGCAAGGCTGTAAATCTTCCTCAGTCAAACACTTGGTTTTCAAAATGGCTTCTGGGGTTTGCGCATGGGTGCACACAATCAAGGGTTCAGCTATCGCTTTTAAACGCCAACCTGTAGTAATTCGCTGGATTTGCCTCACCGCATTGCTGCCATCGCTACCCGCGCAAACCATTGCTGCGTAGGGCCGGCCCTGCACATGATTCATCACTGGGTAGTAAGTTCGGTCAAAAAAATCTTTCATCAGCCCGGACATGGAACCCAATGTTTCAGGCGTCACAAAAATGTATCCATCCGCCTCCAATACATCCTCGAATTTCGTATCCGATGCATGCAGCATCCGAGTCTTGGTTTGAGGCTCCTGCGCGGCGCCCTCTGCTGCAGCACGCGCCATTTGGAGTGACCCGCTAGTCATCGAATGGTAAACAATAAGCAATTTTTTCATTGCAGGCTGAATAAGGTCAAGGTGAATGAGATTAAGCCCGTTTGGGACACTTCCACAATCTAACACTATGAGTGCCACCGCACAGAAAGCCATCCCTCGTCTGCCTATTCTCTAGCTCATCATGAGTAGCCGGTAATACAACTGACCCTCATGCTCTACAACCGAAGTTATTTTTGGAGTTGCTATGAACAAAGACCAAAAGGAAGGCCGTATCGATGAAGCAGTGGGAAAAGACAAGGAAGTGACGGGCAAGGACGTCGGCAACAAGGAGCTTGAAGCCGAAGGCCAACTGCAGAATAGCAAGGGCAAGGTACGGACCACGTTCGATGATGTGAAACAAAGTATCAAAGAGAAGGGGAAACAAAAATGATCAATCAAATCAATTCAAACACTCAAACTGTCCAAGGCAAGCTTGACTGCCGAGTTTTAAGTGCCAGCTCCCTTACTGGCGACGACGTTTACAATCCACAAGGCGAAAAACTTGGAAACATCAAGGAACTGATGCTGGACATTGAAAACGGCACTGTGTGTTACGCGGTGTTGTCGTTTGGCGGCTTCCTTGGCCTGGGCGAAAAACTGTTTGCAGTACCTTGGAACGCGCTGGAAATCGACACCATTAACAAGCGGTTTTTATTGGATGCATCGGAAGAGCGCCTCAAAAACGCCCCCGGATTTGATGCGGACCATTGGCCCAATATGGCCGACCCCAGCTGGGAACGGAGCATTCAGTCCCACTACGTCAACTAAAACCAGCCTATTCTGGTGAATCCAAGCCCCGCATGTCGGGGCTTTTTTTATTGAGCACCCAACTTTATTCAGTGTGCATGGAATCCGATTGGCATTTCACTCCAGTATCAGTGGTGGACAAAACTGACAGGGTGGTGAGTGGTATGCAAAGCAGTCGCACAACGGTGGCACTTCAATCTTTCAAGAAACTGGCTTTGGGTGCATTTGCACTTGGATCCTCATTGTTTGCGGCCTCTGGCGCACTGGCGCAAAGCACGCAAGAATATGTGGTGGTGCTTAAATCCCCTCAGGTGATTCAAGAAGCGTTGGGCCTGCCTCAAACCAACTTGGGCACGGTGCTTCAAGCCACACTAGGCCAAATCGGCATTACTCAATCGGCAGTGACTCGCCAATTTGGCAACGTAATCTTCGGCTTTTCTGCGCAAATGACTGAAGCCACAGCCAAGCGCTTGCAGGCTCACGGGCTGGTCGATGTGGTCGAAAAATCAATCTCCTTCAAAGTCACTGGCGTGCAAAACAACGCGCCTTGGAACCTCGATAGAATTGACCAAAGCGCCCTACCCCTGAACTCCACCTACAGCTATCAGCAGGAAGGGGCTGGCGTACATATTTACATACTTGACTCTGGCCTGCGTGCTTCACACAGCGACTTCGCTGGGCGGGTGGGCAACGGGTTTGACGCGATGGCCTCCTCTGGCGGAAGCGGTGGCTTGCTAGGCGGCGCACTGGGGGGTGGGTTGCTGGGTGGCGGAGGCCTTCCATTGGGTGTTGGCTTTGGCGGCCTACAAATTGGAATGAACACCAACTCAATCGTCCAAACCAAAGCAGACCCCTCCACGCTGGACCCATCCACCAACCCGTCAGACTGCAATGGCCACGGAACGCACGTTGCAGGAAACGCAGCGGGCAGTCGGTTTGGCGTAGCCAAAGGCGCAACACTACATGCAGTTCGAGTGGTTAATTGCAATGGTGTAGGCACTTCAACATCGGTATTGGCCGGCTTGGACTGGGTGGTGGCCAACGGGGTTAAACCTGCCGTGGTCAATATGAGTTTGGGCGGCTCAGCCAGTAATGTGGTTGATCGTGCAGTACGCAATGCCTGGCAATCGGGGGTACTTGTTGTGGCGGCATCAGGTAACGAAACACGCAATGCGTGCAATTCATCCCCAGGGCGCGAACCCCTCACCATCAATGTCAGCGCCAGTAACCGGTCAGACCAACTTGCAAGTTATTCCAACTTCGGTACCTGTGTGGACCTGATTGCCCCGGGTGACGGCATTGTGTCGGCAAGTCATCAGAACGACAACGGCACAGCCACCAAGTCCGGTACATCCATGGCATCGCCCCATGTGGCAGGCGCTGCGGCCAAGCTGCTTTCAGCTGGGGTGCCAATGAATCAAATAGAAGCGGCCTTGATTGAGCAAAGCTCCAAAGGGCGAATCAGCAACCCAAACGGCACACCGAACCGCCTGTTGTTCAGCAATTAAATCACCATTTTGGTGCGATTGGGCTTGGCACTTTTTTTGCATGAGAGTGCACCAAAACCTGTCAACACCTAAAAAGACACCAAAATGGAACAAATTCAACTCGCTTTAGACACTCTTTTCGTGCTAATTGGCGCCATCATGGTGCTTGCTATGCATGCCGGCTTCGCATTTCTGGAAGTGGGCACCGTGCGCAGCAAAAACCAAGTCAATGCGCTGGTTAAAATTCTGGCCGACTTTGCCGTAAGCGCAGTCACCTACTTTTTTGTGGGCTACATGGTCGCTTACGGGGTTAGCTTTTACAGCCCGGCTGCCACACTCAACCTGAACAATGGCTACGAGCTGGTTAAGTTTTTCTTCCTGCTGACTTTTGCCGCGGCCATTCCTGCCATCATTTCGGGCGGCATTGCTGAACGTGCCCGATTTGGTACTCAATTGATTGCTACCGCCGTTCTCGTGGGCTTGGTGTATCCCTTCTTTGAAGGCATGGTGTGGAACAACAACTTTGGCTTCCAAGACATGTTGAAAGAGGCCTTCGGGGCACCTTTCCGCGACTTTGCAGGCAGCGTCGTTGTGCATGCCGTTGGCGGGTGGATCGCCTTGGGTGCAGTGGTCATGTTGGGCGCGCGCCGTGGCCGCTACACCAAAGATGGCCGCATTTCCAGCCACCCACCCTCATCCATTCCATTCTTGGCCTTGGGTAGCTGGGTATTGGCTGTGGGCTGGTTTGGTTTTAACGTCATGAGTGCCCAAAAAATTGGCGGCATTTCTGGCCTAGTGGTGATGAACAGCCTGATGGCCATGGTCGGCGGTACATTGGCCGCCTTGGTAGCTGGCCGCAATGACCCCGGCTTTGCCTACAACGGCCCTTTGGCAGGCTTGGTGGCCGTGTGCGCGGGCAGCGACATCATGCACCCCATCGGTGCACTGGTTGTTGGCGCCATCGCAGGTGGCATGTTTGTTTACATGTTCACGCTGACGCAAAACCGACTAAAAATTGACGATGTGCTGGGTGTTTGGCCCCTGCACGGCCTGTGCGGTGCATTTGGTGGCCTTGCTGCGGGTGTGTTTGGGCTGGAGGCCCTTGGCGGAATGGGCGGGGTCAGCTTCATGAGTCAGCTGATTGGCACATTGGCAGGCGTTGTGTTTGCTGGCGTTTCCGGCTTGGTGGTGTATGGCGTATTGAAGGCGACTTTGGGCATTCGCCTTGATGAAGAGGAAGAATTCAATGGCGCAGACTTAACTGTCCACAAAGTGAGTGCCACTGCAGAACAAAAGACGAGTTGGTAATAAGATAGGCACTGAAGGCCCACTCACGAGGAAGTCCCCCAGTGCCTAGTTTTTCCATCAGTTCGTCGACCATCGGTTCTTCATTTTTCAGCTCGCTGCTTTCGCTGGTTGGTCTGGGTGCGCCCACGCCCACTGCGGTGCCAGATGTTTGGATAATGCCCAGCGCGTTTGTGGACCCAGTGGCCCAAGTGCGGCTGGGTGAAATCACGCTGATGGTGGGTTCAGGCACCGATTACCCTCAGCCCGACCATGGCGTGTCGATTGACCGCAAAGAAAGTTCGCAATGTGCATCCAGCACTGGCAGCCTAAAGCACCACACCAAAGTACACCCCAGGTTCGGGTTCATTGTTGAAGTGGACTCCTCCGAGGTGGTGAATGAAGGCTATTGCAGCGTCACCATAGAGCCCGAAATGCTGACCATGCGTAAGGTTGACGTTGAGGACTACCTTAAAAAGGAAAAGAACAATTCGGCGCTGGACGACTACCAACAATCCAAACAGGGAAAGGCCGGGCAGGACGTTCTAATGCGCCTTACCCAAATAGGCCGTGCGGAATTGTCCACACAACTGAGCAACCAGAAAAGTTTGTCCTCACTGGAAATCGTAGCCCGCACACCCGACCAAATTGCCAAAGCCAACACCACTTTGGAATTGATGGTGGTAGCCGGTGGCAAACCCCTTACCGAGCAATGGGTACAAATAATCAACAGCAAAGGGACCAGCGGTTGGTGGAAGCAGACGGATGCGCAAGGCCATGTGGATTTTGAAATTCCTACCGCTGAAATTTGGATGTTCCGTACATCCGTGTCGCGCTTGTCCACGGTCATTCAAAACGGAACGCCCATGCTTGAAGTGGACAGCACACGCAGCAGTTTGATTGTTCAGGCGCGAGGGGCATAACCCGATATGGCGAGCATCAAGCCGCAAAGAGTTACACCCCAATTCGATCACCTTATAGAGTTTATAAACACCCGTAACCAATCACCCGAAGCACCTCGAAGTGATTACAAAATCGATCAAATTGATTTGAATTCACTGTGCCTTCTGCCCCCTAGAAATAAACGTACAAGCGCGTATTGATTACATGTAAAAATTGCGGGCTTTGATTTTTTCAGCATCATGGACCCAAACCCCGCATCATGAAATACACATCCGCACACCAGTTTATCCAGTACGTGACCGATCGCAACCCCGGCCAACCCGAGTTTCATCAAGCCGTTTCAGAGGTGATTGAAAGCCTTTGGCCGTTTATTGAAAAGCACCCCAAATATGCCGAACAAGGCCTCTTGGAGCGTTTGGTCGAACCCGAGCGTGTGTTGATGTTCCGCGTGTCGTGGGTGGATGACCACGGCCAAGTGCAAGTAAATCGCGGTTACCGCATTCAGCACAACATGGCCATTGGCCCTTACAAAGGCGGCATGCGTTTTCACCCCACCGTGAATTTGTCGGTACTGAAGTTTTTGGCCTTCGAGCAAACCTTTAAAAACGCCTTGACTACGCTGCCTATGGGCGGCGGTAAAGGGGGCTCAGACTTTGATCCCAAAGGTAAATCCCAAGCTGAAGTGATGCGCTTTTGCCAGGCATTTATTGGTGAGTTGTACCGTCACATTGGGTCTGACACTGACGTACCAGCAGGCGATATTGGTGTGGGTGGCCGCGAGGTGGCCTACATGGCAGGCATGTACAAAAAGTTGAGCAACCGCTCTGACTGCGTGTTTACAGGCAAAGGCATCAGCTTTGGTGGATCACTGATTCGCCCTGAAGCCACGGGCTACGGCACGGTGTATTTTGCGCAGGAAATGTTGAAAGCGCAGGGTCGTACAATGGACGGCCTGCGGGTTTCAGTATCTGGCTCGGGCAACGTGGCGCAGTACGCTGTGGAAAAAGCAATGGACTTGGGCGCCATCGTGGTGACGGTGTCTGACTCTTCCGGCACGGTGATTGACGACAAAGGCTTTAGCCGCGAAAAGCTGGGCATGCTGATGAAAATCAAGAACGAGCAGTATGGCCGTGTGGCTGATTATGCTGCAGCCATTGGTGCCAAGTTTGAAGCGGGCGCACGCCCTTGGAATGTGCCTGTGGATGTGGCCCTGCCATGCGCTACACAAAACGAACTGAATGCGAGTGACGCGGCTACACTGATTAAAAATGGTGTGGTGTGCGTGGCTGAAGGTGCCAACATGCCTTCAACCATTGAAGCATTCAAAGCCTTTGAAGCAGCGGGTGTTTTGTTTGCGCCAGGCAAGGCCAGCAATGCAGGTGGCGTGGCCACTTCCGGTTTGGAAATGAGCCAAAACTCACTGCGTTTGTCCTGGACCCGTGATGAAGTCGACACCCGTTTGCTGCACATCATGCAAGGCATTCATGCAGCGTGTTTGCAATACGGTCGTCGTGATGATGGCACGGTCAGTTATGTGGATGGCGCCAACATTGCAGGCTTTGTCAAAGTTGCTGATGCAATGCTGGCTCAAGGTGTCATTTAAATCAGGTGTAATCTAAGTTTCTAGAAAAGTCACGGCGTCACGATGTTGAAGGCGCCTGTGGCTTTTTCCAGCAATCCAAAAAACTTGCCCAACTGAATGGTGCTGCCGTCAATCTTGGTTTGATCTGACAGCAGCATGTCAGCCGCACCCGCCTCACCCGTCATCATTTCCAGAAAAAAGCCCTTGGTCAGGTTCAGTGTTGCCACTGCATCTTTGTCCTTGGGTGCTTTGCTGTGGTGAAGCACACTGTTCTTCACGTGCAACACGTAGTTCTCTTGTGTGTCGGTAAAATTCAAGTTGATTTTAAGGTCTTGCCCTTCTGCCTTGTCTGCATTCAGCGAGGCGGCCATGGCTTCCATGAAGCGATCTGTCGGCGTGTGGCGCAGCATGTCAATCAAGCTTTTTCGGGCAAGCCCTTCAGTGGGTGCGCCATCACGCAACTCCTTGGCACCTGTTAAATACACATTTCGCCAAGGGGCCGATTCTGCCACGTAAGCCATTTGCTCAAAACTTTTGGCCTGCAATTCCTTCGCGCCTTTGTGGTCAGGGTTGCTGTAAATGGCATGTTTAACCAACTCGGCAGCCCAACGGTAATCACCGGCATCAAACGACTTTTGCGCGCTTTTAACCAATGCGTCAATACCACCCGCAAGCTCCACATACCGCTTCGATGCTTCCACCGGCGGCAAGGGATTGAGGTTGGCGGGGTTGGCATCGTACCAACCCAAATAAAACTGGTACACCGCTTTGACGTTGTGCCGCACAGTGCCGTAATAGCCGCGCCCATTCAGGAATTGATCCAGCGCTTTGGGCATGGCAATTTCTTCGGAAATTTCGTTCGGGGTTTGACCTTGATTCATGCGACGCACGGTTTGGTCATGCAAAAAGCGGTACACATCCCGCTGTTTTTCCATGTGATTCAGGATGTTTTCACGCCCCCACACGGGCCAGTTGTGCTGGTTAAACATCACCTCCGCGTCGGCGGTGTAGGCAATGGCTTGGTCCATGTAGCTGGCCCATTTCAAGGCATCGCGCACTTTGGCCCCGCGCAAGGTGTACAGGTTGTGCAAGGTGTGGCCAAACAATTCTGCTCCACCAAAGGCTTTGTCATCGGGCATGTAAAACACAAATTCGGATGGGGCCTCGCTACCAGGTACGTTGTAAAACACGAAGCGTTTGCCATCCAAGTTCAACTCTTCGGATGGTTTTTCCACCAACACAGTGGGCGGCAAAATGCCGATGCTGCCATAGGCCACTGCCTTGCCCAAACCGTTGTCAATCAGGCCGCCCACATTACGTGGCAAAGTGCTGCCGTACATGTAGATGGAGCGGCGTGACATGGCAGTGCCCACCAACACGTTCTCGCTGGTGGCTTCTTCCATAAACCCAGCGGGTGCTACCACGGGTATGTTTTTGGCTTTGGCATCCTCGGCGGTTAATACCCCCAAGGCACCCCCAAAATGGTCGGCGTGGCTGTGGGTAAAAATCATGGCGGTAATTGGTTTGTCGCCCAAGTGTTGCCTTGCAAATGCCATAGCAGCCTGTGCAGTCTCTTTGGCGGTCAAAGGGTCCACCACAATCCAGCCGGTTTTGCCTTCAATCAGGGTCATGTTGGCCAAGTCAAAACCACGCAGCTGGTAAATGCCGTCTTTGACTTTAAACAAACCAATTTGATTGTTTAAAATGGCTTGCCGCCACAGGCTGGGGTTGACTGTTGCAGGGGCTTCGCCTTTGAGAAAGTCAAAGGAGTCGTAATCCCACACCACTTTGCCTTCTGCATTTTTAACTTGGCCAGTGGGTTTTGCAATCAGGCCGCGGGTGGCATCGCTGAGGCTTTGGGGGTCTTTCAGGTTTAAACTTGCAGCCAATTCGGCATTGTATTTTTGAGTGGTGCTTGAGGCGGCACTGCTGGGGTCAATTTGCAGATTGACGGGTGCTTCGGTTTTGGAACAAGCGGCTAAAGTGATGGATAGGCCGGCACCGATTGCAATTAGACCGATGACATTGAGGGGGGAGGCAAATGCGCCCCATGATGATTTGAGTTGAAGCATGAGGCTTGTCTCCTTGTTATAGTCACTGTGACAATTATTATTGAATAAGAGTAACACGATGCAAATTCAAGAAAACGCCACTTACCGACATTACAAAGGTGGCCTGTACAAGGTGCTTTTTGAGGCGACCGAGGAAGCCACTTTAAAAACCGTGGTGGTTTATCAAAACAGCAAGGGGACTTATTGGACCCGGCCCATCGAAGATTTTCTAGCGCAGGTGACTTTGCCCGATGGACGGGTCGTGCAGCGGTTTGAGGTGTGTTGAATTAGTCTGGAGGAAAGCGTAGGCGTGAGAAATCCCTTCCAGCCAAGATTGCTTGACGTTCAATCTCGCTTGCAGAGTTGATCAAACCGCGCTGTTCCAGAAAAATCAAAAAAGCCCTGGTGCTGACTTTTCTGCAATCGTCTGGCAATACGAAAGTTGAACGCGCTATTTTATGGTCTTCAAAAAGGAACACGCCCTTGCGCATGGGTATTTGCAAAGCAAACTCATTCATGACTTCTTGAATGGCCAGCTCTCCCAAATTGGACTTCTTGGGTTTTTCTTCAGGACTTTTTAGCTGGGCTTGACACCGATCTTGATACCGGGTGTGAATGCGGGTGTCAACCACTGTGATTTTGCCCTTGGTGCCATTGCGAGTTTGGCCGCTCACCGTACCATTTACCCTGCCATTTACCCTGCCATTTAGCCAGTCTGCAATTTTCTGACTAGTCGGCGTGTTGTTTCTTGTGACTTCATGTAAAACCATGTCCACAATCGACACATCCCACCCCGGTTTAAATAGCAAGTCCAATGCATCGGCGTACGCCAGGGTAATTAGCGGACCCGCATCAGGAAAAAGAATGGGGAGTGGAGAGTTGAGAGTCAAAGTGGTAGGTATAGACGAAGAGCAGTTCAAAGATTGTTCAAGTCATCAACCATTCTGTTTGTTTCACTTTCACTTAACCTAGGCATGGGCAGGTGGGCTTGGGCCATCAACAAAAAAAGGTCTTCTTGGCTGTCAATGCCTAACTGGATCATGGCTTCTTGGTCGTTTAAGCGGCCAAATGAAAAGCCAAGCAGCACAAAGTAGTTGTGGTTGCCAGAACGCTCAGCTGCTTCATAGGTTTCAACCAAATACCGCAACTCTGCATTAAAAAGTGCGTTGATTGAAGTGTCTGCTTTGGCGGCAATGACCTTGGCGCGCTTAAGCAATTCCTTATCCACTGAGCCAGTAAAGTTGACTGAAGTTCCCATTGATGCACCGACCTACAAAAAGTCGCCAAGTGAATTATTGCAACCCACTATAACACACAATCATGTGTTACACACAATTATGTGCTGGTTACTCGATCAAGCACCCAATGCCTTCGCCGCTTCATGCACCGCTTGCCGGATTCTTGGATACGAGCCACACCGGCAAACGTTGCCGGATAAGGCTTCATCAACCTGTGCATCAGTGGGTTTGGGATTGGCTTTCAGCAATGCCGACGCCGCCATGACTTGACCGGGCTGGCAATAGCCACACTGGGCAACATCCAAGCTTACCCAAGCTTTTTTCACAGCTTCGGCGAATTTGTCTTGCGCACCTTCAATGGTGGTAATTGCCTTGCCTTGCACCGCCTCAATAGGCGTGACGCAAGAGCGAGTTGCCACACCATCCACATGCACGGTACAAGCGCCGCATAAGGCCATGCCACAGCCAAACTTGGTGCCAGTCATGGAGAGCTCATCCCTTAAAGCCCAAAGCAAGGGAGTGTCGGGGGTGCTGTCGAGGGCTTTTTCCTGCCCGTTTATCTGCAGTTTGATCATGCTGTTTTTCCAAGTTTCAAAGGCAGTTCTCTCAGGCGCTTGCCGGTCAAGGCAAAAATAGCGTTGGCCAGTGCGGGTGCCACAGGTGGCAAGCCTGGCTCGCCCACCCCTTCTGGCGGCAGGGCGCTGGGTACGATGTGGGTTTCAATGAGCGGGGTTTCATTCAAACGCAATAGCATGTAATCGTTGAAATTACCTTGCGTGGCCTGCCCCTTGTCAAAATCAATTTGGCCGTACAAGGCGGCAGACAATCCAAAAATCACACTGCTTTCAATTTGCTGCGCAACGGTGTTGGGGTTGACTGCAAAACCGCAATCAATGGCGCACACCACCCGGTGTACTTTAATTTCGCCTTGATTATTCACCGAGGCCTCCACCACTTGTGCCACAGCAGAGCCAAAGCATTCATGCATGGCGATGCCACGCGCCATTTTGCTTCCATCTGGGGCCAGGCTCAAGGGCTGATCCAAGCCCGCCTTTTTTGCAGCAAGGTCAAGAACAGCCAACTCGCGCCGGCGGTTCAGCAACAAATTGCGGCGGAACTGGTAGGGGTCTTTGCCTGCGGCATGGGCGCATTCGTCGATGAAACTTTCTTTAAAAAACGCTTGGTGCGAGTGCCCCACTGCACGCCAAAAGCCCACAGGGACGGGCAAGTCTACATTCACATGACCCATGCGTACATTGGGAAATTCATAGGCGGTGTCAAACCCGCCTTCAGCACTGGTTTTATCCGGACCTTTGACGGGCAGCCCTGCATTGCGGCTCATAAAACCGCCAGTAATGCCCTGCCCGGCTGATACATGGGTCCATGCCGTTAAATTGCCTGCCGCATCGAAGCCTGCTTTGAAGCGGGCCACACACGCGGGGCGATAAAAGTCGTGGCGCATGTCGTCCTCGCGACTCCAAATCACCTGCACGGGTTTGTTGGGGAATTGCTTTGCAATTTCTGCCGCTTGGGCAATGACATCAGACTCCAAGCGACGACCAAAACCACCGCCGAGGTACGTCACCCGGACTTCTACTTTTTCTTTGCTTAAGCCCAGCGCTTTGGCAGCGGCATTTCTCGCAAAATCGGGCACTTGGGTTGGGGCCCACACAATCGCATGGGTACCCAAATATTGCACAGTGCAATTCATGGGCTCCATGGTGGCATGGGCCAAGTAGGGCACTGCGTATTCAGCTTCCAAGCGTTTGGGACTGGCTTTGAGGGCGGCTTCGGGCTCGCCTTTTTTCCAAAAGCCAAAGCCGTTGCTGGACTCTAGTTCAGCCCACAAGGCGGTGTGCAATTCGGCAGAGAAAAAGTCTTTCATCTTGCCGTCATCAAAGTTGACCTGCACAAGTCCTAGCGCTTTTTTGGCTTTCCACCACCCATCAGCCACCACCGCCACACCGCCACTGCCCCCGTGTTTACCGCTGAACTGCACCACACCCAATACGCCGGGGGTCGATTTCAATGCTTGTGCATCGAAACTTTTAACAGTACCGCCGCGTGCAGGGCTCATTTTGACTGCTGCAAACACCATGCCGGGCGGGCGTACATCAATACCAAAACTGGCAGTGCCTTCCACTTTGGCAAGGCTTTCCAAGCGTTTCATGGGTTTGCCCAACAGCTTGAATGTTTTGGGGTCTTTGAGGCGAACAGTGTCAGCAGGCTGAGGAGAGGGGCCAACCCACTTCACCGCATCGCCCAAGGTGGCGGTCATGCCTGCGGGTCCATAAAACTGGCCGTCAGTCAGGCCTACAAGGTCGGGGCGAATTCGCCATTTTTTTGCGACTGCTGCCAGAAGTACAGCACGGGTGCTTGCTGCGGCATGGCGCATGGGCAGCCACATGTCCCGCACACTGGCAGAACCGCCTGTCATCATAAAACCCATTTGTTGGGCAAATTTTCGCATCACCCAGCGGGCTGAATCTGCGATGACGCCTTCGTCATCTGACCGGAATGGCACGCCTTCAGCAATCGCCGCAATGTTGCCGTACAGGGGGTCAATCGGGGCTTGCTCCCAAGTCATTTGGGCCCAATCGCAATCCAGTTCCTCGGCGACCAACATCATCAATGCAGTGTGGACGCCCTGCCCCATTTCGGACCGGCACATGACGACAGTAACGGTGCTGTCTTGCCCTACTTTGACCCATGCATTCAACGCAATTTGATTGTTTGCAATCGGCAGGCGGCTTGCACGCAATTCCTGACGCGCTGGGCTGGCGCAACCCACCATCAGGCCGCCGCTGGCTAGGGACGACATGACTAAAAAAGACCGACGATCCATCTGACTCCACTCCTTTTGCTCTTGTGTGGTCAGATTAACCCAAAAGAGGCATGTTGAATTACTTACCCTTTGAAGTTTTATTGATCATTTCAAGCACCAAGGACCGAACAATCTGCCCTCTGCTGAGGGCACGCGCGCCCGGCGTCCACCAGCCGTCGCTTTGCATCACTTTGGCAGCTTGTACAAATCGGTTTTCAAACTCAGTGAAGTCTGAATCTGTAAAATTGTGGCTAAAAATAAGGCGCCCACTGCCCACCCAGCTGAGTAGCAGCCCTGCATCGCGCAGGTAAAACTGAAACATCCAGTGGTAGCGTGACGGGATGCTGTACACCACCGTCCACACCGACACCATGTTGCGCACTTGCACGGGCAAACCCAAGGCAGTAAGCCGTTGATTAAGTTGCTGCGCGCGACCATCCCACAAAGCGTCCAGTTCAACCCCCCGCATTTGATGATGTTCGGTCACATGGTGCAGGAATTGATTCATGGCCAGCATCACATAGGGGTGGGCATTGAATGTACCCCGAGCAAAACAGATGTCAGCAGGCTTTGCAGGCTTGTAGCGTGCCATGTACCGCGCCTTGCCGCACAGCACGCCCACAGGCAAGCCGCCACCCAGCGTTTTGCCGTAGGTGACCATGTCGGCCTCTACACCAAAATAGCCTTGGGCACCGGTTAAGCCCAAACGGAAGCCCAGAAACACTTCGTCCAAAATAAGAACAATGCCTCTGCTGGTGCACACTTCGCGCAGGTCGCTCAGCCATTGGGTGTAAGCGGCTTTGTCATACCCGGCGCGCCTTGTGCCGGTCACCAGTGAGGAATCTGAAGGTGCGTTGCCGTTGGGGTGCAAAGCCTGTAGAGGGTTGACCAACACGCAGGCGATGTCGTTTCGCGATTTGAGTACGGCCAAGGTGCGGGCGCTGCACTCTTTTAAAGTAAGGGTGTGCTGCGCATTGACAGGGTTGCCAATGCCAGGTTGGACCTCGCCCCACCAGCCGTGGTAGGCGCCAGCAAACCTGACAATGCGTTTGCGGCCTGTGTGGTATTGAGCAAGACGAACGGCCTGCATCACAGCCTCGGTGCCGGACATGTGGAAAGACACCTCGTCCATGCCGGATATGTTGCACAAGCGGGTTACATTGTCGAGTATGACCGGATGGTAATGACCCAGCACTGGGCCCAAGTCATGAGCCTGATTGTTGGCAACGCTTAAGAATTGTTTGTAAGCATCATAGCCCAGCAAATTGCAACCATAGGAGCCAGTTACATCCATGTACTGGCGGCCCTCCTCGTCCCACACATTCACGCCACTGGAATGGCTAAGGAAGGGGTTGAGGGTAAGCTTTTCTGACACCAGCTTTCTGAATTGGAAAGGCACCCGGTACAAGCCGGTGAAACGGGAGTCCGACAGGTGATTTTTAAGCGTGTGGATCCGTGTAATGAGCTCTGGGTCTCTTATTCTCAAACGCTCTGCCAAGTTTAAAAAGCCTTGCTTGCGTTGCTTTGCTACTTCAGGGTTGGGTTGGTCTGATTCAAAAAACGCATGGTCTGCCAAACCATAGTATGGAATCCATTTGGACACCCGCTTGGCCATTTTGACATGCCCCACCAAGCCCGGCTGCTTGGCCAATGAAAGTTGTAGCCTAAGTGCGGCTTTGTACAGCAGGTACGCGGCTACGGGCAGCAGAGCGAGGAGTAACACTGGATTGGTGGTTTGCAACATGGTTTTAATTCCGACACACAATTGAAATCATCGACTGTTACTTTGTAGCCCTTGTGCATGACAGCGTGATTAAAAATGGCCAGCGTGTTGGACGATTTGAGTTTTTTATTGACCAACCGCTTTCCGAGGTTGTTGGTTTCCAGCTTGATGGGGGTGATTAGCCGTTGGGAACACCGGTGGTTTGTCAAGCCGGCTTTGTGGGTTTGGAATGCATGTGCAAACTTGAATTTGCATGAGGCTGAGAAATCAGAATTCACATCCATTCGGGATTGCTTTACCCGGGCGTTGAAGCCAGGGATGAGGCCCATTGCAAAAAACGCTACTTTTGTAAGCCCCTGCGATGGCATTTTGGGTGCACATGGCTTGATTGAAAAGGGCACCCTATTGCAAATCAAGGGCATGCCCTATCAACTGAGTGAGTTGCTGCTGGATGATGAGGCTGCAGCCCAATTGGAAGGCTATCGATACCTGACCATTCGGATTACAGCCAGCATGTACCACCGTTTACATAGCCCAGCGAGTTTGAAAATTCAGGGCATGCGCTGGATTACCGGAGACTGCTGGAATGTGAATCCGATTGCACTCCAACGCGTGCAAAAACTATTTTGCCGCAACCACCGGGCGGTGATTTTTACGGAATTAAGCACTGGCGAAACCTGCGTGATTGTGCCTGTTGCAGCCGTGCTGGTGGGCGCTTTGCGATTGCATGCACTGGGCAAGGTGGTGGACCAACACACGGCACCTTTTGAGCTGAAGGTGAATGACCAAGAAGCAGACGCAGGTGAGGAATTGGGCTGGTTTGAACATGGCTCCACCGTGGTGATGCTGGTGCCCGCCCATTACCGCTTGGCCCAAGGCCTGCAGGAAGGCAGCGGTTTGAAGATGGGGCAGGTTTTGATGCAAAGGGCGCCATAAAGTGTGTTTGTTAGCACCGGGCTGGATTAAGATGATGGGCTGATTCGGCTGCCTTTTTTCAACCTACCATGCTTCAATACCTAACCATACCCGTTACCCAATTCGCTCAAAACTGCTCCATTGTTTGGTGCGACGAAACCCGAAAAGCAGCTGTCATTGACCCGGGTGGGGACTTGGACAAATTGCTTGCTGCGGTGAAGGCAGAAAACTTGGAATTGGAACAAATCTGGCTAACCCATGCACACATTGACCATGCTGGAGGCACGGCGGAATTGGCATCCCGTTTGGGCTTGCCTATTGTTGGCCCGCATGAGGGCGATCAGTTTTGGATTGATCGTTTGGCGGATCAAAGCCGAATGTTTAACTTCCCGCCGTCTAAACCATTTACCCCCAACCGTTGGCTGAACGATGGCGACACCGTTCAAATTGGGCTATGTACCTTGAATGTACGGCACTGCCCCGGCCACACTCCAGGCCATGTGGTATTCCACTCGCCACAAGCCCAACGTGCATTTGTGGGCGATGTGCTGTTTGCGGGCAGCATAGGCCGGACCGATTTTCCGGGTGGCGATTTTGACACCTTGATTGACAGCATCAAAGAGCGCCTGTGGCCCATGGGCAATGACACGGTGTTTATACCGGGCCACGGCCCAGAGGGTAGTTTCGGCGAGGAACGCAAACGCAATCCCTATGTCAGGGATTTGCAGTTTTAACTCATTGGGCCGATTCAGTGAGTCTGCCCACGCAATAGTAGGTAATTCCCTCCCGGCGCATTTTTTCAGGTTCAAACAGGTTGCGCCCGTCAAACAGCACGGGGGTTTTTAACTTGTTTAGAATCAAGTCGAAATCTGGCGCATGGAAGGCTTTCCATTCGGTACAAATAATCAAGGCATCTGCATCGCGCAAGGCAGTTTCTTTGGTGCCGCAAAGCACCAAGTCTTCACGGTGACCATATAAGCGCTGGGCCTCTTCCATGGCCTGTGGGTCGTAGGCTTGAACAATTGCACCGGCTTCCCACAAGGCTTCCATCAGCACCCGGCTGGGTGCTTCGCGCATGTCGTCGGTGTTGGGTTTGAAGCTCAGGCCCCACAAAGCAAAAGTGCGGCCTTTCAGTTTACCATCAAAATATGCGCTGATTTTGTCCAGCATGAATCGCTTTTGCTCTTGATTGCGCTGAGTAATGGCTTTGAGCACTTTGGCATCCAGCCCGCAGGATTCTGCAATCTGAATCAAGGCTTGTACATCCTTGGGAAAGCAAGACCCACCGTAACCAATGCCTGGGTAAATAAAGTCGTAGCCAATGCGTTGGTCGCTGCCGATGCCTTTGCGCACGGCTTCAATGTCTGCACCCAGCTTTTCTGCCAGGTTGGCCATCTCGTTCATGAAACTGATTTTGGTGGCCAACATGCTGTTGGCGGCGTACTTGGTCAGCTCAGCACTGCGCACGTCCATCACAATCATTTTTTCGTGATTGCGGTTGCTGAACGCATACAAATCACGTAGCACTTCCAATGTGTGCGCATTGCGTGTGCCCACAATGATGCGGTCGGGCTTGCTTGCGTCGGCCACAGCGGAACCTTGCTTGAGAAACTCAGGGTTGCTGGCCACATCAAAGGTCAAATCGCGGCGATTGCGCTCAAACAGGATTTGCTCCATGCGATGGGCCACTTGCTCGTTGGTGCCCACTGGCACGGTTGAGCGGCAAATCACGATTTGATGCTGTTCCATCAAATTGGCAATGGTGGAGGCTACATCCAGTACATAACGCAAATCGGCGGACCCATCCGTGCAAGAGGGGGTACCCACAGCAATGAATTGCAAGTTGGAGAAGGCAACCCCTTCTGCCGCGTCGGTGGTAAATATCAAGCGGCCTTCGGCCAAATTGTCGCGCACCAAGGGTTCAAGCCCAGGCTCATAGAATGGAACTTGGCCTTGCTTGAGGCGAGCAATTTTTTCTTCATTGGTGTCCACACAACACACTTGATGGCCTGCAGTCGCCAACACGGCGGCATGCACCAAACCCACATAACCGATTCCGAATACTGTGACTTTCATGAGCTGGCTTTTTGTATTGTTGATGTTTTGTTGGTCAATGCTTGGGGTGCTGTTGGATATACAGCTGCATGCACACGAATAATCCGAGTGTGATCAATCGGCTTGAGGTTATTGAAAAATTGCTGGCTGGCGGCAGGCCAAGAATACCGCTCGGCATGCTGACGCGCCTTTTCTTTGGGAATGTCCAAAGCCTGTATGCAAGCAATGTACAAATCTTCATCTAGAACGCCTGCGCCACTGTCACCCACCACATCCAAAGGGCCAGTAACCGGGTAAGCGGCAACGGGCAACCCGCAGGCCATGGCTTCAAGCAGCACCAAACCAAAAGTGTCGGTCAGGCTTGGAAAAACGAATACATCGGCCTGTTGGTAGGCATGGGCCAAAGTGTCTTGATCCAGCATGCCCAACCACTTCACGTCGGGGTATTTGGCTTCCAACTTGGCGCGCTGGGGGCCATCGCCTGCAACCCACTTTTCGCCTGGAAGGTCCAGCTTCAGGAATGCTTCAATGTTTTTTTCCACAGCCACACGCCCGGCAAACAAAAACACGGGGCGCTTGGCGGGTTGCCACCAGTCGGAAGCAAATTGCTCCAGTCGCTTGTGGGTGGAAACCCCAAGTAAGCCTTGAGTTTCATGTGTCTTCGAATCACCCGCTGGCAAGCTAAAGCGTGCCAAGTCCACACCCCTGCTCCATCGCTTGATGTTTCGAAAACCATACTGGCTTAGCGTATTTTCCACTGAAGGTGTTGCCACCATGACTGATTCACTAGGCTTATGGAAGTGGCGCACAATCGCGTAGGTAAACCACAAGGGGATTCCAAACCGGGCCTTCACATATTCTGGAAACTTGGTGTGGTACGCCGTGGTAAATGGCCGGTTACTTTGAAGCGCGTAGGTGCGTGCAGCCCAACCCAGCGGGCCTTCAGTGGCAATGTGCAAGCAATCGGGATTGAACTGCTCAATCAATGATTGCATTTTGGCACTTGGCCGCCATGCCAATTGAATTTCAGGGTAAGTCGGACAAGGAAAGGTTTTGAATTGGTCAGGAGTTACCATAGACACTTCATGACCCAGGCTCATCAATTGAGCTTTGGTGTTCATTAAGGTTCTGACTACGCCATTGACTTGAGGGGCCCAAGCATCGGTCACGATCATGATTCTCATGGTGTTACTCCTTCAGGTATTGCAGCCACTGAGGCCTGGTGTTTGACTTTCATTACCGGGGCGGCTTGGTGCCAATGCACAATCTGCAATTCACCTTCCACGGTTTCGACCAAGGCAGTGAGGCTTTCCACCCAATCCCCGTCGTTGCAGTACAGCACACCATCCACATCCTTGATTTCAGCATGGTGGATGTGGCCACACACCACACCGTTGAAGCCGCGATCCCTTGCAACCTTCACCAACTGTTCTTCAAAATCCAGTATGAAATTGACTGCGTTTTTGACTTTGAACTTGAGGTACTGAGACAGCGACCAGTAGGGGTAGCCCAGCTTGATGCGAATTTTGTTGTAAACCCTGTTTAGGGCCAAGGCCCAGTTGTAGAGGGTGTCCCCAAGGAATGCGAGCCATTTGGCGTAGCGGATGACGTTGTCATATTCGTCGCCGTGAACCACCAACAAACGCCTGCCGTCTTTGAGGGTGTGCACCGCTTCCTTCACAATCGGTATGCCACCAAAAAACAGGCCGTCAAACTGGCGGGCCTGTTCATCGTGATTACCGGGGATGTAAATCACTTTGTGCCCCTTACGAGCGAATCGCAGTACCTTTTGCACCACATCATTGTGGGCTTGGGGCCAGTACCAGGTTTTTCTGAGTTGCCAACCATCAATAATGTCGCCGACCAAATAAAGCGTATCGGATTCGTTGTGTTTCAGAAAACTCAGCAGGCTTGCCGCCTGGCAACCGGGTGTGCCCAAGTGGGTGTCGGAAATCCAGATGGCCCGGTAGTGCTTGCGGTCTTCTTTGTTTTGGAGATCATCGAGTTCGTGGCTCATGCCCTGCTCCGTGTTTTTATAGTTCATGGAAGCATTTGAACTGGGCTGCTTTACGACTTGATGATGTTTTGATGACGGGAATATGACACCCCTTGAGAGCCAAGGGGCATGAGGTTTGCAGAATATGAGAGATGAATCAGAAGTGTTGTTTTCCGTGCTCGGGGTCGATAATTTGGCCCTTGAGCAGGTGAATTGGCGAGGACCAATACAGCTTGATGTCGTGCAAGGGGTCGGTGATGATTTTGATCAACCAAACCACGCCTGTTTCCAGCGATTGGGTCACAGTAAGCTGAGCCACGCGGAACAATGCACCCGCCACACCCAACCAAAACCACAGCCAACCGACGTTGATGGCATAACCAATCAAATCATGATGGGGCTGCAGGTAATTAAGGAATGTGGGGTCGATCAATAGCATGACCGGCATGGAGGCCCAGATGGACAGAAGTACCACTTTACGTTTGAGGTTGTAGCCTACTTTCACAGCTTCTTTGAATTCGAAGCTGGCATCGTTGATGTGATCATAGCCTTTGGGTTCGAAAAAGAAGTGACCCACCTGCCGTGTGGTCATGGACACGCCCCATGCCACCAGCGCTGCAACCGCAGGGTGAATAAACAGCAACACATACGAAATCAGAAAACTGATGGCGCTGATGAGGTGCAAGGTTTGATTGATGCGGCTGTGATGGTAATAGCGATGGTCGTCCCAACGTTGTATTTTAAGAGTTTGGAAAGCTCCGGCCACAATGTTTCCCCTGTGAATGTTGACCTGTAAACCGGCTAGCTTGCCAAAGCAGTGTGACGAATGCGTGAATGTTCTCAGTTGCTGGAAAACGAAGGTTCAAAACCTTTGTCATAAAAACATCAAGAAATTGAAATAATCGATCAGGTACACATCTGGTATTATTCGGAAACTTAATTTTTGCTATCGGAAGTAATGCCATGAAAGACAAACCGGACACACCCAAGCTGAAGAAAATTGTTGAGGACTTGGAAGCGCTGATTGAATCTGAAAAGTTTCATGGGCTTGAGATTGAGCTGAAGGACTTGAACGAAGCTTTGACCTTGATTAAATCTGTACGTAGACGAATCAAGGCCAAAGAAAAGCATCCTAAATAACTGAACCGCTTTTAGGCAAACAGGTAGGCACCGACCAACGCCAACACCGCGCCAGCCTTGCTTTCGGGTTGACGGGTTTTGAATCCAAGCAGAACGTCTTGCAACTTGGCTCCTAAAGCCTGCAACAATGCTGAAGTCAGCACCATACCCAACAAATAGAAAGCGGGCTGCGCGGCGTGCGGCATTTCAAGCCCGTGTGCCAAACCGTGGTACATCGCAAAACCAAGTACAAGCGGCGCCTTGATAACATTTGGAATTTTGGCGTTTTGCATCAACACCGCACCCAGAATAATCAAAGACAAGGTGATGCCGGTTTCCATTTCTGGCAGACCAGCGCCGTGTAGGCCTAATATTGCAGCAAGCAACATCATCGGCACAAACAACAGGCTTGCGTATTTCATGGTGTTGGAAGAATTTTTGTACAACATGCCCATGCCGAGCAAGGCCAACAGGTGATCCAAACCCAGTAGGGGGTGCAGCGCGCCAGCTTGTAAGCTTGCTAGGGATGTCATAAGTTGAGTTGTGTCCATTGTGATTCTCCTACTTAAACCACAGCCACTGCGGGCGGTAATTCTTTGGCCTCCAACATGCCTTCTTTGACGATGAATGCAATGATGTCGTCCAACCCTTTTGCAACTTTCAAATTGCTGAATACAAAGGGCTTGTTGCCGCGCATTTTCTTGGCGTCTCGGTCCATCACTTCAAGACTTGCGCCGACCATGGGTGCAAGGTCGATTTTGTTGATCACCAACAAGTCTGATTTGGTGATACCTGGGCCACCCTTGCGCGGAATTTTGTCGCCTGCGGACACATCTATCACATAGATTGTGAGGTCGCTCAACTCGGGGCTGAAGGTGGCACTTAAGTTGTCGCCACCGCTTTCTACAAACACCACATCCAACGCGCCGTGGCGGTTAATGAGTTCGTCCACAGCAGCAAGGTTCATGCTGGCGTCTTCGCGAATGGCAGTGTGTGGGCAACCACCGGTTTCTACGCCAATGATGCGGTCTGGGCTAAGGGCTTCGTGCCGGGTCAAAAACTCAGCGTCTTCTTTGGTGTAAATGTCGTTAGTGACCACGGCAATGTCGTAATGCTCACGCAGGGCAAAGCACAGGGATTTGGTCAATGCAGTTTTACCAGAGCCCACTGGGCCGCCAATTCCAACACGCAGGGTTTGTTTGTTGATTTGATTCATGTGGGTCCTCTTGCTTCGGTTGATCAGGATCTAAAAAGTCGGGAATACTGTGTTTCGTGCAATGCGCTGGCCATGGCCAAACCGGGTAGGCAGGCACCAATTTCGTCCTCTTCAATCAGGGTGGATTGATACACCGCTTCCGGAATGTCGGGCTGCAAGGCAGCAATCATGGCTTGTGCGGTGGTTTGCCCCAAAGGCACCAATTTGCTGGCGGCGGCCACTTGGTTTTCTACCCAGCTCCACAGGTAGCCTAAACAAGCCTCACGCACCGGCACATTCCATTGCAAGCAGGCTTGTGCAAACAAAACCACGAAGCTATATGCAGCCTGTTGCTTGTAAGTGCTGCTTGAATGAATGGCCTGAGGTATTGGATTTGCGCTGGGCAAAGCCAAAAAAGGGGCAACACCCAGGGTGGGCAATAGGCGGTGCAAGGCCTCGCCCATGGCGAGATCGGTCATGCGCAATTCTTTGCTTTCGCGGCAGGCCAAAGCCAAATCATTCAGTTCCTGAAGTCGGTCTGGCTGACTCATGGCAAGGCGCAGAATGGGCAAATCCACTCGCGCCAATCCCTGAAAAATTTGTAACTGAATCCACTGCTGTACTTGTAGCGGGGTTTTAACCCAAGCCGCATCAATTGCATATTCCAGCCCATGCGAAAACGAGTAGCCACCCACAGGCAAACTGACGCTGCACAAGTGCATGAGGCGCAGCATGCTGAGGTCAGAAAGGGTGTTGCGCTGAAGGTCTGGGGCGTTCATTTAGGAATGGCTGTGGGGGTGACCATGTGC
This sequence comes from Limnobacter sp., assembly GCA_029866125.1. Taxonomy (GTDB): domain Bacteria; phylum Pseudomonadota; class Gammaproteobacteria; order Burkholderiales; family Burkholderiaceae_B; genus Limnobacter. The sequence goes on from JARWZZ010000009.1 coordinate 44,859, forward strand.
ATGTGAATGTGCATGTGAATGTGCATGACCGCCACCTGCATACGCGCCGTTCTCTGGAATAAACACCGCTTGCTGGTGTTGCGTCTCAAGGCCAAGGCCAAGCAGCATGTCTTCCAACACATGATCGGGCTTCATGCGCAGCCACAATTCACCGACTTGCACTTTCACATGGCGGTTACCCAAGTGGTAACAGGCGCGGGCAAAGGTTTGCCAATCCCGGCAGTGGGCCATGCACACGTCTTCCAGTGCGCCTTGCACCAACACATGTTGACCATTGGTGGCTTTCAGCAGCTCGCCCACCAACAAAGTTTTTCCACGGTCAAGAAATACACGTACTTCTTGGCCTGTCACGCTGGTCAATTTCAATCGGCCACGTTCACGTTGGTCAGAAGTCAGCACCACCACATCATCAATATCCGCTCGGGAATTGGTGCCCAAACGTTCGTACACTTCCAACATGGCTCTCTCCTAAAACAGGCTGTACAACTGGGCCAAAGGCAGTTTGTCGGCGGGCTCGCAAGTCAACAACTCACCGTCGGCAATGACTTCATAGGTTTGCGGGTCCACGGTGACCACGGGCAACCAGTCGTTGTGAATCATGCTGCGCTTGCTGATGTTGCGTGTATTTTTGCAAGCCACCAAGGTGCGCTTCAAACCCAACTTGTCGGGTAACCCAGCATCCAAAGCCGCTTGGCTGGTGAAGGTGACTGAGGTTTTTGCCGCAGCCAAACCCATGGCACCAAACATGTGGCGGTAATGCACAGGCTGGGGGGTGGGGATGGACGCGTTCGGGTCGCCCATGGGGGCGGCTGCGATCATTCCACCTTTGATAATCATGGACGGTTTGACTGCAAAGAACGCAGGCTTCCACAACACCAAATCAGCCAGTTTTCCCACTTCAATTGAACCGACTTCATGCGAAAAACCATGCGTAATTGCTGGGTTGATGGTGTATTTGGCAATGTAGCGTTTGGCGCGAAAGTTGTCGCAACCCAAGGCTTGATCTTCAGGCAAAAGGCCGCGCTGCACTTTCATTTTGTGGGCAGTTTGCCAAGTGCGAATGATGACTTCGCCCACGCGGCCCATGGCCTGCGAGTCTGAAGAAATCATGGAGAATGCGCCCCGGTCGTGGAAAATATCCTCGGCGGCAATGGTTTCTTTGCGGATGCGGGAATCTGCAAAAGCCACATCCTCGGGGATATTGCTGTCCAAGTGGTGGCACACCATCAGCATGTCCAAATGTTCATCCACCGTGTTGACGGTGTAGGGCCGTGTGGGGTTGGTGGATGACGGCAGCACATTCAAACGGCTGCAGGCTTTAATGATATCGGGCGCATGGCCACCGCCTGCCCCTTCGGTGTGGTAGGTGTGAATCACACGGCCTTGAAACGCGTTCAGAGTGTCATCCACAAAACCGCTTTCATTCAGTGTGTCGGTGTGAATTGCCACTTGCACATCGTATTTTTCTGCGACTGACAAACAGGTGTGAATGGATGCAGGCGTGGTGCCCCAATCCTCATGCAGTTTGAGCCCGCAAGCACCCGCCTCCAGTTGTTCTTCAAGTGCAGCGGGTAAACTGGCATTGCCCTTGCCCAAAAAACCCAAGTTCATGGGCACTGCATCTGTGGCTTGCAACATTTTAGCCAAGTACCACGGGCCGGGTGTGCAGGTGGTGGCGTTGGTGCCTGTGGCTGGGCCGGTGCCACCGCCAATCATGGTGGTGACACCACTCATCAAAGCTTCTTCCATTTGCTGCGGGCAAATGAAATGGATGTGTGCATCAATACCGCCTGCAGTCAAAATACTGCCTTCACCTGCAATTATTTCAGTGCCGGGGCCGATGATGAGCGTGACGCCATCTTGCGTATCTGGGTTGCCTGCTTTGCCAATGCCTGCAATGCGCCCTTGCTTCACACCCACATCGGCTTTGACAATGCCCCAGTGGTCGATGATGAGTGCATTGGTAATCACCAAATCCATGGCTGTGGGGGCATCCGGGTTTGTAGGGTCAGGGTTGTTACACACTTGGCTTTGGCCCATGCCATCGCGGATGACCTTTCCACCACCAAACTTCACCTCATCGCCATAGGTGGTGAAATCTTTTTCCACTTGCACCCACAATTCAGTGTCGCCCAAGCGCACCCGGTCGCCCACGGTGGGGCCAAACATTTGGGCGTAGCTGACCCGGTCGACACGGGTTTGGTCACTGGTGCTCATGGTTGGCCCCCATCCAATTGGCCCATCACTTCACCGCGAAAGCCGTACACTTCACGCTTGCCTGCGTATTCGACCAAAACCACTTCCCTACCCTGCCCTGGCTCAAAGCGCACTGCTGTGCCTGCAATGATGTTCAGCCGGAAACCACGTGCCATGGCCCTGTCAAAGCTCAAGGCTGGATTAACCTCAAAAAAGTGGTAATGCGAGCCCACCTGAATAGGCCTATCACCGGTATTTTCAACACGTAGCCGCACCGTCTTACGACCTTCGTTTAAGGTCAAATCGCCCGTGTTTGCAACCCGAATTTCGCCAGGAATCATGGCTTGTTGCCCTTACACAATGGGTTGATGAACAGTAACCAGTTTGGTACCGTCCGGGAATGTGGCTTCCACCTGCACCTCAGCAATCAGCTCGGGCACGCCCGGCATGACTTGGTCTGCAGTCAATACTGTGCGGCCGTGGCTCATCAATTCCGCCACGGTGCGCCCATCACGCGCGCCTTCCATAATTTCCATGGAAATGTAGGCCATGGCTTCGGGGTAATTCAATTTCAAGCCCCGATTAAGCCTACGCTCGGCCAGCAAGGCCGCGGTGAATATCAGCAGTTTGTCTTTTTCTCTAGGCATCAATTCCACGAGACTCTCCTCTTCTTATGCATGTTGTTGCTTAGGTTCGCCATACCCTTGGCGGGCAGGCAATACGGCCCAGCAAGGCGGGGCGCAAGATTTTCCAAACCTCAATCATCCAGCGCTTTGAAAGCTCACTGCATGAGCCTAAAGTTCGAACAAGGATGAACCCGCCCACCTCGGTCATACTGGTTTTCAAACTGGGTTCCACTGGAATTTCACGCAAGTCGTCCAACAACTGGGCTAAACCACCACTACCGGGCTGGCTTACTAGTTGGCCTAGATGAAATGGCCCGGCTACATACAAGCCTGTTACGGGCTTTCCCTGAAACCCGACTGGCAATTCAAATCCTGACCGTGTGCTTTCATCCATCACCAAACGCTCGCGGAGCAACAAGCGCCCTTGGGCGTAAATATTCAAGGTTTGCTTTAAACTACCCAAGTCAAAGGCCTGAAGGCTGGCGGGCAAACCCAGTGAGCAAACCTCCCACAGCATCAGCTTTGACCCCTCTTGCAAATGCACGGCGGTGTTCAAACTGGCCTGCGCATCTGGGTACACAATGGTTTCCAGCGGCAACCATTCCAAGCTTGAATCCACACCCAAATTGAATACATTGATTTGCCTTTGTAGGGTGCGGTCAGGCCGCGCACGATACACACGGGCGGCACCGGGTGTGGTCATCAATGCCTGCGCCTTGTTACCCACATCCAACTGAACAGTCAGCTCGTCACCCGACACCAAACCACCCGGTGGGTGCAGCGGGTACACATGTGCCAGTTCAGGCCCTTCGGGGTAAAAAGCCTTTTGGACATACAAAGGGCCTTTGTGCACCACACTGGAAATAACCGTCTTGGGCGGCTCGCCCGGTGAGGTGGCCTTACAGGTCAAACCAATTTTTAAACCTGCTTTCCAGACTGAGCCTGGGTTCCAAATTGAGCCCATTCAAACAGCCAAATGTTGCGCAATCAACTGATCACTCAGCTTGTCCATGGAGCCACTGGCAACCACGCGGCCCTTTTCCATCAGCCGAAACTCCTTGCCAACTCTGCGTGCAAAACCCAACTTTTGTTCCACCAAAATCACGGTTAAGCCTTCAGTTTCATTGAGCTTGATGATCACATCCCCAATCTGTTTAACGATGTTGGGCTGAATGCCTTCATTCGGTTCGTCCAGAATCAGCACTTTGGGCTCTAGCACCAAGGCGCGACCAATCGCCAACTGCTGTTGCTGGCCGCCAGACAAGTCGCCACCACGGCGGTGCAACATGTCAGCCAATACAGGGAACAGCTCAAAAATTTTGTCCGGCACTTGTTTGGCTTTGTCTTTGCGCACAGGCAACCCTAGGCGCAGGTTTTCTTCCACAGTCAGCATCGGAAAAATTTCGCGGCCTTGTGGCACATAGCCAATGCCCATGTAGGGGCGCCTTTCGGCAGACAAGCCAATCAACTCTTGATCACCGATTTTGATGGAACCGCTGGCCACAGGCAGCAAGCCCATCAGGCACTTCAGCAAAGTGGTTTTACCCACGCCGTTGCGGCCCATGATGCAAGTACAAGAACCGGGGGTGACTTGCAAATCCAAATCCCACAGAATTTGGGTGCCACCGTATTTTTGATTGAGTTGCTGAATGGCGATCATGCTTCCTTCCCCAAATACACTTCAATCACATCCTTGTTGGACTGGATTTGGTCCATGGTGCCTTCAGCCAACACCGAGCCTTGGTGCAGCACCGTGACTGTTTTGGCGATGCTGCGTACAAACTCCATGTCATGCTCCACCACAATCACAGTGTGGTCGCCAGCAAGGTGAGTGAGCAGTTCAGCGGTGCGCTCGGTTTCTTGCGCAGTCATGCCCGCCACGGGCTCATCAATCAGCAGCAGTTGTGGGTCGGAGGCCAGTAGCATGCCAATTTCCAGCCACTGCTTTTGCCCGTGCGACAAAGCACCCGCCAGCATGTTGCGCTGGTCTTTCAAGCCAATGGTGGCCAACACATCATCAATTCGGTCTTTCTGCACCGCTGACAATTGGGCAAACAAATTGAACCAGATGCCCTTGTTGGCTTTCAGGCTCATTTCCAAGTTATCCAGTACTGTGTGTGCCTCGAATACAGTGGGTTTTTGGAACTTTCGGCCAATGCCTAGGCGAGCAATTTCAGGCTCGCTGCGTTCCAGCAAATTGATGTTTTGCCCAAAATACACATTGCCAATGTCCGGCTGGGTTTTGCCTGTAATCACATCCATCAAGGTGGTTTTGCCCGCGCCGTTGGCACCAATCAGGCAGCGCAGTTCCCCGGTTTTGACATACAGGTTCAAGTCATTCAACGCTTTAAAACCATCAAAACTGACAGACAACCCCTCCACATACAAAATCAGGTCGTGGGAAATATCCACCACTTCATCTTCAGGTGCAACCGGCAACCAACGCGCTTGATTGGACACTTTGTGTTTGATTCGCTGGAATGCATTCATACTGTTTTCGACTCCATATTGGATTTCATGGAGCCCGCTGCCTTGAATAATCGATCACTTAAATTGAAGAACAAACCCGCCAAACCCTTCGGTAAAAACAGCGTCACCAACACAAACAATGCGCCCAGTGCAAACAGCCACGCGTCCGGCATAATGGCGGTGAATCGTGTTTTGGCATAGTTCACCAACAATGCGCCTGCAACTGCACCATACAAGGTTCCGCGCCCACCAATGGCAACCCAAATCACCACTTCAATCGAGTTCAAAGGAGAGAATTCACCCGGATTGATAATGCCCACTTGTGGCACGTACAACACCCCTGCCAAAGCAGCGATGAGCGCGGAATAAACAAACAACCACACTTTGTAATGGTCTGTGCGGTAACCGATAAAACGCACGCGGGGCTCACCATCGCGAATGGCAACAATCACCTTACCCAAGCGGCTTTTCATGATGAAATGGCTGCTGAGGTACACCCCACACAAACACACTGCGGTGATCGCAAACAGCGCCACACGGGTGGTGTTGGACTGCAAATCAAAACCCAGTAAATCTTTAAAATCGGTCAGGCCGTTGTTGCCACCAAAGCCCATTTCATTGCGGAAAAAGGACAGCATCAGCGCGTAGGTTAGGGCCTGCGTCATGATGGACAGGTACACCCCAGTTACCCGTGAACGAAAAGCCAACCAGCCAAACACAAAAGCAAGCAAGCCCGGCACCAGAAGGGCCATCAACATGGCGAATGGAAACATATCCATGCCGGTCCAATACCAAGGCAGTTCCTTCCAATCCAGAAACACCATGAAGTCTGGCAACAGCGGGTTGCCATACACACCCCGGTCGCCAATTTGGCGCATCAGGTACATGCCCATGCCGTAACCACCGAGTGCAAAAAACGCACCGTGGCCCAAACTCAAAATGCCGCAATAGCCCCACACCACATCCACCGCCAAAGCCAGCATGGCGTAACTGAGGTACTTGCCCAGCAAGGTGATGGTGTAGTTGCTGACATGAAACACTGAGCTTTCAGGGATCAATAAATTTGAAACCGAAGCAAACACCGTGAGGATCAGTAGCACGGCGACGAATGGACTTGCCCGCCCCCCAGGCTCGCGACTGGCGGTGAAGAGTTTTGAAAGCATGGACTGCTTGGATAGCTTGGAAGTGGTTGGGTCGAGCTTGCTCATTCAGCGGCCCTGCCTTTTTGTGGGAACAAGCCTTTGGGCCTTTTCTGAATAAACAAAATGATGAACACCAAGATGATGATGCTGGCGAGTACCGCACCCGTCATGGGCTCCAAGAACTTGTTGGCAACACCCAGCGAGAAGGCCGCCACCAAGGTGCCCAGCAAGTTGCCCACGCCGCCAAACACCACCACCATGAATGAATCAATGATGTAGTTTTGCCCAAGGTTGGGGCCCACATTGGTCAATTGGCTTAACGCCACACCGGCAATACCAGCAATGCCAGAGCCCAAGCCGAAGGTCATAGCGTCTACCCAATCGGTGCGCACACCCATGCTTTTGGCCATGTTTCGGTTTTGAGAAACAGCCCGCACATTCAGGCCCAGGGATGTTTTTTTCAGAATAATTTGTAGGATGGCAAACACAATCAAAGCAAAGATGAAGATGTAAAGGCGGTTTAGGGTGATGGACAATTCGGGGTTGATCTCGACCGAGCCACTCATCCATCCGGGTTGGGACACTTGCCTATTCAGCGGTGAAAAAATGGTTCGCACCAATTGTTGAAGAATCAGGCTGATACCAAATGTGGCCAGCAAAGTTTCCAAGGGCCTGCCGTGCAGGAAGCGAATCACGCAACGCTCAATCAACACGCCCACAGAAGCAGCCACCACAAAAGCCAGCGGAATAGCCACCCACAGGGAATAGTCAATTGCGGTGGGCATCATCAATTGCACCACATAGGTGGTGTAGGCACCCAGCATCATCATCTCGCCATGGGCCATGTTGATCACACCCATTACGCCAAAGGTAATGGCCAAGCCAATTGCGGCCAGTAACAAAACCGACCCCAAGCTCAAGCCAAAAAACAACTGATCCAAAAACGCATACAACTTGGTGCGCATTTGCATGCCCTGTTGGGCTTCAAAGGCGGCTTTCAGTACCACGGGTTCCGTTTCAGAAAGAATCAATTCATCCAGCATGTTGCGTACCGCGGCCTGCTGGCTACCTGCCAATTGGGTCACAGCTTTGGCCCGTTCCAGTGGGTCTTTGGCGTTGCTCAAGGTGTACATGGCCAAGGCGGTGTCCATTGCTTTTTGCACCCGCTCGTTTTTCTCGGTTAAACGTACCTTTTGGATGGCGGCAATGGTGGGCTCGTCCAGCTCGGCTAGCAAGCCCAGCACTGCCTGTTCACGGATGCTGGCCTGGGGGTCATTGATTTGCAGGCGTGATACTGCGCCTTTCAAATAAGTACGCAGCGCGTTGTTTACACGTATTTTAGTCAAGCTCATGGATTGAGCTTGAGAAGAATTTTCAGGAATAAGCTCACCCGTCAAAGCATTGCTGAGTGTGGTGCGGCCATCCTTTTCCACCTGCGCAACTAGCGCGGCGTCTTGCTCATTGAAATACAGGTTCCCATCTTGCAGGGTTTTGAACAAATTCAGCACGGGCCCAGTGGACTTGCTTTCCAGCGCAATCAGTAGCCCTTCCAACTCTGCCATCGGGGTGGTGGTTAGCGCTTTCAGTAACTCGGGTACTGTCAGTGTAGAGTAGTCAACGGGTGCGGGCTCGTCAGGTGTGTCATCAGCAGCTTCAGTGTTGGACTGGGCAAATGCCGCACCACCTGAATACAGGCACAGTGGGTCCAACAGCGTTAAGCTTAGCAGCACTGCAAACACACTGAACAAGAGGAATCGGGGCGCAATCACAGTCGTTTCCTGAAACAAATGGTCATGAAATTTCAATAAAGGCCTGCCCTATAAATGAGCAGGCCCGGGGGTCAACAATTAATAGTTTTGACCTGAACACTTCTTGGTTTTGGTGTTGTAGTTGCCGCATTTGATTGGGGCAGTCCAGTCTGCAATCAGGTCTTTGGAACCTGGCAGGTAGTCGGACCATGCATCACCTTCCACCACGCCTTTGGTGGCTGAAACCACTTCAAACTGGCCATTGTCCTGAATCTCGCCAATCAACACGGGCTTGGACAAGTGGTGGTTTTTGTTCATCACAGCGGTGCCACCAGTCAGGTTTTTAACCTTCTGACCAATCATGGCCTGCTCAACTTTGTCAGTGGCTGTGGTTTTGGCTTTTTCAACTGCCTGCACCCACATTTTGAAGCCGATGTAAGTTGCTTCCATCGGGTCATTGGTTACGCGCTTGGGGCCAGCAAAAGCTTTCCATTGCTTGATGAATGCGTCGTTTTCAGGACTCTTCACGCTTTGGAAATAATTCCATGCAGCCAAGTGGCCCACCAAAGGTTTGGTGTCGATGCCTGACAGCTCTTCCTCGCCCACAGAGAAGGCTACAACTGGAATTTTTTGTGATGTGATGCCTTGGTTACCCAACTCTTTGTAGAACGGTACGTTGGCATCGCCGTTGATGGTGGACACCACGGCAGTCTTTTTGCCAGCGCTACCAAACTTCTTGATGTCAGACACAATGGACTGCCAATCGGAATGACCGAAAGGTGTGTAGCTGATCATGATGTCTTCTTGCTTCACGCCTTTGGACTTCAAATACGCTTCCAACACTTTGTTGGTGGTGCGTGGGTACACATAGTCGGTACCTGCCAACACCCAACGCTTCACCTTCAAATCTTTCATCAGGTAGTCCACTGCGGGCACAGCCTGTTGGTTGGGTGCGGCACCGGTGTAGAACACGTTTTTGGAAGACTCTTCACCCTCGTACTGCACGGGGTAGAACAGCAAACCGTTCAACTCTTCAATCACCGGCAAAACGGATTTACGAGATACGGAAGTCCAGCAACCGAAAATCACATCCACTTTGTCTTTGGTTAGCAGTTCGCGTGTTTTTTCAGCAAACAGGGGCCAGTTGGACGCGGGGTCCACCACCACAGCCTCCAGCTTTTTGCCCAGCAAACCACCCTTCTTGTTTTGCTCGGCCACCATCATCAACACGGTGTCTTTCAACGTCGTTTCAGAAATGGCCATGGTGCCCGACAAGGAGTGCAACACACCCACTTTGATGGTGTCAGCCGCGTAGGCGCTGGCCGTCATACCGATGGATGCAGCTGCTGTGGCAGCCATCAAGGCCAAATTCAGGCCCAGTTTTTTGAATTTCATAGGAAGTAACCTCATAAATGATCGGAAAGCGGAAATGCAATGGAATGCGGCAATTGGCTAAAGTAATAAGGCCAGACCAGTGTGGGTTAAACCGCCCATTTGAGGTATGAGGCTTTTGACGCAACCGGGTACGTTATTTGACGTAGTCACAGGTGGAAACGGCTGATTCAGGAACCTTTGACTCTGGAAGGTTACTGAAAGTCAGTTGGCAATTAACTCAAGAATCTTGACAAAAACACACACCCAGTGCTACCTTTAAATGAAAGAAAAGTCTTGCCATGCATTTCGCGTATTTAAAACCAGATGGTTTTCAAAAGCTGCCAAAAAGGAATCAATTTCCGATTCGGAGTTGTGCTTAGCAATCACGCAAGTATTGAATGGACAGGCAGAAAACCTCGGCGGAGGTGTATTTAAGAAGCGTCTCAACAAAAATATGCATAGAGCGCTTCTACTCACTCAGTCCAAAAATCATTGGGTTTATGCCTATTTGTTTGCTAAGAATCAGCGCCAGAACATTGATGATTTGGAGTTGATTGAATTTCGAAAACTGGCCGATCTGTATTCTTTAATGAGCGATAAAGACATAGCCAAAGCAGTGATGAACAAAGAATGGATTGAGATTTGTCATGACAAAGAAACAGAAATTCAAAAGTGATGCGTTTGAAGCGATTTATTCCAGTGTGGAAGGATTGCATAAGGCCGGTGTAGTTAGCAAAGCAACATTGCGCAAATTTCAGGAGTCTTGTATTGAGACACCGCCACAATTTGAGCCCAAACAGATCAAGCGAATTAGGGAACTGAACAACGTCAGTCAGCCTATATTCGCCAAATATTTGAACACCACAGAATCCACGGTGCAAAAGTGGGAGTCTGGTGCCAAACATCCAAGCGGAATGGCTCTCAAGCTATTAGCTATTGTGAAAAAACATGGACTTGAAATATTGAATTGAATTGTAAAAGTTGAATTTTCACCTGAAAGAAGGTGTTAAATCTGGGGGTCGTAATTTCGGCCAAAGCGGACATGAAGCTCTCGACTTATAGCGTCTCCAAGGTGATCTTGAACCGACGTTGAATAACGCCCGGATTAACCAGCAAAAATGCGAAGCATTTTCGTCCGTGTTGAGCCTACAGTTAGGCTGGGGCATGGAGTGAAATTGGGTGAAATTCAGCTGTTATTCGTACAGGAGAACTTCTCGTATGTTTAGGGTCTGTATTGCCTGTTCTACTCTAGATCTCACCTCACTGGCTTCTGTGCACAGAGTGACCATGGATATCCGATCTGGGACGTATCCGATCTCTAAGTTCACAGGATCAAAAATTCTCAGCGCAAACGTGTCAACTTTGGGTGCTTGAACTTGTACATGAATTTCAGAATACGTCGTATAGGCACGCTCTGATAGGAGGTCGTCTAGCCGTTCGTCTATGTGCTCCCATGAGTTGCGTACAGCCAGAGATTGAAGTGTTGGCAGTTGAGGGCTGCCCAGAAGCGCGATTAGCGCCGTTGAGCGAGTTGCTGCCTTATGTGCTCTCTTGCCTTTCCGATCTCCTAGAAACAAGGAGCGAGACACCGCAGCAGCGGAAGTTAACAGTAGAGTGCAATCGGCGGCAATATCGATGGGTGGATAGGAGAGACCGTCGTCCACCCCCTGGTCTAATGCTTTCCAATGTGATGCCGCTGCTTTAAGACGATCAGATGAGCTCGCGATATGCCGGCAACTGAGGTCCGCAGAAAGTAAGTGCATCAATGCCGGGAAATTTGAGCTGCGTATGGTCATGTTTTGCCTAGGAATAACCAAGACGTGTGTTTGCGAAAAGCATAACGCTTTGCTCACCGGAAAATCGGGAGCGTAGCGAATTGTTATGTTTCTTCATTCTCGAAGCCGCTCCTTATACATCTTTTCGACTCCGTCAACGGCACTTTGAATCTTCTGGGTAAATTCATCTTTGTCATTTACGTAGTAGACAATTTTGTCGTTCGCCTCGACCCTTTCAGGGCTACGATCAACTTGTGCGCCTGGCCCGGCATAGGCGCCCTTCAGCCAAAAGTGGAGCCAAATCTCTGCTCGCAGAGTACCGATCAGATCCTGAATTGGCTGGAAGCAATCTGTAACTTCAGTTCCCCAAATTGCTCTCGCCTCAAGGGCGAGTGCTCGCAATTCAGATCGTTTTTCGTACAGGCTTGTCAGGCGCTCCGAATAAATACGCTGCTCTTCGTCAAGACTGCGTCCAGCTTCAACTTCCTCTTTGCGCAAAAACAGCATTGGGCTACGAACTGCCTGAATCGCATCTTGAATTTGATATGTAGTAATCAGGATATTCTTAGCAACCTGAAACTTGGATGTGCCGTGGAGTTGTCGACGCCATGTGCTTAAGCCCAGACCGCCTATGACGAGGGCACCTAATGTGCCAATAATCGCAAAGACGTCTTTGGTAAGACCGAGGTCCGCTGCGGTCAGGGTAAAGCAGATGCTCAACGGTCACTCCAAAAAACATAACGTAAAGGTGACCGGCACGTTGCGGCAAGAGGCCGCAACGTATCCGAGTCGACCGACCTGTTAGAGCTCGTCACATCACCCTCCACCGCACCACCCTGTATCCCTCAAAGATGCGAAACGTGACGTACACCGAGCGAAAACAGCCGAGATCATGTACTGCGGTCTGTGCCCACATCTTCTCTACCAGCGCCATAGAACCTGAATTCAAGAACGGATAGTGAATGGAGACGAGCAAGTACCCCGGCCCGTACTTGTCTCTAAATGGAACGTACCCATTTTTCTCCAACTTGGCCTTGACCGCCGCCACGAATTTCAGTGCGAACTCTTCATCCATGTTAATAAACGGGCCGTTACCTACTGAAACGTGCGCCTCGCCGGGAGTGGCGTACGAGTTCAAGTCTCGCGCATACGAGTCATTCCAGTACGCGGTAACGACTTCTGCCCACCGCGTAGTTCGGCCTGATTGAATGATCGCTTCAGGCGGATCAGGCTCAGCAATGACACGATAGCTCGCGCGATGTCGACGATTCAGTTCATTGATAAGAAGTCCGACTTGAAATCGCTCGTGCTTTTCTTTGATGGTGCTGCGAGGGTTTGGCACGGAGAGCTCTAACGTTTGGTTAAGGGGCCGGCTTTAGCCGGTCCAGAGTGAGCGAAGCGAACGACTTGAACCACTAGTTAGACCAGCCAAGTGATTACCAATTGCTGATTGCATAACCACACGCCTTGAGCTCTTTTGATACTTCAAATCTCCAGCCGCCAGCTGCATCTAAGTCAACATAGACCACCCCACTGATGTCATTCGGAGTTTCTATTTCTCCCTTGACCAAGGCGCAAACATTCTCCCTGCCTAGCTTTGCCATAAGATATCCATGTTCGAAAACAACGTTTTGTCGTGCTCTGTTTTTGGCAGGAATTTTTGATTCATGTACGCCCCGGCCGTGATCACAGGGTGTGTATAAAACTAGAGCAAAGTCAGCGTCGTTTGAATAGTGCTCAATTTTCTCGATGATGGTCATGCCTGAACTGGCTTGCTCATGAAGTATGATTGCTTTAAGGCCTAAGCTTTCTATGAAGCGACTAACCTCATGTTTAGCCTCGTTATCTCTGCCATGAACAATAAAGACATTTCTTTTGTTTCTAGCTACCGACTTATTTGTCGCGCCTGATATCGTGCTTTGAGTTTTTACTGGCGCTGCTGTTCCGAACTCTAGTGAGTCCAGTAGCGGTGTGAATTGCTCGGAAAGGTACGTTCTTCGTTCTGCATATGTAGAAAACTTTGGCTGTATAAAGCCCCAGAAAGAGTCCAGGTTTCTATGCAGCTTTAACCATGCTGGTAATTGATTGGAAATTTGGTGATTGCTAAGTAATTCATAGCGAAGTTTTTCATATTCGCTAGAGTCTGCGGTTTTGCCTGTGGCATGAGCAATCAATAAATTTAACAGGTAACTTACTTTTTCAAAATCGTTTTTTAGGAAATTTGTGCTCATTCACGGAGTACCGGTTCAGTTTGTTTTAGGTCTAACTTGATTTATCGAACAATAACGGCGATATCCATTTATCCGCGCATGGCAAATGTTTACATTAAATAAACTATTTCAAATATTTGCCAAGCATCGCATGAACACGATGAAAAATAAACCTTGGTTATTTACCACCAAACGTTGAGCCTGGAACTCGATTTCGAAGCTCAGAACCATCATCGACAACTGCCAAAGTTCTTAAGACTGCTTTTGCAAATAACTCAAACGCTTCGTCCATAAGTCCAAATGACCGCTTCGGCCAAAATCTAGACGTTGAATACACTTATTGGGCCAAGGAATCCGTCTGCAATAGCTACCATGCTCACTTGTTATCGACGAGACTCTTGAACATCTTTTGCCAGCCAAGCTTTGATAAGAGACTGATAGGGAATGTCTCTTTTGTTTGCTTCGATTTTGATGCTATCCAATAATCCTTCGGGAAGCCTCAATGAAATTGTCTTGGTTGAGGGTTTAAGATTCGGAAATATTGCCCGCTGGGCCCTACTCAAATCGAGGTATTCACTTGAATCATGGCTTTCCCAGAATTCACGTTCATCTTTCTCGGTTTCGAATTTTGGAAGTGACTTAAGCTCTTTCATAAATCAGTTTTTCCTTTCTGTGCATATTCCGTGCAGCGGTTACACGAATCAGGTTATCCATTTCCCTCATGGTAAACGTGATGCATGAACCCCCTCAAAAACCTCACTGATTCCTACTCAACACCCTCAACGCAATCCCCGCCGCAGCAGTGCGGTTTTCAACACCCAGTTTGGGAAACACCTGCTCCAAGTGTTTGTTCACTGTACGTGGGCTCATTGCCAAAATTTCGGCCACCTCCCGATTGGTTTTGCCATTGGCAATCCAGTACAACACTTCGGCCTCACGGTCGGTTAAATTCAGTTGCTCTTTCAGCAGTGGGGCATCCATGGTTTTGTGGCCATCAATCAGCCTGAACAGTCGGTGGCCATTGGGTTCGCTGCCCACCAAGCGGATAAACAGGGGGTAGCCCAAGCCGCGTAGGGACAATTGGCTGTTTGAATCCGGTTCCTGCGACATCCATGTCCGCAATTGCTGGGACAAAATTTGGTTTTGCCAATCCTCGGTGGCATTGGCGTTGGCCAGTAAGTCGTAGGTTTGGGGGGTGGCCCACAGCACTTGCCCCAAAGCGTTGGCTGTTAAAAGGTGCTGGCCTGCGTGGTCCAATGCAGAATACGCGCTGTGAGTTAAACGCGCATTGGCTAGGTGCACTTTCATGCGGGCAATCAGCTCGTTGGGTTTGACGGGTTTAATCAAGTAGTCCACGCCGCCTACTTCAAGGCCGCGCACTATGTCTTCGGTGTCGGTCAGGCCGGTCATAAAAATAACCGGGATGCTCGCCAATGCGGGGTTGGCTTTCAGCAATCGGCAGGCTTCAAAGCCATCCATTTGCGGCATCAGGGCGTCCATCAAAATCAAGTCGGGGCGAATGCGTTGGGCAATGGTCAGCGCCTGTTTGCCTTCCAGCGCAACCAGCACATCCATGCCCGCATTTTCCAGCGTATCGTTGATCATGCTGAGGGAGTCGGCCGAGTCGTCCACCACCAGCACCACGTCGCGGCGTTGTTTGCTCATCATCGAGGAACCTCAGCCAGCAATTGGCTCATGCGCTCGAACTGGCACATGCGCGTTAAGTCCTGCAAATGGGTCAAGGTGGGCTTTGGCATGTCGGGTAAGTGTTCCAATTGTTCTAGAACAAGCAGCACACCCTTGCGGTAACCCATTTCAGCATTCACCTGCAACTCAGCCAGCAGGGCCGTTTTGGGGAAGCTCAATTTTTCATGAAAGGGCAAGTTGGGGCTCAGCCTGTGCGCCTCTGCGTCATTCTTGGGCAGGTATTCCCACTCCAAATCCAAGTGCACGCCAATGGTTTGCAGCAGCTTTTGGTTGTTAATGGGTTTAATCAAATATTCGCTGAACAAAAACTTGTCCTCATCCTGCCGGTGTTGTTCATTCAAATCAGCGGATAGCATAAGCACGGGCTGCGTGTACCCGGTTTTGCGCAAGTGGCGCACCAAGCTCAAACCATCCATCACTGGCATGGCCACATCCAGAATAAAAAGGTCAATGTTCTGAACTTCGCTTATGGACTCCAAAAGCTGCACACAGGCCTGCCCATTGTTGGCCTCCAACACCTGAAAGCCCAAAGGCACCAATAGGTCGGACAAAAAGCCGCGCAACACGGGGTCGTCATCCACCAAGCAAACCGTACGCCTTGGGCCTTGGTAGCCCTTGATAAGCAGGGGCTCCTCAGGCAGGGCTTTGGGGCTTTGCACCCACGGCAACATCAGGGTGACAGTAAATGTACTGCCCTGCCCCACTTCGCTTTGCAGCTTCAGGTTACCGCCCATTACATCAGTCAGCAAACGCACAATCGTCAAACCCAAACCCGTGCCGGGTAGGTTCATGGTGTCTTGATTGCGAATGCGTTCAAAGGGCTGAAAAATCCGTTCTTGGTCATCGACTGAAATGCCAGGCCCTGTGTCTTGCACCTTGAATTCTGCCACTTGGTTGCGATAGCGTATTTGCAAAACCACCCCGCCTTCGCGGGTGTACTTCACCGCATTGGACAACACATTAATCAATATTTGCCGCAAACGTTTTTCATCGGTAGAAACCATGGTGGGCAAAGGGTCAAGCACCTCACACACAAAACGAATGCCCTTTTGCGAGGCTTGCAAGCCAAAAAGGGTGTTCATCTCAGCAATAAAATCCGGCAGGTTTACTTGGCTTTTGTTCAGGCCCAGCCGCCCTGCTTCAATTTTTGAAATATCAAGCAAACCTTCAATCAAATCCGTCAAATACTGGCCACTACGTTGAATGGTGTTCAGCCCGTCCCGGTGTGAAGGCGGTGTAACAGGGTTTTCAGCCAACAACTGCGCGTACCCCAAAATAGATTGCAGCGGCGTGCGCAACTCATGGCTAATGCCGCTGAGGTAACGGCTTTTGGCATCATTGGCACGTTCAGCCAACTCTTTGGCTTGTTGCAGCGCAAAGTCAGTCAGCTTGTGGGCTTCAATTTCTCGCACCAGTTTGCGGGTTTGACGGTTGGATTCTGTTTGCGCCACCAAGCGGCTTTCATGCGCCAGCAAAAATAGCCAAGCCACCACACCCGATACAATCAGCAAAATAAAATACATCATCACCATGGCTTGGCTCAATAGGTGAGCCTCGGCCTGCGTGTCGGTTTGCAATTGGCGGTATACCACCGACACCAGTGCCGCGTTCAGCATGCCCATCAACGCCCACAAACCCAAAAAGCGGCCAAAGCGTGAATTGATTCGTTTCACCCACCGGTGCGGGAACAGCAGATGCATCAACGCAAGGGCTTGGTCTGACAGGCGGGCTTTGGGTTTGCAACTGTCCAGGCAACGAACATCCAGCGAGCAACACAGGGAGCAAATTGCACTTTCATACGCGGAGCAATGGCTCATGTCCGGGGATTCAAATTCGTTCTCGCAAATCACACACTTGTGAATCGATGTTTTGAAGCCGTACACATTGCGCTCTACACGCACGGGAATCATTTCAATGGATTGCCGGGCCAGGTAAAAACGGCTTTTGGTTAAAATGGCAATTGCAGGCACACTCACAAAGCACACCGCAAGGCTGACGAAATGCGAAAGCTGCGCTGTTACTTCGCCAAACACCCCCAAATAACACAGCAAGCCCATGCTGGAGGCCAGAATCATCGACCCCACACCCACCGGGTTGATGTCATACAAATGCGCCCGCTTAAACTCCACGAATGATGGGCTTAAACCCAAAGGTTTGTTGATCAATAAGTCAGCCGCCAGTGAACCCAACCAACTCACAGCCACAATGGCAAAAACGCCTAGAATGGCCTCCAGCGCCTGATAAATGCCTAACTCCATCAGGATCAAAGCAAGCGTGACATTGAACACCAGCCACACCACGCGGCCGGGGTGGCTGTGCGTTACCCTCGAGAAAAAATTAGACCATGCAATGGACCCTGCATAGGCATTGGTGACATTGATTTTCATTTGCGACACAATCACCATCAACCCGGCCAGCACCAGCGACACGGAAGGTGATTCTGTCAGGTAGGTGAACACCCGTTGGTACATGCGGGTGGGGTCGCTGGCCTCCAATACGCTTGCGCCGGAAGTCACCGCAAGGTAAGCCAAGAAAGAGCCCAGCAGCATTTTAATCATGCCAATGAACACCCAGCCCGGCCCAGCCAACACCAGCCAAGTCCACCACTCTTTGCTGTTTTTGGCGTTTTTTTCGGGCAAGAAGCGCAGGTAATCCACCTGCTCGCCAATTTGGGCCACCATGGCAAACAACACAGATGCAGCAGCACCAAACAGCAAAATATCAAAGCCGCCTTGCTGGGCTGCATCGGGCTTAAATTCAGTCCAAGCACCCACCTGCGGAAACTCATAAGCCACCACCACAACAAGGGCGGTGCATTGCAAAACAATCCAAATACCCTGTGTGCCCACCTGAAATTTGCTGATGGCGGTGATGCCGTGCGTCACAATTGGAATCACCGCCACGGCGCACAAAAAATAGCCCAATGCCAGTGGGATGTTAAAAAGCAGGTTCAAGGCCGATGCAAGAATGGCGGCCTCAATCGCGAAAAATAGAAAGGTAAACGACGCGTAAATCAGCGAGGTGACGGTTGAGCCCATGTAGCCAAACCCCGCACCACGGGTGAGTAAATCAATGTCCAAACCGTGTTTGGCAGAGTGGTACGCAATTGGAAAACCGATGATGAAAAACAGCGTACACACCACCAGCATGGCGGCCACGGTGTTGTAAAAACCATAGCTAAGCGTAACCGCTGCGGCAATGCCCTCTAAGGCCAAAAAGGCAGTGGCACCCAAGGCTGTTTTACCCACACGGGAAATGGGCATGTGGCGGGCTTTGCCTGCGGTAAAACGCAGGGCGTAGTCTTCCATGGTTTGGTCGGCCACCCACTTGTTGTAGTGGCGGCGAACCTTAAATACGCGCTGTGAAGCTGTCATGACATAAGCCAATGCACCAGTGTGGGGCCAATTGGCTTTACTGATGCACGGACTATGCCAAGGGTAGTTGAAACCTACCTAGCTAACACCTTATTTGCAGCGGGTGCCAAGGTTGATTTTCTGGGGCTTGATGAGGGGTTGATGCCCATGCCATGCACACTGACGGGGTCAATCTGATTCCGAAAACGTGGGGTAGGCAAGCGGGTTGCTTCGTCTTTTGCAAAACTAACCAATTGCATACCCAGCACATCCGGCGCGTTTTCTACGGTCTTGTTTTGCCACCAGCATTCAAACAGGGCCTTGTTGGCATCCAATTGCACAATGCCGTAGCCATGCTCAACCCATTCCATGAATTGAACATGCTTGTTGCCTGCCAAAGTGGCTGTTTCAATCGCCCGGGTTGCAGCCACTTGCAAGGGGAATGGCAAGCCGGGGGCCGCATTGGCCACCAACTCGTCCGCACCGCCTCGACCCATGGATGATGGAGCAAACTCGACCGCGGCAGACAATGAACGGGCATTGATGCCCGGCAGGTTGGTAGACGTCAACCTGAGAGTGCCTGCGGCAATATTCTCCGCGATTGCACCAGCCCGCGTGGATGGCACGGGCGGGGCCGCCAAGTAGCCGTTGAGGTAAGCAGTCTCGTTGTCGGCCACCAAGTCGGATGCCCAGTTTCCGTGCATATCCCCGGACACAAACACGCAACCATTGACGGCCGGTACACCATCAGCACCCCCTCTCAATGCGTTCACCAACGCAGTCCGCTCACCCGGGTAATCGCTCCACCGCGTGGGCAAAGGGAAAACAGGCGCACCAGTCACATTCGGCACTACCCAAGGCGCAATCCAGGTTTGGTTATTGAGTACCTTCCACACCACGCCGTCTTTTTCTTCTTTGCGCAAACCGTCCAACAGCCAATTGAATTGTTTTTTACCAAACAAGGTGGGCGTGCCGTTGGGCAGGTGGCTTGCATCGGCAGCTTGCTTGTAACCGGGCAGTAAAATTTGGGTATCCAAAGCCCGGAACGAGGCCAAAGGCCCATAGGGCAAGCTGCGGTAAACCAACTTGGTGTCCACCGGCACAGGGTATTCCGTGTCGGGGTACAGTAAAAACTCCCCGCTTCCGTCGGCTTTCAATGGGCGTGAAGGGGTCCACTCCCAAAAGGCTTGCGTGGTGTCTTGCAAGGTACAAACCGACTTCAAACCCTCTGCCAATCTGGTGGGTAGTTCATTGCCGAAGTCTGGGTCAATGTCGTGGTTGTCCCATGTAATAAACCAAGGGTGTTGTTGGTGGGCCGCCATCAAATTCGGGTCTGACCGAAACAGGGCATAGCGCCTTCTGCATTCATCCAAGTTCAGCCAATCCCGGTAGTCCACATCGTTGGTGGTGGCCCTGCCTTTGCGGGCGCGCACTTGCTCGTCTTCATCCACAAAATCGTAAATGTAGTCGCCACAATGCACGACCAAATCCAGGTCATCCCGTTTGGCAATGGCAGCAAACCCGCTCCAGGTGCTTGACCAATAACTTGAACAGGACAGCACGGCAAAGCGAATAGCCTCGACCATTTGTGCGGGTGCGGTGCGAGTCCTGCCCACAATGCTTTGGTGGGTGCCGGTAGAAAATTGGTAGTAATACGTGCTTGCAGGCTGAAGGCCAGACACATCCACTTTCAGGGTCCAATCCCGCTCAGCCACCACGGTTTGCCGACCCGTTTTAACCGGGTTTTTCATGTCGGGCGTTTTGCTGACAGCCCAACGCACCAACACACCCGCTGCGGGGTAGGTCAGCAGGGTAACGCGTGTCCACAAAATAACCCGGTCAGAAAGGGGGTCGCCACTGGCCACGCCATGCGCAAACGGCAAAGCCAACACCAAGGGGTAGTTAAAGCTGGCAGGTTCGGCGCCCGGCTCGGGCAAGGCATCGGTGAACTCTTGGGTTGAAACAGGCTGATTGGGCGTGGATGGAGGGTTGGGGGTAAGTCCAGGGACTTCATTCGGTGAAGTACGAAGTGCTTGTTCTTCATTTCCGCCACAACCCACCAAAGAACTGGCTGCTATTACTTTAAGCACTTCACGACGCTTCATAAAACTTCTCTTTTAAGGTACGGGTTCGACTTTCATCAATTTAATGGACTTTACGCCGTAGTTATTACTGCATTGTGGCTTTTTTGGATTGCAATCCTCTTTTGACAAATCAGGATTCAGAAAATGCAACAAGGCGGGGTTGTCGCCCAAAGCGGTTTGGGTACTCATCCAGAAAGGATGCCTTTTCAAAACCTCGTGCCCCACCAAACTTGGAAGGTAATCCGGGGCCAAGGATGCTGAAATTTCGTCCATCAGCGGGGCGGGTGGTGGCAAAGCGCGAGGAACCTCGCTGACCATCACCATCAAGCGTGACTGCCCAGCAGGGCCGGTGGATTTAATCTGCCAATTTTTACGGGGCAAGTAAAGTATTTCACCTGCTGTTACCCGGTGGTCCATGTCCCTTTGGTTGGGAAAAACCAAGGTCAGCTCACCGTCCTCGGCTTCGGACCACACATACACAAAACCCGCTTTTGACGACTTCAGCCACAGCTTGAAGTAATCTTTGCCAATCACCAATCGCGAGGGGGCAATCACCTGCGGTGCCCATGCCAACTTGCTGTTCTTCATCAGTTGGGCGGTAAATTGCTCGTCCGGCTGTTTGGCGTCCAGTCCTCTCTTTTGGAATTTGGCCTTCCATGCAGCATCCAACTCCAACATGGATGTTTGGAACGCAGAACGGGCAAGGGGTTCAGGCTCGGGTGTGCTCAATGGTTTGGCGGGGGGCTGCTCTGGCAGGTTGAGTATCGGCTGGGCGCCTTGGCTAACCCGGGGCACCCCTTCTGGCTTTGGAAAATCGGGGCGGGTTTCTTCAGCCGTACTGGGTTCAAGCAACAAGCGATTAATCCACCCCACCTGGTCGCCATGGCGAATTTTCCACCACAGGTTGGACTGCTCAAGCAACTCTACCCTTTCGCCGGCGGCCAAGGTCATCAAAGGTTTACCTTCATTCAATTTGGGGTAAACCACCGCACCGGGCCAGTTCACTAGGCCATGAATTGGGGCAATGACTGAAACATTTGCTGGGGTATTGATTTCGGTTTGAACTTCAGCTTGAGCTTGGGCCCACCCCGGCACAGCACACAAAAGCGCCGCCCACAGCGGCAGCACCAAAAGCCCACTTTTACAGACCCTTGTTGTTTTCGCGATCTGACTTTTCATGGGCCTCACATAGAGCAATTAAACGGTGGTCATGATTCTAAACCATATTTCCGGATGAGTAGACCACGCTTTGAAGGCAATATATTGATGTCAGCCGCACGTTTACCCACCACATCAATCAAGCGTTTGTTCATAATTTTGAACCACAAGGGTGGGCAGTACGCCACCAAAAACATGCCAAAGTAACCCGAGGGTAAAGAAGGCAGTTCCGGAAAATCCCGCAAGGACTGAAACCCACGCGCTGGATTGGCATGGTGGTCGGAATGGCGTTGCAATTGAAACACCACCAAATTGGACACCAAATGGTTGCTGTTCCAGGAGTGATGGGGTTGGCAGTTTTCATAGCGGCCATCTGCCAATTTTTTGCGCAGCAAACCGTAATGCTCAATGTAGTTGGCTGATGTCAGTTGAAATGCACCCCAAAATGCAACCACCGCCAACACGGGCACCATAGGCCAGCCAAATGCGGCAATCAATGCGGTGTACATCACTGTGGTTAAACCCAAACAAACCAACATTTCATTCTGCAAACTCCATGCCGACTTGCCCAACCTTTCCAACCTTGCTTTTTCAATGTTCCAAGCCCTGAAAAAACCACCGGGCATTTCACGCAGAATAAAAGTGTAAATGGTTTCGCCCATCCGGGATGATGCGGGGTCTTCCGGCGTAGCCACATGCCTGTGGTGGCCTCGGTTGTGCTCAATTGAAAAGTGCCCATAACCGCCCAGCGACAAGGTGAACAAAGCCAGCCACTGGTCCAGCTTGCGCTTTTTGTGGCCCAGCTCGTGCCCCAAATTGAGACCAAACCCCAGCAAACTTCCTGTGGTAATAGCCACCGCCAACCACAGCAGCCAATGCACCTCATGGCTTGCTAAAAAAATCACGTTGTAGAAAAACGAGAAGGCCAATATGGGCACCAAAGCATAGGTAATGCCTTTGTAATACGGGTCATTTTCCAACTGCGGCACTGCACTCTCAGGGTGATTTTGTTTGTCCTCCCCAAAAAGCAAATCAAACACGGGCAGGCCAATGTAAAACAAAGCCAAAAATGCCCACAACCAATAAGTATTTCCCGTTTGCAAATACAGAAACGGCCCGGCAGGTGCAGCCAAGGGTGCAATCACCGACAAAATCCACAGGTACTTTTTGGGGTCTTTGTAGCGCACGCCGGCAGGGTCAACACCAGGGTGGTTTTTCAGAGTATTCGACAAGCTCATGTTTTTCATCCTTCTGTTGGGAGTGGTTTGATCTTAGGCAAAAGCAAAGATGGACAACACCGCAAGGAGTGGCATATTCTCGTCATTTAGTGACAGCCCCCTTATTCGCCACCAGAAAAAAATGAGCAACCCAACCGCACACATTCAAGCTGCAGTCCACCCGGTCTACCCTCGCTTGCTGTGCGCAGAAATGACTCGCAGGGGGTTTAGACGGGAAAACATTCTTCAGGGCTCTGCCCTCAGCTGGGCGCAACTGCATGAAAGCAATCAATTCTTGAAACTTCAAGACATGGCCCAGCTTACCCAGCACTGCATTGAACTTACAGATTGCCCTTGGCTTGGGCTTGAGGTGGGTTTTAAAACCCAAGCCGCAGCCCACGGGGGTTTGGGCGCAGCCATGATGGCCAGCAGCAACCTGGCATCGGCCATTTTGATTTTGCAGAAGTACAGCCAACTGCGGCAAAACTTAGCCACCTTAAAAATACACCACACCCCGGAATTCGCAATCGAGCTGGCAGAGCAAGTGGATTTGGGTGCATCACGTGAATACCTAATGGGCCAACTGGTTGCGGGGCTTGAGCAATTGTTTATGACCATCACCGGCAAAGAATTGCAAGCCCATGTGTGCATTGAGTGGCCGTTTGCCAAACCAGACTGGGCTGAACAATATCAACGAGTGGCCAGAACCAACAGCTTTGGGCATACCCGGTTAAAAGTGACCATGGATGCGGAAATGGCCCTTTCACCCAGCCTTGCTGCCGATGATGAAAACCTACCCCGCCTGCTGCAAGAATGTGATTTGCAACTGAACCGCGTACTTTCTGGAGGCAGTTTAAGCCAAAAAATACGCATGCAATTGAGTCAAATTGAAGGCAAAATGCCCAGCCTAGAAAACGTGGCAGAGCGGGAACATTTAACACCCCGCACCCTCATGCGCAAACTGGCCAGCGAAGGCCACAGCTTTCAAGCCTTGCTGGATGAAGTACGTTTTGAGCGCGCCCGTTGGCTGCTTGAGCACTCCACCACTTCAGTGGAGCAAATTGCCTGTCAGCTTGGGTATGAAGACCCATCCAACTTCAGCCGTACCTTTAAACGCTGGGCAGGCCAAACACCCGGGCAATACCGAAGCGGGCTTAAAGGGAAATAAAACTTCCCTCAGCAGCCCACCTAGCCCAACCAAGCATAAACCCAAGGTATTAAAACCGCGCCCAATACACCATGCAAACCCATGCCCAAACTGGCAAAACGGCCCGCTTCTGGGTGCACCGCAAAGGCCCGGGCTGTGCCCACGCCATGCGCTGAAATACCCATCGCAAAACCTCTTACCCACCAGCGGGTTAAGCCCATGCGGTTGAAAATCAAGGTGCCCACCGCTGCACCCACGATGCCAGTCAAAATCGCAAACACAGCAGTTAAGGTAGGAATGGCACCCAAACGCTCAGAAATACCCATGGCAATGGGCGTGGTTACCGACTTGGGCCATAGGCTTAGCAGCACCTCGTCGGGAACACCCAGCACAGAAGCCACACCCACAGCCACCGCGATAGAGACTGTTCCCCCCACAATCAGCACCACAGTCAGGGCCAAAACCACCTTGCCCACTTGGCCTTTTAATGCCGCCAAACCCTGATAAATAGGCACAGCCAGCGCAACTGTGGCAGTGCCCAACAAAAAGTGGACAAATTGCGCACCCTCAAAGTACTGGGCATAGCTTAAGCCCGTCAATTTGAGCGTGGCCACCAAAGCCAAAACAGACACCAACACGGGGTTGACCATGGGGTGGTTGCCCGACCTTTGGTAAAGCCACACCGCCAATTGGTAAGCCAGCAAAGTCATGAACAAGGCGGTCAATGGGCTGCCGCTGAGGTACACCCACAGTTGAGGAAGGTTTTGGGCGTCAAACCTCATCGGTACCCTCCTTATTGGCTTCGTCAGCCCCCAAGCCAAAGCGCATGGCCAGCTTGTTGAGTAACCACGCAGACACGGCCAAGCTGCACACCACACTGGCCACCAACGCAGCCAACAAGGGCCAAGCAAAATCTTTCAACAGGGGTAGAAAAACCACCACGCCCACCGCCGCAGGCACGAAAAGCAAACCCAAATGGGCAGAAAACACCGCAGAGGTGTGGGCAAGCTCTACATCTGGCCCTTTGCGGGCAATCAAAAACACAAACAGCAAAATGAGCCCTAAAACTGGGCCGGGCATCACCGGGACCAAGGTCAAAGCGAGCAACTCGCCCAAAGCCTGAAACGCCAGCAAGATAGTAAGGGATTTGATCATCTAATTAGTGTATTCGAATACGCCTCCCAAATGAAAAAACCACCACTGGCTGATGGGCAGCAAGTGGTGGTTTAAGGCTACGGAGGGTTGAATCTCCGTCTTACATGGCCATCAAATCAATTACGGCAGAAAGCTGGACAGTTGGTCCAAACCTGGCAGACCATCCAATGGGCTTGCACCGCTGCTCATTCCTGGTGTGGCTTGACCACCCAACAAATCGCCTACAGTTGCAGCCAAACCGCTTGGGTCTTGGGCAGACGCATCTGTGATTGCTTGACCCAAAGTGGCCACACCATCAGCCAGTGTTTCAACACCACCGCCCAGAGGGTCAGTCAATGCATTCAACGGAGCCAGTGCTGAGTCAGGGTTGGTCAGATCAGTCAAACCTTCAGAAACCTGGTCCAGCGTTTGTGGCAAGCCACCAGTTTCGCCAGTTGAATCACCCACCACAGGGCCAAGCACGCCTGATGTCAAGGGTGCCAATGGGCTGCCGTCTTGATTCAATGTGTCACCCACATTGGCCAAGCCTTGAGCCACGCCGTCTACAGAGCCTTCGTCTGAACCCAAAGTTTGTGACAATGGGTCAATGACTGGGGCCAAAGCTGACAGTTGGCCTGCGTCAAATCCTTGATCCAAACCTGTAGAAACTGAATTCACCAAGCCAACCAAACCATCTTGAGTTTGGACTGGGCCCGGGTTGTTGGGGTCACCAATGACTTGAGCAAGTACGTCTGTCAAGCCTGAAGGCTCATCCACGCCACCCAATTGACCACCCACTGTGGCTAGGCCGTCAGCCAAAGCACCAGTTACAGCAGTCAATGGTTCCAGCGGGGTTTCGCTCAAAGAATCATTAACGCTTGCCAAACCACCCACCACACCGGCTGGGCCTGCAGCATCACCTGTGCCACCGCCTGTACCGCCACCAGTTCCGGTGCCGTCACCTGTGCCGCCGCCGGTGCCTGTACCAGCGCCAGTACCTGTGCCCGCACCTGTACCAGTACCAGTTCCTGAGCCAGTGCCCGTGCTTGTTCCGGTGCCAATGTCTGTGCCCGTACCAATGCCAGTGCCTGTGCCAATGCCAGTACCAGTTCCGATGCCTGTGCCAGTTCCGATGCCAGTGCCGGTGCTTGTTCCTGTACCCGTATCTGCGACTTCGTCGTTGTTATCGCCCGACAATGCCAATGCGGCCAAACCCAAACCTGCAGCTGCAGCAACGCCACCAGCAGCGCTACCGCCAGCGAGCAAACCTGCACCCACCAAACCTGCGGCAGCGCCGTCTTCGGTTGTCATGAAAGCGGAGGAAATGTCGTTGTCCAAGTCATACAGCTCTACACCGTCAGTCATTGCAACCACTTCAGTACGTGAGGCGATACCGCTTTGATTGGATGGAGACTCTTGCAAACGCGCTGTCGATTGAGGCTGCATCACAAGCAAAGTTTCGCCTTGGCCGGGGCCGCGACCTGGAATCTTGATTTCCATGGGTGTAGCGGAGGTGTTTGTAATCACATCACCCCACTGTAAGTCTGTCACTTGGTCCAAACCAAGGGTTTGACCCGCACGGTTCACTTGTACTGCTGCATTGGGAGTTTGGATAACTCCAACTGATTGATCGACCATCTTATTTCTCCGAAAGGTAGTTCAAATTTGTTTGGTGAGTTTTAGACTCTTGTACGAGTTATACCTACAACTGTTTGGCATGGATTCAGGATTTTTAAAATAAAACACCTAAAATGATGTGAGTCGGTCATTGCATTTTTACGGACAGAATATTTACAAGGTGTACTATTTAGAAAGCACTACGCTTGAACAATCCACCGCTTGTACTGTCACATTGACTTCATTCAGGCCAACGCCAAGCGTAGTGAGCAATCCATCCAGAATTCCGCCCACCACCACCAACACAGGGCTAAGCACAACGTTCAAAGTAGACAAAAGCGTGTTAAGCAAGGGGTTGAGCAAAGCCTTTAACAGCCCACCGACCAAGGGCACATTCAATTCCAGATCAAGATTGAGGCCACCCATCAAATTCGCCAAAGATTGACCCGAGTTTAGAAACACAGGCCCTGTGCTAACCCCTGGAGGGGCAGCCCCCTGAAGGACAAAGGAAGTGGGGTCGGCACGTGCAGAGGCAGACGCACCCAACTTCACTCCAATCGGAATACCCAATAATGTGACGGTGGCAATGTTGGCTGGCGCGCCGCAGGTTAAACCACTGACATTGGTTTTAAGGTCTGCTGCACCTTGTGAAATGCACAACTCAGCCAGCGCAGGAACAACGGTCACTGAGGTGACGTTATTCTCCCTGGGAATACTGCAGGTCAAAGAATCCACCTGGGCCAAGCCACCCGCGACTTTCAATTGAATGGCCATGTCGACGTTTGCATTGGCCACCACCAAATTCAAGTTTTGGACGGCGCGGATATCCAAAGCAACTTGGGCGGTTTTACCCTCTGCGATTGGGGACTTGAAAGGCAGCTTTCTACCTACAAAAATCTGCGGTGCCTGCAGAATGGTCACACCCACGCTTAGGTTCAGCAATCCTTGGTTGATGCTAATGGTGTAGCTGCCATCTTTAGCTGAGCGCAAAATGGCAGCCTGCGCCAACTCACCCAAATTCACATTCAAGAAGCGACTGGTACCCGGGCTGGTCTCACCGCTTAAATCCAAAGCAAGAATATCGCCCACGGGAATTGCAACTTGGTTCAGCGGCCCGGCAATTTGACCCAACACGCCTTGGAATTTGGTTTTGTCTTGAGCATCACCCTGCCCCAAAGCCAAACCTTCCTGCAGCAGGTCCAAAGCAGTCAAATTCAAAGCAAGCAGCTCTGAAGGGGTGGCCGCACCCAACTCCGCACCCAGCTTGATTACATCCACAACCACATTGGCGCCGAGTAGCTTTTGATAGTCGGCGACGCTCAAATTAACGACCCCGCCACCTAGCCCGGTCAATAAACCATTGAGTAGCGCTGATTTCTCAGAGTTCAGGTTGACCAAACTGGAAGAAACCATGGCACTTACCACTGGCGCATTGGTGGCTTCAGCGGAGGTGTTGATATCGGACACGGGGCCCAGAAAAAAGCTTTTGTTCTTGCGCACCAGCGTGGCTCGAGCCGTTACGGCCTCATCACAATTGGCGGTGACTGTGTCATTAATGACACATTGAATAGTAAGCACATCGTCGGGCAGCAAACCATTGAGTTCAGCCACTTCGAAGGCTTTCTCGAATGCTGGTCCGTCACTCAGCTGCCTGGCAGCGGTCATTGCCGATTGATCCACCAAATACTGCGCACGGTTTTTTTCCCATACGGTCTGCCCCAAACCCAAAACAGCCAATGCACCCACTGCCACCATCATGACAAAACCAGTGAGGACAGTGATTGCACCCAGTTCTTGCGTGCGTAAAGAAGAAGGCCACATGTGGCGCGAGCGGTTCAAAATTGCATTTCCGTGTAACGTGTCTAGGTAATTTTCGTAGGCATTATACCTATTTATGGTGATAACCAAAACCATTAATGACGAATTTACCACCCTGATGGGTAATGCAATCGGTTGATCTACTTAGGAATTTTTGCTCTGTTCTAAACCAACAAGAGCGAGATGTCAGGCGTTAAAAGTCTGTATGAGGTCATCACGGACCCATGCAACTGTGGGGCCGATTGGGGGCAAGGCGATCGAGCTTAGGCTGAGGGCAGTGCGAGTGTCTTGAATGAAGTCAGCGGAAGTGCCGTAATAGTCAAAGTCTTGAATGGGGTTAACCACCGGGTCTAAAGCCTCAACACCCAGTGAATCGATCACACCGCCGGTGATTGCCTTCACTTGGCCTTGAACATTGGACTGAAAAA
The DNA here is from genome assembly GCA_029866125.1 of Limnobacter sp. Classification (GTDB taxonomy): domain Bacteria; phylum Pseudomonadota; class Gammaproteobacteria; order Burkholderiales; family Burkholderiaceae_B; genus Limnobacter. The sequence continues at coordinate 74,062 of JARWZZ010000009.1, forward strand.
AATCACGAGCACTGCCATCCAAACTCTCGCCTAGGGAGTCGAGCAGCATCCGGAATGCAGCTTGATTTTCGCCAGTCAATTCGGGCGCAACTGCATCATTACTGGACAAGCGTGCCAGCAAATCAGCAAGCAAGTCTGAAACGAATGCGCTGGAAGAATCCACCAAAGTGGAGGCATCAGGCTGAGCGTTTAACAGTGCACTGGAATCGTCCAAACTGGACGGGGTCAGGGAAGAAGCGGCAGATTGCCAAGCGTCATCCATCTCTGAAGAGTCGGCATTTAAATTGTTGAAAGCGGCTGAACCCACGAGGGAGGAAGCAGGATCAGCTTCATACAATTGCAAAGGCAAGGGGCTTGCCGTACCGACGTCTTGTACAGTTTTAAGCAACAAGGACGACCCTTGGCTGGGCAAAGCTGGGGCCGCTAAGTCACTACTGAAAATACTTGCAAGGTAAGCGCCAGCCCCTTCCGTGCTTGCAGTTAAGCCAGAAGTAAGCACCGAATCAGCAAAACCGTATCCAATCTTGCTAAAAGACTGAGGTGTGGCACCGGCCAGCAATCCTAGCGCGCGGTTACTGGCATCTAATGCTTCTTGGTTGAGGATCGGTTGTGTCATCTGGTGCTTGAGAACATTTCACTTTGTATGGCTTAGGTTAAACCTACCCCCTCCTCACCACAATCCGTAAAGTTATATTTTTAGGCGTCGAGCTACCGTGAAGTACCCACAAACTGTAGGCAAACTACGTAGCAGTGGCATAAAACAAACGTTTGTTCGATTTTTTGTACACACACTCTAAAGGTAACAGTTGTAAACACCCTCATTCATTGATACATTGGCCGATGTCAAGAACAAACGATTGTTCAAAAACCGAGGAGTCCATTCATGAAAGTAGTATTAGTTCGCCGTGACGTCAAAATCAATTTGAACGAGAAACACATCAACGACTGGCATGAGCAAGGTGCACACGTGACGCACTTCTTCAATGCCCTGTCCGTCCTGTTCCCTGCGGGTGAGCGTTTGTTTATGGACTCTGTACGTGCTTACAAAGACCAAGTGCAAGACCCTGAGCTGAAAAAAGCCATCACAACCTTTATTGGCCAAGAAGCGCTGCACAGCCGCGAGCACGAGGAATACAACGAAATGATGGATCGCAGCGGCCTGCCAGCCCTGAAGCTGGACAAAATGCTGTGGAATTTGCTGGGTGGTTTGCAAAAAACCTTGGGGCGCAAACTGGCCTTGGGTGGCACCATCGCGTTGGAACATTACACAGCCATTATGGCCAATGCAGTGTTGAGCGACAAAAACGTGTTGGGCGAAAAATCTGATGAAAGCTTCCGCCAAATGTGGCAGTGGCATGCGTATGAAGAAACAGAGCACAAAGCTGTCGCGTACGATGTGTGGAATACAGTGATGCCAGACAACGTGTACAACCGCTTTATCCGCCGCTTTGGTATGGTGTTGGCCACGCTGATTTTCTGGCCCGTGATTATGTATTTCCACGCCCGCTTGGTTTTTGCAGACCCCAACACCAAGGGCAAACACATCCAAGGTTACAAGGCAGTAGGCCGCATGTTGCTGGGTAAGGAAGGCATTTTCCGCAAAGCGGTTGGTGAATTCTTTGACTACTTCAAAGCAGACTTCCACCCTTGGGAACATGACAACAGCGCATTCTTGAAGGAAATTGATGCCTTTGTTGAAAAGGTGAACGCTTCCATGCGCAACCCCAACGATGAAGTGAAGAAAGCGGTGCGCGCACGCATGGTCAAAAGTGCGGTTGCTGCCACGGCTGCTGCATAACTCACAGCAGTTGGAATGGGGCCACCGGGCTTTTGAAGCGCGGTGGCCCTTTTTATTCTAATGCCCGCCTTTTAGCATCACTACCATTTGATTTTCCTCGTGGTGACGCGCCAACCGAAACTCATCGACCGAATTGGCAACCCCATCCAGAGTCTGTTTCAATGCATCATCGACTGTAGATACAATCGCGCGGCCGTTGTCGATCAAAATTAAACCCAACTCATTGGGATGCATAATCAACACCACCATCAGGTTCGGATTGCTTGTTGGGTTGGATGATTTTCGCTCCACCTTGCAAACCAACTCATTCAAAACCATCTGACAACGAGTGCAAACTTGTTCTGAATAAAGCGATTTATCAGTCAGAAAATCAGTCACTTTGGCCACGAGTTCCGGACCAGAAAAATCGCTCAGAATTGTTTCAAACACTTTTGCAAACAAAGGAAACTGCATGGAGCCAGACAAGCCAATCATCATGGGCTGGTAGCGGTCAATCCATTCAATCACACCCACATCGCGCATTTCAATTTCCCTTATTTCTTCCAACTCCAACATCAACAAACTCACATCCTTGGGCTTTGCATGGCGTGTCACTTTTTCAATCAGTGACTCCAAATCCAACTTCACCCGATTTGCTGGCTTAAATGAATTGGCCTCCAGCAATTGAAGCATACTGACAGACAAAGCCCCTTCGGTTGCATTCTGGTTCAGCAGTTGTGTCAAGCCATCGGTGTACACATAAAGCCTGTCCCCAGGACTCATTTGGAAAGTCAAATCCTCAAAACGAGTTGCTGCACTTTGACCAATATGAGGACTTACTTTGCCCATCTCCTCATGGCTTCCATCGGGTCGACTCAAATACACCGGTGGGTTGCCAGCATTGCTCAAAACACCCTGCCCTGTCTGGCAATCCAGCGTGCCAAAGACCATCGAACAGTCCAAGCGATAACCCACCGGCAGGTTCGATACAATCTGGTTCAGCTCTTTCAATATTTGGGCGGGGCTGTTCAAAGACTTCAGGCCACTCATTCCATCCGCTGCGGATTGATCTGGACTCTGAAATGGATCCACACCGCGAAGCAATCGAGCCAATGCCCAAGCTTTCACTGCACCAAGCACGCCTTCGCGGTCGCCATCCAATACAAAAAAACCAGCCACAGCAGGCGTAATTTGAAATACACCCATGAAATCACCAGACACTCGCTTGGCGGCTCGGTAAATCCACCGGCTCACCAACTGCGGCAGTTCAGGTATACGCTTGGGCATGGTCCGCAATTGCATCTTTGCAACCATGTCCATTTCCACTTCCATTTCCGCCCGGATACGCGCCAGTTGTGCGGCCTTCAAATCCACTGATCGCTTGAGCTGAATGTGGCGGCTGGCCGTTTCAAGGTGGAATTGCAACTCAAGCGGTGCACAAGGAAACTCAACCAATTTATGCGCACCTGCTTCAATCAGTTCAGTCGAAAGATGGGAAGCTTTGCTGGGGTGACATACAATCACGTAGGGTGAACTGTCAGCCAAGGACTTTTTAATAAATTCCAACCAACTCAAGGTCAGCTCGAACGGGTGGTCGCCTTCAATCAAAACAAGATCAAAGTCATGTGGGACCAAGTCAATATGCTCATGCCCGCCATGTACGGAAGTAAACTCGCATTCAATTCCCAAATAGCCCATCTGGATTAATAATTCATCCAGAGGTTCTTGCCCATCGCAAATGAGCAATGCCCTTCTTAAAAAACCTTTCAAATTGTTTTGCGAAGCAACAGTGTCTGATACTTCAGGCGGTGCAATCAACGCTGCCGATTGCACTTGAATACCAGAAATATTTTGAGTTGAGTCGGGTTGGATCGTGCTCGCATCATGGAAAAAATCCAAGCCCAATACCATCACATCGTCAGAAAACACATGGTGCTGAGGCTTTTGAGACCAAGACAAAATGGTTTGCATCAAGCCGCCACGCAGTCTTTCAAAACCCATGGGAGACCAATCGCGAATTGTCTTGTCCAATAACTTGAAGGGTAACGATAGCCCTTCAGGGTTGAGGACATGAGTTAAGCCCTCTGAATACAGAAGCAGCGAATCTCCTTCATCCACAGAAAGCCGTGTACTGCCGTATCGGTAATTTTTGCTTAAACCCAAGGGGGTCTCGATCATACCCACTTGAGTCACTTGACCGCTGCGTCGAATTAAATAGGGGCTAGGCATACCCGCTAGAGAGATTTCGATCGTTTTGGTCTGCGAGTCGAAGATGCCATACAGCGCAGTCACTGCGGCCAGATCATCTTCTCCAACTTGGTACACCGTGTTGAGAATACTGAAAACCTCATCACATGTACGAAGCTCCAGTGGCTCACTGCCTGAACCTCGCATTTTAAAAATTACGCTTTCAATCGGATTATTGGAAAACAATCGGGCAAAACCCATGGCACGTATAGCACCAGGAATTCCTCGATGCTTCACATCGGTAACAATAAAGCCCACCTTATTGGGCCGCACTTTGAAGACTGAACACTGCACGCCCGACAACAATCCCAAGGCCTGTGAGTACAGGTGAACCTTAACGCCATCGACAAGCTGTTGATCCCTTGGTTGCAAGCTGATTTGCAACTGACGTAGCAAAAATAGGTCACGTTCTAAACTATGTTGGGTCTCTGGTAAGGTCTCGTTGAGCTCGGTAAGACTCTGCTGCAGCTCCAATGCCCGATGGGCTTGGATTAGGGACAATTGAAGCCTGTCTCGACTTATAGGCGTGGAAATGAGTTCATCAACCTGAATGTCAATCGCCCCACGCAAGTCGGACTCGGCCGCCGAAGAGGTGACCGCAATAAAATACGTGTAAATGCCCAGCTTGTTTTGGCGAATGCTTTGACAGAGGTCTGTACCTTTGCCCTGCTGTACATTCCAGTCAGAAATCACAATTTGAGCCTTTCTGTGGCTCATTCGAATTAGCGCCTGCTCAGCAGACTCAATGGTTAATACCTGATAACCCAAAGAGCGACAAAGCGCCTCGCAGCTAGAGAGTAAGAGTGGATCGCTCATTGCGATCAAAACCGTTTTATTCAGTGGCATACGGCATTTAAAGCTTATAAGAAATAAAATAGGATAAAAGCACTATCAAAAGTATTCATTAGTTTGCAATTGTATTTGTAATCACAATAACAATTTGCCAGAAAAAGACTCGACCACTACTTCTAATTCATATAAATTACAAAGGTTTACAAATGTTGAAGGTATGAAACTTTCACAGTCGAAACAATTGCTTGAGGCAAACCCAGCTGCCGATTTCAACAAACCACGGCATAGGCTTGCACACTCAAAGCCACTAGTGACATTCTTCCAACGTTTCCCTTTAGAAAACAGCGTGTTGCGCGTATAATGCGACGCACAAACGATGAACACTCATCAAAGTATTCACAACAATCAGTATTTCGCAGGGAAATTAAATGATTCAGTTCGACTTGAAAAAAGCTTCCGTTTTGGCTTTGGTTACATTGGCCGCAGCTTGTAGCACTACAGAAACAGCCAAAAAGCCAGTGACAGCTTCAACGCCTTCACAGCCAAGCAACAACCAGGCTATCCCCACAGTGACTCCCACTGAAGTGGATCCTTTGAACGATCCAAAAGGCATCTTGGCCAAGCGCAGCGTGTATTTTGACTTGGACAGCTACTCTGTAAAAAGCGAGTACAAGGATGTGGTGACCAACCACTCCAACTACCTGACTTCCAAGACAGACCGCAAAATCGTGATTCAAGGCAACACGGATGAACGCGGCAGCAGCGAGTACAACTTGGCCTTGGGCCAGCGCCGCGCTGAAGCAGTCAAGAACCAGATGAAAGCACTGGGCGTAAAAGAATCACAAATGGAAACTGTGAGCTTCGGCAAAGAAAAGCCAAAAGCAGAAGGCAGCAACGAAGCAGCTTGGGCTGAAAACCGCCGTGCTGACATTGCTTATTAATTTGGAATGATTGCAAAGTTTGCCAGCTGATTTTTGCTGGCGACAAATTTGGAAAAGCTGCTCGTTTTGGGCAGCTTTTTTTATGTCAAACCCACTAATATGAAAGCGACCTGAATGCTTCGATTTTGGTTTCTAAAAACCTGACTTTACAGGTTTGGCAGCGCAATTCAGCAGACAGGTACTCAACCACATGGTTGAGTTGTTCAATCTCGGCAGTGCGTTGCTGAATAATCTCGCTCGCCCTTGACTGCAGACGGGCCAACTGACGACATAAAGCCTGGTTTTCCATCAGCAGTTGATCGATCTCCAGTAGACGATTTGAAGGAGCGCACATGATCCTCACCTCAGTGTAAAGTCCCATCATCGGGACTGGCTTGGTTAGAACTGCAACAACGAGATATGATCTTAAATGATAATCATTCTCATTACAAGAGTTCAATTGTGACAATTCCGTGAACATTTTAGTTTAGTCATATTGCTGTCACATTCCTTCTGCATCATGAGTCCTACTGATTCACTTAGTAACACTTAGTCAAACTTAGTAAGAGCACATGAGGTATTCCATGATCAATTTTAAGAAAGCAGCGACAGCCTTCTCCATCGCAGCCCTTTCCGTAGGTTTTAGTGTAGCTACTGCCGCTGAAATCACAGGCGCTGGCGCATCATTCCCTGCCCCTGTTTACTCCAAGTGGGCCGCAGAATACAACAAGGTGACTGGCAACAAGGTGAATTACCAGTCTATTGGCTCCAGTGGTGGCATTAAACAAATCACAGCCAAAACAGTGGACTTCGGTGCAAGCGATATGCCTTTGACACCTGAAGACCTTGCATCCAAAGGCTTGATGCAATTCCCAACAGTGATCGGTGGCGTGGTTCCAGTGGTTAACCTGCCTGGTATCAAGTCAGGTGAAATCAAACTGACTGGTGATCTGCTTTCAAAAATTTACTTGGGCAAAATTACCAAGTGGAATGACAAAGCCCTGACCGAGCTGAACCCAGGCGTTAATCTGCCAGACCAAGACATCGGTGTAATTCGCCGTGCTGATGGCTCAGGTACAACATTTATTTTCACCAACTATTTGGCCAAAGTAAGTGCCGACTGGAAGAAAGACGTGGGCGAAGGCTCAGCAGTGAAGTGGCCAGTGGGCTTGGGTGGCAAGGGCAATGAAGGTGTATCCGCATTCGTATCTCGCTTGCCCGGTTCAATTGGTTATGTGGAATACGCTTATGCCAAACAAAACAAGCTGACTTACGTCAACATGCAAAACGCAGATGGCAAGTTTGTAGCGCCAAGTGATACAGCATTCAAAGCATCTTCTGCCGGTGCTGACTGGTCTAAGAACGCCTTCTACGAAATTCTGACAAACCAGAAGGGTGCGGAAACATGGCCCATCTCAGGTGCTACGTTTATCCTGATGTACAAAGAGCAGGACAACGCAGCCAAGGCCTCCGAAGTGTTGAAGTTCTTCAACTGGGCTTTCGAAAAGGGCGACAAAATGGCGGATGATTTGGACTACGTTCCACTGCCAGATGCAACCATCAAGTTGATTCAAACTGAAATGGGCAAGATCACAGCCAAAGACGGAAAGATCGCACTGAAGTAAGCATTTTTTGAAATAGAAAGCCGATTGCGACGAGAGCCGCAATCGGCTTTTCTTATTCACACAGTTTTACAATTGATTGTAAGTTTGCTGATTTACTGAATTGGTGCGATCTATATCCTTTGCCTCGTAACAAAGATCCGCGGAGGCGATCGTGAACTTTTTTCAAAGTAAATCGGATTCCCAATTTCTCTCAAGGCAACTTCAACAAATTGCCTCTGCTTGTTTGCTCGGTGGGTTTACGATGGCCTTCCTTTGGAGCATCGACATCTGCGCACAAATGATTCATGGCCAAACCGACAACCGATTGATGGTCACGGTGCTATTTTCCGTTTACGGCGTGGGCTGTGCGGTGTACCTAGGTAACCTCGCATTGATCGTTTTCGAGGAACATCGAAAGCGTGTCATCAGAGACATCAAACAAAATTGGGCAGCGCAGATCACTCAGTCCCATCAAAAGCCGGGCGTGTTAATTCGGCCGGACTTTAAATCAGCAAATCGTTCATTGCCAGCAACAGCCCCCGCAAAGCATAAAAGCCAGATCAAAGTGACCTTGGCCGCATAAGCACCTAATGAAGTATTGAGGAGTCAGAGGATGCGTCAATTGATTGTTCTTAGCCTTCCATTTTTGGTTGCCTGTGTGGGCTCCAACCCGATTGAAACAGTAAAGAAAGGGCAACTGAGCGAGCTGGGGTCGATGTCAGTCGAAAAGCATTTTGAGCTGGCAGACTGCACTCACGCCAAATGGTCCACTGGCCAACAAATTGCAGATCATGTCATCGTGGTTGCAGAATGTTTGCCCAAAACCTACGAGCAAGACAAGATGCGATTCCGCTTTCTTGTAAAAGACAAAACCGAAGTTAAATTGCTGGATGTCCATGAGATCAAACTACAGGGCGACCGAGTTGTTAAAGAGTTGCCCATGAGTCGGTTTGCACTGACCCATCTTTCCAGGCAACAATCGACAGGTCCCGCATTTCATCCCTGAACATCCAAAGCTGGCACGTATTGCTCATCCGGCTGATGCACCCAACGCCCGGTGTAAGTAGCAATAGGCCACAGCACCAAAGGTGTGAGCAATATTTTTGAATACATCATCAACCAATAACCATCATACGCATCAAACAATGCAACCTTGGTGGCTTTGACTACCCATGTAAATGGCAGGTAAGGGTGAATAATTTGAAACAAAGTGCCAGTCAGTTCAATGGGCACGATTGCACCCGATGAAGACAATTGCAAAATCAAAAACAGCACCGCAATCACCTTGCCGGTGTCGCCCAACCAACGCACCAACGCCATCACAATGCTGACAAAAATGATCGATGAGGTCAGCAGCGTAATGATCAAATAAATGGGATGGCTGACGGTGATTCCCAACACCACACTGACCGTGATTAACATCACCAACACTTGAGCCAAAACAATACCCGAGGGAATCAGCATCTTTCCGATTGCTTTTGCCCAAGGCCCGTGACCCTGCAGGCTGATTGGCAACTTGCGGTAGTGAAACAAAAAGGCCGTCATCACTGCCCCTACCCACAGGGACAAAGGTACAAAATTCGAACCAAATGCCGCGCCGTTGCTTTGTACAGGTGCTGCAATTTCAAGCTCGGTTTGAACGGTGGAAGAAAAGCCTTCCGCATTGATTGCGGGTATGTCCAGCTTGGAGGGAATTGCATCATCCAAGGTTTGAAGCCCCTCTGCCAACCGTTTGGCACCGGCGTCCAGTTGACCCAAACCTTGGTCCAACTGGCCAGACCCCGCATCCAATTGCTTTAAGCCCTGACTCAATTGCCCAGTGCCATTGGCCATGGTGTTCAACCCACCACTGAAGCGCTCCAAGTCTGCATCGGCTGGCATTTTAGAATGCATCAGGCGAATGCCATCGCCCAATTTCACCATGCCGTCAGTCAAACGAGACACACCCTGATTGACCTGCGTCCCGCCCTCTACAAGCTTGGATGAGCCATCTTTTGCGGAAGTTAAACCTTGTGAAAGTTGGGTTGATCCGTCCTCCAGTTTTTGCGCCCCTTCCACCACGCGGGCACCAAAAACAGGAATGTCGGCGGATTTTTCTTTCAATTCCTTGACGCCATTGACCAGTTTGACCGAGCCCTCTTCCAGTTTGCCCAAGCCTTGATTCAACTGCTTCTGGCCATCTTGTAGCTGCGCAGAACCTTGCTTCAAAGCCATCAAATCTGTGTTGGAAGGTAAAGAGTCATTCATGGTTTGAATGCCTTGGGCGAATTGCTTAACCCCATCCGTTAAACGAACACCGCCATCGCGAAGCTGTACCGCACCCTCTTCAATTTGTGTACCGGCCTTCTCAGCCCTTTCCAATCCATTTTTAAGGCGACCAGAACCCTCATTGGCTTTGCTCAAACCCACGCTCAATTGCTGCGCCCCTGCATTAAGAGCACCCACGCCTTCCTTTAACTTGGCGACTTTAACTTCACTGTCCAAAGCGATTTGCGCAACCTTACCCCACCGCCGCTCATTCAACAGTTCATTAAGCCGACGTGATATTTCAGGAGCGAACTTTTTTGCAATGCCAGCACTGGTGTAATTGTTACCCTCCGAGGTGTACACCACCAAATGCCCTACGCCACTGGCCTCTGCAGAAATGGCTTTGGCGCTGAAGTTGGCGGGGATGATCAATGCAAAATCAAAATGCCCCTGGCGTACTTGTTCACGGGCCAGTTGTTCATCCTGCACGGCAGTAAAGCCAAGTTTTCTATCGGTATTGAGTTTTTCGGCAAGTGACTTTCCCACATTGATGGGCTCGCCTTTGTAGTTTGTTCCAGTGTCCAGATTAACGATGGCCACGGGAAGATTGGGGGCCATGGACTCTGGATCCCACATACTGGAGATGTAAATAATGGCGTAAATTGAAGGAACGAAAAGTACCCCCAGCACCGAGAACCTGAGTTTTGGATAACGCCTGAGCAGCTGAAAATCAGCCCGTGTCACATCCCCAATCTGCCTAAGCCATTTCAACAGCATGTCTCTACCCGTTATGAATTTTATGTTTTCAGTAGGGTACGATATTTTTAAGCTGGATTGAGGACTGTTCGATTGGGCTGGCTCATCAAAACCCACTCCTCCGCCGCAGTGGGGTGCACTGCAATGGTTTTATCCAAGTCGGATTTTTTAGCACCCATGGTGTAGAGCACGCCCAGGAGTTGAATCATTTCGGGCGAATCCTCGCCCAACATGTGCATGCCCAAAATACGGTCGCTTGCATCATCCACCAGAATTTTCATATAGGTTTTTTGCTTACCACCGGAAAATGCGGTTTTCATGGGCGTGAACTCTGCCTCGTACACCCGCGTTGGACCACGGGCAGCAGCTTGCTCTTCCGTCAAGCCCACCGAGCCAATGGGTGGTGAGGTGAATGTGGCTGTGGCCACAGATTGGTGATTCACCTTCAAGTCTTTCCCATTGAACTCATTTTCTGCAAGTGCGCGGCCTTCTGCAATTGCAACGGGGGTTAGATTCATACGATCAGTGACATCGCCCACGGCAAACACATTGGGCACAGTGGTTTGGCTGTATTCATTGACAACAAGCTCACCTTTTGCGCCCAATGAGATTCCAATATTTTCCAGCCCAAGGCCTTGGGTATTGGGGCTTCGGCCTGTTGCATTCAGCACAAAGTCAAACTGGTGCGTACCGTTGGCGGTGTTCAAAGCAAAGCCATCACCACTTTGTTGCAGTGATTCAAATTTTGAATGGGGGTGTAGCTCAATTCCTTGTAGAGTCAGTGCAGCAACCAGCTTGTGTCGAATGCTGGCATCAAAGCCCCGCAGCGGCAGTGCATCCCGGTAAAACACCTTCACGTTCGAACCGAGCCCTTTCAAAATACAGGCAAACTCCAACGCGATGTAACCCGCGCCAATCACGGCAACTTGCTTGGGTAAATGGGTTAAATCCAGTAATTCATTCGACGTGGCAGCAAGGTCAAGGCCTGGAAAGGCTTTGCGATTGGGTGCGGCACCTGTGGCTATCAAAATACGTTGAGTGTTCAAGGTTTGACCATCCACGTTCACTTGCGTGGGCGAAACAATGGTGCCCTGCCCCCGAAACAATTCCACCCCACTGTTTTTCAGCAGGTTGAAATAAATGCCTTCCAAGCGTTGAATCTCAGTAGTTTTGGCCGTTTGCCAATCGGCCATGCTGAACTGGGCCTGCTCAACTTTCCAACCCGGTTGCATACCCCCACTGAGGGTTTGACCAAACTGCGCTGCATACAGCATGAGTTTTTTGGGCACACAACCGCGAATGACGCAGGTACCACCCAGTTGGTGGCTTTCAATTAAGGCCACTTTGGCGCCGTGACTGGCCGCGCGTCGCGCACTGGCAACCCCGCCAGACCCACCGCCTATTACTACCATGTCATACATTGTTGTGCTTTGCATTTTTATTAACCTTTAAATTACAAACAGCTTAGCCAAATCAGGCTCTTTCTCAATCATTGCCAAAACCCCTTGCTCCAATCGCTTTTTCCATCCTTTGCCTTTGTTGGCAGCTTCTTCATAGGCGGCAATTACGCGATGTTCTTGACCCATATCCAAAAAATATTTGCACAAGCTTGCAGCCTGCATCAGGTCCTTGTTTGACTTGGTTCGTTCCTCGATGGGTCGTTCTGCATACACAATTAATTTGTGAATACAAAACCGCTCGGGCGCAGGTACATTGACCCTACATGCACCAAGGTTTGAAATCAGGCAAGTCTGGATGGTATTGGACAAAGAGAATTCCATGAACTTCAGTGGCTGAAGTTTCAAATTCAGACTACTGATTAAGACTGGCTGGCCAGCTCGGGTTTCGCTGGTTAAAAAATCCAGTCGAAGTTCTTCATCTTTGGGGTTTCTGTATTGTGCGCCGACTTGGCCGTTAAGTTGATTGATTGGCAGAAAACCCATTTCCAGTGATTCAATTGCACTGTGTGCATCAATCCGAATATTGGCGGGTAAAGCGACAGAAATGTTTTTTCCAGCATGCGCGAAATCCACATCCATGGTCCGGTTGCCCGACTGCCACTTGACTCCCAGCATGTTTCCGTAGGTCAAAAATGCGTGGGTACCAATTAAAATGCCACCCGCCCTAAATAGACCATAGTCGCTGAGCCTTTTGATAATCTTGAAATGTTTGTTGGTTGTTGGCGTGCATCCCAAGGCCAATGCCGCTTGGCTTTGAGGAATCGACAACTTATTTCCTTTGTTTGCATCAAAAGACTCAATAAGCCCAACAACCCGATCGGAATCGGGCCCCACGTACACCATCTTCCCCTTCCCATCAATGTCGCGATACCCAAAATACCAGTAGTCAGAACCTTTGATGGTGCGCTTGTGAAATGAGCCCCCTGCAACGTTCAAATAACGTTGCATCTCGAAGCTTTGAACTTGATCAAAAAGCTCGCCGTAAGCAGTTTGAGCGGAAAGGCTTAGTTCAGTGTACATGGAGTTACTATACATTTAATTATTTTGTATAGTAACATGACTTTGAATTTGAATTTCAATCATTTATTTAGCGACCCGCTTGTATCGGCTTGGTCAACTTTTGGATCTGCAGCAACTCCTTGCGCTGCTCAGACCACATGGCCAAGGCCAACTGTTTGACTTGCGGCGTGTGGGCATTGCGTGCAGCGTAACCCAGCATGGGTAAGGCAGCCTCGTGGTGCTTGCGCATGAGTTCCAAAAACAGGTCAACGGCTTCTGTGGGTGTGGCTTCGTTGAGCCTGTTCAACTCGTCCATTGTGGCCATTCCTTCCATGCCACCGCTGACTGCGCGGCAACGGCTGATGAAAGCAAGTTCGTCCTCATTTGCATTGGGCACCATCCAGTCCATGGTCACTTTGCGGGGCACAAATTCGGCTTCCCACAACATTAACCATCCCCGAAAAATACCCATTTCCGTGCGCTGACTGACTTCAATACTTTTTGCCAATCCCAGGACTGCAGCCCTGTGCATAAGGGCGTGGTCTACAGCATTTGAATCAATCTGAGCGGCATTCTGCAACTTGCCCTGAATAATTTGTGCCATGGTCAAGGCTTGATCATGATGCACACTCATGTGCTGCAAAAACGGTATGTCCATTTCCAAACGGGCATTTGCAGCCTGTGCCGCCCGGGCATCAATGCGGTGCTGAGCAAATAGGAAACCAGCACCACTACCCAAACCACACACCAGCGCCAGAAAAAATGCGAGCAGCCATTTGTTATTCTGCAAACGGATACACCCCTTTTGCAAACTCGAGCACCATAAAACCATTGTCTTGGCACACCACCCACAATTGATTGTCCACAAACCGTGGTGGTGAGGTGCACCAGTCGGTACTTAGGTCTGCGTTGGTTCGAAGCTGGGTGGGAATCCCAATCCCCAGGTTTTGTGCATCGCTCAATGATGGCCCTACGCCTGCTCGGCTAATCACATGCTCAGAACCTTGAAGAATTGCGCGGTTTGCAGCCTGGGCTGGCGGGTTGTAATAAGCAATTTCTTTCGGTTTTAAAGGGTCACGAATATCAAAAACGCGTACGCCAGACTGAAAATAACCACAAGCCAAAGCCTGAGGGTCAACAGGGCGATCTACCTCACAATAATGTGCTTCGTAACCAAACAAACCATTGTTACCCAAATCGGCACGACGCTTGTCAGCATACTCAGCCCGTTGAATTTCCAGCCTGATTTTTGAGACTACTTTGGGCGCAGTTTCGTCAGAAATATCCACAAACCGAGTAGCGCCGGTGCCAAATTCATCCACCACAATCAAGTGCGGCTTGCCTTTGATTTGCACAGGTATGGTGTGCTGAGAAATTGCGCCATCCAACCAAAACACACTGCCCACTGGTTTGGCAAGCGGGATGAGGTCACGATTTTGAATGGAACTGACATCCAGAATCAAAACGCCAGACGGGCCCGCCGTGGTGAGGTACATGCGCGTGCCGTCTGCATTGAAAGAAAAACCGTGGTTGGGGAACAGGCTGTTGCCGATGAACACGGGGCGCGGCTTGGCGGGGTTTTTGATGTCAATTGCAGTGATACTGCCACCTGCTGAACTGGTGGCCCAATAGGTGTTTCCATCCGGGCTGAAGTTGCCTTCATGCCCCAGAAGATTAACTGGCAAAGTCAGCTTACTGCCCGCAATTCCATTGAGCAATTTGGGTTGTGTGCAATCGCCAGAGATATCGTAAACATCAAAGAAACCTGCACTTTCGATAGGCCCACCGGCAACCCCTCCCAGCAATTGGCGCTTTTCATTGACTTTGAGACTTTCCCAAGTGCCTTGCAAAAATGCGATGCTGTCCAAACTTTTTACAAACTTGGGGTTTTGAGTATCGCTGACGTCGATAACCTGCACACCTTGCATTTTCTTGGTGGGAATACCCGAGAAAGATGTGGCCATGTAAGCGCAGTTTTTAAAGGAGGGATTGACCCATGTACTGCCCTCGCCTTGGTACTGCCCAATTCGCTTAAGGTTGCAGTTGTATCCATCCTGACTTCGCCCGCTGGTGCGGTCTTCAATTGACACTCTGCCTTGAATACCAGTCTCGGGTTGATCCCCCTCGGAACACGAGGAAGTGGCTTTCACATTCTCAAATGCAGTTTGGCTTGTTGCAGTGCGGGAATTTGCTGCACTGCCAGAATTGGAGATGTCATCGGAACTACATGCAACAAGTAGGCAAAGAATGGCTCCAACAGTCATTACTCGCTGCACAGCAGTGGCTGCGGGGTAAAAATTCGACATCAAATGAAACTCTGAAAATATTGATCAATTGGAGTTTTACCTGCGCAAAAACAGTTTAGATTCAATATGCTTGAATCAAACCAACAATTAAAAACAGACCAGAAAATCAGAGGGGACCTATGTCGATTCAAACCCAACCGGGCAGCAGCCGATCCATGCTGCAATCCGCCTACAGCCATGAAGTCAACCTTGCCGACCATGTGTTACTCACACAGCCCATGGGTGGAGGTGTACTGCAAAGCTTCACATGGTCAGAAACCATGGACCAAGCCCGGCGTTTCGCTACCTATTTGAAGTCGTTTGATTTTGCACCCGGCTCTTCCATCGCGGTACTTTCCAAAAACACAGCCCACTACTTCATGGTGGAGCTGGGTATTTGGATGGCAGGCCACAAAACTGTCACTATTTTCCCGACTGAATCTGCAGCCACCCTCCGATATATCTTGGAGCACAGCGAATCTCGCCTGTTGGTGATTGGAAAACTAGATGATTGGACGACTCAGCAAGTCGCAATGCCCGCAAATTTGCCTGTCATTGAATTGCCTTTGGGGCCAGGTACTGCACATTTGCAGTGGAATGACATGCTACGAAACACCCCCGCCTTGCAAGGAAATGCCGACCGTTCGCCTGACGAATTGTCGATGATTATTTATACATCAGGCTCAACAGGCGAGCCCAAAGGCGTGATGCATAATTTCAAAACCACAGCACGTGCCGCTGAATTGATACTGAACTGGCGTATTGAGCAAATGGGTGACGTACCGCTGAGGTATTTCTCTCACCTACCTTATGCCCATGTGATGGAACGTTTGTCTGTATTTTGCGCATCCGTATATGGAGGCCACAGTCATATTTTTTACACAGAAAGCTTGGCTACTTTTGTAGAAGACATCAAACGCGCCAAGCCCACATTGTTTGCAACTGTTCCCCGGTTGTGGATGAAATTTCAGCTGGGTGTATTTTCAAAAATGCCCGCAGAACAGTTGGGGGCAATGCTGGATAACCCACAAATGGGCCCGGTGGTGGGCAAACAAGTGTTGGCTGGCATGGGTTTGGATGAAGCTGTATATGGCGCGAGCGGTGCAGCCCCCCTGCCCAAAGAAGTGCTGGAGTGGTACGGAAAATTGGGACTGCCTATGTACGAAGCCTATGGAATGACTGAGAACTTTGCGATTGCCTCCATTGGCAGCAAGACCCACCATTCCGTTGGTTGTGTAGGCCTACCCTACAAAGGTGTAGAAGTTAAAATATCGGACGAAGGCGAAGTGCTGGTGAGATCACCCGGCCAGATGGTTGGCTATTACAAACAGCCTGAACTGACAGCCAGTTGCCTGACTGAAGACGGCTATTTCCGAACCGGGGACTTGGGGCAAATTACAGAAACAGGTGAGCTTAAAATCACAGGGCGCATCAAAGAGCTGTTCAAAACCAGCAAGGGCAAATACATAGCCCCTGCGCCCATCGAGGCGTTGATCAACTCCTGCCCATTGATTGAAACCAGCGCGGTATCCGGCGCAAACTTCGAAACGCCTTATGCGGCCGTCATTTTGGCGGAGCACCTGCGTACTAAGTTGACTGATGAACAATCCCGTGCCGAGCTGATGGCTCAATTGAGTCAGTTGCGGAATCAAGCAAACGAGCAACTTGCAGCCTATCAGCAGTTGAAATTTTTGGTCGTTATCACCGACCCGTGGACCGTCGAGAACGCCTGCCTAACACCGACTTTAAAGCTAAAACGAGCCAACATAGAAAAGCGTTTGAATGATTGCGCTGAGGCTTGGTATATGAATGGGGCGGCGGTAATTATTCACTGATTCCATTCTGCTTGCTTCTTGTGAAGCCCCACAATGCCCGTTTTGAAGTGCTTTGTAGGGCTTCTTCTCACAGTTGAATAGGCGTTTTTTCTCACTTTCAATTCTGATTGGCAGATGTTTGACCCCTTATCCAATTGCACACGGTTCAGATAAAAACTGCAAACACAGTTTTACCCCTCTATTTTACGTTTGTCCAAGGCAAAGTTCGTGGCAACCTATTTGGGTGATTCCAAAAACTCAATGGGGAAAAATGATGGGGTTTTTTAAGTTCAATGCAAATGCCAGTGACTGTACAAAACTAAAAAACGCCTTGGATAGGTTGTCAAAAGGAGATTACAAAGGTTTTGACAACTCGATGACCGACCTTTCAGGGGTAGAAAGGGAAATTGCCGAATTGGTTCGAAGTTCAATGGTTTCTATCCAGAATCTACATGAGCAAGAAACCGAGAAAGTGAAGTTTGTCTTCGACAGCGTGTTGACAGGAACTGAGGGCTGGCAAGAAAAGTGCCCTACCAAACTACACGGTTCAGCACAGAAGCTTGCTGATCACATACACATGCTCACCACCAAGAATGCTGCACTTGATTTGGTGGACAGTAAGATCATGATCGCGGACAACGACCGTGTATTGAGCTATTTCAACAAATCCGCAAACAAAATGTTGTCGGAATCACAGATTGAGTTGAACAAACGCCTTGGTAACTTCCGGCTGGAAGATTTGATGGGTGGATCGATTGATAGGTATCACAAAGACCCAGAAAAGACAGCTCAGATGCTGCGTGAAATGACTGGTGTGAAAGAGGTTCCGCTCAAGTTCGGCTTAAAAGACTTCCGTCTGCGCGTGCAGGCTTTGTTTGGAGATCATGGAGAGAAGCTCGGTTTGATGGCGGAATGGGTCGACGTCACCGAAGAGAAGTATGTTACGGAAGAGGTGAGTAACCTCGTTGAAAGTATTCGACAAGGTGTGCTTGACAAGCGAATTGATCTTGAAGGGAAGTCGGGACTGATTCAACATTTGGGATCAAATATCAATGACGCTTTGGATGCAGTGATTGAACCACTGAATGTGGCTGCCAATTATGTGGATCGAATTTCCAAGGGTGACATCCCTGAAAAGATTACAGACCATTACAACGGCGATTTCAACACCATCAAGAACAACTTGAACCGTGCAATTGATGCGGTGAACAAGATGACCTTGGACGCAGACATGTTAAGCAAAGCCGCAGTGGACGGATTGCTTTCAACCCGAGCCGATGCAAGTCAGCATGAAGGCGATTTTAGAAAAATCGTGCAAGGTGTGAATCAAACCCTAGATGCGGTGATTGGACCACTGAATGTGGCTGCCAATTATGTAGATCGAATCTTCAAAGGTGACATCCCTGAGAAGATTACAGACAAATACAACTGTGACTTCAACACCATCAAGAACAACCTGAACACCTGTATCAGTGTGGTCAATAACCTGGTGGCGGACGCCGATATGTTGGCCAATGCAGCAGTGGAAGGTCGACTAGAAACGCGAGCCGATGCAACTCAGCATGAGGGCGACTTCCGAAAGATTGTGCAAGGTGTGAACCAAACGCTAGACGCGGTGATTGGGCCACTGAATGTGGCTGCCAATTATGTGGACCGAATCTCCAAAGGTGATATTCCCGAGAAGATCACGGACAACTACAACGGCGACTTCAACACCATCAAGAACAACTTGAACCGTGCAATTGATGCGGTGAACAAGATGATCTTGGACGCAGACATGTTGAGCAAAGCCGCAGTGGACGGATTGCTTTCAACCCGAGCCGATGCAAGTCAGCATGAAGGCGATTTCCGAAAGATTGTGCAAGGTGTGAATCAAACGCTAGACGCGGTGATTGGACCACTGAATGTGGCTGCCAATTATGTGGATCGAATCTCCAAGGGCGACATACCCGAGAAGATCACAGACAACTACAACGGCGATTTCAACACCATCAAGAACAACTTGAACCGTGCAATTGATGCAGTGAACAAG